>OZ245768.1:0-1489121 GCA_965227835.1 Patescibacteria group bacterium
ATCAAGATAAATATTGAATTTATTCTTTCAATTTTGATGATGATTGAGGTTGATGTAATACTGCATTTGGTGCATGAAATGATAGCTGGGTAAATAGTACTTATAACTTATGAGTTAGTTCTTGAGAAAGCTCCAGTTTACCATATTGATGTAATTGGAATACTTCATTTACTGAAGAGTCCCACAGAAATTTAGAATGAAGCTTTTTAGAGATGTATTTTAGATAAATCTTATTATATAAACTATCCCCCAATTATCATATTTCTTTGTGCAGAGAGCTTTAGCTCTTTGCCAAATTTACTCAACGGAGAAATTCAACATCTTTCTATATTATTCATCAAAGAATCTCAATATTTTCCACCTGATCCAAACAAAACCTCACCCTAGCCCTCTCCGGGGGAACCTTCACCCTAACCTTCTCCTTTTGCAAGAATACGATATAGTACAGAAGAGATATAATAAATGTTATAAAATAGAGAGAATAGTATAAGGGGTTAAATATCCTTTAATTAAATAACAAAAACTTGAAAGAAATATTTTTAAATAAAAGTATAAATACGATTGCAATACATCGTTTTTTTTGGATGCTTGGTTGGCAAACCATGACATTTTTATGACCTGTTGTAATGTATAAAATTGGTATAAGCCTACCATTTATTTTTTTAGCTCTCTGACTTATATTTTTTTTAAGGCTTATAATACGTCCTTTTGTTTCTATTTGTATCAACTATTACGGGCTTAAAACATTTTTAATCTTATGAATAATTTTAAGAATACTTTCCTACATACCATTTTTATTGATGGATTGAATAAATATATACTGGTTTCTTTTTGTATGATTAACAGCTCTTGCAGAGACAATATATTTTTTCGCTTATCATATATACTATTCAATATGCGGGGATAATTCTATGAGATGAAGACATAATAGTATAATTGATTGATTACATATAATAGCTATAATACTATGACCTGTACTTGTCTGAGCAATGACATATTTTTATTGAATAAATACTTTTTTTATATCATGAATTATATTCCATATTTTAGCTCTTATTCCAATCTTTTTCTTGAAAGATATTGTATATAAAAAATCAGAAATAAGCATAAAAAATATAAAAAAGGAGAAAAAAAGAGGTTTTTTTATAAGTGCTAGTAGTGCTTTTATGGAAGTATCCAATGAAACTCTCCGGGCTTTAATATTATTTTTGATTTTTAAAGATATATTTACTATTTCTTGAATAATCTCTTGAGTACTATTCTTGTGAATTTTTATAAAATATATGGTTTGAAAAAGTGTTGATAAAAAAGAAAATAAAAAATGGTATTTGGTAGGTACACTCATAATTGTTGCTTGATTTATAGCAAGAATCTTTCTTTGATACACAACTTTAAATATAATAATAATAGATTTATTTTTAATATTGTGAATTAGTCTCTACTGACCATATAGAAATATAGTTGTGTATAATGATATAAAATTATCTAAAAGACCATGAATTTTTACTTTGATTTCAGAGACTTGATACGATTTAGCTGCTATTAGTATATGTTTACTTATTTCACTATATTGCTTTTTCCTTCCCGAACATTACCTAAAATATACCCTTATTTTATGATTACTTTTACTCCCTATTGAAAACTATATTTATTATAAATATCAAAAGGATTGATAAACCAAAATTTAGCCCATCCTACCTTATAAACATACAATCCCCCAAAGAAAAAAACCTAAATTTATTTTTTATAGCATATCTGTAAGCCTTATCAATATTATCTTTTCAAGCAAAACTAGAAACAAGCATCAAAAGAGTTGATTTAGGTAGATGAAAATTTGTTATCATACCGTCTATAAAACCCCAATTATATCAAGGATAAATAAATATATCTGTATCTTTTTTTCAATACCCCAGTACTCATTTTAGACTAACCATAGATTCAAGTACCCTGACAGAAGTAGTTCAAACAGCTATTATCCTTTTTCATTCAGATTTATACTTATTAAGTCTTTTTGAAGTACTTTCATCTATTTCTATATACTCACTATGCATTTTATGTTTTTTTATATCTTCCTTTTCCACAGGCATAAAAGTTCAAATTCATACATGAAGTAATACCTTTTCTATCTTCACTCATTTTTTTTTCAACTTTTTTAAAATATCCTCTGTAAAATGTAAACTAGCAGTAGGAGAAGCCACACTTCATTCTACCTCTGCCCATACTGTTTGATATCTATTTTTATCTTTTAGTTCCTCTTTTATATAAGGAGGTAACGGTACTTCTCAAAGTTTTTCAACTACTTCTAAAAACTCCTTTCAAGATTTATTAAACTCTATTATCCTTCAAGAATCAGATATTTTTTTTACTTCAGCTTCAAGGATTTTTTCCTCTAATCTTCATTTCTTTTTCAAATAAAAGGCTAGTTTTTTTCAAACCTTTATTTTTTTTCAAGGATAAACCAAGCAATCCCAAGTATTTTCAGATACTTGTTTGTGTAAAAATATTTCTACTAAAAAATCACTTTTTTTGTTAGAAGATTCCAAGCCAACTATTTTAGCATAAAGTCTAGCATTTATAACTTTTGTTTTATTTAAAACCAAAACATCATCTTCTCAAAGTTCATCTAGTATCTCATAAAACTTTTTTTCTTCTATAACTCATGATTTTTTTCATAAAACTAAAAGTCTAGAATGATCCCTTGGTTCAGTTGGATTTTGTGCTATTAATTCTTTTGGTAGACTATAATCAAAATCAGAAAGCAACATATTTCAAATTATATAAATATCTAAATTAGTTTTTGAATTATACAAATTTACAATTTTTTGCAATTGAGTTTAAATTGTGATAAAATCTTAATATTAATTTCCTAAACAAAAACAAATATGTCTGAAGCATTTTGATCAAATGAAAATTTCACAAATTCACCAGAAAATTCTCCCAATGAAATAGAAAATTTAAACACTATAACTAGTTTTGATGAGTTAGCTTGAAGTTTTGAAAACAATGAATCAATGAGTAGCTTCCTAGATTTAATCTGAGACTATATAGATTTAAAACTTTATAAAAACAACTTCTCTAAAAAAGAAATTAGCAATATAAAACTATCTATACTTAGTGAAATACAAAACAGCTTAAATTTATCATCTATAATATCATCTTTTACAGAAAAACTTATAAAACCTCTAAAACAACTATTAGCTGATTTAGAACTAGAAAATCAAACTAATCAAGAAAATGCCATTGAACCTAATTTATGAAAACTAAATGAAATAAGAGCAGGTTTCCAAAATGTTTTTTCTTGAATAGGACTTGACTTAAAAATGAATCAAATAGATCAGAAAATAGAAAAACTAAATAAAGAAAAAGCAGATAACCCACAAACAAAATTTGATACACTAGTTAGTGTATTTACGAGTATAAATTGAGATACACAAGGCAGAAGCGAACAAGAAATATTTAACTCTATAAAATCAGAAGCTCAAGCTTTAGCTCAGAAAATGTCTAGTGCAAGAAATATTTGAGAAGATTTACTGTCTTCTATAGATAAATTGCCAGATTGAGTCTGAAAAACTTTTATTGGATTCATAGAATCTCTTCTAAGTTCATTTCCAATACTTTGATTTATATTTAAAGCAATTTTTTGAAATGAGTTTTTAAATGATTCAAACGATAAAAGACAAAAAGCAAATAAGAATCTATTGGATTTTTATTCTACAGAAAATTCCCCTTTAAAAGAAACTAAAATAAAGCAAGAAGACTTAACAAATTTAAACCCAAAAACTCTAAAAACTTTTTATGATTTTTTATGACAGCAAGATATAAAGATAGATTATAGTAGAGAAGATTTTTGGGAAAATTTTTTAATTATTTGAAAAACAAAAGATGAAAAAATTATATCCTTGCAAAACCTTATCAAGCAAGGTGATGGCTCTATATTTAGAGAAGATGACGAAATAGATGATTTTTTAAATAAACTAAATTCATTAGAAGATAAATATAGATCTAAGCAAAATGAAATTAGTATACAGAGTCAACAGGAAGCCTTGACTAGAATTCAAGAAGTAAATGATACGAGAGATTCTGTATTTAGAGATTTAGAATCTCTTAGAAGTGAACTTGAACTTGCTAGAGAAAATCCAAATTGAACTCAGGATGAAGGAAAAATTAGGGAATCTATAGATATTAAAGAACAAGAAATAAGGGATTTAGAAATGCAAGCTTTACAGGCAACGGAAAAAAAACAAGAAGAAGAATTTAGGAATTCTATACTAAATATAAAAAGTATACCAACCGATATAATTTATAAGTGAGAGACTCTAAAATTGGATACCCAAAACAATCATTTAGTAATTTGAAATTGAAATGGAGAATCTAAATATGAAATAAGCATAATATATACTGGGGTTTCTGTGCCTTTCTTTTGACCTAAAAAATGAGAAAATGTATTTGAAAAAATAGGTTTTGGTTCAAATTTGGAACTAACTTATTTTGGTGATAGAGTAGAAACTGTAGAGAACCAAAAATTGATAGAGATTTTAAGAGAGATTTTAGAATCAGAATCTTATGATAAAGATATAGAATGAAAAGATGGAAGACTAGTTCTAAGAAAATTGAATTAATATTCTGCAGGAAAAATAATTCTTTTATTCTTAATTAATTAAAGATCTTTAGTTTTTTGATCCCATATCTTCATCAACAGAGAGCTTTAGTTCTTTGTTATATTGTGGGAAGTTCCTATTTTTGATATTTTTGAGAAAAAATCCCCTGCTTAAACTGAAGTTTTTTAAGTTTTATATTATTTATCTATCTAAAACCCTAAATTAAATCCACCATTTTATAAAATATGCTAAAATTTACTTACTAATATTTTTTCCAAAGCTTTCCATATCTCTCAGTAAAAACAAAAAATAATAAAACTTTTATTTTTTGTTTTTTTTTAATCCAAACTGACTATATTTATACTTTTATAATTATAAAATACTTATAAATGAAAAAAGTTTCAAAAGATAAAATAGTAAATATAAAAGGAAGTGATACATTTGATAATAAATTTTTATTTGAATTTTTAGATATTTCTAATTCTCTTCAAAATAAAGACTCTAATAAATATACTATTTCATCTTGAACACAAGTATTTTTTATCTCTGATTTACTAGAAAAAAGAAAAAACATTGGGATACTTGATATGATCAACAAAAAACCAGCAATGTATAGTAATTTGTATTCTCCTAAAGATGAACTTGAAATTTTTGAAGAATTATTTGATTATTCAATTAAAAGCAAAAAAAAGATTCATATAATTTGAATAACTTTGAAGCAAGAGCTTGAAATACTTGAAAAATATTATAGTGAACTTTGATTTTTCAGAGAAGAGATAAATTGTTTTGAAGTTGATTTTAAATTTCCTCTTGTAAGTGTTTCTGTAAAAATAGAGAATCTATTATGGAAAGGTAGTGATTATAAAAAAATGTGAGAAAAGATATTTTTTAATCCTCCTGTTAGAGAGTCTGGTCAAACAAAAGCTATGTTTAAGTGAATAAACAGGGGAGTAATAGCATGAATACACATAGTTTCTTTAAATAAAGATATTGAAAAATTTCTTCAAACTCAAATTATATTAGAAAACATCTTACCTACTACTATGTCAAAGGTTTTAAACCATAATTTATCTGATATTTGATTTGAGTGAGTAAAAAAAGATATTGTTTTTAGTTATTAAAAAATTAAATCCTCAAAACTGTCTATCTTTCCATCATTTAAATATTTATGTATTGCATTTCTGGTAGTTAGTAAAGCTAATACAGAAGCATTTTTTCTTCTGCTACTAACAGGTTCTCACAATTGTTCTTCCATAAAATTATAATCCCAACTTAGAACAGTTTCAATTTTTTCTCAAATGATTATTTCTCAAAGTATGGAAGCTAGAGCTGTAGTAATAATAGCTGTATCTCAAGTAAAAGACCAGTTTTTTACTATATCTCATTCTATTTTTAAATATATTGTTAAAGAGTCTCAACAAGTATCATTATCTTCATAATGTTTAATTGTATAGTCTTTCATTTCAAATTTATTGAAAGGATTTCTAAAGTAATATTGAATAGTTTCTCAATACATATCCTACATTTATTTTACCCGAATTTTTTAAAAAATACTTTTCAAAAAATTCTATATTTTTTCTAAAATATCTTCTCTTATACTTCAATAAAAATCCTTTTCTATAGCTTCTAATCATCAAAATAAATCATCTATTTTTGCTTCTAGAAGAACTTTTAATGCATTTGCTCTTCAAATACCTCTACTTCTCAAATAAAATAATTCTTCATCACTTATTTTTTCTATTTTACAAGCATGACTTGCCTCTACATCATTACTTCAAACTAAAAGAGTAGGAAGTCATCTTATTCTTCAAGTTTCTCACAGAAATATATTATCTTCAACTAAATGTCCTTTAATTTTTTTAAATTTTTTTCAAATTTCTATAATTCAGTCTAAATCAATAAATCAATCCTTTCATACTAAAGATATTATTTTTACATCAGAGCTTGAATCATCTGAAACTACTTTGGAGTGAATTTTTGATTTTACCGATATTTTATCTTTAGATAGAAGTAGGTAATTTACAGATAATACAGATCATTTTTTATCTTGTATAAACTCAATTTTATGATTATCTTTATTTTCAACTAATCAATATATGCTTAGTTTTGTATTTTCTCAAATTTTTATATCCCTAGAAATACTTCAATCATCAAAAATATTTATATCTAAGTTATCGTTTATATTTAATTCACTTTCATTAATTTCAGAAAGTTTATAAAATCAGTTTTTTGTTATTTTTAAGTTTGACATAGTTATTTTTATTAATATGGTATAAATTGTCATTTGTCCCTAAATGAGAAATTATTCTCAAAAAGGGTATATGATAGGTTAATTTTTTTAAACTTTCAAAAAGGAGATTAGAATGAAAATTCTTGTTCTTTTATTTGCAACTTTTATTGGTATTATCTTGGGAAAATATTTTCTCACAGACAATGATATTGTAAACAATAATACTACTAATTATAAGGGCATTCCCCAAATTATTACTTTAGATGTTGCTAACATGCTTAATAACTACTTCAATTGTAAGTCTGATTCATATTCTAATGAATTTCACCTTGAAGGAAGTAAGTATGGCATGTTATACCCTAATGGTGAAATTCAATATTCATTAATCCTTGTTCCTAAAAACTCATTAACTTCTTCTTTAAAAGAAAATAATGTTTCGATATTTTCTGATGATTATACTTTTACTGAAATACACCCTTTAACAATGGTTGCAATTGATTATAATTATATCAAATATAAATTTTGGGTTTCAAATAGAAGTCATGAATTAATCTGTTCAGAAATTTAGCCCAAATATAGCTTTAAAGCCCGAGCTTAGCTCGGGCTTTAAATTACCCGATTTTTTTGAAACTACTTTTTAGGTTTTTGAGTTCATCAAAATTTATCTTTGGCACTTTCTTGGAAAAAGAAAAACTAGAACCACAACCACATCTATCTTTTACTTCTTTTGAAGAAAATATATATCTGAGTTTCTCTTTTCATGTATGGTCAGCTATTACAACCCTTGTTATAATTGAGTTTTCAAATTTATCCTTTTCCTCTTTGTTTGTATAAATTTCAATTCAATCTTGGTCTTTTATAAAAACAAGCTCTTTAACATTAGGAGATTCTTCTATATCAACTTTGGTTCCAGAACATCAAGCATCATAAAAAAATATTTTAATACTTTTGGTTCATTTTTGTTTCAAAGAATTTATAGTGTTTTTATCAAGCATATAAATTATATTTAAAATCCTCATTCAAACTCCATAGCTATAAGCACATTCATTTCACTTGCATACTCCAAAGGTAGCTCTTTCATAATAGGAGATAAAAAACCATTTACTATCATGGCTATAGCCTTTTCTTCTTCTATACCTCTTGATTGAAGATAAAACAATTCTTCTTCACTTATCTTTCAAGCAGAAGCTTCATGCCCGACTATAGAGTCACTATTTCAAACATCTATAATAGGAACTGTATCTGATACAGATTTTTCATCCAAAAGTAGAGCATCACAATCTATTTTTGCAAGGGCTCATTTAGCTTGTGGTTTTATATCTACAAGACCTCTGTAAGTAGAAATTCATCCTCATTTTGAAAGAGATTTTGATAATATATTACTTGTAGTATTTTTTCAAATATGTATCACTTTAGAACCTATATCTTGGTTTTGTCTTGTATTTGCAAAAGCAAGTCAAAGCATATCTGTTTTACTATTATCTCATTTTAAAACAGAGCAAGGATAAAGCATGGTTATACCAGATCACATATTTCATCATACCCATTCCATGTAAGCATTTTCTTCTACTATTGCTCTTTTAGTATTTAAATTATATGTATCTAAACTCCAATTTTCCACAGACGAATATCTCATCTTAGCATTTTTTCAAACATAAATTTCAACTCATCAAGCATGAAGAGAATTTTCGTCATATTTAGGTGCAGAACATCATTCTATATAATGTGCATCAGCTCCTTCTTCTACTATTATTATAGTATGTTCAAACTGACCTCATTGTTTTTTGTTCATCCTAAAATATGATTGCAAAGGTTCTTCTACTTTAACTCATTTAGGAATATACATAAAAGTTCATCAACTCCATACTGCATAGTGTAGGGAAGCGAATTTATGGTCTGTTATAGGAATTGATTTTGCAAAGTATTTTTTTACTAATTCGGGATACTTATGTAGTGCTATACTAGTATCTTCAAAAATTACTCAAGCATCCACCAATTCTTGTTTTAAAGAATGGTACACTACTTCACTATCATATTGGGCCCCTACTCAAGCTAAAGCTTTTTTCTCTGCTTCTGGTATACCTAATTTATCAAAAGTATTTTTTATATTTTCTGGTACATCATCCCAAGACTTTTTAGCTCCTGCTCATTCTGGTTTGGCATAATAATATATTTCATCTAGATTTAGATTAGATAAATCAGGACCAAAAGAAGGCATATTTTTTTGTCTAAATGCTTCCAGCGCTTTTAATCTGAGATCAAGCATCCAGCTAGGTTCATTATTTGAGGAAGAGATTTGTCTTACAACTTCTTCGTTTATACCTTTTACTACTTTGTTTGAGTAAGATATATTTTCATCTTGGAAGTTCCAAGTATCTTTTATTGTAACTGATTGTTGTTTTATATTTGACATATTAATTTATTTTAATATAATACTTTTAATAATTTTTTCCTGAATTAAACCCCGAAGTGCAATTTTTTAAATGAACTTAAAGAAGAAAATATAGCATTAAGAAATTTTTTATTTTTGAGATTATAAAAAATTTTATTATAATTCCAAATACAACATTAAGATTGTGAAAAGTGTGCTTGATTAGGGGAAATAAAACCAAGTATTTCTCTAGGAGTATTTGCTAATATATCGCAAATACTTTTTATTTTTTCATCACTTACATAATCAAATATAGTTCATTTAGGAAAAAATCTCCTGATAATCCTATTTAAATTCTCAATACTTCACTTCTGCCAAGAAGAATAAGGCTCACAAAAGTAAGTATCTATTCATATATCATTTAATAAATAATGCTTAGCAAATTCCATTCAATTATCAAAAGTAACAGATTTAATTCATATATCATCTTTAACTCAAGCTATTAGATTAATTATATTTTCACTTGATTTATCTTTTATTTTAAAGATTTTAGGTAACCTAGTCTTTCTATCAACCAATGTAAGTATAGCTCATTTAAATCATTTTTTAGAAACAATTAAATCAGCTTCAATATGTCATTTTTCTTCTCTGTTATTTATTGTTTCAGGTCTATCTTTAATACTAACTCTATTTTTAATTTTCACTCTTTCTGTTTGTTGTTTTTTCTTTCTATAACCTTTATGTTTATATAATAATAGTTCTTTATATTTATTTCACATACCAGTTTCTAGCCAAGAATATATACTTGTATGGGAGATATGTTTCTTTTTATCTGTTTGAGTATTATTCCGTTTCTTAGCAATTGTTTTTGGGGACATTTGTATTTCTGTTATTGATAGTTGTTCTATTATGAAATTTTTCATATTAGTATTCATATTTATCTTCATTGATTGAGTTTTTGTTAGCCATCGTCTTTGATATGATTTGATTTCTGCTTCTAGTGCTAAATATACTTTTTTATTGTTTCATCGTTTTTTTACTGAATTTCTGTATATCTCTCTGCTTATTGTTGATTCTGATCTTTTTAGTATTGATGCTATATCTTTTTTCTTTAATCATTTATTTAAATGAAATTCAATACTTTCTCTCTCTTGGAATATTAATTGTCAGTACATATCTTATTATATTAGAAAATAATGTTATTACCCTACGGGGAATACTATATTTTCTTCTCTTTTAATTGCACTTCATTTCTTACTTTGGGGAGAGATTATGTTAGAATTATTACTTTCTATTTTATGGGTGGTTGGAATTATTGTAGCTTATAAAAAAAACTATCCAGTTCTTTTCATACTTTCTATCCTTATACCTATTGTATCTATTGGATTATTATTATACGAAATACTAAAAAGATACGGTGTTATAAAGGTTTAGTATAGAGCCTGGAAACAGGCTTTTTTTTACTTCCCAAACCCCTTTTCACTAATCTCTCATGCTAAATCCTTTTCTCATTGCCTTACAACCTTTCAATCTTCCAATAAATAAACTTTGTCTACATCTATATAATCTAAAATCTTAAAATAATGAGTTATAATTATAAAACTATTATCTTTACTAGCTAAGTTTTTAAGCATAGAAGCTATAGTCCTAAATGCATCTAAATCAAGTCAGCTATCTATTTCATCAAGTATTATATATTTAGGTCATATAAGCTTCATTTGAAGAATCTCTATTTTCCTTTTTTCTCATCAAGAAAATCAAACATTTAATTCTCTATCAAGAAAACTCTCATCAATATGTAATTCTTCTAGGTGATTTTTTATTATTCTATTAAACAAAAAAGGAGAAATCTCTCTTGTTTCTTGGTTATTATTTTTTAAGGATACATTGTATATAGTTCTCAAATATTCTCTAAGTTTGATTCATTTTATTTCAGGGACACTTTGAAATGATAAAAATATTCACTGTTTACTTCTATCCTCTGGACTCATTTCAATTAAATCTAGTTTCTCTTGCTTGGATCAATCATCAGATGATGATGTTATATCTATCTCTCATGAAATATGATTATACTTAGGATGTCCCATCAAAAAAGCTGATAGGGTTGATTTACCACTACCATTTTTTCAAAGCAAACAATAATTTTTTCAAACTTCAAATTTCATACTAACTCATTTGAGTATTTCCTTATCTCAAACTCATACTTTTAAATTTTTTATATCTATCATTATTTTGTTAAACTCAAAAATTAAATCATTACTATTTTAGTAATATTTAATCTTTGGCAAATTTTTTTAAATAAAAAAACTTGACATAATTTTAAATATAAATATAAAATTAAAAACTTAAAGGAGAAAATTATTATTTTTTAAATAAGATACTATGGAAAAATTAAGTAAATATGCTTGATATGAAGAAAATGAAAGAACTTCCCAGTTTTATGATAGATTAAAAGAATGAAATGAGGCTTTTGATTTATTTTTTAAAAACATTTTTGAATTTGATTATAGAGATAGTTCTGATTTTCGTTCTCTTGAAGCTATTATAAAACAAAAAATAGGTTATTTTCTTTTTGATTCTTTTGAATCTAGTGATAAAGAGAATTTAGGAGATTTACTATTAGAAAATAGGGAAGTTTTTTCTTATCGTCCTTACTTTGATATAGATGAGGTTTTAGATGAAATTTGAAAAGAAAATTTACAGAAAAAAGAAGATTTTTTGGAAAGTGTAAGGGATAAAATTATTTATATGATATCAATTTCTTTTTATATAAATAAAAATTTCAGAGTAATTAAATATCAAGAATTACAGAACAGAGTTTCTTGTTGCTTAGATGGAACTTTTGATAAATTTACACCCGAAGAAGAAGGAGAAATACTATATATTTACGAGAAAGAAAGAAAAAGATATAAAAAGAAAAGATTGTACTATCTTGAGAAGCAAATGGATATAGATAAAGCTAAGGTGCAACTGGAAAGAATGTATTCTGATAATAATAATAATGAAAATATTAGGGGGCATTTATTCAGAGCTTCTACATCTTCTAATCCTTATGAAATAGAAAATTGAAAATTTTGCGAAGAGGCAATTGGAGGTATTTACGGAGAAGATAGTGATGAAAAAGTTTTCCTACCAGATTATTTGAACTCAAAAGTAATTTTAGAATATGTTATAAGTGGATTACCACAAGATGTGAAATCAGAAATAATAGGTAGGTATGAAAAAAGAATAAATGAGTTTCTATATAAATTACATGATATAGTTAGTGATGTTAAAAACAGAACATCAAATATAATAGATATAAACAAGAATCAAGCTTTTTTTAGGACTATGTCCCATTAAAAGATTTGTAAAATAAAAACTCCATACTGGAGTTTTTATTTTATATAAAAGCATTTTTTTAAATATTTACTCGTGAGTTTCATTTTTTAATGTTTAGTTTGTTTTTCAAAAAATTTTGCTAAGATTTATCTTTTAAATATAATTTTTTATAGTTTATTTTAAGTAAATAAAAAAATATGCTTGATAAAATTCTTATAGGAGTCTGAGTACTTCTAAGTTCAATACTAATTATTGAAAATATAGTAACATCTTCATCATGATATTTATTTCTAGATAAAAATGCTGGCACTTGATTAATTATTTTCGTTTCTATTATAATATGAATGGCAATGTGATATGGAGTCAAATGAATTATGTCAAAAAATAAAAATATAGAAGAAGATGATAGTTATAATTTTTAAAATATTTAAATTATTAAATAACAACAAACTAATTATTTAAAAAACAAAAAAAGCTTCCTAAAGGAAGCTTTTTTATTGGTAATTTAAATTTCAAAAAACTTATATATATTACTATGCTACGAAAAGAGTAGTAATAACAAATTGTACTATAGAACTTGCTATAAATATAACCAGTAGTCAAACAACAGCTTGGATAACAATAGTTTTTCATTTTTTAGTTTTTTCCTCATCTCAAGCAGCAGTTAATATTTGAAAACCTGCCCAGAGTATTACTATTACGGCTATTATATATAGGAAAGTAGTTATAGTGGCAACCCAATTTTGAATTACAGTTACAGCATCATTTTCAGAACCTTTTAATTCAGCTTTAAGGTTGGTTTGTCCAGTATCAATAGCTGCATTGACTGAATTTAGCAATGGGAAAAATAATCAAGCTAACAGGTAAGCTATAAATCTAATAGTATTTTTCATAATTTTTAATTTATATAAAATAAGATGTAGATATTATAGGATAAAGCATATAAAAATGCAAATTTTTTCTTTAAAATTTTATTTACTTTATATAATAACTAAATTATCACACATTATATATAACTATAAAAATGAATATAATCATAGCTTTGAAGCAGTTAAAAGAATTTTGAATAAAAAACAAAATACCTAATATTACACAAAATAATGCTAGATTTTTAAGAAGTTTAATCAAAATACAAAATACGAAAAATATGTTAGAGATAGGTTCTGCCAACTGATTTTCTACCGTTAATTTTTGACTAGAATTAAAAAAAACTGGATGAAAACTAACAACAATAGAGCTTTCAGATAATAGCTATAAACAAACTCTAGAAAATATATCTTTATTTTCTCTGCAAAAAACTATAAGGGCTATAAAAGCAGATGCTATTTATGAAATTCCAAAACTAAAAGAAGTTTTTGATTTTGTTTTTATAGATGCTATGAAAAGAAAAACTCTAGATTTTTTAAAGCTAGTTTATGATAAAACTGAGATTTGATGAATCATAGTTATAGATGATGTCATAAAATTTAAAGATAAGATGATTGATCTTTGGGATTTTTTAGAAAAAAATAAACTAGATTATAATTTAATCCCAATAGATATAGATGATGGAATACTTTTTATGGTAAAACAAAAAGATAAACTGGATTATTGAGAAGATGCTTAGAAAATTCACTTAAAAGAAAAAATAATAATTTAAAATGATACTTTTAAAAATAAAAGAAAATGATTCTGCACAAAGACTGGATAGATTTTTGAAAAAGATTTTTCCAAAAGCAAAAAATAGCCTTATATACAAACTTAACAGAAAGTGAACAGTAAAACTAAAAACTAGTTTATCACAAGATAAATTTATAAAAAAGGATAATGAGTATAAGCTTCAAAATGGAGATGAAGTAAAAATATTTTTAAGTGATAAAGAATTTAGAGAACTTTCTGAAAAAAAAGAAACTTTTTCAGATATCAAAATACAAAATAAGTTTGATAAGAAAGATATAGTTTATGAAGATAAAGATTTGCTTGTTGTAAACAAAAATCCTTGAATAAATGTACATCCATGAGATTATAAAACAAAAACTCTAAGTTTAATAACAATTGTACAGGATTATTTATGAAATAAAATTAGCAGTCTTACATTCAAACCTAGTCTTATACATAGGCTTGATAGAGACACAAGTGGTATTGTTATGATATGAAAAACTAAAACAATGCTTACCAAACTTGTATATGATTTTAGAAGAACTCCGGAAGAAGATAAAAGACCAAATTTGAAATGATGATTAAATAAAAATTTATGAAATAAAAAAATAGAAAAACCCTTAAAAAAGACATATTATGCCATAGTTTTATGAAAAATGTCTAGAAAGAGTTGAACTATAAAAAAGAAAATATTGAGACTTAGTGATGCAAAAAATGAAAATAAAGTACAAATATCTGAAAAGTGATTAAATACTATTACCCATTATAAGCTACTGCAAGAAAGAGAGGTGATATATTTAAATGAAAAATTAATAATTTCAGAATTAGAGATAAATATAGAGACTGGTAGAATGCATCAAATAAGGATACATATGTCTAGTATTTGAAATTCTATATTATGAGACAAGACTTATTGAGATAAAAAAATAAATGCTTTTTTTGAAAAAAATTATGGTTTGAGAAGACAAGCACTTCATGCTTGGAAAATAGAATTTTTTCATTATATAAAAAACAAACCTATGAAACTAGAAGCTAGAATAAAAAAAGATTTATTGGATTTTATAGAGAAAATAAAAAAAGCATATTAAATATATGCTTTTTAAAATTTAATTTAAGATCAATGAACATCTGCAAAATTAATCTTTTTTGCTAATTTTCACCAGGGAAATTTTTGGCTTAGAATAACTAAACAAAAAAGTTTATTCGTAAAAATTACCTAAAAAATCTCTACTTTTTTCATAACGAAGTAACTCTGCGGACGTTCCTCAATTTATTTTTTATCTGCTATATGCATATTTAACATTATCTCTTATAACTATGAAATCAGGAGAATCTGTTTCTTCCATCCTATTTTTAACTTCAGACTTATTTATAGTATCCAAACTTTCTATATCAGATATTTTTACCTCCAATGTTTCTTTTTGTAAAAGCAAATTTTGTTTTTCTCTTTCTAAATATCTTATTTCATATCATTGAGTTGCTCATGTATTTAGTGACCATATCAAATATATAAAAGATATTGATATAAAGGCTATTAAGTAGTTAAAAGTCGAGTTTATTCAAAAAACTATATCATCTTTTTTTTTCTTCCTATTTGAAAATACTTGTTTTCTAAGACTAGGAACTATTATTTTTTTATTCATATTATTTAAAATAATTTTAATTCTTTATTTATGTCTTTATTCATATTCTAGCTTTTGCACTTCTACTTCTTGGGTTTTTTTTAATCTCGGAAAAGCTAGGAAGTAGGGGCTTTTTATTTAAAATCGTTAAAGATTTTTTATGATTGCACGAGCATATAATATCAGAGCATATACAATCTTTAGTTTCTCTTTTAAACACTTGTTTTACAATCCTATCTTCAAGAGAATGGAAACTTATTACAAATATTACTCATCCAATATCAAGAAGTTTTATAGAATCATCCAAAGATTTTTTCAAACTTCCAAGTTCATTGTTTACTTCTATTCTAATAGCTTGAAATATCCTAGTTTTTACTTTTATGGGTCAGTTTATAATATCAGCCAAATCTTTTGTTGTTTCAAATTTTTTTTCTTTTCTTTTCTTAAAAATATCTTGTGCTATTTTACTTGATCTAGGTTCCTCTCAATATTTGTAAAATATTTCTTTAAGATCTTTTACACTATAATTATTTACTATATCTTTGGCTGTTTTCTTAGAATTCTTGTCTAACCTCATATCAAGTGGTCAGTTTTTCATAAAGCTAAAACCTCTTTCCTCTTCATCTAAATGTAAACTTGAAAGTCATAAGTCATAATATATTCATGTTATTTCTTCAATTTCAGCTTTATTTAATTCTTCATTTATATTACAAAAATTAGAATTTATAAACATAATGTTTATTTTTTTCTTGTCTTGTTCCTTTTTTTCTTTTATTACTTTTCTTTTTACCCCAATTTCTTCAAGTTCCTCTTCTATCCTGGATTTTGCCAACTCCAAATTCTTTTTATCAAGTTCAAATCATATTATTATATCTCAACAATTTAGTTTTTTTGCTATTTCTATAAAATGTCATCATAATCACAGAGTTGAGTCTACAATTATATTTTGCTTTTTAGGGTTTATATATATATTTTCACTTAATTCCTTTAATAAAACGGAAATATGTTTATCTCAAATACCAGACATTTTTGTTAAAATAATGTTAATTTCTTATTTTAATCCTGTAAAAATAGCAAAATCTTGTATATATTTAATGATTTTTGTTTTTGTGTCAAAAATAAAATAAAATAAATATATAGACAAAATTTATTAAAATAGTTTAGCTTAAAATAAACTATAAAATTTTGTTTTTAACACTATTTTAACATTGCTGTTTTCAATTAAGATCTGAAGAGTTCTCCTAACTTTGTAAAATAACAATCTGAATTCTATCCAAATAAAAAAGAGCTAGGAGCTCTTTGCTTTGGAATTTGTATGGTTAAGATAAAAAAATTAAATAAATTTACCTACTTTTTAGATGATTAAAATTAATTAATTTAATATGGATATTTTTATTACTCAAAACTACCCACTTTTTATAAAAAGTATACCTATATTTTACTTTAAATAAAGGGAAATTAAGCTATTTTTAGTGTTTTATCTTTAGTATTTTATAAATGACTTATTTAAGCTAACTTTATCTTTATAAAATTCAATCAATATAAAATCTCTGTTTTTACTTATATAAAGGTAAAAAATAAAATATAAAATACAAAAAACTGAGTAGATTTGAGTTATTATAGTAAACTAACTTGTAAGTTAGACTATTTTAAAATGCAATTTTAATTGAAAAGGCAATTTTTATTTTTAGCAGACAGAGAGCTTTAGCCCTTTGATATTGTAAGAAGTTTCTATTTTTGAAAGGAGGATACCTAGTTAGTTTACTATACTTCTGTTTTTTTAAATCACTTTTTTATTGTTTTTTCATCAATATTACAAAGACTGTATATTTTTAATAATCAAGAAATTTTAAAAATGTTTTTTGTAATAGTTTTTGAAATATTCTAGATTTTGTAATATTTTCTCGTTGGTTCATACTCATAATTCTCTAGGAGAAATTTCAAGAGTTATAAATCATCCATAAGAACTAGCTTTTAGCTTCATTAAAAAACTTTCAAGAGGTAAATAAGATGTTCATCATCATGCTTGTCATGGTAGTAATCCTTTTTTAGGACCACGAGTGTCAGAAAATGATATATTTTTTATACTGCTTCAAAGCACTTTTTGTACTTTCAAAATATCACTTCAACTGGAAGGTGATACTGCAGAAATATTCAAAACAGTGTCTCATGTAACATTTTTGATCTGCATCAAAGTTGCATCTTTGTACTCTGGAATTATAAAAAAAGCAAACTTAGGTTCTACATTTTCTATAGAAATAGACAAATGAGTATCTCTTTTTATTTTATTTAGATACCTTAAATACCATCCTACATTTCTGTCTCTATAATGAGGGGGAGTAAAGCTTATATTTTGAGTCCCTAATTTTATAGCTAGTCATACTATATCATCAACAACCTTTTCAGTTATTCATCTTTTTGGTGCTTTTATTGATAAAACAGGAATATTAAATTCTTTTGATAAAGAGTAAACATAATCTTTATCCCAATAATCATAGTTTTTCTTTGATAGAATTAATTCAATTCAGTCATATTTTGAATCTCTTGCAAACTGGAAAATTCTATGTAATCCATATCATTCAAAACTTATAGTTGATAGTAGTAACATTTTTATAAATCATTAATTGATAAACCTTTATATAATATTAACATAAAAGATTTATATATGCAAAATAATTAAATAGTATTTTTACTTTAATATCATTTAATCTCAAAATATTCTCCATTTTTAAGTATTATATATACTTTTCAGGAGTTTAAATATATTTTTTCTATGGTATCTTTGCTACTTTTTATCAAGCTTTTTTTCTTAGTTTTTTTGTCGTATGATACTATCAAATCTCAATTAATATTTTCAAAAGAATGATTTATTTTTCTTTTTTTATCATCATTTTTTATTACTCAAATATAAAAATCTCAAACATCTACATAATCATTAAAAATAGAAAAATAATCTATGTTTTTATTTATTAAATTAAATCTAAATGTTCAAAGATCAGATACTATTCATAATCTGTCTTCTCATAAACTTTTTATATATATTATCTTAGGTTTAAAAGATGTAGTGAAAATATTATTATTATATAAATTTTTTATATAAAGATTATCCTTTACCTTATAATATATGTAGTTGTCTTTACCATATATTTCTTCAAAAACTAAATTTTTATTAGCTTTTTTTAATAAATTTTCTTCTATTTTGTTTTTTAAAGGTTTATTTGAAGTTTCTATTTTTATTTCTTTTTCTAAGTCTATTTTTATATTATCAATTTTTCTTAAATTTATATTTACTTTGTATTCTTTATATCCTTTCTTTTTTATATAAAGCTTGTATTCAAAGGGAGGGATATTTTCTATTTCACATTTTTTTTCTCAGCAAAAAAACTCTTTTTTAAATTTATTATTTTCTAGATTTCAAAAAAAATTCTTCCTGTTAGATTCTATAACAAATGTTTTAAGTTTAATTTCAAAAAAGTATTTATAAAATCAAAATCAAAATATGATAAATCATAAAATTATTAAAATTCAAATAGTTCTGTTTGATAAGTTCATTTGATTGTTTATTTATTATAAATAAAATTTATTTTATTCATGCAGATTTTAGTACATTTTTCATAAGCATTGCCACAGTTAATGCTCCTACACCTCATGGAACAGGGGTTATTTTTCATCATTTTTCGTGTATTTTTTTTGTTTGTGCATCTCAATAAATTTTTCAGTTTTTTACACTAAATCATACATCTATAACTATAGTGTTTTCCCTTATCATAGAGCTTTTTAATAAATTTGATTTTCAAACAGCTACTATTATTATATCTGATTTTAGAGTTATTTCTTTTAGTTTTTTTGTCTTGCTGTTACAAATAGTAACTGTTGCTTGTCTATTTATAAGTAAACTAGATATTGGCTTTCAAACTATGTTGCTTCTTCAAATTACAGCTATATTCTTTCAGGCAATTTTAATTTTTTTTCTATTTAGTATTTCTACAATTCAAGCTGGGGTACAAGGTATAAATCAAGAATTATCTCACAAAACTAGTTTTCATTGGTTTATGGGGTGAAATCAGTCTATATCTTTCAAAGGATTTATGGAGTTTAGAATTTTTGTTGAGTCTATATTTTTTGGTAGAGGCATTTGTACTATAAATCAATTTATTTCGAGAGATTTATTGAGTTCATTTATTATTGATAATAACTCTTCTGTGCTAGTATTTTCTCAAAGTTTTTTTAATTTAAAATTTACTCATATATACTCTGCCCATTTTCTTTTTTGGTTTATATATCTTAAAGATTCTTGATTATCTCATACTAAAATTACTCATATGCTTACTTTTCTCCTAGAATCCTTTAGTTTTTCTTTTAATTCCTCATATATATCTAGTGCTATTTTAGTTCAATTTAAAATCATTTTTTTTTACTAATATTAATTTTATATAAATTTTAATGACTAAGTATTTTTTGCAAAATAATTTTTTGCATTACTTTTTTCAATTAAAAAAATGCCAGTTAATTAGGCATTTTTTTAAGGAGGCTTATTTTTTCTTACGACTTTCTCTTCTTAAAATATATTAATGAAGAAAACAGGACAGCAGTTAATATTAGTATCCAAGTTTCAGTTCAAGTGTCTGGTACTTTAGCAGAATTTAAAGCTACCTCATCTATTTTTTCTCATATTTCTTCTTCCTCTAAACTAGGTATTTCAAGATCTTCTTCAGAGATAGTTTGTGTCATAAAATCATATATAGAGTTTGTAATTGAGTAGTTATTTCATTCTTGTGTAGAAAGACCAAACATCATAACTATATATTTTGAATTTTCATTTAAACTATTTTCTAAATATACATTTAGCTCTTTTTTATTTTCATTATTTATTCTATATGCTGTTTCTTTTATTCATTTTAACAGTTTAACTTCAATAGATTCTCAGTCCACCGGTTGTGTAAAATAAATATCTAAATTTTTTTCATCAAGTATTACTATTTTTTCTATTCCTTGTGAATAACCTCAAATTATTTCTAATCAAGCAATTTCATCTTCTATTTCAAAATCTATTGTTCATTCTGCTCCTACTACTGATAATAAACTGTAAGAAGAGTAAGAGGATAAACTATTTTCTAATACCAAATTTACTAATTTATTGTCTTCTAAGTCTAGGGATATATTTTTATTTTCTAAATCTTTAAATATTTTAATGTCTGGATAAACATCTTGATTTCCGGTTTCTATATCTTTATCAAAAAATATTTTCAGTAAGTTAGAATTTTGAGAATTTATATCAATTATTGATGCTTCTATATCATTTTTTTCTTCTTCATCTAAATATTCTCCCTTTAGATTGTCTTCACTTATAATTTCATTTTCCGTTTCTTCATAAATATTTATATCATTTTCAGCTGATACTTGTAGTGTTAAAAGCATTAAAATACTTAGAAGTGCTAGTTTCATAATTTTTAATTTAATTTTAATTTTTATCATTATATTTATATTAAAAAAATCTCAAAATTAACTTTATAAATTTTTTGTGAGAGAAACTATATTTTTTTCAAGGTCAGATACATTTTTCAGTTTTATAAGTTCTATATTACTTTTCAAGTTGCAGTCTGCTAGAAATATTTTTTTAAATCCCATTTTTTCAGCTTCTTTTATTCTTTTTTCTATTTGTATAACTTTTTTTATATTTCATGTTAGAGATATTTCTCATATAAATACTATATCTTTGGGAATTACTTTATTTAGTTTACTGGAAATTATAGATGCTGCTATTGCTAAATCAATTCAAGGTTCTGATATTTTTAATCATCTCGATATGTTTGTATATACATCATAAGATTCTAGAGATATTTTAGTATATTTTGATAAAACAGCTATTATCAAATCTAGTTTTGAGCTGTTTATTCATCTTGCACTTCTTTTGGGATATCAAAACTTGGTATATGTTGTGAGTCATTCTGTTTCTACCACCAATGTTTTTGTTCATTCTACAGTTATGCTTAGACTTGATCATATAGTATTTTTGGAGTCACTTATAAACTCCAAACTTGGATTTTTTAAATCTTTTAATCACTCTTCTTCCATTTTGAATATTCATATTTCACTTGTATTACCAAATCTGTTTTTAAGTGTTTTGAGTATTCTTAGATTATCATATTTTTCTCATTCTAGATATAATACTGTATCAACCATATGTTCCAAAGTTTTTGGTCAGGCTATGTCTCAGTCTTTGTTTACGTGTCATATTATAAAAAGAGATGTATTTGTATTTTTGGCATATGTTACTAGTAGTTCTGTTATATATTTTATTTGACTTATGCTTCAAGATATACTTGATATATTTGAAGAGTGCATTACTGAAATAGAGTCTATTATTGCTATATCACATTTATTTTTACTTAGAGTTTCTATTATGTTTTCTATATTTCTTTCAGATAGTAGTTCTATATTTTCTCAATATATGTTTAGTCTTTTTGCTCTTGAACTTACTTGATTTATAGTTTCTTCTCATGATATATATATTGTTTTTTTATCAGCTACCCAACTAGCTATTTGAAGGGTGATTGTGGATTTTCATATTCATGGTTCTCATGTTATAAAACTTACTCATCATGGTGTTATTCATCATCACAACACATTATTTAATTCTTGAGAGCTTGTTTTTATTTTATAGTTTGTCTTTTCATTTTGTATTTCAGATATTTTTTTTAGTTCTTTTATTTCTGCCTTTTTTCAATTGCTTGTTACATCTGGTTTTTTAAATTCTTTTAGTGTAGACCAAGATTTACAAAATAGGCATTGTCATGACCATTTCAAGCTTTCATTTCAGCATTCACTGCATATATACATACTAGATTTTTATTTATAAAATTTATTTTAGTGTATAAATAGTATATAAAAAGTAAAATTTTTTTTGACGGATAGTGAGAAAGCTCATTAACATATAATGCATTAGGAAATAAAATAAACATTATGTAATCAAATGTTTAATTCTCATGCTAAATACCAATAATTATTTTTTTTAATTTATAAATATCAAAAAAGAGAGAAATAAATTTCTCTCTTTTTTTAAATTCATTGTTTCAAATGGCTAAAGCCATCTGTTGCCAAAAAGATTATTTTTTTCTGATTTTTATTCAAGAATTTCCCTGGTTAAAATTTATAAAAAAGGTTATTTTTTCATAGAAGTTAATTTTCAAATATCTTTTTAAACTAATCTCATCATAATAAATCACTAATTTTATCTAACATCCAGTTTTTTGTCTTTTCAACTTTCAGACTACTTGAAGCTTGTTCTCTAGTTTCTTTTTGATTTTGCAATAGAGTGTCTCTTTTTTCTATTGCTTTAATACATAGGTTGTAAATTTCTATAGTAATTAAAGGTTTTCATTCAGTAGGATTTAAATATTCGTCTAATTCTTGTTTTGTTACTTCGAGTCACATTCTTACTCATTGGGCATTTTCATAAAATCTAGTATCTAAACATTGATTTGGTAGTTCTATTATAGCTCTTCTTAATAACATTCTCACATCATCTTCTTCAGGAATATATCATTTTCAAGCAAAATACACTATGTCTTTTATTCTTATTGCTCAAGAAGCTATGGAAGCTTTTAAGGACATTATATCTATTGTAACTTTATCTCATTTTCATTCTTTTATAGATTTTATTACTCAATAATGAATCCATAAATTTTGATAAAAATTTATTTTGTTAATTGCTAAAATAAAATTTGGATTTATCTCTCAGTTCTCTAAATATACTTTTATTTCTTTTCAGTTTTTAAAAATAGATTTTCATTTTAATTCAAATCAAGCTTCTTTTGCATGTGTACTAGCATGTTCATCTTCAAAAGCTGATAATAATCAATTTAAAAACTCTAATCAATTATTTTCTGAGTATATATATAAATTTCACCTCAGATTTTCATTTAGTATTATTGCTATATCATCTACAACTCATATTTTTAATTCATTAAATTCTTCAATGCTTATATCTAAATCTCCTTTAATTAAACTTCTAATCTTATTTTCTCTTTCTATTTTATTTTCTATAGCACTATCAAAAAAACCTTGAGCTGTTTTTTCTTCTCAAGATGTTCTTACTTCATAGTAAGTTTGATTATTTAATTCTATTCAAGTATCCATAAATATTATTTTATAATTAAATATTTTATTCTTGGTTTGTTTGTCTTTTAAATCCAGGAGTGTAATTAATAGAAGTTCTATTTTGTATTGATTCTAGATATTTTTTTACCCCTTCAACATCTTTTATCTTTAATATCCAGTTAATATTTCATAAACTCATCTGTATTTCATCAATTCTTCCTCAAGATTCACTTATTTCAATAAGTTTATTAAATTCTGCCATTCTCTGTAGCTTATAATTTCTCACATATTTTATATCTTCTATAGTGTTTACTCTTATTCATAAAGCTTCCAGTTCAGTAATCCTTTGTTCTATTTTATCATTAATGAGTGATTCTGCTTCTAATTTTAAATTTAATATATTTTCGTTTGTAGAAATAAGACTTTGAAATTCAGAATCAATTTTGGAATCCAAACCTCAAAATCATTTCATTAAGTTTTCTATATTTCATGAAAGTACATCTTTAATTTCTAAATTAACTCCTCACTCTGATTCAGGATAATTAGAAGATTTTGTATTTGTACTTTTGTTACCAACTTTGGTTCTTATAACACTAGAACTATTATTTATTAATAATAATTCTTTAGGATTGTATCATAGTTTTACCAAAAATAAAAGCCCTAAATTGGATAATATATTTTCAGGAGCCTGTCAGTTTTCAAATATATTATCCCCATAGAACATATTTTGTGATAAAAATTCTATACCAGTAAATGCTCATAATTCTACTGAATTGTTTATAGTCTTTCAAGAAAGTTTTGAACTATCTACTCACATTTTATTTAAAAATGGGTATGTATGCTTCATAACACTAAATAAACCTGCTCATGCTATGGATCATGCAAGAAAATCTTTTAGTGTATATCATTCAAAAGTTCCTCTTGATTGTCTTGTTCTATTTATTAATTCAAAAGACGTTCATTCTAAAAAATCTACTCATAAAGCTCATTTAAAAGTAGCTTGTTTTATTCAAAAAATAAATTTAGATATTCTTCATATTACAAAAGCTGTTAAAGGTATAGATATTACTTCTTCTAATAGTATATTCTTTGTATTTATGCTTAGGTTAAATACTTCATTTGTTGGATCAAATAAATCTTTATATTGTTCTATTAATTCTTTTTTTTCTCAGGTTATCTTTCATAGTTTAATTTTTGATTCAAGATTTTTGAATATGTCATATTCAAGTTCTTGTTCTAATTCTAATTTAGTGAGTATTCTTGCTCTTATTTCTATTTCTTCTTCTGATATATCAGGCATCTTTTCTCTAATAATTTCTTTATTTTTACTTACTTTTTCCTCTATATCTATATTCCCTTTACTTATTATTTCTCACAGTACCATTTCATATTCTCAACTAAAAGTATTTGTGAGTTTATATTTTAAGGAATAAAGAAAAGAAGGACTTTTAAATCTTAAATCAGGATTTGTTATTGGATTATCTGTACTTATGTCTACAAATCATTTAATTGCCTCAGTATATATTTGTTCATTTGTTCATTCTATATTTACTGAACTCAACACTCTTGTAAAACTGTTAAATCTTTCAGTAATTCTTTTTATATGATTATTATTTAGTCTTATGATATTTTCATAGTTATCGGGTATTGGTCATCAATGCCTAGCTGGATTTTTTTTATTTACCCAGTCTTTGATTTTTCAATGAAATTTTTGAGATTTTTCTTCTAATTTATCAATTATTTGTTCTCCAGATAATTCTTTATTTTCAAAAATTTTTTCAATATTTCTTTTGAAACTATCATAAAGTTCTTTTTCTCAATCAAGATAAGAAATACTGTCATCTAAGTTTATAACTTCAAAACTATCCAATACTATAAATACTGCTTGTTTTATTCTCAATGCTTTCATTTTTTCAGAGTCTTCTATTATTGAAGCAAATTCTATTGCATTTATCATAGCCTCTACTATTGGTTTTTTATCAGTAGGGATATCTAAATCTTGTATACTCTTATCTTCATCTCTTAAATATTTTAAAGCTCCTTTTAAATCTCCATTACTTAAATGTAATTTTAACCCTGGAAAGATTTGTAATAATAAATTAGAATTATCAGTTATTTGATTAATATATTCTCTGTCAATTCATTCTTCTTCTAATTTTAGAGTAAGCATTTGAGCTATATTAATTCAAGTATTAATTGTTTCATATTCATTTTCGAGTACAGTATGACCTATTCAATCTAAATATGTTGTTCTAAGTTGTCAGTCTCAACCTACTGATAATTTACTCCTTTCAGATTCACTAAAAGTACTAAGAAAAGCCTCTTGTGTTTTATCTCACCAGCTTCCATCTATCTCTCAATCATATCCTCACATTATTTTTATTATTATTTGAATACATTTAGTTTCAAAATAATTACTTCTATCTATTTCTCATTCTCTTATTATTACCTCTTTCATTTTAAGCGCAAATTCTTGATGACTCTCATCTGAATCTAATTCTTCTTTTATAATTTCTGGTGGAGTAATATCAAAATTAGCAGAACACTCATTTACTAGTTCTACTAATGATTTTTGTCATTCTTGCTGTTCATTTATTCTTTGTATTTCAGTCATATTTTATATATTATTTATTTCTAACTCAATATCTTTGAAATCTTTTTCTTTTTCTAATATTTCTTGTTTTTTTATGTTTATAATACTATTTCTAGCTTCAATTAAGTTATTTATACTGTTTTTATCTTTTGCACTTTTACTTGCTGTATTTAAAAAAGAAATTATGGTATCAACATAGCTTTCTTTAAATGATTTAGTATTGTATAATCAAATAGCTAATTCTCACGCTAAATCCCATGAATTAGTTTCTTTTAATTTTATCAATATATTTAATAATTCCTGCTTCATTTTCTTCTCCTTTGAATTAATTATTTGTTTTTTATAATTTTAGCATATTTTTTGAAATTTTTGCAAATATACTACTAATGTGAATCTCGTTAGGCAAGAGATTTGTATTTAGAGGTAGAATCAAAGAATTTTTTTAGCTGATAAGCAGTTAAACATAATACATAATGAGAGAAATATCAAATTTCAGATCTAGCCAAAGAAGTTTCCATTCACATACGATGTTTCAAAACAGAAAAAACAATCTCCACTCTCTGTCTCATTTTTAAAATTTGATGTTGAACCTTTGTCATTAATTTCTTCATATTTGCTTTTACTGCTGTAAATAAATGTTTTCCATTTTCTCTAGCCTTATCCTCCCAATTCTTTCATATGTATCAAGCATCAGCTACAATCATTCAAAATATATCTTTCCACATCATTTCCATTCATCTTCTATCATCCATATTTCAAGATGTAATTCTAAAATTTAATATCTCCATATATTCATTACATATTATATGTAATTTAAATCAGTAAAACCATCACATACTGCTTTTTCATTTATTAGATATCCTCTTAGATACTTTATGATTAAACTCTCTCTTTATTTTACATACTTCTAGTTTTGATGAGTCAACAAATTTTAACATATTCTCACCTGTATTTTCCTTGAAGATTTTCATAAAATATCATAATAACACAAGAGATAGAAAGGATATTTTATTTATTCACGATTTAAAGTTTTGATAATTTGGGAGATTTGGAAAATCTTTTTTATGGTATGTATTTATGAATTTGTAGTATGATTTCCAGTTGTCTTGTCATGAGAAAAATTTAAATATTCATAGTGTTAGTAATTCTGCTAATTCTAGTTTAAATTTCTTACTTGGGGGTCTTTTGTTATTTGGTCTTTCTAAACAAAATTTTAAGTCTTTTAATATATTTTTTATAAAATCTGATACAAAGTCGTATATTGTTATTAAAATTATTATTAAATTTTCATCTTTCATATATAATTAATTTAAGATTATAAAGTATGTTAAAAAAATCACTCTATAATCTTATTTATTCCCTAGAATAAAACAGGTTTTGCCTAACGAGATTCACATTAATAATATCAATTACATCATCTATTAACTGTTTTTTAATTTATAAATATCAAAAAAGAGAGAAATAAATTTCTCTCTTTTTTTAAATTCACTGTTTCAAATGGCTAAAGCCATCTGTTGCCAAAAAGATTATTTTTTCTGAAGAATGTTAATCTTTTAAGGCTCTCTTTTAGATTTTAATTTTCGGCATAATAGTAAAAAATGTGTGGCTAAAAATCCTATATTGGAAGCTAATAAAGAATTGAAGAAAATATGAGAATTACTTACTTGTACTGATAAAGAAACTTTTGAATATGAATTAGAAAAATATTATTTTAAATATGAGAGTTTTTTAAAAGAAAGAAAGTTAAATAAAAAATGAAAACTAGAATATATTCACAAGAGAACAAGATCTGCTTATTTTTCTTTAAAAAGAAATTTGAAATATTTATTTACTTGGTATGATTATTATTGAAAGCTGGATATACCAAATACAACAAATGCTCTAGAATGAGTTTTTGGTCATTTAAAAGTTAAGGTTAGTCTTCATAGAGGATTAAAAAAACAGAGAAAAATTAAATTAATTTTAGCTCTCATACATGGGAAAAACTAACTTAACCAGCCACACACTTTTTACAATTAAACCTAATTTTCTAGTTTCTGCTTTATAACCTAACAAAAAAAGGTTTTACCCTTTTTTTATTTCTTTCATTTTTAGTACTTCGTGTTTTCTTGTTTTTTTATTGTATTTTCTCAAGTTTGGTCATTTTACTCAATTTTCAAAATTCTTTTTTTGTATATTTGTAGAATGTACCATATTTCCTGTATCTGTAGAATAAAATGCTACATAGGTTCTTTTTCCTTTTGCCATTTTTTGAATAATTAATTATATATATTTTTTACGATTTTGGATTATATAAAAAAACTATATGTAAGCAAATTTTTTCAATTTTATAAATTGTCATCTATTCTACAATTGTTTTATCTAAATCCATTCATGCAGGAACCATGGGGAATACATTTTCTTCTTTTTTAACTTTGTACCATATAAGACTTGGTCATTTTTCTCAATAAATTTCTTTAGAATACCTTTCCATTTGCTCACTGCTTTCTATTTTATATCACTTTATTCAATAAGATTCAGCTATTTTCATATAATCCGGTGATGAAATATCAACATTACTTCTTGTATTTTCATCAAACATATCCTGCCATTGTCTAACCATTCATAAATAAGAGTTATCAATTATAACTATTTTTATATTTAGTTTAGGATACTGTTTCAACAATACTGTTAATTCTGGTAAATTCATTTGAAATCATCAATCTCCAGATATAGAAATTACTTGTTTTCAAGGGTTAGCTATTGCTGCTCATATAGCACTTGGTAGAGAAAATCACATAGTTCATAATCACGAACTTGAAAGCCAGTTTTTAGGATCTTTTATATCAAGTATTTGAGCTGCCCACATTTGATGCTGTCAAACATCAACGGTGTATATACAATTTTTTTCAGCATATTTATTTATAGAATTTAGTACCTGTTTTGTTCAAAATATATTTTCTTCTATTATGTATGGCTTCTCTTTCTGCCATTTTTTTATTTGTTTAATCCAAGATTCTATATCCAGTTTAGGGTTTTCTCATAGATTTTTAGAAAATATATCTATAAAATTTTCAGCATCAGATCTAATAGATAGATTTGTTGAAACAAGTCTTCAAAGTTCTTTGTCATCTATATCTATATGTACCACTTTTTTGTTTTTTCAAAAATTTGTGTAGGTTCAAACTATACGATCATCAAATCTAGATCATATATTTATTAAAAGATCAGAATTATGTACTGCCATATTTGCATGATAGAATCAGTGCATTCAAAGCATTCACAATATATTCTCATCTTTATCATCAACTACTCATTTTGCAAGTAAAGTATATACCGTGGGGATATTTAGTTTTCCTATAAGCTTTTTTATTTTTTGTGGGGCTTTTCAGTATTTGGTTCATTGTCATATAAGAAGTATAGGTCTTTTCGATTCTCATATTAATTTTTTTAATTCCTCCATTTTTTCAGGAGATATTTCGTCATTTTTCGTATGTTCAAATTTATTTATATAGTATGAGTCTATACTTGGAAACTCAAAACTTTCTGGATGTTGTGTTAAAAGTACATCTTTGGGTATATCTAAGTGTACTGGTCAGGGCCTTCAGCTTACAAGTATATTTAAGGCTTTCACTACTTCATAAACTACTTTGTTTGGGTCATCGATTAATTTAAAATATTTTGATATGTGTTTTGATATTCAAACGGCATTTATTTCTTGAAATGCATTCTTTCATATCATATGACGAGGTACTTGTCCTGAAACTACAAGCATAGGTATTGAATCCATATAAGCATCTCCTAGTGGTGTTACTACATTTGTGAATCAAGGTCATGATGTAACTAGAGTTAGTGCTTTTTTTCATGTTGATCTAGTATACCCTTGTGCCATAAACCCTGCTCATTGCTCACTTGCGGGGAGTATATGTTTTACTTTATCTTTAAATTTGTTTAAAGAGTTATACAGTGGTATAGCTGCTCATCAAGGATATCAGAAAATAGTATCTATGTTTCAATATTCTATTATCGTTTTCAATATTGCATCTGCGCATGTAAAATTTTTTTTGTTCATTTTTTGTAAAATTTAATAAATAAAAAACACTTCTCTTTTGTCAGCAAAAGAGAAGTGTTTGAAAAAAATACCCTCTTAACTGACTCGCAAGAAGACTAATACCACCACATTAGAAAGGATTATAAACGATATTTTTGGCATTTTTTAATTTTTTAAATTTCTTTTATGTTTTGGATAATAATTGTAAAGTATTTATAGTCAAAGTTTTTTGCTTAAATCTACCCAGTTTTTTGTATTTTATAGTTTATTTTTTACCTTTATATAAGTAAAAACAGAGATTTTATATTGATTGAATTTTATAAAGATAAAGTTAGCTTAAATAAGTCATTTATAAAATACTAAAGATAAAACACTAAAAATAGCTTAATTTCCCTTTATTTAAAGTAAAATATAGGTATACTTTTTATAAAAAGTGGGTAGTTTTGAGTTTTTGGTCCTTTTTAGATGTGTTTTCTTTAAATTTAAAACATATCTAAACTATTCATATTTTTTACATTTATTTTAATTTATGCTAAAATTGTAAAATAAAGTTAATTTATGCTATAAATTCAATAAATGGTTGAAAAAATAGAAATAGGTGGAGGTTCTATTGAGTCAAATTCAAGCAATAGAGTTGACACTTCAGTTAAAAGCGATGTAGAAGGTATTTTATGAAATAAAAACGAAATAAATACTTGTCTTACAAGTTATAGATTAAATCAAAATTTAAATAAAAAAAATTTTGATTTAATTTTTGAATCATTTTTAGAAAAAGCAAAAAGTGATGATAATTTTGCAGAAAATATAGTCCCAGCATTAATAAATACCTGAAATATATCAGAAGAAAAACTGAACTCTAGCTTTGATTTAATTTTAAGAGAATCAAAAAATAGAGATAGTTGGTCAAGATATATATTTCCAGTATTAATAAAAACCTGAAAGATATCAGAGGATAAATTAAACTCTAATTTTGAGTCAGTTCTACAAGAAGCAAAGCATAATACATATTTAGCAATATATGTAGTACCAGAATTAATAAATACATGAAGAATATCGGAAGAAAAATTAAGATTTTTAGATAATTTTTTTGATTTTGCTTTAAAAGAAGCAAGAACTAATCAGGACTTTGCAATATATATAATTCCAGCACTAATAAATACCTGAAAGATACCAGAAGAAAAGTTAAACTCTATTTTTGAATCATCTTTAAAAGAAGCAAGAATTAATAAGGACTTTGCAATATATATAATTCCAGCATTACTAAAAACCTGAAAAATATCAGAAGAAAAATTAAAACTTCTAGATGATTTTTTTGATTTTGTTTTAGAAGAAACAAAAACAGATTATTATTGGACAATCTATATAGTTCCAGTATTAATAAATACCTGAAAGATATCAGAAAAGAAATTAAATTCCATTTTTGAATCATCTTTGAAAGAAGCAAGAATTAATGAAGATTGGGCAAAATATATAATTCCAGTATTAATAAAAACCTGAAAGATATCAGAGGATAAATTAAACTCTATTTTTGAATCATCTTTGAAAGAAGCAAGAATTAATGAAGATTGGGCAAAATATATAATTCCAGTATTAATAAAAACCTGAAAGATATCAGAGGATAAATTAAACTCTATTTTTGAATCATCTTTGAAAGAAGCAAGAATTAATGAAGATTGGGCAAAATATATAATTCCAGTATTAATAAAAACCTGAAAGATATCAGAGGATAAATTAAACTCTATTTTTGAATCATCTTTGAAAGAAGCAAGAATTAATGAAGATTGGGCAACATATATAATTCCAGCATTAATAAATACATGAAAGATATCAGAAAAGAAATTAAACTCTATTTTTGAATCATCTTTGAAAGAAGCAAGAATTAATGAAGATTGGGCAACATATATAATTCCAGCATTGATAAATACCTGAAAAATACCCGAAGAAAAAATAAACTTTAGTTTTGAGTTAGCTTTAGAAGAAGCAAAAACAAATAGTTACTGGGCAGTATATATAGTTCCAGCATTACTAAATACCTGAAAGATACAAGAAGAAAAATTAAACTTTAGTTTTGAGTTGGCTTTAGAACAAGCAAAAACAAATATTTTCTGGGCAGTATATATAGTTCCAGCATTACTAAATACTTGAAAAATATCAGAAGAAAAACTGAACTCTAGCTTTGATTTAATTTTAAGAGAATCAAAAAATAGAGATAGTTGGTCAAGATATATATTTCCAGCATTACTAAATACTTGAAAAATATCAGAGGAAAAATTAAAGTTACTAGATGATTTTTTTTATATAGCTTTAGAAAAGGCAAAAACAAATAATTACTGGGCAGTATATATAGTTCCAACATTACTAAAAACCTGAAAAGTATTAAATTTTACAATACTAGAACACGATGAAGAATTTTTATTAAACTATAAAAGAAATAACGAACTATTTGACTCAATATTTAATAAATTAAATCAAAACTTCAAAATACTAACATTTCTAAACAAGAATTTTCTAAATTTAGAAATCCTTGAAAAAGTAAATAAATTCTTAGAAAAATATCAAGTTAATACAGATATATTTTGAGAAAACATAGAAAAAATTCTACAAAACGAAAATGGAATGGAAATATGATATTTTTTAGAATGTATAAAAAAAGAAGAAAATCTTCCTGAAAACTATCCAATAAATACAACCAATTTCACAAACTACATAAAAGAAGAAAATGAAGTAATATTTAGCTTTGAAAAAGATGAATGATTAACCTGAGAAACTAAACCCTGGACAAAGAAATGGTTTTTAGAAAATACAGAAAGAAAAAATTACTTAAAAAAAGAAAATTACAAAACCATAAAGAAATTTGGAACAATAATCTGAATATGGTTACTATGATGATGTAAAGATAAAAAAAGTCTAGAAAAATTCTATAAATACATATTCTCATCAATAAACATAAAAAAATCAAGAACAAGCCTACTACAGCTATGAGAAATATTTAATCTAATCCTAAGAAAAGAAAATTACAGTTTACTAGATGAACTAGTATGAAACAAAGTAGAAATATGAAAATACTTTAAAAACTTTGTAGAACAATACAAAATCTCAGATAAATGAAAAACCATACTAACACTATTAATAACAAGAGAAATAAGAGATAGTTACCAAATATTTAATAACAAAAATTGAGACCAACAAGTAGACTACACAAGTATAGAACGTTTATTATTATCAGTCTATAAAAAGCTAGAAAAATATAAAAAAGTAATAGAAATATACAAAAACATACCAGTAAAAACATCTATATGAATAGAAATAGAAGTAACACAAAGTATATCAGAAGCATACAAAGAATTAAATCAAAGTGACTATAAAAATGATATAGAAATAATATCAGACTATAGCTGAATATCATCATGAAATGATGCAGTACATGAAATATGTACAAAACCAACAGATAACCCATATTTACTAATACTAGAAATACAACTACTCCAAGATTTAGACTTCCTAGACCTAAACTTCAAAAAAGAGTGATATGACAAATGATCTAGATGATTACACATAACAATATGATGAAAAAAAATAGAAATGGATGAAGAAAGTAATTTCATACAAAACATACTATCACTATCAAACATATGAAGTGTAAACTCATGAGAAGAAATAAATAAAGTTAATTGTTATTGTAGTATAAGATGAAAAGGAGATTTAGAAGATATATATTGAAATGGAAGTTGAGTAGAATTTAGGAGTTTGAGTATAGATAAATTTGAACAATTTGAGAGGATGATAATATCCACATTTAATTTGTTTATGTTGAAACAGTTATCTATCAAAGAAATAACCAAAGAATTAAAAAATAAAAATGAAGAAGAAAATCTAAAAAAACTACAAACTCACTTTAAAGAATTAAAAACAAAAATAAAAAGAACTATAAAAAATCATAATGAAAATTTTTTAAGAAACGAAAGCTTAAATGAATGACTAGATAAAAATATAGAAAACCTATTAAAATTATTTATAAGTACCTGACCTGTAATAGAACTAATAAATAAGCTAGATTTAAGTATTTGATATCTAAGAAGTATATGAGACACAGAAATAAAAACCCAAGAAGAATTTGAACAAAGATTAAATAAGGACTGAAAAGATATATATAGTTTATGAAAAAAACAAAGAAAGATATTATATATGAACTACAAAATAAGAATAAAACCAAACTTAGAAAAGATAAGGAAAAAAGATGAAGAACTATATAACAATATATGAAAATATTTAAATTGAAATTTAGATGAGACACTAAGGAAACTAACAAATAGATCTAGATTTTTAGAAGTATGTTTATGAGATGAAAAGAAACTACTAGATTATATAGAAAGTATAAAAATAGAACCAGAATATATGTATGAAAAAATGGATGAGGATTTATCAAATAAATTTATTAGGATAAATAATCTTTTCATAAAAAAAGATTCAGTTAATGCTATATGAATGTTAACAACAACTAAAGAAGAGGATTGAGTACTTGTTGATTTATTACAAACAGAGCTTAGTATATATGACAAGCTAGATAGATGAATTGAGCCTAGAAAATGATATAATGTTATCCAGTGAGCTAGTGAAGATATGCTTGTACATAGTGTTGCAAAGGAAATACTTGAATGTAATAGATTGGTTTTAGAGTATTTGAATTAGAGGGGATAGAGAAATATATTTTAGTTTACTAAAATTAAACCTTCAAATATTTGTTATATAAAAAATTATATGTTACAATTTTCATGTATTTTAATTTTTAATTTTTTAACATATGAGTTGAATTAATTGATTAGATTGAAGGCAATCGGGAGAGGAATTTATTCAAGACTTACTAAATCAAGCAATTTCAGAAAATAGTTTGAATGCTTTAGAAATAGATTCTCTAAAAAGAGATTTGAATGACCCAATGAGTGATATATCTGTTGTTAGAGATAATTTAGATCACTATTTTATTAAAGAGTTGATTTCTCAAGGTTATTTAAAAAAACCATTGGATGAAGTTATAGTAGATTCCTTAGTTGGTTTATGAAAACGAGATATATTTTGGAAATGTGTTACACAACATGAAACAATAGAATATATGTCTGAAAGAACTTCATATCACTTACCTGCAGTACAAAAATTAATCTTTGAAAGTCCTGATATTAGAGTTGAATGAGGTTTGAGAACCACAAATCCTTCAAAGGATCCTAGAATAATGGAGTTGAAATATAATATTGATGCAATCAAAAGTTTTATTTCAAAAAGTACTATAACAATATGAAATATTTTAGCAATTTTAGATGCTTTTGATAATGATTCATGATGAGGAGGATGAAAACCAAGTGTAGAGAGTGAAGTATCAGATGTGAAAGATAGAGCTGGGAAAATAGCTTAAAAATACTAAAATCCCAAATACTCCAACAAAAAATTTGACAAAAGAATTAGCACCTATATAATCTCGGTGTTAATTTTTTTATTATTTAATATAAATTATATGAGTTTGAAACCATTGAGTGATAGGCTTGTATTGAAGTCTGTATGAAAAGAAAATATTACACAAAGCTGAATATATATTCCTGAAACTGAAAATAAAGAAAAGTCTTTTTTATACGAAGTAGTTGCTGTATGACCATGAAAAAAAGACAGTGATATGAATGTATCTGTTTGAGACAAGGTATTATGCTGACAATATAGTTGAGATGAAGTAAAATATGAATGACAAGAATATAAAATAGTTTGAATTGATTATATATTAGCAGTTGTAAATTAAAAAAAACCGAAAAATTCATTTAAATGAAAAATAAACTTTATTTTTTAATATTTTTATAAATATGGCAAAACAAATACAATTTTGAGACAGTGCAAGAGAAAAAATACTTTCTTGAATGAAAATAGTAGCTGATACAGTTTCTGTTACAATGTGACCAAAATGAAGAAATGTAATTTTTGATAAATCTTATTGAACACCACAAATAACAAATGATGGTGTAACTATAGCAAAAGAAATAGAACTAGAAGATAAATTTGAAAATATGTGAGCTGAACTTGTGAAAGATGCAGCAGATAGAACAAATAGTGAAGCTTGAGATTGAACTACTACTTCTACCATTTTGACCTATGCTTTAGCAAAAGAATGACTTCGCTATATAAAATCATGAGTTAATTCCGTTGAACTTAGAAATGGTATGAAAAAAGCATCCGAAGAAGTGATAAATGAACTTAGTAAAAATTCCAAAATTATTAATGCAAAAGAAGAAATAGCACAAGTAGCTACTATTTCTGCTCAAGATGAGGAAGTATGAAAAATCATAGCAGAAGCTATGGAAAAGGTATGAAACAATTGAGTTATAAGTATAAAAGAATGACAAACTTTTTGACTAGAAGTTGAGACTACTATGGGTATGGAAGTGGATACTGGTTATATAAGTCCTTATATGGTATCAAATCCAGAAAAAATGATAGCTGAGATGAAAGATGTACCTATCTTGATTACAGACTGAAAAATATCAAGTATGAAAGATTTACTTCCACTTCTTGAAAAACTAATGCAAGAATGAAGAAAGGACCTCGTAGTTCTAGCAGAAGATGTAGAATGAGAAGCTCTTACAACAATAATATTAAACAAACTAAAGTGAATTTTAAATGTACTTGCTATAAAAAACCCTTGATTTTGAGATAATAAAAAAGAAGTTTTAAAAGATATTTCTATACTTACATGAGCTAATATAATAACCAGTGAATTAGCCATGAAACTTGAAGATGTAGAAATTGATGATTTAGGTAGGGTTGATAATATAGTTTCTACAAAAGATAAAACAACAATTATTTGATGAACTTGATCCAAAGATAATATTAGTGCCAGAGTAGAGGAGATAAAAAATAATATAAAAAAGTCTGATTCTAAATTTGATATAGAAAAACTTCAAGAAAGATTAGCAAAACTTGATTGAGGAGTTGCTGTGATAAAAGTTTGAGCAGCAAGTGAAGTGGAAGCTAAAGAAAAGAAACTTAGAATAGAAGATGCACTAAATGCCACTAGAGCTGCAGTTTCAGAAGGTGTTGTAGCTTGAGGTTGAGTTGCGCTTTTAAGAGCTTCAAAAATTTTGGATAGTCTAGATTTATGACATGAAGATAAAAATTTGTGAGTTTCTATAGTAAAACAAGCTTTGAAATACCCAATTGTCCAAATTGTTACTAATGCTTGAAAAGAAGGAAGTGTTATAGTAAACGAAATTCTAAAAAGTGAGGATATAAATTATTGATATGATGCCTTTAGTGATGAGTATATAGATATGCTTGAAGCTTGAATTATAGATCCAAAAAAAGTAGAAAGAGTAGCTTTACAAGAAGCAGTTAGTCTAGCTTGAATGTTTTTGACAACAGAGGTTTCAATAACAGATATTCCTAAAAAAGAAGAAGAACATAATCATGGAGATTGAGGTTTTAATCCAGGAGCTTGAATGTGAATGTATTAGTTTGTTTTAAAAAATTAGAGAATTTTAATTCTCTAATTTTTGTATAAGCAAAATATTACTATAATAATTTTACTAAAATGAAACAAAATATAAAAAGCTTAAAGTGTTATTCAAAAAAAATACAAATTATAATTTTAACTATATTATTACTAGCTATGTGAATTTTTTCGTTTTTATCAAAAAATAGCTTTAAAAATGATGCTAGTGCAGAAGAATTATCTAAAGAGCAAGCTGAGAAAATAATTTTGAGTACTCCCATTTATGATAGAAAAAATATATCAAAGGACTTGTGGCTTAAAAGTGAGATTTTAGATAATTTGTCATATAAGGTTTTGTGGAAACATGGAACTGAAAGACCATTTACAAGTGAGCTGAATGAAGAAAAAAGAGAGTGAGTTTTTGTTACAAAAGGGTGTAATATACCAGTATTTTCAAGTGAGGATAAATTTGATAGTGGTACTGGTTGGCCTTCTTTCACACATACTATTAATGAAGATAATATAATTTTGAAAAATGATTATTTGTTTGGAATTAAAAGAATTGAGGTATTATCAAAGTGTGGTGAACATTTAGGGCATGTATTTAATGACTGACCAAAAGATAAATGATGAAAGAGATGGTGTATTAATGGTGCCGCACTTAATTTTGTTCCAAAAGAGGGTTAGACTCAATTTTTTTTAATTTAAAAAGGCTTTTGGTAATACTTTCTGAGCAATATCTCACCCTAACCCGAATAGCTCTCACCCTACCCCTATCCTTCCAAAAGGAGATGGGATATAACAGAAAGATAACAGGGGATATGAAGAATTATAACATAACTTAATATCTAGTTTTTATTTTTAGTTTAATTTTTTTGGGCAGATGGCTTTAGCCATTTTCCCATTAAAAATATTTGCATTAAGCCTTTTGAATAGTAATATTTCTGCAAAATAAAACTTAATTGCAAATTATCCCAAAATTATTATATTCCTTTCAACAGAAGGCTTCAGCCTTTTGTTCCATTAATCTTTAATACATCAAACAAATGAAACCCCAACTAAAAAAAGCATTCACCCTAGTAGAACTAATAGTAGTAGTAACAATACTATCAATATTATCAACTATATGATTTGTAAGCTATAGCTCATATCTTACAGGAGTAAGAGATACAAACAGAATAAGCCAACTAAAAGCAATATGAGATGCTTTATATATGTATTCTACAACTAAAAGTTTACCAATCCCAGATGATAAAATAGATATTAAATCATGAGATGATATAATATCATACCAATGATATGTATGAGAAGAAGTAATAGAAACCATAACCTATACATCAGACTGAAAAGATCCTAAAGATGATACATACTTTTCATACTATCTAACAAAAGATAGAAAATACTTTCAATTAATGGCATTTTTGGAGGAAGAAAATGCTGAAAGTGTAGCATATAATAAAGTTATAAATTATACAAGTGCAGAAATAGATTATGAGAATAGATACCCACATACCCAATGAAGGAAACTATGAATAATAACAACAGAAACTAATAAGCCTATTCAAGAAACATGAATAACAGAAATAGATGTGGAAGATGTATGAACAGAAAATATTTACAAATCATATTTGAAAGCAAATGAAGTGATTGAATGAAATGGTGATATTTTATCGAGTTTGGTATCTATAGCTAAAGTATGATGAAGATGATATAGTGTAGATGATAGTGGGGAGTTAGTATATAAAGATTTAGACTGAGATAATAGTACGAGTAGTAGTAATGAAAGTTCTAATGAGAGCAGTGATGAAATCAACAATGATTCAAACACAGAGTCAAATAATGACAATAATGAAGATAACAATTCAAATGATAGCTCTGATTCATCTTCTGATAATTGAGATGAAAGTACAAATAATGAAAGTGATTCAGATACAAATTTAGATTGATCTTCTAACAATGAAGATAATAGTACAGATAATAAAAAAACATATTTTTGGAAAGAAGAAAAAGCCGAAATTTGATCATCGGCATCAAGTTGATTCTTATGAAAAACAGTTTGAACTCACTGACATACTCATCACAATTGATACTATTCACAAACATGGTCTGAGTGAAATGCAACACCTGATGATTGTACTGAGTCTAATCTATGATATCAATATTGAGTTTGATCGGGTATATGTAGCAGTTTTAATGGTACAAATTGTTCACATGATATCTGAAATATGGATGATAGTAAGAGAGTGGTAAAGTCAGATTCTAGTTGAGAATACTTAAAATGAACAAATAATAATAAACCTATATTCTTTCTATATACTTGTGTTTACGAGTAATATATTCAATAATTATATTAAAACTAAGATATATATTTTTGAAAGTAGCTATATTACATGAAATGCTTGTAAAACTTGGAGGAGCTGAAAAAGTAGTCTCGGCTTTTTTAGAAATTTTCCCCAAAGCAGATTTATTCACACTCATATATGACGAAAAAAAAGTCTGAAAAGTATTCCCAAAATCTTCTATAAACAAACAAGTCTTTAAATTAACAAGCAACAAAGTATATAAAATATTTAAAAACCAAAGACTTTGTTTTCCATTTATGGCAAAAAGTGTTGAATCTCTGGATTTTAGTAGCTATGATCTTTTACTCTGTTCTAGTTCATGATTTGCTCACGGAGCTATTACAAAACCAGAAACAAAATTTGTGGTTTATTATCATTCCCCATCTAGATATTTATGGGACTATACAAATGAATATAAAAACTCTCTTGGGCTTTCAAAATGAATAAAAAAATACTTTAGATATTTCTTTGATAACCTTTTATCAAAAGCAAGAATCTGGGATTATATAGCAAGTAGAAGAGTTGATTTGCCAATAGTTGCTTCTAGGCATGTATCTAAAAGAATACTAAAATATTATAAAAGAGATGATTTTGAAATAGTTTACCCACCAGTTGAAACTAAGAAATTTAGTTCACTAAAAATTTCTTCAAAAGATCCTAAAGCTAAAAAGGATTATTTTATAACTATATGTGCTCTTACTGAATGGAAAAGACTTGATGTAGCTATAAAAGCTTTCAATAAAATGCCATCTAAGAAATTAAAAATAATTTGAATTTGAAACTATGAACAGGAGTATAAAAAAATGGTTAAAAGCAAAAATATAGAGTTTTTATGATACAAAGACTGATATGATTTAGTGAGTATTTTAAAACTAGCAAAAGGTTTTGTATTTGTAAGTAGCGAAGATTTTGGTATTTCTCCTATTGAAGCCTTATCTTGTGGAACACCAGTTTTTTGACTGGCTTCATGATGATTACTTGAAACAAATATTGCATGAAAAACATGAGGGTTTTTTTATGATAAAGATTGAAAAGATTTTTTAGAAGGTTTTAAAATTTTTGAAAAAAATATTGATTTAGGTTTATATAAAAAACAAAACTTGTTGAAACAAGCAAACAAATTTTCAAAAGAGATTTTTATAAAAAATATAAAAGAGCTTTTATCTTTCTAGGTTTTCTTCTATCCTTCTTATAATTTCTTTGTTTATTTTATTGGAGTCATTGTTTATAAGATTTATCAAATTATCAAGTGATAACACTATCGTTTTTGTATCTTCCACTGCTTCAACACTTGCTGTTCTTTCTTCTTCATTTAATAAAGCTATTTCTCAAAACATATTACCAGAAAAAAGTTCTGCTACTTCTTCTCACTTAATTGTCACTTTTACTTTTCAGCTTTTTATTACATATCACTCCCCATTTGAATTTTCTCACTCTGACAAAATGACTTCTCAAGATTTAAATTCTTTTTCTGGAGAAGAAAGAATTATTTCTTCCACAACACTTTTATCAATTCCTTTAAATATTTCTAAGTCGTATATAGATTCAAGCATTTTTATTTAATTATATTATAAAAATTTATATTTGGTTATCATTTAATTTTAACATTTATAATCTTTTATTGCAAAAATTTATATAAAGTAGGAAATTAAAAGTCTATATCCTTCAGAAAAAATCTTTATTTTTATACTATAGTAAAATAATCTGCAAGTTATCTTACTATATATATTATGAATAAACTGGGTATTTTTTTCAAAAAGACAAAGTTCTTACAATATCAAAGGGCTAAAGCCCTCTGTTGATAAACAACAAGAAATTGTTTTTCCAATTAAATTCGTATTTTGAAATAGTCTAATTTACGAGTTAGTTTACTATATAACATAATAAACCAATTTAAAAAGTTGTTTTGTTATATAAACGGTAAATAAAAGCAAATAAAAACTTCCCAAAATATCAAATGGCTAAAGCCATCTGCCTACTGAAAATAATAAAAATAATATTCTCCCATTTTTTTATTTATAGATTTTATATTTTCCAAAACTAAAAAATTCTTTTTTCCCAGAAGCCATATTTCATTTTTTCATAAAATTAAAAGCAGTATTTATAAGTATTATATTCAATCATACAAGTAAGAAAAATCCTCATATTAGATATGCTAAAAATTCTGGATATGCTATTATTACTATACCAAATATTGCCAAGAGAAATCATACTAATTTCATAATGATTTTTTAAAAAATTAAAGTTTATTTTTTTGAACAAGTTTCACTTCCTTTATATCAGCTCAAAGCTTAGTTAAATTTTCTACTATATTCTCATAACCTCTGTATACATATTCTATATTTTCTACATTTGTCGTTCATTCTGTTATTAATCATGCTATTATCATAGAAGCTCCTGCCCTTAAATCCCAGCTTTTTAGTGTTTTTCAAGAAGCCAAATTTGTTTTTCATTTTATTAATACTTCATGAGGATTAAGTATAGAAATATCTGCTCATATACTTTCTAATTCTACCAACCATCCAAGTCTACCTTCAAAAAGAATTTCATGTATCTTACTCATACCTTTGCTTTGTGTTTGTAAGACGGCAAAAGGAGATTGTAAATCTGTAGGGAAGCCAGGAAAAATATTTGTTTGAATATTTGTAGCTTTTAACTCTTTTGATCTGTAAACTCTCAAGGTATCATTTCATAAATCTTCAAATTTTACTCAAGCTTCTTCAATTTTTTCCAAGAAGCTATATAGATCGGTTATTCTAGAGTTTTCTATATCTATGTATTCTTCAGAAGCTAAAGCTCATATTACAGCATAAGTACCTGATTGTATATAATCTGAAATTATATCAAAGGAAAAATCACTTTTTAAACTGTCTACTCAATTTATTATTATGCTGTGATCATATCTTATACCTATATCTGCTCATGCTTTTCTTAAAAAATCTATCAAGTTCAATACATGTGGTTCCAAAGCAGAAAGTCTTATAGTAGTCCTACCTTTTCTTAGAACATTAGCAACTATCATATTTTCTGTAGGTGTAACTCAAAATCAAGCTTCTAAAATAATTTCTCAAGATTTAGGTTTTCAGCTGAAATAAACTAATTCATTTTTATATTCATATTTGTATCAAATTTTTTCAAGTCATTTCAAATGTTTGTAAATGGATCTAACTCACAAATTACATCATCCAGGTAAAGGTATAGAAATATTTCATAATCTTTCCAAGATAGGTGCTACCAAAAGTATACTGGCTCTTATTTTTTTTATCTTATTTAAATCAAATTTATTTTTTTCAATTTTGGAACTATCTATAATCAAGGTATTTTTCTCAAAGCTATACTTGACTCAAATTCAAGATAATATATCTAAATAAGTAAATATATCTCATATTTCTGGTACGTTTCTAAGTGTAGTTTTTCATTTTATTAGCAAACAAGCTGCTATTATAGGGAGAGAGGCATTTTTACTTCATCATATTTTAACTTTTCACTTTAGTTTTTTTCATCAATTTATTTGTAGCATTTTTTTAATATTTGTTTAGTTTTATATCTTTTTTTCCATTATATTGTTATATAAAAAATTTAAAATTTAAATTCTTATAAAAATCTAAATTTATTATATTCTTCATATAAATTTTAGTAGAATATAAAGGAAAATCTGAAGAATTAATACCTATTAAAAAGTAGTTTTCCAGAGACATATTAATTAATTTTGTAAAAATTTAATTTTTTATTAACATATTTATAGTTTAAGGAGAACATGAAAAATTAATATATAGTAAAAAAATATGATTAAAAAATTTATATTAATAATAACAATTATATTTCTTCAATTTTCAAATTTAGAAATAAATGCAAATGATGCACAAAAACAGCAACAAGTATGGGATAGTGCATCACCAGAAGCAAAGCAAAGAGTTATGGATGAATTTGGATTGAGTGAACAAGAATTACAGAATAATCTTAGTGATTGACAGATTTGACCTATAACACAAGCTTTAGCAGATGCTAACAGAGATCTTGATCCAAATAATCTATCATCACCAAACTATATGATAGATACTAATAATTTAGGTTTAGGAACAAGTTTAAAGAGAAATACAGCTGAAGATACAACGGAAAATGTATTAGCACAAATTGTAAACAAAATGTTAATAGCACTTTGATCTTTAGCTCTTTTTATGATGACTCTTGGTTGATGATATATGATATTTTCTCACTGAAATGATGAAATACTTGGTAGATGAAAAGCTTTGATAATAGCTTGAATAGTATCTATAGTAGTTGCTCTTTCAGCTTGAATAATAATGAGAGTTACTATTTATTTGCTTTATTCTTAAAAAAATTTTTAAATGAAAAAAATATTTTATATAGTTTTTTTTATAATCACTGCTTTTTCGCAAAAAGTTTTTGCTAATCCACCAGAGGATCTTCTACCCGATTTGCCATTACCTTGAGGTTGAGGTTGAGATTACAGTGAAAGTATTTCAAAAATATGATGAGACCTTATTTCAACTTTTATAAGCTATGTGGCTATAATAGCTGTTATTGCATTGATGATAAGCTGAATAATGTATTTAGTAGCGAATTGAGATGAAGAAAAAACTAAAAAAGCAAAAAATGCTATAACCTGGTCTCTTGTTTGAGTATTACTATCTATATCAGCTTGGGGTATAATAGCTGTAATAAACAATTTAACTATAAATTTAAGTTAAAAAACATGAAAAAACTAATTTTTACATTATCCTCTGTATTATTTCTTTTTCTATTTAGTCTAAATTCTATTTTTTGAAATGATTATGTGAAGAATGCTATGTTACCCAGTGATAGTTTACTTGTAGCAGAGGTATGAGAAGGTAAAGAAGGTTTAGTGTCTCTATTTTGATTTGCAAGGGATAGTATATTTGGGCTTTTAGCATTTATATCTATAAGTGTTTTTATATTTATGTGAGCTAGACTTGTAATGGCTAGATGAAATTCTGAGGAGCTGAAAAAAGTCCTTATTCAGTTTGTTTATTCTATAGTGGGATTAACTATAGTAGCATTATCATGGGCAGCTGTTCAATTGGTTTCAAGTTTAAATCTTTAAAAGCAAAAAATGATAAAAAAAATATTTTTTTTAATGATTATTTCACTTTCAATTCTAATACCAAGCAATTTTGTTTTTTCTGAGTGTACATATTCATGAGATGCGAGCTCAGATTTAAAAGGTTGTTTAGAATGAAAATCTAAATTGGTCTCGACGGATAATTCTAATTTAAGTGTTGAAAGCTGATTTAAAGATAAAATCAATACCTGGGTTTTAAATATAGCTTGATTTTTAGGTTTGGTATCTGTTTTTGCTTTGGTTTATGCGGGATTTGTTATGGCAACAAGTATTTGAGATGAAGAAAAAATAAAAAAAGCAAAAGACTTAGTAAAATGGGTTTTGCTGTGATTTTTAGCTGTAGTAACATCGGGTACAATTATAACTATCACTATTAATTTTATGTATTCACTTTGAGGTTAGTTTTTTAATATATATTTATTTAGTATTAAATTCATTAATAACTAATCTAGTCTGAACAAGACTTCACAACCAGCCATCTCCAGCTCAACTTCAACCTACCCCTAAACTTCTTCACCTCACCCTAGCCCTCTCCTTTGGAGGAGAGTAGGGAATAGAACAGAGAGAGGCTATATGGGTAGTGAAAAATTTATATAACTTTCTTGTACAAAAGTCTGAAACTCTCTGGCTTAAAGTGAAGCTAAGAAAATCATAAAAAGTTTGTCTTAAATTAAGATAAAAAATGAAAAATATATTAGCGATAATAATTTTAACTAGCTTTTTTACAGCTGTAATATTTTTTATAAATTACAGCTTTTTTTGGGAAAAACAAAAAAGTATAAAAAATAGTATAATAGAAGAAAACTATATAGAAAAGGAAAACTTAGATAAGAATAATATAGAAGATCTACAAACTCATAGTTTAAAAGAATGACATAGTCATGATAAGCCTGAACCAAAAAAAGTTAAAAACCAAGATCTTTTACTACATTTAAAAAAGCAAATAGATAAAAAATACAAATTTTATTATTCTCCTTCTGATTTTAAAAAAGAAATAATCATTTTAAAAAATAATTTAGAAGAAATAATCTCAAAAGGTATTTTTTACGATAAAATAAATTTCTTAAATGTATTTCTTTCAAAAGAAAAGGTTGATAGAAGATGAAAAATGAAAAACAAGGAGATAAAATTATTTTGAGCTAGGCAAGATAATATCTCTGAATATATATCAGTTTTTATACATGAATTTGCTCATTATATAGATTTATATTTTTTGGAAGAAAAAGTATTTTTGGATATAAGCTATAAATTTTATGATATTTCCTGGGAACAAACACAGATAAAAAAATTATGAGCAAAAAGTCAGGATTTTGTAAGTGGATATGCTATGACCAATAAATATGAAGATTTTGCTGAAAGTTTTACTTACTATATATTACATAACAGAGACTTTTTACAAAAAACCAAATGAAATGAAATACTAAAAAAGAAATATGATTTTTTTTCTATATACATATTCAAAGACAGACAATTTTTTGCCACAAAATTTTCAAAAAATGAAGAAATAAAGGACTATTACTGGGATATAACAAAAATAGATTTTGATAAAAATAAATTTATGGATTATTTAGAAAATATTACTAAAATGGATTTGGGTAAATTATAAGGGTCTTTGGCAAAACTCATATTTTGTAGAAAAAAATAATCTTTTTTGACAACTTTTACTTAAAAACTAGAATAAAGCAGGTTAGGAAATTTATATATTTTTTATGTAGAGAATTAATAATTATTTTATAACTTAAATTTTTTATGGAAAACTTTAAAATAAAAATAAGAATAGGTTTAACTATTTTTTTATTTTTTGGTCTATTAATACCCAACAATACAATGGGTGAATCATCTTATAGCTCTAATTTAGAGTGGATGAAAAAAAGGGTAGAATGGCAACAAAAGTCATTGGCTGAAGCTAAAAAAGAACTTGAAAATATTGAATCAGGAGAAACATATATAGAAAAGATAGATGATGTTATGTTAAAATTAAAAGAGGAGGAAAAAATGATGAAAAAAGTATTAGAAAGGGCTTCTAGTAGTAGAAATAAATTAACTCAAAATAAAAGTTCACAAAAAGTGAGAATTATACTTGACTATTTAATACAAAGTATTCTTGTGGAACAAAAAAACCTAAATTTACAAAACTTTATAGAAAAAGAAGAATTATCTAATAAAAAGTTAGAAGAAATCAATAATTCCTATATATCACAAAAAGATAAAAAACAAGCTGAAGATAGATTAGCTGAAATACAGCTAAACTTATTTGAAGAAATTAAATTGTATTTAGAAAAATATCTTTGAGAAATACAAAATGGCTCAAGCTATCAAGCAAAATGAGATATGAATTTAGTTTTTAATATCAATCATGAATCTATTTGAGAAATAAAAACAGATACTTCTATAAATAACTATATATCAAATATATCCTGACTTAACTCAAGTTTTTCATGAGATTTCAAAACTTCTCTTGAATCAAAAAGTAATTACTTTGAAGATATAGATTTGAGTATTGAAACTTTTATGGAAACCATAAGTTTAGATAATTATGTATATTTACTTTTAGATGATTTAAAAATTGAAGATAACTCTTCATGGAAAATATTTCAAAAAAGTATTGAAGATCTGAAAAAGATTGCTGAAGAGAAACAATATATCAAATATAATTTAGAAAATCAGGATTTATTACAACAAACAGAAGCTTTAAATTTAGAATGGATTGATTTTTGAAAACTACTTTCAGATATGCAAGAATCTTTAAAAGAACCCTTATTTGAAGCCTATGAAAAAAAAGATAATAGATACTTACTAATACCTTCAAAATATGCCTGTGATAAATTAAAAGAACTAAAAAAACTTTCTAGTTCTTGGGCAGCATTTTTATATAAATTTTCTAGTTCATGTAGTGAGTCTGATTATAAAAATTTGGTAAAGAAAGTATCTGATAGTTGAGTCTTATATATGGAAATTAAATGAAATGAAACCATACTTGGTTTTGACTTTTACCCTCAAAACTGAATGAAAAGTTGGGATTCTTATATCTTATTTGATAAATGAAGTATAGAAAAAATATATTCTGAAGCTATATTAGAAAACAAGGAAGAAAATCTAAAATTGGATTATGTAGCTAATGAAAAGCTAGATTTTAAAATGAAAAGTGGTTTGAAAATCCAAATTATTCTTGAATCTAAACTAGATAAAAACAATAGATTTTCTTATCTTGATTTTTATTTCAATATGAAATGAATTGGTAATATTTCTTTGAATATCAGCAATAAAAATTTGGTATGAGATTTTGATTATGATTATGGTGATTTAAATATTTCTGGAGAAATGACAGGTAAACAAAATTCAAGCAATGAAATACAAGACTTTAATTTAGTATTATCCTGAATAGATATAAAATCAGATAGTGAAGCTCTAAATATGGAGTTTGATAAACAAAAAGATGATTATTATTTAGTTTTAGACATACTAGATGATTGAGAAGAGCATATTTATATGGATTTGAGTTTGGAAAATAAAAATATATCTGGAGAAACTAAAGTTTTTGATAAAACTTGAGAAGCATATATTCAAATAGAACACAGCTGAAGTTATGATGATACTTATCTGGAATTTAAAAATAAAGCTTTCTTGGAAAAAGATTTGCTCTCTTTATATCTTGGTTCAGAAAAAGATGACAATAAAGATATAGTATCCATATTTGATATTGTTATAAGTTTTGATTCTGGAGAAAGTATATTTGATATGAAATTTGAGTATGATAAATGAGATAGAAAAGTATTTGAGATGATTTTGGAAAATGATGCTAATATAGAATACAAAGATATAGAAATAAAAGCTCCTAAAAATAGTATAAATCTACAAGATGTTTTAGAGTAATAATGTTATTCTTTCTTAAAAGATTTGCTAAATCACTGCACTTGGCTATATTAAATGGGGTAAAAATTTTAACTTTTAAAAAAAAATTATGGCAAATAAAAACAACAATGTTACTATACTTTATTGAGTTATATGAGCTTTATCACTTTTAGTGGTATGAATGTTTTGATACTTAGTATGACAAGGTTGAAATTGATGAAATTATTCATCAAAAATGTGATCTATAGATTCTGAAATATCTATGATAGCAGAAGCTTGAAGACTTGGTTTGGATGTGGAAGAATTAAGGCAATGTGCTAAAAGTAATAAATACACAGATAAAATTAACTCTCAAATGAGAAAATGAGGTGAACTTTTTGGTATAACTGGAACTCCTGGTAATATTTTGATAAACAATGAAACTTGAGAATATGAAGTGATAGCTTGAGCCTATCCTAAAGAAACTTTTATGTCTATAATAGATAGACTACTTTCAGAAGCTTCCGAAATTCCTCAAAATGAAAATGTAGAAAAAAAAGATTTTGTTTTAAGTAGTGATAAAAATACTCTTACAGTAATAAGCGATAGGAGGGACGGTACAACACCTTTAGAAGAAATAACTTGAAATTTAAGGCAGATAGAAAATATATGAAAAATGGAGATACAAAATTATGATTTTTCTGATAATGGTGTGGAAGAATATTTGAGAGAAAACAAAATAGAAAATTTACCTGCTTTTATATTTTCAACAAACAAAATAGATGACAACATAGATAGCTATTTAACAAAATTAGAAGGAGATAATTATTCTTTGAATGTATGAGCTAGTTTTAGTCCTTTTGGAGAGCTAAGTTCTAAGTGATTTAAAATACTTGATAAGAGCATTATAGAGTGAATAAAAAAAGATTCTTATATAGAATGAAATGAAAATGCTAAAATAACTTGGCTTGAATATTCTGATTTGGAATGTCCTTTTTGTGCAAGACTTCATAATTCTGATGTAGAATCTAGTTTAAAAGAAAAATACTCTTCAGATTTAAACATAATTTTTAATCATTTCCCTTTATGATTTCATAAAAAAGCTTTACCTGGTGCTAAAATTTTAGAATGTGTTTGAGAACAAGGATGAGTTGAAGCTTTTTATAAAGTAATGAGATATTCTTTCAAACACGAAGTTCAAGAATAGTTGACTTTAAAACTTTTAAATATAATATGTTAAAACTCCTATAGTGGGAGTTTTTTCTTTAACATTTTTAAAAAGGAGTATTAAAATGTCAAAAAAATCTTTGGCTCATAATCCTATTATGAGAAGAGTTTTGGATCGTTCTTGTGATTCTTTAAGTATTGTAAAAGAGATATTAGAATTCTATGATTTTGATATAACAAATCGTAGACCTAAGATATCTAGGGAACTTGTGACAGATTTAGATTTGTTTAGTTTCTTGTTTAATTTGGCTTCTAGGCAAGCCGTAATTAACATTCCAAAATATTTAATTAAAGATGATAAAAGAGTTTATTCGAATCAAAGGACTGTTTCTGATGAAAATCGTCATGGTAAATTACTTAGACTTGGTGCTAATAGAAAGCATTTTGGATTTTTTATAAGAGTTCATGATGCAAATGTTATCACTTGGGATTCTCAAGATAGAGAAGGTGTAGGTGCTTACAGAAACTTCTATGTTGTTTCACCTGACGGGAAGCTATATGATGGTTGGGATAATATTGAGTTTAGACCAACTAGAAGAGAAAGTACTTTTTTTGAAGAAAATTTACATTTTATTCAAGACCAAAGTAAAATTTATTTCAGTAAATTTGTTCATAATTTTCATAATCAGATTCGCTTCAATAAATTTGTTCACGAAACCAGGAGAAATTCTATATTTTCTAAAATGTATTTGATAAATAAAGCTTTGCAAATTCGTCTTGAAGATGAAGCAAAATATTGTAGAGCTTTAGCTAAACAAATGCGAGAAAAAGGAATTTTCTATACAAAAGATGAACCATCTGATAGAATAAGTGAAATAGAGCTTGAAAGTCCTAAAAAACAATATTCTATAACTGAAATAAGTGTAGAAATTCCTGATTTTTCTGGTTTATATAGTTTTTCTAGTGAAACACCTAATGATTTGAAGGCACTTGATGAAAGAGCTAAGTTAATATCTTATAAGCTACTTCCTAGGTTAAGGCTATGGACAAAGATGTGTGAACTTGGGTATGTTTTGTATTCTCCATACAAAGATTATATAGCCTTCTGGGTTGAAAATATGTGGGAAGAAGGATATAAAAAACCTAAGGGAAGAAGTGTTTATTCATGTCTTAAAATAGACGAGGACTTTAACCTACTAAGAAGGGAGGTCACAATTACTGACTGAAAAATATTAGAAAAAGGGCTGTATCGGTTAACCGATACAGCCCTTTTTTAGGTAGTTTGCTTAACTTTTTCAAAACCATAGTGATTTAATGCAAACACTATTATTCCAAATGTTTGAAAAAATGTTGCAATAAAAATTTCTTTATTTGTATATCCAAAAAGCTTCCCTGAAGCTAAAGTAATAACAAATAAAACAATAGCTATATATGTAGCAGAAATAAAAATTTTATTTCAACACATCGGGATAAAAACCCCTATCTTTAGATAGTTAAGACACCGAAGGTGTAAGTGATAGAAATTGAATAAATGAGATGTGTTGTGACATAGGGTTTTAAACCCCGTTGCCTTCAGGCCGATTCTAAAGAAAAAAGTGTAAAAAATCAATAGAATAAATAAAATAGTGTTAAAAACTAACACTAGAGAGAATGAAATACCAAAAAAGTAGTCATGCGACATATGATGTCAGATACCATATAGTATGGATAACAAAATACAGAAATCCATTCATGAAAAAGAGATACAAGATAGATTGGAAAAGATCATAAGATGAATAAGTAAAAAGCTATGAGTAATAATAATAAAGATATGAATGGAAGAAGATCATGTACATATGTATTGTAGGATACCGTTAACTAAACCAATATCTACAATAGTATGACATATAAAGTGAGAAAGTTCTAAGGCAATAAAGAGGTATTTTTACAAAGAAATTAAGAGATGGTATTGGAAGACATGAAATATATGGTGAGTATGATATTTTGTATCTAGTGTATGAGAGATAAATTGAGAAATAATATCTAATTATGTGGAACAACAGTGAGAAGAAGAGAATAAGATTGAAGAGATAGAGCTTTAAATTTCAGTACAAATAAAAGCCCCGTGCCTTCAGGCCGGGGTAGAAGAAAAGCTAAAACTTTTTTACTCATTTTACACCTCCAAAGTGTTTTAGCAAACCCTACAAAATATAGGTCTGCCATTAAAGTTAAAATTTAACAGAAAGACAGACTCTTTCTATTTTGTGTTATATATTATATTTATTTAATATATATTTGTCAAGTTTTTGTGATTCTATTTTCTTAGCTGAAAGAATTGATGATAATTTTTTCTGTATATGAAGATTAAAAGTATAGTAAACTAAATTACTAGTTATCTTGATATATAATATGATGAATAAACTGGGTAATATTTTCTCAAAAAGATAAACTTCTTACAAGACCAAAGGGCTAAAGCCCTCTGTTGACAAACAATAAGAAATTGTTTTTTCAATTAAATTCGTATTTTAAAATAGTCTAATTTACAAGTTAGTTTACTATAAACATAAAAAAAGACCAAGAGTTTTGTATAAAAAACTTTTGATCTTTTTTTTCCCTAATTAAAACTCCCAGCTTCAATTCATAGCACTTGATTGAGCATAGTTTACAACAGTGGACTCAAAAAAGTTACCTTTCTCTGAATTGTTATCTTGAAGTCTATCCAAATGCTTGTAAGGGTTTTTAGTGACATTTTCAAATAGTGGAGCTATACCCAACATATTAAGTCTTTTATTTGCTAACCATTTTGTATAGTTTTCTACATTTTCATTACCCATTCAAATTATAGATTTTCAAAGTATATGCTTAGACCATTTTATTTCTTGATTTACAGCTGTCTCCATCATATCAACTATCATTTTCTCATCATATATATCAGGAAATTCTTTTTTTATTTCTTTCATCATATTGGCAAATATAGTTACATGTGTAAGCTCATCTCTTCTTATATAGCTAATCATTCTATCACTAGCAACCATTTTTCATTGATCTGCAAGTGTATCAAAAAAAGCAAATCAGTTGTAAAAATATATACTTTCTAATAAGAAATTTCATATTATTCATCTAAAAAAATTCTTATCACTTGGGTTATCTATAAAATCTTGATATATTCATCATATAAATTCATTTCTTTCAAGTAAGTGTTTGTCATCTCTCCAAAAGTAATATATATCATCTCTTTCTTTTGCATCTACTATTGTTTCAAGCATAGTAGCATAACTTTGAGAATGAATTGCTTCTTGGTAAGCTTGAATAGATAAAAGAAGATTTACTTCAGGAGCTGTTATATACTCATTAAAATTTGGTAGATTTACTGTTTGTATTGAATCAAGAAAAATTAAAAAAGATAATATTCATTTATATGCTCTTTTTTCCTCATCACTTAGTGCAGTTTTCATTTGTATTGCATCTTCTCATAAACCTGAAACTTTTTCTGGTACCCAAAAATTACCTACCATTACTTGATACATAGATTTTGCCCAAGAATATTTGGTGGCATTAAGCTGAAACAATCCCGTAGATTTCCCCTTTATAATTGTCCTTTTTGATACATCATCATCTCATTTTGGATTAAAAATGAGATTAGCTTTCATTTTCTCTTCTTTTTTTGTCATTTTTATTTTTTAATTAAATAAATTATTTTTTATCAACTGCAACTTTCACATTCTTTTATTTCTAAGCTCATAGATCTAACATAGTAAACGGTTTTGATTCATTTTTCATGAGCTCTCATATAATACTCATATAATTCTCTAGGAGAAACATTTTGAGGATTTACTATCCACTCAAATGAAACAGATTGATCAATCCATTTATATATTGTAGCTACCATATCTATTACATCTTTCATATTTAGACTTACATATTCTTTGTAATACCAAAAATTTTCCTCACTCAAATTTGGTGCCACATTAACAGATGGAGCAATAGCATTTGTTTCTACAAAGTATTTTTTATAAATAGGCAGTATTGAAGCCGTGGTTCATACTACTAAAGCTGTTGATGTATTAGGTGCTGGTGCTAGGTGATAAGCAAATCTAATTCATCATGATTTAATATTCTTAATCAATTCTAACCATTTTTCAGATATTTTAGAATTGTTTTTAAACCAGTTTTTATCTTTTCATATCAAAATTCATTTTGACCATTCACTTCACTCATACAGCTCATAACTTCCTCTTTCAAACGATAATTCATTACTTGATTTCAAAGAACTATATGCATATTTTTCAAATAAGCTATCTACTACTTCTCTAGCTTCTTCGCTATCATATGCCAGTTTATTTGTTGCTAAATATTCTGCTAGTCATAAAAATCAAATTCATACAGATCTATACCTTTTTGCTGTTCTTTCTGTTTCTTTTACAGGATAGAAATTTAAAGTTATTACATTATCAAGTAAACGAGTAACTATTGGAAATATCTCCTCTATATCTTTGTCTTTATTTACTTTTGCCACATTTACAGAAGCTAAATTACAAACAACACTATCTCAAGGTTCGTATCTAATATTTATAACTCAATCTTCTATTGTTTCTTCTATAAATTTTGATGCACTTGTATTTTGACATATTTCTACACATAGCTGTGTAGAGTATATATTTCATGCATGCTTATTTGGATTTAGGTTGTTTACAGTATCTCTAAAAAAAGCATAAGGCATACCTGTTTCAACAGTTGCTTTCATATATGATTTGAATAATTCTTTGGAACTAACTGTTTCTTTTAATTCAAGTTTAGGATTTTGTTCGCATTCGTGATAAAATTCATCAAATTCATCCCCAAAGTAATCTTGCAGTTTTTTTCAAGTTTTATCATATACTTCTTTTGGATCAAAAAGTGTCCAGTTTTCTCAATTTTTTACTCTTTTCATAAATAAATCAGGAAAACTCACAGAAGGGAATACATCGAAAGCCTTGCTTCTAATATCTCATGTTTCTGTTTGAAGTTCCAAGAAATCATATATATCTTTGTGGAATACATCTAGTGTTACAGAAATAGCTCAAGCTCTAGCTCAAAGTTGATTAACAGCTACAGCAGTATCATTTATAACTTTTATCCAAGGATTTACTCATCATGCTGTTCATTTTATATTTCTTATATATGATCATTTACTTCTTATGTTTCATAAATAAACACCTATTCATCATCCAAATTTTGATACTTGTGCCATATTTTCAATAGAATGATATATAGCTCTTAAATCATCATCTACATTAAATTTAAAACAGCTTGATAGTTGATGAAAATTTGTTCTAGAATTTAGTAATGTAGGTGTAGGAAGACTTATTTTTCATGTTGCACATGCATCATATATTTTTTTAGCAAAAGATAGTCTATTTTCTTCTTTCTCAGGTATTGCCAAAAATAAAGCTATACTCATATACATTTCTTGTGGTAGCTCCCATACTACCTTGTTTGGATTCAGTAAATATCTTCTTTTATACATCATAATTGTTGTATAATTGTAGTCAAAGTCATATTCTTTCTTCAAATATTCTCAAGCTTTTTTAATATCTTCTTTAGAATAGTAATCATAAAATTTTTTATAATATATTCATTTTTTTACATAATTGTCAAATAGATCAACATAATGTTTGGCTTCATATATTTTTCTTATATCCATTTTTCTATTTTTCGAAGCTTCTTTATATAAATCAATTAATGCCAGCCTTCAGGCTATGAATTGCCAGTTTGTGTTTTCTACATTTATCAAATCTATAGCTGATTTAATCATCATTTTCGTTATATCACTTGTTTTCATTCATTCAACTATGTATTTCTTTAAAGATTCTTCCAATTTTTCAAACTTACATTTTCTAGCTAATTTGTAATTAACTTTTTTATAAGTTTCTTTAACTTTTTCTATATCAAAATCTTCTGATTTTCAATTACTTTTTTGTATTTTCAATGTATTTTTTTCAAGCTTTTTCTCTACTTTCTCTTTAGATTTTTCTCTTTTTCTAGCTCTATTAGCCCTATATATTATAAAATCTTTACCTACATCAAAATATCATTCTTGCATCAAAACTTTTTCTATCTCATCTTGAGTTTCTTCTATTGTTAAAAATCATATTTCTCCTTTCTTTATCAAAATTTCCTTTAAATTTTGTACTACTATATCTGTTACATTCTCTATAAAAGACATATCAATTTTACCTCTTGATATAGCTGCTTTTTCTATAGCATTTTCTATTCTACTTCTATCAAAAGCTACTAGGTCTCAACTCCTTGTTTTTATAAATTTAATTTTCATCTTGTAAGAAAAATAAGATTCTAAAATAACGTCTAAATAATTTAATTAATTTTTATTTTTTTGCTACAATTTTTTATACAAGAATGTTAAAAAAATATCTGCAAAATGTTAAAAAGTAAGAATAAGCTTTTATTTTAAGAAAGTTTTTGATTTTAAATATCTTTTATAAAATATATTTGATTAGAGTAAATATTCCTTTAGTTTTTGACAAATTTTTAAGAATTATTTTTGTGTTAGTCTTTTATTCTACTTTATTTTCAAGAATAAATTGGAATTAGAAAATTTTTCTTATAATGAAAGTATTAGCAATGGATCAAGATAAAATGCAAGGGGTCAAGACCCCTTGTCCTGAGGAAATTCTGAAAAATTACCTTTCTGAATTAATAGCAGATTTGTGATAATAATTATTATCAAGATGGCAAGCCCCCTTTGCCATTAGGAAAACCTGAAAAATTCATATTTTGCTCTAATTGAGAACCTGAAAAATTCATTTAAAAGAAAAATAATCTTTTTTATTAATTTTCATTCAAAAATTCTTAGCTTAGAATATCTAAAAAAAAATTTATTAAAAATTACCTAAAAATGTTTATTTTTATTTAAATGAAACAATTTTTTATAGTTTCCTAAATTTAAAATTAAATGAAAAAAATGAACATATTTGTATTTGATACAGAGACTACTTGATTTGTGGATAAAAAAGAAACTGATTTAAATAAGCAACCCTATATAATTCAGTTTGCTTGAATACTTTGAGATGTAGATTTAAATTGAATATTTCATGAAAAAAAGAGAATAGATGTGATGATAAAACCTCCTATTTCTATTCCTTATAATTCTTCTAAAGTTAATAACATATATGATATAGATGTTAAAGATAAACAAGCAATAGAGGTGATAATTGATGATATTTTGTATTATATCAATACTCCTGATTTAATAGTATGACATAATATAGATTATGATACAGAATTGGTAAAGATAGAATTGTCTAGGCTTGGTAGATCTTATGATTATAAGCCTAAGCAAGTTTTTTGTACTATGAATGAAACAATAGATTATTGTAAACTTCCTAAAAAAAATGAAAATTCTTCTTGATATAAGAGGCCGAAACTTTGAGAGTTGCACAAGAAGTTATTTGGAGAATATTTTGTAGGGGCTCATGATGCTATGGTAGATGTAGAAGCTACTTTGAAATGTTTTGTAGAACTTTATAAGAATTGAATTGTGAAAATAGAAAAAAAACAAAATAATGTCATGACTTTGTTTTAGTTTAAATCTTTTTTAATAGTAAAATTTATATTCTAACTTTATTGAAAATATGTCTAATTTTTGAGATCTAGTTAATATTGAAGAGTTTTGAGATAGGAGGCAGGAATTTAATATGGATAGAGGAGATGTTACATTTTATTGTAAGGATTGTGAGAAAAAAACACAGGTTGATAGACCTAATCCTAAAGGTTATATTTTTGTGTGTAGAGTTTGTAGTTGAAAAAATGTAGCAATAGGTACTCTTGAATGAATAAATGAGAGGTTTAAAATAAAATCATAATTTAGCTTATATTTCTTTTCTTTCTTTCAGAGCATTTACTAGTGTTAAATTATCTGCATACTCTATATATCAAGAAGATAATCACCTAGAAAGCCTTGTTATAAAGACTTTGTGTTTTATTTTTCTTTTTTCTATTTCTTCTATTATGTAGTTAGTGGTTGCTTCTCCTTCTATATTTGGATTTGTAGACATAATGATTTCTACTTTCTCTTCTGATTTTTCTATTCTTTCAAATAGGTTTTTGAAATTTAAATCTCATACAAAGACTCAATTTATAGGGGATATAGCTCATCCTAGTATATGGTATACTCATCTAAATCATCAAGATTCTTCTATTGTTAGCATATCTAGGTATTCTTCTACTACAGCTATTTGATTTTGATTTCTACTGCTATTGTCGCATATAGTGCATTTTTCTTTATTAATATCAGTGAGAGAGTTGCATATAGTGCATTTTCAAATTTTTTCCTTTATGTTTGTCAGGTTTTGGCTTAGGTTTTCTATGTAGTTTTTGTTTGAGTTAAGCAAAAAAAAAGCTAGTTTTGTAGCTGATTTTTCTCATATTCATGGTAGAAACGAGATGGAGTTTATAAGTCTTTTTATAGCTTCAGGCAAATTTATTTTTTAATTGTATTTTTCTTTTATATTATTTAAAACTATAGGCTTTGCAAGATGTTCCTGTATTTTACTAATTTATAATTGTAAAATTGAATAATACATACATTAGAACTTGCTAAAAATTGAATAATACATAAATTAAGTAGCATTAAAAACTAAATAATATATACAATGAACTTATCAAATTATAATAAACATTGGAAAAAAGGTTTCTTTTATGCTTTTAAAATTAAGGTTAATTTTTAGTAAAAACAAATATAAAAAATTAACTGAAAATATATTTCTCAAAAAATTTAATATTTAAATATCTTTCTATATAAATTAGCAAAAAATAAATCTAAACATAGTTTTTGAGCTATCATATATAAAAATCATAGTATCCTATATTTTTCCAATTTTATTTTAGTTATTATGTAAAAAAGAAAATTTGGCAATTTACTTCAAGAGCTTTTTTTTAGCTCATTTATAGAATATGTTTTAAATATAAAATTTTCCAACTTTTTTCTTTCTTTCATACTTTGGTATACTTTACTTTTGCTGTCTTGTTTTGAATGTTGCCTATTTTTTACTAAATATTTTCAGGTATTTATAAATTTATACTTTTTCAACATTCTAAACCATAAATGATAATCTTGAGAAGTCTTTAACTCATTTTCAAATACTCAAATTTCATTAAAAGCTTTTTTAGGAATTAACATAGTACATCCATTTAAAAATGAGTTTATAACTAATTTATATAAGAACTCTTTTTGATTATAATTAATTTTAATTTTATTAATTTCTTTTAAATTCTCATTCACGAAAATATAATTTGAAAAAGGAATGAGATTATTTCTTTTTTTTATCTTTGATAAAAAATTTACTTGTACTTTAACTTTATCTTCTAAGTATAAATCATCATGGCTTAACCATGAAAAATACTCTCAAGTCATCTCTTTTATTCATAAATTTAAAGCACTTGCTACTCATCAATTTTCTTTGTATATGTATTTTATTTTGTCTCAATATGACTTTGCTATTTTTTCAGTTTCTCAATTATCATTAGATCAATCGTTTATAACTAATATTTCTATATTTTTATATGTTTGAGCTAATGCACTATTTATCGCTTCGGCTAAGTAGTTTCATCAGTTGTAAACAGGTATTATTATTGATACTTTAGGATTAAACATAACATATTATTTTAAAATTAATTCCCGGTCTTTAATTAGTTTTTTTATATCGTATTTTTTTATATTATTTTTAATTTTGTTTTTATCAAAATTAGTTTTTGTAATTATTTTCATTGCTTGAAGAAAACTTCTTTTATCCATATATGGTGTAATAATTCAATTTTCATGTATTTCAATCTTTTTACATTTTCAAAAGTTATTATTATTTCTTATAAGTTCTTTTGCTCAATATTTAAAATCATGAGTTATCACGGGGATATTGCAAGATAGTGCTTCTAATATTACTCTTCAAAATCATTCATTTAAACTTGAAAATAGGAAATAATTAGACTTGTTTAAAAATTTATATACATTATCTTGTCTTCAAAGTAAATATATATTTTTGTTTCAAATCTTTTTTATTAACTCTTCTAAATCTTTTTTCTTTCTTCAGTATCATATAATTAAAAATTGATAATTTTTATATTTTTTGTTAAATTCATTAAAACTATTTATTAAAAATTCTAAATTCTTAACTTTCTCTAATCTAGATACTGTTATAAAGTTTTCTTTTTTATTATCAAATAGATTCATATATTTTTTAATAGGTTCTTTTTTTCTTTTTTCAATTTCATTTATATTTAGGGGATTATATAATATTTCTATGTTTTTATATCACTTATTTTTTAGTTCTAAAGCCATTTCTTTAGAAATAGTTATTATTTTGTCGGCTTTTTTATAAAAATAATTAAAAAGATATTTATAAAAAAAAGATCATTTATTCGTGTAAAAAGACAAAGAGTTATGTATAAAAATATAAATTTTACTCTTGTTTCAAAAAATTATCTTACTTATAATATTTGACAAATTTAAACTATCTCAATGTGATATTGATATACATATATTTTCTTTTTTACAAATATTTTTATATTTTAATGCCCTTGAAAATAATTGATATAATAACACTAAAGGATTATACGAGTGAATTTTTTCATTTAGGTTTATAATTTTATTTTTTATTCAAGTATTATTTTTTTTATCATATACTTGTACTATAATATCATTATTTTTTGAGGTATCTAATAAAATCTGAAGGAAACTTTCAACTCATCAGATTAAATTTGTTTGATAAATTATGTGAAGAATATTTTTCTTCATTAATATTTTTTATATCATAATAATTTTAGAAATTGAATTGTATTAGATAATATAAGATTTTTTATATATCTATATTTTATAGTTTTGTTTAATTTCTTTAAATAGTTTAAATTCTCAACTGTGAGTTCATTTCAAAACTCTTTAATTAAAAATGGTATAAGTTTTTTTTGTTCCTTAAATATTCTTTTTATGTTATTACTAGCATTATTCTTATGTTTTCTAATTTTCATTAATGAATCTTTAATATAATAAACATTAAAATTTTTAGCAATAATATATGAAATATATGTATCAGTTATTGTTCAAAAATCCTTAAATCATCCATGATCTTTCAATTTATTAGTTTTTATTACGGATATAAAAAATGTATATGAAAAATTAAGTGAATTTTTAACTCTGTAGTTAAGAAATTGATTTCAATGTTTGTGAAATCATGGTTTCATATCTGTAGTTAATTCAGAAATTATATTTCAAAAACTATTTATATTTTCAATATCAAAATATATGCAATCTATTTTTGGTTTCTTGTTAATTTTTTCATAACATTTATCGATAAAATCTTTTTTTACTATATCATCGTCTCACATGGGGATGAACCATTTTGTTTTACACTTATTTAACAAAAAATTCCATCAATTAAACATTCATAAATTTTTTTCTTGCTTAAATATTTTTATATTACTATACTTTTCATATTTTTTATAATTTATACTGATTGTGGATCAATCATCAGAGATTAATATTTCCCAGTTATTATTGGATTGATTTATTATTGATTCTAAACATTTATGAAAAAAAGATTCTCTTAGTTTTGAATCAATTTTGGTAGTGATTGCAAATGTAATTTTATCAAGCATTATTTATTTTTTTAAAATATTTTTGATAAATACTCTTTAATGCTTGATTATGAGTTACTTTATTAATTCAAAAATAAAAAAGTATTGTATGTGAAAAAAATCAATAAATTTTTCTAATACATGAGTAAATATTATTTTTTGACTTAATATCTTTATTTAATATTGCAAACATAGCACCATAAGGTGTTTCAAATTTTTCGTTAGTTATAGCATCAAAAAAATGAAATTCTTTACATATATAAATATTCCACTCATCTCAAAAATCTTTTTCTGTCCATCAAGATTTGTGTTTTTGCCATTCTGCTCAATCTAATCACCATGCATCCTTCATTCATTCAGGAATTTCTTGAGGTATAAAACCATAGGGAGTAAAAATAATAACTTGTTTTCTAGCTAAAGGTATTGTTTCATTTAGTACTTTTAATCACTCTTCTTTTTCTAAATGTTCAATAACATCTAGAGTAATTACTGTATCTACTCACTCTTTAGGAATAGTTTTTATTACTTCATCCCATTTTTGTTTTAGAACAACAAAAAATCTATCTTTGTTTCAAACCTTTTTTAATAAATGTTCTGCATATTGTTCATAGGGTTCAGCACATATATGAACTATAGGTTTTATATATTTTTGAGGATTAATTCAACATCAAATATCTAAAACTATATCTGTTTGTTTTATTTTTTTAGAAACTGTATCTAAAAATTCTCATTGAGATGATATAAATTTTATATTTTTCATTTATTTTTTATAAATTCAAAAACTATTCTTTTATTTTTATTTAATGTATGATAAAAATAAATATTAATTTTCCTTAAAATATGTGATTTTTCTATAATTAAATTATTTAGGTTTTTATTATTAAATATTTTAATTATTTCTTTATTTTCTTTTTCTAAATTTGCTATTTTTTTCTCAAAAATAGATATTTTTGTAATTCTATTTTTCAAATAAATTTTTATTTCTCATAAATATTTATTTTGCTTATTCTTTTTAACCGATTTTGAATAATAAAAATAAATATCATTATACTTAGCATATTCATTTATTATTTCAATTTTTTCTTGTATTGTATATGAGTTGTAAATTAAATTATTATTTAATATCCAACCTAATCAATTATAATTTCTAATTGATTTTGAGTTATTTATATTATATTCAGGTATTTTATTGAAGTATAAACAACATGCTATCCTATGATGTCAATCAATAGGTATGAGTTCTTTACTAACCATTATTGGATAATTTTTGTTAAATCAATTTTTTTTAAAATCATCAATTAATGTATTAAAATTTTTAGAAAAATCATTTATATTCTTTTTATTATACTCGATTCATCACATTATGTATTGATACCTTTCATACATTTCTTTATATTTTTCAAAATTGATTCACTCTATATATCATTTTATGTATAAAGTTCATAATCATACTTTTTTTGAAATTATTTTTTTTAAATCCTCCATTATTTTATTTTTAATATAAAAAAGTTTCTTATAACTCAATTATCATCATCACTAAATCATTTATCAATTATCCTAAAAATTCAATTTTCAATTATTTTATTTTCTAAATTACTATCATCTCATTTTCTATCAATTCATTTGTAAATAAAATGACTTTCCATGATAAATATTCAATTATACTTTAGTAATTCTGAAATTCTTTTAATATAATCATTAAATTCTATTCATACCCACCAATGAACAGCAAAACTCATAATTAAATCATATTTCTTATTTGTTTCATATTTTCAAAAATCTCAATTTATAATATTAACATTTTTTATTCATTCTTTTTTTTGTAAGTATTTTCAGATATCTGTTGCATATTTTGCATATTCCACTATATCTATATGTTTTACAAACCTGGATAAATATAATGATAAGAATCATACATTTCATCAAATATCCAGAATTTCACTATCCTTGTTAATGTATTTTAATAATCAATAGTTTCATATTCTTGAAGCAGAAGGTCTTTGACCTTTTATATTTAATGGAGGATAACTTTGATATGGATAATAATAATTTTTTGTTTCAACACCTTTTAAAAACATTTTTCTGATATTGTACTCCAATTGAGATATATGTCCTATTTTATAAAAATAATAATTCTCAATTTTTGTGTAAAATAAAACGACGTAATGTTTAAGATTAATTGCAATTTTTTCAATTATTTTTTTCATTTTATATTTTTACTAACTATCATTAAACTTACTATCTTCAATTTTATATGTATGCCAATTTTTTGTAATAAGAGACATATCACGAGTAAGTCATACTCAACTATATTCTCAAATTGTTAATTTTCATACCTTACTTCATCATAGTGTAGCATATTCATACATGGATATTTTTCTGTCTCAACATATATGTATTATTTGTTTTTCTTTATTATCTTCTAAAAATTCTTTCATTCACTTTGCTACTCACTGAGCAAATAAGTATGTTCAAAACCTATCTGTAAATGCTTTCTCGTACTCCCATGGCATCGTAGTAAAATTTGTTCTAGCTATTATTGTCGTGAAATTATCATCATCATAAGATTTTACTATTTCTTCTGATGCTAGTTTTGTTAATCAATAATAATGTTTTGGATTTGGAGTTGAATTTTCATCATATGGTGACTCTTCTCAAGAAAATATACAAGCTGTCTGTAGGTATAAAAATTTTTTTATTCATTGTCTTTTTGCAATTTTTAATAAATTTCTTGTTGCTTTTACATTTACTTCCCAAGCTAGTTCTTTATTTTCCTCACATTTTGGAATTGATGCTATTGCTGCCAAGTGAATTATGTATTTTGCTTTGTTTTTTTTGAGAAATGATTCAACCATTTTTATATTTGTGATATCCATTTCTTTTCTATTGGGATAGATAGAATTTGGAAATACCTTTTTACATGCTTTACCTAATCTTCAAGTTCATCATGTAATTATTATTTGATCATCAGTGATTTTCATTTTTTTATTCATATTTTCTTGTCTTATTTCAATTTTTATCTGTAAATCATTTTTTCATCCATAATGCACTGTGAGGATTTTTTACAGATACTTGATTTTTTGGTCTTTCTTCTTTTGTATAGTAATACAATATTATTGATTTTCTTCCAATATTTTGACTACATTTTAAAGGGTTTGGACTTCAATGAAAGCTCATATCATGAGAATCAAAAATTATCAATCTATTAAAAATAGGGCTTATTTTTTTGCACATCTACTTACATCATTTTCCCATAATTCAAACTCTCACCCCCATTTTTCATCCCAATCTTTATTTAAATAAACTATTGCATTTAATCTACGATCTAATCATGTTGCATCATGATAATTTCAATCTACATGTATATCTAATAATCAATCTTTTAGAGTTAGATTCAATCATCCTCAAGTGAAATATGAATCAGGTACTATTTTTTTAATTCACATTTTTTCAGACATAGCATTTAAAAATATTGATGAGTTCATTATACGAACGGCTTCAACTATTCATTCTGGTATATCAAACTCTGATTGCCAGTTAGTTCTTTTTTTTATTTCAATATTTTTATTGTTTGTTTCTTGCCAGTGATTAGAATCATTACCAGGAAAATTCTTTAAACATTTTTCTGCCAATTCTTCAGAGAATATGTTGTCTATTTGTATATGTTTAAAAGGCTTTTCATATAATTTCGTGCTTTTTATTTTTTCAGCAATCACTATTGCTTCTTTTTTTAGTTTATTTTGGTTCATATTTATATTTTTTAATATATATTTTAATCATTTAAAAATCATCATAAGTTAAGTATATCTCTTATTTCATACTCATTCATTAGATAGTCATTACTTGTATATTTTTTATCAGACATTTTTTTGTATTTTTTATATTTTTCATTTAAGTATCATTCCACTGGTAAATGTATTCTAAAATTTTCATCTTCTACAGTATTTAATGCTTCAAATTCTGATATCAACTCTTCGTGTATTTTTTCTCCAGGCCTTACACCAATCTCATGATATTTAAATTCTTTTCAATAATTATTAGATAATACTTTTGCTAAGTCTAATATACGGCAAGCAGACATTTTTGTCACATAAATTTCTCACCCATAACAATTATCACAAGCTTTGAATAACAATAATATTGCTTGTTTTAATGTCATAAAATATCTTGTCATTTCTTTGTTTGTTATAGGGAAAGATTTATTTTCTTTCAACAAATTTTTAAAATAAGGTATTATACTTCATCTAGTTCACATCACATTTCATGCTCTTACACAAACAAATCTGGTATCAGTGTGTTTCTTATTAGCCTGTATTATCAATCTTTCTCAAACAGATTTGCAACTTCAGTATACATTTATAGGGTTGCATGCTTTATCTGTAGATACATCAACAACCATTTTAACTCAATTATTTATAGAAGCACTTATAACATTCTCTGTTCACATAATATTTGTTTTTACACTTTCCCAAGGTTCGTTTTCACATATAGGTACATGTTTCAAAGCAGCTAAATGGAATAAATAATCAACTCATCTACAGGATTCATTTAGTTTTTCACATTCTCTAACATCTCATATCACATATTTTATGATTTTATTTTCTGAAAATCTCCTTTTCATCAATACTTGAGACAGCTCTCACCTAGAATATATTATTATTTCCTTTGGAGAATAATTTTCAAGTAATTGTTTTGTCAATTCATTTCCCCAAGATCAACTTCATCCTGTTATTAATATTTTTGCATTATTAAAATCTGTTTTCATTATTTTTTATGTATTTCTTAAAATAATTTTTAAAATTTTTTCAGATACATTTGTATCTTTATAATCGTTTGGTATATCTCAAATTGTTGTATTAATAGCAACATTATATGCATTTATTATTTCTTCCTTTTTTATTCAACTTAATATCATTGAGTTATTTTCTAGTAATTCAGGTCTTTCAGTGGATGTTCTTAATAATATGCAAGGTATTTTTAATATACTACATTCTTCAGGCACAGTTCAACTATCAGATAATACGCATTTTGCATATTTTTCAAGATTTAAAAAATGTGTAAATGAGAAGGGCTTGTTAATTTCAATGTTTTTTCCAAGTATTATATTAAACTTTTTTATCATCACATCTAGTTTTGGATGCATTGATAATACAACTTTTGTTTCTTTTGCTAAATCATTTAGAGCATATATTATTCACTTTAAATTATTTTCTTCTATTATGTTTTCTTCTCTATGTAGACTTACCAATATATATTCACCTTTCTCCTTTCTTTCTCATACATTTTTTAAATTTTTATTTATAACCTCTGTTATAGGATTTCATGTAACTATTATTTTACTTGTGTGGTATCATTCAGCTAATAAATTCTCTCTACTTCTTTGGGTATATGGCAACAAAAAATCTGACACTGAGTCTATAATTCTTCTGTTTATTTCTTCGGGTACAATATCATCATAACATCTGTTTCAAGCTTCCATATGAAATACGGGTATATTTTTTCTTTTTGCTACATAAGCACTAAGTCAAGAATTTGTATCTCATAGTATTAAAACAGCATCAGGTTTGACTTTTTCCAGAGTTAAGTTTATGTCTTTCATCATCTGTCAAATGAATTCAAATCATATTTTTTGATTTTTATTGAATTGGAAGTTAGGTTTCCTTATTTTTAGATCATCAAAAAACTGATTTTTCAGTTCAGGGGTAAAATTTTGTCATGTATGAACAAAAAAATGTTTTGTATGTTTATCAAGTATTTTTATTATTTCACTTAATCTTATTAAATCTGGTCTTGTTCCTGCTATTGTTACTATCTTTTTCATAATTTTAAAACTAACCACATTATAAAATATAAATTTTTTACTTATCCCTAAACTCTATATCTCAAAAAGATTTCTAATTTCTAAAATTTTTCTAAACCAAACTCTTAAACCTCCCAGGGATAAAAAACATCATAACTATCATTTTCCATTTTCTTCAAAGTTACCACATTTCATCTCTTATAATACTTTTTCTCAAAATAATTAAGAGAAGTAAGCTTTTTTCAATTATAACTTATCTTAAGTTCATAAGGAACAGAATCAATTACAAAATCTATCTCTTTTTTATCCTGAGTCCTATAAAAATTAATTTTATTAGATTTATAGGAGTTATTTATATAGTTAAAAAAAATATTTTCAAAACTATTTCATACAATTTCATAATTATCTTCACAAAAATTCCTTATCCCATTATCTATAAAAAACAATTTTGGCATCTTGGTAAGCTCTCATCTCAAATTATTTGAAAAAGGATATATAAGTTTTATAACAAAAGTATTTTCTAGTAAAAACAACCACTCATTTAAAGTTTTTATATTTATTCAAACAGTATTTGAAATCTCTGATAAATTCAATAAATTTCAAGATTGGTTTGCTAACAATCTTATTAACCTATTAAATTTTTCAAGTTCTTTTATCTTTCAAATATCTTTTATATCTTTTTCTATATAATTACTATAAATTTGTTTCAAATACTCTTTTTTCAGTTCTATATTATCACTTAAGGCTATCTTTGGATATCATCAGAATTTTAGATATTCTTCATAAAAAAATCTAATCTCATCATTTATATAAAAAGAATTAATTTTTTCTCATACAATTTTACTTAAATTATCTTTTCATTTAAAAATTAAAAATTCTTCAAAACTTAGAGGTAAAATATCAAATTTTATAATCCTACCAACTAAAGAATCTTTCAATTTTCATCTTATTTCAAGTGTAGAAGATCAAGAAATTATAAACTTTATATTTGAAAATGAATCATATATATACTTTAAAAAAGAAGTAGGATTTTCTAAATACTGAATTTCATCAATAAAAATTGTTATCTTATCTATCTCGTTCCAATTATTGTATAGTTTTAAATGGTTTATAAAAATATCTGGATCTCCATTTAAAAGTTCTAAATTTTGAGGCTTTTCTAGGTCTATAAATACTGAATTATCTTTAAAATACTCATCTCTTATATATTTCATCAAACTAGTTTTTCAAACCTGTCTAGCACCATAAAAAAGCAATATATCTTTTTTGTCTAAAAATAATTTTATTTTTTCTAATACTTTTCTTTTGTACATATTTAATATTTTTACCAGTAAGATACCTAAAATATTTAATATTTTTACCAGTAAGATACCTAAAATATTTAATATTTTAGGTAGTATAACTTATTTTTGTTAAAGAATCAAGTTTAGTTTATTTTTCTGCAAAATATTATTTGGTATTTTGTATTGGTTCCTCACTGTGTTTTTATACTAAAAAAACATACTATGTTTGTCCTTAAATTAAATTTTTATTATTCATCTTTTTTCTAAATCTTACTTCTCAACTTCATTATTTCTCGAACAAAATTCTTAAACTCACCAAAATTTATAGCAATAAAAATTAAAAACCAAAAAATTCAAATCAAAAACATAGCTCATAAGCTGGATAATCTTCATAAACCATCTAACAAAGGACTTACAAAAACATTTCCAAGTATTCCCAAAATTCACAATAGTACTACATTTTTTACAAGAAAAACAAAATCAAATTTTATAAAATACTTTCTTCATAAAAAATACTCACTCATAGCATAAATCAATATCCATCAAATTCAAGTAGCAAGAGCAGCTCAGTAAACTCAAATTAGTTTTATAAAAATAAGATTCATTATAAAGTTAAAAATTAAAGCTATAAATATTATCTTTACCCTATCAGCTACTCTTCAAATTCATGCCAGTATACTAAAGTTTATATGCAATAAAAAATTAAAAACCAAAAACAATACAGAATATTTCAAAATCACTCATGAAGTCAAAAACTTTTCTCAAAACAAAGTATATGCTATAGTTTCAGCAAATACAAACATCAATATATTAAAAGAAATAGCAACAGCTATGAAATTTTTACTCATTATCTCTTTAACCATTTTTATTTTATTGTTCTCCTTTTTTGCATTCATTTCTGAAAACATAGGAAAAAGAAGTCAAAAAATAGGTCAAATAATCATTACAGGAATTCAAACTATACTTAGATAATTTGTATAATATCAAGCATCCTTAGTCCCAAGTAAATAAATAACCATTTGCATATCTATTTGACTAAGTATATTTCATGCTTGAGATCAAACAAATACCAACAAAGCATATGAAAAAACCTTTTTAAAAAGACTCCTTGACCAAATAATTTTTGATTTACATAAATATTTTTTGTAGTAGCTTCTATAAAAAAAGTAAATAACAAAAATCAATCAAAAATACATTCATAAAACCCGTGCAGAAGAATAAACTACAATATTTCAAAGATCAAGCAAAAACACAAAAACTGTGAATCCCAGTATAAAAAGCATTCTTAAAAATTCTGTAAGTTTATTGTAAAAAGTATTTTGAACAGCTAAGAAAAAGTTATTAAAAACTTGAAAAATATTTACTCACAAAAAATACAAGGCAAATATTTTTACTATATCAGAAGCAACATCAGATTTAAAATAGCTACTAGCCAAAAATTCTGCACCAAAAAATAAGATAAAAGCTATAATTATACCTGTTACAAGCTGTGTTAAAAACGAATATGCAATTAAACTTTTAACTTTATCATACTTATCTTTTTCTATATATTTTGGTATAAAATAATTCAAACTCTCAGTCATTCAAAAATCATTGAAACCTGCAAGCAGAGAAACTAAACTAAGTATTCAATAAAGTACTCAAAGTTCACTTACACTAACTTCTCCAGACACTATTATTTTTATAATATATCCAGTAGGAGCAATAACAAACGAAAAAAAATAAAGCCAAAATCACTTCTTTAAAAATTTTTCAGTCAATGTATTATGCTGTTCTATCATTAAGTACCTTTTTTATAATTTTTTCAAATTCTAAACTATTTTTTTCACAACTTCTATGATTTTTTATATGATTAAAACTTGATTTTGCCAAATTTATATAATTTTTTTCATTTTTTAAAATATCATACATTTTCTCTCACATAGCCTCATAATCTCAATCTTTTACTTTAAAACCATTTATACCATCTTTTATACTATCTCTCACACCTCACACATCATATCAAATTGCAGGTATGCCGTAAGAATTAGCCTCAAGAACTACAATTCAATATCATTCTTTATAAGAAGGCAAAAGAAGTATTTTACTTTTACTTATATCTTTTTTATTTTTTATATTTCATTTAAATTCAACCAAATCTTCCAAAGACAAACTCTTTATTAAATCTTTTATTCAATTTAAGTACTTTCATTCTTTATATTTTCAAAATATATTTAGTTTGTATTTTTTATTGTATTTATTCACAAAATGTCTAAATGCAAGTATAGCATGTTCAAGTCTTTTCATCGGTGTTATTCTGCTAAAAAAAGCTATTTCATTTTTTTTCTCTCATAAATTTATTTTACATCCTTTGTCAAAGTCTATAGTATTTTCTATTTCAAATACTTTTTTCTTATCAAAAAAATATTTATCTACCAACTCATCTTTACTAGATTTAGAAACAGTTATTGTATATTTATTTTTATATAGATCTAGAGATTTTCTATATAAAAACCTTCACAATAGATTAAAAGGAAAAATATATTTGAAATCCCATTCAATATCAGAAATATGATGTATCAAAAAAATAATTGGGATATCTTTCTCAAAAATAGGGGATAGCATAGGAAATCATCAAGCTTCATCTATTATCAAATCAAACTTTCACTTCAAATTTTTTCTGTAATAAGTTGGAAATATGAAATATATACTGTTTATATTTCATACTCTTATAATTTTAACTCAATTTATTGTTTCTTTCTTAGGACTATCACCAAAACCACTACCTATCCATGTAATATCATATCATTTATTTTTTATATTTTTTATATAATTCCATAAAACTACTTCAGCTCATCAAGCATCTGGGTGTTTTATATCTTTCCAAGATAAAAAGATAATTTTTTTCATAAAAAAGGGGGGCTTAAATAACCCACCAATTATATAAAAAAATATTAATTTTCAATTTTTATTCTTGTACTTCACTAACTTCTTCTTCCAAAGATTCTTCTTTAACTACTTCAACAGTTTCTTCTTCAACTTCTTCATTTTCTTCCTGCGATTTTTCAAGTCAAAAGATTGTTATATTATCCAAAGAAAAATCTGTAATTCAATAATAATAAACTCTATATTCCATACTTCATTTATCTGTTCTTAAGAAATCTATATCAAAATCTTGATATACATCATTTTCTTCAAAATCTTTAGCTTTTACAAACAAAGACTTATTTAATCAATCTCAATTAGAATTAAATACTTCAATTCATGCAATTATATCTTCCCTAGAGTTATCACTTGTTTTTATTCTAAATACTGCTCTATGATCACCTGGAAGTTCTTTTTCAGAATAAGGTCAAAATACCATATGATTAGCTTTATCTCTACCCTCTACTCAAACAAGAGCATATTTATTAGAAGCATCTTCATCAAATGTAATTTTTCATGTTTTTGTTCAAAGTTCCCTTTCTTCAAAAACTACACTACCTTCTCATTTTAAAGAAAATTCTCTTACTCCTTCAATCTCTATTATTCTTATATCATCTAAATATATTGTTTGTTCACCATTATAATATGCCCAAGGAATTACTTTAGTATCATCTTCCATAACCTCAAAATCTAGAGAAAATTTATTGTAAGAGTTACTTTCAAATTCTCTTGTATATATTTCTTTGTTATAATTATATATTTTTCTTTCATCATCATCCAATACATCAACATGCATTCAAGCTATTACTCCACTTACATCTCTACTATCTATTTTCATAGAGTAAAATATTCTGTAATTTCATTTATCAAGAATTATTGGCATATTATGTCATAAAGAACCTGGTCAATCTATAGATTTAGTTGCTTTTATAGAATCATTTTCGCTGGCATCAGGGTCATTTGTTATTACACTACCAACTTGATTATATATTTCTTTTGAACTAAAAGAAATAACTTCACCTTTTTTTTCTATTTCATCTTCTATTTCTACACTATCATCAACTATATCTTCAACCTTTGTTGTTTCATCAGAAACCATAATTTCATTATCTTTTTCTAATTCTCCTTTATTTACTTCTTGTTTTGATTTAGAACAAGAACCCAAAATTACAAAAATTAACATTAAAAATAAAATTTTTTTCATATTGTATTAAAAATTAAAAAATAAATTTCCTTATATTTTTCTGATACTGTGAGTTTCAATACTAATGTTTTTTTACTCAAAATCAATGTTTTTTATCTCTAATATAAAATGAAAAATTTACAAAGTTTTCAATTGGAAATACTATGAATTTTATTATCTTTAGCCTTATCTTTGTAAACAAAGTTACTTTCTTGTATGAAGCCATAAAAGTTATTTTTTTATAAAATATCATAAGTTCTCTTAGATACCTTACTATACTAAAGAAATTTACAGCTGAGTTACTACTTAAGTTTACCCTTACACTAAGTTCTTTTATCTTATAATTCTTTTTTTCTAAGTTATATAAAAACTCTACGTCAAAAGCGTATCAAAACATTTTTACATTTTTTAAGAATATTTCTTTTAACTCTTTTCTAAATACTTTTAATCAAGTTTGAGTATCTTTTACAGACATAGAAAATAGCATTTTATTCAAAACTACATTGAAATTAAGCATTATAATCCTCATTATAGGGTATACTACATTTGATTTTTCATGAGTTTTTGATCATATCACTATGTGATATTTTTCATTTTTTAATAAATATTTTATGTGTTCTACCAAAGAGTCAGGTTCTATATCCAAATCTGAATCGTAAAAAGCAATTATATCTCAATTTGCTTCCCTCAAACCTTTACTTATGGCAAATCATTTTCACATATTCACTCAGTAGTCTACTACTTTTATAAAGTCATATTTTTCCTCTAACCTTTTTATTTCTTGGCTAGTATTGTCTTCACTTCAATCATTTACCAATATAAATTCAAAATCTATATTTTCTAAATATTTTTTTAAATACAGATTTAAAAATTCCATATTTTTAAATATTTCTTCTCATTCATTGAAGCAGGGAAGTATTATGGAGGCTATCATATTTAAAATTTATTTAAATAAAAAAGTTTTAATCTTTGTATAAATTTTTACTATGTTTTAACAATTCTATCATAAATATTTACTTATGTAAAAAATTTTCAATTAAAAATTTTAAAAAGTTAATTGTAAGTAATTAATCCTTGATAAATAAGCTCTTTTAAATATTATCATTTTCTAAATAAAAAATTCTAATTTTATAAAATATGACAAACAAATATATTCCTACGATATGACTTGAAATACATGTGAGAATAAAATCAAAAACCAAAATGTTTTGTTCTTGTCCAAATGCTATTTCTCTTGCTTTAGAACCAAACATAAATACCTGTCCTGTTTGTATGTGATTTCCTGGTATGCTTCCATCTTTGAATAAAGAGGTTGTTAGATTGGCTGTTATATGAGGTTTAATGATGAACTGTGAAATTAACAAAATATCTAGTTTTGATAGAAAAAGCTACAACTATCCAGATCTTCCTACATGATTTCAAACTACTCAAATGTATGAACCTATAGTTTGAGCTTGAAATGTAAAAACTCTAGTTTCAGGTGAGATTAGAGATTTTAATATTCATCATATGCATATAGAAAATGATGCTTGAAAACTTACACATGCTTGATGAAAAACTCTTTGTGATTACAACAGAGCTTGATCACCTTTGATGGAAATAGTTACAGAACCAGTATTTCATAACAAAGATGAAGTTATGGAATTTTTAAAAGAACTTCAAAAATTATTTAGAGCAGGTTGAGTTTCTGATGCTGATATGGAAAAAGGTCAAATGAGGTGTGATGTAAATATTTCTATATCTCCCGAGTGATCTAGCGAACTTTGAATTAGAACCGAGACAAAAAATATAAATAGTTTTAGTGCAATAGGTAGAGTAATAGATCATGAAGTAAACAGACAAATAAACATAGTTGAATCATGAAATTTAGTTGATCAAGAAACTAGATGATGGGATGATGATTCTTGAAATTCTGTTACTCAAAGAAGCAAAGAAAATGCCATGGATTATAGATATTTTCCCGAACCTGATTTGTTACCATTGAAATTGGACGATAAATTTATACAGGAACTTAAAAGTAGTTTACCAGAACTTCCAATTGAAAAAAGACTAAGGTATTTAAATGACTACAAACTAAATGGGGATGATGCAAGGCTTCTTACTACAGATAGAGAACTTAGTGAGTATTTTGACAAACTAGTTGAGCTTAGCTGAGATTCCAAGAAATCTTGTTCATATATAACAACTGTCCTTCTTTCTATGATAAATGAAAGTGAAGATATTTCTTCAATTACTCAATTAAAGTTTGATATAAAACAATTAGCATATGTTATAAATTTAGTTAATAAAGATGAATTATCATCAACCAATTCTAAACAAGTTATAGAAGAATTATTTAAAAATTGATGAGATAGTGATTCTATAATCGATAAAAATAATTTAAGACAAAAAAACGATACTGAAACTCTGGAGAAAATAGTAGATGAAGTTTTGAAAAATTGTGAAGTCCAGGTTTCAGATTATAAATCTTGAAATACAAATATTTTTTGATTTTTTGTTTGACAGTGTATGAAAGCTTCTAAATGACAATGAAATCCAAAGATATTTAATGAAATTTTGAAGAAAAAACTAGATTAGTTTTAGTTATTTAATAGATTTTTTTAGTATTAGCCACTTTTTTTAATTTATCAATTTTAAAATGAGCTTTATTAAAATAAAGCTAAAGATATTTATCTTTTCTTTTATAAAAAATGCTAATTTTTCATATATAACTTAAAACCTTTTTATATCAAGAAATTCAATTTATGTTTTTTACTTAAAACCAAACCACAATGGAAATTTACATAGATTTAAAAAAACAAACAAACGATTCATATGATATAGTTTTTACTAAACAAGTATGAGATAAAATATTAGATTTTTTATTGAAACTAAAGAAAAAAAGGGTTCTTATAATAAGTGATTCTAATGTATATCCACTTTATTTTGAACCTCTAAAAAAATCAATAGATGAGGATATTTTAGTATATGGTTTCCAGTTTGAAGCTTGAGAAAAAAGTAAAGATATAGAAACTGTTTTGCAAATATGTAAAAAATTAATAGATCTAAATTTTGATAGAGATGATATACTTATATCTCTTTGATGATGAGTTGTTTGAGATATAGTTTGAATGGTTGCAGGTATCTATAAAAGATGAATTGATTTTATTCAAATACCTACGACTCTTCTTTCTATGTTTGACTCTTCTGTTTGATGAAAAACTGGTATTGATTACTTGGGAATTAAAAACATTATTTGAGTATTTAAACAACCAAAACTCGTTCTTATAAATTGATTATATCTTTCAACCTTGGATGAAGAAGAGATATTATCTTGATACTTTGAATGATTTAAACATTCTCTTATAAAATCTAGGCACTATTTTGAAAAATATTTAAAAGAATCAGACTTATTTTTTTCAAAAGACTTTTCTAATTTAGATAAATCTATTTATGAAAATGTTTCAGTTAAAGTTGAAATAGTGATGAAAGATGAAAAAGAATTTTGAGTGAGGAAATTTCTTAATTTTGGACATACACTAGGGCATGCTTTGGAATCTGTATCTGATTTTTGAATAAAGCACTGAGTTTGTGTCTGACTTTGAATGATTTATGCAAATATACTATCAAATAAATTGTGAATTCTTTCAAGTAAACTAATGTTTGATATCAACAATTTTCTTTTGAATAAGTTAGCTTTTGTGTGAATAGAATCAATTGAATTTAGTTTTGAACAAATTTATGGAAAAATGCTTTTAGATAAAAAAAATACCAATGAAAGTATAGTATTTGTTTTATTAGAGTCTCCTTGAAATATGATTTTTAAATTATTTTGAAATCAGGATAAATATATATTGAAAGAATCTTATGAAGATTTTAGAATGTTTATTAAAGCTTCTAAAGGGACCTCTGCAAAAAGATAGATTTAAATTACAAAAATATAATAAAAAGATTAAAATATGATAAATATTTTAATTTTTTTTTAATGATTATGTCACCATTTAAAGAACAACAAACATTTTTGAATTATTTCCAAAATGAGTTATGAATTACAAGAACAGAAAAGTTTCTAACAAAATTAGATAAAGTAGTCCCATGGGAATCAATATCAAATAAAATTAATTTATCTAGAGAAATATCAGATTGATGAGTTTGAAGACCAAGAATGGAAATACAAAAAATGTTAAAAATACTATTTCTTCAATGACTATATGGATTATCAGATCCGGAAATAGAAGATCAAATAAGAGACAGAAATAGCTTTCAAAAGTTTCTATGAATATCTGAATCTAAAGATATACCAGATGAAACAACAATATGTAGATTTAGAAATGAATTATCAGAAAACTGAAGTCAGGAAACTATATTTACAATGACTCAATTTATTTTAGCTGAAATGTGATTTACAGTAGAAAAGTGATTTATTCAAGATGGTACTATAATAGAATCACCAAAATGAAGAAAGAATAATAAATGAGAAAATACAAGAGATAAGGAAGCTAGTTTTACAAAGAAGAATTGAAGAAGTTATCATTGATATAAAGCTCATATTGAAACAACAAAGAGAGGAGACTTTGTAATGAATACAACATATACGACAGCTAAGATACATGATTCACAATTATCTGATACTTTAATTACTTGAGATGAGAGTGAAGAGGCATATGGAGATAGTGCCTATATAAGTAAAGATAAAATAAAATTTTTAGATGAGTTATGAATTAAGTGAGAGTTCAATGAAAGATGATCTAGAAATAATCCGTTGACTTCTTATCAAAAAGAACAAAATAGAATTAAATCTACTATTAGGGCAAGAGTAGAACATCCTTTTTCTATTTTAAAGGCTAAATATTGAAATTATAAAACAAGATATAGATGATTAGTTAAGAATGCTATGCACTGGTTTTTATCTTGTGCTATTTATAATTTTGAACTATTGGCAAGGAGGTATATATAGCTTTCTAATAGGTGAATTGTGCCTAAATTTGGAAATTATACCTAAAAAAAGGCATAATTCATAGAAATTATCTTATATATTCTTCAAAAAAAGTGATTTTTATTCAAAATCACTTTCTTCTTACTCTTTTTTATAATTTTGCAGAGGTCCCTTAAATTTAAAAGGTAAGAGGTAGTCGTGCTAGCACGACTACCTCTCATTTTGTTTCACCTTTTTTCGCATTTATAGTAATCTTTTCCAAAAGTCCTATCCACCATTGCATATTGACCTACAAATATGTAGCTTGTTGTCCTAGGTATTCTACAACTAACACCATCTGTTTTGAGTATTTCTGCAGTTCTAGCTGTTATAAAAGGTATCATGGACTTTTCTATATCGCCAGCAATAGCCACTTGTGGGGTGAAAAGAATTAATGCGATAGCAAAACATATATTCAAAAATTTCATTGAACAATTCTCCTTTTTAGTTTAAACAAGAACTTTAATTCTATTTACTTTTTTTCAAAATCAAATTTTTTTGACGAGTAGTTCTTTTTTAATATAATTTCTCAACTTTAATGGTGCCTGTAGTTTAGTTGGTTAGAATATCGGGTTGTGACTCCGAGGGTCGTGGGTTCGAGTCCCATCAGGCACCCCATTTAAAAAACTTAAAAATGCAAAAGAGCCGCGTCTAGACGCGGCTCTTCTTTTTTAAATGGTTACTCAGGAACTACATAACCTTATATTGTATCTGAAGCTTTTACCAAAATTTCTTTAGTACCTTCTCTGGTCTGTATTTCCATACCATTTTCTAAGGTTTGCTTTAAATTTACCCTTACAAAATCAAACCTAGCAACCGTTGAACATATCGAAATTATTGCAATAACAACAGCAACTAGAAATAATAGCATAAAGCCCTTATCTTCTTCAATATCACATTCATACAATTCGAATGAAATCAAAAGTGTCACAAAAGAAATTACTGTGCATATTAAGCAAAGAAATGTTATAGCCGGTATTGGATCCCATTTTCCTTTGCTAACAAGATCAGGAAAAAAAATGGGGCAATAATAGTAGTAATAATTACGATGATAAATAGAATAACTCCTTTATATTCTAATATTTTCTTTTCCATGTTTAAACTCCTTTGTTTGGTTGAGAAAATTTGGTAAGATTATTATTTTGATAATCTCCCAAAGTAAGAAATGAAGTGCAATTAAAAGAGAAGAAAATATAGTATTCCCCGTAGGGTAATAACATTATTTTCTAATATAATAAGATATGTACTGACAATTAATATTCCAAGAGAGAGAAAGTATTGAATTTCATTTAAATAAATGATTAAAGAAAAAAGATATAGCATAAATACTAAAAAGATCAGAATCAACAATAAGCAGAGAGATATACAGAAATTCAGTAAAAAAACGATGAAACAATAAAAAAGTATATTTAGCACTAGAAGCAGAAATCAAATCATATCAAAGACGATGGCTAACAAAAACTCAATCAATGAAAATAAATATGAATACTAATATGAAAAATTTCATAATAGAACAACTATCAATAACAGAAATACAAATGTCCCCAAAAACAATTGCTAAGAAACGGAATAATACTCAAACAGATAAAAAGAAACATATCTCCCATACAAGTATATATTCTTGGCTAGAAACTGGTATGTGAAATAAATATAAAGAACTATTATTATATAAACATAAAGGTTATAGAAAGAAAAAACAACAAACAGAAAGAGTGAAAATTAAAAATAGAGTTAGTATTAAAGATAGACCTGAAACAATAAATAACAGAGAAGAAAAATGACATATTGAAGCTGATTTAATTGTTTCTAAAAAATGATTTAAATGAGCTATACTTACATTGGTTGATAGAAAGACTAGGTTACCTAAAATCTTTAAAATAAAAGATAAATCAAGTGAAAATATAATTAATCTAATAGCTTGAGTTAAAGATGATATATGAATTAAATCTGTTACTTTTGATAATTAATCCAACACTAAACCACCAGCTCTGCTGGTGCGAGTAGTGGAGGTTTTACCGTTCCGGTAGTTGTGTATAATCTTCTAGGAAGCACCTAGGAGGGGAATAACTTTTTAAAGATATGTCCCACAAATACGCAAAGCAGTCCCATGTGAATTGGGACTGCACTTACCACATAGTGGTGGTACCAAAGTACCGAAAAAAAATACTTTTTCAATCAGTTAGAAAAGATATACGAGACACATTTCATGAACTTGCAAAGAGATATGATTTTGAGATATTAAAATGAAATATAACGATAGATCATGTTCATCTCGTTTTGAGGATATCTCCAAAATACTCTGTTGCAGAAATTCTGTGAAGATTGAAATGAAAGAGTGCAATAATACTTCATAACAAACATAGTAAGAAGAAATGACTGTACTCGAAGAATTTCTGGAGTAGATGATACTATGTAAGTACAGTTTGACTTGACTTGGATATGATAAAAAATTATGTTCAACATCAGCAACATAAGGATAAAACCATTGATGGAAATCAGTTAGATTTAAACTGGTAAAAACTATTTTAGCCCCTTCTAGGGGCTTCCATTTAAAGCTACCAGTTCTACTGGTAGATATTTACTGAATGGAATTTGCTAAGCATTATTTATTAAATGATATATGAATAGATACTTACTTTTGTGAACCTTATTCTTCTTGGCAGAAGTGAAGTGTTGAGAATTTAAATAGGATTATCAGGAGATTTTTTCCTAAATGAACTATATTTGATTATGTAAGTGATGAAAAAATAAAAAGTATTTGCGATATATTAGCAAATACTCCTAGAGAAATACTTTGATTTATTTCCCTTAATCAAGCACACTTTTCACAATCTTAATGTTGTATTTGGAATTATAACAAAATTTTTTATAATCTCAAAAATAAAAAATTTCTTAATGCTATATTTTCTTCTTTAAGTTCATTTAAAAAATTGCACTTCGGGGTTTAATTCAGGTAATCTTACTAAAATGTAGTCTAATTACAAAATTTAAAAAGTCAAATAATTTTTTGAGAAAACTTTGATTTATTGCTCATTTTTATATAATTTTTAGGTTATTTTTACTATAACACCTTTTTTAATTATATCAAAAATCTGGTTTTCCTAATCTAATATAATTAAAAGTTATTTTATTTCTTAACCATTAAGTTGTTATGACAACTGATAAAGATATAGTTCTGTTTCAAGAACTATTTGAAAAATCTCCTGAGATTAAATATCCAAAAATTTGAGAAGTTATCTCTGGTGAGATTGAAAAGATAGAAAAGAAAAACATTTTGGTAAATGTTAATAATCAATTTTCTTGACTAGTTGTGTCAAAAGAAGTTGGTAATACTGTAGATTTAAATGAACTAAAAGAATGACAATCTATAGATGTCATGGTTCTGTGAGATTCAGTTGAAAAAGGTCTCTTAATATTATCATTAAAAAGGGCCAATCAAATTAAGTCTCTTAGTAATCTAGGTAAATATTTTGAATGATGAGATGTAATCACAGTTAAACCAACAGAAGCCAATAAATGAGGTCTTTTGGTTGATATAGATTGACTAAAAGGATTTATCCCAGTTTCTCAGCTGACACCTATACATTATCCTAGAGTAGAATGAGCTAATTCAGAAAAAATATTAGAACATTTAAACGGACTTATAGGAATTGATTTCAAAGTAAAAGTTATAAATGTTGATAGTGATTGAAAAAAAATTATTTTTTCCGAAAAAGCAGCTATAGAATGAGATAGATCAAAAGCTTTAGAAGGTTTGAAAAAGTGAGATATAGTTGAATGAGTAATATCTGGTATACTTTCTTATGGACTTTTTGTTACATTTAACTGACTTGAATGATTAGTCCATGTTTCTGAAATAGATTGGGGACATGTTACAGATCCTTCAAAATTCGCAAAAGTTTGAATGAAAGTAAAAGTAAAAGTTATAGGACTTGATAGTGATAAAATATCACTTTCTATAAAAAGATTAAAAGAAAACCCTTGGGATGTACTTGCTAGAGAACATAAACTAAATGATGTTATAACTGCACCTATATCTAGAATATCACAATTTTGAGCTTTTATTGAACTAGCTTGAGGTATACAATGATTGATTCATTTATCTGAAATATCTCACGGTGTTGTAAAAGATATAAGAGAATATGTAAAAGTTTGAGAGGAAATTAAAGCTAAAATAATAAACTTTGATCCTAATAAAAAAAGGATAGGTTTATCTATAAAAGCTTTGAAAGATTCTCCCAAAACAGATAGTGATAAACTAGAAGATCTCGATGAAATGGAATCTATGAAAACAGATCCTAAGCAAGAAAAAAATTCCTCTAAAGTAAAAGAAGACAAACCTAAAAAAGACATAAAAGATATAGAAGATGTATCTAAAAAAGAAGATAAAAAACCTGCTAACAAGAAAAAAGCAGAAACGAAAGATTCTTCAGTAGAAGAGCCTATTAAAGGTGATACTGAAAAACAAGGAGTTTTAGAAGAAACCTCAAAATAGAAAAATACTTTTAAATATTTTTGGGAAGTTTTTATTTATATTTTAAAAACACAGAGATATTTATTTAAAGACTTTTTAAAAAAGTTTTGTTTAAATCAATAATATATAAAAAATGGATAAAAAAATTTTGAATGAAATGTTTGATAACTTATTACACATAGGTAATAAAACTAACTATTGGAATCCTAGAATGAAGGAATATATATATGGATCTGTGAATGGTATACATGTTTTTAACTTGATAAAAACATCAGGAGAACTTGAAAAATTAAAATCAGTTTTGAAAGAACAGGTACAAGAAGGCAAAAAAATTCTTTTTGTTGCTACCAAACTTCAAGCTAGAAGTGCTTTTGCAAAACTTGCAACAGATACATGAAATTTTTATGTTACAGAGAAATGGGTTCCAGGGCTTTTAACTAATTTTAAAACAATAAGGAAAAGAATAACTAGTTATTTAAAACTATTGAGAGATTCTGAAACAAATGCTTTTGATATTCTCACTAAAAAAGAAAAGGCTTCCAAACTTTTAGAACTTGAAAAACTGAATAAAGCTTTTAAATGACTTAAAGAAATGAAAAAAGTCCCTGACTTGATTTTTGTAGTTGATGGTTTTTTTGAATCACAAGCTTTGAGAGAAGCTAATTCTCTTAATATAAAATCTTTAGCTGTTCTAAATACAAATGGTGATCCTTACAAGCTAGATTCTTTTGTCCCTGCTAATACTAACTCAGTTAAATCTATAAACTATATAGTATGAGAATTAAAATCATGTTTTAGTTGAGTAAAGGTTACTCCAAAGACTCTACCTAAGAAACTAACTGATAGAAAAATTTCAGCTTCAAAAGAAGATTTGTCAGAGAAAACTCAAGAAAAAGTTTGAGAGAAATAATGAATAAAATATATTTTAATTTTTAAGTAAAAAATATTATGGCAATCACTGCTACACAAGTAAAAGAACTTAGAGAAAGGACTTGAATTGGTATGATGGAGTGTAAAAAAGCTCTTACAGAAACTAATTGAGATATGGAGAAAGCAATTGAAGAGTTGAGAAAAAAAGGTTTGGCAAAAGCTGCTAAAAAAGCAGATAGAAAAGTAAGTGAAGGGGGTATAAAAATTATTAGTGAAGGTTCTAAAGCTTATGTTATCTCTGTTGCTTGTGAAACTGATTTTCTTGCTAACTCGGATAAATTTAAATCAATGTTATCAGATATAGCTAATTTTTTAAAAGAAAATGGTTCAGATTCAAAAGAACAAGCTCAAGAACTTATTAATAAAAATTATGCTCTTGAAATGTGAGAGAATTTACAGGTTTTAAACTATGAAGTTTTAGAGGCTCCTGTTATTGCTTCTTATGTTCATTCAAATGGTAAACTTGCTTCTTTGGTTTCTGCTAATAGTGGAACTGATGAAGAAAAAGTTAAACAGGTTGCTATGCATGTTACTGCTTCAAATCCAGAGTATTTATCTCCTGAAGATATTTCTGATGAAACTATTGAGAAAGAAAAGGCTATTCAATTGGAGATAATGAAAAATGATCCTAAGATGCAAGGGAAACCAGATGAGGTTTTGTTGAAAATTATTGAAGGGAAGATGTGAAAGTTTAAATCAGAAATTTCTTTACTTGAACAAGCTTTTATAATAGATCCTAATCAGAAGGTTAAAAATTTTATAGGTGAAGGAAGTTTGATTTCTTTTAAAAGATATTCTATATAATGGTTTTAGGTAAGGTTTTAATCTAGTTTTAAAACTTTACCTTTTTTCAAATGTAAAAATCTTATCTCAATTTTCTATCCTTTCTGGGAGTAGAAATAAACTTAGTTGTATCCACCTTATACTGGTTTTCTCCAGTTTACTCTAGCCCGAGCAAAACCTCATCCTAGCCCAATCAGAAATCACCCCAGTCCTTCTCTAGTTCCACCTCACCTCCGTACAGCCCTCACCCTAACCCTCTCCTTTTGGAAGGAGAGGGAATAGAACAGAAGAAAGGATAGAAATGGAAAGAATAGAACTGGAAAGGATAGAACAAGGATATTAGAATATTTATTACTTGATTTAGGGTAAGATTTAGAAATTGTTTTTCTTTTAAATGAATTTTTTAGTGTTTTCTTGATAATCTTTTGATTTTTTATTTAGTCCCGTAGTTAAACGGCTATAACACAGGACTCCAAATCCTGTATTCGGGGTTCGATTCCTCGCGGGACTGCCAGTTAATAGTTGAAAAAAAGCTCCTAGACGAAGTCTAGGAGCTTTTTTAAAATATCTAAATCTATTTATTTTATTTGGCTTAATACGGTAGGGAGCATTGATAAATAAAACATACTGAATAAAAATATCGTTAGTGATATATAGCTTAAAATAGCCAGCCACAACCACATTATACGCTTATATTTAGAGAGTTTGGGTCTTTTGATATTACTATTCTCAATATTTTCAGTCATTTTTACTTTTAGAATAGAGAAAATTACTAATAGAACACCTAAAAGTATATAAACTCCATTAATCCATATATTCTCATTTCCATATCCTTTAATTATTAGATAAACCATAGCAAACCATGCTAATACTGAAATTCCAGTTTGTATTTTCACATTTATAATCTTTGTAAAAGACATAATAATAATCCAAACTAAAATAATTAATGGATTTTGGAAAAGCAGTGAGAATAATGTTAATATTATGATTCCAAAATATTTGCTTCGTTCACTAATAGCTTGAGTAATATGACCACCATCAAGAGGATTAATTGGTATAAGATTGAAAAAATTAATAAAGAACCCAATTTGACTAATTGTAAGCAAGTTAGCTGCAAGTTCACTTTGTTTGTTATCAATAAGATACCATATAAAAAAGAATATCATAGTAGATAATCCTCCAAGAATTGGACCACCTATACCTATTATAGCCTCATCATTCCTATTTTTTATAATTTTGGGTATTGCTATAACTGCACCTAAAAAAGGAATAAATATAGGAGGAGGAGTCTCGTAACCAAGTTTTTTTATTGCCAATACATGACCAATTTCATGAAAAAATATAAGTACCACAACTCCTATAGAAACCCATAAGTTAAAAATAGATTGATATGCAATTATTGAAACTATCATGCTCAATAATGTAACCTTGGAAATATATAAATTTATATGTTTTCCATTTTTTTTCGTATCCATTTTATACCTCCTTTTAAATTAATTAATTGAATGGATATATATATTATAATTATTTTTTACAATAGTCAAAAAAATTTAATCTACCCATCATTATCATTTAATCTATCCACTTTTTACAAAATCAATATAGGAAAATAATTATAATTGAGGTAATGATAAATTATTTTTATCTTTTAAATTTTTAATATATTTTTTAGGAGTTTTGTATAATTTTTTTAAACTTATTAATGTTTTTAAAGAATTATTTATTTTAGGCATAATAGTAAAAAATGTGTGGCTAAAAAAGAAAGTATTTGGCATAATATGGCTAAATACTTTCTTACTTTTAGTAATGCAAAATAAAAGTTATTAAAAATTCTGTTTTAATAATTAAATAACTAAGAAATAGCTCTTAATAAAATCACATCTTCAGCATTTAAAACTGAATTTATCAAAATACTACACATTTCATTTACTTTCATATCTATAGGCAATCATAATCAATCCTTTTCTCATTCTCTACAATAAAGCAAAGGAACTTTACTATAATCTCATTTTTTATAATATAATCACCTTATTTTATTCCTATCTCTATATAATCATTCTCATACCATACTATGAGTTCATAAAATTTTCTCTGGAGTACCATGTGTCATATGTATAGTATCAGAGTAAATAGAACTTTCACTGCGGAAATCTGTTCAATAAGATTGAGAAACTTTCACTCATCAAAGCATATCAATTTCTCATGTCCATCTAGTCAAAACTCTAAATTTATTCCATACTTTTGAATTACCTCAATCTATAAAATCTCTTAATAACCTTATAAATATTTCAAAATGTGGTAAAAAAGCTCATTGATTCTTTCTGCAATAAAAATTTAAGGTTCTTTGCTTGGGTACTTCCAATATGTCGTTTGGTATTAAAATATTTTTAGTTAATAATTTAAATTGCCACATATTTACTTCAACAGATTGATTTTCAACTCATCCATTAAATCACTGGGATTTCAAATATTTTTTAGTATCAAACCTAAAAAGTATTTTTTCTGCCAAAAGTCTCCTTAGTCTTATATTTATACTATTATCAGTAATAAAATTATAAATATGATTAATACCTATACGCTTTATATTACTTACAAGTGACATCTTAATACCAATTCAAACATTCTCATCATATAATATTTCTTCAATATCATAAAAATTAAGTCTTTTTACCTTTTTAATTATTATACCAATATAATACGGACTTGATTCACTAAACTTATGTTGAAGTATAAAATCCTTTATTTCCTCAAATTCTAAACTCTTGATATTTTTAGATATAGAATTTTTATCCTCTTCTGTTATATTAGGATTATTTAAGAAACCTTTTATTTCACAAAAATCTATTTCCTTTTTAGATGAATTAATTAATTCTGAGAATCATGGATTCATTTCATGATATTGCATTTTTAAATTTTTAGGAATTTATTTGACGATAATATATTTTTATATTTAAATATGTCAATATCTAATTTTTTAAGATTTAAATATTTGAATATTTTTTATACCATTATAAATAGTATGGAAATTTTTATTTGACAAAAATATATTTTAAGATATAATTCAAAATATTATTTTTTAATTTAATTTTATATGTCCACAAATGCAAACGAACTTATTCTTGATTTATCAACTGGTAGTGTTTTGGAAAAAAGTATTTTACCAAGTACTAAAGATATTTTGGATTCTAATAGTGATAAAATATCTGATATTTTTTTATCAGAATATAAAAAAGTAGAACTTTTTGAAAAAATTGATAACTCAGTGAATGAACTTAGAGAATGTTTAGCTAAAGATTTATCGTTGATTTGTAATATACTTACAAGACCAAAAACTCTTTATAATAAACTTAGAATTTTATTTGAAAAAGCAATTTTAAGTAAAATGGATATGAGCCATGTTGAACAAAAAATTTGTAGTTTATATAAACCAGTTCTTCGTAAAGAAGTTGAAATATCTTTTTATATTTATAAAAAATCTTTATTTAATAATAAAAAGTCTCCAGATACTCATTATGAAACTTCACTTTTAAACTCAATAAAAGAAGCAAAATCAAATGATGTTGATATAAGTGATATTGAAAGAAGCTACAATTACTGCCGTAAATTAGAAGATTTGGGGCAAAATTTAATATCATTAAAAGACAGATTATCATCAGTGAAATGATTAAATTTAGAAAACCCTTGATATGTTTCTGAACTGGCAAGATTATCATTATCTTTAGTGGAAGAGTTTGAATTAGACTTAAAAAAACCTGAAGATATTGAGATATTTTTATCGAAAGTTGAAAGTAGTTTTTGAAGTATATAGTTATTTAATTTTAGTAAAATCTCTCTTATTGCCAAAAGCAATAAGAGAGATTTTAAACAAAAAATTAATTTTCATCTCCTAGGTAGAAAACCTCTTATATAAAGAGCTTCTTCTATTGTTTTACCCTTTATATCTTTTTGCTCTATTCCCAACAAATTGGAATATCTGTTAGGTGAAGATTCCCATTGTTTTATTTTAGTATCTTTACCCTCCACAAATATCTGTCCATTTCTGTGAATAGATATATTTTTACCTCTTAGCTTAAACTGCATTTTTTGCTCCTTTATTTAAATGAGACTTAAATCTTATTTCAAAAAAGCTATATGTCAAATTTGACAAAAATACATATATTAATTATAATACATTTAAATACTAAGTTTTTAATAAAAATTTTAAATCACTAAAAATTCAAGTATATGAAAAATAATCATTTAAAACCAATTTTGGATGTAGTTGTAGAAGGTAAAAGACCTAAAAAGTCTTTTATTTATGTAAAAGATTTATTTGGTGAATCTGTAAAAATAGTTTTGGAAAAAGGTTCTAAATGCCCAACTTGTTGAGAAAAATTTGATCCAAATTTAGATGATAATGATGAACAACCAAACAAACATAAAGACCATCTTAGTTGTGAATGGATAAATATTTCTGAACCAAAAATTAAAAAATTCAAACTAAAAAAACCAATATCTAAAGTATATGATTATTCGACAGAAGAAAATTCTTTTATCATGGACTCATATTCAAAAATATTTATATCTTCTGTTGAAATAATTCCTTCATGACAGTTAATACTTATTTGACAAAATATAGTAAAATCACCATGACACTGGTATAAACAATCTTGTACCCAGTGATGGAATCCTTCTATCTCTCCACTTAAAAATAAAATCTATAATCCTAATGCTAGTAGAATAATCGTAGATAGATATTCAAAATGAAAAACTAAAAAGAGTCCTTGCAGAATAGTTTTTAATCCTACAGATAAAGAATGAATGTTTATTTATGACTGAGTTTTTTGATGAATTAAGAAAAATTGAAAAAAAATTGATGTTCCGTATTCTTATATAGAAAATGCCTTATCTTTTATAATTAAAAATGAAGAATTAAAAAATCAGCTATGATTTAAAGAATTAGCCTTTAATTCACAAGTATAATTTCAAAAATACATTCATCTTAATTATATATTTTATGTTTTTAGGAGAACCTGGAAATTTAACATTTTGACAGAAAAAATAATTTTTTTGCTAATTTTCACTAAAAAATTTTATTCATAAAAATTATCTAAAGAATCTTTACTTTTATCCTGAACGAAGTAATTTTACCACAGGTACCTATATTTTATGCTTTAACAATGTTTATTTTTTGCAATAAGAACAAAACAATATATACTTCAAAGCATAATCAAAAATAATTCCAAAAACTCTAAAAATATTTTATAAATGACCACCAAAGAACCAAAAATTCCATTAGAAACTAAAAAAACTACATTTTCAGATTTAGGTCTTAGTAAAAAAATACTTGAAAAAATCAAAAAAAAAGGTTATGAGTTTCCTAGTGATATACAAGCATGAGTAATTCCTCTTTTACTTAAATGAGAAAAAGATATTATATGACAAGCTCAAACAGGTACCTGAAAAACGGCTGCCTTTATTTTACCTATTTTGGAGAGACTAGATCCAAATTCTAAGAATATACAAGCTCTTATTTTATCTCCTACAAGAGAACTTGCAATACAAATAGCTGAAGAATCAAGAAGTTTTGCTGATAAAGAAATACTTATTCAGCTCCTATATTGAGGACAAAATATTAGAGATGAGCTTTCTTGACTCAAAAGATTGCCACAAATAGTTGTTGCTACACCTGGTAGAGCTATAGATCATTTGATAAAAAGAAAAACTCTTTATATAAAAAATATATCTTATTTCGTGCTTGATGAAGCTGATGAAATGCTTAATATATGATTTAAAGATGATATAGAAGATATAATCAAACACACTCCAAATAATAAAAAAACTCTTCTTTTTTCTGCCACTATGCCAAGGGGTATAACAGATATAGTGCATAAATATATAAAAGATCATGATAGAGTAACCATAGCAAAAAAAGATTCCTCAAGTTTAATAGAACAAAAATACTATAAGGTTTCTTCTAGAGATAAATTTGAAGCTCTTTGTAGGGTAATAGAGGTAGAGTTTGATTTTTATGGTATAGTTTTTTGTAAAACAAAATCAGATGTTGATTTAGTGTCTTCCAATTTGATGACTAGATGATATAAAGTAGAAGGTATACATTGAGATATAGAACAGAATATGAGAGAAAAGACTCTGTCTAGATTTAAAAACTGAACCATAAAAATACTTGTTGCTACTGATGTTGCTGCTAGAGGTATAGATGTAAATAACTTAACTCATGTTGTTAATTATTCCCTTCCTGATAATCCAGAAGTATATACACATAGAATTTGAAGAACTGGAAGAGCTTGAAATAAAGGTGAAGCAATATCTTTTGTGGACAGAAAAGATTTAAAAATGTTATCTTGGATAGAGAGGGTTATAAAATCAAAAGTAAAACAAGAAAAACTTCCAGAAATTCCAGAAGTAATTGAATTTAAAAAGAAAAGACTTATATCTAATATTTGAGATTCTTTGAAAGATGAACAAGACTTAACTTACATAGATTTAGCAGATCAAATACTTGAACTTTGAGAAGCAAACAAGGTGATAGCTTGTGTATTGAAACAATGATTTTGAAATGAGTTTTCCCAAATACATTACAAAGATATAGATTCTAATTGATTTTGAGGTTCTAAAAATCAATCTTCTAGCGTTAGGTTGTTTATAGCTAAATGAAGGCTTGATAATTATAGTCCTTGAAGTTTGATTCAGTTTATAGAAAATGAAATGTGAGAAAAACTGGGTGATATTTGAAAGATAGATGTAATGAGAGAATTCTCTTTTATGAATGTTTGAGAAGATGATGCTTATAAAATACTTAGTTTTTTTAAGTCTCAAAATCCAAGAAAACCATTAATTGTTGAAGCAAAAGGTAGTCCTAGTAATAGAGGTTCAAGATATTCTAATAGGTCTTGATTTAGACCAAGGTCTAGAGATTCTTTCAGATCTAGAACCTATAATAAAACAAGTTCAAAAAGATATAGTAGATAATAACTTTTATATTCTTGTCAATATAGGGCTTCATCCCTTTGCTATATGATATTTTGGGTAAATAATTGTTACAGGTTGAAACTCTCTTCTTGGTATATTTTGAGTAGGTATGATAAGGGGCTGGAAATCTTTTTTGAGTTTTACAAAAGGCTAAAGCCTTCTGTTGAACTAAATATGATAAGAGACTGAAACTTCCTTTTGATAATAAATACAACAAATAGCTTCAACCTTCTATTGAAGATCCATTCAATAAGAAATTATATATAAATTTAAAATAATGTATTATGAATAATGAAAAAGACATAATTATAATGGATTTAGAATATACTGCTTGGGAAGGAAACAATGAGCATTGATGGAGAGAAGACTTATGACAATACAAAGAGATAATACAAATAGGAGCTGTAAGGACAAATAGTACTTTTTCTAAAAAAATAGATAGTTTTTCGTGTTTCGTTAAACCTAAAATAAATTTTGTACTTTCTGAATATATAAAAAATCTTACAAAAATCTCTCAGGAAGATATAGACACTAAATGAATTGATTTCTTTGAAGCTATAGATAAATTTATTTCTTGGTCATGCTGACTACCTATATATAGCTATTGAAATGATTTTGGTATTATCAAACATAACTTTGAACTTTATAAGAAAGAAATTTCTTTCCCCAATGAATTTTATGATATAAAAGATACTTTTAAAAAATATTGAATAGACAGTAATAAATTTAATAGTTGAACGATAAATAGGGCTGTATGACTTAAAACAAATTTTGTAGAGCATGATGCTTTATGAGATGTAAATAACATAATAGATACTTTAAATTTTTTAAATAAAAATAATAACATATAAATTCTTCTAGTTATGACTCTTGAAACAAAAAATAGTGAAAGATACAGGATAAAAACTAGAAATATCTTTCCAGATGATCATAAATACCTAACTTTTTTGAAAAAGGTTTTTAGGCATGAATTTAGAAAAAATGGTTTTAGAAGAATTTCTACACCTTTTTTTGATGAAAAAAATTTCTTCCAAAAAGTTTTTTGAGAAGATTTAAAAGATAGTCTTATAGATTTCAAGGTTTGAGACTTAGATAGTTTTTGTCTTAATCCAAGTCCGAGTATTTTAAATTTTAAAGCTTATTTAAAGGAAGAAAAAGATTATGATATACAGCCTGTTTATAATTATTTTATGTGAACTTATTTCCCTAAAATTTGAGATTTTTGCACAGAGTGAAAGATTCTTTTTGGTTGAGATGTAATATGAGAAAATGATGTAATTATAGATGTGGTTAATTTGTATATTGTTTCCAATATACTTGATAAAATTTGATTCAAGTGAGAGTATAAGATAAAAATAAACTTTATTTGAAACAAAAAAGAGATATTGAAATATAGTGAAGCTTTAGAAGAATTTTATTCTGATAAAAAACATATATTAACTGAAAAATGACTAGATTTTCTAGAAGGTTGAGATGTTTTAAAGATTTTTTCGAGCGATAATGAAGATGAACAGATTCTTTTCAAAAGTTCTCCTAAAATAGATAAGTTTTATAAAAAAGATAGTAAGAGTGATGTTTTGAGGTTAAAAAAATATTTAGAGATATTAAATCTAGATTATGTATGGGATTCTTATTTATTTTGAGAATATGATTTTAATGATTGAGTTATATGGGAAATAAAATTGATAGAAAATTGAGATCAAACCCAAAACTCTTTCCAAGAGGACCTTACTCCCAACCCTTTCCAAGGGGACTCTACCCCTAACCCCTCTCTGCACGGACCTCACCCCCAGCCCCTCTCCTCTAAGGAGAGGGGGGTAGGACAGAGGTTATTTAACTCTAGTCTTCCTCAAACACATTCTAATTTTATTCAGCCAAAACTCAGCTCCAGCTCTTTTCAAGAAAACCTCACTCCCAGCCCCTCTCCTTTGGAGGATAGGGTAGTAGGACAGGGGGAGAGTTTATTCGAAAATTGAGTTGAAGAGGAGGATTCTTATATTGATAAAAATATTTTGGCTAGGGGATATTGATATAATGAGTTATCAATTTTGCTAGGAGAGAGTAAAGAAATTGCTTGAAGTTGATTTTGGGTTGATATACTTAAGTTGATAAATTCTTTAAAATCAAAAAATATTTGTATAAAAAATAAAGATAAACTAGATTTGTTTTTTGTTCAGCTTGGTGATGATGCTAAAAAGGTTGTTATGCCTCTTAGTTTGAAAGCTAGAAATGCAGGTATAAATACAGCTGTTTCTCTTGGTACTCCTTCTATAAAAGATCAAATGTTAAAGGCTCAAAGGAGTTGAGCTACTTATGTTGTGATTGTGTGAGTTATGGAAGCAAAGTCTTGAGTTTTTCAAGTTAGGAATAATATCTCAGGTGTACAAGAAGAGGTAAAAAAAGACGAGCTTATAGATTATATAATAGATAAAATTGGGAGTGAGGCTCTTGATTTTTACGACCCTAGTAGGGATTTATTGGAAGAATAAATAGATTTTTTTATTTTTTATATGGATTCTAGATTTACAAAAATATAAAGTTCTCTGCCTACTAAAAATTAAAATAAACATAAAAAGTAGAGAATGAGTTATGTTTTTTTATAATCATTTAATTTTATTTTCACTTATTCAATTATTTTAAACATTTTACAAAGAGCTAAAGCTCTCTGTTGAAAAATTTAAAATAAACATAAAAATATTTGTTCCTTCCCTCTCCTCCAAAGGAGAGGGTTAGGGTGAGATCTGTTTGGGCTAGGTTTATATATTGCCCTATACAAGGGGTCAAGACCCCTTGTCTTAAAGAGAGACTGAATAGTTCTTTAGTTTTTGTGTTTTTATACAATTCCATTTTAGTAAATAGTGGTACCTATCTACTGGTACAGTTAATACATCACACAAAAAAACTTTTGACAAAAAATATATATTTTTATATAATGTATACATATCCATACGAAAGGGTTCCAAAAAGTGTTAGTGCTTTAGGATCCCCTTTTTTATTTTTAAGAATATTCAAGATGATTTTTTGCATTTTTTAAATAGTAATATTTCTTGAAAGTAAGTTTATTATACAGGGAAGATGCAAATTTTTTATTAGGAAAAAGTATTTTTTCAAACCTATCTTTCTCAATAAGGTAATCAACCAATATTTTGAAATCTCAATCTCAAGTAACTAAAATAATTTTTTCAAACCTATCTCATCTATCTATTAAATTTTTCATAATATAAAAAATCATATCAGTATCTATATTTCATTTTTTTAATGAATCCATTTCAGAGACTTGTTTCTTAAAAATCAATTTAAATCAAGCATTTTTAATATTATCATATAAATCTTTATTTTTATCATTCTTAAATCATATGAAGTAATAAGCTTTTTTTACTTTATATTTATCTTTTAAAAATATTCTAAATTTATATAAATCTATTTTCCAATTATCTTGTGAAGTTCAAAGGTGTAGGTTTTGTCAGTCTATGAAAGTATAGTTTTTCATAACTTATAAATAGTCAATTATTATTTGATAATCTAATTCTTTTCTTTCTTTTTTCTACCAGGTTTAAGTATTTCTTTATGATAGGAAATGTTTTCTAGTTTATTATTATTAATTTCAATTTTATTATATTTTTATTTTTTCAATTAGTTTAAACATTTTACAAAGAGCTAAAGCTCTCTGTTGAAAAATTTAAAATAAACATAAAAATATTTGTTCCTTCCCTCTCCTCCAAAGGAGAGGGTTAGGTTGAGGTCTTGCTTGGAAGGGGTTAGGGTGAGTTTGAGCTGGAGATAGTTACGTCTTTTTAGGTTTAGAGGAGGTCTTTCTCAGAGAGAGTTAATCTTAGACAAGGGGTCAAGACCCCTTGTCTTAAAGAGGACTGAATAGTTCTTTATGAGTTTTTCGAATTACTCTAATCAATATTGGCATTTTTTCTTTTTTCTTCTCTTCTTTTTCTTCTTTGTTCGTTTGCTATAACACTAAATTCAAAAAAATATCTTTCAAAAAATTTTTTATCTGACTTGTATTCGTTGTATCAAAAAAAATAGTCTGATATAAGTTCACGGATCATACATATCTCTTTTAACTTCGGTGTATTTTTCCATTTTTTGTCTGCCATTGCCATATCTAACAGTTCATATGCTCTGTTTATAGAGCCTGTAAATTCTTTTTCTTTTCAATTTTCAATATTATTTAAGCTTCTTCATACTTCTGCTCATATATTGGCTAGTTGTTCATATATAGATAATTCAAACCATCTTCATGATTCAAGAATGTCTCTATGGAATATTATGTGTTTTAGCATATAATTTTTTTGTTTATTAAGTTTTCAATGGTATTTCTTATGTTTTCATCTTCTATATATCTGCTTTTGTTATTTTGATTTGGTCTTATATTTATCATAGAATCGTATTCTATGAAATTAGGTGTGTTATAATTATCTGAATATAGATTAATTCACCATAAGTTTTCTTGTTCATATCATTCATCAATCATCATATCTTCTTCATCTACATGTAAAACTCATCATATAACGAAATCTCAAGACTTTATGTCTATTACTACTTTTGCTAATTTGTTTCCCTCAGGAGAAGAGCAATTTTCATATTCTTTTATTTCTTCAATTGTTATATTACTTATTATTTTTTTCATTTTTTTTATAATATTTTTTTAATTTTTTACTTTCAATTTTATTATATATTTATTTTTATTTCTGCAATGGATTTTTTTATAATTATACTTTAATCTTTACTTTAAAAACGCTAAAGCTCTTTTTTGCCAAAAACATAAAAATATTTGTTCCTTCCCTCTCCTCCAAAGGAGAGGGTTAGGGTGAGGTCTGTTCGGATATTGTTAGGGTGAGTTTGAGCTGGAGAGAGTTACGTCTTGCTAGGCTTAGAGGAGGTCTTTCTCAGAGAGAGTTAATCTTAGACAATGTGTCAAGACCCCTTGTCTTAAAGAGAGACTGAATAGTTTTTTAACACTTAAAAAATAATAATTTTTGTAATGCTTTTGCAACTAAATTTAAACCAATAAAAATAAAAATAAATCTTTTTTGTTCCAAAATTTGCGAGCAGTGAAAAAGTATGTTATCATTTATCTTATAAAGTTTATAAATAATTTATTTAAGATAGATGTACCTGACAAAAATTAAAGATTTTTTACTTCAAAACAAAAAAACAATTTTTTTTCTTGTTTTTTTGTTTTTTATTTTTTTCCCAGAATTAGGTTTTGGTAATCAACCTGCTGATAATTGATGAAATGGAGGTGATAATAATTGAGAAAATCAAAATATGTTAATTGAAATTATAAATTTATTTATAGCTATAGGTTGAGTTTTGATTTGACTTATGACTCAATTTGTTTGATTATTTTTAACTCCTGGTTGGACTGATGGTAGTGCTGTTTGATTTAATTGAGATTTGAAAAAACTATGGATTTTGGTTTCCAATGTGGTTTATACTATATTTGCGATAATTTTGATAATTATTGCTTTTATGAATATTATTTGAAAGTGAGAAAATACTTGGGAGCTAAAACAAGCTTTACCCAAATTTATAGTTTGAGTTTTGATAGTTCCTTTTTCTTGGTTTATAGTAGCAGCTTTTGTGGGTATTAGCTCTATACTTACTGTTTCTGTACTTAGTATTCCTATGGAGCATTTTAGCACAAAACTTGATAAAGCTAATTGGGATAAAATTTATATTAGTAAAGAATATACATTTAATCTAACTAATACTTGATCCAATAATGCTATAGAAACAGACGATAATACTAAAATCAATTTAAAAGAATTTATAGAAGAGGGTAATAATATATTTTCTATAATGACTCTTTATACATATTGAGTTATGTCAGTTGATGATCGTTGAAAAATGTTTGGATGAGATGAAATAAAAACATTTGGTGATTTAAGTGTGAAAATTATTTTTGATTTGATTTTTTTTGTTATATTTTTTCTGCTCCTTATAGCATTATTATTATCACTTTTTCTCAGATGAATACTTATATGGGTTTTTACTGTTTTATCTCCTATTTTTGGTTTGCTTTATTTCTTTTGAGATAAAGCTACTGAAGGTTTGAAAAAATTTAGTTTTTCAAATTTTGTTTGACTAGTAATGATGCCTGTTTATGTTGCGGCCGCTTTGTCTTTTGGATTACTTTTTATTTCTGTTGCATGAAATAATATTACTGATGATTCAAATTGTGAACCAGCTAAACAACTTTGTGTTACAAATACTAAAGATAACACAGTTTCTACGATTGAGTTTCTATGAATTAAACTAAACTTTAAATGATCTTTTGGTTCTTCATGAAATGAAATTAAAAGTTTTATATGAGGTCTTAAATGATCTTTTGGGCAACTTATATTACAGATTTTTTGACTTGTGATTTTATGGATGTCTGTTATGGCTGCTCTTAGAACTAGTGAGCTTACAAAAGAGGTTATATCTCCTATAGAGAGTTTTTGAAATTCTATATGAAACCTGGCTATGAAAGCTCCTACTTATGCACCTATAATTCCAGCTCCTGGGGGGGCTATGAGTCTTAAATGATTAGAAAAAGTTTGAGGAATGCCTCAAGCAGCTTTAGAATCTAGGTCTGGTAGGAAAGTTTGAACATATCAAGATGGTATTAATAATTTTTTCTGAACAAAAACTTTTAGTGCCCAAGATAAAGCTAAACTAGGTCAATTATATACCAATTGAGTTAATAATAATAATTTACGACATATACAAAATATCTTACAGAGAAATATATCAGAGTTATGACTTAGCAACAGGGATATGAAATTAGAACTTGAAAGATATTTTAGTGAAATTTCAAAAAAATCTAATAATAATGAATTTAGAGATAAGGAAATTAAAGATTTTATTAATGCCGATTGAAGTCTTACAAAATTATGATATGCTGCTATGCATATGGATGATATGAATGAGTTATCTTCTCAATTTTCAGAGATAGATGTTACTTCATATAATTCTTCAAATAGACTACCTTGATGATCTAGATGAAGTACTAATCAACCCACTACTCCAAATCCAACTAGAGCTTCTTCTGGCTTGCCTGATATAAATATAGAAAGTAATATAAGAATAAATGAAAATTGAGCTGTAGAAAATACAAGTCTTTGAACAGTTGTTCAACAAATTATAAATCAATTGGACCCAAATGAATTTAATTCTTCTACAATGACTGAAGATGAATTTAGAAGGGACCTTAAAAGTTCTATAAACGGTAAAATAACTGATCCTACCAGTTTAGATGAGGTTGTATCAAGAGTTATTACTTGAATTCAAGAACAAGAAGTTTCTCCATCATCAAAAACTACAAGAACATTTAAAGTTGAAGAATCTTCTAATCCTAGTGATTCTTCTGCCCCTACATCTACTGATGGAGTTCCAGATGCTAGTTGATCAAACCCTTAAACCAAAAAAATAATTTCTTTAAATTTTAAAGAAATTATTTTTTTTAAAAGAGCTTTAAATCTATTTATCAAACCTCCAAATATTTACAGCTTTTCATGCATAAAAAATCTGCATTTTATCAATCGTAGAAGTATTCCATCAGTTTTCGAGAGAATAATGATCACCAAATTCCTTTGAAACAACATATGTGCTTTTTGAATAGATACTAATTTTTTCTCTTTAAAATAGCATTCAATTATATTTTTTAGAGTATATCATATCTTCTATAGTAAACTAACTTGTAAGTTAGTTTACTATTGATAAACAAACTAGATAGTCTCTTTTCAAAAATAGAAACTTCCTACAATAGCAAAAGGCTGAAGCCTTCTGTTGACGAAAAATAAAACTATTAATTTTTCTGCAGGATATTAATCTAATTTATAAGTTAGTTTACCATAAAAGTTGCATTTTGTGAGATTCTATCATTTTTATTTGACAAAATCAAATAATTGATTAAAATCCGAAAATGTTCTATGTATTGGAACTTGTTTAATATGTTTCAAAGCCGAGGCTCGAAACTTCAAACCCCAAAGGTTTGCTTGTAAATCTTTTTTAACCATAAATCTATGACAAGAACAAATATACAATTCTTTTTTTTCTTTAGTTTCTTACAAAAAGAGATTGTTTTTTGTTTTTAGCCATATCAAAAGTTGATGAAGATAAAAAATAGTTTCTTTTTGCAAAGAAACTGTTTTTTACTATTTAATTTTAAAATCTATGAGCAAAATAATAACACTATGACCAGATTGATCATATTGCTCCAAAGTAGCTAAAAGAGAGCTACCTAACTTTCCTATATTTTACTCCAGCTCTAACTCTGAAACTATATCAAATTTGTGAGATATGACTTAGATATAGATATACTTTAAAATTTTTTTGTTTTTTGTCTTTTTTGTATAAAATGTTCCAAATATCAAAATTTAGTTTTTAAAAATACATTTATGGCAAATAGTCACTGACTAACTTCAAGAATTATAAAAAAACAAGCTGCAGCTAGAAAGTTATCAAAAAACAAGAAAAAGGCAGCACAGGTTTATATATGAAATGAAAACCCTCAAACAAGAAAAAACCAATCTTATAAAGCTAGAAAACAATATCTTGAAAATAAACAAAATTTTCCTAAAAAAAAGCTAAAAACCAAAAATATCCAAAGTCTTATAGAACAGTGAATCATAGATGAGAGATGATTTTTTGTTAAATGAAAAAAGAAAAATTTTATTACAAAATCCATGGTTGATTCTAAATGACTTGATTTTTATGGTATGCCTAGATAGATTTTACATTCTTTTTCAAAAAATGAAAAAACAGCTGAAAGCTGTTTTTTTAGTTTTTGTACATAAAAATTTGATTTGTATTCTATTTTAATATAAAACAGAAGTATTATTTGATATTTTAATATAATACAATTGTGATTGAAAAGTTAAAAATAGTTTATAAAGATCTTTTAAAAAACATAACTTTTGATTTTAAAAGAAGCTTTTACCATGACTTTGATCTAGATAAATTTTGACCTACAGCCATAATAGGTGAAAGATGAGTTTGAAAAACATATTTTATACTTCAAAAATTGAAAGAATCAGATGAAAAAACTATGTATTTTTCTGCTGATAACATTCTTATTAAATCTTTAAGTTTATTTGATATAGTATTTGATTTGGTTTATAATTATAAAATAAACTTTGTAGCCATTGATGAAATTCATAAGTTTGATAATTGGCAAAACCATTTAAAATCAATTATTGATAGTTTCCCTAACTTAAAGCTAATTGTTTCAGTTTCTTCAAGTCTTGATTTATACAAAAAAACAGCAGATTTACAAAGAAGGATTTATAATTTTCCAATCTCGACACTAAATTTTAAAGAATTTCTAAATTTATATAAAAATGTAGATTTACCTGAATATAGTTTTGAAGAAATAATCCAAGATTATAATTCCATTAGTTTTGATTTATTAAATAAATTTAATATAGATTATTTTAAGCAATATTTAAATTATTGATTTTATCCTTATTCAAAAGAAAGAAGACAAACCTATCATAATCTACTTTTAAAAAATTTACAAAAAGTTGTTTTAGAAGATATTCCAACATTTCTAAACTTTAATACATCAACTCTCTTTAAAATAGAAAAGCTATTTTATTTTATAGCTCATACACCTCCATCAGATTTAAATTATAGTTCTTTATGAAAAAAGATAAATGTTTCAAAAGATTTACTAGAAACTATAATAATGTATCTAGATAAAATATGAGTTTTAAATACTGCTATTAGAACTAATAAACTAACTGATATAGTAAGGAAAGAATTTAAGGTTTTCTTATGAAATCCAAATATCTATTATGCTTATATGGATTCTCCAAACTATTGAACTATTAGAGAAAGTTTTATTTTGAAAGTATTAAAAAATATAAATCTAAAAAACCACTTTAAAGAAAATATAATACTTCCAAATTATTGATATATATATTTTTCTTATTCTTGAAAAAATTATTTGTTTGAAATTTGATGAAAATGAAAAAAGAACCATCAAATTCAGTGAATAGAAAACAGTTTTATAATATCAGATGATATAAAAATATGAGAAAAAAATAAAATACCTATGTGGCTATTTTGATTAATTAAGTAAAATATGAACAATTAAAATTCTTTAGAAAAATTAATCTTTTTATTATTCAGAGAGCTTTAGCTCTTTTTTTTGTAAGAAATTTCTCTTTTTCAAAAAATCTACTAGTTTTACACCAAGGATGTTTTTAGTCTCAGATATTTTTTTTAGTTCTTTTACTTCTGCTTTTTTTCAACTGCTTGTTATATCTGGTTTTTTAAATTCTTTTAGTGTAGACCAAGATTTACAAAATAGGCATTGTCATGACCATTTCAAGCTTTCATTTCAGCATTCACTGCATATATACATACTAGATTTTTATTTATAAAATTTATTTTAGTGTATAAATAGTATATAAAAAGTAAAATTTTTTTTGACGGATAGTGAGAAAGCTCATTAACATATAATGCATTAGGAGATAAAATAAACATTATATAATCAAATGTTTATTTCTCATACTAAGTACCAATAATTATTTTTTTTAATTTATAAATATTAAAAAAGAGAGAAATAAATTTCTCTCTTTTTTTAAATTCATTGTTTCAAATGGCTAAAGCCATCTGTTGCCAAAAAGATTATTTTTTCATATGAAGTTAATTTTCCAATCTCTTCTTAAACTAATCCCACCCTAATAAATCACTAATTTTATCCAGCATTCAATTTCCTGTTTTTTCAATTTTTAGACTACTTAATAGAATTTTGATTATTTAATTCTATTCAAGTATAACAATATTTTAATTATTCAATGAAGCAAATATTGTGATTATTTATAAGGAATATAGCTTGTGTAATAAAAAAAATTTCAACAAATTTGCAAAATTCATTCTTTCTCTTATATTTATGAAGCCAAAATACCACACAAAGTGAGGTAAAAAACTAACAAAGATGGGTAACTTAGTTACTCTCCCTTCTTTGTTAGTTTCTTGCTTCAAGAAGTGGTGTTTTGGCGGACATTAAGAGTAGTCTAGGTTACCCTTTTTTGTTCGCTAAAACACCTATTTTTGAAAGTATATCTTATTTTGGCATATTAATTTTTTAATATGCTTTTTATGTCCCAAAGTAGGGAAGAACTAATCGAAAAGATAAAACAACTAGAAATTGAACTCAAAAAAGTTAAATCTTATAAAAAGTATTGACTAGTTTGGGAAGATAAGCCTGAAATTTTTGAGGAAAAATCTAGAAATGCTCTTCCTATACTCAAAGAAGATAAAAACTTAAGAATTGAAGAAAACGAAAAAAAACCTAACAATATAATTATAGAGTGAGATAATTATCACTCCCTCTCTAGCCTTTTATACACTCACAAAGGTAAGGTTCAGGTGATTTATATCGATCCCCCCTACAATACTTGAAACAAAGATTTTATATACAATGATAATTATGTAGATAAAGAAGATTCTTATAGGCATTCAAAGTGGTTAAGTTTTATGAACAAAAGATTAAAATTGGCTAAAGATTTATTAACTGAAGATGGTATTATTTTTATTAGTATTGACGATAACGAATTTGTTCAACTGAAAATGCTTTGTGATAAAATTTTTTGAGAAAATAATTTTGTTGATTGTATTTCTTGGGATAAGAAATCTTCTGCAAAATGAGTTCCTCCAGTAAATATGATAGTAAATACCCATGAATATATTCTAACTTATCAAAAATCAAATAAATTCTCTTTTATATGAGAAAATAGGGATATAAAGTGATTTTCAAATCCTGATAATGATCGTAGATGACCCTGGAGAAATACAAATATAAAAAGTACTGTTAAGAAAAAAGATGAATCTTTTGAAATAATAGATCCAGAAACTTGAAATAGTTTTATTGATACTTGGGCATTTTCAGAAAATGAAATAGAAAGATTGATAAATGAAAAATACTTAATATTTCCAAAAAATAAAAACTGACAAGTTAGAAGAAAAGAATTTTATAATGAATTTAAAAATCAAAATACTCCTATAAAATCATCTTGGTGATTATTTGATAATCAGAAAAATACTGAAATGCTAAAATCAATGTTTTGATGAATGGTATTTCAGAATCCAAAGCCTATAAAATTATTAAACTATTTACTAAAAGTAGTTTCAAAGCAAAACTCCACTATCCTAGATTTCTTTGCTTGATCTTGAACAACAGGTCATGCAGTTATGGAATTAAACAAAGAAGATTGATGAAATAGAAAATTTATACTTTGTTCTAACAAAGAAAATACAAAAGAAAATCCAGATAAAAATATATGCAGAAATATAACATATGAAAGAAATAAAAAAGTTATAAAGTGATATAAAAACTCTAAATGAGAAAAAATTGAGTGATTAGGATGAAATTTAAGGTATTATACTACTGAATTTATAAAAGCTGATAAATCAATAGATGATTTAAGATATAGTTTTATAGATATGTGTGATGATTTACTTTGTATAAAAGAAAATACTTTTAATGAAGTAAAATTAAAGAATTCAGTTCCAGAACTTAGATTATTTAAAAAATGAGACAAATACACAACAATCCTATACGATATTCATCATTTTAAAAGTCTATTAAATTTACTTGAAGTGCTAGACTGAAAAATCTCTGTTTATATATTCTCTCTAAGTAAAGATATTTTTGAAGAAGAACTAGAACACTTCAAAAATGTAACAATCCAAAATATCCCTGATGATATATTATCAACATACAATAAAATCTTTAATTTTTAAGCTTATACTCAATTCCCTTATAAGCAGGATTTTATGGTGATTTATTTAACTTTTAATAAAACAGTAAATGATACTAAAAGAATATCAAAAAACAGCAGTAAAAGAACTATTATCATCAACAATAAAAGAACTAAACAAAGACGAAAAAAACAGCTCTATAGTTTTCAAAGCACCAACTTGAAGTTGAAAAACTATAGTGATGCAAAACTTTCTTAAAGCATTTTCAGAGAGTGAATTAGCATGAGAATTCTGCTTTTTATGGATAAGTGTAAATGACCTATCTAAACAATCAAAAGACAGTTTTGAGAAAAACTTAGAATGAAGCAAACTACATTTTTCTGAATTATATGATATACAAGAAAAAGAAATAAAAAATAATGAAATACTTTTTATAAACTGGGAGAGTATAAGAAGTATTGACAAAACTACTTGAGAATGGAAAGTACTTGCTATGAGAGATAATGAAAGAGATGAAAACCTGCCAACCTATTTATCAAATACCCATATATCTTGAAGAAAAATTATTCTAATAGTAGATGAATCACATAGAAGCCTTGATACACCAAAAGCTCAAGAACTTATAAAAAACTTTATTAAACCAGTAGTGCAAATAGAGGTTTCAGCAACACCTGATTCAAAAGATTATAATAGTAAAATAGAAGTAAATATTGTGGATGTTATAAAAGAATGAATGATAAAAAAAGAAGTTTTGGTAAATGAAAATTTATCTAATATAGCTGATACTGATATTGAAACTGATAAAATTATTCTTGATTTAGCTTTTGAAAAGCAAAATGAACTAATAGAAAATTATAAAAAAGAGTGAACAAATGTAAAACCTCTAGTTTTAATACAACTGCCCTCTGAATCGAAAAAAACAACTGATATAGATAAAACAAAACTAGACAGAATCATACATATCTTAAAGCAAGACTATAATCTGACACTTGAAAACCAAAAATTAGCTATTTGGTTAAGTGAAGATAAGACAAATAAAGACTTGGTAGATATAAAAAATTCTCAAATAAAAGCTCTTATTTTTAAACAAGCAATCGCAACTTGATGGGATTGCCCAAGAGCACAAATACTTGTAATGTTTAGAGAAATAAAAACAATTACCTTTGAAATACAAACTGTTTGAAGAATACTTAGAATGCCTGAATGGAAGCATTATGAAAATGAAATATTAAATAAAGCCTATGTTTTTACTGATTTACCAAAAGCTGAAATATGAATACATGAAACTGCTAAAAACCTTATTAAAAACCAAGTTTGAATAAGAAAAAATGAAATATATAAACACTTCTCTTTAGAATCTTTTTATAAGTCAAGATGAGATTATAAAGATATTTGATTTAGCTTTTATAATATACTGGCTGAAGCTCTAGTAAATAAAGTAAATTGAGATTTTGATAGTTTTTTGAGAATAGACAATTTGCTAAAACTTGAAAAAATAATTGATACAAACGAAAAAGAAATAACAAACTCCATACTTTCTGACTGAAAAATATTGGTAGATATAGACAACCATACTTGAGAAAAAATCATTGCTAAAAGTGAAATAGAAGCAAAAACATGAGAAGAACTCATAAAACTGACATTTGATGATTTTGCAAGGAACGAAGTTTGACCTCAATTTACAAATATTGCTAGATCATATACAAAAATAATTGAATGATTATATTATAGTTTGGATAATTATTTTTTTTGAAGATCTAGAACTAAACTTTATTATCAAAAACTTATATTAAATAATAAAAACTTCTTTGTAGAAGTGCTGGAAAATGCAAAGAATATATATGTAGATATAAGAAAGCAAGAAGTAAAAACAAGGAAAAAAGAAGCTGAAAAAAACTACATCTGGAATATACCTAAAAGTCAATGATTTACTGAAAAATCTGAAATTATAAGATATAATAAAAATATTATAGAACCTTCTTTTATTAGTTTTGATAGCGACAAAGAACAATTATTTATAGAATATTTTCTAGAAAAATCTGATTTAGTAGATTTTTGGTACAAAAATTGAACTTCTTCAGAACAATTCTTTGCAGTCCCATACAATGATGAGTATCTAGAAATCCAATCTTTTTATCCTGATTTTATAGTTTATTTCAAATCTTGAATTATATGAATCTTTGATACAAAAAGTTGATTTACTCTTAAAGAATGAAGATTAAGAGCTAAATGACTAGAAGAATATATAAAAAATAATACTAAAAAATGAAAAAAAATTATATGAGGACTTATTGAAATAAACAAGGTTTCTCATACTGAAACCGTTACTATGCGTATAAATAATACTTGGAATTATTCTCTTGAAAACAGAAAAAGTTTTTCTATTTTTAACGATAGCTACATTGAAGAATATAGATTTGAAGAAATAACTTGAATCTCAGAGAATTATAAAAATGATATAAGAGAGGAGATAGAAAATTTAAACCATGATATAAATAATAAAAAAACTAACTATAGCTTTTTCATAGCTGAACAAGAAGATTTTTGAGATTTTGATTATGAAAAAGCTAGTGAGCTAAGAAAGGAAATTAATCAAATGGAAAACGAAATTAAAGAAAAAGAAAAAATTTTGAGTGAACTAGTGTAAAATACTATTTTTGAAATCAAAAATAGTATTTTAAAAATTTACTCAAAATTTTTGTATATTTCATGCACTTCTGAAAATGGATTTTTATCTTTTATATGAATTTTATCCCAATGTATTTTTTCCAAACTTGATATATTCTTATTTAAATTAGAGATTCCACCTTGTATAATTTTTCTATGAATCTCTATTTTTTCGCTAGAGTATCATTTGTCATAGCCTTTATGGTATTTTTTGATTTCATTTATATAAGAATTATTTGTTGAATCAAAATATTTTAAATGTAATAATACAAACAATTGGGACCTCTGCAAAAAGATAGATTTAAATTACAAAAATATAATAAAAAGATTAAAATATGATAAATATTTTAATTTTTTTTTAATGATTATGTCACCATTTAAAGAACAACAAACATTTTTGAATTATTTCCAAAATGAGTTATGAATTACAAGAACAGAAAAGTTTCTAACAAAATTAGATAAAGTAGTCCCATGGGAATCAATATCAAATAAAATTAATTTATCTAGAGAAATATCAGATTGATGAGTTTGAAGACCAAGAATGGAAATACAAAAAATGTTAAAAATACTATTTCTTCAATGACTATATGGATTATCAGATCCGGAAATAGAAGATCAAATAAGAGACAGAAATAGCTTTCAAAAGTTTCTATGAATATCTGAATCTAAAGATATACCAGATGAAACAACAATATGTAGATTTAGAAATGAATTATCAGAAAACTGAAGTCAGGAAACTATATTTACAATGACTCAATTTATTTTAGCTGAAATGTGATTTACAGTAGAAAAGTGATTTATTCAAGATGGTACTATAATAGAATCACCAAAATGAAGAAAGAATAATAAATGAGAAAATACAAGAGATAAGGAAGCTAGTTTTACAAAGAAGAATTGAAGAAGTTATCATTGATATAAAGCTCATATTGAAACAACAAAGAGAGGAGACTTTGTAATGAATACAACATATACGACAGCTAAGATACATGATTCACAATTATCTGATACTTTAATGACTTGAGATGAGAATGAAGAGGCATATTGAGATAGTGCCTATATAAGTAAAGATAAAATAAGATTTTTAGATGAGTTATGAATTAAGTGAGAGTTCAATGAAAGATGATCTAGAAATAATCCGTTGACTTCTTATCAAAAAGAACAAAATAGAATTAAATCTACTATTAGGGCAAGAGTAGAACATCCTTTTTCTATTTTAAAGGCTAAATATTGAAATTATAAAACAAGATATAGATGATTAGTTAAGAATGCTATGCACTGGTTTTTATCTTGTGCTATTTATAATTTTGAACTATTGGCAAGGAGGTATATATAGCTTTCTAATAGGTGAATTGTGCCTAAATTTGGAAATTATACCTAAAAAAAGGCATAATTCATAGAAATTATCTTATATATTCTTCAAAAAAAGTGATTTTTATTCAAAATCACTTTTTTCTTGTTCTTTTCAACAATATTGCAGAGGTCCCAATTCAAAATCTTGATTAGAAAATAATACTTCTGCATAATCGTCTTGATCAAATAAATTTTTTATAACATTTATTTCATCTTTTTATATGCATCAGTATCAAGTAATAAATATATTTTTGAATTGGTATTTTGAAGTTGCTTTTTAGAAAACTCAAAATTATAGCTAATTTTTTCATAGATTTTGTCTATATAATTTGAAACTTTTTTCTTGGTAGTTCATATTTGTCAAGATTTAAACGACTCTATTTTAACATTTGTATTGGATCTTTTAATTTCTCTAAAAGCATCAAAATAACATTTTTCAGTTTCTCATTCACAAAATATAAAAAATGTCCTTTTTAGTCTTTTCCTTTTTTGTTTTCTCATGAAATCATTTGTTTTATTAATGAACTAAAATCTCTAAGAATAGGCACTCATCATAGAGATCATAAATTATATAACTTTTTTATATCATTTTCACTTCTTAAATCTTCAAAATCATACAGTGTATAAAATTTTGTAGAACCAGATTCGCTCTTTTCTATAATACCTATTTGTTCTTTTTTAAATTCTTTTAGATTCATTAATTCTAGATTATGAGTTGTAAATATAAATTGATATTTCTTTCATAAGTCACTGTGAATTAAGTTAAATAAATTTTTTACTATATGAGGATGTAAATTCATTTCTATTTCATCAAAACACAATACTCATTCCTCTTTTATATTTACTAATATTCTTCATAGTATTCAAAATAACTTTTTAGTTCAATCTGATTCTTGTAAAAATGGTAAATATTCCAGTTCATCTGTTCAATTAATTTTGTGTCAAAATCTTATAATAGGCTCTGGAGGTATAAAATTAATACCTCCTTCATTAGGACCAAGATTAATTACTTGTAATTTTTGTTCTTCGATTCTAATATCATAAATGTTAATATCAGCACATTTTAGAAACTCTATAGCAAGATTTTTATATTCATCATTATCATTCAATTTTAATAAATTAACTGTTTCAATACCATCAAAATCCCTTCATAAGCTAACTAATTTACTAAAAAAATATAGTATTGGCTTGTTATTCAATTTTCAATTAAATTGATCTAGTATCCACAATACAGAAACATTTTCTCTTACTTTATCTTCCAACAAATTTGAATGATTAGAAAATCAATTCTCAAATTTTATATTTTGATTTTTCCTTGAAAACAATGTGATTTTTTTATTTTTTCATTTTATTTCATATAAATTTTCAGATTTTACTATCTTTTTTAATAGTTCAAAATTGTAAATATACTCTTTGTTATCTATAAAAAATGATATTTCAAAAAAACTTGATCAATCTTTAGTATTTTCGTCAAATAGAAAAGGAGATATATAAAAAGTTCTTTTCATTACAAAATTTGTTATAACTACTATGGCTTTTAATATATTAGTTTTTCAACTGGCATTAGCTCAATAAATAATCATACTCTTTTCTAGAGTTGTTTTTTTTCAATAAGATTCAATAGAAAAAACATTGTTCTTTAAATTTCAATAATTTGAAGATTCAAAGTTAATTTCTGTCTCATCTTTAAAAGATAAAAAATTTTTTACCTTAATATATTTTAACATATTTATGTATTAATGATTATATAAATATGATAATATTGTATCATTTTTTACACAAAAAACAAATATTTATGCAATATTTTTGCATAAATTATATACAATTAATATTTTTTTCTAATTTTTACTTTTATCATAACGAAGTAATTTTGCCACAGGGCCCTTTATTTTATTTCCTCATGCACTATATTTCTCAAAACTACCCATTTTTTATAAAATCGACATAGGAGAATAAGGATAACTAATGGAAGTACAGTATTTGTTTTGTTAAAATCACCTTGAAATATGATTTTTAAATGATTTTGAAACCAAGATAAATATATATTGAAAGAATCTTACGAAGATTTTAAAATGTTTATTAAAACTTTTTAAAAATTTATTTTATATTCTATATAGTCTTGTTACTTTTTTTCTTTTTGGTTTTACTTTATATCGCATCTATAGTAGTCTTTTCCAAAAGCTCTATTTACCATTGCATACTGATTTACAAGTATGTAGCTTGTTGTTCTAGGTATTTTATAACTAACACCATCTGTTTTGAGTATATTTAAAGGTCTAAATGTTGCAAAAGGTAGCATAGACTTCTCTATATCACCAGCAATAGCTACTTGTGGTGCGAAAAGAGTTAGTGAGATAGCAAAACATATATTCAAAAATTTTATTTTTTTGATTCTATATATGAAGGATAAAACTAAGGATAAAAAAAGTCAAAAGTTTTTTATAAAAGAACTAGATCTTTTTTCATTTGAAAATAAAAAAGAAATATTAATAATTTGAGAAATTAAAATCCTGAAAAAATATTCTTATAATATATCATCAAAATTATTCCAAACATAGATTTCTTCTGCTAGATTTTGGCTTCAAATTTTTGTAGAAGTTTCTTTTAAATATTTTCACCCCATTTTTTTATAAAAGTATTTTGAATTATTCTCTTTCAAAACACAAACATACATATTTTTAATATTTTTTTCTAGTAGTTTTAAACAAAATTCTTTTAGTAGTTTATGACCTAGTGAATGTTTTTGATAGTTTTTTAAAATATATATTGCATATATTTCTCAATGAAAATTTAATATATTCTCTCTTGCTATTCATCAATCTATAAAACCAACTATTTCATTTTTTTCGTTTTCACAAACAAATGTAAAGTTAGTTTTTTCTCTCTTGGATAAATTGTTTTTCCATCTAGCAGTAGAATCTTTCAGACTTAAATTCTTCAAATATTCACTATTTATAATGCCTTTATAAGTCTCTTGCCATGATGACATAACTACCTTAGCAATTCATGTAGCATCTTTTATTGTAGCTAATCTTAATTTTGCATTCATATACTCTTTAAAATTATAAATCTTAAAGAATTATACGAAACTTATATTTTTTTCAATTTCAACCAGCTATTTTTACTCATTCTTTTTTTATTTTAGAGTACTTTAATATAAATATTAAGATTGATATAAATTTTAATAACTTGGATTACCGAGTAAATTTTTGCAATTATTATTATTTTATAGTAACATATTTAAGTTATATTTTAAATTCTGGCATAATTGTATGACTAAAAGATGATTACTTATTCCTGAAATGGGAAAAGAGCTTTGGTATTTAGATTCTGAATGAAGAGCTAAACCTTTCGAAGATTCACAAAGTGGTATAGAAATAAGGAAAATAATTCAAGATATATTAAAGGGTGAGAGAGAAGATCCATGACAAAACAATAGATCAGCACAGCCATGAGATTTTCTTGTTATTGAACCATGACTTGAAAAAGTAGATTTTAATAAAATGTCAATTCTAATTCCCGAGAGGATATGATATACAAATGAAGAAGTTCTTCTTTTACTTTGAGACAATGATACACCTATATATTACCTTTGAGACGACTCTCCAACTATACATTAGAATCTGAACTTCAGAGTCTTTTTGTATAATTCCTTATCAATAAATAGTTGTAAATATCTACTGATACAGATAATTGATTGTATTACAATAAACTTGACATTTCATTTAAATTTAATACAATAAACTTACTTTCTTACTTTGGGACTTTTTAATTATTTTTATATGCCAATAAGTATAAACATTTGATGAAATTTATGAAACAAAAAAATTGATTGAGATTCTACATCACCAATAAATATATCTAGTTGAAATATTGAAATTTGATGAGGAAATAATTCAAGTATTGAATTAAGTTCATGAAATATTGAAATTTGATGAGAAAATAATTGAGTTATTGAATTAAGCTCATGAAATATTGAGATTTGATGAAAAAATAATTCAAATATTGGAATAAAATCATGAAATATAGATATTAATTGAAATAATGATTGAATTATTAAATTAAAATCATGAAACATTGAGATTTGATGAAAAAATAATTCAAATATTGAAATAAAATCATGAAGTATAGATATTAATTGAAATAATGATTGAATTATTAAATCAATTTCATGAAATATAGATATTAAGTGATATAATTCATGAGATATTTCTACAAATTCATGAAATATTAATATATGAGAAATTAGAATAAGGATTAAAAGAAATTGAAGTAATATTAATATCTGATGAAATATATTTTCAACATTCAACAGTGTAAGTACAATTATATCTTGAAATAATAGCATTAGTATATCTTGAGGTAATAATAATGTATCAATAAATAATTGAGAAGTTTGGATTAATTGAGTTAAACAAGATTGAAATAGTAATTCAAAAAATAATGAATATAAAGTAGATATTGATGGTGTTGTTATTGATTTTGAAAATAAAAAAGCAACTACAAAAAATTGAGATACTATTGATATTTTGAATGATGGAAATGAATTTATAAAAATTGTATGAGAAAGTATTCAAGCGAATTATAAATGACAAATAATCACTATAAAAAAAGATAGTGTTAATGTTGTTTGAAGTAAATAAATTTATAACAAATTATGATTATATTTAATAGTATTTATTCTTTAGAATAAAAGTTTTTTCCCATAAAATAAAGCAATAGCCTGTATTTGGATATTGCTTTATTTTTTACATATAAAATCAAAAAAGACATACTCCAGAAATTAAAATACCAGTTTTGGCTTATAATAAAGAAAATATATGATTAACAAAATAGTTTATGGAGTAAAAAGGGGCTTTTTAAGTCTTTCTTTTTTATCAATTATGGTTATATTACTTTTTGTATATTAAAATCTATAAAGATATTATTAAAGTATAACTGAATATTGAATGACTATTAAAGAAAAAAAGATATATTTTAGTTACCTATAATTATTGAATATAAAAGAATGAAGAACAACAAAAGTGAGTTTTGAAACAATAGCAGAGCTTTTAAAAGGTTTTAAATGTAAGCGGAATGATTTATTTAAAATAACTAAATAATAAATATGTCAGAATCAAATACTTGAGAAATACTATTTTATAAATCTGAGGAGGGAGATATAAAAATAAATGTGATTTTTGAAGATGAAACTATATGGCTTTCACAAAAAAAGATGTGAGAGTTATTTTGAGTGGAAACAAATACAATTAATTATCATCTATCTGAAGTTTTTAATAGTTGAGAAATATCAGAAGAATCAGTTATTCGAAATTTTAGAATAACTGCCTCTGATGGAAAGAGTTATAATACAAAGCATTATAATTTAGATACAATTATTGCTGTTTGATATAGAGTAAACTCATACAAAGCAACAAAATTCAGAGTTTGGGCAACAAATCTACTAAAAGAGTATGTTATAAAAGGTTTTGCTATGGATGATGAAAGATTAAAAAACTGAACTCATTTCTGAAAAGACTATTTTGAAGAGTTACTTGCAAGAATCAGAGAGATTAGAGCAAGTGAAAGAAGGTTTTATCAAAAAATAACTGATATATATGCAACGAGTGATGACTATGATCCAAATTCACAAATAAGTAGAGATTTTTTTGCTGAGGTACAAAATAAGTTTTTATATGCTGTTTCTATTAATACTGCTCCTGAAATTATACATTCAAGAGCTAACTCAGATAAACCAAATATGTGACTTACGAGTTGGAAAGCTCAAAAAACATGATGAAAGATAGTGAAAACAGATATAACCATTTGAAAGAATTATCTTAGCGAAGAAGAAATTGATACTTTAAATTTACTAATATCTTGATATTTAGATTTTGCAGAACTTCAAGCGAAAAAATGAAATGTTATGTATATGAAAGATTAGGTAAAGAAAACAAAAGACTTTTTACAAATCAATGATATGGAATTATTAGAATGAAAGTGAAATATATCTAAAGAAAGTGCTGATAAAAAGGCAATTTGAGAGTATGAAAAGTTTAGAGTGGAGCAAGATAGGAATTATATTGGGGATTTTGATAGATTTGTACAAGAAGTGGAGAGGAAGAAATTGAAGTAATTTTATTTTTTATCTAAATATTTTAGCTGATTTTATGGATGAAGTATGAATTTGGGAACAAAATATTCTTTCTAAGTAATTATAAAGTACTAATTAATAAAAACAAATTACATAAATTTACCTTATATAATAAAGCAAAGCAATAGTCTGTATTTGGCTATTGCTTTATTTTTTACTCTTTTGGTACTCCCAACGAGATTCGAACTCGTGTCTCCACCGTGAGAGGGTGGCATCCTAAACCACTAGACGATGGGAGCAAAAAAAGAACCTAGCACTAAAGGAAAGTCTAAGTTCTTCAATATATACTATAATTTTGCATCAATATCTTGCTTAGTCATTCAATCTATATCAGTCGTTATCCCTATAGCCCTAGCAGATCATTGTACTATTTTCATCGCTCAAGCCTTATCTTTTGCATTTAAATCAGGCATCTTTTCTTCTGCTATCTCTCTACACTGATCAAAACTTAAATTACCAACCTTATTCTTTTGAGGTATTGCCGAACCCTTTTTGAGATTCAATTTATTTTTTATCAAAGTACTCATAGGAGGTTGCTTAACTATGAAATCAAAACTTCTATCCTCATATACAGTAATCACAACAGGAAGTTTAACTCACATTTTATCCTTAGTTCTTTCATTGAATTGAGAAGTAAAATCTCATATAGGTACTCAATATTGACCAAGTGCTGGACCTACTGGTGGTGCTGGATTAGCTTGACCTCAAACTATTTGTAGTTTAATATATCATTTTACTGAAGCAGCCATAAATTTATAAAATTAAAATTCTAATAAAATAATTATTTTGAGAGTTCCTCTAAAATACGGCACAAATACTAAAAATAAAAGAAAAAAAAGCAAATTTTTTTATTGATTTTTTTGTCTTTATATGTTAATATTTAAATATTAAACAATTCTAGCCTCATCTTTAAAAAATATAAACAAAATGGATAAGAAAATATTTGAAATACTTGTAAGTAAAACAAATCTAAAATGACCCTGAATCTTTGAACATATTTTAATCATAATTCACAATGTATTTGAAGATTTTGATTCAGATATAAATTTAAACAACTTCTCATTTGAAATCACAAAAATTGCTTGAAGAATTAGATTCTTTTTTATAACCCCAGAAAAATATCTATCATTTTTTAAAAATCAAATATATGCCCATTTCAACGATGTTGAGATAATAGATGTTTGAGATTACCTTGAAAAAATACCAGATTCAAAAATTATTGTATGACAACTACTTACAGAAAAATATTTTCTATATCCTATAAAAAGTTTCACTGACATACAAGAAGAATGAACCAAAGATATGGTTGATCCTTTTTCTTCTATAACCTCTGCACTTGATAAATCATGAAAATATTCACTAAATACTTTTCAGATAAATTTCTCTCCACTGGCAAATAAAAAATGGAAGAAAAATATAGAGAAAAAAATAAAACTACTTGATTCAAAATACCCAGAACTTCTCAAAAAAATATTTATGGAAGATGATATGATTGTTTATAGGGTAATGATTATGATAGTTTTTATCTACCCAGCTAAAATATTTTTAGCAATATTCAATTTATTCATCCCAAAAAATTCTGAAGAACAACCATCTGAAGATAAAGGAGATTCATCTGATTTTAGTTCAGAAGAAAAACAAATCCTAGAAGAATCTTGAGTAGAGAATTGAAGTAAGATTTCAAAAAATTTTATGGAGAAAATCAAAAAACTAGGTTTTACAACAAGTATAAACATTATTTCAGCATCAGAAGATCCTATATCTTCAAAATGAATAATAAAGGAAATATATTCAACTCTTTGAGTATTTTCTTGACCAAGCCAAAATAGTTTTGTTTTAAAATCTATGACAAATGATGTATCTTTAATAAGTAGTATTAAGAGAAGAGATATATGAAAAAATAAATTTATACTAAACACTTCTGAGCTTTCCTGATTAGTTCATCTACCTACAAGTTATGTAAAAACACCTTGAATTAATTGGGTTAGTTCCAGAAATTTTGAACCACCCTCCAACCTTCCTATAGTTGACCCAGATTTAACAGATTGAATAACACCAGAAACAGATCTTACCCCTGTTTGAAAAACAAATTTTAGATGAACCAATATAAGCTTTGGTATGGGACCAAATGATAGAAGAAGACATGTTTATATAATATGAAAAACTTGAATGGGTAAATCAGTACTTTTAGAAAATATGATACTTGATGATATAAAAAGAAACAGGGGAGTGGCTGTCATTGATCCACACTGAGATTTAGCAGAATCTGTTATATGACATATACCAAAATCAAGAACAAACTCCACAATTATATTTGATCCAAGTGATACAAATTGGCCTATAGCATTTAATATGCTTGATTGAGTAAAACCAGAACATAGACCTCTTGTAGCATCTGGGCTTGTAGGTATTTTCAAAAAAATATTTGGTAATTCTTGGTGACCTAGGCTAGAACATATTCTTAGAAATACAATACTAGCTCTTTTAGAATATCCAAACTCAACACTTATATCAATCCCACTTATTTTGACATCAGATCTTTTCAGATCAAAGGTTGTAAATAAAGTTACAGACCCAATAGTAAAAAAATTCTGGACTCATGAATTTGCAAAAATGGCACCAAATCAAAAAGTTGAAGCAGCTTGACCTATTCTCAACAAAGTAGGGCAATTTTTGAGTAGTTCTATTTTGAGAAATGTATTATGACAAACAAAAAATACATTTAATGTTAGGTGGGCAATGGATAACCAAAAAATAGTTATAATAAATTTAAGTAAATGAAAGATATGAGAAGATGCATCAGCACTTCTTTGAGCTATGATGATTACAAAATTTCAAATGGATGCTATGGCTAGAGCTGATATAGCAGAAGCAGAAAGAAAAGACTTTTATCTTTATGTAGATGAGTTTCAAAATTTTGCTACAGACTCTTTTGCTACTATTTTATCAGAAGCTAGAAAATATAAGCTTAATCTTGTTATGGCTAATCAATATATAGATCAAATGCAAGAATCTGTTAGATGAGCAGTATTTGGTAATGTGTGAAGTTTATTCTCTTTTCAAGTAGGTTATCATGATGCAGCTATTTTGAAAGAGGTTTTGTGATCAGAAATTTGAGAGGATGATCTCACAAATTTATCTAAGTACAATATATATCTTAAACAACTTATAGATTGAATGCCATCACCAGTATTTTCAGCAAAGACTTTTCCACCTTATTTGAAAGATCCAGAAGCATTTGATTCTAGGTATTCAAAAATATTAAATGTAAGTCGTGAGAAATATTCTAGATCCAGAGATATGGTTGTATGAAAAATTAATAAAACAATGGATGATATAGAAAAAGCAGAACAACAATGGGAAAAGAAAAAAGCAGAGTTTGAAGAGAAGAAAAAAGCGGAGAAAGCCCAAAAACATGCTGAACTTATTGCTAAACAACAAGCAAATAAAAAAGAATAAGAATTTTTCAATTTATTATAGAGGGTATTATTTTAAAACAGAGAGCTGAAAATGTATGGTTGTTTATTCAAATAGCTAAAGCCATCTGTTGACATAGCTTTTATTCTTAAAAAATCAAAATTTTTCAAAATATTTATTTCTAGCAAAATAAATATTTTTTTTTATTATAGTATTTATCTAAATATTCTTTTTTAAGTATAAGAAATATTTATGCTAAATACAAAACTCACCAAATCAATTTTAAGAACTACTGATAAATATATAGAAGCTTTATCCAAAGTTTCTGTAAATACTATATGAGATTTTATAAATCATTTTCCAAGAGATTATGATGACAGAACCGAAGTTATTGATAGTTTTTCCTTAATAAACATAAAAGAGAAAAATACTGTTTTAGTTTCTCTAGTTTCTATAAATGATAGCAGAACATCAAATAATATGATTTTGACAAAGGCTATAATTGAAGATAAAAATTGATTTTTATCTGAAGCAGTATGGTTTAACAGAAAATACCTTAGCAATCAGCTAAAATTATATATTTGAAAAAAGATTATTTTAACTTCCAAGGTAAAATATAGTTTTTGAAAAATAAGTTTTCAAAGTCCAGAAGTTGAAACTGATTTGAGTAAAATTTGATGAGAAATAGTTCCTATATATCCAGATTTAAACTATATTCCAAGTAAATGGATAGAATGAAAAATGTCTTTACTTAAAACTTATTTTTCTGAAATATCAGAAATCCTACCAGAAAAAATAATAAAGAAATACAATTTTATAAGTAGAAAAGAAGCTTTTTATCTTATTCATTTTCCCAAAAATAAAAACGATATTGAGGTTTGAAGGTTTAGGCTTTGATATGAAGAATTATTTAATATAAACTATAAAACTATTTCCAAAAAATATGAATCTTTTTCTAATTCAAAATGAAAATCGGTTGTTATAAAGCTTAATCCAAACCTTATAAAATACATAATTTCTAAACTAAAGTTTGAACTCACTGATAATCAAAAAATTGTTCTTTTTCAAATACTTAAAGATATGGAAAAAGAACACTCTATGTCTAGGCTTTTAGAATGAGATGTTTGAACTTGAAAAACTATAGTTGCTTTGATTGTAAGTATTCATGCTATTTTGGAAACTTTACCTGAATACAACAGATACAACCAAGACAAGGGGTCTTGACCCCTTGGTAAATCTTGTTTGACTGAATCTAATCCTCAACCTCCTAAAACTCACCCCCAGCCCTCCTCTGACATCCCTCACCCCCAGCCCCTCTCCTTTGGAGGAGAGGGGAGTAGAACATTTTCAACTTCCATAGCTTCTTTTTTGGAAGATAGAAATTTAGAACATACTTCACTTTCATCTTTACAGAACTTATTTACAGATAAAAATAATATTTGAAAAACTTATTTGAAGTCACCTGCTTATGTTTTTGATTTAGCGAAAAAATTTAGAAAATATCCAACAGAGCCTGAAAAAAAACTTTGGCTTTATCTTAGAAATAATAAATTTGATGATTTAAAATTTAGAAGACAACATCCTGTTTGAAGATATATTGCAGACTTTTGTTGTGAGGAATTAAAATTGATTGTTGAAATTGATTGAAAAATACATGATTCTAAATTTCAAAAAGAATATGAGGAAGAGAGAGATAATTTATTAAAAAACTATTGATTTAATATAGTTAGATTAAAAAATGAAGACATTTTATATAATGATAAAGAATCTATATATCTCAAAATAAAAAAATCTGTTTTATCCCAATTTTCTTTCCCCTCTCCTTCAAAGGAGAGGGTTAGGGTGAGGTCTGTTCAGAAAGATTGAATTTTAGATTTTGGAGAGGGGAGTAGAACATTTTCAAATCCTATCCAAACTGTTTTTATAGCTCCTACTGAAATACTCGCTTATCAACACTTTCAAAGTAGTCAAGAACTTTTAAATACTTTTTGAATCACTTCTTATTTACTCACTGGTTCTACTACACAAAAACAAAAAATGGAGATAAAAGACTGAATGAAAAACGGAGATGTAGATATTATTTTTGGTACACATGCTTTGTTGCAAGATGACATACTTTTTAAAAATTTATGATTTGTAATTATAGATGAACAACATAGATTTTGAGTAAAACAAAGAGAAATACTGGAAGCTGGATTTTGAAATATAAGTGGTATGATACCTCACAGCTTAAATATGACAGCTACTCCAATACCAAGAACTCTTGCTTTAACTTTATACTGAGATCAAGATTTAAGCATAATTAATAAATATCCAAAATGAAGAAAAGAGATTTTTACTAAAGTTGTGAAAAATGAAAAAGAGAGAAAACAAGTAGAACTTTTTATTAAAAATGAACTTGATAAAGGTAGGCAAATTTTTTGGATATCACCTTTGGTTGAAGAATCAGAAAAGATAGATTTAGCTAATGCAATAAATACACATAGTTATTTAGAAAATATCTTTTTCCCTTACAAGGTCTGACTTCTACATGGTAAAATGAAACCCAAGGAAAAAGAGGAAATTATGCTTAGTTTCAAGAAAAATTATATTAATGTTTTATCTTCCACATCTGTTGTAGAAGTCTGAGTTGATATAGCTAATGCTTCTGTTATTTGTATAGAGTGAGCTGAAAGGTTTGGTCTTAGTCAGCTTCATCAATTTAGATGAAGAGTAGGTAGAGGAGATTATAAATCTTATTGTTATTTATTTCCTAGTTCTTGAAATTATACAGATAGGCTGAAAGCTATGGAAAAAACTAATAATGGTTTTGAATTATCAGAAATAGATTTAGAAATAAGATGACCTTGAGAAGTTTATTGAGTGAGACAATCATGACTGCCAGATTTAAAAATTGCAAAACTTACAGATTTGGAGTTAATTTCAGAGATTAGGGAAGATATAGAAGATTTGATGTTAAACGGAGAGTAAAATATTTAAGTTAATTTTTATATATAGATAATTAATGAACTCAAAAAATATAGACTTTTTTACCTAGCTCAATATATTATCAAATATAAAATTACAGTATAATAATGAATATATGATAAAAAAAATCGTTGAAAATCCTTTTTTTGAGAAATTTATTATAACTATAATCTTAATAAATTGAATAACTATTTGACTTGAAACATCAAAAACAATTATGCAAAATTATTGAGTTTTTTTGCATTTATTTGATAATATAGTAATAGCTATATTTACTCTAGAAGCCATTTTAAAAATATATACATATAGATTTAATTATTTCAAAAGTTGATGGAACTTGTTTGATTTTTCAATTGTTGTTATTTCACTGATACCTACTAGCTGACCTTTCCAAATACTTAGAATATTTAGAGTATTTAGGATTTTAAGACTTATAACAGTTATTCCTTCTATAAGAAAAATAGTCTCTGCTCTTTTGAGTGTAATCCCATGAATATTATCCGTTTTGGTTTTGATATTAATAATATTTTATGTTTTTGCTATAATGGCTACTCAATTGTATTGAGAGAATTTTCCAGAATGGTTTGGTAGTATTTGAAGTTCATTTTTTACTTTGTTTCAAATAATGACCTTAGAATCTTGGTCAATGTGAATAGTCCGTCCTATTCTAGAAATTCATCCCTATGCTTGGGTATTTTTTGTTATTTTTATATTAATATCAACTTTTGTGATGATAAATTTAGTTATAGCTATAGTTGTGGAAGCAATGAATAAAATTAGTGATACTCAAGAAGAACATTACAAAAAAGCAAAAATGCCTCAAAATCTGATTTAAAAAAATTAGAAAAAAATGTAAAAGAATTAAGGGATTTATTAAATAAAATAGATAATAACTAACTTATTTATGAGTTTACTTCAATTTTTCTTTATAATATCAGGTATTATTATATTAATACTTTCTTTTGATATTTCAAAAAAACAAAAATTCAATGCACTACATTTTATTATTTTTCTGTGAGTAGGTTCTGGGCTTTTGATATTTAGTTTTTTCCCAAATGTGTTATCTAAAGTTTGAAGTATTTTTTGAGTAGCTAGATGAGCAGATGTTTTGGTTTATACTTCTATTGTTTTTCTTCTTTATTTTGTTCTTCTTCTTTTAGCTAAACATGTAGATAATAAAAATTCTATAACACAGCTTGTAAGAGAAATAGCTATAGATTCAAGTTTAAAAAAGAAAATAAACTGAAAATTAGTCTTTATTATAAGAACATACAATGAAGCAGAAACCTTATGAAAAGTAATAAAAGATATAATATCTAGTTGATATAAAAATATATTGGTTGTTGATGATTGAAGTTTTGATAGCACTAGTAAAATTTTAGAGAAAAATTCAAAAAATATTGTTGTTGTTAGACATTTAAAAAATAGATGAGCTTGAGCTGCTTTGGAAACTGGATTTGAGTATTTAAGGAGATTTTGAGATGTAAAATATATTGTTATTTTTGATGCAGATTGACAACATTCTATAAAAAACCTCCCTAGGTTTATAAATTTAATGGAAAAAGACAAAAATATTTGAGCTGTTTTTTGATCAAGATTTATAGAAAAAACCAAATCAAATGTTCCTTTTCCTAGGAAAATAGCTTTATTTTTAGGTAGAATATTTACTCTTGTTATCAGTAATGTTTATCTTACAGATGCACATAATTGATATAGAGTTTTTAGAATGGATGTTATAAAGAAAATAAAACTTACTATTGATTCAATGGCTTATGCTTCAGAGCTTATAGAAGAAATAAGAATAAAAAAAATAAAGTTTAGTGAAGTTCCTGTGGATATATTATATACTCCTTATAGTATAAAGAAATGACAAAAAGGTGCTTGAAATGCCATAGATATAGCTCTTAGATTTATTTGGAACAAGTTTTTTAAATAATTTTTTATAAAAATTAATGTCATATTAATATTAGATTATTAAAAAGTATATTATTTTTTAATAATTCTTAATAAGAATGAAAAAATTATTTCTTTTTTCACTTCTTTTTATTTTCTTTAATTTTTACACGGTTTTTTGAAATTCGTGATCTATAAATGATTCTAAAACTTATAACATTGAAGATATAAATGATGAAAAAATAGAGGATATAGATTCTTGAAATTTGAATACAGAAGAAAACATCCCAAAAGATTTAGAAAATGAAGATAATTTAATAGATTCTTGAAACTTAAATGAGCAAGATATTGAAGAATCAGATGAATCAATAGAAACCTCAAATTCTGAAAAGTTGGATGAAGATAATATTGAATCTTCAAGTGAATCTCAAGATTTAGAAAATTGAGATTTGGAAGAAGTCTCAAATAATTTTGATTGAAACTACGAAGATGGTGAGTCTTCAACAAATTCTTGAAGTTTAGATGATTGAGATTTAGAAGAAAATTTAAACGATACTGACTGAAACGATGAAAATGAAGAAATTCCAACAAATTCTTGAAGTTTAGAAAATTGAAATGAGAAAATAGAAGATAATCAAAATGACGACGAAATTTCAGACAATACAGAAATAAACTCATCAAATTTAGATATCCCAGATATAGTTATAGAAGTCCAAAGCTGACTTGATTATGTTTGAGAATGAGAATACAAGTGTAAGAAAGAAGAGTGCAAAATAAATCTAAGTTTAGAAGAAATATTTACCTGATCATATGATAAAAATAATTATGAATGTGTTTGGGATTTTTGAGGTTGAATATTTTCAACTATTTGAACAGACTTAAAATGTAACCCATGATATGTTAGCTATGGTACTTGAATATTTGATCTTTGAGTTAGAGTTTTAGAAAAAAATAACAGCGAAAATTATAAAGAAAAACCTTTTAGAATAATAAATTATATTGAAGAAGAAACAAATTGAGATTTAAGTGATGAAAATGATAGTGGGGATTCAACAAATACTTGAAGTTTAGAAAATGATGAAGAAGTAGAAGATAATAAAGATGACAACGAAATTTCAGATAATACAGAAATAAACTCATCAAATTTAGAAATTCCAGATATATTTATAGAAGTTCAAAGCTGACTTGATTATATATGAGAATGAGAATACAAGTGCAAAAAAGAAGAATGTAAGATAAATTTAAGTTTAGAAGAAATATTTACTTGATCATATGATAAAAATAATTATGAATGTGTTTGGGATTTTTGAGGTTGAATATTTTCAACTATTTGAACAGACTTAAAATGCAACCCATGATATGTTAGCTATGGCACTTGAATATTTGATCTTTCAGTAAAAGTTTTAGAAAAATATAATACCCAAAATTACAAGGAAGAGCTATTTAGAATAATAAACAGCACTGAAACTGAACAAACAAATTGAGATTTGAGTGATGAAAATGATATTGAGGATTCAACAAGTTCTTGAATTTTAGATGATTGAGATTTAGAAGAAAATTCAAATGATACTAATTGAGATGATGTAGATGAAGAAATTCCAACTAATTCTTGAAATTTGGAAAATGAAGAAGAAATAGAAGATAATCAGGATTATGATGAAGATTCAAATAATACAGAAACAAGCTCATCAAATTTAGAAATTCCAGATATAGTTATAGAAATTCAAAGCTGACTTGATTATATATGAGAATGAGAATATAAATGTAAGAAAGAAGAATGTAATATAAATTTAAGTTTAGAAGAAATATTTACCTGATCATATGATAGAAATAATTATGAATGTGTATGGGATTTTTGAGATTGAATATTTTCAACTATTTGAACAGATTTAAAATGTAACCCATGATATGTTAGTTATGGCACTTGAATATTTGATCTTTCAGTAAGAGTTTTAGAAAAAAACAATAACCAAAATTACAAGGAAGAGTTATTTAGAATAATAAACGATATTGAAACTGAAGAAACAAATTGAGATTTAGAAGAAAATGATATTGAAGATTCAACTAATTCTCAAAATCAAGATACTTGAAGTTCAGATGAAAACCAAATAGAAGCTCCCTCTATTTTTTGGAGCTTTCAAAGGCCTAGTTATATATTTGATTCTGATAAAATTCTTTCAAAATACATTTGTGATAAATCCAAAGATGAATGTAAAATCAACCTAGATTTAAGAGATAGCTTTGTATGAGATTTCAAAGAAAAAGATTTTTTTTGTGAAATTGATTTTGGGCTTTGAAATTCGACATGACAAGAAGATAAATGTAATCCAAATACTGTTATTTTTCCTATTTGAGATTTTTATATTAACTTCAAAATAATCTCAAAACTAGATAATTCTGTGTATTCCAACCTATGATTTTACCTTGAAAATAAAGAAAAAATTATAAATTCTATAAATGATTCAAGTACATCTACAAACTCTTCTGATTTCAAAGCAAAACAAACTATTTCCCTAAAAGAAATAATTATTCAAAGCTGACTAAAAAAGGACTGAAATCAAAACTACTTTTGTAACAAAGAAATATGTAGTATAAACCTAATTTATTTAAATGAAAATCCAGACTTACTATGTAGCTGGGATTTTTGAGAAGGTTTCTTTAAAACAAAAAATACTGATAAAAAATGTAATCCTTGATATGTGAAATATTCTTCTTGAAAACATAAAATTAAGCTGACCATATATGATAAAAATTACCTAGATAACTATAAAGAAACTTTTTTAAGTTTTGATAATTTGGGTTCTGACCTATTTGTGTCTGAAGAAAATGATTTATCTCAAGAAATAGAAGAGGACATAGTTTTTGATTTTGATAATTTGGCAAATTTAAAACTTTGAAATATATCTGTAAATCCTAGAGGTAGTGATAAACTTGAATATATAGAGATTATAAATAATTGAGATAATCTTATAAATTTGAGATGATGTTATATTGATGATATTCTAGATTGATGAAGCAAGAGATATATTTTTAAAAAAGACTATTTTATATTCCCCAAATCTTCCAAAAAATTATATAAAAAAGATACTAAACTAAATCTAAACAATAATTGAGATGAGGTAAATTTTTTCTGTTGAGAGAAACTTATAGACAAAGTTAAATGGAATTTTACTGTCAAAAGCTGATTTTTGCTAAATCACAAAAATACTGAAATAAAAAGTTCTTTTGTGGAAGTGGTGAATGTAGTGGATTGAGATACTTTTGTAATAAAATTTGATAGTTGAAATACTGAGAAAATTAGGCTTATATGAATTGATACACCAGAAACCAAAGATCCTAGAAAACCTGTTCAATTTTTTGGATATAAGGCTTCAAATTATAGTAAAGAAAACCTTTTATGAAAAAGAGTATATCTAGAAATTGACCCAGAAAATTATAGAGATAAATATTCCAGACTTCTTTGATATATACACCTAAATTGAGAGAGCTTTAATATGAATTTAGTTAAAAATTGATATGCTAGAGTTTATGATAAGTTTGATTTTAAATATTTGAATTTTTATAGAAAAGCTCTTGAATATGCCAAAAATAACAAGCTTTGAATGTGGGCTTTTTTAAATTCTGATATGGAAAATAAGCTTTTTTTAAAATATCAAAAAGAGATAAAACAAGACCAAGATTTTATACAATTGGAGGATAGTTTAGACATAGATATAGAGGAAATAAAAGAAGTTCAAATTCAAAATAAATCTTATAACGATCTTATAACAAATATTGATCAAATTTATCTAAATCAAAAAAGTCTTTTGTCTCACAATGTATCTTGAATTCCCTCTGATTTTTTAGTCTATGAAAAAATAGATCCTCTTCTTACAAATATTAATCAATTGCCAAAAGAAAAGCAAAAAATTATATGAGATTACAGCTTTTTATTAAACGAACAAAAGTCTATGGATAGTTATAAATATTTCATAAATAATTCTTTCAGTATTGGTATTTCTAAACTTAAATCAGGTTTAAAAATTTATTGAAAAACCTCTAAAAATTCTAAAGTTTATTTTAACCTTTGAAATGAGATTCATATTTTGAATTCTGATTCAAATTGAGATTTTGTAACAAAAATAACAAACCCTGATAAAATTATATCATGAGATTTTGAGATAAAAACAAAAATAATAGATGAGTTTTGAAATATTTTTGATATAGAGGATTCAAAAACATTTAATATTCAAGAAAATTACATATCAGAACTAAAGCTTAAAATTATTGAGGATGAAAAGAAGGATTATTTGCAGACTTTTACATATCTTGATAAAAATATATTGAGTTTAGAGAAAGATTTTGATAAAAATATCAAAAAACTCTTGAAAAGTGATGCTAAAAATTCTAATAATCTAAGTTATATGAAAAAATCTTCTTATAAAGATGATTTATTAAATTTATGAGAAAAGCTTTCTAAGGTTCAAATTTATTATAAGGATGTTTGATATTTAAATTCTAGTAATCAAAATAAAGTTATTTATTATTTTTATATAATGATTTTTAGTTTTACTTTGTTTTTTATCCTTATTAAAAGATATTTATCTCAAAACTCCCCAGTTTTTTTAATAAAAAAGTCTAAAAAAAGCTTGACAGAGGGGATAATCTAATAATTGAAGTAATATATTATTATTACTTTTTTTTATGCAAGAAATACAAAAAATAATAAACAAAGAACTATGATATTTAATGAAATATGAATGCAAAAATGATAAAAGATTTATTAAAGAGTTTTTTTGAGATATAATAAAGCTAAGAACAACAATAATGAACAAATTATGATTTTGAAAATATAAAAATCCTAACAAAATGAGTGAAAAAATAAAACATTTCTTTGAAAAAGATAGTTTTAAAAATTTTAACCTAAAAGTAGAAAAAAGATGTTTTTCTATGTTATGAAAAATAAATAAAAATGATTATATAGTTTTTGATGAAGTTGATATAGCAAAACAATACTCAAAGAAGCTAGAAAATTTATCTAAAGTAAGAGATTGAAGTACTTGAAATATAGTTTCTTGATATATGTATCATTGAGTAAGTATAAATTGAATTCCTGTAATACTTGAGTATGAAGATTTAACTAATAAATTTAAATCTGAATATTTTTGAAAATTAATTAAAAAAGTAGAAGATTATACTAAATGAAAGTGAATATATGTATATGATGCTTGATATGATATAGCATCATATATAGAGTTTTTAAATAATAGTGTAAATAGATGGATAATAAGAGCTAAAAAGAATAGGATATATTTTGATTTAAAAACCAATAAATATTTGAAATTAAAGGAATTTAAAGATTGAGTTCATAAGGTAAGAATTAATTCAGTTAATGAATCAATATATCTTCATATTAAATCAAATCCTAAATTTCCTGAACCAATGAGGATATTATCAAATTCAAGAAAAACAGATATAGAAGAATATAAACAAAGACGGGAAATAGAGACAATATTTAAAACTATGAAGCAGGAGTTTCAGCTTGAGAAACTTCAAGCTAAGAGTTTAATAGTATTTAAAAATTTTGTTTCTACTATACAGTTGGCTATGGCTTTGACTAGGACTATATATAAAAAGAATAATTCTTTTTGTGAGAATCAGAGGTTTATACTTTCTTCTAGATTTAAATCTAGATTTAGAGATTATACAAAATCTCGATGAATAACTATGAATTCTAATTCTATTGTTAAATTTATATCTTATTGTTTAACAAAGTTGTATAAACCTCCTAAAAAACATATTAAAAATTTAAATAATAAAAACAACCTACATTTCCCTCAGTTATCCTTATTCTCATATGTCGATTTTATAAAAAGTGGGTAGTTTTGAGATTTATATGTTTAAGTTTTTTATATTTTATTAATAAAATACTGAAATAAACTTTCTATTTTACTAAAAAGGGAGCTAAATTTTTTTGTTGAAAGAGTATGATTTATCAAAATTAAAAGTTATTAAGATTTTTCAATTGAAAGCATATATAATCTAATTCATTCAAAGTCCTCCATTTCAAATAGTCTCCTGATTTCTTTTTTCTCTTTTCTATAAATTAAATCAAAATCAAAAGTTCAGTCTTTTCAATATTTAAGCAGATTATATATAAACATGTTAATGTTATGGAGTTTTGGATTAATCATCTCTTCAAAAATAAGTCATTTATTTAAATAAGAACGACCATAATTAGGATTAATTTCTAAAGCTTTATCAAGAATTTTAATAGCTTGATCAAAATCTCATTTTTTAAATAAAGCATTTCATTTGTTATTATATGCTTCTTCATAACTAGGATTAAGTTGAATTGCTATATCATACATTTTAATAGCTCAATCAAAATCTCATTTACTAGATAAGGCACTTCATTTGTTATAATATGCTTCTTCATAATTAGGATCAAGTTGAATTACTATATCATACATTTTAATAGCTCAATCAAAATCTCATTTACTAGATAAGGCACTTCATTTGTTATAATATGCTTCTTCATAATTAGGATCAAGTTGAATTACTCTATTATACATTTTAATAGCTCAATTAAAATCTCATTTTTCAAATAAGGCATTTCATTTTTTAAAATAAGCATCGGTAAATTTAAAGTTAATTTGAGTTGCTAAATTATACATCTCTATAGCTTTATCAAAATCTCATTTTTTAAGTAAAGTATTTCAATTACTACAATAAGCATGTTCAAATTTAGGGTTAATCTCAATTGCTCTATTAAACATTTTAATAGCTCAATCAAAATCTCATTTTTTGAGTAAAGTGTTTCACTTGTTATTATATATCATTTCATAATTAGGATTAAATTGAATTGCTGAATTACAAATTTTAATAGCTCAGTCAAAGTCTCATTTACTAGATAAATCACATCACTTGTTATTAAGAATTTGGGACAATAATATTTTTTCTGGATCTCAAGATAAGGCTATTTTATAATTCATAAAATAATTAGATTTTTCATTTATAGAAATACCAAAGTTTTTATAAATTCATTTTTTACCGTCAAATTCTACATTTCTTCACCATTTCAATTTATATATTTCTACACAAGAAGTAGGGTCAAAATAATAGCCATCATCTCATATAAAAATCTCTAAAGCTGAATGTTCAGGAATAGCTAATCAATTATGTTTTATTCATAGTTCAGATAAAAAACAGTGTCCTACCAATGAGAATCATACACAATACAGTTCTTTATACCTAAGTATTTTATTGGGTTGGTATCAATAATCATCTGATGTTAATTGATATGGATATTTAGTATGAAGTATTCATATCATTTGATTTGTAGCTTTTTTTTCTAACTTTACTATTAATTCTTTATCATTAGCTTTTCTTGCTTCTTCTAGTTTCTTCTTAAAATCATCTATTCAAATTTTTTCTCTAAGTTTTTGTTCTTCAATATCCAAAAATTCTGGCAAAATTTTTGATGTAATAATCTTTTCTCCTTCTTTCCTAGGTCTAGATTTTATTTCTTCAAATTCTTTTCTAGTAAGAGTCATAAGACCATATCTAAGCATATCCATTGATTTTCTAAAGAAACTTAAATCAAACTCCGTAGTATAAAGAGACTCTATTAAATCATCTAAATCATCTATATCTTTTAACCTCTTAGTATTCTCTTTTTTATCTACCTCATTTTTTTGATTTTTATAACCTTTTATTTCTCTAATAGATTTTCTAAGAGAGAATATACTAGAATCTATTTCTTGCTGATATTTAGAAAAAGAATCTACAGGCAAAGAATTTTCTAAAATTATCATTTCTATCTTTTCTTCATTTTCTTTTTTAAGATTTAAAATTTCTTCATTAGAAATACCTTTAGTTCACAATCTCACATATCATATAAATTTTTTTATATCTAATCACAGACTAAATTTTTCATTTAAAAGAAAAACTACTTGAAATAAATCTTTATTGTTTAAGTCTACAGGTAAATAAAGATCATAAAATTTTCAAAACTTATCTTCTCAGTTTTCTAAAAGAAACCTTCATTTCATAGAATCAAATTCTTTTCTATCTACAAACACAGGATTTATATGATCTAGAGTTTCTAAGATTTCTTTAAAAGCTTCTCTTGAATTACTATTCTCAAATAATTTACTGTTTAAATTTATCATATTTATGAGATTTATTTTTGTTTTTCTTTATTTTAACATATTTATTTTTTAATGTAAAAAAAGCCCCCTATATTTTTACAGGAAACCATATATTTTATAATATTTCAATAAACCATTAAGAATTTTCAATTGAAAGCAAATATAATCTAATTCATTCAAAGTTTTTTTCTTTAATAAGTTTTATAATTTCTTCTTTCTCTTTTTTATAAAATAAATTAAAATCAAAAGTTGTATTTTTTGGAGATTCAAGAAAATTGCATATTGATATGTTGATAAAAAATAAATTAAAATTTATGAATAGACCTTCTCATTTTTTTTCAAGGAGGTTATACAAAAATAGATTGATGTTAGATTCTTTTGATTTACCTAATTTTTTTAAAGCTTGTCATTTTTCAAAATAAGCTCTTGAATTCATAGAATTAGTCTCTATAATTTTATTATAAATCTTTATAGCTCAACTATAATCTCATTTATCAAATAATAATCTTCACTCATTGAAATAAGATTCTGCTTCAATTCATAATACATACAACCTAATTCATTCAAAATCTTGTTTTTCAAATAGTTTTATTATTTCTTTGGCTTCTTTTTCAAAAAGTATTAAATAATGATCTGAAACTCACTCTTTTCAATTCTCAAATAAATCATGTACGAATTTGTTTATATCAGACTCTCTGTATTTTTTTAGAGCTCTTAATGTTACTGACTTGCAAAAATAAGCACCTTCAATCTTAGGATTGATTTCTATTGCTTTATTGTAATTTTTTATTTCCTTATTATAACTATTTTTATGATATAAATTAATTCATTTTCTAATATAAAAATATTCATTTTTAGGGTTAAGTTCTATAGCTTTATCTAAGTTTTTTGTTGCTTCATCATGGTTTCACTGTTCCTCTAGATAAATTCATTTAAAATAATAATAAAGATCTGAATTTCCAAGGTCAATTTCTATTAATCTATCAAATATTTTCATCGCTTTGTCAAAATATCATTTTCTCTTTAAAGAAATTCATCTATTATAAATTACATGTCATAATAATATTTTTTCTGGGTCTCAAGATGTTGCTATTTCATTATCTATAAAATAATTTTTATCCCCATTTATAGAAATACTAAAATTTTTATAAATTCATTTTTTTCCATCAAATTCTAAATTTTTTCACCATTTTAATTTATGTATTTTTCTACTATATGTAGCATCAAAATAATAGCTATCATTTCATATAAAAACCTCTAAAGCTGAATGTTTAGGAATATTTAATCAATTATGTTTTATTCATAATTCAGATAAAAAACAGTGTCATACTAACGAAAATCATACACAATATAATTCTTTATACCTAAGTATTTTATTGGGTTGATATCAATAGTGATCTGATGAGACTTGATATGGATATTTAGTATTAAGTATTCATATTATTTCATTTGTAGCCTTTTTCTCTAACTTTATTACTAATTCCTTATCATTAGCTTTTCTTGCTTCTTCTAGTTTCTTCTTAAAATCATCTATTCAAATTTTTTCTCTGAGTTTTTTTTCATTGATATCCAGAAATTCTGGCAAAATTTCTGATGTACTAATTCTTTCTCCTTCTTTCTTAGGTCTAGATTTTATTTCTTCGAGTTCCTTTCTAGTAATAGTCATAAGACCATATCTAAGCATATCCATTGATTTTCTAAAAAAACTTAAATCAAACTCCGTGGTATAAAGAGATTCTATTAAATCATCTAAATCATCTACATCTTTTAATTTTTTATTTTTCTCTTTTTTATCTACCACATTTTTTTGATTTTTATAACCTTTTATTTCTCTAATAGATTTTCTAAGAGAAAATATACTAGAATCTATTTCTCCTTGATATTTAGAAAAAGAATCTACAGGCAAAGAGTTTTCAAAAATTATCCTTTCTATTTTTTCTTCATTTTCTTTTTTAAGATTTGAGATTTCTTCACTAGAAAGATCTTTAGTTCACAATCTCACATATCATATAAATTTTTTTATATCTAATCACAGACTAAATTTTTCATTTAAAAGAAAAACTACTTGAAATAGATCTTTATTATTTAAATCTACAGGCAAATAAAGATCATAAAACTTTCAAAACTTATCTTCTCAGTTTTCCAAAAGAAACCTTCATTTCATAGAATCAAATTTTTTTCTATCTACAAATACAGGATTTATATGATCTAGAGTTTCTAAGATTTCTTTAAAAGCCTCTCTTGAATTACTATCCTCAAATAATTTATTGTTTAGATTTAGCATATTTATGAGATTTATTTTTGTTTTTCTTTATTTTAACATATTTATTTTTTAATGTAAAAAAAGAGACAAGAAATTAATTTAATTTTTTGTCTCTTTTTAATTTAAACTACTTTTATTCTAAATAAGCAATCTTCATCACCTAAATTATTTTTAAACTACATTCTTCAACATATTTCTAAATTCTAATTTTCATCTTATCTATGTATAGCTCATGATTTTACAGCTCTTTTAATAATATCATCTATAAGTTCGTTTTTTTCTTTATCATTTATTTCACTATCTATTTTTTGTAGGAAAATCTTGAAGGATAAACTCCTTTTGTCTCAAAGCTTTTCTTTATCTTCATATATATCAAAAAGCTCTACTTTTTCTATTATATTTGGATTTGTTTTTTTAATAAGCCTTTTTAAATTAGATCAAGAATTATCTTTGTTTATCAAAAAACTTATATCAAAACTACTTGCTTGGAATTCAGACATTTGTTTTGTTTTAATTATACTTTCTGTTGATTCTTTTATTTTTTCTAAGTTTATTTCAAAAAATCAAATCCTATTTTTTATATCAAAATTTTTTGTAACTATAGGTTTTATTTCTCATAAAAATCAAACTGGCTTTCATCTTACTATTATAGTTGATGTTCTTGTTTTATGTGCATATTCTGGTATTTTTTCAGGGGTTTTAAATTCATAGTTATCAATTCATACATACTTAAAAAACCTTAAAACTATATCTTGTATCTCATAATAAACTATATCTTTTTCAGATTCTATAACACCTGATATATCGTAGTTTTCTGTTATATCTATTCAATCTTTTTCAAACCTAAATACCTTTTCTACCTCAAACAATTTTAAATTCCTAAAGTTTATTCTATTTTTTTCCAAAGACATAAGTAAATTTGGTATCAAACTTGATTTCATATGAGTTAAATCCTCACTTAAAGAATTTTTCAAAGGTATTAAATTTTTTAATGACATTTCACATTTTCTTGCCAAATCTTCTCAAACAAAGGAATATGTGTACATATCATAAAATCATTCTCACACAAAAAAACTTCTTGATAGTTTTTTTGTTTTGTACGTATTACCTTGTATTATGGCACCAAGTTCTATATTTGGTATTTGAGATTTTACATTATTATATCAATCTATTCTTGCAATTTCTTCTGCTATATCAGCTTTATTATTTAAATCTTTTCTCCAGACAGGTATTATCAATTTATTATTCTCTATTTTTATTCATATATTTTCCAATATATTTTCCACATCTTTATAATCATTTCAAATTAATCTATTTATGAAATCTAAATCATAATCTATTTTTTTCACTAATTCGTCTCATTTGTAACAATCTTTGTAAGAAATAAATTTTAGATTTTTAAAAGCTTTTTCCAGCTCTGAAGCTATTAAACTAACTCACCATTTTGCCGAAACTTTCAATATATCTTTTTCAAATATATTTAAAGCATCTGTTCTAATTCAAAGTCTTTTCCCAGATATTCTAACTAAACAATGATCAAAATTAGCTGATTCTATTATTATATTTTTTGTATTATCATCTACACATGAGTTTTTTCATCATATAATTCAAGCTATAGCTACTACTTTTTCTTCATCAGCTATTACCATATCTTTGTCTATAAGTTCATATTCTTTGTTATCTAGGGCTAAAATTTTTTCTCATTTTTTTGCATATCTTATAATCAAACCTCATTTTATCTTATCTGAATCAAATATATGTGTTGGTTGTCCATAAAAGTAAAGAGAATAGTTTGATAAATCTATCAATAATCATTTGGAAGAACAATCTGAAGCTTGTAATACTTCTTTTATATAAAAAGGGCTATCTGTATTTTCTACATTTTCTACTTTTAATCCTATATATCTAGGTACTACTTCGGGTATTTCGTTTTTTATACTAAGTTCTTTAAGTCAAGAAAAATCTTTATCTTCATAGTTATATTCAAATTTTTCTTTTCAAATAGCATATATTTCTCTTAATATTCAAATATGGCTAAATAAATCAGGTCTATGATTTATAGCCTTATTATCAACCTCTAATATTGCTTCATTTTTACCTAAATAATCTCTCATAGAAATTCATAAAGGTGCATCTTTTGGAAGTTCTAATATTTTATCTTGCCTTTCTTCCACAAGTCATAGTTCATCTTCACTACATATCATTCATTCACTAACTTCTCATCTTATTTTTGTTTTTCATATTATTAAATTTTCTTTCAGCTTTGTACCTACTAGAGCTACTGCTACCTTTAGACCTTCTTTTACATTAGGAGCACCACATACTATTGGTAATATTTTTCAATTTACTTCTACTTGTGTGCAGTTTAGCCTGTCACTATTAGGGTGTTTTCTAGCACTTTTTATTAATCATATAAAAACATCTTTTAAATTTTCTTGAGGGTAGTGTATTTTTTCTACTTCGGCTGTGTGCATTATCAAGTCATTTGTAACATCTTCTGGTGATTTTATGTCTTTTTTCAGTCTTTTTAGACTATTGTATGATATTTTCATTTTTTGTTTATTTTAAAAAATTTTAATTTTCAATTATATCTAGATTTTTATTCTTTCAAGTTAGTGTTTTTTAATTTATATAAAATTTTTGATTTTTCTCAAAAAAATAATAAAAAAATATTTTACTTTTTTATGGATATACATTTTAGAACCACTTACTTTCCTTATATCTTTTGTTAGTTTGTTTTTAAAGTCACTAACCTTTTTAAGTTTACAATTCTTAGAATCTGGATCGCTAACTCACATTAAATCATATATTTTACAACCAATACTTTTAGCATATTTTATAGCTTCCCATTGAACCAAATAGGGAGACATAATATTTCTATATTTTTCCTTACTAGTACTTGCTCAATAATAATAAATAGATATTTCTTTATCAAATATAAATATTCAACCTGATATTATTTCTTCATCTTTTTTAGCTAAAATAAGCTTAGAATGATCAATAGTTTTAAGTAAGGTTTTATAATATTTAAATGTATTTCAGCTGAATTTATTCCTGTTTGTTGTTTCTAAAATCAAATTATAAAATTTTTCTATATTTTCATCATTTTTTTCTGCCATATATACTCTAACTCATTTTTTTTCTGCCAGTTTTATATTGTATCTTCATTTTTGTTTCATATTTTCAAGTATTTCCTCATTAGTTTTTTTTAAATCTACTAAGGCAGTAAAAGGGGTTATAAATTTTTTGTAATATCATTTTTTAAAAAATTTATCATTGTTTTTTTCTGTGTTTAATAAATCTTTTTTGCTATTATCATAGCTTATTGATTCAATCTGCACAAACAGGCAATTTTCTTTTTTACATATATTTATTAATTCACTAAATATTTTTTTTTCTTGCGATTTTGTAAATTCTTCTAGTCAGTATCATATAACAAAGAGACCATATTCTCAAAATCATATAGATCTTTTTTCTACATATGTTTTCTTTTTTGTTTTAATCGTGTTTAACTCAAAAAAATCTGAAGTTTGTTCAGATTTTTTAAGCATTTCTTGCCATATTTTAGTTTGCCAAATCAATTTTTTTAAAAATTAGTTTAATAATAAAGGGCTATTCACCTTTCAAATGATTTATTCAAGCTCCTGTTATTTTTCTTCCTCTTGGTGTTCTTTCTATAAAACCTATTTGCAACAAATAAGGTTCTACTACATCTTCCAAGGTTGCTTCTTCTTCTCATATGGATGATGAAAGTGTATTAAGTCATACAGCTTCACTTGCAAATTTATTGTATAAAGTTTCTAAATATTTCCTATCTAAATAATCAAGTCATATATTATCTATTCATACACCACAAAAAATATTTTCCAAAGTATTTATGTTTCTTATATCTTTTCAAATAGAGCTATAGTCTCTAACTATTTTTAGTAATCTGTTTGCAACTCTTGGTGTTCATCTGGATTTTTTTGCTACTACTTTTAGAGTATCTTTACTGAAATCTATACCTAGTTTTTTTGCATTGTTTTCTATTATTTTTGTTATTTCTTCTTCTTTATAAAAATCTAGTTTTAGTATATTTCAAAATCTATCTCTAAGAGGGCTTGATAATGATGATAGTCTAGTTGTAGCTCATACCAAGCTAAATTGTTTTAAAGGCATTTTTATACTCTGGGCACCCGTTCAGCTTCAAACCATTATATCAATTACAAAGTCTTCCATAGCAGTATAAAGTATTTCTTCCACTTGAGGTTTTAATCTGTGTATCTCATCTATAAATAGTATATCACCTTCTTCTAAGTTTGAAAGTATTGAAACTAAATCTGATTGTTTTTCTATAGCTGGTCAGCTACTTGATTTTAATGAAGCTCACATTTCATTTGCTATAATTCCTGATATGGTTGTCTTTCATAATCCTGGAGGTCAGTAAAAAAGCATATGATCTAGATTTTCTTTTCTTATTTTACTTGATGCTATTGAAACAGAAAGATGTTTTTTTATCAAATCTTGTCATATATAGTCTTCTAAGCTTAGAGGTCTTAATATATTATTAAAATTTCATCTAGCGTCTTCTTTTTTTTCACTAGTGCTTACTATTCTTTTTATATCTTGTTTTTTTGATGATTTTAGCATAGATTTTTTCAATATAGTTTTTATTAATTTAAAATATATTCTCTTTAATTTAAAATTCAAATAAGTAAATATTGACTTTATTATCTGTACCAGTAGATAGGTACCACTATTTATTGATATGGAATTGTGTAAAAAAGAGGATGAGGATATAATAGATTTTGTAAAAAATTTTATTTTATAATCCCAAACCTCTTATGAAATGATTATATGAAAAAATGTGTACTAAGCAAGGAGTAGAATCAGCAAGAATCCTCGCGAGGTCGATACTTGAAGAAAACAAAGGAAACGTAAGTAAAACAGCTTATATATTATGATGTTCTCGTAAAACAGTAAGAAGAAGTAGAGATGGTCCTATAGAAAATATATCAAGAGCTCCTAAGACTCCTCATAATAAAAAAACATCTTCTGATTTAGAATGACTTGTATTACAAGAACGAAATAAAACAAAATATTGAAGAGTACGTCTAGCAAAGTATTTATTCCTCAGATATGGAATAACATTCTCTTCCTCTACTATATGGATCTGTTGCGTTTTGATTTTAAAAAGAGTTTTAATTAAGAAATGTACTAAAATAGATGAAAGATTTATAAAATTCATCTATTTTTTGTTAAATTATAGCCATTTTTATATATAATTTAGGATTTTAGACGCAATCCACCTAAGGAAACTAATCTAAACTATTGGGACTTCCTCTAAAACAACTAATCTTTTGAGATTAAAAGATATAGCTTCCATAAATGCAGTAAACTGATTTTTTACTACAGACTTATACCTCACTCTATGATTCATTTTTGAAAATACCCTCTCATAAGGAGATCTAAGTTTAGAATAAAACTTATCTTTATCCTTGTTCTTATCTTTCATATTATTTTTCTTTATTGCACATAGATGTAATCACTTCTTTTTTGTTGATATTACAGCCGGTCAAATACAATATCACTTATCAGCATATACTGCTCATGAACTTGGTAATACATGCTTCATTCACTTTGCATCTGTTACATTAGCTTGAGTTATAGCTATCTTGTTTATCATTCAAGATTGCATATCAACACTAGTATGTTTTTTATATCCATACCAAAATTTATTTTTTCATTTAGATCAAATTTTAGCTTCCTTATCATTAGCAACTTTTGGAAGAGTTTCATTATTCATTTTTTCATATCATTCTTTTATTCATTTATCTCTTTCTTCCCATAAATTAGCTTTAGTAACTAAATGAGAAGCATCTACAAATGTAAACACTTCACTCATATACCCCTTATTTGATAATTGATTTTTTAAATCTTCAAATATCTTTGATAGTTCATTTGTTCATATCTTTTTTCTTGCTCTTGAGAATATACTATAATCTGGAGTTTTATCTGTTAATTTAAATCAGCAAAACCATTTACCAGCTAGATTTTCTGCAAGATATTTCTCTAACTCTCTATCTGATAAATCTTCCATAAACTGGATTAGTAAACATAGAAATAATTTTTTTACTCAATATCATACATGAGTTTTTCATAGATCTATATTTTTTAGTATTTTATTTACTCAATCAAAGTTCCACAATTTCTTAAATTTACGATATTGATGATTTTCTGGAATTAGCTCGTTTAGGATAACAAAACTTATTTGATTTGATTCTCACATAGGTATTTTCTTAGAATATAATTACTATCTAATTATATCTCTTTTTTCTCTTTTTAATAGTCAAAGTTTAATTTACAACAGGCTCTATATGAAATATACTAAAAAGAAACAAAGTAAAAAAGCATCATTATTCTCGTAGAAAATGAGATAGTAAACCTCTATACGATTATCAAAATATTCTTCCCTTTGAGTATGGTCAAGTAGATACAAAGCATATAGAAGATTTTGAAGCTTTATGAGAACTTTGTTTTATACTAAGAAAATATAATCTTCCTTTATATCAATGGACATATATATGTGCTAAAACAAAATATAAATTTATAGCTTATTCTCATAGTCTTTCTTCTGAATTTGGTCTTATGTTTATACTTACTATAGCTACATATCTTAGGAGTATGTGAATATATTATCATATGGAATTTCAATGAGATAATGGCCCTGCTGATTTTTGTGGATGAAGTAAGAGAAAGGAAAATCAGTGGAATGCTATATTAAATAATATAAATTGCTGTTTTAAGAGTATTCCTGCTTGAAAAAAATATCTTCAATGAATTGTAGAGAGATCTCATAGAACTGATGATGAAGAATTATATAGACCTTATCTTGATCGCATGAAATCTCTTCCTAATTTTTTAAACCATAGTAGTAAATATATTTATACTTATAATAATTATAGACCTTCTTTTTGAATAGGTATGAACGGTTTAAGTCCTATTGAAAAACTTAGAAGTTGTAATATAATTCTTCCTACAAAATTTAATAATTTCCCTGTCCTTATCCTAGATAATCTTGCTAAAATTGGTGGTACCTATCTAAAGGACCATTACCGTAAATATTGACTTTCTTTTTAATATTTATATTATACTCAAAGTCAATTTTTCTAATTTTAAACTAAAGGAGGATATTATGGAAAATGACAAAACCGTAGGGGTTAACAAGGAAGTAAGGCATATATTTAATATTAATAAGGTACATATTGGAATATGTATTATTATATATTTAATTTTGTGGCTTTGTAGTGCTCTTTTCTTTTTGCTATCTATTTTTATGGGTTTAGAGGAAAGACCAGAATATTCAACTGTTGAAGCTTTTTTTATAAATCTATTTCCTATTTTAACTATACCTCATATTTCAATATCTTTTATTTTGGCTTTATGTCTGTATTTAGACATTTTTAATAAAGATTCATTTATAGTCAAATTCTTGATGTTTGTAGGTATGGATCAAAAAGAAAAGAATGTAATATATCAAATGAATTTATGTAGTTGTTTGTACTATCCTGTTTCTTTGTTTATAGCACCTCTTGTTGTTGCATTCTACATACTGTTTTTTCTGTTTTTTTTGATTAATAGAACTATATATCCTATAGGAAAATTAATCCTTGGTTTTCTTTTTCTTGGTAGATATAAGTTAAGTAATAATAATCTAGATGTCTTTGATATGCCTTTTAATTTGAAGGTTTATCAATATAAACTGGATGGAGAATCTGCTTTTAAAGTTCATATTCCTTTTATATGTGATGAAAAAACAGATAAAGTAAGTATAATTGCTGTTTTTACTTATCTTTTTATTTATTCTTTTTTACTTTATAATTTTCCTAAGACTATGGGAGTTATTACTGCTATTTTCATAGCTTTGTTTTTAATCCTTTCTTATAATCTAGGACCTAAGTTCAAAGATTTTATTAAAGTACTGAGTTCAAGAGTATGTATAATACGTAATATACAGTAACTTCCCCATAAAACTTTACAGGTATGCACCTTTGGTGCATACCTTTTTTTACGAGGCAATTATTTCAAACTAAAACAATTTGAAAATAACTTTTATTTTTTTATAATTTTTAAAATTTTATATTTTAATAAAAAACTTATGAATCTATACCATGATATACCTCTTGGAAATAGTGATTTTTCTGAAATAAATGCTGTAATGGAAATACCAAAATGATCAAAAGTAAAATATGAATTTGACTATAAAACAGGTTGCTTATGGGTTGATAGAGTTTGAAAAACTCCTATAAACTATACTTTTAACTATTGAGATTTACCTCAAACATGGAATAAAGGAGATAGTGATCCTCTGGATGTAATTATCCTTTGTAGTGAAAGTTTAACTCCTTGAACTGTTGTGCCTCTTAGAGTTATTTGATGATTAAAAATGATAGATAGTGGAGAAGATGATTATAAAATATTAGCTGTAGCAGATGACAAATATTATTCAAATGTTAATGATTTAGATGATGTAAATAAAAAAGAACTTGAAGATATAGAATATTATATGCTTCATTATAAAGATTTGCATGGCAAAAAAGTAGAATTAAATTGATGGGATAATAAAGATAAAGCTCAAGAAATATTGAAAGTATGTCATGAAGAATATAAGAAAAAATTTCTTTAAAATGTTTTTTTTTTGCAATTTAGTTTTTTTGCAAATTAAACTAACTTACAAAATGTTTTACTATATATAATAAACTAAATTGTAAGTTAGACTATTTTAAAATGCAACTTTAATTGAAAAAACAATTTTTACTTTTTGTCAACAGAGGGCTTTAGCCCTTTGATATTGTAAGAAGTTTCTATTTTTGAAAAGAGCCTATCTAGTTTGTTTATCAATACTAAACTAATTTACAAATTGTTTTACTATATAAAATGATAAATAACAATTAAATAAAAAACTCCTTGATTAAACAAGAGAGTTTTTTTAAAAAGAGAAACTCCCTACAATAGCAAAGCAAAAATCTTTTTTTATGAATATATAAGATCAAATAACTAAATATCTCTGCCTAAAAAAACAAAAAACAACAAGGCTAAAGTCTTCTGTTGAAGAAGATATAATATCAAAGGAATAAAGCTCTCTATCTACTAAAAATAAATTTATATATTTAAGAATTAATTCTTCAATCTCTCATTAAAAAACCATTTCCAATTGGAAATGGTTTTTTAAGTTATATGATTTTTAGCAATTCATCAAAACTAACTATTTTTATATTTTTTGAATTTCAAATCTTACTTCAAAATTCACTTTTATTATCTAAAACTATATATTTGTAAAAGCTAGATTTTACATTTAAGTCTTTATTTTCTTCTTTAGTAATAATTTCAGGAACTTTTATTAATCTATTTATAGATTTTTTAATATTTCATATATCTTTACTTTTACAAATATCTATAAATATTGTTACACTTTCTAAATCATTATTTCATTTTTTTACTGTTTTATTTCCATAAAACAAAAATTCATAAACACCATTTATTCAAGAATTTATTTTATATCAACTTTTTTCCAACTCATTAAATAAAAAGTTTTCTTTAATTAAGCTTAAATCTAAACTGAAATTATATAAACTATTTCTAAAGTCACTACTTGAAAAATAATACTTTACTCTAGTATTTATTTCTTTTTTCTTTTTAAAATCAAAAACATAAACTGGTTTTAATATCTTTGCATTTATAGAATATTTTAAATAATCTATCATTGTAATAAGAGATACTTTTATGCTATTATTTATTTCTTTATTTAATTCTCTTAAAGAAACATTTCTGTTTAAATTACTTAAATATGTCAAAGTATAAATATACAAATATATATTTTTTACATTATATATTTTTATTATTTCTTCAAAAATAGTATTTTTAGTTTTTAAATCTTCTAGATATTTATTTTTGTTATTATAAACTATATCAAATTCTCTTTTTTTATCGCTAAATATTTCAAATTCTTTTTTGTTTCATATCTTTATACTATTTGATATTATTATAGTTATATAAGAATTATTATATAAATATTTTATATATTCTTTTATGTTTTTTACTCAATCTAGGTTCTCCAAAATTATCATTTTAGGATTATTATATTTACTTTTATATAACTCTAATATATCTTTTAAGCTATTTTTATCTTCTAAAATATTATTTAAATCTAAGGATTTATTCAAATACAAAAAATAATCTTTCAAATTACTATTTGATATTATATAGCTTATAACAGATGTTTTTCACACACCTTTAATTCAAGATATAACTATAATTTTTTCTTTTTTGATATATCAAACTATATCATTTATTGTATTTTTTGAGACATCTTCTCTGTATCATTTTGAATCCAGAAAATATTTTTTACTTCTTTCTATTAGATTTATCATATTTTTGTTATTTTATAATTATACATTTTCTAAATTATTATAATAATTATTTACATTTAATCAAATTATATTTAAAAGTATTTTTGAAATAAAGTGTTAATTTAGGATTTTGTTTTTTGTATTTTTTAAAAAATTAATAGTATATATAAAATTACAAAATTAAAAATTTTTGACATATAAAAACTTAACTTATTAAAAATTTATTGATGGATAAAATTGAAAAATCTTTGATAAACTTAATCAAACATATTTTAGAAAAAAACTACAGTCTAAATATAGAAAATCTAAAGCTTTTAAAACCACCAAAAGAGTTCTCATGAGACTTCTCATTTAATACCTGATTTCTTTCTAGTTATTTAAAAAAAGATCCAAAATTAATTTGTACAGAATTAAAAAATTTTATAGATTCTTTGAAGCAAGATAATTTAGAAAAAGAATATGAAGCCTATTTTAATTTAATTGATGAAACTGAAGTATCTTGAATTTATCTTAATATAAAAATTGTTGAAAACTTATTCTTGGAAGAGTTTTTGAAACCTTCAAACTTTTTTAGTGAAACAAGACTAAAAAATTCTTCTAAAAATATAGTTATAGATTATATATGAGCTAATGTATGAAAACCTCTTCATATTTGACATATATGTACACCAAATCAAGGTGAAACTATGGCAAATATATATAAATATTTATGATATAATGTTATAACAGATTCTCATATTTGAGATTGGGGAATTATTTTTTGAAAATTAATTTTTGGTTATAAAAAATGGTGAGATGAAAATAAATTAAAACAAAATGCTGTTGATTATCTTTTGGAACTTTATGTGAAATCTACCGCTGAAGCTGAAAAAGATATTTTAATTGAAGAAAGATTTAGAGAAGAATTTAGACTATTATCTCAAGGTAATAAAGACTCCATAAAACTTTGGAATCTTTTTACCAAGGAGTCTATAGAATCAATGAATACTCAACTTTTTAGATTAAATGTAAAACCAAACTTTAACATTTGAGAGAGTTTTTATGAATGATTAAACTTACCAAAAATGGAAAACTATCCTGATTTAGAATACAATATGAAAGAAATTGTTTTAGAACTTATAGAAAAATGAATTGCTAAAAAAAATCAAGATAATTCCGTTTGAATTGAATTTCCTGAAAATACAAAAATACCTAGCTGTATACTCCAAAAAAGAGATTGAACACATTGATATCTAGCTTCTGATTTAGCTTGTATAAAATATAGAATGGCTAACTGGCAACCAGAACATATAATTTATTTCGTAGACTCTAGGCAAAAACTTCACTTAAGCCAAGCCTTTGAAATATCAAAAATGGCTTGATGGCTTGAATATCAAGATAACTCAAAACAAAATCTAAGCACAAATCTTTTTCATGCATATAATTGATTTATAAGTTTGAAAGATTGAGCTATGTCTACTAGAAAATGAAAAATTATAAAACTTTCCAAACTTTTGGATGAAGCAGAAGACAGAGCAAAAAAAATTATACTTGAAAAAAGAAGTGATATATCTTGAAGTGAACTTGAAAAAATATCTAAGATTATAGCATCAGGAGCTATCAAATATTGATACCTAAAAAAATCTAGAGAAACAGATGTTGTATTTGATTGGGATGATTTTATGAATTTTGAATGAAATTCTTGACCATACATACAATATGCTTATGTAAGATCAAAAAGAATTTTTGAAAAAGAACCAAAAATACTAAAAAATTTTGATATATCCAACTTAAAGATAGCAAAAGAATCTTTATCTTTGATAAAAATTCTTCTTAAATACAATTCAAGCTCATCTCCAATTTTGGAAACTATAATTAAAAATATGCCACATATTTTAGCTTCTTATTCATATGAACTCACAAAATCTTTCAACAATTTTTATAACAATGTGGAAATACTAAATGAAAAAAATAGTAATCTTAGAAATTTATATCTTCTAATAAACAAGAGTTTTCTTGAAACAATAGAAAAATGTTTTGAACTTTTAGGTATTTCTATGCCAGAAAAAATGTAGAAATTAATTTTTTTAAATAAATGCCAACAGATTACAATTCTTTTGCAAATACTTTTTCTAATTCTAGGAAAAATATGAAATGGGAGGAGCTATACTATTTTTTAGATAAAAGTAAAAATTATTTCAAAAAAAAAGATTTAAGTATTCTTGATGTTTGATGCTGAAATGCTAGGCTTTTATCTCACATTAAAGAACTTGATTTTCAATTTAAAAACTATCTTTGAATAGACTCTTCAAAAGCTTTATTAAAAGAAGCTAAGATTTATCACCCAGAAGTTAGTTTTCTTAATCTAAATATGCTTAACCTAGAAACAATAAAAGAAAAATACAATCTTATATTTTTTATAGCATCTTTTCATCATTTAGATAAACTTGAAGACAGAATTGAAGTCTTACAAAAAACTTATGATAAAATTAAGTCTTGATGATTACTTTTTATTACAAATTGGTCTCTTAGAAGCGAAATTAACTATGAAAAATATAAAAATTCAATTATTCCTTGAAGTGAAAATGAATTTTGAAGTTTTGATTATGAAATAAAAATATGAGAATATAAAAGATATTATCATTGTTTTAATTTAAAAGAATTAGGCTTTATATTTAGAAAAACACATTTTGAAATCATTGAAAACAGAGAGTTTGAAAATAAAAAGAATTTTTTATCAATACTAAAAAAAAGATAGAGTTTAACTCTATCTTTTTTTACTCAAAATCAGATACAGGGTAGGGAATTCATTGGTTTTCACTGCTAGAATTTGAAGTTATGATTTGTTCATCTCAATCTTCCAGTATGGATCATGATGCAGATCATATTAGAGTTTCTGGACAATCATCTGGTTCTCAATAACAAGACTGTTTATCATACGATCAAGATATCTTAGTCATATACTTATCACTTCAATCTTTTTTTATTGTGTATGCTATGTTATAATCATTTCACCTACTTGTTCAGTCTGTTTTTATATTTTTTTTGTAAATGGCATAAATATATCTACCTATTCAATAATCTATCATTTTCTCGTTACTTCCTGTAAGATTTATATCTCAAAGTTCTGGATCATACAAATCTTTAGTAAGATATTTTTTTCATAGAGTATTTTGTGATATAGTTCATTTATATCATATATCCAAACTTGATCAGCTCGCAACTATTAGTCATCATCAACTACCACTTTCTATTCTTTCTATTTCTTGATCATCATACTTTACATTAAGTGTATTTGATCTATTTGCTGTTGAACCTGTATATCACCACAAATTATTATCTGAATATAAATCTGTAGGAGGATAATAATTTTTATCAGCTTTATATTGCTGTAGAGCTGTTTCTATTGTAGAAACATCACTTATCTTTCTTCATGACATAGCCTTATCTACTGCTCATCCAAAATTTTGATAAGCAACTACTGATATTATAGCTAAAATAGTTATTACTACCAAAAGCTCAACTAGTGTAAAAGCATTATTTTTTTTCTTCATAATTATTTTTATATAAATTTTAAAATTCATTGTTACAATAGTCCTTTATAATTAAAAGTAAAGTACATTCAACTAAAATCACTTTACAAATTATGCTTGGTCAATTATAATGATAAGTATTCAATTTTTTATTTTTCAAAATTAATGACTCATACAAAAAGTAAATCAACTGACTATAGTGAAATTGATAAAAAAGTTAACTCAATTATAAAAGAAGCCCAAAGCTATATAGAAAATCAGAGTGACTCTTTTATTGAATCAGAAATATATAAAGCATATAAATATTCTCGTAGTTCCCATGAGTGACAGCTTAGATTATCTTGAGATCCATATATTCTTCACCCAGTTGAAGCTACAAAAGTACTTTTATATCTTAAACCTGATATAAAAGCTATACAAGCTTGTTTGCTTCATGATGTTATAGAAGATACACCAAAAACTTCCCTTGATATATTAGAAAATTTTTGAGAAGAGGTAAAAATACTTTGTGAATGAATGGAAAAACTTTGAAAAGTTAGATTTGTTTGAGAGGATAGGGATATTTGAAGTCTTAGGAAAATGTTTATTGCTATGGCTGATGATTTGAGAGTTATTTTTATAAAGCTATCTGATAGGATCCATAATATGCGAACACTCAGATATCATCCTAAACCAGAAAAAAGAGAAAGAATAGCACTTGAAACATTAAACATATATGCTCCTATAGCAGATAGGTTATGACTGTATCATTTTAAAAATTACCTAGAAGAAGAGAGTTTTAAAATACTTGAACCTGAAGATTATAAGAAAATACTTAGGGAGTTAAAAAGTATGAGTAACTACATGAAACTTTTCTCTAAACATATAGAAAAAGAAATATCAAAACTTTTAGATGAAAACTGAATAAAAAATTACAAAATAGATTATAGAATTAAATCTATATATTCTGTATACAAAAAAATGCAAAAAAAAGATCTAGATTCTATAAAATCTCTATATGATATATTTTGAGCTTTAATAATAGTTCCAGATGAAGCAACTTGTTATAGAGTACTTGGATTAATACATAAAAATTGGAATCCCATACCCAAAAGACTAAAAGATTATATAGCCTTACCAAAACCAAACTGATATAAATCAATCCATACAACTGTAATATGACTTTTAAAAGATTATAGGAAACAGCCCACTGAAATTCAAATAAAAACTTATAAAATGAAAGAATTCTCTGATATGGGTATTGCTGCACACTTTGAATATAAGGAAAAAGGTAGTGTTAAGTCTAGCGAGATAGACTGGGTAAAAGAATTAAAAGATATAACCCATGATTTGAATAACAATGATAACGAATTTGTTAGTTCTCTTAGAATAGATATTTTCAAAGATAGAATTTTTGTTTTTACTCCAAAAGGGGATTTAGTAAATCTTCCTTCCTGATCTACCCCTATAGATTTTGCTTACTATGTACACAGTGATCTTTGAGACAAAATAAACATAGTAAAAATAAATTGAGAATTAAAAACTCTAGACAAAGAACTACAAAACTGAGATGTAATTGAAATATCTATTGATAAAAATAAAAAACCAAATCCCTTTCGGTTATCATTTGTAAAAACAAACAAGGCAAAAAATAGGATAAAAAACTTTTTAAAAACAGAAAATAAAGACTTATACAGGGAAAAGGGGAGAGAAATACTTGAGAGATATTTGGAAAAAACTGGTATATTTACTCTAGACAAAGATTTATCAATATTAAAGGTTTTAGAATGAAGGGAAAATAGTATGGAAGATAGACTTCAAATCCTTGAGCAAATATGAAATTTTTCTATTCCTGCTTCTGTAATTTTTAAAAGAATTTTAAAAACAAAAAAGATAAATTTAGATAATAATAAAATTTCAAAAACTAAAAATGATTTAGAAACAAATAATGATAATACTAAAAAGAAAAAATTGATTATTGGTTGAGAAGAAAATTTAGACTATAATCTTTGACACTGTTGTTGTATATGAAATAAAATTCCTAAAAAAATGGTAGCTCACATAAATAGAGATTCTAAAATAACAATACACAAGAGAAATTGTTATATAATAGAAAAATCTAATAAAGATAGGTTACTTTCTGCATATATAGCTTCTGATAGAAATGATTTTATAGAAATAAAAATAATTTTAACGGTTGTAAATAAAAAATGAATATTAAAAGCAATTTCAGATATTATGTATATAATGGATATTAATATTGAGGAGGTTTCTTATGTGGCAACACGCAAATATAAATGAGATATACATTTGAAATTAGAGATACCAGATTATGATTATTTACTTGTTGATAGATTAATTTGAAGAATAGAAAATGGTTTATGATCTGACTTGCTTAAGTATAAGGTTGAAAATAGCAAATTAGTTGAAAGTTAGTTTAGAGTTTCTAAATGTTATTATTTAAGAATGATTTAGGTATATTTTAAAATATTAAATTTTATAAAAAAACTTTAGCCTTTTTTCGGGCTAAAGTTTTTTATTTTCTAATAGATAATTTTTGTAATATCTCTGCATGTTTTTCTGGATTTTTTCTTTTTAAGTAAGAAAGCATCTTTCTTCTTTTTGCAACCATAAGCATTATTCATCTTCTAGAATGGTTATCTTTTTTATGAAGATCTAGGTGTGTTTTTAAATTTTCTATCTCAGCTGTAAGTATAGCTATTTGTGATTCCGGAGCTCAAGAATTTCCTTTTCAGGCAAATTCTTCTATAAGCTTCTTTTTTTGTTCTTTGGTAACTGCCATAAGTATTTTTTATTAAATTAATATATCTAGGTTTCAAAAATTTTGTTTTTGTTTATCTAAGAAAACCCTGAAAAACTCATTTAAAAGAAAAACAATTCTTTTTTGTTAATTTTATTCGTAAAAATCACCTAAAAAATTTATTATTTTGTCAAAATTAAAGAATTATTCATATTTTCCTTAAACTAAATTTTCTTATATCCCTATAAAAATAAACCAGAAAATACACCAGTTTATATATCAAATTATATAAACAAACCATGTAATAACAAATTTTTATTTGAGATTTTATAAAAATCTTTGATAATTAATTTATGTTTATAAATATTAAATTTTTTCTTTTCCAAATAACTTAAATTATTTCCAAAATTATTTTTTTATAAAAATAAATGCAAAAATTTGATGTATTTTATTTTGAAAGTTTTTCTTTTGATAAACATTCACTGAAATCTAAATTTATATATAGTTTTGATAATAAAAAATACTTTGAAGAAGAAATAGATTTCATTTCAAAAGAATTTTTTATCAGAGACGATATAGATTTTGGAATAATAAAAAATATATTATTCCACATTCATATAGCTTTTTGAATAAGTTACTATAAGCTATTTCCTACAAAAAATCTCGTTGTCAAAACTTGAATTTTAAATGAAAATCAAATTAATTTTTGGAAAAAATTTTATCTAAATGGTCTTTGAGAGTTTTTTTATAGAAATAAGATATTACCCATATGATTATGTAATTTCATTAATGGCTCAGATATTTTTTTCCAAAAAAAAGAATTTGAAACTAAACCTAAATCTTTAGTACCAATTTGATGATGAAAAGACTCTATTGTTTCAATTGAGTTGTTGAAAAAGGATTCCTGTAGCTTTGATTTATTCACTTTCTGACCTAAAGACAATATATTATACAAAAAAACTCAAGAAATATCTGGTAAAAATAGGCTTTTTATAAAAAGATATATTCCTGACCTTTCAAATTTTAAAAATGGTGGGTATTATAACTGACATGTTCCTATAACTTGATTGATAGCCTTTGCAATGATGCTAGTTTGATATTTATATTCATATAAATATTTGATATTATCAAATGAAAGATCTTCCAATTTTTGAAATATTAAATGGAAATGAATAGATATAAATCATCAATATTCCAAAAGTTTTGAATTTGAAAAAGACTTTAAATCATATACTCAAAAATATATAACTAAAAATATTTTTTACTTTTCTCTTTTAAGATGATTTTACGAAATTAATATAGCACAATTATTTTACCTTTTATGAAAAAAATACTTTTCTTTTTTTTCTAGTTGTAATTATAATTTTAAAATATTTTCTTCTTTAGATAAAAATAAAATCTCGAAGATATATTGGTGTAACTCTTGCCCAAAATGTCTTTTTGTTTTTGCCATACTTAGACCTCATTTATCAACTAAAGAAGTTTTACAAATTTTTTGAAAAGATTTATTTGAAGATAGAGAGTTAGAAAATGGTTTTAGGGAACTTTTGTGAATATCTTGAATTAAACCATTTGAATGTGTATGAGAAAAACAAGAAGTAATATTTTCTATGTACAAAAGTCTAGATAAATACAAAAATCTACCTTTTATTTTAAAAATGTTTGAAAAAGAAGTTCTTCCAAAATTTACTCATAGCCAGTTTCTAAAAATGGAAGAAAAGCTATACAAAATATATAAAGAAAATATTATACCAAAAGACTTTGAAAAAATATGAGAAAAACTTTTTTTTTAACTAGAAACTTAAAAATTAAATTCTATGAAAAAATAATAAACTTTTAATAATTTTTTGCTAACTAATTTTTAAAAAATGAGAAAAAATATAGAGGAACAATTAAAAAATATTTTGCTTTTAAAAAGAGAAATTTTTGTATTTTGGTTTTTTTTGATATCTTTTTTTATAATAATAACAAAAGTATTCTCATACACAGTACTTGATTATGAATATTATAAAGACTTAGCAGATAAACAACAAATATGAAAAGTTGAAATACCTGTAACTAGATGAAATATATACACAAAAAATGGTAGTGTAATAGCTACTTCTGTAAGTTTAAATGATTTAGCAATTGATCCTGTTTCTTATTGAGATAAAGCAAAGCTTATAGTATTCCTTAGAGATATTATTTTTGAAGAAATTTGCTTTTGAGAAAACTCAAGTGTATGTAAAAATAACCTACTTAAGTTTTTGAAGGTTCTTGATTTAGAAAACTTTAAACTAGAAAATGATTATGTCAAAGATATGATAGTGAAACAATTAGAAGAAAAATTAAAAGAAACCAAGATAAGATCAGTTTTAGTTTATGAAGGTCTTTCAAAATTACAGATATTGGAACTTAAAGATATGAATTCAAAATGAGTTTATATAAATAAAAATAATCTTTACATAAATCCTGAAGAAGTGTTAAATGAAAAACTACTTGCATTAAAAATTTCAAAAATTCTTCCTATAATAGAAACAAAAATTGAGTATATGATAAGAAAAAGAGACAAAAGGTATGTAAAACTCTTATCTAAACTTTCTATTGAGACTTCAGAGAAAATAGAAACCTATATAGCTGATGAAAAAGATGCCTTGAAAAGAGGATTGATAAATGAAAAAGAATCTATATTCAACTTTTTAATACTCACACCTTATCCTCAAAGATACTACCCTGAAAATAATCTTGCTTCAAATATAGTATGATTTGTAGATAATTCTTGAAAAGGACAATATTGATTAGAAGGTTATTTCAACGATATACTTAAATGAAATAAATGATATATAATAGCAAAAACTGATATTAGATGAAGAACTATAGATCCTATATCTCTTAAAAGCTGAGACTTATTCTGAAAATGAGCTAAAATTTATTCTACTATTGACAGAAACATACAAAGTAATGTAGAAGATATTTTAGAAGCTTGAGTTAAAAAATTTAGAGCAAATAAATGAAGTGCTATAGTTATGAATCCAAAAACTTGAGAAATAATATCTATGGCAAATTACCCATCATTTGATCCAAATAGACCATGAGATGTATATGAATTAGAAAAAGTAAATTATTGAATATATCCAAATCCTTTGATAGATTTAAAATGAATACCTGTATTTGTTGAGGATAATATAGAGTGAAAACAATTTTTTTATAACTCTCAAAAAATTCTTCTTAGAAATGCTAGTGAGGAAGAGATATGAAATCCTTTGGTTGTAAAGTACAAATATATAAATGATTTTTGACCAGAAGTTTATAAAAATGGTGTAATTTCTGATTTATATGAACCAGGTTCTATAATAAAATCTTTTACTGTTGCCATATGATTAGATTCTGGAGAAATTTCTAGAAATTCTATGTATATGGATAATTGAAGTTTAAAAATAGATCAATTTGAAATTAGTAATGTTTCTAGTAAATGTTTATGATATCATAGTTTTTCACATGCTCTAAATTATTCTTGTAATGTTTGAATGATAAGAATTGCCCAAAGATATTGAAGAGTTTTAGCTTATAATTATCTAAAAGCTTTTTGATTTGAGAAAAAAACAGATATATCTTTAGCTTGAGAGGTAAATTCTGAAATTAGAGATTTAAATCATTGGTCTATATCAAATCTGCTAACTTCTAGTTACTGACTTTGAATAAGTGTTACACCTTTACAAATGGCAACAGCTTATAGTGTTTTAGCAAATTGATGAGTATATGTTAGACCTCATATAATAGATGCTATTGAATATTGAGATAAAAAAGTTTTAAAATATGAAACTGAGCAAGAATATAGAGTAATTAAGCCAGAAACTTCAAAAATTATTACAAATATGCTTGTTAACTCTATAAATAAATGAGTTGCACAAACTTGAAATGTGCAGTGATATACCCTAGCTTGAAAAACTTGAACTTCCCAAATTGCTAGTAAATGAGGATATGAAAAATGAGAAGCTTCAACATATGCATCTTTTGCTTGATTTTGACCGGCTGAAGATCCTAAATTCGTTATAGTAGTTAAACTTGATAGACCTAGAGTTTCTATTTATTGATGACAGACTTCATCAGAAATTTTTAAAGATATATCACAGTATTTGCTTGATTATTATAAAATTCCAAGAAAAAGCTAGGATATTTTATAAAAAAGGTATTATTCTATTGTACTTTATATTTTTTAATATTTGTTTATATGAGTTTAAATAATAGTGAATATGTTAACTACTCAGGTATGAAAAAACTATTGGATAAAAATCCTTGAGGTATTGATTTACTTATTTCAATTACATCTTCAGGGGTAGATAAAATTATGTCAGATTTATTTATTGATAAAATAAATTTTGAATCTCAATCATTTGATAATATAGTTTGAAGACTCAACATAGGTTATGATTGATGAATCTTAATTAATATTCCAAAAGATAATTCTCCTGTTTGATTTCCTTTTTGGATAAATTTTAAAAACCAAGAATATATTGATGAACGTTGATTTAAGTTAAAAACAAAATAATAAAAATTGTCTATCGTTATAAAAACAGAAATCAATATTGACTTTTACTATTATATGTATATTATTTATAGTCTACAATGTTTATTCATTTTTTAATCACAAGAATTATTTAAAAAGGAGTTTAAAATGAAAAATTTATTTTTTCTTTGTTTTAGCATAATGAGGATAATTTACTTATTTGTAAATTATCAAGTACTATTTGCTTCAAAAATGGAAAAAGCTTATTTGATTTCTTTAATCAAAAAATTGAAATCTGGAGAAGAAATAGACTATCAAGATGCTTTTTTCCTAAACTTTTATGTAAAGTGCAGATACTTTCTTAATGATAATAGTAATAGGGAGACTAATATTTTATCTTTTTTTACTAAAAGAAATCCTAAAGGTTTATATCTTTGTGAGTCAGAAAGATTTTCTAACAAGTATCCCTTAATATATAAGATGCTTTTATCAAAAAAAGCTTTATGCTAAAACAAAAAGCACTTACTTCATCAAAGTAAGTGCTTTTTTACTTTACACAAATGGTGCCGAGAGCGAGATTTGAACTTGCGACACAAGGATTTTCAGTCCTCTGCTCTACCCCTGAGCTATCCCGGCATTTAAATTGTTTTATTATTCTAACTCAAAAATTTCTCTGGTGAAAATTAGCAAAAAGAATTGTTTTTTTTTAAATAGATTTTTCAATTTTTCTTCAAGCCAAGCAATTATATGAAAAAAATAACAATATCAAATTTTTGTAAAATATTAAAAATCTCTTTATTTTCTTGTAAAAAATAAAAGCCCTGAGCTTTAGCCCAGGGCTTTTAACTAAAATTTTTTATTTTTTTAAATTCTCCATAAATTTTTTTACTTCACTTGCTGCAATATCTTTTGACCCAAGTCAAACAGCTAAAGCAAATGCAACTGCTACTGCTCATAAAACTAAAGTGAAAGCTTGTGTTATTATTTCTCAACCTATTCACATTTGTTGTAATCACATAAAAGCTGTTAAAACTATTATAGCTGTTTTTGCTATATTTATAAGTATCTTTGAATCTGAAGCTGTCCTTATAGCTTTTTCTGCTAGGTTAGCTAAAAATAATCAAAGCCCTAATATAACTATACCTACAAGTACATTTGTTGCAAAAAGTATAAACTCATTCACAAGAGCAGCTATAGTCATAAAACCTATTGTACTTGTAGCTTCAACTACTGCTAAAAGTATTATGTATATAAATGCTAAATGTCCTATTATTTCAGAAGGTTTCGTGGTTGATTTAACACTTTTTAAACCAATTATTTTTAATACTTTATCAAATCAAGCTCATGATAATAGCTCAGATATTAGTCTTGATACGAATCTTCATATGAAATATGATATAGTTATTATTATTCATGCTGTGAAAAGAAGAGGAATCATATTTATTATTTGTTGTAACATTTCTGTAGCAGGTTCACTTATAACACCTATTTTTAATTTATCCAAAGCTTGTATAGCTACAGGTAATAAAATAAGAACATATGCTATTGTCCCTGCTAGGTTTGATATTGAGAAGTCATTTAAACCAAATTTTTTACTTGCTTCATCTACATTAAGAGAATTAAGTACACTTACAGTTATTTGTTTTATTATTTTAGCTATAAATAATCATATTATAAATATTATACTGGCTCCTATTATATTGGGTATATATCAAGTAACACTATCTATTATATTTGTTATTGGTTTTAAAAGTTCGTTTTGTCCTAACTCTTCAAGTATTTGAGGAAGAAAAAATATTATTACTGCCCAATATGCTATTACTCCTATACTTTCTGATACATTAATTCAAGAACTTAACTTTTTGTTTAAATCCATTACCTTTGATCATTTTATTATAGCAATTTTAGCAATACTAGCTAATAACCATGCTATTATAGCTAGTCATAATGCATTAATTATTTTTGGTATAAAATCATCCAAAATGTCATTTAAAATAGCTATTTCTATGTTTAAATATTCTAATATTCATACTACTCAAGCAAGTATTATTATAAAATAAAGCCCCTTAGATACTATGTTTCAAATTAGATTCAAATCTATTGATACATCTATCTTTTTAAAGGCTTTTTTCAAAAAGTTAGCTTTTTTTAATCATCATCATACTAACTCTGAGATTATTTTTGCAATTACGATAGCAACAATTACTCATACTATTATTGTAGCATATCTAATAATCACATCAAGAGGTAAGCTTATACCTTGCATAAAATTATACATAATAAATTTACTTACAAATATAAAATAATTTTTTAGAAAATATTAAAATTTTCAATTTATCCTTTAATAATGCTTTTTTGCACTCTTGCATTGTATATTTTTTTAAGTTTGTGTAAAAAATAAAGCTATTTACATTTAAGTTTGATTATTTTCTAAATATGAAACTAAAAAAACTAGATTTTTTATTTATGCTAAATATACTAAAAAATAATTACTTATATCCTTATTAAAAATTGAATATGAAAGTAAAAATATGTTTATGAAACTCTTGTAAATCAAATTTTTCGCATTATATGATTTCTAGAATTGATAGAGATATAAAAAAATTTGATTTAAAAAATATCGAAATTGAAGAATCTAAGTGTATGTGAGAATGTAGTAAATGACCTAATGCAAGAATTGATAGAGAGATTATAAATTTCTCTAATGGTTCTAAGATTAGTGAACTTATGTTTAAGAAATTAAAGAGATAATAATGTTAATTTATAATACTAAAACAAGAAAAAAGGAAATATTTAAGCCTATTTCAAGCAGGGAAGTGAAGGTCTATTTTTGTGGTCCTACCCCATATAATTTTGCTCATATATGAAATTTGAAAACATATGTTTTTGAAGATGTGGTTGTAAAGACTTTGAGGTTTTTATGATACAATTTAAAAACTACTATGAATATAACTGATATAGATGATAAGACTATTAGAGATAGTCAAAAAATGTTAGAGAGTCTATCTTCTTTCACAAAAAAATATTCCAAAGCTTTTTTGGAAGATATAGAAAAATTATGAATTAAAAAAGCAGATAATGTGGTTTTTATATCTAGTTTGATACCAGAAATGGTTAGAATGATTCAAACTATGCTCAATAGAAAAAATGCTTATTTTTGAGATGATTGAAGTATTTATTTTGATGTTTGTAGTTTTAAGAATTACTGAAAATTAGCAAATTTAGATATTTCTTGATTAAAAAAATCCGTAAGGATAGATAATGATGAGTATGGAAAAGAAGAAGCTTCTGATTTTGCCTTATGGAAAGCTTGGAAAAAAGAAGATGGTGATAATTTTTGGGAAGCAGAGTTTTTTTTACCAGATGAGTCTGAAAAACCTAACCTCCAGTCCATTCAAACCTTACCCTCAACCCAATGAACTAGCCCTCACCCTCAGCCTCTCTCCGGGCAAACCTCACCCCTAAACCTCTCCGAGCAAACCTCACCCCTAACCCCTCTCCTTAGAGGAGAGGGGGATAGAAAAGTTGTTATAAAATGAAGACCTGGATGGCATATAGAGTGTAGTGCTTGTAATATGAAATATTTTTGAGCTCAGATAGATATACATATGTGAGGTATAGATAACTTATTTCCTCACCACCAAAATGAAGTTGCTCAAACAGAGAGTTGTACTAAAAAAGAATTTTCAAGATATTGGATTCATTGATGACATCTTAGTGTGGATGGTAAAAAAATGTCTAAGTCTCTTTGAAATTTTTATACTTTGAAGGATTTGGAGGATAAATTCAAAGATGTAGATAGATCTGTTTTATATAGAGCTATAAGACTTAGCTTTATGAATTGAAAATATAGGGATAGTATAGATTTTAGTTTTGATAAACTTAACCAAATGCTTAATACTATTGTTGGACTGGATAATACTTTGAAAAATGTTTTTTACTATAAATCTAGTTTGTGAGATGAAAATTCCAAGTCTAGTATTAGTTTTAGAAATAGTATGCAAGATTTCATAATTTCTTATACAAATGAGCTTGAAGATGATTTTAATATACCCAATGCTTTGAGTGTTTTTTATAGTTTTGAAAAATTTGTGAATACTTGAATTAGAAAAAATGATTTTTCTTTTCCAGAGGTTAGTTCCATTTTGGATATGTTTAAAACATTTAACGAGGTTTTATCTATAATGGATTTTGATATTTTAGATTTAAACAATTTTATTCCTAGTGATATTTCTTCAAAATTGGAAAAAAGAAATGATGCTAAGAGAAAAAAGGATTTTGTTTTGGCTGATAGTTTGAGAAATGACATAGAGTCTCAGGGTTACAGAGTTATTGATGATAGAAATTGAAGTAGAGTTGAAAAATTTTAGATTTCAGGAGCTTCTTTTATTGAGGTTTTAATATTTGAGTTATTCAAAGCTTCTTTAAATTCATTGAATAAAAATCCATTTACAATACTTTCTCTTTCTACAAATTTATCTTTAAATAGTTTTATTATTTTGCTTTCTCCATGAGTGTTTACTTCTGCTATATCTCAACCTGCATTTCATCCATTTATCCTAATTATTTTAAACACCGTATCTTCTAGACTAGAATTTTCAGGTATTTCACCGAGTCATACTGATTTTATTATTTTTCCTAAAAATAGTTTTACCTCATTTTCATCAAGGTAGTTGCTGTCAGCTTTTATGTTTATACTTCATATAGATCTTAATATGTCTGATCTTATGTCCCATAATTCTTCAAGTCCTGTTCTTTCTAATACATTGTAAAAGTTTACTATGTTTTCCATGGCCTCAGGGCTTTTTTGTATTATTGCATATTCTTGTTTATTTATTCAATTTATTTTTTCTCAATTTTGAGTTTCTATACTTATATTTCAGTTTTCATATATATTTAATTTGTGGGTTGTGTTTAGAGAATTGTTTGTTTCTTGGTTTTCGTCATTTAAGTTATATTCTTCATTTGTTACTTCACTATTTCTTTGTTCTTGTATTTGGGTTTTTAATTCAAATCTTTCATAGTTTATTTTTAGCCTTTTATTATAATTTGCTAATTTCTTTTTAAGTATATCTAATAGTTCTTTTTTTTGTTGATCCAATGAGGCTTCACCTTCTAATTCTTCTATTAAAAATATTAATTGATTTTGATTTAGGTCATTGATACTAGTTATTCATTCTATACCTGTATCATAATCAAATAAGAGTTCGTTTTCTTTTATAAATTCAAGAAAAAATTGATTGTCTACTTCATTATCAATTATTGCATTTGATAAATCTAATTTAGATTCCATGAAATTACTACTTTTTTCTTTAAGTTCCACATGATAATCAATAAATTGATTTATAATTCATTCTGAACCTTCCCAAATTTCTGGATTTATGTAATCAACAAGCATGTCTCTAATTTCTCCAATTGTGTATTTTGTATTTGGGTTTAGTAATTCATCAATTAATTCTTGATTTATAAGTTCTTGATTTAATTTCTTTGATTCATGTTCTATGTTATATTCTCAATCACATGAAATATTTCTACTTTGTTTCAATCATTCTATATATCAATATAGTGCTGTTTTTATATCGTTTTTTACTTCATTAAAATTCTTCTCGGATTCAATAACATTATTCTCAAAATAAAGTACTTTACTAGGACCAGTTATTTCAGGTCTTTTATCTATATTTTTCAATTCATAAAATTCTCTTCTCAAATCTTCCAATTCATTTTTAGTGATTTCACTTTCACTTTTTATAGCTTCTTTTATTTTTTCTTTCAAATCTGAATATTCTCTTTCTGCATTTTTATACCTATCTGATCTTGTTGTTGAACCTTGCTCAATTCTAGACAATATTAAATTTCACTCCTCAATTAAACTTTGAGTAGATTTTTTTACCTCCTCGTTTGTATTTAAATAGTTTAAGTTTTCCATAGTTTTTATTTATTTTTTCTTTAATTTTAACATATACTTTTATTTTTTACAAATAACTGGCATAATATTTTCCTTTTGTCTTAAACTTTCATAAAAAAAGAGCTCTCTTGATTTCAAGAGAGCTCTTTAGTATTTCGGTTTTTTCTAGTTTGAAGAATAAGTTCTAGAAAAAGCCTGTTTTATTTGTTCATCCCAGTCTGATATAGATCCTTGAGGGTCTACCCAAACTGTTATGTTGTACCTAGGGTCTGTAATTGCTAGCTCTGGAAGTCCTCCTGCTAAATTTCCTTTTTGTGCTAGAGTTACAGCAGTTGAAAGAAAATAAAATCTTCTTTCTCCTGCAATATCACGAATATGAGGTCTATTTTCAACAACAGATGCTTGACGTCTATTTGATTCATCGACATACTGTTTTGGTTTTAGACTCTCGGAAGGGTCTTGTTTAGAGTCTGGAGTTAGTATATTACCATACCCAACCCAGTTATATTCTTTTTTTGAACCAGCGACGTCATCACCAATTGTAGAACATCCTGTAAGACGTTCTCCTTTATTGGAATGATGATAGTAGTATATTTTATCACTACTATCAACCGGTGCAAAAAGTGATACAGATAAACCTGAACGAGCTGATATAAAAGGTTCAAGACAAAAATAAGCGAATAAACCTTTTTCTCCACTTTCATTTTCTTCAGATTTATTTAGTTGTTCCACATATTGCACAAAAGGTTGAGGATTTAGATCCCAAGAAGAATCGGGTATCCTGACATCACCTTCATGTGCTAAACCTGGAAATGGTCCCATAAATCCATTTTGAAATCTAAAAGATGTAGCTTCAAATCTATGTACTTTTTGAGGTTTTAAATTTTGTCCTTTCAAAAAGTCATAGTTTTCTATATCTTCAGGGGAAACATATTTTCCCTCCCCCAAGAAAGTTCTAAGAATACCATCTATCCAATCTCTTTCTTTACATTGTTTGAGGATATAAACTCCCGCAAACTCTATTTTGGGAAAAAAGATACCAGACCACTTAGACATTGAAACTACTTGTACGAAATCTCCTTTATCGTCTTTTACATACTTAACTCCTTCGGGAAAATAGCTAAGAAATTTCCAAGGATTTAGACGTTTTTTGACAACGTTTAGAGTATTATTCCAGTACAAAAGACCTTCTCCGGAGGGAAAACATACATTTTCTATATCCTCGAAGTTTGGTGAGGGGCTCTCAGCTGATACTGAAAATATTTGATTTATATCTTGAGTCATTCTTCCCCATCTTTTATAGGGATAAATTTCTAAGTTAAATCTAATATTCCCATTATCCATAATTCGATCTGGAATTTGTATAGACTCAGATTCGCTTATCTTTTTTGTTGCCAAGACCATCACAGAGTTCAATGGTTGTGGAGTTACTTTTGTTGTTAATGGTAGTTCATCTAGTTCTACCCAGTCTACATTTTGGTATTTAAGATAAGAAGAAATATATTGTGTTACACCAAAATATGTATATGGCACAATACAAAATAAACCTATAATACCAAATGACCAAGCAGTTTTTTTAAGCTTTACTTTTGAAAGACCAATTGTTATTAGATATATTACTAACAACATAAATACAACAAAGAGATACTCTCTAACAACTATAACATACTCATGCCATATAGACCTCAAAAGTATTAGTGTAATAAAAAGGAAAAACATAACTACACGAAAAATTTTACTTTTCCATATGCTTTGTAGACCGTTTTTTATACCAGAACAAGTATTTCTTACTAACCAGTATATTGCTCCTTTCTCTTCCTCGTCTACTTTGTTTATGTCATTGTTTATGTCACTCATTTTTTCCTCCTTTGCCGAAACTTTCAAGTTTATCTATATAGTACTTATCATTTGGTTCTTTGTCTTGAGTTGGGTATGCGTTATTTTTGTCCTCAAATTCCTGTTTTTTATTTTCACTATCTTTTTTAGTGAGAATGCTTTTTTTAATTGCATCTCCAGCGTCACCTGATTTTTCTATTATGGTTTGTTTTGCTCTATCTCCAGCTTTTTGTATCTCATCTTTTAAATTTATTTTGCCTGTCTGGATATCATCACTTCTGTCCAGACCCCATTTAAAAGAATCAACTAATGTGACAGCTAGAGGTGTAAATATAAAACCTATCCATATAAAGAAGTGTAGCAATACATATAATAGTAAATCTACATATAAAGGCATTGCATCAGGAATCCAAAAAGTTATAAACTCAATTGTTGCTGCGAAAGGTGTTGCATTTATAAGTTTACGCTTAATTGTTTGCCCATACACAAAACCTTTATTATCTTCCATTGTAATTCGATTTTTAGGAGAGTTTATAAGGTTATGAAACCATATATAAAACTTTCTAAAAAGACCTTTTTTTTGATCTTTTACTCCTATGAACATACCAATTACAATAGAAGTAATAGTCCATCCAATTATTTCATTCATAATTAACTCCTTTGTAGTGATTCATAATTCTCCAAATTACCCATTTCCTTTTTGATTTAGACCAAGTAAAATATTGTTTGTAAAACTTTTCTTTGTTAAATCTATACAGTTGTATAACTTTTTCAGGAAATAGGAATGTTAGAAGTATATTTACAGCTTGCTTAAATCCTGGGTTAACCTTTGTTGGACGAAGTAGTAAACCTCTAAGTTCTTTAGATAATTCATTTACTTCTTTTCCCATTCTAAGCGACTGAATTAGTTTCTCAATTTCGAAATAAACCTCTGGAATATCTTTTTCATACTCTATAAGGTATGATTTTTTCTGAGTACTTGGTATTTCTGAATATTCTAGATTTTCAGGGTTTTTGTTACAAACCACATCAGCTAGTATATCATCTTTCATTCTTTCCAATTCATTTAAATTAGAACTGTAGAATCCTAAGTCCAAAGTAAGAATTCCAAATTTTTCTAGCTTTTCTACTAGATTATCTTCATCTATACTCATAACTAGTAGGTCTTTATAAGGACTTTCTAGTATTTGATTATCTTGTTTTTCTACTCTAATCATCAAGGTTTTGTCTTCGCTTCCAAAGTCACGAAATACAAATGTCCCTCCATAATTTCTAGTGAAAAACGATGAAGCTTCATCAAAAAATATGGGATGAAGTAATATATTCCTTCGTCTTAAATCACCGTGTTGTTCAGAGCTTTCTATTAGCTTTTTTCTGACTTCGGGATCTTGCCACATATCTTCACTTTTTTCGAAATCAGCTACTAATTTTTTTTGTTGTCTTGCTATTTCTTCTATCTTGTTTGGTGTTGAAGGAATAACTTGGTAATAACCAACCATTAACAGATCAAATGGAGTTGTGAATCTAGAAATACCATTTTCTATATCCAAGCATACTCCTGACATGGTTGTTATATCCATTAAAGGTTTTTTAAGTTCATGATATACCCTTTCTATAAGAAAGGAATCAAAAGAATAATGACGAAAATAAAGAGATGCTTTGGCCTGTTCTACACTTAGTATAATACCAACTGTATTACTAGGACCGTGAGTCAGATACATTTCATCATCTTTTTCCTTTGATATATCAGGTGACCATCCTAATTTATCTATACTAAAACTTTTAAGCTTAGTTGTAGGTAAACCTAGATGTTTAAGGCATTGGTTATACCTTTCAACCATTTCTTCGGTGTTTACATCGAAGAGATTCGCTCCTATGAGCTCTGCTTTTTTTAAATGTTTCATTTAAATCTCCTAGTTTGTGAATTTGGAGTAAGGAGGGATTTATCCCTCCTTACTCTTTTTGCAATACCAGAGAAATATATGACTCTTTAAGAGGTTCTTCTTCTAGCCTCTGCTTGAATCCTCATATGATCTATAGTTTGTTCAACCTTTCGTTCAAAATCTTTGTTAGATATTTGAGCTAGGTTGTCAAAATAAAATACAGCTTCTTCAAGATATATGTCCACAAAGGACTTCCCTTGAAGGCTAGATCTTATCAAATCTATAATCATTGATTTCTTTTCATCATAATCTTTTTTGAAAAAGATTAGAGGATCATTGAGCCATTCATCTGGGAAGTCAAAGTCAAAGATTCTAGTCTTGACAGCTGACTGTATATTTCTTTTATCACGAGATGTGTATATGAATTTACTTGCTATTTGTGTATCAAGATAGGCAAAAAATTCGGGAGAGTTTTCCTCGTGCTTTTTCCTAGCTTTTTCCAAAATTTCAGCTATAAGCTCTACTTTAGATGTAGATTTTCTTTCATACTCTTCTTTAATTTTTTCAGTTAAAGATTGAGCTGACATATACTTGTAGCTTTTTGGAGTAGAAAAATCAGTAAATCCAGGTATAAGTTTTTCAATAGGTTTAATCAAACCTATATAATCTTGATCGAGAAAGTCTTCTTCTGTCTTAGCTCCAGCCATATGAGTACGACCTTGCACACGACTTAAAACGGCTTTATCAATTTTTTCTGGAAGATTTGTATATAGGTTTATTAAGTTATTTCCTCTATCTATTGCATATGCTCCTTCTGTCATTCTCAAAAAAACTCCAACGACTTCTGAAACACCTGCACTTACACCTTGTGATGATCTATCTTGTAGATTATTTTCGGCATCATCTATGGGTGCAAATATGATATGCTTAGGATCATTTAGTATGGGATTGAACCATGCTATAGCTCTCTCTGCACTACCACCTTGATATGTTGAAACAATATTATCAGGGAAGGGGTGAAATAAGAAAGGTATACCTAGCTCTTTACAACGATCACTTAGTTCAGATGCAATTGCTGCTATTTCCATACTCTTACCAGTTCCTGGAGGACCATATACTAGTTTTGTCCTAAAAAAACCACCTAGATCTTTCAAGGGATTTCTCTGTGTTGTAGGATCGTAGCACATAAGCCCCATAATACTTCTTTTAGCCGAATGTTTTGACTCTACATTTCCTACTATATCACCCCATTCTACTCGGTTAAACTCTACATGGCTTGTATGTCCGGGAAGACTAAATTCAAAACCCTGTATTGAAAACTCACTATCTTCAAGTTTATATCCCGAAGATTTAAATATTTCAATATATTTAAATGCATTTTCTTTTGCTTTAATTTCGTCTATTATAGCTTGAAAATACAATAGAGTCATTTTTAGAAAAGTTAGTTCATCATGTACCTTACCAGATTTTTCTAAGTAAGATCCATAGTAGAACAAAACACATTTACGAGCCATAGAAGAATTAACTAAACTCAATTCGGGAATTCCTTCAAATTCCATATGTATTGACTCTAGTTCATTATCCTTGTAGTTGGATAGTTCATGTACTACATAATATGCAGATACAAAAGCCATTATAGCTGCTGAAGTTGTAGCTTTCTCCCTAAATTCAGATTGCCTTTGTTGAGATAATCCTCTTTCTTTTTGCATCACATCTAGATTAGATGCTTTATCAAAAAGTTCAGATATTTTGGAACCAAGCATAAAAGCTTCACGGACAGTTAAGTAAGCTTTGTTAACTCCTTCTGTCATTGCAAAACCTTTTTTGCTTATATTGATTGCAAAGTTGGCAATTGAAATGGTTTCTTCTTTACCACCTGTCATTACTGAATGAGCAACATCTAAATTACTACTACTTGTGTTAGCAAATGAACTTTTTGCTGACTTCCAATCAGTTTTTTTCATGAAACCATCAACAATTCTTGAAAATTCTTTGAGGGATTCATGATCAACTTTATACAAATTAGATTTTTCAGACATAGTTTAAGTTTCCTTCTTTGTCAAATGAAAATATTCTTGATTTGTCAAAAATATCTCCTGCTTGTTGATGAATTTCATATGGTAAAATTACAATAGATTCTCCATTTGAAATGCCTCTACTGTATAATTCAGTATCATATTCGGGAACATGGAAAATTTCTCTTTTTTGTTCTCCTCTAAAAAATGAGTTACTTATTACCTGTTTTGCGGAGAATACATGTTCATGTCTCATAAGTATTATGAACCTCCTACCTGTATCTCCTAAAGATAAAAGAGAATTTATTTCATCATTAGAATGAGAACTAAAACCTTCTGCATAAAAAGGACCAATAGATATTCTTTTGATGATTTTTGGGTGAACTTTTCTTAACTCTTCGTCAATTGATACGGCAACTATATTTAGATTTGGTGCCCTTGTACCATTTGATTTTACGGTTTTAAAAAACTCTTGCATTGCCTCTTCAGACTCATGAAAGACTTCATCGTATGATGTCTCAAAAACCATAATATATATATAAGGGATGTTAGTTGAATAATCAAAAGTTGCCCAATAATACATATATTCTTTATCATTATTTAGTCTTATCAAATTTCCTGGAGAAAATAAATGAAACTGTTCTTTAGAAAATAACATATCTAAAAATGTCCTTTCAGACATCTTTTTGAGTAGATCTATTGGATCCTCGTTATTCTCAAAAATAGAGTCTATTATTTTTCTCTTGATTGTTAGTTGTGGTAGTAATCCTTTTATTTTAGATTCACCTTCAGTCATATCTGTTTCAAGAGATGAGAATTCATAGTGAGAAGGAAATCCTGAGTCACAAGAGTTAATTTTTAACTCTTTATCACTATATAGGTATTTCATCCTGAGACATTGCATTGAATTCAAAAATCTTTTCAGATAATTCCTAACTATTTCCTCTTCTTCGTTTTCACTCACAGATGTTTTTTTGTAAATTTTCAGTAATGTTTCAAAAGAGACACCAATTTTTGCAAAATATCTTTCAAATTCATCTCCTTGTAGAGGTAAATTTTCTAAGTTATCACTAATTTGTGTATTCATAATTTTAATCCTCTATTATTGTGAGAAAAAGAGAGGGACACTAGGCCCCTCTCTGTTGTTTTTTGTGATTGAAGCTATTTTCATCATCTAGGATTGTTCAGCCCAATGAGAAAACTGGCTTTCAGTAGGGTCTATTCCATATTTTGATGTCATTTTCTCTACCATATCTTTTATATTAGAATCAGCTTTTGAAATATGCTGAGTAAGAGCACTTTGAGTTTCTTGCATTTTGCGAAGACGATCTGGATGCGCTCCAATTTTATCTGCCATTATCTTATCAGAAGCAACTGTAGTTTGTGCCATATATTTAGCATTTTTATCATCTACTTCTGCTCCTAAATCATCAAGTTTTTTAGCAATTTCTTGATCCGAAGATGCTTTCATTGCTTCTAACCTTGATTTGAATGTAATGACTCGTTCTTCGGTATCAGATTCAAGAGTTTTAATCCAAATTAACTGATTGTTACGGAGTTTTTTCTGAGCTGCCTCGTGAATTTCCAACTCTTTAACAAACTTTTCTTTGGACTGAAATACTCCCAATGCTACATCTCTAGTACCTTTTGCATCTTCAAGCTTTGATTTTAAGTCTGATATTTCTTTCTCTTGAGCTGTATACTCTGGACTACCATTAGGCATACCATTGAGGGTTTGTTCAGCATCATATAGATTGTTTTCTATATCTGATACATCATCCTCAGCATTTTTAAGTATTACTGCTTGTCTTTCTTTTTCAGCAAAAGCTTCTGCTTTTCTTGCTTCTACAGCTTTGACTTGCTTATCTATTTCTTCCTTACGATCTTTCATTATAGATATTGTCTTAGCAACACGATTTTGAAAATCTTGCAGGGAATCTTCCATAGAAGCAGATAGCAATCTTTGCCGCATAAGTCTGTTTGCTTCAACTTTTGCTTGATTAAGTTTTTCTTTTGACATTTCCAAGTTAGCTTCAGCTTCCTCGATTCTGCTTTTTTTGAAAACCCAAGAGTTTTTTGCATCTTCCAGTAATTGTTCAGCTTTAGCTAATTCAGCTTTAGCACTATTAATTAACCGTTGTTCTTCAGGGGTTAATTGAGTTAGTTGTTCATAAGATCCACCTAATTGCTCAATTATTATGTTTAGACCAAATACTGCCTCAGCTAAATCTTCTTCTTCTTTAACTACACTTTTTCGTAGTTCATCCATTCTTGTTTCAAGAATTTCTGTAACTCTATCTCTTTCTTGATCATTCTCGATTTTTGAGGCTTTTTCAAGTTCAAGTTGAGTTTGTTCCATTTCAGCAAGTATATTACTTTCTCTGACTTTTTGCATATGTTGTTCAGAGCTTTGAAGTAATTCCTGCATTTGAGAGGTTTTTTGCATATCAGTCATAATACTTCTCCTTTTGACTATATATTTTCGGGTTATTTTAAAGAACTCATTATTCTATATCTATATATTTAGATAATTTAAAAAAATATCTAAATACTAATATATAAAGAATAACTTAATATCTAATTTACAATTCAGTCAATATAAGTCAAGTTTTTTTTGCTTTTTTTTGTTTTTTTATTATAAAATAGAAAAATTTTCAGCTATATTTCTTATATTAAAGGGAAAAAATAAAACTATTTAATATTAACAAAAACTTAATATTAAATAGTTTTTTTATAAACTTCCACAATTTTTTTCTTAAAATGCTCTATCACTATACAAATCAACATTTGATTTTCTAGATATTTTTTCTAAATAACTTTTAACTTTTGGTGGGAAATTTAGGTTTTTTACACAAGTTAGACTACGAAGTATAGGGAATAGACATATGTCTTCGTAGGTGTATGTATTTTTTGCAATAAAATTTTCTTGTGTTTCAAGTTCTTCCAAATATTTCTCCATTTTTTTGATTAGTTGTGGTGTTTCTTGTAAACGAGTTTCAAAATTTCATATAAACATTTCTTTTTTGTTTTTGAAGTATTCTATGTCTTTTTGTGTTTTAAATTCTTCTAATCACATTTTTATAAATCTTGGTATTACTAATTGATAGGTAGTTGCTCATACACTATTTAACCAAGTTTGAATTTCTTCCTGTTCTTCTTTTTCAAGGATTTTGTCTCCATAGTTTTCATCTAAATATTCTACTATATCAAGACTTTCTATCATATATTTTTTGTCTTCATACTCCAAAATTGGTACTAGTTTTTTTCATACTAGGTCATAGTGAGATTTTTCATCTGCATTTTGTATTATTATGCTTTCATATGGTATGTTTTTTAGTCCGAGTATCATTCTTACTCTTATGCAATATGGGCAATGATCGTAGTGGTAGAGTTTTAGTTGTGTCATAGTTTTTTGGGGTTATTTTTTAATGCGGGTAATTAAATTTTTATTTTGGAGATTAATTTGTATTATATGAAAAATTATTTTATTTTCTAATTTTAAAGTAGTATGGAAACACAAAGTAAATCCTTCTCTAGTTTTACAAACCTGTATGAATTAAGTAAGACTTTAAGATTTGAGTTGAATCCAGTGGGAGAGACTCAAAAATTACTTGATGAAAATCAAGTGTTTCTCACTGATAAAATAAGACAAAAAAAATATGAAGAAATAAAACCTTTTTTAGATGAATTTCATGGTGATTTTATAAAATTTTGTCTTTGAGATTTAAGTTTGGATTTTCAAGATTATAAGGAATCTTTGAATAAATATCAAAAAGATAAAAAAAGTAAGGAATGAGAAAAGAGAAAACAAATTTCAGAAAAGAATTTAAGAGAAAGTATAAGAGAGAAATTTGATTCAAAAGTTATAGAATTTTTAGAAACTTTTTGAAAAGTTGAGATTTTTAGCTGAAAAAAAGAAAAAATAAAAGTAGTCCTTGAAAATATCTGAGAAATTGAATTTTCTAAGAATAATCATGAATTTCTTTTTGAAATTTGAATTTTTGATTTAATGAAAAAGAAGTTTGAGTGAAAATGAGATATTTATGTTACAAATAAAGAAACTTGAGAAATCTATAAAAATAAAAAAACTTGAAAAGATATAACTATTTTTGATGATTGGAATGGTTGGCTAGGTTATCTTACAAAATTTTTTAAAACAAGAAAGAACTTATATAAATCTGACACCTCAACGGCTTTAGCTACAAGAATAATAGATCAAAATTTGAAAAAGTATTGTAATAATTTAGATATTTATAAAAAATTATTAGAAAGAGAAGAATTAAAAAATAGGTTTAAAATCTTAGAAGAAGATTTTTGAATAAATTTGGAGGATTTTTTTAGTTTGGGAAAATATAATGGTTGTATATTACAAAGTGATATACAAAAATATAATGATATTATTTGATGAAAGGTTGTTGATAAGAATAAAAAAATTCCATGAATAAATGAACATATAAATAAATATAGGCAAGACTCTTGAGAAAAATTATCATTTTTAGAAAAACTTGATAAACAAATTTTAGCTTGATGAAAAGATAGTTTCATAGAACAGATAAAAGATGAAGAAGATTTTAAAAATATTTTAAGTGATTTCTATAATGATTCTGTAAAAAAGGTAGAAATTTTGACTCAGATTTTTGAAAATTTGAAAAATTATAATGAAGAAGATTATAAAACTATATATTTCTCAAAAGAAGCATTTAATACTCTTTCTCATAAATTTACAGATCAAGTTTTAGTTTTTGAAAAATTAGTTTTTGAAGAGTTGTTACAATATAAATTAGTTGAAAAGAAGCATTTTGATAAAAAAGAGGAAAAATATAAATTTCCTGATTTTATAGCATTATACTACATAAAAAAATGATTAGAAAAATATAGTAGTGAAGATTTATTCTATAAACTAAGGTATTATGAAAATGAGATAATAGAAAAAAATAGTGAAAATATTTGGAATAAATTTTGTAGTATTTTAAGCTATGAGTTTAAAGCTTTAATTTCAAATAAAATTATAAATCAAAATGGAGAAGAGGTAGAAATTTGATTTGATATTTCAAAAGATAAATTAGAAAAGATTTTAGATAATTTTTCACTTTGAGAAAAAAATAATGGAGCAATAAAAGATTTTGCAGATATAGCGAGGAATATTTATCAAATGTGAAAGTATTTTGCCTTAGAGAAAAAAAGAGAATGGAATCCTAACGATTTTTATACCCTGAATAGGGATTTTTATTCTGAATGAATAGAAAATAAATCTGGATATGGAGATTTCTATAATGAGGCTTATGAACAAATCATAGTTCCTTATAATTTGATGAGGAATTTTATTGCTAAAAAACCTTGGGAGGATAGTAAGAAGTGGAAATTGAATTTTGAAAATTCAAGTTTACTCAAGGGTTGGGATAAAGAATTTGAAAGTTATTGAGCTTATATTTTTGAAAAAGAATGACTTTATTATCTATGACTTATAAATGGAACAAAGCTCAATAAAGAAGAAATTGAAAAGTTATATATTCTAAACTCTCAAAATATAGCTAAAAGGTTTGTGTATGATTTTCAAAAACCAGATAATAAAAATACACCTAGATTATTTATTAGATCAAAATGAGATAGTTTCGCTCCAGCAGTAGAAGAACTTAATTTGCCAATAAATGATATCATTGATATTTATGATAATGAACTTTACAAGACTGATAAAAATAATCCAAATACACACAGGGAAAGTTTAGAAAAACTTATTGATTATTTCAAATTATGATTTTCAAAACATAAATCTTACAAACATTTTAATTTTGTTTGGAAAGAAAGTAGTGAATATAAAAATATTGCTGATTTTTATAGGGATGTAGAAAAATCATGCTATAAACCATATTGGGAAGATATAAATTTTGATGAATTAAAAAATCTTACAAAAGAGAAAAGAGTGTATTTATTTCAAATTTATAATAAAAATTTTGAACTAGATAAAAGTATAGCTCCTGAAAATTATATTTTTAAATGAAATGGGAGAGATAATGTTCATACAATGTATTTTAAGTGAGTATTTTCAAAGTATAATATAGAAAATATTAGCTGAGTGAATATAAAACTAAGTTGATGATGAGAAATATTTTTTAGACCAAGAGCGATTGATGAAGAAATTGATGTGAAAAGAAAAACAAAAAGAGATGTTATTAAAAATAAAAGATATACTCAAGAAAAAATTTTTTTACATTTTCCAATTCAAGTAAATTTCAAAGAAAATAAAGCTTTGAGTTTTAATAATTATGTAAATAATTTTTTAGCAAATAATCCTAACATAAATATTATTTGAATAGATAGATGAGAAAAGCATTTGGCTTACTATTCTGTTATAAATAGGAAGCAAGAAATTATTGAAAGTGGAAGTCTAAATTATATTTATCAGAAAGATAAAGATTGAAATATTATTAAAAAATCAGAAAAAGAAATAAAAGAAAAAAGAAATAGTGAGTGAAAAATCATTGACTATGAATTAGTTGAAACTTGAAAGATGTTAGATTATGAAGATTATAAGATTTTGCTTGATTATAAGGAGAAAAAAAGAAAATTGCAAAGACAATCTTGGAAAGAAGTGGAACAAATAAAAGATTTAAAAAAATGATATATTTCAGCAGTAGTAAGAAAAATAGCAGATTTGATTATTGAACATAATGCAATAGTTGTCTTTGAAGATTTGAATATGAGGTTTAAACAAATAAGATGATGAATTGAAAAAAGTACCTACCAACAATTGGAAAAAGCTTTGATAGATAAATTGAATTTTTTAGTAAATAAATGAAAGAAAAATCCAGAAGAAGCTGGGAATTTATTAAAGGCTTTTCAATTAACAGCTCCAGTATGAACTTTTAAAGATATGTGAAAACAAACTTGAATTATATTTTATACACAGGCAAGTTATACTTCAAAAATTGATCCAGTAACAGGTTGGAGACCGAATTTATATATTAAAAAACAAAAATCTGAAATTAATAAATCTAGTATTCTAAAATTTGATTCTATTGTTTGGAATAGTGAGAAACATATTTTTGAAATCACGTATGATCTAGAAAAATTTAAATCAGAAAATACAAAAAAACAAAATGATAAAAAAGAAGAAAAATTAAATAAAACGAAGTGGACTTTATCAACTTGAGTAGAAAGGTATAAATGGAATAGATATCTCAATAATAACAAATGATGATATGAATATTTTGCTGATTTAAGTCATAACTTTAAAGAACATTTTGAAAATTATTGAATAAATATTTTTTGAAATATTTTAGATCAAATTGAAAAATTAGGAGAAAAATGAAATGAGAAATTTTTTAGTGGATTTTTAGATTTATTTAAACTTGTTTGTCAGATTAGAAATACAAATAAAGATGAAAAATGAAACGAAAATGATTTTATTTTGTCTCCTGTATACCCATTTTTTGACAGTAGAAAAGAAAATAATATTTGAGTAAAAAATTGAGATGATAATTGAGCTTATAATATTGCAAGAAAATGAATAATTATTTTAGAAAAACTTTGAGATTGGAAAAAAGAAAATGATGTAAAAATTAAAAACTGAGAAAAAGAAATATATCCAGATTTATTTGTCTCAAATATTGCTTGGGATAATTTTACTCAAAATAATAGATAAACCATGTTTAACTGAAAAGCAAAAATAGTAAATTGAAATTTTCTAACAAGAAAAGATTTTCACCATATTTTCACAAGACCAGAAAATATATTGTCTTGGTATGATAAGAAAAAATTTAGAATTATAGCAAATAGAAAAGTAAGGAGATCAAAATATAACTTTTCCAATTGAGAATACAAGAAAATCTGAGAAGTTTCTTGGGAGATTATATAAAAAATTTATAATGAAAGAAAAATCACTACAGATTTTGGAGTATGAAAGTACAGATTTCTCTATAAAATAATAGAAAGACAAATACTAAAAAACTTGACACAAAACAATAATAATACTACAATTGTACAAAAATTATAATATAATTATACAAAAATTATGCAATTTACTACCACCACTCAAATAGCAAGAAAATGAAGTAAAATATTTGAAATTCACAATGAAGCTATAGTCCTATCAAACAATAAGCCAGTTTGAGCAATATTAAATTATAAGATATATGAAAGATTAAAATCATCATGATATTTAGATGAAGTAATACAAGATAACGATCTTTGACCAAAAGACTATCTCACATGACTAGAAAAAAATTTAGAAGAATGGAACAACGATACACATGATAACTTATTCACTTAAATACTTTTTATGGATTTTAAACAATGAGAAATTGTTTATATAAAATTTCCTTTTACAAATTTATCAAAATATAAACTGAGACCAGCACTTGTTATATCAAATAATTCATATAACAAAAAAGATAATCTCATACTCATCTGAATATTTTGAAATGAATGAATAAAAGAGTTTTCTTTGTCAATAGAGGAAAAAGATTTGCAAAATTGAAAAATGTTAAAACAATCTTTCTTAAGGTTCCAAAATATATTTTCGCTAGATAAAAACTTGATAGAAAGAAAAATATGAGCAATAAAAAATAAAAAGCTGGAATATGTGTATAAAAAAATTAATATGTATTTAGAAATAATATAATAAACCAAAATTAAAACCTTTTGATCACAGAAAACTCACTAAAACCCCTTCAATCTTTGATAAAAATACAAAAAATATGCTAATATATAAACAAGCATATTTTTTTAAAACTAAAAAATGGAGGAATACATAAAACTTTCAACTTTAAATGATTTCATATTTTGTCCAAAATCAATTTATTACCACACACTCTACGACAATTATGAAAAAAATATATATCAAGAACAAGCCCAAAAAGAAGGGATACTCAACCATAACTCAATAGAAACTCAAAAATATTCAAGCAAAAAAAATACACTCCAATGATTATCTGTATTCTCTGAAAACTATAAAATAGCTTGAAAAATAGACATATTTAATAAAGAAAACTGAGAACTTACAGAAAGAAAAACACAAATCTTTCTTGATGAAAAATGAAAACCAAAAATCTATCTATGACAAAAATATCAACTTTGGGGACAAATGATATGTTTAGAAGAAATGTGATACGAAGTAAAAACTCTTTTTATATATTCTCTAAAAGATAATAAAAAATACCGAATATATAAACCAAGTACAAAAGAGCTTTTAAAATTTGAAGAAATGCTTGAAAAATACAAGAAATTTGATTTATTAAAGAAAAACTGGAAACAAAACACACAAAAATGTATAAGATGTATTTATAGAGAATTATGTGATTACTACATTTGAGAAATATATCCACAAATGAAATTATTTTAAAAAATTATTTACTAACCACAAAAATTATGCTTCAATTCCCAGATTTTAATGAAAAGCAAATACTTTTTATAGAAAGTTTTGATACCAAAAATATAAATTTCCAAAATGAAAATCTTATCATAAAAGATGATGGAAAAATAAAAAATAAAGTAAGTTTATACAAGATATTTACTATATTTTTAATATGAGAAACAACTATAACCAGTGTACTTATAAGAAAATTTCAAGATTATGGAATTACACTTGTAATGCTTAAAAAAAATTTCTTACCATACTTAGTTATATGATGAGAAACAGAATGAAATTTTGTTCTTAGAAAAAAACAATATGAAAAAACAGAAGAAGAAATGCTTGAAATAGCAAAAAATATCGTTTTCCTCAAAACACAAAACCAACTCAATTTGTTGAAACAAACAAGAGAAAAACCTGAATTTTTAAAAGATGATATTGAAAAAGTAAAAGAAATAATAGATAAAATATCTTCAGCACAAACATATGAAAACTTACTTTGATATGAATGAAATGTATCAAAACTATTTTTTTCTAATTATTTTTGACCCATTTGATGGAATAGAAGAGAGCCAAGAACAAAAACAGATATAAAAAATTTACTCCTAGATATGTGATATACATATTTATTTCACTTTATAGAAGCACTTTTAAGATTATATTGATTTGATAATTATTATTGAGTATATCACAGAACTTGGTATCAAAGAAAATCACTTGCCCTTGATCTCATGGAACCTTTTCGTTGTTTAATCGATAAAGCTCTCCTAAAATCATACAATTTAAAGCAAATAAACAGCAAGGACTTTAATTTTTCCAACTGACAATACATACTGCCCTGGCAAAACTCTAAAAAATATAGCTCTATTTTTTTAAAAGAAATAATGAATTACAAAAAAGAGATTTTTTTCTTTATCAAGGATTATTATAAATATTTTATGAAATGAAGAAATGAATTTCCAAAATTTGAAATATAAATTTATTTTTTAAGTTACTTTTATGCTTATAGTTTCTTATGATATACACAATGATAAAATTAGAACAAAGTTTTCAAAACTCTTGAAAAAATTTGGAAGAAGACTGCAATATAGTGTTTTTGAAATAAAAAATAGTGATAGGATTTTAAATATTTTAAAAACAGAAATTGAAAATACCTTTGCTCCTAAATTTAGTTGAGCTGATAGTATTATCGTAATACCTGTTTCAGATTCTCTTAGTTCAAAAGTTTTGAGATATTGACAACCAGCTATGGAAGAAGAAGAAATTTTATTTTTATAAACTTTTTGATTTTTCATAATTTTTCTTAAAATAAAAATAAGTTACTAAATGTTCTTTTACATTTTATGCCTTTTGATAAAATTTTATCAAAAGTGGAAGTTATAGTGTAGTTTTTAAAAAAATGTAAACCTAGGTCTTAATTTTTTTAAGTTCCTATTGAAAAGCCAAAAGTCATAATTTTGAAAAATAAATTATTTGTATCTTATTGGCTTTTCATAAACAAAATAGCTATTTAATAGCTACATAAAATTTCTACTTTTGTAGATGAGTTTATGAATAATAATATATTTTTATTTAATAGCTACATAAAATTTCTACTTTTGTAGATAAAAATAAAATATTATAATATTGTTAATTTAATAGCTACATAAAATTTCTACTTTTGTAGATTTCATTCACCTAAGAAGTCATTTCTGTATTTAATAGCTACATAAAATTTCTACTTTTGTAGATAGGATGATGAAGTGCTTATAATAATGGATTTAATAGCTACATAAAATTTCTACTTTTGTAGATAAAAAATCGAGAGAGGTTGGCAATTCTATTTAATAGCTACATAAAATTTCTACTTTTGTAGATTATCTTTTTCTTCTCTTATTTCTTCTATTTAATAGCTACATAAAATTTCTACTTTTGTAGATTTTGAAATTTTTATATAAAAAATGAGATTTAATAGCTACATAAAATTTCTACTTTTGTAGATAATAGCTTGTGACCCAGTGCCGTGTGCATTTAATAGCTACATAAAATTTCTACTTTTGTAGATTGAGTGAGGAAAATAAGGTTTTATTTATTTAATAGCTACATAAAATTTCTACTTTTGTAGATAATAACATTTTATGTCAAAAAATATCATTTAATAGCTACATAAAATTTCTACTTTTGTAGATTTGAATATGGAATTATGACCACGAAGATTTAATAGCTACATAAAATTTCTACTTTTGTAGATAGAGGTTAAAAAATCTTAAATGAGAAATTTAATAGCTACATAAAATTTCTACTTTTGTAGATGTTCTACATCAATATTACATCTCAATCATTTAATAGCTACATAAAATTTCTACTTTTGTAGATAAAATATTCCAAATAAGAAATATTAAATTTAATAGCTACATAAAATTTCTACTTTTGTAGATAAGCACAAATAGTCGAGACTGAAATTATTTAATAGCTACATAAAATTTCTACTTTTGTAGATAAGAAATAATATTCTCACTTTCTCTAAATTTAATAGCTACATAAAATTTCTACTTTTGTAGATAGGATGATGAGCTGGTTCTTATAATCATTTAATAGCTACATAAAATTTCTACTTTTGTAGATTTATTGATTGAAATAGAGCTACAGACATTTAATAGCTACATAAAATTTCTACTTTTGTAGATTTAATCTTTTAATTAATTAACTGTATAATTTAATAGCTACATAAAATTTCTACTTTTGTAGATAGGTGCAAATAGTCGAGACTGAAATTATTTAATAGCTACATAAAATTTCTACTTTTGTAGATCAGGGGGATTCTGTATCGGACATCTTATTTAATAGCTACATAAAATTTCTACTTTTGTAGATAAACATTATTAGCTTCTACTATAATTATTTAATAGCTACATAAAATTTCTACTTTTGTAGATGTTGATTCTAAATATAAACAACCTCAAATTTAATAGCTACATAAAATTTCTACTTTTGTAGATTTATTGAAGCTCAATATAAAAATAAATATTTAATAGCTACATAAAATTTCTACTTTTGTAGATAAGTTTCGTGTATTCTCTTGACTTCTATTTAATAGCTACATAAAATTTCTACTTTTGTAGATTGATTTATCATATATCATTAAGAACAAATTTAATAGCTACATAAAATTTCTACTTTTGTAGATTCAATACTTTTTCCATAGAAAAAACTATTTAATAGCTACATAAAATTTCTACTTTTGTAGATTCTATGCTGTAGCTATTTGCTAGGTCATTTAATAGCTACATAAAATTTCTACTTTTGTAGATTCAAAAGTCTTGATAAAGAGTGAGAGATTTAATAGCTACATAAAATTTCTACTTTTGTAGATTCAAAAGTCTTGATAAAGAGTGAGAGATTTAATAGCTACATAAAATTTCTACTTTTGTAGATTCTATGCTGTAGCTATTTGCTAGGTCATTTAATAGCTACATAAAATTTCTACTTTTGTAGATTCAAAAGTCTTGATAAAGAGTGAGAGATTTAATAGCTACATAAAATTTCTACTTTTGTAGATTCTATGCTGTAGCTATTTGCTAGGTCATTTAATAGCTACATAAAATTTCTACTTTTGTAGATGAAACTATAATGGAGTTTATATGATTATTTAATAGCTACATAAAATTTCTACTTTTGAAAAATCCTGATATTGACAAAATTAGTATTTTTAATAATATTTTCTTGTTAATATATTGTGAGTTTTCATTGTATATGATAATTTTTATCTTAATTATTATTTTAATTGTTTATTATTAAAAAATATGTGAAACACAATAAAATCAATTATAAAATGAACTTGAAATTTATTAGATATTACTTGAATACAATGACTACAGGAGCTTCTAGATAGGAGAAATAATGTTCGCAGTGGTATAAAGAAACATACAAGATGAATTAAAAGACATTTTGATAGAGCTTACTCTCAATTAAAATAATATGAAAAAACATAAAAAACAACAACATATAGAAGCAGTAGATAAGAATAAAGAAGTATGAATGAAACTTACTCACACTCAAGAATGAATACTACCTCCAGCTGAAGATCTTGAAATACTAGAGAACCTTAATCCTTGAACTATAGATAGATTTATGAAAATGGCTGAAAAGGATCAAGAATATTTTATAAGGAATGATAAGGAATACTTCAAAGAAATTATGTTATATAAGACCAAAACACAAATATTATCTTTTCTTGTGTTTGTTGTAATAAATTTACTTGCCACATATATGGTATATAGTTGATATTCTTGAGGAGCTGTTGCACTTGTAATTTCAGAATTGATTGTATGACTTGTATCTTACATACATATTGATAAAAATAGAAATAAAAATATAAAGGATTCTAATTAAGGATTCTTTTATGGTTAAATTAATCTTTAATTTTTAATAGTTTTAGTAAACTGAAAAAATAAAGTATTTTTATATATAAAACTTAAAAATTTCTACTATGTGGGATGATATAGAATATTTAAAAAAACGTATATTGAAGGAAGATTGAATAGATTTTAACGAAAAAAAATTTGTTCCTATTCAAAAAAGAAACTACCCTATTGAAAAATATGGTAAACCGACTCTATGGTATTATGAATTTTCACATAATGCTACAAGAAAATATTTACAATTTACTCCTGAAATGAAAAAAGATGTTGAAAAATTTCTAAAAACTTGAAACTTAAAAGACCTACCAAAATCAATTAAACTTGTTGATTAAATATTACTATAAAGATTTTTGCTTTAATCTTCCATCAAATAAAAAAAGAGTCTTTAACAGACTCTTTTTTTAATCTCAAAAATTTACATCTCATCATATATCCTGTCCTTTTCTTCTTGTGTAATTTCTCTACCTAAAGGATATATAATATATTCAAATCTTCAATCTTCTAGTTTTCTCATAAAATGATTATCTCTCTTCCCAACAAGAATAATTGTAGGCATCTCATGTTTACAAGTTGAAGTAGATAAAGCAAAAGTATTTTCTCACAAAATATGATTTGTATCAAAAGTATACCAACTTGGTGTAATAATTTTTGTAATTTCTTGAACAGCTATAAACGAGTTTCTGATTTGTTCTCTTAGTCTTTCATGTAAATCTTCCGAGCTTTCTCAAGGTCTTTGCATTATTCTTTGAACTCTTGAAAAAATTAGTTCTTTTATATTATCCCCAGGTTTTTCTGAAGCATAATCTATATGACTTGTTCATATTCTTTCCATTTTTATTAACTATTACAATACAAAAACTAATTATATCACAAGCTTTAGGTTTTAGCCAAAAAATTTCTATTTTCCCATTTCATAAATATAATAAATACAAAAAATTATATAAAAATTCTTATTAAAAATGACAAAAAAATACGATAAATCTATAATGCTACACACAAGAGACCTAAGAATATTTGACAATAGAACTATTCAAAAAGCATATAATCAAAGCAGACAAGTATTGCATATATTTATACTAAATAATCACCAACTAAAACCACCCCATGAAACGCTTGAACTAAATACAAATGCAATTGAATTTATGCACAACTCACTAATTGATTTAAATAGACAACTTGAATCAAAACAATCAAAACTAATAATAATGAACTGAGAAATCAAAAATGAATTAAAAAACCTACATAAACAATTTAGATTTGAAGCAATATACTTATCAAAAGATTATTCTCCCTATGCCATACAAAGAGAAAAAGAAATAAAAGATTTATCTACAGAACTGCAATTTGAAATTGACTTAACAGATGAACATATACTCCTAGACGATATATCAAAATATCTCAAACCTACAGACAAAACAATGTATTCAGTTTTTACCCCTATGTATAAAAACTGCCTACAATATGATGTACCCAAACCATTAAAATATGAATTTGAAACATTAATAGGAGAAAATGAAATCCCAGAAACACTCAAACAAAAAACAAAAAAATCACTAGAAAAACTTCAAAAACTGTATATCCCAAATCAAGACTTACTTGTAAAATGATGAAGAAAAGAAGTATTGGAAATATTATCAAAAATCTCAAAATATGATTATCTATGACTTAGAAACTACCCCTCACTATCAAAAACCACTCACCTATCAGCCCATCATAAATTTGGAATAATATCTATGAGAGAATCTTATTATCTACTATCATGAATATTTAGAGAATTTAAAGATTGAGTATTAAGAGAACTATTTTGGCATGATTTTTTCGTACTAATAGCAAAACATTATCCAAGAGTTTTTGAATGAGCATTTCAGGAAAAATACAACTCAATCAATTGGTTTGATAACTACAAAGATGAAAAATTTATAAAATGGTGTAGGGGAGAAACAGGATACCCTATAGTAGATGCATGAATGAGAGAGCTGAACCAAACATGATATATGCATAATCGTGTAAGAATGATTGTTTCATCATTTCTGACAAAACACTTACAAATTCACTGGATGCTTTGAGAAAGATATTTTGCCTCAAAACTAACAGATTATGATAGCTGTGTAAACAATTGATCATGGCAATGGGCTTCTTCTACTTGATGTGATGCACAACCATACTTTAGAATATTTAACCCATGGTTTCAACAATTAAAATTTGATAAAAACTGTGAATACATAAAAAAATGGATTCCTGAACTTAGTCAGCTAGAACCCAAAACTATACATAACCTAGAAACTCAATATCCATCTGATTTAAAATACCCCAAACAAATTGTAAACCACAAAGAAGCTAGAGAAAAAGCACTTAAGTTATTTAAAATAAATTAGATCTAGAAATAAATTTGCAATTATTTATTTTTATTTTATAATAAGCTAAATTATTTTAATTGTTTAATCTCTAATTTTATGGATTTAGGTATTATTGAACCAGTTCACATTCATAGTTATAAAGACACATGACCTTCGCACCCATCAGTAACCCTAGTAACTTTTAAAGAAAGTGTTATAGAATTACTAGAAATGCCTTCAAGTGTAGACAAACTAGTATGAAATATAATAAAACCAGATTCTAAAGAATTAGAATTGATACTTTCTAATATACCTAGTACAAAAAGTTTTGTTGAAAATTTGGTAAACAAAAATAAAGATCTTTTTGATCAGTTTATGAAAGACAGATGATATGAATGACTTCCTCCTCAAAAAATGATATATTTTCTTAGTATGTGATGATGAAGAAGTATAAGACCACTTTTTTACTCTGAAAATTATAAGTGATATATAAAAAATAACTATAGCCATTTATACGAAGATGAGGAAAATATTTGAATTACAAAAGGTTTAAATCATAAATTAGAAATAGTTGATTACAATATATTATTAGTTAAAGGATTGACTTTGCAAGATGCAAAATTTTTATGATATTGAATACACTTTAAAGATAAATATATTAGTCCATATTAATGAGCCCCTAAAAATTCATTTATAGTAAATTAACTTGTAAGTTGGTTTACTATTGATAAACAAATTAGATAGTCTATTTTCAAAAAGATAAATTTCTTACAATTTCAAAGGGCTAAAGCCCTCTGTTGACAAAAAGTAAAAATTACCTTTTCAACTAAAATTGCATTTTAAAATAGTCTAACTTATAATTTAGTTTACTATAAAATAAAAACAATAAAATAAAACATTTATGTTTGAAAATCCATATATATCAAAAGTAAAATCTCACCATAAAATTCTTATAGATTTAGAAAAACAAGTCTATATAAATAAATGAAAATGGTGAGATTTTTTTTCTAATAAAAACCCCATATCACTTGAAATATGAACCTGACTTTGAAATTATTTCTCAAAAAATATAAACGAAAACCTTTCAAAAAATTTTTTATGAATGGAGATAAAATATAAGAGATGTTTTGTGTCAGCAGAAAAAACACTTGGTAATATAAAAAACAATGATAATTTAAAAGACAACACAAACCTAGAAAAATATAATCCAAACTTTGCAATAATAAAAGATTATTGAGAAAATATAGATAAAATATTTTGAGATGATGAAATTTCAGAAACTATAATATTTTTTCCAGATCCATGGGCAAAGAAAAAATCACAGCTAAAAAATAGGCTTGTATCTGTTAAATTCTTAGAAAAACTTTATAAAATCACGAAAAAATGATGAAAATTATTTTTTAAAACAGATCATATATCTTACTTCCTGTATGTATTATACTTATTAGAAAATTCCCCTTGGAAAATCAAATTAAAAACTTTTGACTACGAAAAAGACTTGAATTATGATACTAACTCTATAACTGAATTTGAACAAATATTTAGATGAAAAAAACTTAAAATACACTACTTAGAACTTGAAAAATAAGATTAATATTTATATTAGCTTATAAATTTATAGGAACATAATTGCAAAATTAGCATCTATTAAAAATTAATCTTATTTGCTAATTTTCACTAGAAAAATTTTTTGAAAAAAACCTAAACTTTATATAATAAAAAAGAATTTTTGTTATAGCAATTTTTACCTAAATTTACATAACTAAATTACTCTAAGAATTTATGGACCTGTGGAAAAATTAACATCTATTAAAAATTACCTAAAAAATCTTTACTTTTATCATAACGAAGTAATTTTGCCACAGATCCCTTTAGATTTTTAAATCCTTTGGAATAAAATTTTCTATCTTCAAAAAAATTTATGAAAAAAATACTTTATTTAATAATCTTTCTTTTTTCTCAAATAAGCATATCTTTTGCCTGTATTTGAAGTGAATGATCAAAAACACTTGACAGTGTAATTAGTACTAAAGAAAAAACACAAAGTAAGTGTTGAGGTTATGAAGAAATTTTATCAAACTCTAACCTTGTTGAGACTATATTTTATATAATTATAGGTCTTTTTTTGTTTGAGTTTATTTTATCTAAAATTTTAAATCACCTCAATATAAAAAACCTAAAAAGTAAACTACCAAAAGAATTAAAAGATATATACGACTCAAAAAAATATCTTAAAATGTATAAATATGAAAAAACTAAATACAAATTTTCTAGTATCATTTCTATTTTTAATTTTCTTTTAGTTCTATGAATATTATTATTTTGATGATTTTGATATTTGGATTCTATAGTTAGATCTTGGACAGATTCATACATTCTAGCTTGACTATATTTTTTTTGAATAATTGTTCTTATACAGACTATTATAGACATACCTATATCTTACTATTGAAATTTTGTAATTGAACAAAAATTTTGATTTAATAAAATGGATAAAAAGACATTTTTTACTGATATTATAAAATCTCTCTTACTTACTATAATAATCTGATGATTGCTTATTTGAGCTATAATTTGGATTTATACACTTGACCAAAATAATTTTTGGATTTATGCTTGGATAATAATAACACTTTTTTCTATGTTTATGATGATGTTTTACTCCAGCTTGATTGTTCCTTTATTCAATAAACAAACACCACTTGAATCTTGAAAACTAAGAGATGCTATAGAATCATTTGCAAAAAAAATGTGATTCAAACTTGATAATATATTTATCATTGATTGAAGTAAAAGAAGCTCCAAAGCAAATGCTTATTTTTCAGGTTTTTGACCTAAAAAAAGAATTGTTTTGTATGATACACTGATTAAAGATTTAGAAATAGAAGAACTTGTAAGTGTACTTGCCCATGAGATATGACACTATAAAAAGAAACATACACTTCAAATGCTTGTTTTTAGTATAATACAAACTTGATTTATGTTATTTATACTATGACTAACTTTAAAACTTCCAGAATTTAGCCAAGCTCTTTGAGCAAATAGATGAAGTTTCTGGGTATGAGCTATAGCTTTTTCAATACTTTTCACACCCATTTCTATATTTCTTTGACTTATGTGAAATGTATTTTCCAGAAAAAATGAATACGAAGCTGATAGATTTGCTTGAGTGAACTATAAATCAGAAAAACTTATTTCATCTCTTATAAAACTTAGTAGGAACAATTTAAGTAACCTAACTCCTCATCCAATGTATGAATTTTTTTACTATTCCCACCCAACAGTTTTAAAGAGAATAGAAGCTTTGAAACAAATAAAAACTTGAAAATAAGATTTAAATAAGAGTTACAAATAAGAAGGCAAGCAAAGGAGTAGACAAGGGGTCTTGACCCCTTGTCTGTGAGAGAGAATTAAAAAGACAAAGGGTCTTGACCCCTTGCAAAAATATATTTAACCATCTTGTATACAATAATCAAAAAAAATAAAAATCTAAAGAATAAATATATGATAGATAAATTAAACAAGATATTTCATTACGATCACAAAAAATACGAAAATTTTCTAGATGATGAAAACAACAAACTTTCTATTATCATAAATGAAATTTTTAACTTCCTACTTTTACTCTTTGTACTAATATTAGTTATTGAAAGTTTAGATAGCTTTTCTATATATTTCAAAAGAAGCCTTTGGATACTTGATTGTGTTATTTCTTTCATTTTTGCTTTTGAATACATATATCGTTTTCTTAGAGCACCAGATAAAGCTAAATTTGTATTTAGCTTTTCTCGTATAATAGATCTCTTGTCCTTTCTACCATTTTTCCTTGGATTCTTTTTATTATCAGATTTTGTAAAAGTTATAAGATTACTTAGAGCAATAAGAGTTATTAGCTTTATAAGAAGTATGCCTTTAACACATGCATTCCTTCACTCATTTACAGATTATAAAAAAGAATATACAGCAGTTTTCACACTCTTTACAGCAGTTTTATTTATATGAAGCTTCTCAGTATATTTTTCAGAAAGAAATGTTCCAGATACCCATTTCACATCAATACCAATGACACTTTGGTGGGGTTTAGTAACCATGACCACAGTATGATTTGGAGATATGTATCCAATAACTCCTTTAGGTAAATTCCTTTGAAGTATTATAGTATTTCTATGACCAGTTATGTTAGCCTTAAATTCAGCAGTAATGATTATGGTTTTTATGGACACAGCAAGAAAAGAAAAGTTTTTCTCAAAATATAAGAAGTGAAAAAAATGTGGGAGATGTAGCATACACAATGAAGAAAAAGCAAACTACTGTATTATGTGTGGTAAGAAATTCAACCTAATTTCAGAAAATAAAAAATAAAAATTCTACTTATTCCTCTAGTTTTATAACTATTTAGAGAGAAATTATACCTTCTATTAAAATATAAAAACTAAAAAATGAAAAATAAATTTTATATAACAACACCTATATACTATACAAATGGTATACCTCATATATGACATGCTTATACAAGTATTATATCTGATGTAATATGTAGATATCAAAAAATAAACTGAAAACAAGTAAAATTTTCTACTTGAGTTGATGAAAATAGTCAAAAAGCACTACAAAAGGCAGAAGAACTAAATATGAATATAACAGATTTTTTGGATATGATGGCAGAGAAACATAAATCTGTTTGGGATTGATTATCTATAAAATATAGTGATTTTATTAGGACAACAGACGAAAAACATCATAAATTTGTAAGAGAAGTTTTACAAAAATCATTTGATAATTGAGATATTTATGAATGAGAATATGAATGAATGTATTGTGTGTGATGTGAGTCCTTTAAAAAAGATGAAGATTTAGTTGAAATTAATTCTGAAAAAGTTTGCCCAGATCATTTAAAAAAACCTAGCAATATAAAAGAAAAAAATTATTTTTTTAGACTTAGTAAATATCAAAATGAATTACTAGATTTTTACAAAGAAAATAAAGATTTTGTTTCTCCAAAAGATAGATTCAACGAAGTCATATCTTTTAGTGAAAGATGATTGGAAGATTTTTCAATATCAAGAGAAACCAACAAGTTTGGTATAAAACTACCATTTGATGAAGAGCAAGTAACTTATGTTTGGTATGATGCTTTACTAAACTACATTACTGTTTGTCAAAATTGAGATGAAGATTTTTGGCCTGCAAATCTGCATGTAGTATGAAAAGATATAATAAGATTTCATGCTATATATTGGCCAGCTATGCTTATGTCAGCTTGATACGAACTACCCAAACAAATATTGACAACAGGATTTTTTACCATTGACTGACAAAAAATATCAAAATCTTTATGAAATGTGATAGATCCAGTGGATTTTAGTAAAAAATATTGTAAAGAATTAATGACACTTTATCTGCTTTGTAGTTTTAATATAGGGCAAGATTGAGATTTTGATATAAAGCAAGCTATACTAACTTATAATTCAAAACTAGCCAATAATCTTGGTAACTTGGTTAATAGAGTTGTTGTTTTAACTCTAAAAATAGATAATCCTTGAATTTTAGATGAAAACCTTGATATAAGCAAGATTGAAAATTTCAATATACAAAAATATAGAAAAGATTTCAATAAAAATATGTCTGTATATAATTTAAAAAACTCTCTTGATTTAAGTTTTGAGTTTTTAGATTCTTTAAATAAATATGCTGATCAAAAAGAACCTTGGAAAACAATAAAAGATAAAAATAAAATAGATGAAACAAAAAAAACTCTCTATATTTTAGCTGAATGATTGAGACAAGTTTGATTGAACTTATATTGTTTTTTTCCTGAAAAAATGTGAGAAATGTTTGAAAAGCTAGGTTTAGAAAACTATTCTTTTCAGCTTGAAGATTGAAATTTAGAAAAACTTAGAAATAAAAAAGAAAAATTTATAATAACTAAAAAATGAGATAATTTATTTAATAGATTTGAATTATAAAATAACTAAAAGATCTTATATTAAAATAGAGTTAAATACTCCTGAAGAATTCTTTAATTTTGATAAAACAATCTTATCAACAAATGGCTTTAGCCATTTGTTAAAGTCCCTTAAATTTATTTATCGAATATTTCTATCCATGCACATTATGTATTATAGACTCTATGACTTATGAAAATAGAATACTTTACATTATTTTAAATATAGTTAATATATTAATGTGTTTTTAAATAATAATTAATAGTATTATGGATAACAAAAGTAATGAACCTTCTGAAAATAACAATAATGAAGAATTAGAAAAAATAAAAAATTCTTTTTTAGAATTTTTAGATGATTTAAATGAAAAAGTTTTAGATAATAAAATGACTGATAAGGCTAGACTAGATAATATTAACTTTTATAATAATATTTTAAAAATATCAGACGATAATAATGCTTTAAAAAATTTTTTTAATAGATATAAATTAGTTAGAAAAATTAACTCACAATCGGAACTATCGCTTTATTTTAAGAATGAGAATCATAAAAAAGATATTATTTGTTGAAAACATCTATTTTATACTAATTTTCTATGAAAAGATCAAAGTTGACAATTGTATTTTGAAAGAATATTTATATATGAAAAAGAGAATTCTCTTTGAGAATTCAGAGAAAAGGTAAAGAAACTTATTGACGATTTTATTTACTTACCTTCACCTTCAAACTCCACTAACTAGCTAGAAAAAATATTTATGAAAAAGATAAAAAAATGCATAATTCCTGCTGCTTGATTTGGTACTAGGTTTCTACCAGCAAGTAAAGCTCTACCCAAGGAAATGTTTCCTATAATTGATAAACCTGTTATGCAGTATTTGGTAGAAGAAGCTATTAGTGCTTGATGTGAAGATATAATAATAGTTACCTGAAGAAACAAAAGAGCTATAGAAGATCATTTTGATTCTAATTTTGAACTAGAAAAAAATCTAGAAGAATCAAATAAATTAGAGCTTTTGGAAAAAGTAACAAAACTAAATAGCTTAGCAAATATTTCATATTTAAGACAACCTTATCCCAAATGAGATGGAGATGCTATACTTAAAGCAAAACATTTTATATGAGATGAGGCTTTTTTGGTGCTTTTTTGAGACGATATAATAGATAATCAAATCAGTGCAGCTGAACAATTGGTTAGTGTATTTGAAGAGAAAAATACAAGTGTAATAGCTTCAATTTCTGTGAATAGTGAAGAAATATCCAGTTACTGAATACTTGAAACAAAATTTTTTGATGAGAATTATTTTTTAGTGGATAAATTCCTAGAAAAGCCAAAAATAGGAGAAACTAACTCTAGAAATTGAGTTATTTGAAAATATGTTTTGACCAGAGACATTTTTGATTTCTTAGAAGAAGTTTCAAAAACAAAATTAATCTGAGAGATAAGACTGGCTGATGGATTAGAGTTAATGAGAAAGAAAAGAGATATTTATTGAGTTAACATAAATTGAGAAAGATATGATACTTGAAGTAAAATTTGATTTTTAAAAGCAACAGTTGCTTTTTGACTAAAAAGTGAAGAAACATGAAAAGAGTTTAGAGATTATTTGAAAGGTTTAAATATAAAATAAAGAGTATTTTTTTAAAATACTCTTTATTTTATGTGGAACTAACTTACAAGTTAGTTTACTATTGATAAACAAACTAGATAGTCTCTTTTAAAAAATAGAAACTTCTTACAATAGCAAAGGGCTAAAGTCCTCTGCCTGCTAAAAATAAAAATTGCCTTTTCAATTAAAATTGTATTTTAAAATAGTCTAACTTACAAGTTAGTTTACTATGTAAGGAATTTTGTAAAATTATCTTTGTTTTGACAAAATTAAAGATTTTATAGAGGTTTCTTTACTCAATTTCTTTTTTTATAAAATCATTTAAATCTTCTATTTTAACGAGTTTTTGCTCCATGGAATCTCTAAATCTAACTGTTACCAAACCTTTATCATAATTTTCAGAATCTATACTTACACAAAAAGGTGTTCATATCTCATCAAATCTAGCATATCTTTTTCCTACACTTCATACATCGTCATATTCACAAAAGAAATCTTTTGAAAGTTTATCATAAATTTCTTTTCATAAATCTCAAAGTTTTTTTACTACTGGTAAAACTCATACTTTTATAGGAGCAATTTTTGGATCAAGTTTTAGATAGGTCCTATTTGTCTCTTCACAAATTTTATAGGAATCACATAAACAAGCTAAAAATAGCCTTGTTAATCAAACAGAAGGTTCAATAACATATGGGATATATTTTTTATTATTTATAGGATCAAAATAGGATAAATCTTGCTTTGATTCTTTCATATGTGATTTCAAATCAAAATCTGTTCTATCAGCTATACCCCATAGCTCTCACCATCAAAAAGGAAATTTAAATTCTATATCAGTTGTAGCATTAGAATAATGAGAAAGTTCTTCTTTTTCATGATCTCTAAGTCTTATAGATTCTTTTTTTATTCATAAACATTTTATCAAAAATTTTTCACAATATTTTTTCCATTCACTGTGTGCTTCTAGATCTTTTCAAGGTTCCACAAAATACTCTATTTCCATTTGTTCAAATTCTCTTGTTCTGAAAATAAAATTACCTGGAGTTATTTCATTTCTAAAAGCTTTACCTACCTGAGCTATTCAAAAAGGCAGTCTTTTTCTAGAGCTTCTTAAAACATTAGCAAAGTTTACAAATATACCTTGAGCAGTTTCAGGTCTTAGATAAATTTCTGATGAAGAATCATCTATGACTCATTGGCTAGTTTTAAACATAAGATTAAATTGCTTAGCATCAGTCCAATCTCATGGTTTTCAAGTATTTGGATTTTTCACATTTTCTCATCTCATAACCTCACTTTGTTTTTCTAAACTCCATGCTTCAGGGATTAAACTGGACACTCAATATTTATCTTTTATTACACTTGCTTTTTCTCACATTTCCTCAATTAAATCCTCAAGTAATTTATCAGCTCTAAATCTTTCTTTTGTGTTTTTATCATCTATTAAGGGATCTGAAAATCATCATACATGACCAGATGCTATCCAAACTTTTGAGTTCATAAGTATTGATGAATCAAGCATAATCATATCATGTCTTTTTTGTATAAATTCCTTTTGCCATAAAATTTTTATATTTTCTTTCATTATTGATCAATATGGTCAATAATCCCATGTATTTGCTAATCATCAGTATATTTCACTTCATCTGTAGACAAATCATCTAGCTTGAGCTAGGTTTGTTATATTTTTCATATTTATTTTTTCCATGAATATTTATATTAGAAATTAAATTTTTTATCCCAAATTCTATCATTTTTTGATAAATTGATGAAAAAGAGTTATTTTTCATTTGAGTTTTTTAGTTTTTTCTTAATGAGCCTCGTTTTTCCATATAAATATTTTTTATAAATTTTAAAGAAGAGGTAGAGATTATATATCAAAAAGTAGGTATCAGAGCGGATATTAAAATATTTTCAAATTTTAGAAAATACATAATAACAACTATGGTTATATATGTTATAACTCAAATAGATATTTTTCTCTCAAGAGAAATTTCCCAGTTTTTTTCTATTTCCACTTTTTTATTTCTTTCTTTTATTAAATCTATTTCTTTTTCTAAATATTTTAAGTTTAATTTTTTGTTCATTTGATTTTTTTATGTATAAAAATTAAATTTTTTGAAAAGTTTTTTTTACAATAATTTTTTAAATCATTTGTTTCTTCTTAAATAAAAATCCCCGAAAAGATTATTTTTAATAATCTTTTCGGGGTCATATTATCTAAACAATAAAAGACGGTTCCACCCAAAAATTTATCTTTTATAAACAATTTTTATTTTCTAATCTATGTTACCATAATAGATTTAAAACGAATATATAAACTATTTAACTAAAGTTCAGTTTATTTTATAGATATTCTTTGTCAAATTTTTTTATTTTATTTATTCACCAATGCACTATATATTTATGAAGTTTCTAACTATTTACTATTTCCATTTCACTTTTTCAAGTATTTTTTTCTTTAATTTTTGATTCTATACATTTTATCATTTTTTTTATTTCGTTTTCTAAATCGTTTATCAATACTATATAATTTATAGAGTATTCAAAAATTTCTTTTCATTTTGAAGTTAAATTTACTTTTCAATTAACTTGTTCAAAGATTTCTCATCATATAATATTTTTTGTCTTTCTTATATTATGACTAACTGCACTCTGGGTAATTGATTTTTTTGATGCGTATTCTGATATTTTACAATCATATTTTACAACTAATTCATATAAAACAAAAAGTATCATGGTTAGATTTTTAGGAATTTGAGATTTAGGATTTTTTCAAATTATATTTTTTATTACAGTTTCATCATGAAAATCTTTTATTGTATCTATTACTTCAATATCCATATCTTTTAAATCTAATTTTTCATCTTCATTACTGAATATTAATAACCTAATATCGCTTTTTAAACTTTCCCATTTTTCTTGATTTACATCTATTGATTTTTTTATATTTAAAATTTCTCTTATTCTATATAAAGCATCATTATTTTCTTTAGAGTTTTTACTTTTGATTAAGACATTTAATTCTTTTAATAGGTTAGAAACCATACTTAATTTATATAATATATTTTTTTTAAAGAAATTTATTTCTTTATCGTTACTATTAAGTATATCTATTATATTTTTTCTAGTATTAATATTTGTTATTTTAATTAAATCTTTTATTTGATGTGAAAATAAAGACTGAGTTAAACCTAATTTATTAGAATATTCACTTAAGTTTACTTGTTTTAAAAATAAGGATAAAGATGCCATTTGAATAATGCTAATTTTTTTAGGTTCTTTATATTTTTTACTTTCTAAATTCATTTTTAATTTTTTAAAAAATATCAAACTATATATAAACATTATTTTAAATAAGTCAATTTTTTCTTCTTATAATGGTTTAAAAATTACTTTTTCAAAAAATTTAACACTCAAAACTTTAATTAACCAATACTAATTTCTTTCTAATTTAAACTTACTTTCAAAATATATAATATTAAAGACATTTTCTAGAGCTTTTAATAAAGCCATTTCTGTATCGTTATCTACACCAATACCTTCACTAATTTTTCAAGAATTATCTTTTTTTACTCTTATTCTTGTTTCAGCTCTTGATCTCTCTCATAATGTTTCTGACTTAGAGCTATAGTCTAATACACTGTATCAAGGGATTTTTCTTGATATGTATTCTTTTAATCAAATAAATACCGTTTCTCATTTCAATTCTAAACTATTTTTACCAAAAATTTCTCATTCAAATATTACAGAAATATTTTTGTCTCATTCTATATTATTTTTGCTATAATTTGATATTTTTATAGGACTCACATATTCAAAATAAAGTTCTAGTAGTTCTTCATCTGTAATTCATTTATATCTACCTGTTTCTCTCATTTTTTTCTTCAAAAACTCATCTAGAGATCTTTTATTTTTATGCGAGCATGAATATCATTTAGAATTTATTATACTTATAGCCAAATTTCAACCAGAATTGGGTCAATATATAAATGATATTTTTGATCAAACTAGTTCAGGATCAAATGCTTGATACACACAAGGATTTTTTAGCATTGCTCTAGTATGTCATCCTGAAGTATGTTTCATAGCATTTCCTCAAACAACAGGATAGTTATCTTGTACTTTAAGCATAGATTTAGAAACCATTTTTGAAACTCTATTAATATTAGAAGCATTTATATGATCTATATCAAATATATTTTTAAGAGTAGTTTTCATTCTTACTATAATTTGATTTGAATCTGCATTTCAGGCTCTTTCTCATATTCAATTTATAGTTGTTTCCACCTTTGAAATTCAAGTTCATTTTAATAGTGCTTCTATACTATTTTGTTCTGCCGTTCATAAATCATTATGATTATGTACGGAAAAGATAAATTTGTTTTCAGGAAATACTTTATTCATTATCTCTATATGTTTTTTTATCTTTTCTAAGAAGTATTCTTCGTTTTTGTTATAAATATCTTGTCATCATATGGTATCAGGCATATTAAAATATGTGGTTCCATTTTCTCAAGCAGCTATCATAGCTTCAGTACAAAAACCAAAATTTTTTCATATTTTTGAGTATCATTCGGGAGAAAACTGTACTATAAATCACATATCGTATGCCATTTTTGAAAATTTTGCAATATCTTTAAGCACTTGATTGTCTGATATTTTATTTCAAATACTAGCTTTTCTAAGTTCTGGATCAAAAGGGAAGTATATATGAAAAAAACCTTTTTTTATTCATGATAATGGCTCTAATGCTTTTAATGTAGATTCTACTTGAAAATCTATCATTTGTGTGAGTCATCATACTATAGTAGAAATTTCTCAGTTTTTGCACATTTTTGCAACTTCATTTACTCTTCTCCATTCATTTTTTGAAGAAGAAGGAAATCAAACTTCGCATATATCAAAACCTATATCATCAAGTCACCTTACAATATCAAAGTAATCTTTATCAGATTCTATTCATGCCCCGGGACATTGATGTCAATCTCTAAGAGTTGTGTCTAGAAAAATAATTTTTTTCCTTCAATCATCTCCTATGTTTTCTCATTTTGTATTCATAATTTAAATATTTTAGGAAATAAAAAAGCTCTTTAGTATCTATTTTACCTAAGAGCTAATGTTTATAATTTTTTAATTCACACTAAAAACTGGCTCTTAGGTTTTTCCTAAAAGCAGTAGTAAAGAAGCTATTTTAAATTCTGTAGACATATTAGTGTGTTAAATCTAATTACAAAACTAATTTATTTTTTTTGTTTGTTTTGTCAAGAAAATTAGTTAATTTTTAATTATCTGTACCAGTAGATAGGTACCAATATTTATTGATATGGAATTGTGTAAAAAAGAGGATGAGGATATAATAGATTTTGTAAAAAATTTTACTTTCTAAGAAACCATCAAATCTTCAATCATTTTTACTTCTTCAGACATTGATTCTTTAAAGTTTGCTTTAACATGATTAATCCAATCATTCTCCACTACAAACAATTTATCCTCACTACAAAGACTATCTTCAAACCAAATAACCTTTCTATAATTTCATTTAAATTCTTCAATAACCTTTTTTACATATCTTGATTTAGGTACTCAAATTCAAGTGCTAATTTTATCATAATCAACTCTATTTTTAAATTTTATAATTTTTTCTCAATCATATAAGAAAAAATCTTTTTTATTTCAATTTAAACTCAATTCTCTAGCAACTAATTGCTGACCTCTTATTCAAACAGAGCTAAAAAATACAACCATTAAACTTTCTTTATATTTTTCTAAAAAATCAGAAAAGACTCTTATATCTTCTCTCAAAGGCATTACTCAATTCAAAATTAACTCTTCTTTATTATTCCAAAATTCACTTCTAGAGTTACTATGAGGATTGTCTATTGTGTCATTTATGTCTAATAGTAATATATCTTTCATATAAATTTTTAATAACAATATTTCTTGACTTTTTTATTTAACCTGTATTGTATTAATAATAATTGAATATCCAAATTAGATATTTCAATTATTATCAATTCTTGGTTATAATCATTTTCAAAAAGGAGTTAAAATATGATTTACCCTAATAGCACATCTCATGCTTTTATGGATATACTCTATAAAAATCATCTTCAAACAAGAGTTAATATTAAATCTAAGATTAGAGATTTATTTCCCAATAATAACCCTAATTCTATTAATGAGTTAATTGCTCGTCTTTCATCTAAAAAACTTATATCAAAGGGCTTATTTGAATTATCTACTGTTTGTAAAGGAGAAGATGTAAATATCATGGTAGAATGTTACTTTTTAACTGATAAAGGTAATAAAGAATATCTTGAATGCGAGAGAAAAATTGGAAATTATTTAAATAGACCTGATTCTTAGTCTATTAACCAAAAATATCCCCCTATCTTTATAATGAGTAGGGGGAAATTTTTAACAATTTTCTCAAATATTATTTTCCTCTATTTTCAAACTTTCTTTATGAATTCTATTCCAAATATCAATTATAAAATCTTTGCTTATTCAAAACTCTAAGCCTTTTTCTATATTGTCTCTCAAAAGTTTCTCCCATCTGTTTTTTTGTAACACAGAAATCTTTTCTTTTTCTTTTATTTCTCATATTTTTTTCACTATAGAAAACCTTTTAAAAAAGAGATAGATAATTTCTTTATCCAAAGAATCTATCTCTTTTCTATAGTCTTTTAATAAATTTTCTTTTTTTGTCTCTCACATATTTTTGCTTGTGTTTTTATAATTCTGTTTCATCTGAATATGTCTTTTTTTCTTCTTTTTTATACCAAGTTCCTTCTTCTATTCTTTCTTCTTTAACCTTTATAGAAAAATCTGCTACTTTAAATATCCATCACCTTTTAGCTTCAGTATCATAATCACTAAATTCTTCAACAACTCAATTTTGTGATGCAAATTCCACAACTTGTTCTTGCCAACTTTTAGATGAGTTCTCATCTATTTCAAAATCTGTAAATCATATAGATTTTATTAACATAATTAAAGCTTCTGCTTTGGAAATATTATCTTCTGGTCTGAAAGAATCATTTCTTGATATAAGATTGTTTTCTACTAAGGCTTCTATATTCTTACATGCCCAATCGTTTGGATTTACACTACTTACATCATCAAATATATTTTTACAATAATTATTTTCTTCTACTCCAGAAACTCTCCTAGATATAAGGGCAATTTCTTGTCTCAATACAAAATCATCTAAATTATATAAAGAGGGATCAAAAGATTTATCTTTAATAACTTCTTTTTGTGCTAGATTATTTGCAGAATCAAGTTCTTCACTTGTATAGGAATTAGCACTATTCAATCAAAATAAAAAAGATAATGCAAGTAATATAAACAATATTTTTTTCATAAAATAAATTTAATAATATAAAATAGTTTTTTGGAGGATTTTTTTAAATAATTTTAAACCCTCAAATCTTCCAAAGCTCTTATTCTATCATCTAAATCTGGATGAGAAGAAAAAAGTCTCATAAATCATCATTTTCGTCTACCAGATATCTTCATACTTGCAAATTTATTATCTACAGGAGGAAAATCTTTAATTTTTTTCAAAGCTTCCAAAGCTTTTATCATTTTGTCTTTTCATAAATAAACTGCACTTCAAGCATCAGCTTTATATTCTCTATACCTACTAAACCACATAGCTATAATAGAAGCTAGAATTCAAAAAACTATCTCAAGTAATATAACCACTCCATAGTACCCAAGCATTCAAAACTTACCATCTGTTACATTGTTGAAAACATTTGCTAATATTCTTGCAAAAAATATTACAAATGTATTTAATATTCATTGCAATAAAGTCATAGTTACCATATCTCAATTGAGAATATGTGCCATTTCATGACCAACTACTCACTCTATTTCATCTTGTGTCATTTTGTCTAAAAGTCCTGTAGAAACTGCTACCAAACTACTATTCTTTGATGCTCATGTAGCAAAAGCATTTATATCATCACTTTTATAAATTCAAACTTCAGGCATTGTTATATGATATCTTTCAGCCAAAGATTCTACTACTGACCAAACTAGTTTTTCTTTTTTTCAAAGAGAGCTTATATCATCTTTTCCTATTATATCTATTTTGTAGGCTTTCTTTGCCATCCATTTGGATATAAAAAGACTTATAAAAGCTCAAGCGAATCAAAAAATAGAGGCAAATATCAAAATTCATAAATATCATCCTCCATAAGCACTAATATTTATTCAAAAAATCTTCTCAATAACGGCAATTGATATAGTTAATACAACTATTATTGCTATATTTGTTATTAAAAACAAAGTATTCTTTTAAACATATTTATAATTTTTAAAATATAATTTTTTGTTACAATGCTTATATTATAAAGCTAAATTCATCTGTCAAACATTTTGTCTTGGTGTTTCTAATTCACTACAATTGTTGTTTCTCGACAAAAACATTTCTATTATTTCAAGATCATATTTTATATTATGACCCACCACTAATATATCTAAATCAAATAAATCTTTTAAGAATTTTTTTAAATTTTCTTCAGATACTTTTGTTCAACTATGCATTAAGTTTATATAATATATATTTTCATCATCTAAATATATACTTACTCATACTAATCTAGCTTTATATATATTCAGAGATGTAGTTTCTGTATCTAAAATTATCTCCTTGTAATTTTTTAACTCTCTAAAAAGTTCTTCTAATCATAAATCATCTCATATTATTTTTACTTTCAGTTTCAAATCTTCCCATTTTTTTAATTTCCTAGATTCTTGTCATAAAAAACTATTAAACTCCAAATCTTTCAGAATGTTTTTTACCTCATCATTCAAATAATTTTTTGGATTAAATTCATAATCCTTTAAATCAAAACTAGCTGAACTATTTCAAGATAAAAATGATAAATCTATATCTCAAACTAGGCTTGCTAGTTTTTTTGATAAAAATGCATTTTGCCTGTTTCCTTCAAGTTTCTCTAGAGACTTTCATCTAAATATTTTTTTTGTTTCATCTTCAAGTTTTTCAAAATCTCTAGAATCCAATACATCATATATTTTTTCAATACCTCAAATACTATTTATCAAAGTTACTGCTTTTTTTGGTCAAAAAGACTCAATTCAAACTATATTATCTGATTTATCTCAAACAATAGCCAAATAATCTGTGATCATCTTTGGTTCTACTCAAAATTTCTCTAGAGTTTCTTTAGGTCAGTATCTTTTTCTTTTCATAGTATCATATATTTTCACATTTTCAGATACTAAGCTATGTAAATCTTTGTCTCAAGAAAGTATATCAATTTCTACATTTTCTATTTTGTATTTTTCTAAAAGGTGGTTTGATTCTTTTTTTGTTAAATGCTTTACCAAACTTGCTATTATATCATCAGCTTCATATCAATCTACTTGTATTATTGGTATTCACATCTTTGATATTATATTTTCTATTATTGGTATTTGGCTTCTTAAATTATCAGGCATTTTTGATCTAGTTGCTTTGTAATTTTCATCTATTTCATGTCTGAACGTTTTTCATTTGGAATCTTTTATAAATACCACAAAATCTGGATTTTCACGAGGTAGTTGTTCCAAAAATAATCTAACCATCCCATATACAGAATTTACATATTCTCATGATTTTGTAACTAGTTCAGGTAATCAATAAAACATTCTGTATATAAAACTGCTTGCATCTATTAGATATATTTTTTTCATATATGTTTGAATATTATAAAATAGTTTTTTCTTACCTATTATAATCCCTTACACTCAAAATTATTTGAAGAATTTATTTGATAATTAATCTTTTACCCAATTTTTACTCAAATGCCTTTGTTTTATTTAAATTTTATTTTTAATACTCTATTTTTTCAATTTTTTTACCATAACTTTTGTATAAAAAAATATAGCTCAAAGCAGTAAACCAAAAATCACATGTCATATAAATATATTTAGGTTTTGCATTATATCTATAAATGCTTGTAGGAAGCCTCATCAAAATTTTAATGGTTTGACTATCACACTAGCAAGAACCCAAGAGAAAAGAGAGAAAGCAGAAGCATATATTAGCGAACTTTTTAAATCAATAACTCTTTTTTGAAAAATTGCTCAAAATAAAATTCATAAAATAGTACTTGCAAAAAGGTGTATTAAAAAAGCTATTGTTACACTCGGAGCATTAAAGTTTTCTACAATTTTTGGTAGTGCATTTGTTACAAGCAATAATATTCATATTAACAATCATGATAACAAGCCAGAAAAGCCTCATACTAAGGTTTCAAAGATAAATTTTTTCATTTTTTAACTTTTGTTTAAATATTAAAATAGTTTATTTTTTATATTAAATCTCAAATAATTTTTATTCAACAAGTCTAATCAAAACTTGTAATTTAGTCAATTTGGATTTTTAAAATAATTTTTTTGACAAAAATGTATTTATTGATATAATAGTTATAAGATTTTAAGATATATTAAAATCTAGTTTGTTAGTTTTTGAAAATATTTACTAGAAGTTTTACTTTTATAAATTAATTTTCATCAATTAATAGATCTTTAAAATCCCAAAGAGGAGACTAATTATGGATTTTTATACTGATGAACAGGTAGAATTAATTGCACCAAAAGGTAAGTTTCGTGTGACCTTACTTGATACCTTTGATAGAGAAAGTGAGCATCTTTTGTTAGGTGATTTCGATACAGAAGAAGAAGCCCAAAAACTTGCTAAAAAAAGAGGTGGACCTATGACTATAACTGATGTTTATAACGATCAAGGTCTTAATATTGGTCAATATGGAACTTATTAATCATCATTTAAGCTTTCTACTAAAATACCGTTGGGTAAACCCAACGGTATTTTTTTAAATTTTTTAAAATAAAATTAGATTTTTTTATCAAAAGCCAGCTATATTTGAATTTAAAAATAAGTAGAAACTAAAAAGAATAGCACAAATCCTTGACTTTTATTTTAAAATTTTTATAGTAAGGTTATTTTAAAAATTTAATGTTTATATTCTATGGAATGATTAAGTTTATCAGACGAAAAATCTAATTATTATGTCTTTCGTTCAAGATTAATTCGAATTAATACAGTTGTTAATATGCCATTAGAATATTTTTCTGGATTAGGAGTTAGAAAAAGTGATTTTACAGATTCTGAATTAAATGAAATATATGATTTAATAGAAGAATTTTTTTGAAAAGAAAGTTCTGCAAATTATGCTAAAATGATACATAGTATAGATTGTTTTTCAGCTGAAAATTTTATTTTGCAGTTTGATACATTTTTAGCAAACAATTTTCAATTTAATTGATTAGTAAAGTTATTGAGAATTAAAAAAAGACATTTTTTATATTGAAATCTTAAATCTATTTGAATATCAGAGCAGTCAATTAACAAAGATTTGCAAATAGATGAAAGTAATTTAATTAAAAATACCTTTACAAGATTAGATATGAAAAAAATTAGAAAAACAATAAATAGACAAGGGGAAGAATTATGATGAAAAACTAAAAAATTAATGAAAGAGCAGAATAAAAAATTATGTATTCCATATAAAAAAGAGGTAGATTTAATCCTAGAAAAAAACTACTAATTTAAAATTATGAACAATTCAAACATACAAATATTTGAAAATATTGTTTCATCTCTAGATGATATAAAACATCCAGTATCTTGAAGAGATTTTAGATGACCCCAGAGAAATTTTTTTATAAATTTAAGTGATAGAATAAGCTCTAAAATTAAACACAATTGAGATATTTCCTCTATAAATTATGCTTTAGAACATGCCTGTGGTACAGGTAAAACAGATATTATGGTTACTATGTGTAATATTCGAAAGAATCTTATCAAAAATATCAATCTTATTTGAGACCAAAAAAAATATATAGACCTTTTAATAATACCAGAGAGAGCCCCTAAACTTAAAATTATGTCTAGTTTTTTTGAAGCTTGATTAAATATAGTTGATATAAAAAACTTAGATAAAAATAGAGATTTAGATAATGGTAAAGATATTGATATTATAATTACAACAATACAAGCACTTAATTTTAATTGTGATAAACTTGTAGAGAAATATCTTTTTTTTAATGTTTTTTGAGATGAAGCTGACTGTTATCTTACAGAAAAAAGAAAAAAAATAATAAATAAATTTGAACCTGTCATAAAACTAGGATTAACTGCAACACCGGAATGGCAAGATGGTAGGCATATAAGAGAAACTTGGGGAGAAACCATACATGAATATAATATTTCACAGGCAATTATAGATTGATTAAACACACCTATATATTATTTTTTGTTTCAATCGACAGCAAACAATTCCGAAAAAATCCCTATAACTGGAGGAGATTATTCTAAATCTGCCTTAAATAAAGCCTTAAAAAGATTAGAGATAGAACAAACAATTACTGAAATATATAATCAAATATCTGAAAAATGGTGAAAAAATAAAAAATCCAAGTGCTTGGTTTATGTTCCAAGTTTAGATCTTGTAAATACTGTCTTAGATAATTTTAACAAATTATTCAAATGAAGTGAAAAAAAGGCAGTTAGTTTGTATTGATCCATGTCTACTAAAGATATGAATGAAATTATAAAAAATTACAGTGAATGAAAAATTGATGTTATGGTACTTTGTGAAATGTGATGAAGATGACTTGATGTTCCTTCTTGTAATTTTGTTTTAGATGCATATCCCACCAAATCAAAAACCAAGCTTATGCAGAGATATGGTAGAGCTCTTCGTGTGGAAGAATGAAAAGATAGAACTATTATAGTACAGATAAAACCTACTCATAATAATTTTAGACCTTGTAACCTTATGGAACTACTAGATTTTGAAAGACTATGACAAGGTATAATATATGGTAATAATTGATGAGTTAGTATAGCATCAGAAAAATTTTTAGAGGCAGTAAGAATAACTCAAGCCGATATAGAAAGTATTATAAGAGATATAAAACCAGTTTTAAAAAAATCTATTTACGAATGTGTTGATGTTAAAAATATATGAAAATGATGACTGGAAAATATTCCAGTTTCAAATGATAATTGAATTTTATATTTTAAAAATCAAGAATATAGAACTATTTCATGATGGGCATTGTATTACAATTTGAAATGGGACACAGTTAAAAAATATTTAGATTTTAACTCTCTTTCTTCAAGATACATTATGTGACTTTTGAAAGATTCTAGGTTAAATAAATTTTACTCCAAAAATGATATGGAAAAAGCTATATGAATTTTTCTAAAATTTGAAAAAATTGATGATGATACAAGAAAAACTATAAATTCTTGGGTAAAAATCCTAAGAGAAGAAGGTAAGGTTATATGTGGAAATACTTTAAAAAGATTACTATCAAGAAATTGAATCAAACCTAAAAAATTAAGGACTAATTTATGAATACTCAACACGTATACTCGTAAGCAAATATATGATTTAATTGATAAAAGATTAGATAATGCAGATAGTTGAGAGATTTTATATGAAGATTCTACTTATTTTTCTACTAAGAAGTTATATCAATTTTATTTACAAAAATGATGAAATTTATCTTACATTACATTTACAAGAAAACTGAGTAAATACTGAGATCAAAAAAGATATTTCAATATAAAATGAAAAAAATCTAGCTTTTTTCCTAAAAATATAATATATGATATTTTATAGTAATTTTATTTTTGACATCTATAAAAAAATGTATATAATGTTAAAACTTTAAATTTAATAAATATAAATTATGGAATCATTAGATACAACAATTGAAAGACTTGATTTAGATAAATTCTATTCAAGTTTGAGGAAAATTAATACGGTCATAAATACTTGAGCATGATATTTTGCCTGAGTAAGACCAAGAAAAGTTGATTTTACAAGTTCTGAATTAAATGAAGTATATGATTTAATAAAGGAACTTTTTTGAGAAGAAAAAGCTGAAAATTATGCTCAAATGGTATATAGCATAAATTATTTTTCAGCAGAAAATTTCATTTGTCAGTTTAGAGTATTAGTAAAAAATAACTTTGAGTTTAACTGATTAGTTGAAATTAATACAGGTGATTCTGCAAGTTCAGAGGGTGAATATATTTGATCATTATTATCTTGAATTAATAGAGATTCATATTCAGATGAGAGTTTTTTAATCAAGAGTACTTTTACAAGATGAGATTTTGAAAAGTATGATTATATGGGAGCAAGAAGTTATAAAGATTACTATAAAAGAAGGCTAAAAGCAATTTCATAAAGTACTATTATTTTGAAAAAAATTTCGTTGTGAAACCAACGAAATTTTTTTATAAGTTAAAATATTAAGAGTAGATATTACTTTTACACTTGAAATACTTTTTATATAAATTAATCCTTATCTTATTTGGTAATAAAAATATAGTTTCTACTATATGTAAGATTTTAAAAGGTATTTAAAAATTCCCAATCTGATTAATTCAAAATTTATATACTAACTACAAACTCCAAACATTCTTGTTTCAAGGATTGTGGGTTATCCATGAAAACCACATTTCATAATATCAATTTACAATTTTTTCATTTTTTGAAACACTTACAATTCAATTATAATATGAAGCTCTATACTCTAAATCTCATATATTTATAACTGCTTTTTTTCTTTTAACTAAATCATCTAACTTGAAAGCTAAAGAGTTTCAAGAATCATTTACTATATAAAATATATCTTTTTTTCTAAATCTCTCATCTTCATTTTGAACACTAAAAATTAACTCATCATTTTCATCATAATCTCAATAGGGAACTACTCAATAACTTCTACTATATCAAGTATCATCACTTAAAACCAATCAATTTTTAAAATTCTCTTGAAATTTTTCCAAAGACATAACATTAGTTTTTACAATTTCTAATTCTTGTCATATCATATCTCAAATTAGAGCTTTTCATAAACTTTGAGACCACAAACTTTCACTTATATTATCATACATAAGTAAATTTGATTCATAAAGCTGTCAACTTACTCAAAATAAAACTTCTTCTCAATTTATGACTCTGTCAAAAACTATAGAACTTCAACAAAGAGGGCAAAAGGTCACACTATATTTATTTTTTCATATCTCATCATTTACTATTTCATGCCATACTAAAATAGAAAAAGGATAAAATTTAGCTATATTGTCAAAATAAACTACAATTCATCTCTCATCTTTTTTCAAATACTCCATAGAACTTTTAGCTTTTTTAATATCCAAAAACTTAGGTTTATTTATAGCAGGGATTCAATCTTTTCAAGGTCATCAATTTAAAACAAGGGATAAATCTATTGATGATTTAGCTGTATTTGTTTTAAGTCAATATACTTCAAATTCTTTTTTCTCTTTTTCATCTTTTATTTTATTTTCTTCAGGTTTGTTTTTATACTTCTCATAATCTATATTTTCAAGAATTTTTTGCTCTATAAATATAGGTCAAAGATACCCTTCATTTATGAGTTTAGTTTCTACTTCTTTGTAAAATCAGCTAAATATACTTATTCATATTATTATAAAAATTATACCAAGTACTTTTTTAAATTTTCACTTTGGATCGGAGAAAAACCTAAGCTTAGAAGCAAATTTTTGTCAAAATAAAGCTATCAAGAAAAGTATAAAAGATAGTCCCAGCACATATGAAACTAAGTTTATTATTCAAAACATAAAACTAGATGGAAGTATAACTGCAAGAATTATTGCATATGTAGGACTACAACTTGAAAATATAGGTCAAAGAGATAAACCCATAAATATATTTTTCTTATTTCATGATAGGGTAGTTGAATAAGAAAATGCATCATTTGATTTTTTAGAAAACCCCAATATATCTCATAGTTTTTTCCATATGTCTGGAAATAAAGTTATTATTCAAAGGAAAAATATTAAAACTCAAGAAAATATAGACCAAAAATTACTTGGTAGAGATATAAAAATGGTTGTTGTTTTTAAAATAATTGAAAATAAAAATACAGATATTCAGAGTGATATTATAATCACATAAGGTGCTAGTTTATCTTTAGTATTTTCTAGAGATCATCAAAGTATTATGGGCAAAAGTGGTAGCACACAAGGAGCAAGAACGGTCAAAACTCATGCCAAAAAAGAAACTATTATTAAAAGCATAATTGTATATTTAAATTATAAGAAAAAAGAGTTTTTAAACTCTTTTTTATATTTCTGAAACTATATCTTCCAAATTATTTCACCCTACCCATTTTTTTATCATATTTCAGTTTTCATCTACTTGCACAAAACTGTGTTGTATAACAATTCAATATTTTTTTCTTAAATCAGATGAGCTATCATAATCAATTTTCAATATATTAATATTTTTAGGGATTTCACTTTTTGTTAAATTATCATCTAATACTTTACAAGAAGGACACCAATTAGCATGAAAGAATAAAATGTTTGTATTTGAAGAAGAAAGTTTATCTTCACTATACTGGTTGTATCAATACATATTATCACCTTCTTCTTTCATATTCATTTTATCTTCTTCACTCATCTCCTCATTCATAGAATTTTCCTCACTATAAGATTCTTTACTATTTTCCTCTTGGTTCATCATAGTCTCTTGTGATTCCATATTTTCTTCAATTTTTTCAACAGATACTTCTTCTTGTTTGTTAGACATTTCATCTTGAGAATTTTGTTTTTTCATCTCATCATTCATTTCTTCCTCTAAATTACCTTCCATCATATTATCTTCCATTTTCTCCATAGGGTAATCTTTTACCATTTCTGCATTTTCTAAAACTTGTTGTTCTTCCATCATTTCTTCATTTCAAGCATTAGAATCAACTTCTTCTTGAGATACTTCAACTGCCATATTTTCCTCATAATTTTCATTTTTTTCAGTATTTTTTCAGCAAGAAGATAAAATTAAAACAGATGATAGTACAATCATAGCTACATATATTTTTTTCATATATTTTTTATTAAAAAGTAAATTTTTTTATCTAGTTTTTTAAAAAACTTTCTGGATGTTACTTGTAAAAATTATATTTCAAAGTTTTTTTATTCTTTTAATTGTTTTTTATATATCTTTAATTTTGATTTTTTAGGTTTATTTCAACACATCGGGATAAAAACCCCTATCTTTAGATAGTTAAGACACCGAAGGTGTAAGTGATAGAAATTGAATAAATGAGATGTGTTGTGACATAGGGTTTTAAACCCCGTTGCCTTCAGGCCGATTCTAAAGAAAAAAGTGTAAAAAATCAATAGAATAAATAAAATAGTGTTAAAAACTAACACTAGAGAGAATGAAATACCAAAAAAGTAGTCATGCGACATATGATGTCAGATACCATATAGTATGGATAACAAAATACAGAAATCCATTCATGACAAAAGAGATACAAGATAGATTGGAAAAGATCATAAGATGAATAAGTAAAAAGCTATGAGTAATAATAATAAAGATATGAATGGAAGAAGATCATGTACATATATATTGTAGGATACCGTTAACTAAACCAATATCTACAATAGTATGACATATAAAGTGAGAAAGTTCTAAGGCAATAAAGAGGTATTTTTACAAAGAAATTAAGAGATGGTATTGGAAGACATGAAATATATGGTGAGTATGATATTTTGTATCTAGTGTATGAGAGATAAATTGAGAAATAATATCTAATTATGTGGAACAACAGTGAGAAGAAGAGAATAAGATTGAAGAGATAGAGCTTTAAATTTCAGTACAAATAAAAGCCCCGTGCCTTCAGGCCGGGGTAGAAGAAAAGCTAAAACTTTTTTACTATAACTTTAAAACTAATTAATAAATAAAATTTATTAATCAAAAAGATTTTTTTATTTGTTTCTCAATTTAAAATATTATAATCTAGGAGCTGTATTTTAATTTATTAACTTTATACTATGAAAAATACAAAATTTACACTTGCTATTTTAGTTTGAATTTTAGTCAGTTTAACCTTTACTGCAAGTGTTAGTGCTTTTGGTTTTTGAAATAAAACACCTAGTTTTAGTTTTTGAAATCAAGGTTCTAATGTTATGAATTTATCTGGTTGATCTTTAAGCTCTTATTTTGAAGCTTTAGATGAAGACATCCAAGAAGAATTGGAAGAATATATGGAAGAAATGAAAGAAGAATGAGAATCTAAAAGAGAAGAAATGAAGGAAAATATGAGAGAAAAAATGCAAGAAATGATGTCAATGTCTCAAGAAGAAAGGGAAGCTTATATTGCAGAGATGCAAGAAGAAATGTCAGAAACAAGAGAATCTTACTTAGCTGAAATTGAAGATATAGTTTGAGATAGTGATGAAGCGGAAGCTTATTTGGAAAAATTAAGAGAAAGATATGATAATGCAAAAAACTATGCTAAGGAAAGAAAGGATTTAAAATCATCTTATAATAAAGATAAAAAAGATTTAAAAGGTGATTATAGAGGTAAAAAATCAGATAATAGAGATGAATTACAACCTTATTTTGATGCTTTACCTGAAGATGTTCAAGAGGAATTAGAGGAATATATGGAAGAGAGAAAAGAAGAAATGAAGGAAGAAAGAGAGGAATTAAAGGAAATGTCTGAAGAGGAGAGGGAAGAATATATGGAAGAGAAGAGAGAAGAGATGGAGGAAGAGAGAGAAGAGTATTTAGCTGAAGTTGAAGAAATAGTTTGAGATAGTGATGAATGAAAAGCTTATTTAGAAAAACTAAAATCTATTCAAGAAGAAAATAGTTCTTTAAGACAAGATTATAGATCAGATTCTAGGGAAATGAATAAAGATTATAAAGGTAAAAGATCAGATTTAAGATCTAAATATAAAAAAGCTTTTGCAAAAAAACTTTGAAATAGACTTGATAAAGTTTCAGACGACAAACTTGAAAAGGTACTTGATGTTATAGATAATAAAATTGAAGAAGTTGAAGATAGTTCTAGAAGTGATGATAAAAAGGAGAAATTAATTTCTCAATATGAAGCTTTGAAAGATTTAATTAATGAAAGATTAGAGAAGTCAGATGATGAGATTGATTTAGAAAGTATGTTTCAATAATATTATAAAATATTCAAACAAAAAACCCCAGTTTTGGGGTTTTTTGTTTGCTATGTTTTTAGTTTTATATAGGGCTAATTATTTAGATAAAATTACTTAATTTTCTCATATTTTTTATTATCATTATACATTCATATAAACTTATAACTTATTTATAATTTTTAATGATTATTAAATTTTTTAAAAATTTGTAATTTGTATTTTTTTATATAATTTTAAAGCATAACTTTTATTTTTACGAAAATATCTTAACCATAAAAACACCATATGGATTCACATTTAATACAGATATTCTCTTTTTGAATAGCAACCTTTTTAATTTGATTTATACTTGCCCCTATATACATAAATATATTAAAAAAAGCAAAAATAGGTAAACAAATAAGAGAAAATGCAACTGTCTGAAAAGCCACAATTTTTTTTAAACTTCATAAAGATAAAATAGGTACCCCTACTATGGGAGGAGCACTAATAATAGTAAATGTATTTTTTATGGTGCTTGTAAGTATCGTAATACAATTTTTTTGAATAATAGAACATTCTCTATTTGATAGAAAAGAAACATATTTGATACTTTTTACAATTCTTAGTGTCTGAACACTTGGGGCAATAGATGATTTTATGAATATAAAGGGAATATGAAAAACAAAATGATTATCGGCAAAATTTAAAATAGTAGGGCTTTTACTATTTTCTATCTTGTGAGCTTTGTGGTTTTACTTCAAACTAAATTGGGCTGATAAAAATCTTATAATACCTTTTCTAGAAAATTCTTACTATATTTGAATATGGTTTATTCCTCTTTTTATATTTGTCATTGTAGCTTCTGCTAATAGTGTAAATATAACAGATTGACTAGATTGACTAGCCTGATGATTATTATTATTTGCCTATAGTGTTTATACATATATTACTTTTGATCAGTGAATGTTTTTATTGTCTGCTCTTTGTATATCCATAGTTTGAGCATTGATAGCATTTTTATGGTTTAATATAAAACCCGCAAAATTTTATATGTGAGATATATGAAGTTTGAGTCTTTGAGCTTCTTTATGAATAATAGCTATGATTACAAATACACTTTTTGTTTTACTTATAGTATGAGCAATTTTTATATTTGAAACATTATCTGTTATAATACAGATAACAAGCAAAAAACTTAGAAAATGAAAAAAAGTCTTTAAAATTGCACCACTACATCATCATTTTGAAGCTATCTGACGGTCTGAGGAAACAATAGTATTTAGATTTTGGTTGATATGAATAATATTTTCTGTTTTTAGTGTTATGTTTTACATATTTCAAAAATAGTACATTGAGGAGAAACTAAAAAATTAACATCTATGAAAAAATAATATTTTTTGCTAATTTTCATTCAAAAATTTTTAGCTTAGAATAACTAAACAAAAAATTTTGTTCATAAAAATTATCTAAAAAATCTATATTTTTATCCTAACGAAGTAATTTTTTAGTTTCTCCTTAAAAAAATATTTTAAAAATCTAAGTATTTATAAATGTGATTTAAAATGATAAATGATGAATTTAATTGTGAAATTTGTGGTAAAAATGTCTCAAAACATCCTGACTGAAGTGCTAGGAATCACTGCAATTATTGTTTATGATCAAAACATTTAGACTTGGATTATCCATGAGATAGGGCTTCAAAATGTGGATGAATTATGAAAGCCTTTTGAATCGATTATAAAAAAAATAAGGGTTATATGATAAAACATAAATGTGAAAAATGTGGAAAAGAAAACTTAAACAAACTAGCACCTGATGATTTTTTCTTAGATTTTATAAAAACTAAATCAATTTAATATAAAAAATACTCCTTTAGGAGTATTTTTTAATTTTAAATTAGTTTTTTAGAGGTATCTTTTAATTTTTATGCTTTTTTATAAGCACGAACCACATTAACCATCATAGTTTCAGTTGAAGAATAAACACTATTTGAGTTTACCTTTCACTTTTCACTAAATTCTCAGCTACTATCTTGAAAAACTACATTAAGCATAATTTCTCAACTTCCATATTCACAATAACTTACTATTTTAAATTTTCTACTAAGTCATGAAGAATAGCTATCATAATAAATAGTCTTTGTATCTAAATCCTTAGGTTTTACTCTACATCTTCTTGATTCTATTGTAACTGGACTTTTTTCCCAAGGAGCTCTATCTTCTATACTTCAAGCACAAGGAATATTAAAATTTATTCTTGGAATACTAAAAGGTTTATTACTATTACTTATACTGTAAGTATTTTTACCCATTTTATAATTCATTATATCTGAAGGTGTTCAAGCCCGAATTGTTCCATTACTGTCTTTATATAATCAATCACCCATTTCTTCTAAATTTCAAACTGTATTACTATACATGTAATTTATTGGAATATGATTAGATAAAGGATAACCTTTAGTTCAATGCTTAAAATATTTAGTAGTACCTCTTTCTTGTTCTGAAGGTACTTTTGATCTTAATATTTCATTTACATCTGAGCTAACTACATCTGTGTGACCACTTGAAGTATCTCATTTTCCTAAAAGAGGTCATTTTAGTTTACCCTTATCAGGACTTCCTCCTCCTAAAACTGAAGTATCAAACTCTGTCGTATTCATTTTTAATATAATTAATAAAATAAAATTTTGATTATAACAATATATAGATTTTTTAAATAAAGTCAAGTTTTTTATTTTTGACATTATTTTCAAGTATAGTTATATTTTAAATATAAACTTATTTTACTTTTTAACAAATTAAAAATATGGCTAAGCAAAGAGATTGACTTTTTTGATTTATGGGAGAAACAGTAGATTTTATTTGAGAACAAACTGGGGATTTGGTTTGAGGTACAGTTTGAATTGTTGCAGGAGATGATGCTTGAGAATATGTAAGAGAATCAATAAATAATACAGCTGAAGATATTTGAGATGTATTATCTTGAGATTTAACTGATGATGATGATTCAAAATGACCTATTCCTAAAGTTGCTAGGGTAGTGTTGCCTTTATGAACTCCAATTAGCAAAGCCTTGAAGAGTGATGACTAAAGAAATAAAAAATTTTTTAGATAAATATGATATTTGAAATCAATACATAGTTCTTGCCTGTTCTTCAGGACCAGATTCTATGTATCTTTTTTATGAGTTTTTGAAAACAAAATATAGAAAAAACTTGATAGTTTGTTATTTTAACCACAAAACTAGGGTGGAAACAGACGAAGAAGAAGACTTTTTGAAAGACTTTTGTTTGAAAGAAGATATAAAGTTTGAAACTAAAACTTGTGATTTTGAAAAGTTAAAAAAAACATCTAACACCAATAACTTTGAAGAATTAGCAAGAAATGAGAGATATAAATTTTTTCAAGAAGTTTGCAATAAATACTCTACAAAAATAATTTTCACTGCTCATCACCTAGACGATAAAATAGAGACTTTTTTTTTCAATTTACTTCGTGGTTCTAAATTAACTTGACTTATAAATATGAAAGAAGAATCTGTTATTTCAAAAGAAAAAATAAAGGTTTTTAGACCTTTACTTGATGTAGAAAAAAAAGATATACTTGATTTTCTTACACAAAATAATCTTAAGTTCTTTGTTGATGATACAAATTTTGATAAAAAAATAACTAGGAATAAACTAAGGCTTGATGTTATGCCTATTTTTCCTTCTATAAATTCAAAATACAAGCAAAATATATCAAATTTTCAAAACTATCTGTTTTATTTAAAGGATTTTATAAATTCTGAAATTGAGTTTTTTTTAGATAATCAAAAGAAACTATGTTTTGATTTTCAAAAATATGGTTTAGATGAAAAAAACTTTAATTGATATTTTAGAGTTGTAGATTTCAACGAGAAAAAAGATTTTTTTAAAAAAGAAATTATAAGCTATATATTTTTTATCTCAAACAATAATTCAAGTTTGTGATTATCTGAATCTAATATTTCTGAGGTTATTAGATTTATAAATTGAAAAAACAATAAAACTGTGAAAAAAATAAAAAATATGAATTTAAGAAAAGAAAATAATGTAATTATATTTTAAATATTTAGTCTGTTTTTAAAATATATATAATTCTTACCATAAACCAAGCAGGACCTCACCCGAGATCCCCCTCTCCTTAGAGGATAGGGGAGTAGAATAGAAAGTGATAGAACATTTTTTTATTTCGTAAAATCTTTTTTAAATATTTCAAGTCTTTCTATTATAATTTTGTAGAGTTCTATCTTCTTTTCAAGTAGATTGGTTTTGTTTTCTTTGTCCTCCAAAGTATCTCTTTTTGTTTTTATGTTTTCTATAAGTTTACCAAAAAGATTTATCTTTGATTCTTTATCTAGGGATATAAATTTTTCTTTAGAAACTAAATTATTCAGTTTTTGATCTATCTTTTCATTTATAGTGAGTTTCAAATCTTGTCCTATTATCTCATTATGTTCTTCTATTTTTTCTTTTAAGTCTTTTATTTTATTTTTTATAATTACTCATTTTTTAATAGAGTCGCTTTCTAGGTTAGAATTTTTATTTATTATGTCTAAGTTTTCTTTTATAAATTCCTTGTAGTCTTCATATTTATCAACCCTTATATATGGTATCAAATTTTTGTATATTTCTTTCTCATTTTCTAATAATTCTTTTATAGTTTCTCAAGTATTTTCAAGCCCTCTTGATCTTACTCTTAGTCTTTTATTTAACTTCTCTTTGTTTTCTTTATATCGGTATAATAACTCATCTAGTTTTTGTTTCTGCTCTTCATCTAAATCTTTCAAAAATAAATCTTTTTCCAATATTTGCTTTTTTAGCTCATCAAATTTTTCTTCGGTTTCTTGTTTTTCACTATCTATGTCTTTAACTTCTTGTTTTAGCTCTTTTATTGTCTTATCTTCATCATAATCTTCAGAGCTTCAATCTGAAATTATCTCTCCTGTGTTACCTAAAACTTTATTACTAAAAAAAAGGGAGCTAGTTAAAACTCCTAGAAATATTAAAATAATAATTTTTTTAAGTATTTTCATTGATAACAAAAACAGAAGAGAACCTAGGTTAGAAAATAAGAATTTTTGGCTTTAACTCTTAATTTTTATTAGATCCTCTATTGTTCTAGGTAATTCTAGAATAATATAATTTTTTTTCAAGCATATATTGTGAATATTTTGTGAAGAAGAGGGAATAAATGATATTTTAAGAAAGATAGAATTTATCAATTCGATTTAAAATAAGCAATGGATCAAAATTAAGGAAAGGCTGAAGAATTCTTTAATCCCTAAAATACAAGTGATTTTAACACCTTGCTTAACTTCCTACTTGAACTCTTGCTTGAAATTTTATCTAATTTTTGTTATATCATTAAAAATAAATCCTGAAACTGAATCATTCTCAAATATCAGATTTTATCTCATAATGCCATCAATGCTTTTCAATTATTTTATCAACTAGACTAAGCCCTACTCAAATTCATCTTTTTTCTATATCTCAAGATTTTTCTTTGTTGGCTTGATAAAATCTTTCGGTTAAATAGGGAATTTCAGACTGATTTACTCATGCTCAATTATCTGCAAAATCAATATATTTATCTTCTATACTAACTTTCAAAACCGTATTTTTTCAAGAATATTTTCAAAAGTTTGATATTATATTATGCATAACTTGATTGAAGAGATTTTTATCTAGTTTTATTCTCTTTTCTTGATCTCAAATTATTTTCACGGCTTGATTATTCTCTTTTAGTCATTTTTTGTGAGGTTCTACTATTTGTTTAACTAAATCATATATATTATAGTTGTTTAATTCTAAATCTAGTTTTTGATTTTCAAATCTTTCATAATTCATTATTCTATTTACAAGAGATATTAGTCTATTCATCTCATCTGTTATAGCTTTTAAGTTTTTCTTATTTAGTTTTATCACTCAATCAATTATTCATTCTAAATAACATCATATAGATGTTATTGGTGTTTTTAACTCATGAGAAATATCTGCCAAAAGCCTACCTCTTATAGATTTTTGTACATTTAATCTTTTATTTAATCAATTTATAGAAGATATTAAGAGCCCTACTTCATCTTTTTTTTCATATTTGATTATACTATCTTTTCTCCCTGGTTTCAATTCCTTTATCTTTTTTGTTACTTCTTTTATAGGGAGTATCGTTTTTTTTGTGAAGTACCATATAAAAATACTAAGTGTAAGTATAGTTAATAAATTTGCTATTATTACACCTGAAGTAAGCCTACTTACAAATTTGTATTCTGCCGATTCTCTATTTTTTATATCATTAATTATTTTTGACAGATTATCACTTGGTATAAGTTCTTCTATATATTTTGGAGATAATCAAGATTTTATTAAATAATCTATAACTATTTCTCTATTTTTCTTTTCATTTAGAGGAATTTGCCCTGAATTTGTTTCAAGTAATTCAAAAAATTCAATCTCTGAGTCTGAAAAAATATTGTCTATTTCTTCCTCTGTTTGTTTTTTTATTATTTCGTTTATATATTCTATAGTAAGTACTCTTTTTGTTTCTATTTTTTCTGATAAATATATTTTAAGGAAGCTTGTATAGAGTAAATAAAAAACCACGATATTTACTATCGCAACTATAAATATAGAAGAAACAAGTACTATTATAAATTTTCTAGATAAAGACATTTTTATTTATTTAATCTATATCATTCTCATCTTATTGTTAATATTGTTTCACCAGACATTCCTATTTTTTTTCTTAGGTTTTTTATATGTGTATCAAGTGTTCTGTCATATATATATTTTTCATATCATAATACTTTTGTCATAAGAAATTCACGGCTTATTACTTTTCAGTCTTGTCTAACTATTTCTTCTAGTAGTTCGTATTCATTTTTTGTAAGTATTATATTTTTTCATCCTGATTTTACTAATCTTTTGGATACATCTATTTCTAAATCTTTGTATTTAAGTAAACTATCTTCTTTGTCTTCTTGTTTTTCTTTGTAGTTTTTTTGTCTTTTCAATATTGCTTTTATTCTAGCAAGTAGTTCTCTCGGGGAAAAAGGTTTTGCTATGTAGTCATCTGCCCCCATTTCAAGTCAAGATATTTTATCATATTCGTTGTTTCTAGCTGTAAGCATAATAACTGGTATATTGGAAAACTCTCTTAGTTTTTTACAAATTTCCATTCAGTTTTTTTCTGGTAGGTTTATATCAAGTATTATAAGGTTAGGATTATATTTTTTTATTTCTTTTACAGCTCACTTTCAGCTATGGTATAAAGAAACTTCAAAATTTGAGTTTTCTAAATAAAGTTTTAAAGAATTAGATATTCATAAATCATCCTCTATTATCAAAATTTTTTCCATTTGTTTGTTTTTATATTTTATTTACTGCGAGTCTATTTCTTTTGTTTTTTTTATCAAATAAAATTTGCAATATTGACAAATTCTTATAAAATCCAGCTTGTTTTTTGAAAGCTTACATTGTAGTTTTCATTTAAAAATTTTTAGAAATATTAATTTTATTATTATGGCTTTTGGCCCAAAAAAGAAACATTCTAAAGTAAGATCTAAAAGAAGAACTAGCAATTGGGTTAGTTTGGTAGCAAAGAAACTAAAAAATAGAGTTTGTTTAAACTCACAGTCTAATGGTCTTTCACATTTTGTGGATGAAGATGGTTTTTATAAAGGTAGACAAGTTATTACTAAGAAAACTAAAAAAGTTTCAGTTACTAGGATTTAATTTTTTTCTATTTTTGAAAATACTTTTAGGAATATATGAACAAAATTACTTCAAGAAAAAAAACTAGAAAACTTCTGTTTCAGAAGTTATTTTCTTTGTGATATAATAAAGGGGAGGATAGTTTATTCAATGATTCTTTTGTTGAGTCTAAATTGAAAGATTCTTTAGATGAGAATTATTTAAAAGAAATGGAAGAAATAGTTTTATCTAAGGAGAATCAATTAATTGAGATACTTAAGATGTATGCCCCAAAATTTTCACCAAAAAATATGGATTTAACTTATGTTATTCCAATTTTTATATGAGCTAGTGAGATGTTTTATTTAAAAGAGGAAATTCCTGCTAAAGTAAGCATAAATGAAGCTATAGAGATTTCAAAGATTTACTGAAGTGATTCTGCTAAAAAAATAGTAAATGGGGTTTTAAATAAGGTCTATGAAAATTATGATGAGATAAAAGAAAAACTAAAAAGTTTTGATGGTAAGTCAGATTTCAGTTTTTTTGTTGAGTAGGGAGGCTTATATTTTTATTATATCGTGTTTTTTTATATTCATATTTAATCTTTTATAGATTTATAGTAAACTAACTAGATAGTCTCTTTTCAAAAATAGAAATTTCTTACAATAGCAAAGGGCTAAAGCCCTCTGCCTGCTAAAAATAAAAATTGCATTTTAAAATAGTCTAACTTACAAGTTAGTTTACTATAAATTGTATATCATTAAATGATTTACTTGTATTTTTATACTCGTCTTGTCTATTTTTTAAGCCTTCTTTTACCTGTTCTTCCAAATCTATTTTTCTATAATATTCCAGTCATTTTTCAATAATTGCTTTTTTAGTAGTCTTTTTTTTCTTGCTTCTTCTGATAAAAAAGAAAAAAATTTCTCTGAAATAGTTGTTGTAATTGTATAGTTCATAAATATTAAGTTACTTTGTAAAATATATTTATATAATACAATTATTTTTCTAAAATCAATTTTTTATCCATAATATTTTGTAATATTTTCATATTATGATATAATAGTGTTAAGTTTACTATAAACACTTTACTATAAACTGTTTATAGTAAAGTGTTAAAATTTAAATATATAGCTATGAATTACAGGTTTAAATCACTAAAAAAAGTACTTGATTCTTTCTTTTGAGAAGAGATTATTTGAGTTACTGAAATGTCTTTTAGAACAGGTATGAGTAAGGTAGTTTTACATAAATATGTAAAAGAACTTGTGAAGCAAAAGAAACTGAAAAAAATATGAAAACCTCCACACACAAAATATAAAAGATCAGACTTGTTTATAGAAGGATTTGCAAACAACAACTTTTTTAGTGATAATCTATCCAGTTGATTCCTTGTGAAAGATTCCTTTTGAAAAAAATTACAAAAAAATGATTTCATACCAGATTTTGATTCTATAAAAATCATGAATGAAATATTTTATAAGTTTTCATCTAATTGAGAATTGCTTATTTCTTATGAGTGATTTAAAAAATGGTGCAATTTAAGGAAATTAAATATAAAAGATAAGTTAAATAGTTATATAAAAATAAACTCATATATTAAAACTCTACAAAATTCTTGTTGACTTATAAATTCTAGAAGTTCTTTTGAGAAATGTTTCAAAGAAATTTTTTTGGATGAGCTTTATTATTCTTGTCAGTATAAATGGATGGAGTTTTGAAGATGAAAACTTGCTGAAATGACTTTTTATGCTAAGCAATCACAAGATAAAAAACTTATAAAAATGGCTATTTCACAGATAATAGAAAAACTAGAATGTATTATTAGAAAAGAAAAATTTGATGCAATTGCTATTGTTCCTTGGAGTATTAAAAGGCAAAACCAATTGTTGGAACTTCTTAAAAGTGAACTTAAATTTTTGAATCTTCCTTTTGTGAATATCATAAAGTATTATCCAAATAATATTCCAATACCTCAAAAATCTTTGAAAAGCAGAGAACAGAGGATTATTAATGCTAGAAATACAATTGTTGTTTATGATAAAAATGTTTCTACATATTCCAATGTTTTTTTGATTGATGATTTTGTGTGATCAGGTTCTACATTGAATGAAACAGCATTTAAATTGAAACAATCTTGAGTAAAAAAGGTTACTTGATTTGCTTTTGTTTGAAATTTAGACTTGAATTATGAGATAATAAATGAGATTTAATATTTTTGCAAAATAAATCTTAATTGCGAATTATTCTAAAGTTATTATATTTCCGTCAATATAGGGATTTAGTCCTTTTTCTGTTTACCATTTCTGATTATCCCTCATCCTAACCCTCTCCGAGGGAACCTCACCCTAACCCTCTCCATCTATACCTCACCCCCAACCCCTACTATAAGAAACATTAAATAAAAAGATGGAATAAATGTTAATTATATATAGAGTATTATGAAGAAAATCAAGTGAGATAGAGAGTGAATGTCCCCTAATATAAAAAAATATTTAAGAGAGTAAATTCCTATCTCACTCTTATGTTTTAATAATGTATCAATAGGTAAAGCAATATTCATATTCCTAAGAATATATATATTAGCTTGTATAACTAAGTAGGCAATTTTAAAAACATAATTGATTTTCAACATTTTATTTCCTTACCCATATTAATTATGAGCAAGAATATACTATACAAAATTGATTTAAAATCAATCGTTTCTATAGGGCTAGATGTAAGTAAAAATAAAATAGATATTTGCTTACATAGCAATGAAAAAAATTTCTTCTTACAAATTAAAAATAATGAAACATGAATTTCTAATCTCATTAGTTGATTAAAAAATAATAATTTTAATCAAAATATACCTCTAGTTATAGAGTCAACTTGAGATTATAGTACTTTGGCTTGCATGTTACTTTCTAAAGCAAATTTCAATGTAAAAGAAATTAATCCCATTATTACTAAAAATTACACTAAATCCACTATTAGATGAATAAAAACAGATAAAATAGATGCTAATATCCTAGCTAATATTTGAGCTTTAAATAAAAATGAATTGTTTTCTTATAATAAAACTAAAGCTTTTATTGCTATTAGTAAAAAAATATCATTGGTAGCAAATCTTGAAAAACAAATTCAATCATTAAAAATGACTATAAAAAGCTTTTATGAAATAAACCAAAAAATTCATTTAGATATTTCTTCGAATGTAAAAAATATAAATATATCTATTTCTAAACTTGAGGATAATATTAAAAATCTTCAGAAAGAAATTCAGGAGGAGTCTATTTGAAAAGTAGAAGATAAAAAAATAGAGTTAATATGTTCTATAACAGGTTTTTCTAAATATATTGCTACTGTATCTTATGTCTCTTTTGCTCATAAAGATTTTGTTTCTAAAGAGTCTATGTATGCTTTTGTATGATATGATCCTAAATTGAAAGAAAGTGGAACTTTTAATTGAAAAGCCAGAATTACAAAAAGGTGAAATCCTTATGTAAGAAAAAAATTGTTTCAGGCTGCTTTTTGTGCTACTAGGCATTCTAAATTGTTTAAGGGTATTTATGATAGGGCTAGAGAAAAATGAAAGCATCATTTTGTTTGTGTTATTAATGTTGTGAAGAAGATGATTCATATTTTATTTGCTTTGCTTAAAAATAACTCTGTTTTTAATCCTAATTTTGCCAAAATTTAGTACTTTCTTTTCTTTTTCTTTTGACTTTCCTCATAATAGGACTCTCCTTAGAGGAGATGGGAGTAAAACAGAAGGAATAGAATATAAATTACTATTACAGAGTAGAGAATAATAAAATAAATTTTACTCTATAAATTATTTTTAAATCTATTGTGTCCCTTCAACAGAGGGCTTTAGTCCTTTGCCCATTAACAATATTTGCATTCAGCCTTTTGCATAGTAAGATTTTTGCAAATATAAATCTTAATTGCAAATTATCCTAAATTTAGTATATTCCTTTAGGCAGTGAGCTTTAGCCCTTTGTCCCATATTACATTATATCCTTTCAACAGAAAGCTTCATCCTTTTGCCTAGTAGAAATTTTGACAAAAAACTATGATAAACTTTTAACTTTTAACTCTTAACTCCCCCCTCAAATGAAAAACAAACTAACCCTCCAACCAAAAAAAGCCTTCACCCTAGTAGAACTAATAGTAGTAGTAACAATACTAGCAATAATCTGAACAATATGATTTGTAAGCTATACAGACTATCTATCTTGAGTAAGAGATACAAATAGAACAGTACAACTAGAAAGTATATGAGATTGATTAAAACTATCACTAACAAGATGAAGACTTCCAATACCCGATGACTATATAGAAGTTAAAACTAATTGAAATACTATAGCATATCAAGGATATGCATGAGAAGAAGTACTAAAAAAAATTAAATATGACAAAGAAGGTAAAGACCCACTAGATAATACATATTTTTCATACTATGCTACAGACAATAGAAAGAACTTTCAATTAATGGCATTACTAGAAGAAACAAATGAAACTGTAAGTTTATTTAAGGGAGAAGTATTATCTAATGATATAGATTATGCAGATAGACAAGTTAAGGTAAGTTGAAAGAAGCTATGAATATTAACTGGGGGTTGAGATAATTTAAATGTACCAGTACAAGAGATATGAGAGATAAAAGATAATTGAGAATTAGATATAGCTACTACAGGAGAAGAATATATATCCCATATAGATGATATTGATAAGATTAGTTGAAGTTGAAGTGAATTAATAAAATCAATATATAATTCTAGTTGTAAGAGGATACTAGAATCTAGCTTAGATAATTGAGATTGAATTTATAAGATAAATCCTGCTGGAACAGAAGAATTTGAAGTTTATTGTGATATGAGTACTGATGGAGGTGGTTGGACTTTTTTATGGAAAAACTATGGAGGACCAGGAGCTACTGGAATTTCAAATGAAAATCTTTTAGTTTCAAATCAAAATGATTTAGTAATTCCACAAAAAAATGGAGGAGAATTTAATTCAGAAATAAATACAAATGCTTGGAATTATTTTAAAGAATTAGAAAATGTAGAATTAATAAAGTTAGCAAGTTATAAAAATCGTCCAAGTGAATTTACACTTGCTTTTGGAAGTGGAACAGGTGTTTGGAACAAAATACATTTAGATTTGGGAGAAAGTGTTACTTTCTCTGATTTATTTGATTTAACAAATCCTAATATTTTTACAAATTCTTATGGAGATGACTGTCTGAAACTTGATAATCAGGTTGAAATGTTTATAGATGATTCCTCTTATGGAAAATCTGATTATATTTTCTTCAGAAATAATGAATCCTTTGGATTTGCTAATAGTCATCAAGATAGAGATTTTTGTGGAGAAACAAACCAAGATAATTTAATGAATGGCTGGGGAGCAAGACATGTAATTTCCTATGTTCATAATCAAAATGAACAAAATGCAGTTAGATGTCAATTTCAATGCTGGAATGGGACTGAAAATTATTGGATTGAAACTGCTTGGGGAATTAGAGAAAGATAAAATAACAAGTTTTTTCTTAAAAATATTTATTTTTTAGACCCCTAAAGTATTTTTTGCAAACCAGTAAAAATTTTATAAAATAAGCTTTTGTTTTAATTATTCATTTTTAGATTTTAAAAATCTTTAAAGTTTGTAAATCAATAATTAGAAAGCTTTATTTTTTTACTACTTAAAAACTCTATGGCAATTAGCAAAAAAGCTGTAAACGATCCAGTAAATATAGAAAAAGTATCTAAACTACTCCAAAAACTTGATATAAAATACAAGGAAACATCTCACTATATATTATCATTCATCCACAGATCAATAGTAAATGAGAGACCAGATTTTACTCCAGAACACAATGAAAGATTAGAATTTTTATGAGATGCGGTTTTAGAATTAGTAATCACAGATAAACTATTTAAAGACTTTCCTAAAAAACCAGAATGAGAATTGACAGACATTAGAAGTGCTCTTGTTAGATGAAAAAACCTTGCTGTAATTACTAGAGAACTAGGATTTTCAGATTATTTGTTTATGTGAAATTGAGAAGAAAAAATGTGATGAAGAAGCAATGATTATATATTAGCAAATACACTTGAAGCATTTATAGGAGCTATGTATGTAGACCTTTGAATAGAAAAAACAAGAGATTTTATAATAAAACATATATATAAAACACTTGACTCTATATTGGAAAATAACCTTACAAAAGATTATAAAACACTCTATCAGGAATACAGCCAATCAAAATATGATATTACACCAAACTATAAATTAATATCTGATTCTTGACCAGATCACGATAAACATTTTGAAGTTGGTGTATTTTTAGAAGAAAAAATGTCTTGAACATGACAATGAACAAGTAAGAAAAAAGCCCAAGAACAAGCAGCAAAAAATGCTTATATGAATATAAGTTGAGATATGATTTAGGTTGAAGATTTATAAAGACAAGGGGTCTTGACCCCTTGCATGATATTATCTTACCTTCATCCGAAAGCCCCTATCCTTTGGAGTACAGGAAATAGAGCAAACTAAACCTAACTTGAGCAAAACCTCACCCTAATCCAAGCAAACCTCACCCGAGAGCCCCTCTCCTTAGAGTAGAGGAAGGTAGAACAGATTTCACCCTAACCCTTTCCTTTTGGAAGGAGAGGGGAGTAGAACAAGAGGGATATAGTACAGTGAATATAGGTATTTTATGAAACAAGCAGAGATATTGGGATAGAAGAAACAGTATTCTTAAAATATATAATTTTTAAAATTTAAAAACTAAAATATGGTACAAATAGGACTTATATTTATGATTTTTACAGATATAATACTATATTTGATAATATTTGATGTCATACTATCATGGCTATTTTTATTTTGAGTTAGATGGAGACCACAATTTTTAAGATCAATAATTGACCCTATATACAACATAATATGAAAATATATCCCTTCAAAATTTTGAATGTTTAGATTTGAAGCACTTATAGCTATATTTTCTATATACTTTATACAATGACTACTAATATATGCTATCCCTCAACTTAGAGAAGAGATTTTAAAGCTAACCTCATATATATAAAATGGACAAGAGATCTATAGACTATAATTTACTATTTTCAGTCTTGGCACTGATAGTATTTGGTATGGTTATGATATCTTCCGTTTCTGTATACTCATCTTTCAAACTTACATCTTCCTATGTTTCTAGATGATTAATAGAAGATACCTACAACTATTTCTATGTAATTAGAAATATAACCCATGTAGTCATATCTGTTTTTATACTAGGAATAGTAACAAAACTAAACTATAAATTCTTTGAAAAATACATAAAAATAATAGTATGAATAATACTTTTTATGCTTCTTTTTGTTCTTTTCAAATGAATGACTATAAAATGAGCCACAGGTTGGATAAATATAAGCTGACTACCTTTTACCATACAACCAACAGAGTTTTTAAAATTTATACTAATAATATTTTTAGCATACTTTTTCAAAAAAAATAAAAATCATCTTTCAAGTTTCAAAAAATGATTTATGCCTTTTTTATGAATAATTTGAGTGGTTGTTTTTTTAGTCTGACTACAACCAGATTTTTGAACACTTATGGTTGTCTTACCCGTATCTTTTATAATGTATTATATAACTTGATCCAAACTAAAAAATCTACTGGTTTTTTTATCTTTACTTGTAGTTTTAACTATATGAGTATATTCTTATGGTCAGTATGACAAAGAAACATGAAAAAATTTAAATAAACTTGGCTATGTTACTAAAAGAATAGATAACTTTTTAGCCAGTAACCAAAAAGCCATTAGCAACAAAACTATAAATTATCAAACCAAACAATGACTTATAGCCATTTGAAGTGGTTGATTTGCCTGACTATGATTTTCAAACTCCATACAAAAATTCTGATACCTACCCGAAGTCCAGTGAGATTTTATATTTTCAGTTATAGTTGAAGAACTCTGATTTATTGGAGCTTTTGTACTTCTCAATTTTTATCTTTATATAGCTTGGAGATGATTCTATATAGCCAACAATGTTGATGACCTTTTTGCAAAATACTCTGCAGTTTGAATAAGCTCCCTTATAGTTATTCAAGCTTTTATAAATATATGAGTAAATCTAAATATAGTCCCTCTCACGGGTATAACCCTACCTTTTATATCCTATTGATGATCTAGTCTATTATCTCTTTGTATAGCAATATGATTCTTACTCAATATATCAAGATATTCTAAAGAAAAACCAAAATATTTCAGAAAAAACAAAGCTATTTTATGATTTTAAATAATTATGAAAAATACAATAACACCAGCTTTAGAGCAATTTTATGAATTAAAAAAACAAAACAAAGACTGCATTTTATGGTTTAGAATGTGAGATTTTTATGAAATGTTTGACGAAGATGCCCATATTGCTCACAAAGTACTTTGAATAAATATTACCTCTAGGAATAAAAATGCATCTGAACCACAGCCTCTAGCTTGAATACCATATCATGCAAAAGATAAATATTTACCCCAATTAGTAAATGCTTGATACAAAGTTGCTATAGCTGAACAAGTGAGTGATCCCAAAGCAAAATGAATAGTAAAAAGAGAAATAGTTAGAGTTGTTAGCCCTGCTACTATAGCTTTGGAGTGAGAAACTTATAGTCTAAATTCAAATGTATCAAATTATATAATATCTATAACACAAGAAAAAAACATTTACTGAATAAGCATAATTGAACCAAATACCTGACAATGGAGAGTTTGAGAGATTGATGAATTTCAAAAATTACTTGATGAGATTTACAAGATATCCCCTCAAGAAATAGTTCTAGAAAAGAAATTATTTGATAATCAAGAACTAAGAAAAGGATTAGAAAAAAGACATACTACTAATATATATTTTCTAGATAATACTTCTGATCCAAAAGAAGAGCTGAAAACACATTTTGGTATAAAAGACCTATATGCCTTTAATTTAGAGGATAATAAACTAGCTTGCAAAGCTGGAGCTTTAGTTTTGGAATATTTGAAATCTTCTCAAAAATCTGATTTAAAATATCTAAATTCTATAAAGTATGAAACTTTTTCTGATTATATGAATTTAGATGAACAAACTATAAAAAGTCTTGATCTTCTTTACAATATTTCTACTAAATCACAAAAAATATGAACACTTTTTTGAATAATGGATAAAACTAAAACCCCTATGTGAAGAAGATTTTTAAGAGAAGCTATAGTTAAACCACTCCAAGATATAGAAAAAATAGAAAAAAGACAAGATATAATAGAAGAGTTTTTAAAAGATTATGTAGTTTTAGATAAGGTAACAAAGAATCTTTCAAAAATATCTGACCTAGATAATATATTATCTAGACTTTCTCTTGGTAGAGCTAATCCAAGAGATTTAATTGCTTTGAAAAATAGTTTAAAAACAATTTTAGAAGTATATGAGATAATAAAAGATTCTGGAAATGCTAGACTTATAGAGTTACTTGAAATATAGTTTTGAAGTGTTTTGTTATTTTTAAATTTATTCAACTATAAACCATGATATACTTTTTTACATGAGATAATAGTTATTTGGTAAAAGAGAAAACTTTAGAATGGAAAAATATTTATATAAAAAAATATTGAGATTTTAGTTTGACTCACTTTAAGGATTTAAAAAATATTTGAGATGAGCTTTTGATTCAAGAAATATTGTCTCTTGGTTTTATGAATGAAAAAAAACTGATTATTATAGATGATTTTCCCTTGAAAGCTGGTGAAAAAGATCAAGCTTTAATCCAAAAACAAGATTTACTTCAAGGTATCATTACAGATATTCCAGAAAACAATATAGTTCTTTTTTCCAGTTCATCCCCTGATAAAAGATCCAAATTTTATAAAGCTATTATAAAAAATGTAAACAAAGTAGAAGAATTTAATAGTAAAGGGGATTCATACATATATCCCGTTATAAAATCAAAATTTGATGGTTTAATAGATATAGATGCTTTGAATTTACTTATAAAATATAAAGGAGGACATATAGAAAAGATAATATCTGAAATAGAAAAACTACTTATAACAAATGATAGAATAAATAAAAAACTTGTAGAAGATAATATTTTTCCAGAATTAGAAGAGTCTATTTTTCAATTTATAGATGATATAATGAATTTAAATATATATCCTGCCTTAGAAAAACTGGATATAATTTTATCACAAGTTTCAGTTTATTCTTTTTATAACAATCTAATTTCAAATTTGAGAAATCTTGTTTTTATATCAAACTTAAAATTAGATGAAAGAGTTCCTAGTAGAGATATATCAGAAATACTTGATTTAGGTAATAGGTCTTTTTTAGTAAATAAAAGATATAAAATTAGTTTAGAAACTTTAAATAGTCTATATATAGGATTAATAGATTTAGATAAAAAAATGAAGTCAGGTAAAATGATAGGTAGTGAAGATAAAGTTTTAAAATATGAAATAGAGAAAGAACTTTTAAAGGTTTTGTAGTTTTAATATTTGTGTATTTACAAAAATTATACTTCATTTTTTTTGACAAAACTAAATAAATTATTATAAGTATACTATATATTTAATATAAATTTATTTAATAACATTAAAACTATGTTTGAAGATGTAATTAGGCAAGAAAACTTATCTTCTACACCTTGAAGAATGGACTTTTCTTCTTTGTTTCCTGCTATCATAAAATTGCAGGTAGATAAAGCTTTGGATAGATATTATGAAAAACGATTTCATTTTGGATCAACAGAATTAAAAATAGTAATTGATGAACTTAATCCATCTATACAAAATATTTCTTATAATAATTGAGAAAAAGAAATTACTGAGAATATTTCCTTAGATGAAAATAGAAATCCTATCTTTTTTCATTTATGATCAAAAAATTTTCTAGCATTATCAACTAGAGTATGAAATGATTTTAAGTTTATGGATTTAGTTGATGTTTGATTTAATAGATTTAGATGTATTTTAAACGAAGATTGAAGCTTAAAAATAGCTAAACTTTGATCAGAATGTTTTATGATTGAAGATATCTATGAAGCCCAATATCCAGGTTTGGGTAATATATATGTTTCTTATATTTCAGATATCAAATGAAATAAACACAGAGGTGTATTTTTAGATGAAAAAGGTAACATATTAAACTCTAATATATGATGAAAAAAACTATTTTATACGAGAGCTTGAATCATAAATTCTGATAATTGAGATAATTTGTGAGAAGGTTTTTTTGAAAACGATAGAAGTTTAAAAATAATTAAGTTTGGAGAAACAGACTTTTTCACTAATCAAATTAATAAAGACCTAAAAATAGCTATAATAACAAATACAGACTGAGTTAGATTATGATGAGAAATTTGAGAAACTGCACTAGTTTTAAATGATGAATGTAAAGAAGTAAAGTCTGTAGAATTCAATTGATTATTTTTTGCTCTTGAAACTGATATAAATAATAAAAATCAACCAAATCTTGTTTGTTTTGACTCATCATTTGAAAGGATTACTAATTTGAAAATAAAACAAATTCCTACAGATAAAATAGAAAGTATTGAAAGACAATTACTTGGACTTGAAGTTCCAAACAAAGAAACGATTGAAGCTTTGAATGAAGATACAAGTGTAAATAGAGTTTATGGTTCTGTAAATGATCTTATGACAGACTTAAACTCTGATAAAAATTAATTGAACAAAATTTAGGATTTTTTACTAAAATTAATTATACTTTTTGAAAATTATTCTTCTAATAAGAAAAATTCCAAACTTTCAAATTTATCCTACTTATACTCTTCAAAATAAACACTTTCTTTTCAACTATCCTCTAGTATCTCTTTTGAAGATTTAATAACTCAAGGAGCTCAACATATATAAAATTCTTCAAAAATATCTAAATTTGTTTTGTTTAAAAAACTTGTTACATATCAAAAATTATATTCTTTTGTTTCTTCTCTGCTTATATATATTTCAAAAACAAAATTCTTGTTTACTTCTTTTATTTTTTCTATTTCTTTTAAATAAAACAGATCTTTAACTGTCCTAACTCAAAAAACTAAACCAAGTTTTACTCAGCTTTTATTCATATCTGTTTCGGCTAATATTTGATTATATAGAGGTACTATTCAAGTACCAGTTGCGATAAAAAGTTTATTTTTATCGTTTTTTTGAAGTAGAAAGCTACCAGAAGCTCATACTCATTTCAATGTATCTCAAACTTCTAAATCACAAATATATCTGCTTCAACCTCTACCTCAATCTTCCTCTTCCCGTTTTTTAATTATTAAAACTATATTTGAAGTGTCTTTTTCGTTTGGATAACTTTTTAATATAGAGTAAGCTCTTCATCAAATCTTATCTATTAAAAAAGTTACAAATTGACCAGGTAAAACATCAATTTTATCACTTGCTTCAAAAGTCATCTCGTATACATCGGGAGTTAGCTTTTCTTTTTTTATAAGTTTAAAATTTTTTATCATAATTTTTGCTTGTTTTTAAAAATAAAATATAGTATTATAAATATAAAATACAAATCTAAATAAAAAAATGAATAAAATAGTAGTTTCATGATCTAGTGCATATGATAATATAATGCACACAGATACAAATCTAAAAGAACATTTAGCAAAAAAAGAAATGTGAAAAATAAGTATTTCTTATTTATCTTCAAGTCTAAAAAAAGAAGTATGAGGTACATGATTAAATATTGCATATAATATAGCTCTCTTGTGAGCAGAACCAATTTTGTTTACATCTGTTTGAACTGATTTTTCTTTTTCTGATTTCGTAAAAAACAATATAAACCTAGATTATGTTTATTTTTCAAAAGATAAACTTAGTTCTAGGAGTTATATAACTACTGACAATTATAAAAACCAAATAACATCTTTTTATCCATGATCTATGGAAGATATTTATCCTTTTGATTTAGATAAAAATGAAAATGTATTATATGGGATTGTTTCTGCAAACAATATTTCATGTATGAAAGACCATTTAAAAAAACTTCATGAAAGGGGAGTGAAAACTTTTTTTGATCCAGGGCAACAGATAACACAAATGAACAAAGAAGATTTAGATTATTGTATAAAATACTCAGATTTTATAATTTTAAGTGAATATGAATATGAAGTTTTGAAATCTATAGCTGAAAAAACAGATTGAGATATGATAGATACTTTTGATCATATGATTTTGACCTATTGACTTGAATGATCCAAAATTTTTGACAAAAATTATAATATAATAGAGATACATTGAGTTGAAAATCCCAATTTCAAAGACCCAACAGGGGCATGAGATGCTTATAGAGCTGGTCTTATAAAATGATTAAATGATTGATATAGCTGGGAAACTTCTGCTAGAATAGGAGCTGTGTTATCATCACTTTGTACATGAAAGTTTTGAGCACAAAATCATTTTATAGACTGGAATAAATTTAGTAGTCTATATGAGCAGACTTTTTGAGAAAGTTTGTAGTTTTTTTACAAAAAAGAAAAATCCCCTTTTAAGAATAACTTAAAAGGGGATTTTTTTAGGCTCCTTTTCTTTTCAGGAGGAAAAATAATGGATCAAAAATTATGAATATGAAAGGAAACTCTCTCAGGAAGTTTTTCATAAATTCATAATTTAAAATCGAATTTTTTATATCTCTGAGTTCAAAGTTAAAAACTAACTCATATCCCTGTAAATTTGTTCTTATATAAGCTAATATATATACATTTACTAATAGAAAAAATGAAAAAATAGTTATGTACATACCGCTATGATCAATATTTTCCCATATAAGTGTAGCAACAACAGCGAAAAGAATATATGAAAAATATTGACAAAAAGGCAAACTTGATACAAACATAAATTCTTCACTATTAGTAAATAGAGCAATAACAATGATCAATACAGCTATAACCAGTGGTATGGTAAATCCAGCTAAAGGATAAAGGTATTTGTATTCAGAGGATATATTTTGCTTACCTATCCAAAATATGAATAATACTGTAAACAAAAGTATATATTTGAAGTTAATGCAAAAATATTTCATAATAATACTCCTTTTTAATTTAGATTTGAAAATATTTTCATTTCTTAATATATTTTTTAATTTAAATTTGTCAAAAGATTATATTATGTTAAAAAATATCTGTACCAGTAGATAGGTACCACTATTTATTGATATGGAATTGTGTAAAAAAGAGGATGGGGATATAATAGATTTTGTAAAAAATTTTATTTTATAATCCCAAACCTCTTATGAAATGATTATATGAAAAAATGTGTACTAAGCAAGGAGTAGAATCAGCAAGAATCCTCGCGAGGTCGATACTTGAAGAAAACAAAGGAAACGTAAGTAAAACAGCTTATATATTATGATGTTCTCGTAAAACAGTAAGAAGAAGTAGAGATGGTCCTATAGAAAATATATCAAGAGCTCCTAAGACTCCTCATAATAAAAAAACATCTTCTGATTTAGAATGACTTGTATTACAAGAACGAAATAAAACAAAATATTGAAGAGTACGTCTAGCAAAGTATTTATTCCTCAGATATGGAATAACATTCTCTTCCTCTACTATATGAAATATACTAAAAAGAAACAAAGTAAAAAAGCATCATTATTCTCGTAGAAAATGAGATAGTAAACCTCTATACGATTATCAAAATATTCTTCCCTTTGAGTATGGTCAAGTAGATACAAAGCATATAGAAGATTTTGAAGCTTTATGAGAACTTTGTTTTATACTAAGAAAATATAATCTTCCTTTATATCAATGGACATATATATGTGCTAAAACAAAATATAAATTTATAGCTTATTCTCATAGTCTTTCTTCTGAATTTGGTCTTATGTTTATACTTACTATAGCTACATATCTTAGGAGTATGTGAATATATTATCATATGGAATTTCAATGAGATAATGGCCCTGCTGATTTTTGTGGATGAAGTAAGAGAAAGGAAAATCAGTGGAATGCTATATTAAATAATATAAATTGCTGTTTTAAGAGTATTCCTGCTTGAAAAAAATATCTTCAATGAATTGTAGAGAGATCTCATAGAACTGATGATGAAGAATTATATAGACCTTATCTTGATCGCATGAAATCTCTTCCTAATTTTTTAAACCATAGTAGTAAATATATTTATACTTATAATAATTATAGACCTTCTTTTTGAATAGGTATGAACGGTTTAAGTCCTATTGAAAAACTTAGAAGTTGTAATATAATTCTTCCTACAAAATTTAATAATTTCCCTGTCCTTATCCTAGATAATCTTGCTAAAATTGGTGGTACCTATCTAAAGGACCATTACCTTATATTATGTTAAAAACTCAAAACTACCCACTTTTTATAAAATCGACATATGAGAATAAGGATAACTGAGGGAAATGTAGGTTGTTTTTATTATTTAAATTTTTAATATGTTTTTTAGGAGGTTTATACAACTTTGTTAAACAATAAGATATAAATTTAACAATAGAATTAGAATTCATAGTTATTCATCGAGATTTTGTATAATCTCTAAATCTAGATTTAAATCTAGAAGAAAGTATAAACCTCTGATTCTCACAAAAAGAATTATTCTTTTTATATATAGTCCTAGTCAAAGCCATAGCCAACTGTATAGTAGAAACAAAATTTTTAAATACTATTAAACTCTTAGCTTGAAGTTTCTCAAGCTGAAACTCCTGCTTCATAGTTTTAAATATTGTCTCTATTTCCCGTCTTTGTTTATATTCTTCTATATCTGTTTTTCTTGAATTTGATAATATCCTCATTGGTTCAGGAAATTTAGGATTTGATTTAATATGAAGATATATTGATTCATTAACTGAATTAATTCTTACCTTATGAACTCAATCTTTAAATTCCTTTAATTTCAAATATTTATTGGTTTTTAAATCAAAATATATCCTATTCTTTTTAGCTCTTATTATCCATCTATTTACACTATTATTTAAAAACTCTATATATGATGCTATATCATATCAAGCATCATATACATATATTCACTTTCATTTAGTATAATCTTCTACTTTTTTAATTAATTTTCAAAAATATTCAGATTTAAATTTATTAGTTAAATCTTCATACTCAAGTATTACAGGAATTCAATTTATACTTACTCAATGATACATATATCAAGAAACTATATTTCAAGTACTTCAATCTCTTACTTTAGATAAATTTTCTAGCTTCTTTGAGTATTGTTTTGCTATATCAACTTCATCAAAAACTATATAATCATTTTTATTTATTTTTCATAACATAGAAAAACATCTTTTTTCTACTTTTAGGTTAAAATTTTTAAAACTATCTTTTTCAAAGAAATGTTTTATTTTTTCACTCATTTTGTTAGGATTTTTATATTTTCAAAATCATAATTTGTTCATTATTGTTGTTCTTAGCTTTATTATATCTCAAAAAAACTCTTTAATAAATCTTTTATCATTTTTGCATTCATATTTCATTAAATATCATAGTTCTTTGTTTATTATTTTTTGTATTTCTTGCATAAAAAAAAGTAATAATAATATATTACTTCAATTATTAGATTATCCCCTCTGTCAAGCTTTTTTTAGACTTTTTTATTAAAAAAACTGGGGAGTTTTGAGTAAAAAATATTGACATAATATTTATAATAAATATATTGTTAATGACATAATATAATTTAATTTTATAATACGATAATATGGGTAAACCTGAATTAAACCCCGAAGTGCAATTTTTTAAATGAACTTAAAGAAGAAAATATAGCATTAAGAAATTTTTTATTTTTGAGATTATAAAAAATTTTGTTATAATTCCAAATACAACATTAAGATTGTGAAAAGTGTGCTTGATTAGGGGAAATAAATCAAAGTATTTCTCTAGGAGTATTTGCTAATATATCGCAAATACTTTTTATTTTTTCATCACTTACATAATCAAATATAGTTCATTTAGGAAAAAATCTCCTGATAATCCTATTTAAATTCTCAACACTTCACTTCTGCCAAGAAGAATAAGGTTCACAAAAGTAAGTATCTATTCATATATCATTTAATAAATAATGCTTAGCAAATTCCATTCAATTATCAAAAGTAACAGATTTAATTCATATATCATCTTTAACTCAAGGGACCTCTGCAATATTGTTGAAAAGAACAAGAAAAAAGTGATTTTGAATAAAAATCACTTTTTTTGAAGAATATATAAGATAATTTCTATGAATTATGCCTTTTTTTAGGTATAATTTCCAAATTTAGGCACAATTCACCTATTAGAAAGCTATATATACCTCCTTGCCAATAGTTCAAAATTATAAATAGCACAAGATAAAAACCAGTGCATAGCATTCTTAACTAATCATCTATATCTTGTTTTATAATTTCAATATTTAGCCTTTAAAATAGAAAAAGGATGTTCTACTCTTGCCCTAATAGTAGATTTAATTCTATTTTGTTCTTTTTGATAAGAAGTCAACGGATTATTTCTAGATCATCTTTCATTGAACTCTCACTTAATTCATAACTCATCTAAAAATTTTATTTTATCTTTACTTATATAGGCACTATCTCAATATGCCTCTTCACTCTCATCTCAAGTCATTAAAGTATCAGATAACTGTGAATCATGTATCTTAGCTGTCGTATATGTTGTATTCATTACAAAGTCTCCTCTCTTTGTTGTTTCAATATGAGCTTTATATCAATGATAACTTCTTCAATTCTTCTTTGTAAAACTAGCTTCCTTATCTCTTGTATTTTCTCATTTATTATTCTTTCTTCATTTTGGTGATTCTATTATAGTACCATCTTGAATAAATCACTTTTCTACTGTAAATCACATTTCAGCTAAAATAAATTGAGTCATTGTAAATATAGTTTCCTGACTTCAGTTTTCTGATAATTCATTTCTAAATCTACATATTGTTGTTTCATCTGGTATATCTTTAGATTCAGATATTCATAGAAACTTTTGAAAGCTATTTCTGTCTCTTATTTGATCTTCTATTTCCGGATCTGATAATCCATATAGTCATTGAAGAAATAGTATTTTTAACATTTTTTGTATTTCCATTCTTGGTCTTCAAACTCATCAATCTGATATTTCTCTAGATAAATTAATTTTATTTGATATTGATTCCCATGGGACTACTTTATCTAATTTTGTTAGAAACTTTTCTGTTCTTGTAATTCATAACTCATTTTGGAAATAATTCAAAAATGTTTGTTGTTCTTTAAATGGTGACATAATCATTAAAAAAAAATTAAAATATTTATCATATTTTAATCTTTTTATTATATTTTTGTAATTTAAATCTATCTTTTTGCAGAGGTCCCTCAAGCTATTAGATTAATTATATTTTCACTTGATTTATCTTTTATTTTAAAAATTTTAGGTAACCTAGTCTTTCTATCAACCAATGTAAGTATAGCTCATTTAAATCATTTTTTAGAAACAATTAAATCAGCTTCAATATGTCATTTTTCTTCTCTGTTATTTATTGTTTCAGGTCTATTTTTAATACTAACTCTATTTTTAATTTTCACTCTTTCTGTTTGTTGTTTTTTCTTTCTATAACCTTTATGTTTATATAATAATAGTTCTTTATATTTATTTCACATACCAGTTTCTAGCCAAGAATATATACTTGTATGGGAGATATGTTTCTTTTTATCTGTTTGAGTATTATTCCGTTTCTTAGCAATTGTTTTTGGGGACATTTGTATTTCTGTTATTGATAGTTGTTCTATTATGAAATTTTTCATATTAGTATTCATATTTATCTTCATTGATTGAGTTTTTGTTAGCCATCGTCTTTGATATGATTTGATTTCTGCTTCTAGTGCTAAATATACTTTTTTATTGTTTCATCGTTTTTTTACTGAATTTCTGTATATCTCTCTGCTTATTGTTGATTCTGATCTTTTTAGTATTGATGCTATATCTTTTTTCTTTAATCATTTATTTAAATGAAATTCAATACTTTCTCTCTCTTGGAATATTAATTGTCAGTACATATCTTATTATATTAGAAAATAATGTTATTACCCTACGGGGAATACTATATTTTCTTCTCTTTTAATTGCACTTCATTTCTTACTTTGGGAGAAAGACTGTCTTTCTGTTAATTTTAACTTAGATGGCAGAACTTACTATTTTATAGTTTTGCTAATACACTTTTGGAGGTGTAAAATGAAACAAGAATATAAACTAAGTAATGGTGGGTCTAATCGAATTCCAAAAAATGCAAAGATATTAGGAATAAGAATGGACAAATTAGGTATTCACATTTCTGCAGAAGTTGATCCAAGTAACGAAATAGAAACAAGGTATTTTTTTGTTATCATTGGGGATTCTGTAAAAATGAAAAGTAATCTAAAATACATACTTACACAAGATTTACTAGTTCATGATGGTGTAACAATACTTACTGGAGAACTCTTTGAGTTAAAGTAAAAGCAGTACCTTCAAAATCCGTTGGTTTAAAAACCAACGGCTCTTTTTATAAAAACTAATATAATTCCCTAAACACTTATAAAAGGAGCAAAAACAAACCTAGAGCTAGATTTTTTGGTAAAACTATCATCCAAGAAATCTAAATTTATCTCACTTCTATATCAGGCATTACCCCTTTGAACCATCTTATATCACACAGTTTTTACCTTGTAAAAAACATCATACCTATTACAAGTCCTTGGACAAATATCATCTATAGCATACATTCCCCTACTCTCGTTTTCTATAGCAGAAGTATCACAAAGCCTTCAAGTAAAAATTAAAGCCCAAGGATAATACAAATCTATTCAAATATCATCTGAAGGATGACTTGATATATTTTTGAATAAATCACCTCTATTTTGCATATAATCTACACAAACTCTTGATATATTAAACCTATGCAAAAATGATCTATACTCATCAAGTAAAACCTCACTACTATTATAAAATCTTATCTGCCATTTTACTATATCTTTCCTCAAAGCTATTTTATCTTTTTCAGATTTATTTTTAATCAAATCTCAAGCAGGGTGAGCTTCATATCAAAATGTATCTATAAGAGGTGTTTTTAATTGTTTATGTATAACCCTACCAAAAGATATGGATAAATTTTTGTATTTTTTATTTAAGAGATCCAAAACTCAAAAATCATTTACAACAATCTCTATTTTGTTTTTTATTTTCAAACTATTTAAAAATTCAAGTCCTTCTTCCAACCTATCAAGCATTTTCTCTCAAACATATGGAGTAACCAAAGTAAAAGTCCTTATTTTATGAGGTGGAAAATTTTTATTAAATATTTTAAATTTTTCTATAGCCTGTTCTATCTCTTTTTTTGTGGGAGCAAGGTATTCACAATTGTCGCTTCAATAATAAATTCAAGATATTTTATCAAAAATATTATTTCAAAACTTTTTCTTAATCTCTCTAATTGCCATAAAATTAACTTCATATTGAGGGGATATAGTCTCTGCTAACTCTCATGGGAAGTTGGAAGTAAAAAAAGAGGCTATATCTCTATCCTTTTTTCATTTTGACAATAAGCTACCTTCATTTAATAAATCAAAGTATTCTAAATTAGTTCAAATATGTATATAAAATTCCATAAAATTTTGTTTTTAAGATTAATATAAAAGAAACTTAATTCTATAAAATAACAAATTGTTTAATATTTAATTTTCCCTTGTGAATATATTCTAAACTATACTCTATTCACTCTTTTTCTATTTACTCTTTTTCTATCTCCTCTCCTCTAAGGAGAGGGCTAGGGTGAGGTATTATCCAGGTTAGGGTTAGATTTGAAGTTTGTCCAGAAATAGAAAAGTTATGCAAAGGGTCAAGAATTTACAAGGGGTCAAGACCCCTTGTCTTGGTGAATTCTAGATAATATTTTAAATTAGAGAATTAATCCAAATAAACTTCTCTAGGTTTACTACCATTTGCTGGTCCTACAACTCCTAAATCTTCCAATATATCAAGAACTTTAGCAGCACGAGCATATCACAAACCTAGCTTTCTCTGTATAAGAGATGTAGATCATTTTTTTGATTCTCTAATTATTTCTATAGCTTTTTCTATCATCTCTGGATCTTCTTCTTGTTCTCCAGAATATCACTCCATTATACTTCAAGCATTTTTCGAAACTCATTCAACTATAGAATTATCTTGCATATTTTTCAAAATATCTGGATCTATGGTTAGTTTTAATTTGTTAACCACAGATTCAATTTCATGAGTATCAATGAAAACTCATTGAACTCTGCTTTGTTCCATAGTACCAGTAGGATAATAAAGCATATCTCCACTACCAAGTAAATCTTCTGCTCATTTATTTCATAGAATAGTTTGAGAATCAATCTGAGAAGTAACAGTAAAGGCTATTCTAGATGGAATATTTGCTTTTATAAGCCCAGTAATAATATCAACAGAAGGTCTTTGGGTAGCAATTATTAAATGCATTCATACAGCTCTGGCCATTTGAGCAATTCTAGATATAGAGCTTTCGACTTCTTTTTTATTTCAGCTCATCATAAGATCAGCAAGTTCATCTACAACTATAATTATATATGGAAGTCTATCTTGTTTTTCAACTTTTGAGTTATATTCTTCAAAATTTTTGGCTTTTTTTTGTACTGCTAAATCATATCTCCTAAGCATCTCTGCTATACACCATTTCAAAGAATTCAAAGCTTTATCTGGATTTGTAATTACTGGGGTAAGCAGGTGAGGTATTCAATTGTACATAGATAACTCTACCCTCTTAGGATCAATCATTATAAATTTTAGTTTGCTTGGAGAAAATTTATAAAGAATAGATATCAAAAAAGCATTCATTCATACAGATTTACCAGAACCAGTTTGACCAGCAATAAGTAAATGGGGCATCTTGGCTAAATCTCAAACTATTATTCATCAAGATACATCCTTTCAAACAGCCAAAGGTATTTCAAATTTCTTTGATCTAAATTCTTTTGATTCTATTATTTCTTTTAATCAAACTGACTGTCTGTTATCATTTGGAACTTCTATTCAAACAACTCAAAGACCTGGGATAGGGGCTTGTATTCTTATATTTTTAGCATGAAGAGCAAGTGTTAAGTCTTTTTTGAGATTAGTTATTTTTCTAAGTGCTACTCATGCTTTTGGTTTCAGTCTATATTGTATTACGGTTGGTCATACCTGAAAACCTTGCATTATTACTTCTATTTTAAATTGCAATAATTTTTCTTGTATTTCTATTTCTTTTCTTCTAATTTCATTTTCATCAAATACTATATCTCCTCATCTATCTTCAAGTAAATCAGTTGAAGGTAGCTCCCAGTTTTTAAAGTCTTTGTCTGAATTTTTAAATCATATATCACTTGGTTTCACAGAATTTGGTTTAGCCGAAAAAAGACTTTTAAATGATGATTTTTTTTCAACAGGTATCTTTCTAGTTTCGCTTGTATTTGTTTTTAAATGTTTTGCTTGTTTTGATTTTGCTAAACTTTCTTTTTCATTTTTCAAAGCTTCAAGCATTTTTTCATATTCTTCTTGTTTTTTTATAGCTTTGTTTAATTCTTTATTTTGTTTGGCAGAGTCTTTTATTTTTTTAAAATCAGATTTTATATTTTTACTATCATTATTTATATTTTGACCTATTTTTTTTGATACTTCAAATAGATTGATTAAAAATTTATATAAAGAGAATTTGAATAAAATAGTTAGAGAGAAAAGAAAAAGAATGACAAAAACTATAAATACTCAGAGTTTTCATAAGTAAATTTCTAAATGGGTTAGAAGATTGAAGACAGCTACATATTCTTGTTTCGTGAATATAAAATAAAAAATACCTACAATTGTTGTAGATGAGGATAAGTTGAATAATATTCAAAATACTCTGTAAAGATCAAAGTTTATACTTCTTTCTTTAAAAAGAAATATTGAAAATAAGATAAGCACAGGAGAAAATATATATTTGTAGTATTCTCCAAAAAGCTGGAATAAAAAATTTTGTAAATAAATTCAAAAAAGTCCTCAGGAGTTTTTATCTGCCAAAAAAGACATTATTCATAAGAAAAGTAATACTCAAGCAAATATGATGTTTTTTATTTCAGGTGGTAGTTTGTTTTTTTTATTTCTAAGCACAATACAAAGCTAAATTATAACAAAGGAATTATATATATTTTTTATAGTTTTCAAAAATGATTTGTTGGTAAAAATTTTGGATAGGAGATACTTGCAAATATAATAAGTAAAAATAATAGTTTAAAAAAACATTAACTCTCAAATATGAACAATAGCCAATATTTATCACAATTTAAATGGAAATGATTAAGTTTTGATTATGGTTCAGATTATCATTTTGATTTAAAGAATTATACTCCCAAAAAAGTAAGTGAAATTATAAAAAAATACAAAAAAAATAATATATTAATTTTTACTGGGGATTTATATGACAATTTTAAAGGAAAAGATTTGAGCCAAGAAGTAGAAGAAGTATTAAATAGACTTGTTGGTTTAGGTTGATATGAATATGTATTATATACTCCAGGAAATCATGATATAAGATCTATAGAAAAACCATTTTGTAGGAGTAAATTATTAAATGAGAGAGTAATAATTCCAGAAAATTATGTAAAAAAAATAACTTTATCTGGAGTAAATATACTTCTTTGAAATGTTATGTATGAACCAATAATTCCTCCTGAAGAGATAGATATAAAAGCAGATGAATTAAATGATTTTTATAAGAAAATTTCCGATTGAAAATTTATAAAAGATTTAAATCTTTGTGAATTTTCACAAATGGCAGAAATTGTTCGTAGTAACTTAAACAAAGATATAGATATAATTATAACTCATCCTCCAATTCATCCTTATGCTTCAATTTTTATGTCTGAAGAAAAAACTCACAACACAGAAAGACTTATCAAAAAGTATGGTGTAAAATTTTTGTATGGAGAAGAAGCAAAAGAAAAATGGGAGAAAACAATGAAAAAGTGGGGGCCAGAATATTATATGAGCTTCAAAGATTTTATAGATAAGTTTTGGAATCTAAAATCAATACTTATTGGTAGTAATTTGCTAAATTGAGTTGATTTTCAAGATGGTTTACTTTCTATATTTGGACATATACATAGGTCTATGAATGATAGCTATATAGTTGATTGAAAAACTGTAAATTTTTTGTCTTTTCGAAGAGAAGAGGGTTAACAAGGTTTTTAAAAAATATTTTTACTTGCATTAATGGGAAAAAAATGTATATATCTATATCTCAAAACTACCCACTTTTTATAAAATCGACATATGAGAATAAGGATAACTGAGGGAAATGTAGGTTGTTTTTATTATTTAAATTTTTAATATGTTTTTTAGGAGGTTTATACAACTTTGTTAAACAATAAGATATAAATTTAACAATAGAATTAGAATTCATAGTTATTCATCGAGATTTTGTATAATCTCTAAATCTAGATTTAAATCTAGAAGAAAGTATAAACCTCTGATTCTCACAAAAAGAATTATTCTTTTTATATATAGTCCTAGTCAAAGCCATAGCCAACTGTATAGTAGAAACAAAATTTTTAAATACTATTAAACTCTTAGCTTGAAGTTTCTCAAGCTGAAACTCCTGCTTCATAGTTTTAAATATTGTCTCTATTTCCCGTCTTTGTTTATATTCTTCTATATCTGTTTTTCTTGAATTTGATAATATCCTCATTGGTTCAGGAAATTTAGGATTTGATTTAATATGAAGATATATTGATTCATTAACTGAATTAATTCTTACCTTATGAACTCAATCTTTAAATTCCTTTAATTTCAAATATTTATTGGTTTTTAAATCAAAATATATCCTATTCTTTTTAGCTCTTATTATCCATCTATTTACACTATTATTTAAAAACTCTATATATGATGCTATATCATATCAAGCATCATATACATATATTCACTTTCATTTAGTATAATCTTCTACTTTTTTAATTAATTTTCAAAAATATTCAGATTTAAATTTATTAGTTAAATCTTCATACTCAAGTATTACAGGAATTCAATTTATACTTACTCAATGATACATATATCAAGAAACTATATTTCAAGTACTTCAATCTCTTACTTTAGATAAATTTTCTAGCTTCTTTGAGTATTGTTTTGCTATATCAACTTCATCAAAAACTATATAATCATTTTTATTTATTTTTCATAACATAGAAAAACATCTTTTTTCTACTTTTAGGTTAAAATTTTTAAAACTATCTTTTTCAAAGAAATGTTTTATTTTTTCACTCATTTTGTTAGGATTTTTATATTTTCAAAATCATAATTTGTTCATTATTGTTGTTCTTAGCTTTATTATATCTCAAAAAAACTCTTTAATAAATCTTTTATCATTTTTGCATTCATATTTCATTAAATATCATAGTTCTTTGTTTATTATTTTTTGTATTTCTTGCATAAAAAAAAGTAATAATAATATATTACTTCAATTATTAGATTATCCCCTCTGTCAAGCTTTTTTTAGACTTTTTTATTAAAAAAACTGGGGAGTTTTGAGCTATATAGTTTATAAAAGTAAAAATATTTTTGTATATGAGTTTTGGATTATTATAATCTGTAAACAAAATTTAGTTTTTATAAACTATAGTACCCTCGTTCATTAAAACAAAAAGGAGTTTATATTATGACTTTATCACTAAATTTAGATCAAGAAGTCAAAAAGATGCAACTTAGATATAATATGTCTAAGATTTTTAGATATTTGCCTTTAGTTATAATAGGATTAAGTGCTTTTTCTTTTCTATTAATGACTGTAAATATCTTCCTACTTTTTTTCTTCAACTACTCTTTGATAGGAGAGTATGTTATTTATTCTATAGAACCTCAAATAATTTTATGTATTTTGTCTACAATTATTATATATTATGGTTCTTATTGGGATAGAAAAACAATATTAATGGTAAATGCTTTATATCGAAGTTTCTTAGGACAGCTGGTATTTAAAAAAATCAAAGCTACAAGTAAGCAACTGGAAAATATAAGAAAAATAATAATTTGTAAACATCCATTTTTATTTGAAGGAGAAATAGCTTCAAAAAAAATTTGTTCTTACTCTAATATTATAGGTATGTTTACAATTTTGATGCCATCTATAAATGTCTTACTAGTTGCACTAACTATGTATCTAATGTAGTTTTAAAAACCCTTGTTCTATTAAAAAATAGAGTAAAAAAGTTTTAGCTTTTCTTCTACCCCGGCCTGAAGGCACGGGGCTTTTATTTGTACTGAAATTTAAAGCTCTATCTCTTCAATCTTATTCTCTTCTTCTCACTGTTGTTCCACATAATTAGATATTATTTCTCAATTTATCTCTCATACACTAGATACAAAATATCATACTCACCATATATTTCATGTCTTCCAATACCATCTCTTAATTTCTTTGTAAAAATAGCTCTTTATTGCCTTAGAACTTTCTCTCTTTATATGTCATACTATTGTAGATATTGGTTTAGTTAACGGTATCCTACAATACATATGTACATGATCTTCTTCCATTCATATCTTTATTATTATTACTCATAGCTTTTTACTTATTCATCTTATGATCTTTTCCAATCTATCTTGTATCTCTTTTGTCATGAATGGATTTCTGTATTTTGTTATCCATACTATATGGTATCTGACATCATATGTCGCATGACTACTTTTTTGGTATTTCATTCTCTCTAGTGTTAGTTTTTAACACTATTTTATTTATTCTATTGATTTTTTACACTTTTTTCTTTAGAATCGGCCTGAAGGCAACGGGGTTTAAAACCCTATGTCACAACACATCTCATTTATTCAATTTCTATCACTTACACCTTCGGTGTCTTAACTATCTAAAGATAGGGGTTTTTATCCCGATGTGTTGAAATAAATTTGACTAATTTTGAATAATTCTATAAATTAATTAAATCAGTTTTAGGTTTAAAAAAATAGGTTGAGGTAAACCTCAACCTATTTTTCTATCAACTCCTTTTTGTATTAATTTTATATAAGAAAATCCTAACAATTAAGATAAATTTTCTAAAAAGATATAAAAATTTTGCCTCTTTTTTAATAATTATATCTTTGGTAAAATATCTATTTATTGGAATAATACTTCCATGCAAATTTAGCTAAAAAGAAAGTACAAACGGCAAATATTAAAAAGTATGTAAAACTTGAAAGAATATATGCTAAGACTATCCCTATTAAATATCCTATAAATAAAGAATATTTTTTCTTAACTATAAAATAGTCTAAAACAAGTACAATTAATCCAAAGAATATTAGTCCAATAAGATTAAAAAAAACTAAGAATAAAGCTCCTAAAAATAAGCCCCCAAAAAAAGTATCTGATAAATCTATGTTTTTCTTAATACTACCTATAGTTTTGAGTAAAGAATCCATAATTTCTCCTCCTGAAAATGTTAATGAAAAATTTGAAAAATAGCTTATATCATAAAATTTATGAGGCAAAGATATACTATTATTTCAAAGTAATAGTAATTTTATATAAGTTATAACAAATGTCAACAAAAAATTTTATTTACATTTTTTACTTACCCACCATCAAAAAAAAACACCAAACTAGGCTTATTTGGTGTTTTTTATTTATTTCAATAAAAAGCTATTATATACTTATGCAACCAAGGCATAATTTCAATCATTATATCAATTCTCTCCCCCTAAAGTAACCGTTCTTCAAGGAGAACCAAAAGTGCTACTAGGAGTTTCTCTATTTTCAACAATACCTAATCATTGATTATGATTATTATCTCTTAATCAAAGATAATTTAATTGCTCTCTAAGAATAGCTCAGGGTCTTGCTCAAAGTTTTCTAGCTAAATCTGTAGCATCTGACTGCCCATCTACAAAATCAGAGAAGTCTCATCATCTATCATCTAATATTTCTGCAACATCTTGATTTACTCATGATTGAGTTAAATGTGCTTTATGTTCTGGATTACTTTGAAGTAATAATTTTTTGTTTGTTGTATTCATAATATTTATAATTAATTGTTAAAATATCCTCCTTTTTTTAATTTTTTATTTAAAACTTATTTTTAAGCTATTGTTTGTAGATAGTGTATTGTTTAAAACAAATGCTACCTCTCATCTAGTTATTTTCTTGTTTGGTTGGAAATAATTTTCACCAAATCTATCTTTCCAAGTTAGGGTTTCCCCAAATAGGCTATATGCCTTTTTGTTCAAATCTGAATCTAAATCTTTATAGTCTCTAAGTCATCAAGGACTAATATCATCTAAGATTAAATATTTGTATGATCGTCTCAGGAACTCTTCTCTATTTAAAGTCTGATTTTTAGAATTTGGTTCTCTTGATAGAAGAGACAGATTTTGTGTTACTTTATTTTTTAGTGATATATCGTTTGTGTTTAGTTTAATCTTGGTCAAAGCATTTCTCATCCACATATTGGAGTCATATTGACTTATGAAACGATCTTCCAAGAAATATCATCTGGATCAATTTGTAGCTATATCATTTTTAAGTACTTTTATAACATCATCTTTGTAAGCATAACTACTATCTAAACCTTTTGGGTTACTTACAACAAGTTTTTTCTCTGCTAATTTTTCATTGTTATAAGTATTTATTATTTCTATCTTTGCATCACCTCCTGTAGACCTATAATCAAAGAGTAGTATTCAGGCAACTGTATCCGCATAGTCAAACTCAATTTCCTTTTGATATTCTCACAAGTTGCAAGTTCTCTTATAAATTCTTGAAAGGTTTTTTAATATTCCCTTTTTTATACAAACCTGTGTATCTCATATTCATTTTAGCTTATATGTTCATGAATATTTAACATTTATAAGTCTCTTTTTTATATCATCTCTAAACATTGCTATTCATTTAACACTATCCGCTAATACTACTTTTGAATTTCAATATATTATTCAAGATTCTGGATATATCTTCTCATCTTTGGAATAAACTCTAATTTTGTATGTTTTTATTGTTTTACTACCAAACTTAATTGTTACATTTGTAGTTCAAGATTTTTTTCATGTAAGGTATATATCTCTCTTACCATCAGTGAAGTTATAGAATTTCTTAGGGAATACTTCAAGTATTGATTCATCAGCTATAATTGCTATATCCAGAGGAGTATTTCATCTAAAAGGCTTGTTTTTGTATTTCTTGTTAATAGAGAATTCTATTTTTGATCTAGTTCCTTGTTTGATATTTCCTCAAATATTTTTTAAGTCTAGGTCAAACTCATAATTTCTAATAAAGTTTTCATATTCTCTAGCTTCTATTTGTTCTCTGGTCATTATATTCTTTCTTTCTATTTTCTTAGTTTTTGTAGTAGTTTTAGAATCTTCAACCAGTACATAGTTGTGTTTTTTACCTGATGCTAGGAATTTGTCATAATCTTTTTTCATAGAAGATCTAGTTTTTGGTCAGAACCATCAAGCACCTGGTGTGGATTTATTTTGTACAATAGAGTTTTTGATTTGATAATCATATACTATATTTTCTATATCTCTATAATCTCAAGTTAATTCTCAATCATATAGTTCTAAATCTCTAAGTACTTGTTGGACTAATCTTACATCTCATGAAGGGTATCAAACATAAACTGTTCTATCAAATATAGATGTATTTACAGTATCTATAGTTTTTGTATTATTTGAGTTATTATCATCTTTTACTGTTACTTTTTCTACTTTGTATTCAGGGTTTTTAAGTTCTTTTAGTATTTTTCATTCTGTTTCTAAAAATAGTAATGGATCAACTGTATTTGCTTCTAGTTCATCAAAACAAACTCAATTTTCTGTTATTTCATTGTAAGAATAAGGACAAGTTTTACTATCATAATAATATGGATGAAATGGAGTGTCTAAATCAATTTGTAAGTGAAGATGATTTCATGTAGAATTTCAAGTATTTCACAGTGTTCAAAGCTTTTCTCAAGCTTCTAGCTTATCTCATACTTTTACACTAATTTCATCTAAGTGTGCATAGTTACTAAAAACTTTTTTACCATACATATAATGTTCTACTGTAACTACATTTCACCAACCTAGTGCTTTTTTTGCAACTATTACTTTTCAGTCAGATATAGAATAAACTGGAGTACCTCTAGATGAAGCTATATCAGTTCATCAGTGTCAACCATATCATACATCCCAACCATATTTATAACTAGCTCACCAAAGTACGGTATAATATCTAGTATAATCGTTGTAACCTCATCCTTTTTTTACATATTTGGAATAGTCTTTTGTTTTTAATATAGGTAGATTTTGCTTACAATCACTTTTCAGACTATCAAAGTCTGTATACCTACATTCAAGTTTTGAAACTTTTTTCAAAGGATATACTATTTCAGGGGAATTATTAGCTCTTGATACAAGTCAAAGAGGGAATATATTTGAAATAATAAATATTGCTATAAATAGTTTCAAAACAAGTTTATTTAAGTTTTTTGTTTTTTGCATAATAACTTTATTTTTGAAATAAATTTTTAAAAGTTATTATCCTGTATATAATCACGATGTATTAGAATTTTATTGCCTAGAATCTAAGAATCGTTTTTTTAATTATTACATTTAATATTTCTGCCAAAATACTTATAATGTTTCTATTTAAAGGTATATACAAAATATTTGACTTTTAATTTTTTATATACTTAATTTATTTTCTTGTGCACATATTACAACACAGAAATATAAACTTGTCAAATATTATATTTATTTTATAAATATGTTTTGAAATTAAAAAATGACTCTTCCCTATCTGTTGAGAAAAATCAATTAATTTAATTAATAAAATATATTTACTTAATGTCAATATTATTGTATAATTAAATTATACAATAGCAAAGTATATTAGTCAATAGTTTAAAAATTTAATAAAAAAGAAGTAAAAACTAAAAATAATTTCCTCCTATACCCTTTTCCAGATACTATTTTACCCCCTATGTTTTATTCTCTCTATTCTATATCCCTTCTGTTCTATCCCCTACTATAAGAAACATTAAATAAAAAGATGGAATAAATGTTAATTATATATAGAGTATTATGAAGAAAATCAAGTGAGATAGAGAGTGAATGTCCACTCTCCTCCAAAGGAGAGGGTTAGGGTGAGGGTAAGTTGGAGAGGGTTAGGGTGAGGTATTGGTCGGCTTAGTGTTAGAGCTTTACGGAAAAAGCTAGGTTAAACTGTATGGAGTAAAGTCTTAGTAGAGTTAGAATGAAATCTGCTCTACTCCCCTCTCCTCTAAGGAGAGGGGCTGGGGGTGAGGTTGAGATGTAGAGGGTTAGGGTGAGGTTGAGAGGATCTATAGTGAGGTTGAGCCGAAGAAGGTTAGGATGAAGGCTGAGGGTTAGGGTGAGGGCTTGCTCGAAGAGGGTTAGGGTGAAGTCTCGCTCGGATCAAGATTAGTACTCAAATTAAAATTAACTTTTGGTTTAAAATTATTAAATACTTGTTTTCTTATGTATATATTTGAATTTACCATTTTTTGAGTACATATAGCTCCTAGTTATTATTGATTAATGTATTTGTTGGGATTTTTAGCCTGATTTTATATAATAAAAAAAAGAATAGAGTTTGCTTTTAAGACTAAAAATTGAGGTAAGATACAGGAGAAAAAAGCAAAAGAATTACTGGATGATTTATTGATATATTTGGTATTAGGGGTAATACTATGATGAAGAATTTGATATATATTGTTTTATAATTTCAGCTGGTATTTAGAAAATCCTTTAAATATATTGAAAATATGGGAATGAGGGATGAGTTTTCATTGATGACTAATATGAGTTGCCTTGGCTCTTTTTTTATTTAGCAAAAAAAATAAAGTTAATTTTTATTCTTTAGCTGATCATATAGCACTTGTTGCTCCTATTTGAATAGGTTTGGGTAGAATATGAAATTATTTAAATAAAGAATTGCTGGGTTTTTATCCATATTATTGACCTTTTAATGTAGATTGAAGATTTCCCTCTCCTTTACTTGAAATGTTTTTAGAATGAGTTGTTTTGTTTATTATTTTAAATTGGGTTTATAGAAACAAAAAACTAGCCACAGGTCAGATAGCTAGTCTTTTTTTGATTTTGTATTGAGTGTTTAGAATATTTGTTGAAGTTTTTTTTAGAACTCCAGATGAACATATTTGATATATATGGGGTTATTTTACTTTGTGAGGGATATATAGTTTTTTTATGGTTATAGTTGGAGTTTATTTTTATAGGAGGGTTTTGAGGGTTTAATCAAATCCTGGTTCAATTGTAGCTTTAAAAAGATAATTAATATAAATATTAAATTATAAAGCCAAAAAAATTATATTTATAAATAGATAGAAAAACAATGAAAAAAATATAAACATCAATAAGAAAATTAAAAGAAAAATCAATTGAAGATCAATTAATAAATGATGCAAAAGAACTTTCTAAAATGGAAGTCAATGATTTACCAAGTGAAGAAAAATGGTTAATTTTAAAAAAATAAAATCTTTTAAATTTTTCAATCTTTTGCTTTATTGTTCAAACTTTATAAGATAATAAAAAAATAGATAGCTTTATAAAGTTTTGTGAAATATATATGTTACATAGATAAAATTAGGAAAAAAGATTTAATATTAGATTCAAAACTTAAGAGTATATCTAAAAAATCTTAATTTTGAATAAATGCAAAATCTAAATAAACATACATTTTCAAACACTTTAATAGTTATATCTATAATATTTACATATATATGATATTTGCATCCATGATTTATAGAAGAATGGTCAATAAACAATAACTATTTAAGATCATGAGAATATATACATTTTGTAATTCAGTTTTTCACAGGTACATTCTTGCATTGATGAATAATGCATCTCCTTTTTAACTCAATATTTATTTACTATTTTTGAAACTTACTTGAAGATATACTGTGAAAAAAGAAATTTATAATATTTTTTGTTTTAGCTGTAATTTTTAACTCAATACTTTTATCTTATTTCTCTCCTCATTCATATACCATATGAATAAGTGGATTTGTTTTAGCTGTAATTACATATTATACTCTTGAGTTAAAAAGATTGGGTGATTATGAATATAGGTGATGAATAACTGCAATTGTGATAAATCTAGCCATATGATTTTACCCTGGTGTAAGTTTTTATGGTCATATGTTTTGAGTAGTTTTTTGAATAATATTTTTTTATTTTTCAAATGATTTCACAAAAAAACAGTTGGTTTGAATGTTTGATGAAAATATAAAAAGAAGTAATACAAAGAGTATTAATCCAATAAATTCAAAGAAAAATTCCTAGAAAGTTTTACTTTCTAGGAATTTCTAATGAAAGGCTGAAGAATTCTTTAATACTTACTAGCTATAATTTGTTTTTTTTATATCCCCTTGAGTTTTAGAATATTCTTTCAAAAGGGTTCAAAGCTTTCTTGCCTTCCATCTTTTACGGAGATTTAATCATTTATATAAAAATAGCAACTCTTGAGTAAATTGTAAGTTTTCATCAAACACCAATATAGATTCCAAAGAAAAAGAGTCAATATCTTCTATTCAATTTTTAGTAATTTCTCAAATCAAATATGATATTTTTCATAGATTTAACATTGATAATATAACATTAAATTTAAAAACAGAAATATTATCGTCTCAACCAAAACCACTTAAATTGATTTTCTTTTCAATAAAAATGTCTATTATTCTTTCTTGATCTTCTTCTGTTCAATGCTTTAATAACATATTAAACAAATCATTACATAAATTTAATATATCTATAATATTAAATGTATATACATCAATTTTTTCTAAAATATTTAGTAATGTATTTCAATATCACTTCTTTATAAGTGATTCAAAAAAATTGTATTCAAAATAATTATAAAAATCATCCTCTATACTAAATAAAACATTTAACGATTTTTCACTTCAATTATCCAATATAGTTGATCCCAATTTTTCTATAATTTCATTAATGTTGAAATACTTAAAAAACTTTGATATATTATCTATATATCACATTTTAATAATTATTTTTAACAATTTAAAAGAAAGATTTTTAGGTTTAGAATCAATCTTTTCATAAATACTTACCAAATTATTTCTATCTTCTAAATTTGATTTCCTCAATAAGTTTATTAGTAAATCTCAATTCATTTTTCATATATTAATTGATCATCAAACAATTGAACTATAAACCAAATCCAAACTAAAACTACCATTTCAAGTTTTAACATAATTTAAAAAATCTTTTGATAATTTGATATGATAGTTATCTCTGTTATTTTTTCTTTTTAATGCAAACTCATTAGCTTTTTTTATAGCCTTAATCATACTCAAAATGTTTTTTGATAGACTTTTATATCAATTTGTTATCCTCAATGATGCCTCTATATTTTCTACACTACATTCTCATTTTACAGATTGTAAATTGTGTAAAATACAAAAATCTTCCCAATCTTTTCTAAAACCAGGGCTATTAAGATATTCATTGATGGCTCAATTATTTTTTCATCTAAGATCTACTAGAGTGTTTAAATGTTCTTCCATTTTATTACAAGATATTTTTCTAGGGCTTAAGACACAAATATCTGAAACCTGTTCTTGGTCAATATATTCCATAAATTTAGAATTTAAAAAAATAAATTATCTCATATATAATAAAAATTATTTGACTATAATCAAATAATTTTTATAGAAGTCCTACTATTTATAAAGACCCTCCCTAGAAAGCTAAGCTTTCTAGGGAGTTTTTTGAAATTCTTACTATAAAGTATCAATTACTTTATGAGTATTAAAATATTGTTCAAAAGCTTTTCAATGTTTTCTCAACTTAACATTTTTATTCCACCAATCTAGTCATTTATAAATTTCAAATAAATGTTTGTTAAGTTTTTCGTTATTACACTCTAAAATAGTTTTTAGAGAATTATAGTCGATATTTTCTAGTTTATCTCAGTTAATTTTTAAAATTAAGTATTCTTCTTTTCATAGATTTATTATTGATTTTACAAAATCAATAATAAAAGTATACCAAACACGATATCAATCAATAAAATCTGAAATAATATCTTTTTTTATAAAAATATCTATTATTCTTTCTTCATCTTCTTCTGTTCAATATTTTAATATATCGTAGAATAATTCATTAAATTTATCAATAATGTCCATTAAATGGAAGTCACTTCTATCCGTTTTTTCTAAACTATCAAGTACTTTGTCTATATATCCTTTTTTTATAAGTATTTTAGAAAAATCATGATACTCCTCACAACAAACACTAAGATCACTATAAATGGTAAATAAAGTTTCTAATGACTTTTCATTTCAATATTCCAGTACAGTTAGTCAAATTTTATGTATAAATTCACGAGAATAATAATCAAAAAACTTAACTATATTATTCATATATCACATTTCAACCATTTTCTCTAATAATCTAAAAGATAGATTTTTAGGTTTAGAATCAATTTTTTCATAAATTTTTATTAATTTATTCCTACTTTTTGTGTCTGAATCTTCTAATAAGCTTATCAATAATTCTTCTTTTACTTCTCATATATCAACTGATCATGAAATAATCGAGTTATAAACTAAATCATGATTAAAAATATCATCTCAATTTTTTGCCTTATAACCAATCAGTCATAAATTAGCTTCATTATCAATTATTTTTAAAACAGTACTCTGATTTCAAATTATAACAAGATCTAAAAAATCCTTTGATAATTCAAGATGAGATTTATCAATATCACTGTCCATATCTAAGACTCTTTTATTAGCTCTTTTTATAGCTTTAATCATATCCAAAGATTCTTTTGATAATTCTTCATATCAATTTAATATTCAAATGGCCGTATCTATGTTTGCTATACTACATTCTCCATCAAAATATTGTAAATCATGTAAATAACAAAAAATACTCCAATCTTTTCTAAAACTAGTGCTATTTATATATTTGTTGAAAGATACCTTATCTTTCTTTCTAATACTTGTAAGATAATCTAAATGCTTCTTCATTTCTTCATAAGATTCTTTTTTTGAGAATATATCTCATTGACTTAAAACAGAAATACCCGAATTCTTTTTTCAATTGATATTTGTCATAAATTTATAACTTAAAAAATAAACATAATTGTATTATGTTTATTAATTGATTAAAGTCAAACTTTTTTCATAAAAACTAATTTAGATCCATTCTTTTTTGAACTTCTTCCCAGATATCCTTCGTGATATTTTTAGCAATTTTTACTTTTGGATAGTTTTTAGCAGCCAAAAACTGACCTCTTTTAGAATTTTTAATAATCATTTCTTCTCAAGTTTCTTCATCTATAAGTAATCCTCTTTCTTGTAAAATTTTTTCTAAAACTTCTTCCTTTTCAGATTTAATTTTACCTATCCATTTAACCTTGGGATACTCACTACTCGCTAAGAAAGGACCATATCTACCTGTTTTTACAACTATAGTTCCTTCTATTCAGTCAGGGCAAGGTTTTCATTCATATTTGTTTCTAAGAATATCCAGTTCTGCTTCTTTTTCCATATCTTTCTCTATGAATCTACATTCAGGGTATCAAGAACAACCTACAAATTTTCCAGATTTACTAAATCTAAAAATAAGATCACTAGAACACTGCGGACATTTTCTTCATACTTTTTGCACCACTTTTTCAGCTGTTTTATCAGCATTATCTAAATCTTTTTTCAAAGTTTTATCCCAAAAAGAACCAAGCATTTTTCTCCAGTCTTGTTTTCATTCAGCTATTTTATCAAAATCCTCTTCTACTTTTTTAGTAAATTTATATTCCATCATCTCAGGAAAATATTTATCCAAAAATTCTGTAACCATAAATGCCATATCTGTTGGTTTCAAATACCTTTTCTCAAATTTTTCTATATAACCTCTATCTATTATAGTGGATATAGTAGGAGCATAGGTAGAAGGCCTTCCTATTCATTCAGATTCTAGTTTCTTTACAAGTGATGCTTCTGTATATCTAGCTGGTGGTCTTGAAAAATTTTGCGAAGAATTTAGTTTTTTTGATACAATTAATTCTCATATTTTTATATTAGGCAATGTTTGTTCATCTGATCATTCAGAGTCTTCATCATCTTTTCACTCAATATAAAGCTTCATAAATCAATCAAATTTTATTAATTCTCATTTTGTTTTCCATTCACTATTATCATTTGTAGTTGGAGAAAAAATAAAATTTGTAACCTCTACCAAAGCTTCTGACATTTGACTAGCAACTGTCCTTTTCCATATAAGTGTGTAAAGTTTTAACTGCCCAGGATCAAGTATATTTTTTAAACTATCAGGAGTTCTTGATATTTGTGTAGGTCTAATAGCTTCATGTGCTTCTTGTGCATTTGATGATTTAGTTTTGTAATTTCTATTTTTAAGGTAGTCTTTACCCCAATTTTTAAGTATTATATCTTTAGCTTGATTTTTAGCCTCATCACTCAAATTAACACTATCTGTTCTCATATAACTTATAAGTCATTGTCTTTCTCCATTTCAAAGATCCACTCATTCATAAAGCTTTTGAGCTACTATCATAGTTTGTTTTACAGAAAAATTGTATTTTCTAGATGCTTCTTGTTGTAGAGTTGAAGTAATAAAAGGAGGTAAAGGATGTCTTTTACTTTCTTTTTTTGTTGAATCTATAAGCTTAAATTCTAAGTTTGATTTTTTTTCTAGTTCTAAAAATCATTTTTTATTCTTGGTTTCTTTTAAATCTTCTATATTTGAAAAAAGAGTTGATAAGAACTTAAGTACATCTTGTTTGTTTTTAAAATTTTTAGCTTTTCATCAAATCTTGAAAAGCTCTGCTTTAAATTTGATTTTTGAATGCTCCAATTCTACAAAAACTTTCCAAGACTCTTCTGGTTTAAATTTGTTTATTTCTCTTTCTTTCTCTACTATAAGCTTTACCGCAACAGATTGGACTCTTCAAGCAGACAAGCCTTTTCTGATTTTTTTCCACAAAACTGGGCTAACTTTGAATCAAACAAGTCTATCCAAAAGTCTTCTTGCTTGCTGAGAATCAACTAAATCTATATTTAAATATCTATAATTTTTTACAGCATCTTCTATAGCTTTTTTAGTGATTTCATGAAATACTATTCTTTTAGTTTTTTTTACATCCAAACCAAGAGCATTACAAAGATGCCATCAAATAGCTTCTCATTCTCTATCTTCATCTGTTGCTAACCAAACCTCAGAACTACTCTTTGATAATTTTTTAAGACTACTTACTGTTTTTGATTTATCTTTACTTACTTCATATGAAGGTTCAAAATTTTTTTCTATATCTATACCAAGACTTTTACTAGGTAAATCTCTTATATGTCCCATAGATGCTACAACACTATAATCAGGTCACAAAAACTTTTCAATAGTTTTACCTTTAGCTGGGGACTCCACTATTACTAGATTTTTTCACATAAAAAAAAGTTAGCAAGTATTAATTTGCCAACTAATCTATAAGTTTTTTTTCTTTAGTCAAAACTTTGTTTACAGCCTTTATTCAACTCTTATGGTTTAAGTAGTTCACAACTATATCATTTTTTTAAAAGAGAGTAGTTTGGAGTATTTCATATAATCTTAGTTTTATTTCAATTTATATCATTTATCATATAAACTGGTAAATATCACATAGAAATTAAAAACTTAACCATACTTTCTTCTCTAGCATATTCATAATCAAAAAATCAAAAATTTTTATCATAAAGCTCATATAAATATCTTCAAACTCAGTTAAATCTATATTTATCTGAAACCTCTAATCAAATATGGTCTCTTGATTCATTTCAAAAAAAGTATTCTCATTCATATATTTCTCAAATAAATTTTCAAAAATAGTAAGCTCCTATGTGCTTATTTTCTCTATCAATTTTAGTATCAATTAAGTTTAAATCTAGGATTTCACTTACTTCTCTGTTTGTATCAATATCAAGTTCACAATCAGAGTCATCTATATTTCAAAGTCATTCTCACATTAATATTTTTTCCCAATAATCTTGATTTGTATTTGTTTTATCTACATGATTTTGCATATATATATTAATTAGCTATCTAAAACATTTTTTACCAAGGCTCTGTTGTCATATGAAAATTTGGCATTTTCCAGATATCTTATTATGGAGTAGTATATATCACAAAGAGCATCATTATCAAAAATAAAAGAATTTCAAGATACATTAGAAGCATTAAATTCTTTCAAAAAGCTTCAAACTAAACTTATATTTTTAGAAACTATTGGAACTATACCTGATTTCATAAGTTTCAATATATTTGTATCTTCATTATCAGTTACAAAAAAGTCAAAACCAGAATCTTTTATAACATCTAAATTTTTTATAAATGATATATTATCTTGATTATCAAAGTTATTTTCTAAGCTATAAACCACAAAATTTGAAGGTAATATTTTCAAAGCGTCTAGGAATATGTCATCTATAAACTTAGATTCTATAAATACGAATCAAAGTGAATATTTGTTGTTTTTAAATTTATTTTTCTTTATTATAAAGTTTTTCTTTAAATGTTTTTCCTTTAAAATATCTGATATAATCATATAAATTTTTTTATTTTTAATAAGATTAAAACTATTTTAACATATTTATAATAAGAAAAGCAAAAATAAATGAATAATTTTTAAGAAAATATCTAACAGTCTAAACAAGACTTAAATTTGATTTTTTGTAAATTGAAGTATTTTAGAGCTTAAAAAAAGTCTGAAAAATTCTTTAATTTTGATAAAATAATAAATTTTTTATAGAATAAGAAATTTTTCAGCTTTTCATTAATAATTTAAAGAACAGAGTTATAATATGAAAGATTTTTGGAAAAAACAAACTAAAAAATATGACAAACTATGTTTTCTAGCTCCTATGGATTGATATGGAGACAGTGCCTATAGGCAAGCTTGCAAAAGAATCGCTAGTGATATATTTTGTATAAGTGAGTTTTACAGTGCTGATTGATTGGTACATTCTAAATTTTTAGCTGAAAAGGTTTTACCAAACGAAAAAAGTGAGAAACCACTCATAATTCAGATTTTTTGAAAAGATCCTGAAATGTTTGCCCGTGCAGCTGAGATAATTTCAGATCCAAAATACGGTATAACAGGTATAGATGTAAATATGTGATGTCCTGCAAAAAAAGTAGTTCGTAGCTGACATGGTAGCAGTCTTTTTATAAACCAAGATATAGCTTTTGAGATAGTTAAAAGTTTAAATAAAGCAACTCACTTACCTATATCTGTGAAAACAAGACTAAGTTTTGATGGAAATCAAGATCTTATTTCATTTGCTCAATGATTAGAAAAATCATGATGTAGTTTGATAACCGTTCATGGTAGGACAGCAAAACAGGCTTATACCTGAAATGCATGTTTTACTAATATTTATGAGCTGAAGAAAAATTTGAATATACCTGTAGTTTGTAACGGTGATATTATAAACTATAGTGATTGAATGGTTAAAGTGAAAAACCTTGATGGCTTTATGATAGGTAGGAAAAGTTTTTGAAATCCTTGGTGTTTTTTGAATAAAAATAGCTTTACAGAAGATAAAGAAATTTTAAAAAAGAATAATTTTATTGATTGAGTATATCATCCCTGTTTAGAAGAAATAATAGATCAAATGGAGTTTCATGCTCTAAAACTTGTAGAGACAAAAGGAGAAAAGAAATGAAGTCTGGAGATAAGAAAACATTTGGTACAGTATCTTAAAAACTTTCCCTGAGTTAAAATATATAGAAAAAGACTAGTAACAACGGATTCTTTTGAGAATACGAAAAACATAATAAAAAATATAAAAAAAGAATTTAAAGAATTTTTAAAGGATAGGCCTTCTTTATGAGAAATAAAAGGTAAAGATTTTGAATTATAAAAAAGCTACCTTTTGGTAGCCTTTATTATCTTTTTATATACAGATACTTAATGACTGTCTATAATAAGGTTAAATGGAGAGAGTAGGGTTCGAACCCACGACCTTCTGTTTGTAATACAGATGCTCTACCAGGCTGAGCTATCCCTCCAACGATGGATGTTTAAATATCTGAATTTTAGGTAAATGGGCAGGGTAGGATTTGAACCTACGACTTCTGTCTTTCCAAACAGATACTCTACCAAACTGAGCTACCTTCCCAACAAATTAGATATTTAAATATCAGTATTTCAAGTTAAATGGAGAGGGTGGGAATCGAACCTACACATCTTATTCCTTCAAAATGGAATCACTCTACCTTTGAGCTACCTCTCCAATGCGACCAGCAATATAACTTTATTTTAAAATAAGTCAAAACTTTTTTTGCTTTTTTTGCTTTTTTAGTTTTAAAGATATATATTTGACTTTATTATTAAAAAAATTATAAAGTGTATAGTTATGAACACCTGAATTAAACCCCGAAGTGCAATTTTTTAAATGAACTTAAAGAAGAAAATATAGCATTAAGAAATTTTTTATTTTTGAGATTATAAAAAATTTTGTTATAATTCCAAATACAACATTAAGATTGTGAAAAGTGTGCTTGATTAGGGGAAATAAATCAAAGTATTTCTCTAGGAGTATTTGCTAATATATCGCAAATACTTTTTATTTTTTCATCACTTACATAATCAAATATAGTTCATTTAGGAAAAAATCTCCTGATAATCCTATTTAAATTCTCAATACTTCACTTCTGCCAAGAAGAATAAGGCTCACAAAAGTAAGTATCTATTCATATATCATTTGGATCTGTTGCGTTTTGATTTTAAAAAGAGTTTTAATTAAGAAATGTACTAAAATAGATGAAAGATTTATAAAATTCATCTATTTTTTGTTAAATTATAGCCATTTTTATATATAATTTAGGATTTTAGACGCAATCCACCTAAGGAAACTAATCTAAACTATTGGGACTTCCTCTAAAACAACTAATCTTTTGAGATTAAAAGATATAGCTTCCATAAATGCAGTAAACTGATTTTTTACTACAGACTTATACCTCACTCTATGATTCATTTTTGAAAATACCCTCTCATAAGGAGATCTAAGTTTAGAATAAAACTTATCTTTATCCTTGTTCTTATCTTTCATATTATTTTTCTTTATTGCACATAGATGTAATCACTTCTTTTTTGTTGATATTACAGCCGGTCAAATACAATATCACTTATCAGCATATACTGCTCATGAACTTGGTAATACATGCTTCATTCACTTTGCATCTGTTACATTAGCTTGAGTTATAGCTATCTTGTTTATCATTCAAGATTGCATATCAACACTAGTATGTTTTTTATATCCATACCAAAATTTATTTTTTCATTTAGATCAAATTTTAGCTTCCTTATCATTAGCAACTTTTGGAAGAGTTTCATTATTCATTTTTTCATATCATTCTTTTATTCATTTATCTCTTTCTTCCCATAAATTAGCTTTAGTAACTAAATGAGAAGCATCTACAAATGTAAACACTTCACTCATATACCCCTTATTTGATAATTGATTTTTTAAATCTTCAAATATCTTTGATAGTTCATTTGTTCATATCTTTTTTCTTGCTCTTGAGAATATACTATAATCTGGAGTTTTATCTGTTAATTTAAATCAGCAAAACCATTTACCAGCTAGATTTTCTGCAAGATATTTCTCTAACTCTCTATCTGATAAATCTTCCATAAACTGGATTAGTAAACATAGAAATAATTTTTTTACTCAATATCATACATGAGTTTTTCATAGATCTATATTTTTTAGTATTTTATTTACTCAATCAAAGTTCCACAATTTCTTAAATTTACGATATTGATGATTTTCTGGAATTAGCTCGTTTAGGATAACAAAACTTATTTGATTTGATTCTCACATAGGTATTTTCTTAGAATATAATTACTATCTAATTATATCTCTTTTTTCTCTTTTTAATAGTCAAAGTTTAATTTACAACAGGCTCCATTTAATAAATAATGCTTAGCAAATTCCATTCAATTATCAAAAGTAACAGATTTAATTCATATATCATCTTTAACTCAAGCTATTAGATTAATTATATTTTCACTTGATTTATCTTTTATTTTAAAAATTTTAGGTAACCTAGTCTTTCTATCAACCAATGTAAGTATAGCTCATTTAAATCATTTTTTAGAAACAATTAAATCAGCTTCAATATGTCATTTTTCTTCTCTGTTATTTATTGTTTCAGGTCTATTTTTAATACTAACTCTATTTTTAATTTTCACTCTTTCTGTTTGTTGTTTTTTCTTTCTATAACCTTTATGTTTATATAATAATAGTTCTTTATATTTATTTCACATACCAGTTTCTAGCCAAGAATATATACTTGTATGGGAGATATGTTTCTTTTTATCTGTTTGAGTATTATTCCGTTTCTTAGCAATTGTTTTTGGGGACATTTGTATTTCTGTTATTGATAGTTGTTCTATTATGAAATTTTTCATATTAGTATTCATATTTATCTTCATTGATTGAGTTTTTGTTAGCCATCGTCTTTGATATGATTTGATTTCTGCTTCTAGTGCTAAATATACTTTTTTATTGTTTCATCGTTTTTTTACTGAATTTCTGTATATCTCTCTGCTTATTGTTGATTCTGATCTTTTTAGTATTGATGCTATATCTTTTTTCTTTAATCATTTATTTAAATGAAATTCAATACTTTCTCTCTCTTGGAATATTAATTGTCAGTACATATCTTATTATATTAGAAAATAATGTTATTACCCTACGGGGAATACTATATTTTCTTCTCTTTTAATTGCACTTCATTTCTTACTTTGGGACAAAATAATCATAACTACTTGTTTATTAAAATTTTTTAGAAAACCAAAAAAAGGAGACATTATGATAGATAATCCTGATTCCAAAATAATACATAGGAAAAAAGATTATTGGTTTATTTTTAAGAAATGCTTTAAAATATTTTTACAAATAGTAATAAGTGGTATTGCAATTTGGGTTGCATCAATAGATGAATTGTATGGAACAAATGGTAAAATACTTTTTTATATAGTAAGTACAATTGTTACTCTTACATTAACATTTTTTATATTTAGAACTAATATAATCAAAAAACAAAGAAGGCTTATATTTTTAAACATTTCAATCCAACTTTCTGCTCTATTATTTTTAGCTATTTATTATAATAGTGAAATGCAAAGCAGTAAAAAAACTGAAATTGAAACTGCAAAAGTTGAACCTGCAAAAGTTGAACCTGTAATGTTTACTTATGAAGATGAGGTATCACGTATTAGTTCATGTTGTGAAAGATACTTAATTAGGCTTAAAAATTATAATGGAAAAGACTTCCATATATTTATTAGTAATATAAATCCAGAAGTACCTATAACTCTACCAGGTGATACAGTAAAAATAAAAGCTAATATTACAAAAGATGGATATATGAATGTCATATATTTTAACAATTTAGACATTTATACACAAGGAGAAAACGAGGAATCTAATGTAACAAAATAAAGCTATATTTAAATGATTTAGCTTGAAAAAATATTAAAGTCCCTCATTTGGGGGACTTTTTTAAAACTTAAATTAATACAAAACTAGAATAATAATACTAAAAAGATTATCTAAAAATTCTTGCTTTTCTTTATCTCATAAACAAATAATTTTTCTTTTCAATCCTTGTAATAAACTTTATCTGGAGTTATATTTTTAAGTTTGAAAGCATTTACAAAAATAACAGTACCATGACTACACTTAGAAAATAGCTTTTTTTCAAGATCTCACATAAGACAAGGAAAAAGATAAATATAAATAAAATCAAATTCTTTTAAAGAAGCATCTAAATAATTTTTTTTAATACTCCTATTTTTCAACCTAAGAAACTTTGATATAAATGATGAAATTAAAACATTTGATAAATCAATTTCAAATCAAGTAGCTGACATATTATAATTTTTCTCAAAAAACCTAAGCATTTTTCAAGTTCCACTACCAAGATCAGCTATTTTCTTTCAGTCTAATTTGTATTTATCAAAAACACTTTTTAAAAAAGATAGATCAGAGTTAAATGTAGATACTTGTGGTACCTTATAAAAAATATTGTTTAAAACAGAAAGTAGATAAAGGCCTACAAAAAAAGCCATAAATATAACTAAAAATCATGATAGATAAATCATATTTTAATCTTTATATTCTAATACACATTTCCTAAAAAGCTCCCCTTTTTCTAAATAATTCTTCCAAGGCATAACTCAAACTCCAAAAGAGTTGAAACTAGGTGATGCTGTTGAAAGTAAAACTATCTTTCATTTTTTTGTTTTTTCATATGCAAACCTAACTGCATTTTGCATACTGAGAGTTTTGAAAATAAAACCTTTGGAAGAAATAGGATTAGGATATACTTTGTCAAATTCAATATTTTTTCAAAAATTATCAAAAAGTTTCTCTCAAGTATCAGGAAAAATAACTATATTTTTAATAGAAAATTTTCTTATACTAAATTCAAGTTTGGTAAAATCAAATCAAGAATCTTGATTTCAAATAAGTAAAGTATCTATATCAAAACCAAAAGTATCTAGAGCTGCAATAGTTGATTCAGGGGTAGAAGCTATAGAATCATTTATAAAAGTAATTCATTTGTAGTTCCCTATATTCTCTTGTCTATGAGGAAGTCATTTAAAGCTTTTCAATACATTTTTAATTTTTAAATCCCTTTGTTTCAAAGATAGTTTATTTGGCAAAATTTCATAACAAATATAGATTGCCTTTAAAATACCAGAAATATTTTTCATATTGTGCTCTCAACGAAGAGAAATATCTTTCCCAGAAAATCAATTATCAATTCCAAAATATGTAATATTTTTAAATCATCTAGCTTCAATTAATTCTTTCAATTCTTCTCAAACAAGATTAAAACTAGATCTTTTTAAAATATTAAGTTTAGCTTCTTGGTAGTTTTGTAGTCAGTTATGCCAGTCAAGATGGCAATTGTATATATTGTTTAAAATGGATATAAATAATTTAGGTGAAAATCACTCAAGCATATAACTTGATAATTCATATACTACAAAATCATAAGTTTCAAAGCCACTTTTATACCCAGTAAAATAGCTTGTAATATCTATTTCATCAAAAACTGGAGTTCAAATATTTCAAACAAGCCTCACTTTATATCATAATTCCTTTAAAACATTGTATAGTAGACTTGAAGTAGTTGATTTTCATTTAGTTCAGGTAATACCTATTACTCTATCAGGATAATACTTAAAGAAAAATTCTGTTTGAGTAGTGATTTTATTTTTTAATTTTTCTAAAACAGGTATATTGTAGGGGCTTATTCAGGGGCTTTTAAAAATCAAATCAAAGCTAAAAATATTTTCTAAATAATCTTTTCAAAAAATATATTTTAATTCTTGACTCTCTCATAATTTTTTGTCTGATAAATTTGAATTTATTTCTAGTCCTAAGTCCCTAAAAAGAGATAAGTTTTGATTTAGAATTTTGGCATTTGAGTCAAGAATAGTTATATCTTTGACTCAAATTTTTTTTAAGAATCTAAGTGTAGAAATTCCTTCTTTACCAAAACCTAAAATAGCTATTTTTTTATCTCTAGGGTCAAAAAGTTTCATATTTTTATTGTAAAAATGATTTTTCAAATATAGTATAGAAATAGTTTAATAATTCAATTTTTCTTTTATGGATAATATAAAACTTGAAAAATCTTGGCTTTATGAGTTAGGACAAGAATTTAGTGAAGATTATATGCTTGGGATTAAAGATTTTTTGAAAAAAGAAATAGAAAACTGAAAGAAAATATATCCAAATCCAAAGAATTTATTTAATGCTCTAAATCATACCCCACTAGATAGAGTAAAAGTCGTTATAATAGGTCAAGATCCTTATCATTGATATTGACAAGCTCACGGACTAAGTTTTTCTGTTCAAGATTGAGTACCCCCACCACCTAGTTTAAAAAATATTTATAAAGAAATAGAAGGTAGTCTATGAATAAAAAAAGATTTCAAAAATTGAAACCTAATTCCCTGGGCAAAAAGTTGAGTACTTCTTTTAAATTCAATATTAAGTGTAGAAGCAAATAAACCTGCAAGTCATTCAAATATATGATGGGAGAATTTTACTGATAAGATTATAAAAATTGTAAATGATAAAAAACAAAGTGTAGTGTTCCTTTTATGGTGAGCTTTTGCACAAAAGAAGAAAATGTTTATTGATACAAATAAACATTATGTACTGGAAACTACTCATCCTTCACCTTTTTCAGCACATAGATGATTTCTTGGAAGCAAGTGTTTTAGCAAAACAAATGAAATACTTGAAAGTTTGTGAGAAGATAAAATAAATTGGTAGAGGATATATTCATACGAGGAGTCAAGACTCCTCGTATGAAAAAAGTATAAAATGTCCACATATTACACACAAAACTCCCCAGTTTTTTTAATAAAAAAGTCTAAAAAAAGCTTGACAGAGGGGATAATCTAATAATTGAAGTAATATATTATTATTACTTTTTTTTATGCAAGAAATACAAAAAATAATAAACAAAGAACTATGATATTTAATGAAATATGAATGCAAAAATGATAAAAGATTTATTAAAGAGTTTTTTTGAGATATAATAAGGCTAAGAACAACAATAATGAACAAATTATGATTTTGAAAATATAAAAATCCCAACAAAATGAGTGAAAAAATAAAACATTTCTTTGAAAAAGATAGTTTTAAAAATTTTAACCTAAAAGTAGAAAAAAGATGTTTTTCTATGTTATGAAAAATAAATAAAAATGATTATATAGGGACCTCTGCAAAAAGATAGATTTAAATTACAAAAATATAATAAAAAGATTAAAATATGATAAATATTTTAATTTTTTTTTAATGATTATGTCACCATTTAAAGAACAACAAACATTTTTGAATTATTTCCAAAATGAGTTATGAATTACAAGAACAGAAAAGTTTCTAACAAAATTAGATAAAGTAGTCCCATGGGAATCAATATCAAATAAAATTAATTTATCTAGAGAAATATCAGATTGATGAGTTTGAAGACCAAGAATGGAAATACAAAAAATGTTAAAAATACTATTTCTTCAATGATTATATGGATTATCAGATCCGGAAATAGAAAATCAAATAAGAGACAGAAATAGCTTTCAAAAGTTTCTATGAATATCTGAATCTAAAGATATACCAGATGAAACAACAATATGTAGATTTAGAAATGAATTATCAGAAAACTGAAGTCAGGAAACTATATTTACAATGACTCAATTTATTTTAGCTGAAATGTGATTTACAGTAGAAAAGTGATTTATTCAAGATGGTACTATAATAGAATCACCAAAATGAAGAAAGAATAATAAATGAGAAAATACAAGAGATAAGGAAGCTAGTTTTACAAAGAAGAATTGAAGAAGTTATCATTGATATAAAGCTCATATTGAAACAACAAAGAGAGGAGACTTTGTAATGAATACAACATATACAACAGCTAAGATACATGATTCACAATTATCTGATACTTTAATGACTTGAGATGAGAGTGAAGAGGCATATTGAGATAGTGCCTATATAAGTAAAGATAAAATAAGATTTTTAGATGAGTTATGAATTAAGTGAGAGTTCAATGAAAGATGATCTAGAAATAATCCGTTGACTTCTTATCAAAAAGAACAAAATAGAATTAAATCTACTATTAGGGCAAGAGTAGAACATCCTTTTTCTATTTTAAAGGCTAAATATTGAAATTATAAAACAAGATATAGATGATTAGTTAAGAATGCTATGCACTGGTTTTTATCTTGTGCTATTTATAATTTTGAACTATTGGCAAGGAGATATATATAGCTTTCTAATAGGTGAATTGTGCCTAAATTTGGAAATTATACCTAAAAAAAGGCATAATTCATAGAAATTATCTTATATATTCTTCAAAAAAAGTGATTTTTATTCAAAATCACTTTTTTCTTGTTCTTTTCAACAATATTGCAGAGGTCCCTATAGTTTTTGATGAAGTTGATATAGCAAAACAATACTCAAAGAAGCTAGAAAATCTATCTAAAGTAAGAGATTGAAGTACTTGAAATATAGTTTCTTGATATATGTATCATTGAGTAAGTATAAATTGAATTCCTGTAATACTTGAGTATGAAGATTTAACTAATAAATTTAAATCTGAATATTTTTGAAAATTAATTAAAAAAGTAGAAGATTATACTAAATGAAAGTGAATATATGTATATGATGCTTGATATGATATAGCATCATATATAGAATTTTTAAATAATAGTGTAAATAGATGGATAATAAGAGCTAAAAAGAATAGGATATATTTTGATTTAAAAACCGATAAATATTTAAAATTAAAGGAATTTAAAGATTGAGTTCATAAGGTAAGAATTAATTCAGTTAATGAATCAATATATCTTCATATTAGATCAAATCCTAAATTTCCTGAACCAATGAGGATATTATCAAATTCAAGAAAAACAGATATAGAAGAATATAAACAAAGACGGGAAATAGAGACAATATTTAAAACTATGAAGCAGGAGTTTCAGCTTGAGAAACTTCAAGCTAAGAGTTTAATAGTATTTAAAAATTTTGTTTCTACTATACAGTTGGCTATGGCTTTGACTAGGACTATATATAAAAAGAATAATTCTTTTTGTGAGAATCAGAGGTTTATACTTTCTTCTAGATTTAAATCTAGATTTAGAGATTATACAAAATCTCGATGAATAACTATGAATTCTAATTCTATTGTTAAATTTATATCTTATTGTTTAACAAAGTTGTATAAACCTCCTAAAAAACATATTAAAAATTTAAATAATAAAAACAACCTACATTTCCCTCAGTTATCCTTATTCTCCTATGTCGATTTTATAAAAAGTGGGTAGTTTTGAGATTACAAAAAACAACTTATTTAATGAAACTCTGAAAAATTAAGATTTTGCAGAAAAAGTAATTCTTTTATTTTTATTAGGCAAAGAGCTTTAGCTCTTTGATTTTATATCTTCATCAACAGATGGCTTTAGCCATTTGCTATTGTAGGAAATTTTTCTTCTTGAAGAAAATTACATATCAATAAATAATGGTACCTATCTAATGGTACAGTTAATTTAGACATAAAAATATCTTTTGACAAACATCAATTAAAAAATAGAGTAGAAGATGAAAGTATTTTCAAATCTAAACTAAAAAGGAGTATTATTATGAAATATTTTTGTGTTAACTTCAAATATATGCTTTTGCTTGCTGTACTAATTTCATTTTTTATAAGTAAGCTAAACATTAGTTTTGAAGAAACTGTGGTTTATTCTGCAGTAGTTTTTACAACAATGCTTGTTTTAGCTTTAATACCGGCTTCAATCAAATTATTTAGTAAAAAAAGTTCCGATACATTGCTTCTACCTGTTTTTCAATGTATTGGTGCATTATTTTTACTGTATCCTATTTCTCTATATATAGTTAGGGAAATGGTTCCAGAAATTGGGCAATATTATACAAACTATATAATTATTGAAAGTTTGGCACTTTTATTTGCTTCAGTATTTGCATTAGTATGGTTAAAGACAAGTAAAGAAGTTTCTAATACTGAATTTTGGGAAAATTTCCTAAAAGAAATTCCTTTATTATTCATAGTATTTGAAGCTTCATTTTACCTGAAAAGGAGACAAACAGCATAAAAAAATCCCCTTTTAAGTTATTCTTAAAAGGGGATTTTTCTTTTTTGAGCCTGTTGCAAATTAGATTTTAGCTATTAAAAAGTGAAAAAAAAGATATAATTACATAGTAATTATATCCTAAGAAAACATCTATGTTAGAATCAAATCAAATAAGCTTTGTTAGCCTAAATGAGCTAATTCCAGAAAATCATCAATATCGTAAATTTAAGAAATTATGGAACTTTGATTGAGTAAATAAAATACTAAAAAATATAGATCTATGAAAAACTCATGTATGATATTGAGTAAAAAAATTATTTCTATGTTTACTAATCCAGTTTATGGAAGATTTATCAGATAGAGAGTTAGAGAAATATCTTGCAGAAAATCTAGCTGGTAAATGGTTTTGCTGATTTAAATTAACAGATAAAACTCCAGATTATAGTATATTCTCAAGAGCAAGAAAAAAGATATGAACAAATGAACTATCAAAGATATTTGAAGATTTAAAAAATCAATTATCAAATAAGGGTTATATGAGTGAAGTGTTTACATTTGTAGATGCTTCTCATTTAGTTACTAAAGCTAATTTATGGGAAGAAAGAGATAAATGAATAAAAGAATGATATGAAAAAATGAATAATGAAACTCTTCCAAAAGTTGCTAATGATAAGGAAGCTAAAATTTGATCTAAGTGAAAAAATAAATTTTGGTATGGTTATAAAAAACACGCTAGTGTTGATATGCAATCTTGAATGATAAACAAGATAGCTATAACTCAAGCTAATGTAACAGATGCAAAGTGAATGAAACATTTATTACCAAATTCATGAGCAGTATATGCTGATAAGTGATATTGTATTTGACCAGCTATATTATCATCAAAAAAGAAGTGATTACATTTATGTGCAATAAAGAAGAATAATATGAAAGAGAAGGATAAGGATAAAGATAAGTTTTATTCTAAACTTAGATCTCCTTATGAGAGGGTATTTTCAAAAATGAATCATAGAGTGATGTATAAATCTGTAGTAAAAAACCAGTTTACTGCATTTATGGAAGCTATATCCTTTAATCTCAAAAGATTGGTTGTTTTAGAGGAAATCCGAATAACTTAGATTAATTTCCTTAGGTGGATTTTGTCTAAAATCCTAAATTTTATATAAATATGATTATAATTTAACAAAAAATAGATGAAATTTGTAAATTTTTCATCTATTTAGTAATTCTTTTAATTAACCCAACACTAAACCACCAGCTCTGCTGGTGCGAGTAGTGCAGGTTTTACCGTTCCGGTAGTTGTGTATAATCTTCTAGGAAGCACCTAGGAGGGGAATAACTTTTTAAAAATATGTCCCACAAATACGCAAAGCAGTCCCATGTGAATTGGGACTGCACTTACCACATAGTGGTGGTACCAAAGTACCGAAAAAAAATACTTTTTCAATCAGTTAGAAAAGATATACGAGACACATTTCATGAACTTGCAAAGAGATATGATTTTGAGATATTAAAATGAAATATAACGATAGATCATGTTCATCTCGTTTTGAGGATATCTCCAAAATACTCTGTTGCAGAAATTCTGTGAAGATTGAAATGAAAGAGTGCAATAATACTTCATAACAAACATAGTAAGAAGAAATGACTGTACTCGAAGAATTTCTGGAGTAGATGATACTATGTAAGTACAGTTTGACTTGACTTGGATATGATAAAAAATTATGTTCAACATCAGCAACATAAGGATAAAACCATTGATGGAAATCAGTTAGATTTAAACTGGTAAAAACTATTTTAGCACCTTCTAGGGGCTTCCATTTAAAGCTACCAGTTCTACTGGTAGATATTTACTAAAACTCATTTTAAAATCAAAACGCAACAGGCTCTCCCAAAGTAAGAAATGAAGTGCAATTAAAAGAGAAGAAAATATAGTATTCCCCGTAGGGTAATAACATTATTTTCTAATATAATAAGATATGTACTGACAATTAATATTCCAAGAGAGAGAAAGTATTGAATTTCATTTAAATAAATGATTAAAGAAAAAAGATATAGCATCAATACTAAAAAGATCAGAATCAACAATAAGCAGAGAGATATACAGAAATTCAGTAAAAAAACGATGAAACAATAAAAAAGTATATTTAGCACTAGAAGCAGAAATCAAATCATATCAAAGACGATGGTTAACAAAAACTCAATCAATGAAGATAAATATGAATACTAATATGAAAAATTTCATAATAGAACAACTATCAATAACAGAAATACAAATGTCCCCAAAAACAATTGCTAAGAAACGGAATAATACTCAAACAGATAAAAAGAAACATATCTCCCATACAAGTATATATTCTTGGCTAGAAACTGGTATGTGAAATAAATATAAAGAACTATTATTATATAAACATAAAGGTTATAGAAAGAAAAAACAACAAACAGAAAGAGTGAAAATTAAAAATAGAGTTAGTATTAAAAATAGACCTGAAACAATAAATAACAGAGAAGAAAAATGACATATTGAAGCTGATTTAATTGTTTCTAAAAAATGATTTAAATGAGCTATACTTACATTGGTTGATAGAAAGACTAGGTTACCTAAAATTTTTAAAATAAAAGATAAATCAAGTGAAAATATAATTAATCTAATAGCTTGAGTTAAAGATGATATATGAATTAAATCTGTTACTTTTGATAATTGAATGGAATTTGCTAAGCATTATTTATTAAATGATATATGAATAGATACTTACTTTTGTGAACCTTATTCTTCTTGGCAGAAGTGAAGTGTTGAGAATTTAAATAGGATTATCAGGAGATTTTTTCCTAAATGAACTATATTTGATTATGTAAGTGATGAAAAAATAAAAAGTATTTGCGATATATTAGCAAATACTCCTAGAGAAATACTTTGATTTATTTCCCCTAATCAAGCACACTTTTCACAATCTTAATGTTGTATTTGGAATTATAACAAAATTTTTTATAATCTCAAAAATAAAAAATTTCTTAATGCTATATTTTCTTCTTTAAGTTCATTTAAAAAATTGCACTTCGGGGTTTAATTCAGGTCTATTTTGTATTATATATTATATTTATTTAAATATAGTTGTCAAATTTTTTCTTGATTTTTTTATTATCTGTACCAGTAGATAGGTACCACTATTTATTGATATGGAATTGTGTAAAAAAGAGGATGAGGATATAATAGATTTTGTAAAAAATTTTATTTTATAATCCCAAACCTCTTATGAAATGATTATATGAAAAAATGTGTACTAAGCAAGGAGTAGAATCAGCAAGAATATTATCTGTACCAGTAGATAGGTACCACTATTTATTGATATGGAATTGTGTAAAAAAGAGGATGAGGATATAATAGATTTTGTAAAAAATTTTATTTTATAATCCCAAACCTCTTATGAAATGATTATATGAAAAAATGTGTACTAAGCAAGGAGTAGAATCAGCAAGAATCCTCGCGAGGTCGATACTTGAAGAAAACAAAGGAAACGTAAGTAAAACAGCTTATATATTATGATGTTCTCGTAAAACAGTAAGAAGAAGTAGAGATGGTCCTATAGAAAATATATCAAGAGCTCCTAAGACTCCTCATAATAAAAAAACATCTTCTGATTTAGAATGACTTGTATTACAAGAACGAAATAAAACAAAATATTGAAGAGTACGTCTAGCAAAGTATTTATTCCTCAGATATGGAATAACATTCTCTTCCTCTACTATATGAAATATACTAAAAAGAAACAAAGTAAAAAAGCATCATTATTCTCGTAGAAAATGAGATAGTAAACCTCTATACGATTATCAAAATATTCTTCCCTTTGAGTATGGTCAAGTAGATACAAAGCATATAGAAGATTTTGAAGCTTTATGAGAACTTTGTTTTATACTAAGAAAATATAATCTTCCTTTATATCTCAAAACTACCCACTTTTTATAAAAAGTATACCTATATTTTACTTTAAATAAAGGGAAATTAAGCTATTTTTAATGTTTTATCTTTAGTATTTTATAAATGACTTATTTAAGCTAACTTTATCTTTATAAAATTCAATCAATATAAAATCTATGTTTTTACTTATATAAAGGTAAAAAATAAAATATAAAATACAAAAAACTGGGTAGATTTGAGTTATATCAATGGACATATATATGTGCTAAAACAAAATATAAATTTATAGCTTATTCTCATAGTCTTTCTTCTGAATTTGGTCTTATGTTTATACTTACTATAGCTACATATCTTAGGAGTATGTGAATATATTATCCTCAAAACTACCCACTTTTTATAAAATCGACATATGAGAATAAGGATAACTGAGGGAAATGTAGGTTGTTTTTATTATTTAAATTTTTAATATGTTTTTTAGGAGGTTTATACAACTTTGTTAAACAATAAGATATAAATTTAACAATAGAATTAGAATTCATAGTTATTCATCGAGATTTTGTATAATCTCTAAATCTAGATTTAAATCTAGAAGAAAGTATAAACCTCTGATTCTCACAAAAAGAATTATTCTTTTTATATATAGTCCTAGTCAAAGCCATAGCCAACTGTATAGTAGAAACAAAATTTTTAAATACTATTAAACTCTTAGCTTGAAGTTTCTCAAGCTGAAACTCCTGCTTCATAGTTTTAAATATTGTCTCTATTTCCCGTCTTTGTTTATATTCTTCTATATCTGTTTTTCTTGAATTTGATAATATCCTCATTGGTTCAGGAAATTTAGGATTTGATTTAATATGAAGATATATTGATTCATTAACTGAATTAATTCTTACCTTATGAACTCAATCTTTAAATTCCTTTAATTTCAAATATTTATTGGTTTTTAAATCAAAATATATCCTATTCTTTTTAGCTCTTATTATCCATCTATTTACACTATTATTTAAAAACTCTATATATGATGCTATATCATATCAAGCATCATATACATATATTCACTTTCATTTAGTATAATCTTCTACTTTTTTAATTAATTTTCAAAAATATTCAGATTTAAATTTATTAGTTAAATCTTCATACTCAAGTATTACAGGAATTCAATTTATACTTACTCAATGATACATATATCAAGAAACTATATTTCAAGTACTTCAATCTCTTACTTTAGATAAATTTTCTAGCTTCTTTGAGTATTGTTTTGCTATATCAACTTCATCAAAAACTATATAATCATTTTTATTTATTTTTCATAACATAGAAAAACATCTTTTTTCTACTTTTAGGTTAAAATTTTTAAAACTATCTTTTTCAAAGAAATGTTTTATTTTTTCACTCATTTTGTTAGGATTTTTATATTTTCAAAATCATAATTTGTTCATTATTGTTGTTCTTAGCTTTATTATATCTCAAAAAAACTCTTTAATAAATCTTTTATCATTTTTGCATTCATATTTCATTAAATATCATAGTTCTTTGTTTATTATTTTTTGTATTTCTTGCATAAAAAAAAGTAATAATAATATATTACTTCAATTATTAGATTATCCCCTCTGTCAAGCTTTTTTTAGACTTTTTTATTAAAAAAACTGGGGAGTTTTGAGATTATCATATGGAATTTCAATGAGATAATGGCCCTGCTGATTTTTGTGGATGAAGTAAGAGAAAGGAAAATCAGTGGAATGCTATATTAAATAATATAAATTGCTGTTTTAAGAGTATTCCTGCTTGAAAAAAATATCTTCAATGAATTGTAGAGAGATCTCATAGAACTGATGATGAAGAATTATATAGACCTTATCTTGATCGCATGAAATCTCTTCCTAATTTTTTAAACTATAGTAGTAAATATATTTATACTTATAATAATTATAGACCTTCTTTTTGAATAGGTATGAACGGTTTAAGTCCTATTGAAAAACTTAGAAGTTGTAATATAATTCTTCCTACAAAATTTAATAATTTCCCTGTCCTTATCCTAGATAATCTTGCTAAAATTGGTGGTACCTATCTAAAGGACCATTACCTTTCTTGATTTTTTTAAATAGAATTTAGAAAAATAATAAAAAATTATATTTTAATTGAAATTTATAGCTTATCTTTTACTCCTATTAAAAGCATCTTCGCTAAAAATTAGATCAAAATTTTCCAGTATCTTAGTTCAAGAATTAGGGATAACTATATAAGAATTTTTAACAATTATATCTTTGTTGGTCACGAAAGTATCTAGTAACAATTTAGAGTAATTATTCAAAGCATTATATCTTTTTATAAATTCTCAAAGAAAAACTGTATTTGTTCTTAGGCTTATTTCTTTATACTTTAATTCATAGTAAGAATCCAAATGACTAAAAACTTCTTGAGCTCTTGATTTAGCAAAATCTATTTCTAGAGTATTTTTTAAACTTGATATCTCTGATCTAACTCTATCATTTTCAGCTAGAAGTATATCTATTTGTTTCTTTATATTGCTAATACTTTCATTTGTAACTGTATACCTTATTTCAAGCTGTTTTATTATATTTTCTAAAGTCCTTTCTCTATCTCTTGAATTTTTGATTTCTTCTTTGAAATCTGTTTTTAATATATTGTAATACTCTTTTATAGATGTCATATTATAAACTATAGATGATTTTACTCTGTTTGTATTTTTATAAAAATCATCTGGTTTAAATATATCCTTGTTTATTCTTTGCTCACTTATAACAGAATTTTTATTAAATCACATTCATATATTGCTTGTTATAGCTACTCATACATTGGCTATAGGAATAAGAACCACATTTTTATAATTTTCACTATTTTTAGCTTCAACTTTTTTTATTTTATCTTCAGAAAAACTTTCAACTAAAAATAAAAGTCAAACTGTCAGAATTAAACTTAGTGTTGTTATTTTGGCTATATTTTTTATAATACCTGTCATTTTTATATCCATTAGTTTTATCTAACTAAACTAAAATAATTAAACTTTTACTAATTTTATCATAAAAAGTCCAATGAGTAAAATTTTTAGGTTCTTATTTTCTTTTTTATTTTATATTTTCTATATTAATCTTACTTTTGCCCAAGATTTAAATGATATTGAAATAATATCAAGACAAGAATGGTGAGCAAATGAGTCTTTTAGATACCTAGACTCTCCAGAATGGCAAGAAAAGCTAGAAATATGGAAAAATATGCCCAAAAGAGAATTAACTCCACAAGAAGAATATAGAGCAAATATAGAAGCTTTGAAGATGCAAAAAGCTAACAATTATATAGTTAATAATCACTCTTCTATATTTTCAATAGATAATATAAAAACTGAAGATAACTGACGCAAACTTGCTTGGCCTATTTCTTATTCCAAAAAAAAAGCATCTATAATAGTTCATCATACAGATACTCATACAAAACCTTGAGAAGATAGTTATGATGTTATAAGAAATATATACAACTATCACTCTTTAGGTAGATGATGGGGTGATATATGATATAATTTTTTGATATGATTAAACTGAGAAATTTTTGAAGGTAGAGCTTGATGAGATTACTCTGTTTGAGCACATAATAAATGGAATAATCAACATAGTATATGAATATCTGTTATTTGAAATTATCACTGAGAAAAAGCTAGTGAAAAACAAATGGAATCTTTGGAAAAATTAATTGTATATTTGGTAGATAAATATGATATAAATTTAAAAAAGAAGATGCCTTTTTTTAAATGGTGTGCTGGAACAAGTAAAGAATGCCAAGAAAAACCACTTATTATAGATTATAACTATCCTATAATATGACATAGGGATGCATGACATACTAACTGTCCGTGAGATGCACTTTATGCACAATTACAAATTCTGAAAAAAGACCTATGAGTTTGATTTTCAGATAAAAATCAGAGTTTTTTAGAAAAAATTGAAGTAAATTTAAAAAAATTCAGCGAAGATAAACTACTTGACTTATTATCAAAGATTGAGCTTGTTTTGGATAAAGATGATTTGAAAAATAGAGATTTACTATCAGGAGTAAGAGATATTATTTTAAAAATAGAAAAAGATAGAAATGTATATATAAAAAACTCTAATTATAGTTGAAGTTTTGATTTAGAAAATAAAATAAAGGTTAAATTGAGCTATCCTTTCAGTGATACTATTTCTTTTAAAATAAACTCTTCTCTTTCTCTTGATTTTATAAAAAATAAAAAAGAATATATTCTTGATTTTAGGAATAGTTCTAAAGATTCCAAAAACCGTAATTTGTTTAGTTTTAATTTAGTTGGTAGTAAGCTTTTTTCTGAAAATGTGGAAATAGTTGATTTTTCAAAAGTTGATTTTTTTAGGATTAGAGTTCCTAAAGATGAGGTAATAGAGATAAAATCTTGGAAAAGGAAACCAAGCTGGGATAAATCTGGTACTTTAAATGATAATAAATTTAGGTGAGATATAGTACTTTATTTAAAAGATAATAAGCTTGTGGTTGTAAATGATGTTTTTTTAGATGATTATCTAAAATGATTGTGAGAAGTCAGTGATAATACAAATATAGAGAAAATTAGAACTATTATAATCCTTGCTAGAACTTATGCTAGATGGTACATAACAAAAGCTAGAAAATTTGCATGAGAATGGTATGATGCTTCAGATGATCCAAATGTATTTCAAAAATATTTATGATTTGGTTTAGAACAAAGGAGTCCTAATGTAAATAATATAGTTGAAGAAACTAGAGATTTAGTTATTACTTTTGATTGAAAATTAATAAAACCTTGGTATTTTTCTTCTAGTGAATGAAAAACTACTTCTTTCATAGATTTTTGTAAAACTTCAAAGTGAGTTCCTGACTGTGCTTATCCTGAAAATTTTCCTTTTTTAGTTTGAGTCATAGACAACGGTTGAATTTGAAAACAAAAAGCATGACATTGAGTTTGAGTTCCTTGAACCTGAATACAATATTTAGCAGATAGGCAGTGGAATTTTTATATGATTATAAAATATTTCTTGAGATGAGTTGAGGTGAATCTTAGGAGATAGGAAAGAAATTTTTGGATTTTATTTCGAAAGTACATCGTTTATTTTTTTTATAGTTTGGGAGTATATAAAAAATGATATTTCCATATATTTTTCTTCTCCAAATAATTTTAATATTTCTCTTTGTTTATCAAAAACCTCTTTTATGCTGTGTTTACAATAGTAATCAAAGAAATTTTCAAAAATATTTCAGGAATTAAATACCTCTCATAGTCTTTCCAAAATTTCTTCTGGTAGTTTTTCCATTGATTCTATATTATCTTCTATAAAAGATTCAGCTAGTCTTAAATTCCATTTTTTTATATCTTCTATTGAAACTAAAATATGATTTTGTAATAAACTTATCTCTCAGTCTTTCTCCATAAAAAATGGAAACATTGGGGATATTTGGGGAAAGTATATGTTTGGATATATTTTTACTCACCAGTAATTTTGAGCTATCTGAGAATACCTATGATAAGTACTAAAATTTTCCATTCAGCTTTCTTGTAGTGGTATTATAGAAACAGGTTTTTTATCTTCAAAAACACTATCATTTGATGGATTAATAAAATGATTTCAAAGCTGAATTCAATTTTGGAAATGTCCTCAAAATTGAATTCAATATACTCTTTTAAAAACTCATCACTTTTCTTGTATGTCTTTTACCAATTTACTAAATTTAGACATCTTTTTAAATACTTCTAAACTTATTTGTCAGCAATATCATTTAGGATATTTAGAACTTCAAATATATTTTTCATCTACTTCTTTTCTGATTTTCAATAGATATGAAGTTAGATTTGATATATTGGGAACTATCATTTCATCACTTATTTTTTCTTGATTTTTATCATCAAAAACTATTGCTTGATCTATTTTAGTTGCTTGGTAAGTTAACATTTTTTTTAATATATTTATACAAAAAGTTTTTCTATTTTAAGTACAAACAAAAAAAGTCAAGCAAAAGTCATTTGAAAAACTCTTCTTTTTTGTTAATTTGGTTTTTATTATGAGGTTATTTTGAATTTCAGATAAAAATTTTATTTTTAATCATTATGTTATTATGAAGAAATTTGCAGATTATACGATGAAGTTTTTTATTTTTTTGACTATTTTTTTATGAATAATAACTATTATAAAACCAGAGTTAGTTAAAGATTTTATAGAATGGTTAAAAATTGTAATAAATGATTTATGATACATCAACTATTTTATAATATTTATTTCTAGCTTAATTGAGAGCTTACCTGTAGTTTGAATAGTTATTCCTGGTCAAAATATATTGATGCTTGTGTGAGGTTTTTTTGCTGAAATATCAATGATAAACTTTATTTTTACTATGATTATAGCTAGTTTTTGAGCTATAATATCTAATTTTTTGTGATATTATCTTTGAATTTTGTATTGAAAGACATTTTTTGAGAAATACTGATTACGGTTTTGAATATGAGAAACAGAAGTTAAGTATTTGGAAAAATGAATAAAAAAATGGGGAGCTTGGGGTATAATTATTTGAAAATTTCACAACTTAACTAGAGCTTTTATACCTTTTATTGCAGGTTCTATGTGAATGAAGGCAAAGATTTTTTGGATTTATAACATAATATGATCTATAATTCGGGCTTCATTTATAGTTGTTTTAGGTGTATTTTTTGCAGAACACTACGAAACTATAATTGATTATTTTTCCTACATAATAGTTTGAATAATGGTTTTGACTTGATTGTATATTTATAAATACAAAAAATCAGAGTTTTTAAATTATATGAATGAAAAAAATATTGAAATAGAAAGAAAGATAGGCTGACCTAAGTCTTAGATTTACTTCTTAAAAAAATTTGGAATAAAAAGAGGAGTTTTTTCTTTGTAATCTTTGTAATTATTTTTACTTTTGTAAATTTTTTCTTTCATAGGTACTCAAGAGACAAAACCTATAAGTAAACTTATTACTACAAATCATAAAATTCAAAAAATAGAATATTGTATAGATATTACACTTATTCCTAACCAGAAAACTATTTCTCAAAGATAGTTAGGATGTCTAGAATAATACCAAAGTCATTTGGTACAAATCATATTTATTTTTTTGTTTTCTTTTATAAATTTATTTAATTGTTTATCTGCGACTATCTCGTATCAAAGTCATATAGCTGATATTATTGCTCATATTATACTAAGCTCTAGTATATATCAGTTTGTATTATAAAAAATAATAAAAATTGGTGTTGATACTAATAGTACCAATACCATTTGTAGCATATACACTTGAAAAAAACTTCTTGTATAAAAGTATTTCCACTGTGTCCTCCATTTTGCATATCTTTTGTCTTCTCCAGCTTTTTTAAATTTTTTGTAAGCTATGTGAGATGAAATTCTAAGTGACCATAATATAATTAAAGCAAATGTTATGAAATGAGCTATATTTTTATTTTCGCAGTACAAAAAAAGCATTATTGCTACTAATCCAAAAGCCAATCACCATAATACATCTGCGATGGAGTTGTCTTTTAAGTACAAAGATAATATGAAAGTGGCAATATATACTATAAAAATTATAGTTATTATACTTATAAAAATCTCCATCTTTAGTTTTATTTAATAATTTGCATAACATAATAACTTACACCAGCAACTGCTGTTCAAACAAAGGTTCACCATGCTATATCTACAAGTGTAAATTTAAGTGAATAGTTATTTAAAAATGTTAGATTTGTTAAATCATACATAGCATAACTCATAGCTCATAAAAGAGCTCAATAGATCAATACTTCTTTGTAACTGTTGAATTGTAATGTTACAAATATTACTATCATACTTGATATTATTGCCCATGCTGTTAGTCAAACTCAAAGCTGTATTTTGATTTTACCGTTTTCAACTACTACCATATCTCAAAATTCTTTGATTATAAAATTTTTAGTTACATGTCAAAGCCATATATAGTCAAGTAAAACAAGCACTAAAAATGCAGATAAAAAAACAACTATGTATTTATATATTTCCATATTTAAATTGGTTAAAAAATAAGTTTTTATAATTTTTTTTCTGAACTAGTAAACAGTACTTTTTAAATAAATTTTCATTTCACTACCCCAGTCTTCTCTCCATATAGCCCTCATCCCCAGCTCCTCTCCTTTGGAGGAGAGGGGAGTATAGCAGACTTCATCCTAACACTTTCCATTTCAACCTCACCCCAGCCCCTCTCAATCATAACCTCACCCCAGCCCTCTCCTTAGAGGAGAGGGAGTAGAACATGGTGTTAGAATAAGGTTCTTATTTAAGTTTTAATATTCTTTTATATTTTTTCATAATTAACCACTTTTCTTGCCCAAACTCAGTGTATAGTGCATCTAACTCTTACTTCGTATTCATCTAAATCTGATATGTCAAAATCTGTTTCGGGGGGCATATCTTCTTCTAAAAATACTTCATCTACTATATCTCAATATTCATCATAAAGTCATATTGATGTTATTCTATGTTCTAGTCAGCAAGGATGTATTTCTTCTTTTCATATACTAATTTTTATATTATCTTTATCAATACTTTTTATATCTATAAAATGACTTTGTTCTAGTTTATCTATTGTACTTTTTTGTATATAGTTTATTTCTTCTTTTATTTCATGAAATATATCAGGTAGTTCGGAGCATACAGGGCAGGTATAATAATCTCACAGGTCATAAAATTTCGTTCCTGCGGGTATATTACTATCTAAATCTCCTAGGTCTTCATCGTATATATAACTACAATTTGTACATATATATCTCATATTTTATTGCTATATTTAATTTGATATTTTATGTTTTGTAATATAATTTGATACTACTTAAATATTTTTAAAATACAAAACTTAAATTATGGTGCCTTGGTAGAGTGGTTATACAGAGGTCTGCAACACCTTTTACAGCGGTTCGAACCCGCTAGGCACCTCCAAATTAGAGAGTTAAAAACCATAAAATCGGCTCATATGAGCCGATTTTATGGTTTTTAATTTTTAAACTAATTTTTTTAATATATTTTTGCAATTATTTTATTTATATGTTATAGTTTAAATAATTAATATTTAAATAATTTATAAATATGGTGTCATTTAATACAAGTGATACAAGATGAATTTTTCCAGAGGGATTAAATAATTGAGCTAATACTATACTGGGAAATGTTTCTGAATACTATAAAAATCAATTCTCATCAGTTTTAAAAGATAAAAAGCATAATAAAAATGTTGGTTTTGTTGATGATATTTTTAATTCTGTTATTAATGGAAAAGAACTTAGTGAAAAAGAAAAAAGAAAAATGGTTTTATTTCTAAAAACATCTACTTTTTGGGATGAATTATATAATTACCTTGATTCAGAGTGAACCGTTAAAAGTGTAGTTATTGATATTACTAGATTTTTTATAATTTTACCTCTTTTATGACTTTCTCATGGAGCAGGGCTAGGAGTTGATGGTATTCCTGTGCTTGATAGAATAGCATTGTGAAGTTGATTTTGAGCTTGATTTAAAAATATTAAAGATGTTATTATAGATAAAGATAAAAAAGAGATAAAATCAGATTTTAAGCAAAAAGTTATTGATAGAATTCAATCTTTATAAAAAAATTCTTGGTTTAACCAAGAATTTTTTTAAAACATAAAATTTGATAAAAAACAAAATAGTGTTAATTTGATACTACTAAATCCATAAAAACACACCCAAAAATAATCTATGAAACAATTAATTAAATCAATTTATAAAGAAAACAAAGTTATCTTTTATATAACTTTGTTTGTTACCATAGTGTCTTCTTGAGCAGAGATAGTTAGTTGAGTGATACAAAAATATATTTTGGATAGTTTGGTATTATTAGACGATTTTAAAAAAGTATGATATCTACTTTTACTTTTGTTTATATCTTACTGAGTGAACCAAATCTTTTGAGCATTAACTTATTATTTTTCAGCTAAATTTTGAGAAAAACTAGAAATGGATTACAAGAAAAAAGCTTTAGATAAATTTAATAAAATAAAATACTCAATAATTCTTGATAAAAAGCAGTGAGAAATAGATAGTATTGTATCAAAATGAGCATCTTCAATAAATAGACTTATACAAAGCTTTTTCTCTCAAATTCTTCAAAACTCAATGATGATAATTTTTTGATTAACAGTTTTATTTATAGTTGATGAATATATATTTTTTTACCTTGTTTTCTTTTTTATCCCAATTTTTGTCCTATATTCTATTTTTCAAATAAAAAAGAGAGTACCTACTCTAAAAGATATTAACAAAAAAGATGATAAAGTATCATGAGATGTAGTTGAATATATGTCTAATATAAGAGATATAAAAATATTTGGAGTTGAAAGTAAGTTTGTTTCGTCATTTTTTCATAAATTTTTAGATATTTTTTCTCTAAACTTATTCTTATACAAACATCAGCACTATATGAATTTCATTCAATTTATTATACTTATTTGAAGTATGTGTATAGTTTTAGCTTATACTTGATACAATATTATAAATTGAGTTTTATCTATAGGGACCTTTATACTTGTATATCATATATTTTGAACTATTAGATTTGCTCTTTGGGATTTGGTATTTCTTTATAATATATTTGAAGAAGATATAGTAAAAGTTAAAAAGTTTTTAGAATTTTTTGAACTTGAAGAACAAAACCAAGAGATAGAAAAACTGGACTGAAAATTTAAGAAATTAGAAGTTTCAAATTTAAATTTTTCATATGATTGAAAAACAGAAATATTAAAAAATGTGTCATTTGAGCTGAAATCTGGAGATAAGATAGCTATTATTTGAAAAAGCTGACAATGAAAAACTACACTTACTTCTTTGATATTATGATTATTTGATTGATATAAGGGTAATATTTTGTTTAATAGCAAGAAAATAAATGGTAGAATAGATTCTATATTTTCGTATGTAGCTCAAGATACAAAAATGTTTAATGAAACAATTAGATTTAATATGACACTATGAGAGAAATTTAGTGATAAAATACTTGTAGATATGCTGGAAAAAGTATGACTTAATTATTTGAGTTCTAGGGTAGATTCGGGGGAAAATATACTTGATATACAAATAGGTTCTGACGGGTTAAAACTTTCTTGATGAGAAAGGCAGAGGTTAGGTATAGCAAGAGCTATGATAAGACAAAAAGATATTTATGTTTTTGATGAGATAACTTCCAATTTAGATGAACAAACTGAAAAATCTATCTTGGATTTAATATTTAAAATAGCTAAAGACAAGACTTTTATAATTATTACTCACAAAAAAGAAGTTCTTAAAAAAGTTGATGTGATATATGAAATGAGAGACGGGAATTTAAGTTTTGTTTGACAATAGTTAAATTATGAGTAAATACTTAGTATTTTTAAAATTTAAATTAATAAAATTATGTCTAATGAATTATTTATATGAGAGGGGATTTCTACTTTATATCCACCTGAAAAAAAAGTTTGAGTTACAGGCATTCCAGAAAAATTTAGATTAGATATTGCTACTAAAACAAATTCTTTAGTTTGAACCTTGGATAATAATCAATGTAATATTAGTTATTGAATAACTGATAATGTTGATGGTAATAGAGAACATAGCAATAAAGATAATCAAAAACTCGTATGGGTGGCTAATTGAGAATTAAATGAAGAATCAGCTTTGGTTATATCATTTTTAAGAGGAAAACTAAATTCTATATTATCATGAAAATCTTTTGTTTTAACTTGAAGAAAGCTAGAGTGATTAGACTATCTTTTAAATAAAGAAGTTTCAAAAGATGTAATTGAAAATATTATAAGAAGCAAAGATTTTGCTTATAGTATTATGAATGATTATATGTGAGCTACTCAAACCATAAAAATAGACAATTTTTGAACTTTTAAAGTTATATCCTTACTTTGAGATAAAAACTATATTTTCCTAGAAACTGATTGAAAATATTATAATTTAGATGTTTAAATTAATAAATAAATCTAAAATCATCAAGTAATTACCAAAATGAAAAACACAATAATAAATAAAAGCCAGCTATACAAATCAGATCACTCTTGGCTTACAAGCTATCATATTTTTTCTTTTGCAGATTATTACGATAGCAACAATATAGATTTTTGAAACCTAAGAGTCTTTAATGACGATTTTATAAAATCTGAAACTTGATTTTGATTACATCCTCATAGAGATACTGAAATACTAACCATAGTTTTAGAATGAGAAATAACTCATGGAGATAGTTTATGAAATAAACAAACTACCAAAACTTGAGAAATACAAACTATTACTGCAGGGACTTGAATACTTCACAGCGAACAAAATCTTTGAAAAAAGGATGTGCATTTATATCAAATTTGGTTTAAAACAAATAGTTTCTCACTAAAACCAGAATATAAAAGTCATAAAATAAATTTAAAAGAAAGTAGTCTTAACTTGCTAGCTTCCCTAAAAAAAGAAAATAATGTATGATTTTTAAACTCAGATGTATCTGTTTATAGATGAAAATTTGATAAAGATGATAACTTTGAGTTTGAAATAAAAAAATCAAAAGGCTTATTTTTATATGTTTATAAATGACAAATTGAAATAGACTGAAATAAACTTCAAACTCAAGATCATCTAAGATATTCCATAGAAGGAGTATATAAATTTAAAATCTTAGAAAAAAGTGATTTTATATTAATAGAAGTAAGCTTATAGAAGTGTAGATTTTTGGTTAGAGTCTTTGCAAAAACCTTCAAACTTTTTTTATAAATATTAATTTTATAGAGATTTCTAATACTTATCAAATGGCTAAAGCCATCTGTTGAAAATAGGCTTCAACTTAAATAAAAAACTTTGTTTTTTACTTAAATGGAGTTCTCAAAACTATTCATATATAAAAAGATCTAAAGCTCTCTGCCCAGAAAAAAAATTCTATTTAATCAAAAAAAAGTTTGATATATCAAACTTTTTTTTGACATATAATTCTATCTTTATATACTCCAAAGATAATTTTATATTTTAAAGAATAAATTTATGAGTGTTCAGATGTATAAACCAAGTATAGAACCTAGTAATTTAAATACTAATACCACAAAATCAAGCCTTTGATCAAATCAAGAAGCTACAAGAGACTCAGCTAAAAAAATACTTACTTGTTGTTGATGATGTTGAACTAAATGTAGTATAAATCAAAAATGAGTAAAATATTATAAAGATGATAAGTGAAAAAAAAGAGTGTTTGTATAGAATTTATGTTAGTGATAGATTGAAAAATTAACATCTATAAAAAAATAAAAGCATCCCTTGTATAAACTAGGGAGCTTTTTTTAAAAAAGAAAAATTTATTACAAGAGCAAAGAGCTAAAACCCTTTGTTGATAAAAGAAAAATTTCTTACAATAGCAGAGAGCTGAAGCTCTCTGTTGATAATGAATTTTAATTAATTCTTTTAATTTCTTCAAGGCAAGAACTATATTCAGCTACTCTTTGTTCTAATCATTCTATAAGTAATTCCATAACAGAAATATCTTCTAGTGAATTAAGTTCATCTTTATAGTTTTTATAATTCTCAATATAGAAAAGCAAATCTTCATATTTGGATATAAGAATGGCTTTTTTTATTATTTTTTCATCTTTTATTTTTGAAAAAGAAGATTTTAGGATAAATTTTATTATTATTTGTTTCACTCATACCCTCTTATTAATACTATCCCTAACTATATCTAAACTAAGGTTAAAAATCTTTGGATATAAAACACTATTATAATAATCTAAATCAAAAAAATCTATAAAAAGCTTATTTATAAACTTATTTAAATCTCTCAAAAAAGGTATTGACTCTAAATTTATATAAGATAGCTCTTTTGATATTTCTTTCTCTAAATTATTTTTAATTTTTTGTAATTCAGGGATGAAGCTCTCAAACCTTTTTATTCAAACAGATTTTTTTTCTAGATTTCCAGATGAAACCAATTCAATTGCTTCAAAGAAGTACTTTCTTTTTTGTTCATCAAAATACTTAAATTTATAAAAAGCTCTCATCAAATTCTCATCAAACACAAAATCATCTTTTTCTAATTTTTCTATATTTCAAATAATATTTAGTACAAAAGATGTTCTCTTTTGTAATTTAGATAAATTTTTCTTTCTTGTAGTCATTTGACCCATATTTCTCAAAACTTCTTGCAAAAACAAAGATTTTCTTTTCTCCAACTTATCCAAATGCTTTTTACTTACAAGTTCTTCATTAATACTTAATAAAATATCTTGTATATTTTGTCTAGTTATACTATCTAAAATATTTTTATAACAATTTTCTAGCTTTTCGTAAAAAGGATGCATTTCAATATTTTCAAAATGTCTATTTAGTATTTCTTTTTTTAATTCATCTACACTAACTAATTCATTTGAGCTTATTTTACCTAAAATTCTTAAATAATTCTTTTTTAATTCTATAAATTTTTTTGTGTTTGATTCATTTTGATCTTCGCAGTAAATCTCTGGAACTTCAACTTTTTCTGCAACTCATTTATAATCCAAAGAAGAAAAATCCACATCTTTTCACGATAAAAACTTTCTTATAAAAGGATCTTCACTATTTAAGAAATTGCTTAAAATCAGGGAATCATGTTTGAATCTCCTTTCGGTATTTGCTATACTATATGGTTGTATTCTGTGTTTCTCTTCTTCCAATATAAACCTTTTCAAAAGCTCTCTAAAAGTATAAATATATTTTTCATTTCTTCATTTCAAGAATTTCTTTATTTTTAAGTTATGTGCTATCAAAAAATCAGGTAGACAGTATTTTAGATAATAATCCAAAGCATTATAATTTGTATTAAATGAATTACAGTTTATTTTATGTGAATATACCTCCAAAGCACTAGAATAATTTTTTATAGCAGTTTCTAAATTTAGTCTATCAAAATCAATATTCAATCCACTTATATCTTTTTTCTTCAAAAGATGCTTAAAAGGCTTTATATCTTCTTCTTGTATCTTTTCTAAAAATGTTAAGATATTTAAATCAGATTTGCTTCCGTCTCATCATATAATAAAAGGTGTAGCTATATATAAAGCCTTATCTTCTTTTTTTACAATACTTACATCTCAAGATATAAATTTCAACAAGCATTTTTTATTATATTTACTCCTAAAGGTATTGCTTTTTTTATTATAAAGATAAATATTATGAAGATTTCAAGAAACAAGACACATCTTTTTATCATACTCGCTTCAGCTTTCTAATAATTTTATTCCAAGTTCATTAAGTCTATTTATAAGTATTTCTATAGTATTTTGTATTTCTTCTATTTTTTTATTCTTTATTCAAACAGGATATAAATCAACTATTTCAAAAAGCATATATTTTCAATCAAAACTACAAAAATTGTTTAATTCATCTTTGTCTATTCATAAATCTAAAAGTTCTTTTATTTTTAATTTATTTAGTCTTCTTGATTTTACAAGATTAAATAATTCTAGGTAGTAGAATAAATCAGAATTTTTATCTCTTTTTATGTTTATCTTTTTCCATTTTCAAGATTTTGATAAAAATCATCATTTTTCAATTATTGAGACTATTAGTAAAATATCCTTGCTACATCATCTTTTTATTGATTCTAAAAGAATTCTTGAATTATAAACTCAAAGGGGGAATATAACAAGTTCTCTACCGAGTTTAGTTATTTTGTTTTTAAAGTCTAAAGCTCATATCTCATATAGTCTTTCATATGCCAAATTCAAAAGATTTTCGGATACATTATGAAAAAATAGTTTTTCTCATACTTTTTTTGATTTTTTGTATTCCTTTTTTACGTCAAACCCATTAGTCATCATCACAAGTATATATCTTTCAAGCATTTCTCTCTCTATAGGAGATTCTGGAAACTCCCCTAATTTTTCAAAATCAGTATTATTTGCTCTTATGTATTCACCCTTATGTGTTCTACCAGCTCTACCAGCTCTTTGAATACAATTAGCTTTGTTTATATTTTCTATTCTAAGTTCTTGTATTCAAAAATCATTAGTTCTTACAATTTTGTGAGTTCACAAATCAACTACCAAATCTATATAATCTATTGTTATACTTTCTTCTGCTATATTTGTAGATACAATTATTCTTGTTTCTCACTGACTTTTTGTTAAAAGTTTTTGTTGTTCTTCTTTAGGTAAATCTGAGTGTAGGGGATAAATACCATTTTTACTTCATATACTTTTTGATAGTGAATCTATAGTTTCTTCTATTTCTTTTTTTCAAGGTGCAAAAACCAATATATTTTTGCCTTTTTTATATGCTCCTGAAATAGTTTTTATATATCAATTTTGCTTGTTATAATATTTATCTACTTCATGTGTTCTACCAGGTATTTTTAAAACAGGTATATTTGAGCTGATATTTTTGAAATATTGTTGAAATATGTTTGGATCTAGAGTTGCTGACATTATTATAATTTTAGACTTCACTTTATATTTATGCATCATTGCAATAAATTCTGTTGATATAGAAAAATTATGTACTTCATCTAAAATCAACAATTCTGGAAATCTGTTTGAAACAAACTGTCTCATTAACTCCAAAGCATCAGTATGAAAAGATATTTTTGATATTTTATTAGAGCTATTTCATTGTCATGTTCTATATCAGACTTTGTATCCCAAAGAAAATCTAGGATCTCAGCTATCTGCTAGAAATTCTTTAGAAACTCTATCTGAATTGCTTATAGCAGCTAATACTCTAGGTTGAGTAACAATTATTCTTTTGTAATCATTTATAAGCATTTTAGGCACCTGAGTTGTCTTTCCACTTCAAGTTTCTCATTGTATTATTGTAATCATACTTTCTTTAACACATTCTCTTATATCATCCTTCATACTTGTTGCAGGAAGTGTTTCAACGGTTTCAATGATTTTAAGCCTGCCATCTAAACTCATCTTATTTCAATACATATCAACTACTGATCAGTCTTTTTGTTCTCAAGGTGTTAATAAATTTTCCATAAATACAAAAGTAATAAATTTCTTAAAATAAAATTTAGTTTTCTCCTTATGAAAGTTTTTTTGATATTTAGGAAGAAGCTGGAGAATTCTTTAATATTTGACAAAATAATAAATTTTTCTGGTGAAAATTATCAAAGAAGAATTGTTTTTCTTTTAAATGAATTTTTCATGACTTATTTAATAAAGCAGTGATTTTTAATTGATTTTTTTGAATAAAGTTTTTGAGAAAGAATTAGTAAAAGATATTTTCTTAAATTTTCCCTTACTTATAATTTTAAAATAGGTTTCTTCACTTTAGTAAATCTTCTTTCATTAAGAATACGGACTTTATATTTTTCAAAATCTTTGCTTTTTATTGTAATTAAATTTTTTGGGTTAGAGTCTTTTTTAAAAGTGAATTCACCATTAAGACCGGACAAAGCTAAAATAACTTTATGTTTAACTCAATTTATAGAAACCTTCCATCATTGTTGTAAATTATTAGGTCTAAAACATTTATAATAAGAAAGACTATTATTATTTGACATATTTTTAAGATAAATAATAAAAAAATTATAATACTTAAAATAGGCATAAAAATAATTTAGTCAAATTTAAGTTTTACATAATTTTTTACATAAATAAATTTTATCTCTTAAATAGAAATAAATTCTTGATTTTTAGATGTTTAAATTTTTCCATTTTATAGTAAACTAACTTGTAAGTTAGTTTACTGTTGATAAATAAATTAGATATCTTCTTTTCAAAAATAGAAATTTCTTACAATAGCAAAGGGCTAAAGTCTTCTATTGACAAAAAATAAAAATTGTCTTTTTGATAAAAATTGTATTTTAAAATATTCTAACTAACGAGTTAGTTTACTATAGGTAAAAACTTTACTGATTTTTTTACCTACAAACGAGATAGGTAAAATTTTTTGCTTTTTTTTTACCTATAAATAAGATAGGTAAAAAATTTTATCTTTTTTTTACCTATAAAAAATGATTAATACCAAACCTTACAATGATTTGCCTCTTTTACCTTTTTGTTTTCAAGATTTTATGACAAATGAGGTTTATAAAAAGGTTATTAAAACAAATAAAGAATTAGCTAGATTAAACGGTATAGAGCAAATGAACAATAGGAAAATATCTTCAATTTTTCTAAATTCACTTGTTTTAACTGAATCTATAGATTCAAATATTATTGAAAATATAAATACTACTATAGATAGTGTTGCTTTATCTAATGCTATAAAAAATATAAAATGAAATGAAAAAGAGACTATTAGATATAAAGAAGCTATGATTTATGGTTTGGAAGAAATGAGATCAAAAAATAATCTATTATCAACTAATATCATTGTTTGAATTCAAGAAAAAATTGAAGAAAATTCTGCTTGAGTTAGAAAAGTACCTTGAACTAAATTGAAAAATGAAAAAACTTGAGAAATAGTTTATTATCCACCATATCCAAATTTTTTAGATAAGCTATTAAATAATCTTGAAAAGTATATAAATGATGAAAATATTCATGAAATAGATGACTGTATCAAAGCTTCTGTGATACATTATCAATTTGAATCTATTCATCCTTTTTTAGATTGAAATTGAAGGACTTGAAGGATATTAATTCTTTTATATTTAATTAAAAGATGACTTTTAAATTTTCCAATATTGTATGTTTCATGATATATAAACCAAAATAAGTCTGATTATTATAGGCTTTTACAAGAGGTAAGAACCAAAAATAATTGGGAGGGTTATATATTGTATATGTTGGATGCTATAGAAAAGCAATCAAAAGCTACATGAGATAAGATTTTGAAAATAAATAGTCTTTATAAAAGCAAATTAGAGAATTTTAAAAAAAGCTCTGATTTGCCTTGAGTAGATACCTTGTGTGATTTACTATTTCAAGAGATATATATTACATTTTGAGAAATTCTCAAAAATCTACAAGTAAGTAAACCTACTTTGATAAAAAAATTAAATGAACTTGAAAATTTAGGTTTGGTAAACAAGATTAAAGACTGAAAAAATACGATATATTTTTTATGAGAATATTTAGAGATTCTTAAAAATAACTGATAATTTTAGATAAATAGAAAGCCCCATAAATCTTAGATTTATGGGGCTTTCTATTTTGAAGCAATTTTTTTATATTATTATATATAAATTTTACTCATTCTCTCCTTCTATTTTTTTCAGTAATTCAGGCATTTTTTCTCTAACATCACTTACATCAAATCCATTTTCCTCAGCCTCTTTAACTTTTTTTTCAAGAATATCATAAGAGCTTTTAAATAAAAATTTTTCAGTTCCAGACAGAGCTTCTCTAATCTCTTTACGAAGTACTTTTTCAAATAATTCAGGCATTTGTTTTTTTACTCTATCTATGTCAATATCGAGTTTATCTTCTATTACTATTCTAACTTCATCAGCAACATCATCATAAAGATGTCTACTTAATTTTTTTTAGCAAGAGAGAACTTTTTATTAATAATTTTAGAAGCTACGTGTAATGCCTCACTAGAACACATATGATTAGGAGTACGACCCATAATAAATTTAAATTAAAAATTAAACTAACAATGATATGTTATCATATATAATTAATCCAACACTAAACCACCAGCTCTGCTGGTGCGAGTAGTGGAGGTTTTACCGTTCCGGTAGTTGTGTATAATCTTCTAGGAAGCACCTAGGAGGGGAATAACTTTTTAAAGATATGTCCCACAAATACACAAAGCAGTCCCATGTGAATTGGGACTGCATTTACCACATAGTGGTGGTACCAAAGTACCGAAAAAAAATACTTTTTCAATCAGTTAGAAAAGATATACGAGACACATTTCATGAACTTGCAAAGAGATATGATTTTGAGATATTAAAATGAAATATAACGATAGATCATGTTCATCTCGTTTTGAGGATATCTCCAAAATACTCTGTTGCAGAAATTCTGTGAAGATTGAAATGAAAGAGTGCAATAATACTTCATAACAAACATAGTAAGAAGAAATGACTGTACTCGAAGAATTTCTGGAGTAGATGATACTATGTAAGTACCTCAAAACTACCCACTTTTTATAAAAAGTATACCTATATTTTACTTTAAATAAAGGGAAATTAAGCTATTTTTAGTGTTTTATCTTTAGTATTTTATAAATGACTTATTTAAGCTAACTTTATCTTTATAAAATTCAATCAATATAAAATCTCTGTTTTTACTTATATAAAGGTAAAAAATAAAATATAAAATACAAAAAACTGGGTAGATTTAAGAAGTACAGTTTGACTTGACTTGGATATGATAAAAAATTATGTTCAACATCAGCAACATAAGGATAAAACCATTGATGGAAATCAGTTAGATTTAAACTGGTAAAAACTATTTTAGCCCCTTCTAGGGGCTTCCATTTAAAGCTACCAGTTCTACTGGTAGATATTTACTATTTGTGTCAAAATTTCTCTTCAAAAAAATAAAGCTTTGATATTTGAAAAATAATTTTTTCCCGAAGTAAGAAATGAAGTACAATTAATAGAGAAGAAAATATAGTATTCCCCGTAGGGTAATATTATTTATTCCTTTCTTCTATTTTTTTAAGTAATTCAGGCATTTGTTTTTCAACATCGCTTACATCAACTTTATTTTCTTTAGCTTCTCTAACACTATTTTCTAAAACATCATAAGAAGACTTACATAGTCTTTTTTTAGTATCAGCTAAACTTTCATCGACTTCATTGCGAAGAACTTTTTTAAGTAATTCAGGCATTTGTTTTTCAACATCGCTTACATCAACTTTATTTTCTTTAGCTTCTCTAACACTATTTTCTAAAACATCATAAGAAGACTTACATAGTCTTTTTTTAGTATCAGCTAAACTTTCATCGACTTCATTGCGAAGAACTTTTTTAAGTAATTCAGGCATTTGTTTTTCAACATCATCTACATTAACTCCACCTTCTTCTGCTTCTCTAATATTAATTACTAAGAAATCATAGAAAACTTTACTCAAACTTTTTTTAGTATCAGCCAAACTTTCATCAACTTCATTACGAAGAACTTTTTTCAATAATTCAGGCATTTTTTCTTTCACATCACCTACATTAACTCCACCTTTTTCAGCTTCTTTGATACTAATTAATAAATTATTATAAGAACTTTTATTCAAATTCTCTTTTGCATCAGCCAAACTTTCATCAACTTCATTACGAAGAACTTTTTTCAATAATTCAGGCATTTTTTCTTTCACATCACCTACATTAACTCCACCTTTTTCAGCTTCTTTGATACTAATTAATAAATTATTATAAGAACTTTTATTCAAATTCTCTTTTGCATCAGCTGAATTTTCATCAACTTCATTGCGAAGAACTTTTTTAAGTAATTCAGGCATTTGTTTTTCAACATCGCTTACATCAACTTCATTTTCTTTAGCTTCTCTAATATCATTCTTTAAAAAATTATAAGAAATTTTACTCAAACTCTTTTCAGTTCTATCTAAACTTTCATCAACTTCATTGCGAAGAACTTTTTTAAGTAATTCAGGCATTTGTTTTTCAACATCGCTTACATCAACTTCATTTTCTTTAGCTTCTCTAATATCATTCTTTAAAAAATTATAAGAAATTTTACTCAAACTCTTTTCAGTTCTATCTAAACTTTCATCAACTTCATTGCGAAGAACTTTTTTAAGTAATTCAGGCATTTGTTTTTCAATGTGTTTTACATTCATCTTATTTTTTACAGCTGATTTAACATAATTAACAAGCTCATCATAAGAATATTTATATAAATGTCTTTCAGTATAAGATAATCTATCTTCAATATTTCTAATAAAACTATCACCCATAATAAATTTAAATTAAAAATTAAATTAACAATGATATGTTATAATATATAATTATTTTTATCAAAGTTTCTCTTCAAAAAAATATTATCTGTACCAGTAGATAGGTACCACTATTTATTGATATGGAATTGTGTAAAAAAGAGGATGAGGATATAATAGATTTTGTAAAAAATTTTATTTTATAATCCCAAACCTCTTATGAAATGATTATATGAAAAAATGTGTACTAAGCAAGGAGTAGAATCAGCAAGAATCCTCGCGAGGTCGATACTTGAAGAAAACAAAGGAAACGTAAGTAAAACAGCTTATATATTATGATGTTCTCGTAAAACAGTAAGAAGAAGTAGAGATGGTCCTATAGAAAATATATCAAGAGCTCCTAAGACTCCTCATAATAAAAAAACATCTTCTGATTTAGAATGACTTGTATTACAAGAACGAAATAAAACAAAATATTGAAGAGTACGTCTAGCAAAGTATTTATTCCTCAGATATGGAATAACATTCTCTTCCTCTACTATATGAAATATACTAAAAAGAAACAAAGTAAAAAAGCATCATTATTCTCGTAGAAAATGAGATAGTAAACCTCTATACGATTATCAAAATATTCTTCCCTTTGAGTATGGTCAAGTAGATACAAAGCATATAGAAGATTTTGAAGCTTTATGAGAACTTTGTTTTATACTAAGAAAATATAATCTTCCTTTATATCAATGGACATATATATGTGCTAAAACAAAATATAAATTTATAGCTTATTCTCATAGTCTTTCTTCTGAATTTGGTCTTATGTTTATACTTACTATAGCTACATATCTTAGGAGTATGTGAATATATTATCATATGGAATTTCAATGAGATAATGGCCCTGCTGATTTTTGTGGATGAAGTAAGAGAAAGGAAAATCAGTGGAATGCTATATTAAATAATATAAATTGCTGTTTTAAGAGTATTCCTGCTTGAAAAAAATATCTTCAATGAATTGTAGAGAGATCTCATAGAACTGATGATGAAGAATTATATAGACCTTATCTTGATCGCATGAAATCTCTTCCTAATTTTTTAAACCATAGTAGTAAATATATTTATACTTATAATAATTATAGACCTTCTTTTTGAATAGGTATGAACGGTTTAAGTCCTATTGAAAAACTTAGAAGTTGTAATATAATTCTTCCTACAAAATTTAATAATTTCCCTGTCCTTATCCTAGATAATCTTGCTAAAATTGGTGGTACCTATCTAAAGGACCATTACCTTTCTTGAAACTTTTTCCAAAAAATCTAAATCTGATATTTGAAAAATCAATTTTCTTTATTAATATAAAATCCAGCAATAAATCTTAATTTTAAAAAAATTGAAAACATCAGACTTATTTGTAAAAATCCTTGAAAAAAAAGGAGTAGAAACTATTTATTGAGTGCCTTGAGAGGAAAATCTAGATTTGCTTGATTCTATATGAAAATCCAAAATAGAACTAATACTAACTAGAAACGAGCAAACAGCAGTTTTTATGGCAGCCAACTATGGTAGATTTACTTGAAAACCATGAGTGGCTCTAGCTACCCTATGACCATGAGCAACAAATATGATGACCTGAATAGCCTATGCTCAGCTTGGATGAATGCCTATAATTGCTATAACATGACAAAAACCCCAAAATAAATCAAAACAATGACAATTCCAAATAATAGACATAGTATCTATGATGAAACCTATAAGCAAATACTGTATTAGTATAGTTTCTTGAAATAGAGTACCATATATACTTGAAAATGCCTTTAAAATAGCAGAAGAAGAAAAACCTTGAGCCGTGGTTATAGAACTCCCAGAAGATATAGCATGAGAAGTTGTTAGTGAAAACTTTAGTATAATAGACCTAAAAACAGAAAAACAAAGACGACCAGTAATAGATGATAAATGATTGAAAAACCTAATATCTGAATTAGAAAATGCTAAATCTCCTGTAATACTTATATGAGCATGAGCTAATAGAAAAAGAATCACTAAATACCTAACAAAATTTATATACAAATACAATATACCTTTTTTTAGCTCACAAATGTGAAAGTGAGTAGTTGATGAAAGAAGTGAGCAATATATAGGAACGGCTGCTTTGACATCTTGAGATTATATACACAATTGTCTAAAAGAATCTGATCTTATAATATCTGTTTGATACGACGTAGTAGAAAAACCAACAGAAATACTTGGTATAAATGGGACAAAACTTATAAACATAAACTTTTTTTCCTCATACTATGATTATGTTTATAGTCCCTATTTAGATGTAGTATGAGATATAGCCAATATCTTTTGGTCTCTTTGTCAGCAAGAAATTGATTCATCTTGATGGGATTTTTCTAAAATATATGAAATTAACAAAAAAAATAAGGCACAAATAGAGGAAAATATCAAACTTGAAGATAAGTTTTCTTATATGATGCCTAGAAGACTTTGTAAAGAATTGAGAAAATACCTGTGAGAAGATGATATACTTACACTTGATAATTGACTTTACAAAGTATGGATAGCAAGAAACTATCCAGCCTATATGCCAAATACTTTGGTTTTAGATAATGCACTAGCAACTATGTGAGCCTGATATTCTTCAGCTATGGAAGCTAAAAGACTTAATCCAAATAAAAAAGTAGTGTGTGTTACCTGAGATTGATGACTTATAATGAATCTTTGAGATTTAGAAACAGCAGTTAGATTAAATCTAGATTTGGTAATAATAGTCCTAAACAATAATTCCTACTGAATGATAAAATGGAAACAAGAATGAGCTTGATTAAAAAAGTTTTGATTAGATTTTAAAAATCCAGATTTTGTAAAACTAGCTGAAAGTTTTGGAGCTAGATGAATAAGAATAGAAGATAAAAATGATTTCTGACCTGTATTAAAAGATATTTTAAGCAAAAAGGGCATCTCTATAATTGACTTGCGATTCTCATATCCTCAGGATACAGGAATCATTTAATTAACTTTATTTCTTCTAATCAAGCTGTTTCCTCAATAGAGTTTATTGAAAAATTAGAAGAATTCTCTAACTGACCTCTTACATGTTTTATGATTTTTCCAATAGCTCTATATTCCATAATACTTACCTTTCAGCAAGATATTCATGTTAATTTTGACATTTTTCTATAACCAGCTTTTTCATTACCCTTTGTAAGTCTTGTTTTTAATACTATCTTTTCTTCTGGTTTTAGACTTTCAAAAGCACTATAAATTTTTCCAAAAAGTAAAATTAAATCAGAATATCTTTCAGGATTTTCTACAGAGTCTGCATTGTCTTCAAAATATTCCTCGTCACAAAGACCTTCATTTTCAATTATAGAATCAACATATGATATTGTATCTTCTACTTTCAATCAAATATTATATTGTGCTATAATATTTCTCATTCCTCATTCTATACACTCTCTAGCATATTTTGAAAATCTAGCCTGATTTTCTGCTTTAAAACTCTTAACAGCTTTTATAAGAAGCTCATTTCATGTTTGTATCAAATCTTCTTTTTCTAAGTTATCTATTAAAGGTTTTTTTTTCAAACATTTTTCTACTATAGGTACAACCAAATGAAGATGTGCTTTTATTACTCTTTCCTTTGCTTTTTCATCTCATAATCTTACTTTTCTCCAAAGAGCTAATTCTTCTTTTTTACCTAAACTTTGTATATCTTGTATACTTTTTGCATAATCTTTCAATCCTTCTGGAAAACTTTCTAAGTTTACTTTATTCATATTAAATAATAATTATTAAAATAAGTTTCTTGATAATAAATTTTTAATTTAAAAAGTCAAGTTTTTTTCGTAACTATTTTTGGAGTATTTTTACTATTCAAATATAATCAATCAAAAAGTTTTTAAAAATTCTTTAATATTTTTATACAATAAATAAACTAAATTATGACAACTTTAGAATCAACAAATCCATACAGTGAAGATAAAAATTGAAAAAAATTTTCTCTTTTAAACAGGGAAAATATAGATGTTATCATAAAAGATTCACATAATGCTTTTTTGTCTTGGAAAGACACACCTGTAAGTGAAAAAAAATTATTATTTTTGTCTTTGGCTGATACCTTGGAAAATGATTTGGAGGATTGTTCTAGGCTTCAAACTATAGAAATGTGAATGCTTTATAGTCAATCAAAAGCTTGAATGTTAGGTACGGTTAATCTTATAAGATGGTTTGCAAATAATTTTGAGGAAATTCTAAAATCTAGAGAATTTGAAAGTGAATGAATAAAATGAAGAGAAATGTATGATCCTCTGGGAGTTATTTTTTGAATTGCCCCTCGGAACTTCCCATTTAACCAGCTACTTAGAGCTGCTGTACCCAATATTTTAGCAGGTAATACTCAAATATATAAACATTCATCAAGTGTACCTATGTGTGCTCAAAAAATACAAGATTTATTTGATAAAGCATGATTTCCAAAGGGTGTTTACACAAATTTATTTGTTTCATCAAAGGATAGTGAGTATATAATTTCAAACAAATTTGTTGCTTGAATAAACCTCACTGGATCAGAATGAGCTTGATCTTCTGTAGGTTCTCTTGCTTGAAAATACTTAAAACCCTCTGTACTAGAACTTGGAGGTAATGATGCTTTTTTAGTTTGTGATACTAATAACTTAGAAGATGTAGTTAATATGGCAACACAATGAAGAAATAGAAATGGATGACAGGCATGTAACTGTTCAAAAAGATTTATAGTCCCTGAAAAATATTATGATGAGTTTTGTGAAAAATATATTGAAGCTTTCAAAAAATTAAAACCTTGAAATCCTATGGATGAAGATACTACACTTCAGCCATTATCTAGTATTTCAGCTTTGGAAGAAGTTGAAGAGCAGATTCAAAAAGCTATTAAGTCTTGAGCAAAGCTTTTATATTGATGAAAAAGACTTGATATAAAATGATATTTCATATCTCCAACTGTGCTTTGAGATGTTACTCCTAGTGTTTCAAGTTTTGACGAAGAAATATTTGCCCCTGTTGCTTCTATTATAAAATCAAGCAATTTAGAAGAATCAGTTTCTTTGGCAAATAATTCTCAATTTTGACTTTCAGCAGTTGTTGTTTGAGATGATTTGGAACAATTAAAAAGTGTTTCTGAAAAAGTGGAATGATGAATGATTTTTATAAATCAAATAGCTTGATCAAAAGCTTCTTTACCTTTTGGTTGAGTTAAGAAAAGCTGATATGGTAAAGAAAATGGTCCTGAATGATTAAAGGCTTTTACAAATAAAAAAGTTATTTTGTATCCTTAGCACAAAATAACTTTTTTATTTGTCTTCTTTAACTATTAGTTTAAAGATTTATTCAAAATCCTTTATGATAAAAATTCTGAAGCCTCATCCATTTCGGTAATACCTCACCCTAACCCAAACAAGCCCTCACCCTAACCCTCTCCTTAGAGGATAGGGGATAGAACAGTGTATAAAACATAATTTTAACAAATTAGCTAAAATTAGACAAGGGGTCTTGACCCCTTGTCCTTGTTCCCTTTTTCTTGCTTTTTCCTCTTGACCTTTTACCTTTTTAAAGATATTCTAGAAAACTACTCCATAGTTACAAATTCTGCAGAATATTAATTTTTCAGTGTTTCCTTATATATCTTCTTTCTCAACAAAAACCTTCTTTATCTCCACATCACCCATTTTTGACTTAACTACATTCAAAACTCTAAATTCTATATTATTATGTTTCACATATTCCTTATTTGATATTTCAAATAAGATTTTTTCTCAAGAACTAGGAAACCTCTTCAATTTTTCAGTCAGCATATAACTAAGTGTTTCTCCTGAAAACTCTTTTTCAGATAATCACAAATCACTATAATCCATCTCAAGTTTATTCAAAACCTCCTCAAAAAGTACATCTGATTCTACTACCAAACTATCATTACCTATCTCTCTTATCTCATCAGTTTCTTTATCCGTTTCATCTCTTATCTCTCAAAAAATCTCCTCAATTACATCCTCAAGTGTCACAAGACCTGCAACACCTCAATATTCATCCATAACTATAGCTAAATGTTTTCTTGATTTTTGGAAAACCTTAAGTAAAGAATCTATATCTTGATTTAAAGGAACCCTCAAAACCTCACTTAGATTCAAATCTTTCAATTTTTTATCTTCATCTTGATTTATCAAATCTCTAACGGTCATTATATTACTTATCTTATCTATAGTTTTAGTATATACAGGGATTCTAGAATGAGTATGATTTAAAAAATATTCAAAAGCTTTTTTCACCGTAGTTTCTCTTGATAAAGCCTCTATTTTTACCCTAGGAGTCATTATTTCTTCTACATCTGTATTTGAAAATTCAAGTATACTTTTTATCTTTTTATGTTCTTCGTCTTTCAAAGCCCCATCTTCTTTTCAAATATCCATAAAACTTTCTATTTCTTCTTCTGTTATTTTTTTTGAATTACTATCTTTGGAAAAAATCTTTATAAGAATTTCTAGAAAACTTATAATAGGATAGATGATAATCATTAGAACTTTGTATATAGGAGCAACTATTAGAGATATACTTGCTGAGTTTTTAGTTGCAATTGATTTTGGTATTATTTCACCAAAAAGCAGTAATAAAAATGTTATTATTCAAGTTGAAAGTCATACAGCTGTACTTTGAGTAAGTCACATTCATCATGATAAAGCTATATTTATAGCTATACTTGTAGCAAAAGCTGCTGTGAAAGTATTTACTAAATTATTTCAAATGAGAATAGTTATAAGTAGCCTATCACTATTTTCTCTGATTTTTTTTAAAGATTTACTTCAAAGTTTTTTTTCCTTTAAAAGAGAATCAATTTTATGTTCTGGTAAACTCATCAAAGCTAATTCTGTTCAAGAAAAGAAAGCTGATAGAAAGAATAAAAAAACGAAGAGAATTATCTCAATGGGGCCCATAAAAGATTGGTTAGTTAAAATATATTTTTTCTCGGATTATAATTAAAAACCCATAATTTCAAATTTTATTGTAAAATCTATTTTATTATTTATAATCTTTTTTATATATTTAAATCCATCTTTTTTATATGTTAAAGGAAAAAAGTATAGTTATATTACACGATACATTTTTATACAAATGAGGGTGAGAAAAGCTAATGATAATGATGCAAAAAGTATTGAAATGTGATATAGCTACAGGTTTTGTAAGTAAGGGTAGTTTTGATTTGAAAAAAGAATGAGTATCAAAGAAAATAATAGAAATAAGTTCTGAAATATTTAAGTCTGGTTTTAGGCATATAAAACTAAAATGGGCTTTTTTATTTAAAACAAAATTTTTAAAAAACTATGATACAGTTATTTTCTCTTGAGACTGTCTAAGTGCTGTTAGAAATTGCAATAAAAACTCTAAAAAAATATATTATTGTCACACTCCTCCTAGATATTTATATGATTTAAAAAATCAGTATTTAAAGAAAGTTAAATGGTATATAAAACCTATATTTATATTAGTTTCATCAATATTTAGAAAAATATATGAGAATGATATAAAGAAAATGGATATTATAATAGTTAATTCAAAAAATACTGGAAAAAGGTTAAAAAGATTTTTGTGATATGATTCTCAAATAATTTATCCTCCTGTGAAAATAGGGGAGTTTAAATATATAGGACAAAAAGATTATTATCTTTCTTTTGCTAGACTTTGTGATGCAAAAAGAGTTTGAAATATAGTTAAAGCTTTTAGAGAAATGCCTGAAAAAAAATTGGTAGTAATATACTGACAAAATGATCCCCAAAAAAATGAAATATTTAATCTTTGAAAATGATTTAGCAATATAGAATTTAGAACTCTTGTAGAAAATGATAGATTTATAAATTATATATGAAATTGTATAGCTACTATATATATACCTGTTGATGAGGATTTTTGAATGAGTCCAGTTGAATCTATGTCTGCTTGAAAACCTGTTTTAGGGGTAAATGACTGAGGATTAAAAGAATCAATCATACATAAAAAAACTTGATTTTTGATAGATAAGCAGTGAAAAATAGATGATATAATAGATGTGGTTCAAAATTTTTTAACACCAGATAAATGTTTGAAAATGAGAAAAGATTGTGAAGAGAGAGCAAAAGATTTTTCTTATGATAAATTTGAAAAACTCATAAATAAAATTATTTAAAAAATTTATTAATTAAAGAGTGAAGAATTGCTTCTTAATAACAAAAATAAATATTTTTCACAATTTCCTTAAATATAGAAGTTTATGAATATTCTCTTTAAAAAAATATAAGTTTTGTTTTTTTTTCAAAATATAAAAATTCAAATCTTTTCATTAATTCTAAACCTAGAAATTAATTAATTTATGAATATAAAAAATAAAAAAATAGCAATAGTTGCTGACTGGATAAAAGATTTATGAGGTGCTGAACTTGTACTTGAAAATCTTATTCATATATTTCCCAATGCTGATATTTTCACTTCTGTTTTTTTTCAAGAAAAAACTAACTTTTTTAAGAACAAAAAAATAAAAACTAGCTTTATACAAAAAATTCCTTTTTTGGCTAAATCTCATAAATTAGCTTTAATTTTCAGACCTATAGCCTTTGAAAGTTTTGATTTTAGGCCCTATGATATAGTTATTAGCTCAAGTAGCGCTGAAAGTAAATGAATAATAACAAAACCAGAAACTTTATTTATCTGTTATTGTCATACTCCTACTCGTTATTTTTGGAGTCATTACCATGAGTATTTAGGTATGATGGAGTTTTGAAGTATCTTGAATTTTATTTGAAAAAGACTCGCTCCTTTTATTATAAATAAACTAAGAAAATGGGATTTTGTAGCTGGACAAAGACCAGATTTTTTTATAGCTAACTCTAAAAACACTCAAAAAAGAATCAAAAGATATTATTGAAGAGAGTCTTTTGTAATTTATCCTCCTTTGAAATTAAAAGAATTTAAATTAAAACAAACCAAAAAAGATTTTTATTTATATGTTTGAAGATGTATTCCTTACAAAAAATTTGATTTATTGGTAGATGCCTTCAACCAAAATGGTAAAAAACTAGTTTTAGTTACAAATACAGATAATAAGCTTTATAGAGATTTAAAAATTAAATCCAATAGCAATATATCTTGGAAGTTTAATATCTCAAGAAAAGAAATATGCAAACTCTATTGAGAAGCTAAGGCTTTTTTATTTCCACCAGAAGAAGATTTTTGAATAGTTGTTTTGGAGGCTATGGCATGTGGTACACCAGTTATAGCTTATAAAAAATGAGGAGCTTTAGAAACTGTAGTACAAAATAAGACTTGAGTTTTTTTTGATGAACAAAATATAAATTCTCTAAATTCTATTATAAATAAATTTGAAAAAATGAATTTTGATGCTAAAGAAATAAGAAAATATTCCTTATGATTTAGTGATAGTATTTTTGAAAAAAACATTTTAAATTTTGTTGAAACTAAATATAATAAATGGTAATATATAGATAGAGTTTAATTTTTAATTTTATAAAAACTTATGACTACGGAGGAAAAGTTTGATATAGTTTTATCAAAATTAGATAGTATTGCTTATTGACAGGAATCTCTTGAGAAAAAATTTTGAGTTGTTGAGATAAGACTTTGAGCAGTTGAAAAATGACAAAAAGCCCTTGAAAAGAAGGTATGATCCCTTGAAAATAAAGTATGATCTCTTGAAAATAAAGTATGATCTCTTGAAAAGAAGGTGTGAACAATTGAAATAAGATTGTGAGCAGTTGAAGAATGACAAAAAGTCCTTGATAAAAGGCTTTGAAGTGTTGAGGAATGACAGAAAGTTCTTGATAGAAGGCTTTGAAGTGTAGAAAAGTGACAAAAAACTTTGGAAGAAAGATATGAAAGCTTGAGAGAAGACCTTTTAGAGATTAAACATGATATGGATCAAGGTTTTGAATATACTCATAAATTGATAAATCAATCTTTTGAAAAAATTAGTGAAAATATAGCCTATCAAGATAAAGTTATAGAAATAGAAAAAATAATACATTCAAAAAATAGAACTCTAGTTTAGTATTATTCTATGCTCTTTCTTTTTTAATTATTTATAAATTAAATATTTACCTTAAAAAACACCAAATATGAAAAAAAATATTAAAATTAAAAACAACAAACCAATTATAGAGGCAGTCACTTCTACTTTAATTCCTACAATTATAGATAAAACACCTAGTTGAGAAAGAGCTTATGACATATATTCTAGATTGCTTGAAGATAGAATAGTTTTTTTATGAGAAGCTATTGATTCAAATGTAGCAAATACTGTTATAGCTCAGTTATTGTTTTTAGAAAAACAAAATTCTAAAAGTCCAATAACTATGTATGTAAACTCACCATGAGGTCATGTTACTGCAGGTTTAGCTATATATGATACTATGCAATATATTGCTTGTCCAGTTCATACTGTGTCTATATGACTTTCTGCTTCTATGTGATCTATAATACTCACTTGATGAGAAAAAGGTAAAAGATTTGCTTTACCTCATAGTGAAATAATGATACACCAACCTCTTTGAGGTGCTGAATGACAAGCAACAGATATTAAACTAGCAGCAGAGCATATTATAAAAACTGGAGATAGACTATACAAAATAATAGCTAAACACACATGAAAAGATATAAAACAAGTTGAGAAAGATTGTGATAGGGATAATTTTATGACTGCTGAAGAAGCATTGAAGTATTGATTGATTGATAAAATAATAAGTCAAAATTTAAAAAGTAAGTAGTAATACTTACTTTTTTCTCTCTCATATATATTTTACTAAAAAGCTTATTTTAGAAGATGTATTTTCTTTTGCCAAAGATTCACAATCCTTTAACAAATCACATAAATACTTTTTTGTTTTTTCTAATCACATAAAATAAACAAATCATTTATTTTCTTCTCATAGACTTTTTCCTGTTTCAAAACTACTTCATTCTACCTCCAGTAAATCATCTTTTATTTGAAACGCTAAACCTAATTTCTTTCAGAAATCTTTGTATTTTTCCAATATATTACTTTTATTTATTTTCAAACTTGGGTTTCAAATCATTATTCATCAAAATATAGATATTTGTATTAAAGCTCAAGTTTTCTTGTTATGAGTTTCTATCAAGTTTTCAAGATTAAGTTCATTGCTATTTTTTTCGTAATATAAATCTAGAGTTTGTCCTCAAATCATTCATTTTATTCAAACAGACTGTCAAAAATTCTTTAAAATATCTGTGTTTCATATTTCACTTAATATCTCAAATGATAGTGAATTTAGTAAATCTCAAACCAGTATAGCATCAGCTTCACCGTATTTTGACCAAACCGTTGGCTTACCTCTTCTAAGTGTATCATTATCCATAGCTGGTAAATCATCATGTACTAGACTGTATGCATGCATTAATTCTAAAGCTATACAAAATTTAGAAATGTTATCCGTATCTTTAATTTCTTCTATTTTTTTTCAAGAGAATATAAGATAAAACTCTAAAGCTAGTATAGCTCTAATTTTTTTACCTCAATCACAAGCATATAAACATGCTTCTTTCAAATTATTTAATCATAAGTTTTTTTCATTTTCAAAATACTCAATCAAATAATTGTTTAAGTACTTATCTATTTTATCTTTGTATTCAAAATACCAGTTTGGTAGCATAATTTTTTATTTTCAGTAATTTCTTTTTGATTTTCCAAAAGTTTCTATGACTTTATCTAGCTCTTCTTCATCAAATTCAGGCCATTTTTTAGAAGAAAAATAATATTCGCTATATTCACTGTCAAATAACATAAATCAAGAGTGTCTTACATCTCATCCAGTTCTAACTATCATATCCACCACAGGAAATTTTCATGTATCACTAAATTTTCTAAATTCTTGCTTTGTAAGCTCTTTCGGGCCTATTCAAGATTTAATTATTTTTTGAGTTGTTCTCACTATTTCATCTTGTCATCCGTAAATTAAAGCCAAAATAAGTGTAATGCCATTGTTATTTTTTGTTTTCTCTTTAACTTTATTTATTATTCACTGTGTTTTTTCTGGAAGTTTTTTAATATTTCATATTGTTTCAAGTTTTAAATTTTCATCTAACATTTTTCATAAAAATCATTCTATTCCATTTAATAATTTAAATATTCATTCTACCTCTAAAAAAGGTCTTTTACTTAAATTATCAGCTGAAAGTACCCATAATGTTAGATATTTAATTCCCTTTTGTTTAGCCAATTCTGTCACTTTTACTACATTATCAGCTCATTTTTTATGTCATGCTATAGCATTCATAGATTGGGATTTTGCCCACCTACGATTTCAATCCATTATAATTCATAGATGATTTATTGTTCAATTATTTGACATTATTTTTTTTAAATGATATCATTTATGTATGAAGAGCCTCGACTTACTCTTCATCTTAAGGTCAGATGGAACCTTGGTATCGCAATAATACCATTAATCCATCTTTTTTATTGCTAATTTTATTACTAAACAACTACTTTATCTTCGGGTTTTACTATAGTTTCTTTATATTCACTTAGCTTTTTATTTTTATTTAGTTCATATAGCAGGGGGGATGCTATAAATATGGAACTATATGTTCATATGATAGTACCAAACATCATAGTTAATATAAAACCTTTTATTGTTTCTGGTCAAAATAAAAATATTGTTAGAAGTACAAAAAATAAAGTTAAACTTGTAAATATACTTCTTCTCAAAGTTTCAGATACGGATATTTCTATTATTTCTTCTAAATTTTTGCTTTTCACTAATTTTTTAATATTGCTTCTAATTCTATCAGATACTACTATTGTATCATTTATAGAATAACCTAGTATGGTTAAAAGAGCAGTAACAAAAAATGTGTCTATTCTAAATTCTGGTAAAAATGAAGATACTATTAGGTATAATCAAGTAGATATTAATATATCATGAAATAGAGTTACTATTGTTATTATTGCAAAAGAACTGATTCATATTCATCAAGCTACTCAAAAAAAAGCATACATAATATAGATTGATATTGCAATAATTGCTATTGCCAGGGTTAGTATTGCTGTATTTCTTATATAATCTCAAAAGCTTTTTCATATGTTTGTGTATAATGATTCTTCTAGCTTTTCATCATATTTCTTTAATATATTTAGTGTTTTTTCTCTAAAGTCTTGTTTTATTTTTGATAGAATTTCACCAGATATTTTTGTCTCGGTGATTTTTTTGTCATTTTCTAATACTTCTAAATCTTCTTTTTTTAGTGATACTTTATTGTATCAAACTGTTACAGATATTTCATTTTTACCAAAAATTTTAATCACAGAAATAGAATTTATCATATTTTTACCGTTATATTCAACATTTTTTGATTTTTCAATAAGTTCTTTTTCTATTTTTTCTGTTTCTAGTGATTCTATTTTGTATGTGTAAATAGTGTTTGTTCATCATGTCATATCTATTCAGTAGTTTATATCTGAAAAAAGGAAATAAAAAAAAGAGACCATCAGAACCAGTGCTGATACTCAAAAATATTTATATCTATTTTTTATTACATTTAGTTTCATTTTAAATAGGATTTTCTATTTTTTAACTTTGAGAATCTTACTATTTCAGTCTAGTTATTTACAGTTCAACCTTACCCTATTTCTCTCCATCTCAACTTCACCCTATTCCTCTCTGGTTCAACCTCACCCTAACCCTCTCCTTAGAGGAGAGGGAATAGAACAAGAGATAGAATATATTTAGTTAAACTCAATAGATATTATTTAAAATCTTAAAAAATCAAGAACAATTTGTAAAATAGGATTATCTGTACCAGTAGATAGGTACCACTATTTATTGATATGGAATTGTGTAAAAAAGAGGATGAGGATATAATAGATTTTGTAAAAAATTTTATTTTATAATCCCAAACCTCTTATGAAATGATTATATGAAAAAATGTGTACTAAGCAAGGAGTAGAATCAGCAAGAATCCTCGCGAGGTCGATACTTGAAGAAAACAAAGGAAACGTAAGTAAAACAGCTTATATATTATGATGTTCTCGTAAAACAGTAAGAAGAAGTAGAGATGGTCCTATAGAAAATATATCAAGAGCTCCTAAGACTCCTCATAATAAAAAAACATCTTCTGATTTAGAATGACTTGTATTACAAGAACGAAATAAAACAAAATATTGAAGAGTACGTCTAGCAAAGTATTTATTCCTCAGATATGGAATAACATTCTCTTCCTCTACTATATGAAATATACTAAAAAGAAACAAAGTAAAAAAGCATCATTATTCTCGTAGAAAATGAGATAGTAAACCTCTATACGATTATCAAAATATTCTTCCCTTTGAGTATGGTCAAGTAGATACAAAGCATATAGAAGATTTTGAAGCTTTATGAGAACTTTGTTTTATACTAAGAAAATATAATCTTCCTTTATATCAATGGACATATATATGTGCTAAAACAAAATATAAATTTATAGCTTATTCTCATAGTCTTTCTTCTGAATTTGGTCTTATGTTTATACTTACTATAGCTACATATCTTAGGAGTATGTGAATATATTATCATATGGAATTTCAATGAGATAATGGCCCTGCTGATTTTTGTGGATGAAGTAAGAGAAAGGAAAATCAGTGGAATGCTATATTAAATAATATAAATTGCTGTTTTAAGAGTATTCCTGCTTGAAAAAAATATCTTCAATGAATTGTAGAGAGATCTCATAGAACTGATGATGAAGAATTATATAGACCTTATCTTGATCGCATGAAATCTCTTCCTAATTTTTTAAACCATAGTAGTAAATATATTTATACTTATAATAATTATAGACCTTCTTTTTGAATAGGTATGAATGGTTTAAGTCCTATTGAAAAACTTAGAAGTTGTAATATAATTCTTCCTACAAAATTTAATAATTTCCCTGTCCTTATCCTAGATAATCTTGCTAAAATTGGTGGTACCTATCTAAAGGACCATTACCAATTTGTAAAATAGGTTTTTTGTAATAGAATTTTTTGAATTTTTAAATTATGGAAGGAGTTGTAAATTTAACTATAAATTATGTTTAAGCTAAAAAGTAAATATAGCCTTTGAGAGGATCAAAGAAATGCTTTAAATGAGATTGTGGGGAATTTGAAAAATAAAAAAGATTTTCAAACTCTTTGGGGAGTTACTGGTAGTTGAAAAACATTTACTATGGCAAATGTAGTTGAAAAAATAAATAAACCTACTTTGGTTATAGCTCATAATAAAACTTTAGCAGCACAGCTTGCACAAGAGTTTAAAGAATTTTTTCCTGATAATGCTATTCATTATTTTGTTTCTTATTATGATTATTATCAGCCAGAAGCTTATGTTTCCAAAACAGATACTTATATAGAAAAAGAAGCTACTATAAATGAAGAAATAGATAGATTAAGACATGCTGCAACTCAGGATTTACTTACTAGGAAGGATGTTTTAATAGTTGCTAGTGTGAGTTGTATTTATGGTATTTGAGATATTGATTTATATACAGAACAAATTTTTGATATAGAGGTTTGAAAAGAGTATGATTTAGAATCTGTTTTGAAAAAGCTTGTTTCTTTACAATACAAAAGAGCTCATTTAGAATTTAAACCTGGGATGTTTCAAGTTATGTGAGATATATTAGAAATTTGGCCTGCTTCTAGTGAGACTTGTATGACTATAGAGTTTTGGGGAAATGATGTTAGCCAAATTACAAGTAGAAATTATCTTAGTTGAGAAATTTATGAATATTTAAAAAAAATAGATGTATTTCCTGCAAAACATACAGTAAGTTCTAAACAGAGAATTGAAGAAATTATCCCAGAGATAAGTAAGGAGTTAGAAGAAAGGCTTGAATATTTCAAAGCCACTTGAGATGTACTTAAATATGAGAGATTAAAAGCAAAGGTAGAATATGATATGGAAATGATGCAAGAGGTTTGATATGTAAATGGTATAGAGAATTATTCTAGGTTTTTGGATTGAAGAAAGGTTTGAGAAGCTCCTGCTACTTTGCTTGATTATTTTTGAGATGATTATATTACTTTTGTAGATGAGTCTCATATCACTTTTTCACAAATTGATGGGATGTATTCTGGAGATAGATCAAGAAAAGAAAATTTAGTCCAAAATGGTTTTAGACTACCTTCTGCACTTGATAATAGACCTTTAAAGTTTGGAGAGTTTGAAAGTAAGGTAAAACAAACTATAGCTGTTTCTGCTACTCCTAATACTTATGAGATAAAAAGAAGTTGTGATTCTATCCCATGAGAAAAAATGTGAAAAGAACAAAAATTTTTCAACTTTGATCCTATGAAGTGAGATATTTGGCAAGCAACAGATGATTGCAGAATAATAGCTCAATTTTTTAGACCTACTTGACTTTTAGATCCAGAGATAGAGCTTAGGCATATGGATTTTATGGTGGATGATATTATGAACAATATTTCCAAGATAGTGGATAGAAATGAGAGGATGCTTATTACAACTGTAACAAAAAGATCAAGTGAGGAGCTTAATGATTATTTACTTGATAATGGTGTTAAGTGTAAATATCTTCATTCAGAGGTTGATACTATTGAGAGGCTTGAAATTTTACAGGAGCTTAGGAAAGGTGTAATTGATGTAATTGTAGGAGTAAATTTACTTAGAGAGTGATTGGATTTACCAGAGGTTAGTAAAATATCTATTTTAGATGCTGATAAGCAAGGTTTTTTGAGATCTAGTTCTAGTTTAATTCAAATTATATGAAGAGCTGCTAGGAATAATAATTGAAAGGTTTATATGTATGTTGGTAAGATTTCATCTTTGTCTGGTTTAGAATTTGTGGAGAACAATACTTACTTGTGAAAACTTTATAGATACGATAAATGAAGACTTGTTAATGAAAATTGACTTATAGTGTCTGAGGCTATGAGAAAAGCTATAAATCTTACTTATTATAGGAGAGGTCTTCAAAAAGAATATAATCTGAAAAATAATATAACTCCAAAAACTATTTTTTCTGATATAAAAGAAATTTGAATGGAGTCTAAGAATAAAAAGAAGGATTATTCTATTATTAATAAGAAAGAGATATGAAAAGTTATAGCTAAGCTTGAATTAGAGATGGATATTGCTGCATGAAATATGGAATATGAAAAAGCTGCTTTGATTCGTGATCAGATTTTGGATTTAAAAAAGGGTAATAGTAATCCTAAAAAATCTTTACTTTTATAGTAAGGAAGTAATTTTACCACAGATACCTAACAAAAAAAGAGTTTGTAAATTTTGATTTGAGGTTTTTTTAGATAATATATGTTTTGGGGCTAATCTTGGTTTCTATTAGGAGATTTGCCGGTCTTGTATGCTATTAGGGAGGTGTTTATGGCTTCCTAAATCAATCATAAACAACTATAAGTGCAAACTTTAGAAAAACTGCTGGAAGTGCTTTAACTGCATTGAAAAATGCTTTTAGACCACCAGCTTTGGCAACTGTTGTTGCCTAAGCCTCGCTTCTATACTTGAAGTTTTAGAGGTGTAGCCTTCCATATTTTGGATGATAGTCATTTGGCTTGCTACATTGGTCTATAAAAATTTTATTCTCGAAGTTTTATAGATTTATTTAAAAGAGAGTCTTGATATTTTTTATTTTTAATCGTTTTTTTACCTTATCAAGTATTTTTTAAAAATGGTTTCCTTGGAAGTTTTTTGTTTGTTTTCTATTTTCAGGGAATTTTAAAATAAACTATAATAGTAGATTTATTTGATTTGCCTTCTAAGACATGGGTTCAAATCCCATTAGCTCCACCATTGACAAAATTAAAATTATAAATATAATACTTAAAACTTTGTATACCTGAATTAAACCCCGAAGTGCAATTTTTTAAATGAACTTAAAGAAGAAAATATAGCATTAAGAAATTTTTTATTTTTGAGATTATAAAAAATTTTGTTATAATTCCAAATACAACATTAAGATTGTGAAAAGTGTGCTTGATTAGGGGAAATAAATCAAAGTATTTCTCTAGGAGTATTTGCTAATATATCGCAAATACTTTTTATTTTTTCATCACTTACATAATCAAATATAGTTCATTTAGGAAAAAATCTCCTGATAATCCTATTTAAATTCTCAATACTTCACTTCTGCCAAGAAGAATAAGGCTCACAAAAGTAAGTATCTATTCATATATCATTTAATAAATAATGCTTAGCAAATTCCATTCAATTATCAAAAGTAACAGATTTAATTCATATATCATCTTTAACTCAAGCTATTAGATTAATTATATTTTCACTTGATTTATCTTTTATTTTAAAGATTTTAGGTAACCTAGTCTTTCTATCAACCAATGTAAGTATAGCTCATTTAAATCATTTTTTAGAAACAATTAAATCAGCTTCAATATGTCATTTTTCTTCTCTGTTATTTATTGTTTCAGGTCTATCTTTAATACTAACTCTATTTTTAATTTTCACTCTTTCTGTTTGTTGTTTTTTCTTTCTATAACCTTTATGTTTATATAATAATAGTTCTTTATATTTATTTCACATACCAGTTTCTAGCCAAGAATATATACTTGTATGGGAGATATGTTTCTTTTTATCTGTTTGAGTATTATTCCGTTTCTTAGCAATTGTTTTTGGGGACATTTGTATTTCTGTTATTGATAGTTGTTCTATTATGAAATTTTTCATATTAGTATTCATATTTATTTTCATTGATTGAGTTTTTGTTAGCCATCGTCTTTGATATGATTTGATTTCTGCTTCTAGTGCTAAATATACTTTTTTATTGTTTCATCGTTTTTTTACTGAATTTCTGTATATCTCTCTGCTTATTGTTGATTCTGATCTTTTTAGTATTTATGCTATATCTTTTTTCTTTAATCATTTATTTAAATGAAATTCAATACTTTCTCTCTCTTGGAATATTAATTGTCAGTACATATCTTATTATATTAGAAAATAATGTTATTACCCTACGGGGAATACTATATTTTCTTCTCTTTTAATTGCACTTCATTTCTTACTTTGGGATAATTTTTAAATTATAAATTTATGAAACAAAGAGTAGTTTTTTTCGAATGACCGAGTTGTGCAGGAAAAAGTACTGCAGTGGATACACTTTTTAGAAAAGTACGAAATACTTTTCGTATAAATAAGGATACAATAAAAAGATTAATTTCAGACTATTCTCATTCAAATGAAAAACATCATGAAATGTTAGAACAAGTTCTAAAAAATATGTGTGAAACTGCACTAAATAACTGAATGTCCCTTTTTATTGAGTCTCAAAAACAGTTAACCAACCATATTTTAGAATACTCTAAAAATAAAGATATTTCTTTTTTTTATATAAATATTGAAGCACCATTAGATATATTGAAAGAAAGGTTTGAAGAAAAGAGAAAAAACTTAGAGAAAAGATGAATAATAGTATCTTACTGATATGATGATTTGCTTTTAGATATATTTCATAAATACCATGAAAATAAATTTTTAAATTGAATAACTATTGATACAAGCAAACTTGACGAAAAACAGGTTATTTCTGAAATTGAAAAATATTTGGAAATATAGCTTTAACTAAATAGTGATTTTTTCGTAAAATAAATATCATCTAATATTTACAGATGATATTTGTTTTGTTTTTATCTTAAATTTATTCATTGGATATATACACCTATGCACATTATGTATTATATACTCTATGTAAATAGATGAATATCAACTTGATTTAAATAATGCTTTTGTTTTTGATGAAAAAATAGCTAAACAATTATCTCAATCATATTATCTCAAAACATTAATAAAACCACTAATCCAATGAAAAGATTTATATAAATATTGATATAAATATAAAAATAAGTATTTGTTTTTTATAAAATGGAAAGAAAAACTTGAAGATCCAATAATGGTAGAGTATTTTGAACAATTTAAAGAAAAAATGACTGAAAGACCTGAAGTAAAAAAATGAAGATATAATTGGTGGGTTATGAGTAGATATGTTTCAAATTTTTATAATGAATTTGAAAAAAATAAAACACTAAAAGAAAAATATGAAAAGAAATTAAAAGATTTAATCGAGCTGAAACAAAGTATATTAAAAGAAGCTTTTGAGGGGAGATTAGTGAAAGAGTAATAAATATTATAATTTTGTTGTCATCTTATAGTAAATGATAACAAAAAGTTGATTTTTGTTTACAAGTTTTTTATGTGTTTCATAAGAAGTATAAATGCAACATTTTTTAAAGATATGTTGCACTAATGATACATATAACGAAAATATGTTGCAAAAATAATAAAAAATGAAACATATTTCTTGATTTAGAATTAAAAAATTATATAATAAGAACATATTTATTTAAATTGTTAAAAAATTTATGTTTGATAAAACAAAACCATACAATGATTTACCATTTTTACCTTGATATTTTGATTTTGACAGGAAAGAATTTTTGAAATTAGCCATAAAAGCAAGTGAAGAAATATCAAAACTTAATTGATTAGTTTATTTAGTACCAAATCTTGAAATGCTTATTTCACCACTCTTGATAAAAGAGTCAGTAGAATCATCAGCAATAGAAAATATAAATACTACAACAGTAAAAGTATTACAACAAGAAGCATTATGAGAAAAATCACTTAAATGACCAGAAAAAGAGGTACTAAATTATCATAAAGCAATTTTAAAATGATTTGAACAACTTAAAAAATACAATTGAATAGGATATAATTTTCTAATTGAACTACAATCTATAATAGAGCCAAATAAGATTTGAATAAGAAAACTACCATGAACTATTATAGCCAACTGACTTTGAGAGGTGCTTTATACACCACCATCATGAAAAGAAAATATTGATAGAATACTTAAAAATTTAGAAGATTTTATTAATGATTTTAATGATGATATAGATGCACTCATAAAAATGCCTGTTATTCATTACCAATTTGAATCTATACACCCATTTTATGATTGAAACGGTAGAACATGAAGAATATTGAATGTACTATACCTAGTGCTTACAAAAAAGTTAGACTTTCCAATTTTATTTTTAAGTGAATATATAAATAAAACAAGACAAGAGTATTACAAACTTTTAAATAAAACAACAGAGACTTGAGATTATTCAGAATTTATAATATATTTGCTTAAATGAATTATCTCTCAATCCAAAAAAACAGCTGAAAAAATTATGAAAATTAAAGAACTCATGTCAGAAACTGAACAAAAAATCTCTGAATTATGAATGGATTATCATAAAATAACTAAAATACTATTTTCTTGAGCATTTTTGACATCTGGAGATTTTGAAAAGAAACTTTGAGTAGTACGATCTACAGCTATTAGAAATGTAAAAAAACTAGAAGAAAATAACATTATTTCAAGTATTAAATTATGAAGAAATAAACTTATTTACATACAAAATTTTATTAAATTATTAGACTAAAAAATGAAACAACAAATAGCAAGGATAACCGATATACTGAGAAGAGATGACGGTATATCTGGAGCTATGCATTACACAGAACAAATATCATGGATATTATTCTTAAAATTTATAGATGACTTTGAAGCTAGAGAAGCAGATAATGCTCTCATTGATTGAAAAAGTTATGAATATATAATCTCTGAAAAATATAGATGGAATAACTGGACTAGCTTGCAAGGTTGAATGATTTCATGAGATGATTTAAAAGACTTTGTAAATAAAGATTTATTTCCATATCTAAAATCATTCAGAATAGAAAATGAAGATTATCATTCTATAAAATATAAGCTGTGAGAAATATTCCATTTTATTGATAATAGAATTGAGTCAGGACACACTTTAAGAGAAATTATAGATATTATATCAGATTTAAATTTTCAAAAACAAGAAGACCTATTTGAGCTATCTCATATCTATGAAGACTTACTAAAAGGTATGTGAAACGATGGTTGAAACTCTGGAGAATTTTATACACCTAGAAGTATCATCAAAATTATGGTAGATAGTATAGATCCTAAAGTATGACAAACTGTTTATGATCCATCTACTTGAAGCTGTTGATTTTTGATTGAAGCTTTCAATCACATGAATGCTCAAGAAAAATCAGATAAACAGTTAGATTTCCTTAAAAAGAACTCATTTTTCTGAAATGAAAAAACGGGTCTTGCATATATCATGTGAGTTATGAATATGATACTCCACTCCATAAGTAATCCAAATATAACAAAAAGAAATACTCTTACTGCAGATATAAGACAAATTCAAGAAAAAGATAGATACGATGTAATACTTGCAAACCCTCCTTTTGGTTGAAAAGAAAAAGATATTATCAGGCAAAATTTTCCAATCAAAACAAATGCAACTGAAATGTTGTTTTTACAACATATTATGAAGAATTTAAAACTTTGAGGTAAGTCAGCAATTATTATTCCAGAATGAGTTTTATTTAATACTTGAAAAGCATTTCAAGAAATTAAAAAAGTAATGTTAGAAGACTTTAACCTACACAGTATAATTAGTCTTCCAACTTGAGTATTCTTACCATATTCATGAGTTAAAACAAATATAATATTTTTTGATAGGCAGTGAGCTACAAAAGATATATGGTATTATGAAATAGATTTAGGTAGAAAATTAACAAAAAATAAACCTATAACTTATGATGAAATAAAACATATTCCAGAACTATTACAAAAAAGAGAGGTTGGAAATAACTCATGGATAGTAAAAGTAGAAGATATAAAAGATTATGATATATCAGCTAAAAATCCTAATAAAAACACAGAAGAAGAAATCAGATCACCAAATGAAATATTTGAAGAATTAGAAACTAACGATAAAGAAATAAGTAAATTATTGAATGAATTAAAAGTTGTATGAATTGACTGATGAAGAGATTAAGTTGATTGAAGAGAGTTTGAAGTAGTTTAGTTTTTAAAGAATATATATTAATATGGTTAATAAACAAGACAGTATAATAATATACAATACAGATGACTGAAAAACATCAGTTGCTTTATATAGCAAAGATTGAAATATTTGGATGAATCAAAATCAGATAGCAGAACTTTTTGACACCTCACTTCCAAATATATCAATGCATATAAAAAATATCATAAAAGAATGAGAGCTAAGCCAAGAATCAGTTATTAAGGATTACTTAACAACTGCCTCAGATTGAAAAAAATATAATGTAACTTTTTACTCTCTAAAAATGATTTTAGCGATTTGATTTAGAGTAAAAAGTTTTAGATGAATACAATTTAGGCAATGGGCAATTGAAAATCTCCAAGAATACATGGTGAAAGGCTTTGTGATGGACGACGAAAGACTTAAAAATCCAGATTGAAGAACTGATTATTTTGATGAACTTCTTGCAAGGATTAGAGATATTAGAAGTTCTGAAAAAAGGTTTTACCAAAAAATAAGAGATTTGTTTAAACTTAGTAGTGATTATGATAAAACAGATAAAGCTACTGAAATGTTTTTTGCAGAAGTTCAAAATAAAATACTTTATGCTATTACTTGAAAAACAGCATCTGAAATTATATTTAGTAGAGCTGATGAAAGTTCTTTGAATATGAATTTAACAAGTTGGAAATGAAAAATTGTTAGAAAACAAGATATTTATATAGCAAAAAATTATTTAACAGAAGATGAACTTGATGATTTAAATAGATTTGTAACTATATTTTTAGAAACTGCCGAATTTAAGGTAAAAAAGCAAGAAGATATAACTTTGAAGTTTTGGAAAGAAAATATTGATTCTTTGATTGTTTATCATGATAAAAAATTGCTTTCTTGAAAATGAAGTATTTCTAATAATGAAATGAAAGAAAAAGTAAAACTCATTTATGAAAAATATGATGAAAAAAGAAAAAAACAAGAATTAATTGAATCTGATAATAATGATTTAAAAGAATTAGATAACATTGAAAAAAAATTAAAATTAAAGTAGTTAAAAAATATGTGTATTTTTATGACAAGAAACTAATTGAGACTTTTTTATTATTACAGCATATAAAAAAACTAATAAAGATTTAAAAAGAATAAGAAAAAATAAACAAATAAAAAGGATTGTTTAATAAGTCTAAACAATTCTAAAAGAAAAACTCTGGCAACAGATAAGCCCATGGAAAATCTCTCTGTTTCAGTATTCCATTATATGGAAACACATTTATTTATCATAAAATTAAAAAAATCAAAACTTTTTAATGTGTGTTGTGTTAGTTCATAACATATTATGCTTGTAAAGATTTACCTTTTTTAGCATTAATAAATATATCAGAAGCATTAACTGAATTCTTACTTTCTTGAAAAGATAATGAAGATTCTGTAAATGATTATAAGAGAATATTTAATACTATTATTTTTTCTTGTTTTATTTTGAAATACATGACCACAGTTTTTACATTTATATCTCTGTTTTCACCTCATTTTTCAATCTTTTTTTAGTTTTGAACTGTTACATTTTTTACAGTATTTTTTATAACTTTTATTTTGCATTATTAAAAGTAAGAAAGTATTTAGCTATATTATGACAAATACTTTCTTTTTTAGCCACACATTTTTTACAATTATGCCTAAAATAAATATCATCTAGTATTTACAGATGATATTTATTTTATTTCTTTCTTAAATTTATTTTTATGATTTTCTATTTTTGAGAAATCAATATCTTTTTGTATGAGTGATTTAGATAGATAGTTATATAGTGTTTTACATTATTTTTTTAGAATTAATAAAATAAGTCAGACCATTCTATCTTTTTCTTTAGGAACACTATTTGCAATTAATAAAGTCAAAATTGTAAGAGTTTCAGGACTTATAATTTCTTGAAAATCATAATTGTATTTTTGCAAAAACCATACAAAACAAAAAGCTCATGTTCTTTTATTTCCATCATTAAAAGGGTGATTTTTGATCACAAAATATAATAAATTTGATGCTTTTTCTTCTATTGTTTCATATAAATCTTCTCATAAAAAACTTGCAAATATATTACCAAAAATTCATTCTAAATTTCACTTATTTTTTTCCTGTGCAAACATCTCTGTTGCAAGTCATTTTTGTATTAAATCTTTTTTAAGTATTTCTATGTCTTTATAAAGTTCTTTTGTTTCTAGCTTTATATCATCTTTGGTAAATCATTTTTTTGGTAGGTTTCATTTATCAAAATTTTCTAAATTAAACCATGTGTTTGCAAAAGATTTGATAAGATTCAAAACTTCATCGTTTCAAATATTTTTTCAATTTGTTAGTTTTTTTAAATCTTCTACTGCTTGTAAGAAGTTTTGATAATTTTTTGTAATTCTATTTTTATTTATAGTAAAACCTTCTGTAATATGTTGTTTTAAAATACTTGTTGCCCATTTTCTAAACACTATTGCTTTTTTTGAGTTTGTTTTATATCAAACTGCTAAGATTACATCTAAATTATAAAATTTAACTTTTTTTGTTTGAGTTTTCCCCTCCATAGCTCAATGAGAAGTGGTATGTGCAAAAAATGCACTCACCACTTTTTCATCAAGTTCACTATCTTTAAAAATCTTTTTTATATGTTTTGTAATAACAGTTCTATCTATTCAAAATATTTCTGCTATTTGTCTTTGATTAAGCCAAAAAGTTTCTTCGCTTTTATCAAAATTCACTTCTATTTGTCAATTTTCTAATTGATAAATTGCTAAATCTAAATTTTCTTTCTTCATATTCTAATTTTTTTAAATTTAAATCTTTTTATCACACAAGCAAACTTTTATTCTCAAAACTACCCACTTTTTATAAAATCGACATAGGAGAATAAGGATAACTGAGGGAAATGTAGGTTGTTTTTATTGTTTTACCTTTTGTGTTTTATAAATGACTTATTTAAGCTAACTTTATCTTTATAAAATTCAATCAATATAAAACCTATGTTTTTACTTATATAAAGGTAAAAAATAAACTATAAAATACAAAAAAATGGGTAGTTTTGAGTTTATTAATTTGATTATTAATATTTTTTATTTTTTCTTCAACTTTCATATATATTCTAATTACTTTCTAAAACAATATTTCTCTCATCTTCACTCAACCCATACAAATCAAAAACCATTTCATCAATTTCTTTATCACAAATATCTATTTCACTTTTTAAATCTAAAATTTCTTTTTTATAACTATCAAAATATTCTTCCCATTCATCTTGGTCTTTTAAACTAAGTTCTATTTTCTTTTTCTTTAATCCTTTTACAAATTCACTAAATTCTAAATCATAAAATGCTTCTAATTTTTTAGATAATTTATCTATTTCAAAACTACTATTTAATCTTTTAATAAATTTATTTACTTTTTCTTGAATTTCTTTATTTTTATCAAGCATAAAATTAGCTTTTTCTATGAAAGGTTTTTGTTCTGAAAGAGGAATGTTTTTAATAGGTAATTCCTTTAAATAAATAGGCTTAACATTTTTATCCGTATAATGTAATTTATAATAAATATTAAAATCACAATCTTTAAAATATGGCTTATATTTGAATGCTTGTTGAACTGGTGTAAGGTTTCAAGCTCTTTGTTGAGGCTTATCAAGTGAAGTTTTAGCATCTTTTAATTCTACCACTACTTTCATTATTTCTTTTTCTTCACCAAAAAATCAAAGTCCTATATCTGCTTTTTGTCATCATTCAGGGACTTTTGGTTGAAACCTTCTGTTATAAATTTCATCTTCGGTTATACTATTATAATCAAGTATTTTACCAAAAAAATCAGCTCAAAAAGGTCATTCAAGTTCTTCTTCTTTTTTAGCTTTTAAAGTTCAATTGTTATGTAAGTTACACCAATTTTTCAGAACTTTTATTTTTTCTTCTAAATTAGGTATTTCATAGCTTTGTATTTTTTCTTTTACTATGTTCTTTTTAAATAGTTGAGCCATATTTAGTTTTTTAAATTAAAATCTAGTTAATTCATTAATTTTTTCTAAGATAAGTTTAGTTCTTGCTTTAATAAAATTATCAAAATCATCATTTTCAAGCATTTCTACCATTTCTTCAGAAATTAGATGAGTTTTTAAATATTCATTAAATTTTTCATCTCAAATTTCCTTTCTAAAATCAGCTATATAAACACTTGGATTTTTATTATTTATAAACTTATTATTAGTTTCTTTTGTAAGAGGAGTAAGATTAGCAATATTATTTATAATATTATTTCATCTTTTTTTGATTTTTTTTCATATTTCTGAATTATCAGGGAATATATGATGTAATTCCATTTTACTTTTATTTTCAGTTCATTTATTTACTTCTACTCAACTATAAAAATCCTTTATTCAGTTATTAATTAGTAATAACTCTAATGCTTTAAATAATTGATTTGATTGTTTATTATAAAAAGCATCTAATACTTCATTTTCATCAAATATTCTTGTTCTTGATTTAGCTAATTTGTTAGCATAATTTTCAAGGTCTAAATCATTGAAATCTTTTTGAATTCTTTCATTTTGAGATCATGAATATCTATTAAATAAAACAGTATTCCAAAACCATTTTGATAAAAATTCTCTTTTTTCATGAGTTAGTTCTTTGTTTGATGAAATATAAAGAGATAAAAATTTTATAATAGGTTTAAATTTATTGTAGTTTCAAGTTTGAATTTTGAAATTATCTAATTCATCTATAAGCTGTTTAAATAACTTATTTATTCTTTTACAATTATATATTAAATCATCTGTTGTAATTTTTAAAATTTCTCTTTCTTTTACTAATTTTTTATCTTGTAGAAATAACATTATTATAAATAAAAGTTCTTTATCATCATTAAATTTATAAGTTTCCTCTTCTCATAAGTTATCTAATTCCTCAAAATAGTTATTTGTAGATAAGGATTTTTTAGATTTTATAAGATTAATGAAGTTTCTTAAATCAAAATATCAATTTTCAGTTTTTCTATATGTTTTAGCAACCATTATATCAAACATATTTAATTTAGTATTTTTTGTGTTTGTTCTTTCAAAAATATCTAAAACTTGTTCTAATTTTCATTCTTGATTTATAACATAAATTTTTCTATCAAGTATATTTTGTTTTAATAATCTTGTTATTTTTGTAAAAGCTTTTATATCTTCTAAGTTATCTAAAAAATCAGTTATATTATTTTCTATTTCATCTATATATAGAGCTTTTAATGGTATATATTTTAATCAATATTCTTTATATAATTCTTCTACTGATAAATCTTTTAATTTTATATAATCTTCTCAAACTTCTATTTTTTCATCATCAAAAAATAATTTATCTACTATTCATTCTTCATCATTCTCATCAAAATTTTCTATATCAATAAAAAGACTATATTTAATTGGCTTTTTTGAATTTCACTTATATATTTCTTTATTTGAAAATATAGATGTTAAAGTTGTAGTTCTTTGTTGTCAATCAAGTAAGTATGTAATAGTTTTATTTTCTGTTGTAGGAAAACTCATATCAGATATAGGTCATCAAACATCTCTTCTTGCTAATTCATTTCATCATTCCCAAATTAGAATACTGTTTATAGTATAATTTCTATATAAGCTATCTAACAATAATTTTACTTGTTCTTTATCCCATACATATTCTCTTTGAAATTCTGGAACTTGTAATTCTCCTGAAACTGCTCTATCTATTAATTCTTTTATATATTCAATTTTCATTGACTTTAATTTAACTTTTAAAATTACTATTAAATATAATAAAACACCTTTAAAAGTCCATTTAAAAAATGATGAATATAAAGCAATTTTTTAATTAAAACTATCTATCATAATGACGATATATTAATTTTTTACTGTAAATATTAATCATCAATAATATGGTTATATCTTTGTTTTACTTGTACCAGAATTTCTTAAATGAACTTGAAAAAGGAAAGTGTATCATATAATTTTATATCTATAAATATATATATTAATATATTGATATATAATACAAACTCATATCAGCAAATGGTAATGGTCCTTTAGATAGGTACCACCAATTTTAGCAAGATTATCTAGGATAAGGACAGGGAAATTATTAAATTTTGTAGGAAGAATTATATTACAACTTCTAAGTTTTTCAATAGGACTTAAACCGTTCATACCTATTCAAAAAGAAGGTCTATAATTATTATAAGTATAAATATATTTACTACTATGGTTTAAAAAATTAGGAAGAGATTTCATGCGATCAAGATAAGGTCTATATAATTCTTCATCATCAGTTCTATGAGATCTCTCTACAATTCATTGAAGATATTTTTTTCAAGCAGGAATACTCTTAAAACAGCAATTTATATTATTTAATATAGCATTCCACTGATTTTCCTTTCTCTTACTTCATCCACAAAAATCAGCAGGGCCATTATCTCATTGAAATTCCATATGATAATATATTCACATACTCCTAAGATATGTAGCTATAGTAAGTATAAACATAAGACCAAATTCAGAAGAAAGACTATGAGAATAAGCTATAAATTTATATTTTGTTTTAGCACATATATATGTCCATTGATATAAAGGAAGATTATATTTTCTTAGTATAAAACAAAGTTCTCATAAAGCTTCAAAATCTTCTATATGCTTTGTATCTACTTGACCATACTCAAAGGGAAGAATATTTTGATAATCGTATAGAGGTTTACTATCTCATTTTCTACGAGAATAATGATGCTTTTTTACTTTGTTTCTTTTTAGTATATTTCATATAGTAGAGGAAGAGAATGTTATTCCATATCTGAGGAATAAATACTTTGCTAGACGTACTCTTCAATATTTTGTTTTATTTCGTTCTTGTAATACAAGTCATTCTAAATCAGAAGATGTTTTTTTATTATGAGGAGTCTTAGGAGCTCTTGATATATTTTCTATAGGACCATCTCTACTTCTTCTTACTGTTTTACGAGAACATCATAATATATAAGCTGTTTTACTTACGTTTCCTTTGTTTTCTTCAAGTATCGACCTCGCGAGGATTCTTGCTGATTCTACTCCTTGCTTAGTACACATTTTTTCATATAATCATTTCATAAGAGGTTTGGGATTATAAAATAAAATTTTTTACAAAATCTATTATATCCTCATCCTCTTTTTTACACAATTCCATATCAATAAATAGTGGTACCTATCTACTGGTACAGATAATCTCATATCAGCAAATTTTATTGATTTTTATATAAAAATTGTATAATAAAATATGTTTTCTTTTTCATGTACTACAAAAAATAGGAGGTTTTTTATGAATATACAGAAGACTACTCAAAACTCCCCAGTTTTTTTAATAAAAAAGTCTAAAAAAAGCTTGACAGAGGGGATAATCTAATAATTGAAGTAATATATTATTATTACTTTTTTTTATGCAAGAAATACAAAAAATAATAAACAAAGAACTATGATATTTAATGAAATATGAATGCAAAAATGATAAAAGATTTATTAAAGAGTTTTTTTGAGATATAATAAGGCTAAGAACAACAATAATGAACAAATTATGATTTTGAAAATATAAAAATCCCAACAAAATGAGTGAAAAAATAAAACATTTCTTTGAAAAAGATAGTTTTAAAAATTTTAACCTAAAAGTAGAAAAAAGATGTTTTTCTATGTTATGAAAAATAAATAAAAATGATTATATAGTTTTTGATGAAGTTGATATAGCAAAACAATACTCAAAGAAGCTAGAAAATTTATCTAAAGTAAGAGATTGAAGTACTTGAAATATAGTTTCTTGATATATGTATCATTGAGTAAGTATAAATTGAATTCCTGTAATACTTGAGTATGAAGATTTAACTAATAAATTTAAATCTGAATATTTTTGAAAATTAATTAAAAAAGTAGAAGATTATACTAAATGAAAGTGAATATATGTATATGATGCTTGATATGATATAGCATCATATATAGAGTTTTTAAATAATAGTGTAAATAGATGGATAATAAGAGCTAAAAAGAATAGGATATATTTTGATTTAAAAACCAATAAATATTTGAAATTAAAGGAATTTAAAGATTGAGTTCATAAGGTAAGAATTAATTCAGTTAATGAATCAATATATCTTCATATTAGATCAAATCCTAAATTTCCTGAACCAATGAGGATATTATCAAATTCAAGAAAAACAGATATAGAAGAATATAAACAAAGACGGGAAATAGAGACAATATTTAAAACTATGAAGCAAGAGTTTCAGCTTGAGAAACTTCAAGCTAAGAGTTTAATAGTATTTAAAAATTTTGTTTCTACTATACAGTTGGCTATGGCTTTGACTAGGACTATATATAAAAAGAATAATTCTTTTTGTGAGAATCAGAGGTTTATACTTTCTTCTAGATTTAAATCTAGATTTAGAGATTATACAAAATCTCGATGAATAACTATGAATTCTAATTCTATTGTTAAATTTATATCTTATTGTTTAACAAAGTTGTATAAACCTCCTAAAAAACATATTAAAAATTTAAATAATAAAAACAACCTACATTTCCCTCAGTTATCCTTATTCTCCTATGTCGATTTTATAAAAAATGGGTAGTTTTGAGATATTATGCTTGTAAAGATTTACCTTTTTTAGCATTAATAAATATATCAGAAGCATTAACTGAATTCTTACTTTCTTGAAAAGATAATGAAGATTCTGTAAATGATTATAAGAGAATATTTAATACTATTATTTTTTCTTGTTTTATTTTGAAATACATGACCACAGTTTTTACATTTATATCTCTGTTTTCACCTCATTTTTCAATCTTTTTTTAGTTTTGAACTGTTACATTTTTTACAGTATTTTTTATAACTTTTATTTTGCATTATTAAAAGTAAGAAAGTATTTAGCTATATTATGCCAAATACTTTCTTTTTTAGCCACACATTTTTTACAATTATGCCAAAACACTCAATTTTTTGACAAAAAAAATACAAATATGATAAACTTAAAACTACGTTTTTATTTTTTTATTTTTTGTTTTTATGAAATGACATTTAAAGAACTTTAACAGGCTTAGAGCTTCAAAGTATTATAATGTACTAAATTATTATGATAACTATACTGAAAACCAAGATTTTTCAGCTTTTATGATGATATTAGAAAATGTAGATATAGATAAGATTAGGTATAAGGAGAAAAAAGAGCTATTAAGAGTATTAGAATTTATATTTGAAAAATATAGATTATATGAGGTTAAATCTACTTATTTGAGCTGATTTACTTTTATAAATAAATATTGTAATTTTCTTATTTCAGAAAGAGAATATATAGTTTTGGAATATATTTTAAAATTAAAGGGACAACTTTGAGGCTATTATATGAAACACTACAATATATATTATAATATAGCACTAAACTATATAGAAAATTGTAAGAGATATTTAATTTTTCATAAGATTTTAAAGGATGATAAAATCAAAGCATTAGAAAATACAGATCCAAAATTTTTTAATTTTCCATGAGAATGTATTTTAAATGATAGGTTATTTATAAATAAAGAATATTACAAAGACCCTGTAAAGTAATATAAATATCTATTAATAAAATTACATAAACTGAAAATATCAAGAGTGAGTTTTAGAACAAGTTCTAAAAAATATGTGTGAAACTGCATTAAATAATTGAATGTCACTTTTTATTGAGTCTCAAAAACAAGTTAACCAACTATATTTTAGAATACTCTAAAAATAAAGATATTTTTTTTTATATAAATATTTGAGAAATATCTCAAAACTACCCACTTTTTATAAAATCGACATATGAGAATAAGGATAACTGAGGGAAATGTAGGTTGTTTTTATTATTTAAATTTTTAATATGTTTTTTAGGAGGTTTATACAACTTTGTTAAACAATAAGATATAAATTTAACAATAGAATTAGAATTCATAGTTATTCATCGAGATTTTGTATAATCTCTAAATCTAGATTTAAATCTAGAAGAAAGTATAAACCTCTGATTCTCACAAAAAGAATTATTCTTTTTATATATAGTCCTAGTCAAAGCCATAGCCAACTGTATAGTAGAAACAAAATTTTTAAATACTATTAAACTCTTAGCTTGAAGTTTCTCAAGCTGAAACTCCTGCTTCATAGTTTTAAATATTGTCTCTATTTCCCGTCTTTGTTTATATTCTTCTATATCTGTTTTTCTTGAATTTGATAATATCCTCATTGGTTCAGGAAATTTAGGATTTGATTTAATATGAAGATATATTGATTCATTAACTGAATTAATTCTTACCTTATGAACTCAATCTTTAAATTCCTTTAATTTCAAATATGAGCCTGTTGTAAATTAAACTTTGACTATTAAAAAGAGAAAAAAGAGATATAATTAGATAGTAATTATATTCTAAGAAAATACCTATGTGAGAATCAAATCAAATAAGTTTTGTTATCCTAAACGAGCTAATTCCAGAAAATCATCAATATCGTAAATTTAAGAAATTGTGGAACTTTGATTGAGTAAATAAAATACTAAAAAATATAGATCTATGAAAAACTCATGTATGATATTGAGTAAAAAAATTATTTCTATGTTTACTAATCCAGTTTATGGAAGATTTATCAGATAGAGAGTTAGAGAAATATCTTGCAGAAAATCTAGCTGGTAAATGGTTTTGCTGATTTAAATTAACAGATAAAACTCCAGATTATAGTATATTCTCAAGAGCAAGAAAAAAGATATGAACAAATGAACTATCAAAGATATTTGAAGATTTAAAAAATCAATTATCAAATAAGGGGTATATGAGTGAAGTGTTTACATTTGTAGATGCTTCTCATTTAGTTACTAAAGCTAATTTATGGGAAGAAAGAGATAAATGAATAAAAGAATGATATGAAAAAATGAATAATGAAACTCTTCCAAAAGTTGCTAATGATAAGGAAGCTAAAATTTGATCTAAATGAAAAAATAAATTTTGGTATGGATATAAAAAACATACTAGTGTTGATATGCAATCTTGAATGATAAACAAGATAGCTATAACTCAAGCTAATGTAACAGATGCAAAGTGAATGAAGCATGTATTACCAAGTTCATGAGCAGTATATGCTGATAAGTGATATTGTATTTGACCGGCTGTAATATCAACAAAAAAGAAGTGATTACATCTATGTGCAATAAAGAAAAATAATATGAAAGATAAGAACAAGGATAAAGATAAGTTTTATTCTAAACTTAGATCTCCTTATGAGAGGGTATTTTCAAAAATGAATCATAGAGTGAGGTATAAGTCTGTAGTAAAAAATCAGTTTACTGCATTTATGGAAGCTATATCTTTTAATCTCAAAAGATTAGTTGTTTTAGAGGAAGTCCCAATAGTTTAGATTAGTTTCCTTAGGTGGATTGCGTCTAAAATCCTAAATTATATATAAAAATGGCTATAATTTAACAAAAAATAGATGAATTTTATAAATCTTTCATCTATTTTAGTACATTTCTTAATTAAAACTCTTTTTAAAATCAAAACGCAACAGATCCAATATTTATTGGTTTTTAAATCAAAATATATCCTATTCTTTTTAGCTCTTATTATCCATCTATTTACACTATTATTTAAAAACTCTATATATGATGCTATATCATATCAAGCATCATATACATATATTCACTTTCATTTAGTATAATCTTCTACTTTTTTAATTAATTTTCAAAAATATTCAGATTTAAATTTATTAGTTAAATCTTCATACTCAAGTATTACAGGAATTCAATTTATACTTACTCAATGATACATATATCAAGAAACTATATTTCAAGTACTTCAATCTCTTACTTTAGATAAATTTTCTAGCTTCTTTGAGTATTGTTTTGCTATATCAACTTCATCAAAAACTATATAATCATTTTTATTTATTTTTCATAACATAGAAAAACATCTTTTTTCTACTTTTAGGTTAAAATTTTTAAAACTATCTTTTTCAAAGAAATGTTTTATTTTTTCACTCATTTTGTTAGGATTTTTATATTTTCAAAATCATAATTTGTTCATTATTGTTGTTCTTAGCTTTATTATATCTCAAAAAAACTCTTTAATAAATCTTTTATCATTTTTGCATTCATATTTCATTAAATATCATAGTTCTTTGTTTATTATTTTTTGTATTTCTTGCATAAAAAAAAGTAATAATAATATATTACTTCAATTATTAGATTATCCCCTCTGTCAAGCTTTTTTTAGACTTTTTTATTAAAAAAAATGGGGAGTTTTGAGAAATAAAATTTGACAAATAATATTTTTTCTTTATTATCTTGTTGGAAAGAGTTTGTAATTATTAATTTATCTAAACTTTTTCTTGGTTATTAATTTTCATCTACTTTGGAGTAACATAATGATTGCTATTAAAAATTATCTATATTCGTTTTTATTCATTAAAATACACGAATATACAAGTACTGGAGGAAGTCCATTTTACAAGTGCATACATTGTAACGATGTAACTGGTCTTAATGGTTGGCAGATTAGAGAAATGCCAAAGGAAATGTCAAAATGTCCAAATGGTAAATTGGTTTTTAAACCATTAAATTTCATTTTTGTACCATTAATAGGTGGATATAATTGTTTGAAAAAATAATTATTATTGACCTAGCTTAACTTTGTGGGGATTAAAAATCCCCACATTTTTTATTAACCTAATCTTCTTTTTGAAATAGTTTCATATGAAAAAATATAGTAAAAATTAGCTTAATTTATAAATTATTTTTAATAAACTTTTCTAATCATTTTAAATCTTTTTTATCCTTATCATAATAATAAGTATTGATTCAAATTGATTTAGCAGACTCTACAGCTCCTTGATTATGCTCAAAATAAATAAGATCTGATGCAGATAATCCATACTTGGATAAAAATATTTTATAATAATCTGGTTTTGTTTTTTCGGGATTGAAATTTAGAGTAAAAACCTCATAAGGCATATCAACAAAACCTAACGATTTTTGTTTTTGTTCTCAAGCGTTTGTAAGTATAATTTTTTTGTTTTTATACTTCTCTAGTAATTTGTACATATCTTTATTAACTCATTCTCATTTTATGAAAAATGTATTTATAGCATCAACCAAAATTGTTTTCATTATTTTTACTACTTAATAAATTATTTATTATTTTTTACTCAATCATAATAAATCTTTTCTAATATCTCTTAATGATAATTTTGCAACTACTACAGATCAATTTGTCGAGCTTACTCTTCTATGCTTTATAGTTTTTAATTTTAAAATTTTCTCTCCTATTCATGATCATCATGAATACTTTTTCTTATTATTCTTTTTATATTTGGTTGAGCTTGAATTTACTCATGCTCAATTATCTTTTACAAAGAAAGTTATAGTTTCATTTTCTACATTTATTTTCCATTTTACCCTAATATTTCATTTATAATCTTCTCAACGATTTCTATTGTTATCAACAATAGAATCAAATCAATTTTTACAAATTTCTTTAATACAAAGTTGAATTTCTTCAAAAACATCCAAAACTATTCAATCTTTATAAGATCTTTCAACCTCTTCCCATAAATTACCAAATAAATCTTTTTTTCAATATTTTTCATATAAAAGATATGAAATATCTTTTAACACTTCTTTTTGAATACTTCTAAGTACTCTTGTTTGAATTATTTTATACTTGTCTATGAATCAATATCATGGATCTCACTTTATTAATTCCAACATTTCTTGGCTTGGTTCAAAAGGATTATAACTTATTTCTCGAATCATTTTTTATATTTTAAGGGATAATATTATTAAAAATTTCTTATTGTTTTATGAAGCTTTTAGTCAAAACAGAAAAAGAGATAAAAATCTCTTTTTCTTATAAAAATTTCATATGTCTTTTCAAGTTTAAATCTAGACATTATCTGTACCAGTAGATAGGTACCACTATTTATTGATATGGAATTGTGTAAAAAAGAGGATGAGGATATAATAGATTTTGTAAAAAATTTTATTTTATAATCCCAAACCTCTTATGAAATGATTATATGAAAAAATGTGTACTAAGCAAGGAGTAGAATCAGCAAGAATCCTCGCGAGGTCGATACTTGAAGAAAACAAAGGAAACGTAAGTAAAACAGCTTATATATTATGATGTTCTCGTAAAACAGTAAGAAGAAGTAGAGATGGTCCTATAGAAAATATATCAAGAGCTCCTAAGACTCCTCATAATAAAAAAACATCTTCTGATTTAGAATGACTTGTATTACAAGAACGAAATAAAACAAAATATTGAAGAGTACGTCTAGCAAAGTATTTATTCCTCAGATATGGAATAACATTCTCTTCCTCTACTATATGAAATATACTAAAAAGAAACAAAGTAAAAAAGCATCATTATTCTCGTAGAAAATGAGATAGTAAACCTCTATACGATTATCAAAATATTCTTCCCTTTGAGTATGGTCAAGTAGATACAAAGCATATAGAAGATTTTGAAGCTTTATGAGAACTTTGTTTTATACTAAGAAAATATAATCTTCCTTTATATCAATGGACATATATATGTGCTAAAACAAAATATAAATTTATAGCTTATTCTCATAGTCTTTCTTCTGAATTTGGTCTTATGTTTATACTTACTATAGCTACATATCTTAGGAGTATGTGAATATATTATCATATGGAATTTCAATGAGATAATGGCCCTGCTGATTTTTGTGGATGAAGTAAGAGAAAGGAAAATCAGTGGAATGCTATATTAAATAATATAAATTGCTGTTTTAAGAGTATTCCTGCTTGAAAAAAATATCTTCAATGAATTGTAGAGAGATCTCATAGAACTGATGATGAAGAATTATATAGACCTTATCTTGATCGCATGAAATCTCTTCCTAATTTTTTAAACCATAGTAGTAAATATATTTATACTTATAATAATTATAGACCTTCTTTTTGAATAGGTATGAACGGTTTAAGTCCTATTGAAAAACTTAGAAGTTGTAATATAATTCTTCCTACAAAATTTAATAATTTCCCTGTCCTTATCCTAGATAATCTTGCTAAAATTGGTGGTACCTATCTAAAGGACCATTACCAGTTTAAATCTAGACCTATAAACCCGAGAAAATTTCGTTAAATATATCTTCCTCATCAAATTCTTCTTCTTCATTTACATTTTCATCTTCACTTTCAATCTCATTCTCATCCTCCAAAACTTCATCTTGCGAATCATCTCTAGAATTTGAGTTATCATTTATTTCTTCATTATTATTTGTCTCTTCCTCTCCTGTTCAAAAATCATCAGAAAATATACTTTTAAACATATCTTCTATAGTTTCATCTACAGAATCATTTATTTCCTCTTCTTCAGCTTTTTCTAAAGTATCTTTATGAATATCAGAAAAAGTTCATTTCTCTTTTTTATCTGATACCTCATTTTCTTCCAAAAATTTATCCAAAGTCATTAGCTTACCATTATCTTTAACATAGCTAATTCCATTTATTTTATAAATTTTTGTCTCTTGTAATCTATGAACTTCTCAACTTCTTTTAATATATCTTTTTCATCAAATATTATAAAATTTAGGATTATCTACTTTTTTTAGCATACCATTTTCTTTTACATATCATTCTCAATTTATATAAAAGATTTTAGCACCAATCAAATCATCACTATTCATAGTTGTTTTTATTCAAGTAGTAGCAAAACTTGAACTTAAAGTTAAAATAAAAACTAACAAAATTGTAAATATTTTTTTCATAGGACTTTATTTTTAAACATATAAAAATTCTTAAATACCTATATATTAAAACATAATTCTTTTTATTATGCAAATATTTGGCATATATTTTTTATTTTTCCAAATTTTATTAAAAATTTTTAAGAATTTATATACAATTTATCTATTTAGAAACCATTATTTAAAATGTTTATAATCAAATTTGATTTTTGTGACTATTGAAATAATATTAACTCTGTTTTGAAATTTAGATTTCAAAACAGAGTTTTGTTATCCATAATAAAAAGGAGGTCAAAAAAGTGATAACATTCAAATCCGTTCTTTTACTAAATTCTTCTTCTTTTTCTCGTTTAATTAAAAATGGTGAAAAAGCTTCTCTACCTAGTGAAGAGTTAGAAAAATATGGGAGAAAAATATCAAAAGAAAATCCTCCTAATAATTTTTTAATAAAAGAAGCTCTAAAGAAATTTAATAAAGGACAACATCCAAATGCCACATGCTGGCAAGTTACAGATATTTTTATGTTAAATAGGTATTTCATATACCAATCTCTAAAAAAATTATCTGCATAAAAAAAGGGCTAATTTTATAAAATTAGCCCTTTTTCATTTTATAGTAAACAAACTAGATAGTCTCTCTTCAAAAATAGAAACTTCTTACAATAGCAAAGGGCTAAAGCTCTCTGCCTACTAAAAATAAAAATTAACTTTTCAATTAAAATTGCATTTCAAAATAGTCTAACTTAAAAGTTAGTTCACTATATATTTAAATTCTTTATCCTAAATTACCAGCAACATATTCCCAGTTAACTATATTCCACAAAGCATTTATATAAGATTTTCTATCATTTCTATAATCTATATAATATGAATGTTCCCATATATCAAAACCAAGCAAAGCATTTTTTCATTCTTTCAATAGATTTCATGCATCATCGGTATTAACTACTTCTAAATCTCATTTTGAATTTTCAGCTAACCAAGTCCAACCAGAACCAAAATTTTTCAAAGCTTTTTCGCAAAAAGATTCTTTAAATCCATCAAAACTTCAAAAATTAGAGTTTATTTTATCTAAAAGTATTCAGCTTGGTTCTCATCAACCATCAGGAGAAAAACAATTCCAATAAAGGTTATGGTTCCATATTTGAGCCGCATTGTTAAAAACTGCTCAATCAGAATCTTTAACTACTGACTCTAAATCATCATTATCAAAATCACTTCAAACAGTTAAGTTATTCAAATTATCTACATAAGTTTTATGGTGTTTTCAATAATGAAAATCTATAGTTTCCTTTGAAATATAAGGTTCCAAAGCATTTCTTTCATAAGGTAAATCTATTAGTTTAAACATAGGTTTTATAGTTATATTATAAATTCAAATCAATATTATATGAAAATAACAAAATTTAAAATAATTTTTGAAAAAAACATATTTTTATATAAAATCCTTGACAAAATTTTCTATTTAAAATCCAAACTAAAAACATCATAAATCTTATGTTCAAAAAGAAAAAACTTCCCGAGAAAAAAAACTGAAATAACTATATAGTAACACTATTTTGAATTTTTATTATTTTCCTTGTTTTTATTTTAGCAATAACTACTTTAAGTTTTGCTAAAAAAATTAACTTTTCTCAAATTTATTCCAAAAATACACAAAAATCTGATAATTCTTTGTATACTAAAAAGAAAGACGATAAAATAAATATATTAATTTTGGGTAGATGATGAAGTAAAAACGATGCTCCAAATTTGACAGATAGTATTATTTTAGCATCTATAAACAAGAAAAATAAATTAGTTTCTATGTTTTCAATTCCTAGAGATTTATATGTGGAATACAAAAATTGAGACTCTGGAAAAATAAACAAACTATATGCTGTTTTTAAGTATAAATCTTGAGATTCTAAAGAATGAATAAATGCACTCAAATATAATGTGGAATTATTAACATGAGAAAGTATAGATTATTATGTTAATATAGATTTTGCTGGTTTTATTAAACTTATTGATTCTATATGATGAATAAAAATTACATTAGAAGAAAATTTTGTGGATAATAAGTTTCCAGATGATAACTGGGGTTGGAGAACCTTTTTTATAAAAAAATGAACTTGGACTCTTGACTGAGAAACAGCTTTAAATTATGCTAGAAGTAGACACTCTACAAGTGATTTTGATAGAAGTCTTAGGCAACAACAAATTATAAAATCTATTAAAGATAAGATACTGGAATGAGGTCTTTTTTCTAAAATATCAAAAGCAAAAAAGACTTATGAGATTTTTTCTAAATACATAGACACAGATATTAAATTCAATGATATATTTGAAATAATTGAAGATGTATGAAAAAATAACTACAAAATTATTTCCTCAAATTTAAATGACTCTTGTTTTGAATGAGATCCTTTATGTATAAAATGATGATTTCTTTATGTTCCAGAAAGAGAGTTTTATTGATGAGAATCTGTTTTATTGGTAAATTGATCGGATATAAACAATATAAACTATTATGATAATTTGAAAAAATATCTATCAATTGTTTTTGATAAAACTACCATATACGAAGAAAATATAAATATATCTGTTTTAAATTCTACAAATGTACCTCTTTTAGCTTGAAACCTTTGATTTTTACTTAGAAAATATTGATTTAACATACCTTTTAATAAATACTCTATATCAAATATAAGAGGAAATACATTTGATACAAGCTTTATAAACTACAAAGAAGAAATAAAAGACTCTCCTACTATATCTTTCCTAAAGGAAAATCTCATATGATTTGATTTCTTTGAAAAACAAGACTTAGAATATAGCCTAGATAAAAATGCATTAATAGAAATAATTATTTGAGAAAACTACCCTGAACTTATTTATGAAATAGAAAATAATCTTTAAAAGGATTTATATTTTTTACTAGAAATTAAAAAATTCTTCAGCCTTTCTTTAATTTCACAGCTATTTCCAACACCGTTACATCTTCCTAACACTTTTATTTCCTCTAAATTATTTGAACTGTAGGGGACACTTATTTAAATTCAAACATTAAAAAGCTATGTTTAAAAAAAGAAAAATATTAAATAGAAAAAGAACATTTTCTTCTAAAAAATATTATAACAAAAGAAGTAAGAAACCATTTAGAATATTCAAGTGGTTATTGTTTCTTTTTGTATCTTTTGTTCTTTTTTCTTTTATCTTATCAGCAATATTATACAAAAAATATATAGAACCATTACCACCCGTAGAAGAAATAAAAAATATGGATATAGCACAAACTTCCATAATTTATGACAAGTATTGAGATGAACTTTATAAAATATTTAAAGAAAACAGAACATATATAGATTATAAAGACATAAACAAAAATATAATAAATGCTCTAGTTGCTTGAGAAGATCAAAGATTTTGGACTACACCATGATTTGATCTAATTTGAATAATTAGAGCGACTCTCAACTGATTAATAAGCTGAGATTTTAGATGAACATCTTGATTGTCTCAACAATTAATGAAAGTAACATATTTGACAAATGAAAGAACTTTAGAAAGAAAAATAAAAGAATTTTATTTGTCATGGAAACTAAATAAAGTATTTGATAAACAAAAAATAATAGAACTATACCTAAACAAGATATTTTTTTGATCCAATGCATACTGAATAGAACAAGCAGCCAAAACATTTTTTTGAGTAAGTGCATCAGACTTATGAATACTGCAATCAAGTGTACTAGCTTCTCTACCCAAAGCTCCTTCATGACTTTCTCCATATATGCACAAAGATAGACTTATGGGATACCCTTTCATTTTCAATATAAATCAACAAGAAGATAAAACTAAAATACTAAACCAAAAAGACATAGAAGAAAACAAAATATTTCTATACAAACTTATAAAATTTATAGAAAATCTAGAAATAAAAAAAGTAAACAATCTAGCACTTATATGCAATATTGATAAAAGTCAGCTAAAACCATGAAGCTTTAGAGTTGACTCTGATTCTTGCTCTAGTATGTGATTTGAAGATTTACTAGGTTTTCTTAACTCCATAAGAATAAAAGATTGAGATTATTTTATGGAATATCAAACATGAAGAAAAGACTATATACTTGGAAGAATGCTTGAAGATGAATATATAGATTTTGATAATTACAAAAAAGCTATAATTGATAGCTTTGGCTTTGAATTCCAGAAATACAGAACAAACATTAAAAATCCACATTTTGTAATGTATATAAAGGAATATTTAGAAAAAAAATATGGCAAAGAAATTATAGAACAATGAGGTTTTAGAATATACACTACTCTAGATCCAGATTTACAAGAAAAGGCAGAAGAGATAGTTGAAAAATACTGAGAAATAAATGAGACAAAATTTTGAGCTAGAAATGCAGCTCTCATAAGTTTAGACAATGAAACTTGATGAGTATTGGCAATGGTTTGATGAAGAGATTATTTTGATGAAGAAAATGATTGAAATAACAATATGACAACTTCTAGACTACAACCATGAAGTACATTTAAACCATTTGTATATTGATTGGCTATAGAAAATAACAATATATGATCAGCTACACCTATATATGATCTACAAACTGAATTTCCATGAGATTATATTCCAAACAATTTTGATGGTGAATTTCAATGAAAAATGACTGTAAGCTCAGCTCTTAATAATTCTAGAAATATACCTGCCATAAAGATGTTTTATTTAGCATGATGAGAGGAAAAAATAATATCTTTTATGGAAAAACTAGGAGTAAAAACACTTAGAGAATTCAAAGAAGAATACAAAGAAAAATATCCATGAAGAATTTATGTATATGCTGCTCCTATGGCACTTTGAACTGGTCTTATGACTCCTCTAGAGCTAGCTAGTGCTTATTCTACATTTGCCAATATGTGAATAAGGAAAGAAGTAAATCCAATAATAAGAATAGTTGATAGAAAATGAAATGTAATAGAAGATATAGAAAGACAAAAAGATGAAAAATCTGAAGATACAGTTATAGAACCTTCTCTAGCATATATTATAAACTCTATATTAAGTGATGAAAAATCAAGACCAGAGTTTTGGAACAACTATCTTAGTATACCTTGAAGGAAACTTGCATCAAAAACTTGAACTTCAACCAAACAATATACACAAGGCACAGAAAAGATAATAGCCCCTAGAAACCTCTGGACAGCTTGATATACTCCTCAAATTACAACCGTTAGTTGGGTTTGAAATACAAACTGAGAAGAGTTGTTCTTAAACTGAAACTGACTTGAAGCAGCTTGACCTATTATGAAAGATTTTATGGAATATGCCCATGAATGAAAGAAAGTATCATCTTGGTCTAGACCTCTTTGAGTTGAAAATTTAAAAATTTCTTCTATATCTTGACTTCTACCTTGAGAATGATTTCCCTCCAATTTTCTAACAGAATCAAATTTTATAAATCCTCCTGTATCTTTTGATAATAGTTTAAAATTTGTAGAGGTGGATAGACTTTGTTTTTGAAAAGTCACAAAAAATACCCCAGTAGAAGCTATAAGGAGATGATATTTAGTTAATTTCCGTTCTATAAATCCAGATAATCCTATGTGGGAAGAGCCTGTTTTGCAATGGGTAAATGATTGAGAATACAAAGAAAAATATTCAAAATTTTGAAATGTCATTACTTATTACAGTTGAAAAGTTTGTTCTAGAAACTGAAAAGTAAATATAGTTACAAAAACTTCAATAGAGGATTCTAAACTTACAATAGGGAGAAATGACATAAAAGTATGATATGTAGCTGGTAGAAATATAAGAAAAATGGATATATATTTATGAAATAAGCTTTTAAAAAGTATTGATAATATAAATACATCTCAAAAGTGATTTGATGTTGCTTTGTTTGTACCTTTTAATTTACTTTGAACAAAAGCCAATTTAAAAATTAGACTGGTTGATTCTCAATATTATTACTATGATAAGGATATATATGTTGATGTAGTTAGTAGAGGTTAGTTTTAAAATTTGTTTTTTGGAATATTTTAAACGAAGACTTATTGTCTTATAATAAGTCTTTTTAATATTCTTTTATTATAATTAAAAAAGAAAGTTAAAAACTTGCATTTATGTATTATTTAATTATAATTTACATTAAATTTAGTAGTTATGATTATTCATAATTCTAAGTTTTTATCGTTCTTTAAAACAACTCGAAAAATCACTTTAATAAATTTAGTTTTTGTACATTCATTTTACAATCTAGATTTATTTAAAATTGATTTCACACATTAATATCATAAATGAACTTTAGGAGATTTTTTATGTTAAATAAAGTACTGAATAAACTGGATATATTATCATTATATTTTATAATGTTTTATATACTATTTCTCATACTAAAATCATTTGAAGAAGTCATAATTCCATATGATTCTTTGATAGATAATGTCTTTAAAATGCTTTTTGTTATAGAAGTTTCTATTAGGGTTTTCATTCTTAAAAAATCCTTTTTTAAAGATAGAATCAATTTATTAGATTCACTTTTGTTGGTAATTTCTTTTATTCCCTCTTTTGAAATGCTTCGTGTAACAAGGCTATTTACATATTTTTTAAGAAAGCCTGAGATGAAAAAGATGTTAATGGCATTTCAGAAAGGTATGAAAGAAATTAAATACTGGACCCTTATCATAGTTAGTGTATCAATTGTTTTTTCACTATTTTTGGAAAAACAGTTAGGTTACAAATACCCAGAACTTTGGGGTAACTTCTTTTTATCTATCCAAAACATTATAGTAACTCCATTTTCTCTTAATGAGGAAAGGTTCTTCTTATCTGTGACTGATTCAAAAATTATTACAGGATTATTTGTAATCTACTTTGGTTTATTTATAGGATCTATAGTAGGTATGATTAATACAGTTGTAATTTCCCAACGAAATAATATAGATAACGAGGAACTTGAAAAAAATTTACTAAATAGTTTTCCAGAGGGATCTTATAGCCATGAGCAATACCATTCATCATTAAGGCAGTTATCTAATCTTAATGTTCAAGAACTTTTATCAAAAAGTGGCATAAGATATATGTTGAATGAAGAAGGCCCTTGGTCAGAATATAAAAGAATAGTTGAGAATAAAATAAGGGTTTTGCTTAATCATTGTATTCCAGTTGAATTTATATCTTCATTTCATTTTACACAACAGGATAACATAATAAGAATGAAATTAATGGGGGAAGAAATAGAAGATTCTATACCTATTAGGTTGAATATTGCTGAAAAAACCTCATTAATTAATGCATTTAAACAATATGTTATTCTGAGATATGGAGAAGAAGCCTTGACCTAAAATAAGAAAGTGTGAAATTTTCGAGTTGTTAAATTTTTTTAAGTAAAAGTAGCATTTTATCTTGGAAACAATTATAACTCGTGTGAAAAAATTTCACACTTTTTTATTTTTTTAAAATTAAATATATATTTTTTGTATACCTATATTTATGCACATTATGTATTATATACTCCATGTGTTTTCGAATTATTATTTTTGACTTTATTTTATAAAAAATATACTCTTAACTTGTTTGAGGTAGAACCTTGAAAAATTTATTTTATTTTTTAAATTTTTATAAATTATGGAAGAAGTAATTTTTGAACAAGCTAAAATTGATAACACAGCACCTAGTTGGAAAATGTCTTGCTATGATCCTAAAAAATGAGAAGACTGAAGTATTAGTAGCGATGATTTGAAAGGAAAATGGTATGTTTTAGTTTTTTATCCTGCTGATTTTACTTTTGTATGTCCTACTGAAATGAAGGATTTAGCTGATCATAAATCTGTTTTTGATAAAATGGATGTGGAAGTATTATCTGTTTCTACAGACTCTGTTTTTTCTCATAAAGCTTGGTTAAAAACTGAAAAACTAATGGAAAATTTTGAATATAAAATGCTTTCAGATAGCACACTTGAAGCAAGTGATATTTATAATATACTTGATGAAAATACCTGAATGGCTTGAAGAGGTACCTTTATAGTAGATCCAGATTGAATACTTAGATGAATTGAAGTTACTTCATGAGCTCAAGGTAGAAACTCTGAAGAGCTAATTAGAAAAATAGAAGGTTTACAATATATGAGAGAAAATCCTTCAGTTGCATGTCCTGCAAAATGGTCTAATTGATCAAAAACTTTGACTCCTGATATAAAAATATCATGAGAAGTATATGAAGCTTTGAACAAATAAATTGTACAAAATTTACTTTTTATAAATAAAAAAATGTCCCTTAATCGGTCAGCTGAAGCTTAACGATTAAGGGACAAGGACTAAAAGGTTTTTTGTTAATTTCATCCTGGGCACTCGCACAGGATTTACACTAACCTGAACCTACAAGCCAAACACAAAGATAACTTTGCATTTTATTCTCCTTTTTTTAAGGGTGGGGTTGATTATTCACAGTGGACACTTCGCCATTTTTTTACAGGTGTTTTAGGAATAATCGTTATTAACAAGGATAGTAGCCATATTGGCGAGGCTACAATCATTATATGGTCAAGTTAAAGGTTAGACGACCATATAGTTCCCATCCATATACATATCCATGGAGACTCAATAAAAGCAATACTTCTTTTAAGTCTTAAAAAATTATATTTATTTTTATTTCAATGTCAAAATTTTTTTTCAAGTTTTTTAACTATCTTCTATTTTGACTAACTCACTGCATGACATTTCTCCCTTAAACTCTTGGGAAAGTTCAAAGAATTTTCTTAAAAATTCTATAATCCTTTCAATTCCTCTATCATTTTTGAGTGAAATATCTTTTTCTATTCTTATTGTCTGATTTGTATCTGCTGTGACTGTATCTTCATTTACTATCAAAGGTAAAGTTTCAACTTCTTTGGTTTTTTTGTTATATCCTTCTATGTTGCTTCTAGATACATCTTCTATATGTTCTGAAAAACCACATAATTCTTGATAGTTGTATATTACCCCAACTTCTCCTTGATATATTACAGGGTTACTTCCACAAGCAGAAAGTAAAGTCAAAGCTGAAACAACCAAAAAAGAGCTTCTAAAAAATTTAAACATAATAAATCTCCTTTTTTCAAAAAATTTTAAGAAACCTAGGATATGAAATATCCTAGGTTTTAGATTATAATAAAATTGAGTAAAGTCAAACTTTTTTGATTTTTTTTGATTTAACTTTTGTTTATATCTATTAAAAGATTATTCTTTCATAGATTTTAATTTTTCAGTCTTTCACTAAAACTGTTCGTTTAGTTTTAATTTACTTTGATAAAATGCCCTGCTAGAATCTATTCAAAATCTCTGAGATGCTATTCTATCTATTCACATACCAAAAGCAAAACCTGAATATTTTTCTGAATTTATAGATACTCATTTTAATACATCTGGATGAACCATTCAAGCTCACAATAACTCAACCCAAGAGCTACCAGAACACATTTTACAAGAGCCTCAATTATAAATTCATGTTCCGTTACAGATTTGACAACTCACATCTATTTCAACACTTGGTTCTGTAAAAGGAAAAATACTTGGTCTAAATCTTAGTTTAGTTTTATCTCATAATAATTTTTTCATCACAGTTTCTAGTGTCCATTTCAAATTTCAGAAATTTATTCATTCTCAAACTACAAGTCATTCAAGCTGATAAAAATTAGAAGTATGCCTTGCATCTTCTTGTTCGTATCTAAATACTCTTCAAGGTACTATTATTTTTATTGGCAAATCTCTCTGCTCCATTACTCTAATTTGTACTGGAGAAGTATGAGTCCTCAAAAGTAATCTTTCTCAAATACTTTTTTCTTTGTTTATTTCATCTCAAATCCAAAAAGTATCCCATAAATCACGAGCAGGATGATTGTCAGGTATATTGAGCTTATCAAAATTATGAGTTTCATCTTCTATATGAGGTCAGTCTTCTATTTCAAATCATAGAGATATAAAAATCTCTTCTAGGATTTCAGTAGTTATAGATATAGGATGTTTATGTCATAGGTTTTTAACTGGAAATTCTAAACTTACATCAATTCATTCTTTTTCCTCTAAACCTTCATAATGATTTTTATCTATTTCTCTTTTTTTATTTTCTATTTCTTCCAAAAAAAATTCTTTGAGTTTATTAGCTTTTACTCAAGAAGTCTTTTTTTCTTCTATACTTAAATCTTTTATTGTTTTTAAAATATCTTTTAGCTTTCATTTTTTTCCTAGAAATCTAGATTCTAAATCTTTTAAAAATTCTTTATCTGATATGGAAGCTATTTCATCTAAAAAATCTTTTTTTAATATTTCTAGTTCTCTTTCCATTTTCATTTTTTTACAGACATAATATATTTATTTGTTTTTTCTAAGTCACAATTCTTTAAAAACTCTTCTTCTTTTCTAATATTATGAATTATAGAAACACAATAATCTATATTTTCGTCAAAAGATAGAGAATCATAATTTATTGTTTCAGGTATTGCCAAATAAAAAAGAATTCCTAGAGAAATCATATTTTTTAAAAATTTTATTTAATTTTTTAATAGGAATTTAATCCTTAGTAAAAGCATACTAATGTATTTTTTTTATTTTGCAAAATATAAATAAAAAATATAATCTATCCGTTTTATATTGATTTAAGTAGAAAATAAAAAGGTTTTTAGTTTTTTATAAATAAAATTTTTCGTTTAGCTATTCTGAACCAAAAATTTTTGACTAAGAATTGGTAAAAAAGAATTGTTTATATTTTCTTTCTTAAATCTATTTTTATAGTTTTTACTTTTTAAACCAAAAATTTATGATAAATACAAAAAAAGCATTTTCTTTTATAGAGTTGCTTATAGTTCTTAGTATAATAGTAATACTTGCTGTTATTTGAATGAATATGTTTGATGATAATAAAAGAAAAGCAAGTAATGCAAAAATAGAAACTGGAGTAGAAACTATAAAAAATAGTCTTTTTGTTTATATGGAAGAAAATAAAAAGCTTCCAAACCCGGGTTGAAACAACAATTATTTTGAGGTTGATTCATCGTATTCTTACTCTTGAAGTTCGCAATCTTTTTGAGTTTATGGTTCTTTTACACAAGATAGCCTAAGCAAAAAATATTTAGATACACTTCCTCTTGATCCTATTTCAAATCATTATTTTTCATATGGTAAAACTCTTGATAATACTTATTTTGAGATAGCTTCTGTTTTGAGACTTGAAGAAGAATCTCAAACTAAGCTTGATTGAAACTATCCTTGAGAATACGGACCAATAAGTCTTATAAGAGAATATAACTGACCTTTTTTTGTATCTGATTGAAGCAAAGAGCATTTACCTTATAATCCAGATGAACATATAATAACAGCAAAAATAGGAGATATACAGTGAATAGTTTCTATTAATGGTATTGAAGTTTCATGAACTAAGCATTTAAAAACATGAGATCAGATAATATCATCAAGCTCTTGAAGTGCCAATATATATTTTTCAGATTGAAGTGTTTCTTATTTGGAAGAAAATTCTAACTTAGTTTTATCAGAAATGTCTTACAAAAACAGTGAAGATAATCTACTTACAAAAATTTCTTTATATCTAGGTAAATGATCCCTTTTCACAAAAGCTACATCCCTTAATTCTTGATCTGATTTTGAAATATATACTGCTGATACTACTGCTGCTGTAAGATGAACTATTTTTAACGTTAGTGTTAATGATAATAATGAAGGTACTTTGATTGAAGTTTTAGAATGAAGTGTAGAAGTATATGAGGCTCCAGAAATAGAGTTAGAAGATGATGTAGAGAATAATTCTAAGCCAAAAAAATTAGAAATAAAAAATTCTAGAGGGAATATAAAAGCTTGAAAAAAAGTAACACTTGAAAAAGAAAGTAATGATAATTCGGGAGAAATTAATGTAGATGATATTGATGAAAGTAAAGAAGAAGAATTTAAAGAAAAATTAAATAAGGATAAGGAGAAAAACTCTAGGAATTTGGCAATAGGTAAGAGTGAAGATGAGATAAATGAAGGTAATTGTAAATTGAATTTTGAAGGATTAGGATGTGTGGATGATGAAAACTCACTTATTGATTCTTGATGGGAATTGTATTGATATGCTCCTTATAATGAAGCTTGAGATTTAAGTATGTACAGTGAGGATTGAAAATTTAAGATTGATAATCAATTAACTACAAATTCATTATATTTATCAAATAAATGTAATAATCTTTCTAGTGAAACAACAAATGTCTTCTGTGATGTAAAAGATTCTAACATAAAATGAGTTTATATAGGTTGAAATGATAGTTTTATAAAATATGAAAATTTAAACCTTAATTGAGACTTTTTGATAGAAATGAATGTTAGATGAGATTCTTTGAAAGGATTAGAGGTTAAATATTTTCTTGATAGTAATGTTTTTAAGTTTTTTAGGAAAACAATTTCTTCAGAAAGTCATTTATTATTTAATAGTTCAGGGAAAATCTTAAAATCAATTTCAAATACTACTGATATTACCAATGATCAATTTTATAAATTAAAAATAACTCGTGAAAATACTGAATCTGAATTAACTTTAGAATATGAAGGATGAAATGTTTTATTAGTATGATATACTGATGATGATAATAATAAAAATAAAATCGGAACGGGAAGTATTTCAGATTTATATATTTGAAATAGAAAGGTTTGATCTAGTAATAAAAATTGAAAATATCCAATCAATAGTATAATTGATTATGTAAAAATATATAAAAAATTGGATAGTGAGTAGATCTTAATCTAACCTATAACCTCACCTTAGCATAAACCCTCATCCTAACCCGTAAAGCCCTCACCCTAATCCTTTCCAGCGCAACCTCACCCTAACCCTCTCCTTTGGAGGAGAGGGGAGAGAACAGTAGGTAGGTAGGACATGAGGGATATAGAAAAGATATATAGGCATATATAATGGTGATTATTTTATTATAAACTAATTTACAAATTACTATACTATATATTTATAAATAACATACAAAACTAAAAGCTCCTAGGTACACCTAGGAGCTTTTATCAAAAAGAGAAATTTCTTACAAGAGAAAAGAGTTAAAGCTCTATGTGACTTCAAAAAATATATTTTTCAGTCTCTACTAAACTTGTGGAATTCTTTTTATATTCTAATCATCATTATCATAAATTTGAATAATTTGTACCCCGTTTGATGATGCAGAATCTGTTATTTCAGCTGTTATATACCGTCAACTTGTCCATCCTATATCAGGTGTAAAAGTTATATCTTTTAGAGTATTTCATGTTCCTGTAGATTGACTAAATATTCATAAAAGAGGGTTATTATCAGTATGATAAACATTTGAATATTTAAGTTCCCAAGTTACTTTTGATAAATCATCATCAGCTATATCCAATCATATATTTGTCAGCTCACTACCTATTTCAAGATGACCATCTACAGTAATTCATGAAATTACTGGATCTGTATTTGTAGTAATTTCTCTTTCTAGGGTTGTTTTCTCCATTTCTCCATTTTCTCAATTCATTGAATCTACCAATATATATAACACATAAGTTACACCTGAGCTTAATCAAGTTTTAGTAATACTAGCACAGGTAGCAGAAGAAAAAGGTATATAATCTAAATCAGTAGGACTTACTCATTTTTCAAGTATAGCATAACTACAGCTTTGTAGAGATGGATTATCACTATCTAGAGAAGCAGTAGCAGTAAAAGTGATACTATTATTATCAGAACTTACATTAGTTAGAGTAATAGTAGGGACATCATTTTCCAATATTTCAAAACTATGTTCTAGAGTTTTAGAGTTTTCTGGGTTTTCTCATCAAATAGTTCAAGTTAAAGTAGCTTCGAATTTATAATTTCCTTTAGTTAAATTAAATTGTTTTAAATCAAAATCTGAAGAAACAGAGCTTTGTATATTTCAAGAATGATTTCAATTATAGATTGCATTTCAGTTATTATCATAAACTACCCAGCTATAAGTCCAAGTTCAGTCGTTATCTATTCAAGTAATAGAAAGTATTTGAGAATCCTCACTAACTCAAAATTGATTTTCACCAGAAATACTTCAAGAAATAGGAGAATCATCATCTAAATCAGTAACAGTACATGTTATTTTTATTTGTTCATTAGCTTTCTTACCCAAAGAATCAACAACTTCAAAATAAGCTTCAAAACTTGTTGTTTGATCTAAACTAGGGAAACTACAAACTAATTCTCAAGTTACAGAATCAAAAGTCATATTATCTGGTAAATTTCAAACAGGGGTAAAGCTAATAGAATGATTTTCAGGATCTGACACATAATCATTTAAATTTATAGATTGATCATTTGATCATTCATCTCAAGTTAAAGTTATATCTGAGTTACTAATTTCGGGAGCATTGTTGATTTGAGTACTTATTTCTTGATTTATTATAGTATATTCTGTATTTCAAGTTATACCATTTTTTGATTTTACTCTTGTGTAAATCACATAGTTAGTACCTGAATTTAATCAAGTTTTAGTAATACTATCACAAGTAGCAGAAGAGAATGCAGTATAATCTGAATCACTAGGATTTATTCAACTCTCTACTACTGCATATTCACAAGTTTGCAATGAAGAGTTATCATTATCACTATCTATAGAAGCATTAGCAGTAAAAGAGATACTATTAATATCAGAACTTACATTAGTTAGAGTAATAGTAGGGACATCATTTTCTAATATTTCAAAACTATGTTCTAAAGTTTTAGAGTTTTCTGGGTTTTCTCATCAAATAGTTCAAGTTAAAACAGCTTCGAATTTATAATTTCCTTTAGTTAAATTAAATTGTTTTAAATCAAAATCTGAAGAAACAGAGCTTTGTATACTTCAAGAATGATTTCAACTATAGACTGCATTTCAACTATTATCATAGATTTTCCAGCTATAAGTCCAAGTTCAGTCGTTATCTATTCAAGTAATAGAAAGTATTTGAGAATCCTCACTAACTCAAAATTGATTTTCACCAGAAATACTTCAAGAAATAGGAGAATCATCATCTAAATCAGTAACAGTACATGTTATTTTTATTTGTTCATTAGCTTTCTTACCCAAAGAATCAACAACTTCAAAATAAGCTTCAAAACTTGTTGTTTGATCTAAATTAGGGAAACTACAAACTAATTCTCAAGTTACAGAATCAAAAGTCATATTACTAGGTAGACTTCAAACTAAATTAAAGCTAATAGAATGATTTTCAGGATCTGACACATAGTCATTTAAATTTATTGATTGGTTCTCTGATCATTCATCTCAAGTTAAAGTTATTTCTGAATTACTTACTTCGGGAGCATTGTTTGTATTTGTAGTAATTTCTCTTTCTAGGGTTGTTTTTTCCATTTCTCCACTTTCTCAATTTACTGAATCTACCGATATATATAACACATAAGTTACACCTGAACTTAATCAAGTTTTAGTAATACTATCACAGGTAGCAGAAGAAAAAGGTATATAATCTAAATCAGTAGGACTTACTCATTTTTCAAGTATAGCATAACTACAGCTTTGCATTGAGGGATTATCACTATCTAGAGAAGCAGTGGCAGTAAAAGAGATACTATTATTATCAGAACTTACATTAGTTAATGTAATAGTAGGGACATCATTTTCTAATATTTCAAAACTATGTTCTAAAGTTTTAGAGTTTTCTGGGTTTTCTCATCAAATAGTTCAAGTTAAAACAGCTTCGAATTTATAATTTCCTTTAGTTAAATTAAATTGTTTTAAATCAAAATCTGAAGAAACAGAGCTTTGTATACTTCAAGAATGATTTCAACTATAGACTGCATTTCAATTATTATCATAAATTACCCAGCTATAATTCCAAGTTCAGTCGTTATCTATTCAAGTAATAGAAAGTATTTGAGAATCCTCACTAACTCAAAATTGATTTTCACCAGAAATACTTCAAGAAATAGGAGAATCATCATCTAAATCAGTAACAGTGCATGTTATTTTTATTTGTTCATTAGCTTCTTTTCACTCAGAATCTGCTACTTTGAAATAAATTTCATAGCTAGTTGTTTTATCTAAACTAGGATAAATACATGTTACTATTCATGTTTTTTCATCAAAAGTCATATTATCTGGTAAATTTCAAACAGGGGTAAAGCTAATAGAATGATTTTCAGGATCTGACACGTAATCATTTAAATTTATAGATTGATCATTTGATCACTCTTCTCAAGTTAAAGTTATCTCGGGAGTACTAATTTTAGGAGCATTATTTGATACATTATTTGAAGAATTTTCAGAGCCTCCTCCTCATCAAGATTCGCAAGAAGCTAGTATTAAAGATAATACTGATACTACAATACTTCCTCTAAAGCTAGGAATTTTTTTACTTTTTAACTTTTTATCACCATTGATATATCCTATATTTTCTCTTATCATTTTTATATGTTTTTTATTAAAATTAAATTGTTAGCTATTTATAATAAATAATACTTTGATGTCAAATTTACTTTTTACTTTTTCTAAATTTATAATCAAACTGTTTCAAGAAGTTTTTTATATTTTAAATCTGCTATACTTTTAGCTTTATTGTTTCAATCTTCTAATTTTTTTTCTATTTCGGGATAATTATCCATATAATAGTTATAATTTTCTCTCGCTTCTTTAAATTGATTTTCTAAAATTTCTAAAAGTTCTTTTTTAGCATGACCATATCAATAGTTTCACTTTTTATATTTATCCCTTATCTCTGATGTTTTCTTCTCATCTGCAAAAAGTTTTATAAGATTAAATACACTACATTTTTCAGGATCTTTTGGTTCTTCCAAGCTTTCACTTCATGTTACAATTGAACTTATTTTATTTTTCAAAGAGTTATTATCATCAAATATAGCTATATGATTGTTGTATGATTTAGACATCTTTCTTCCATCTGTTCAAGGAATTAATCATACTTCTTGTGTTATGTAAGCTTCTGGAATTTTAAATAGGGGAATATTATATCTATTGTTGAAATTTGATGCTATATCTCTAGTAAACTCTAGGTGTTGTTTTTGATCTTTTCAAACAGGTACCAAATCTGTATCATAGGCTAGTATATCTGATGCCATCAAAATTGGATAGTTGAATGTAGCCATATTTATATCTTTGTTTTTTTCTTTACTATCCTTGAAACTATGTGCTCTAAGCATTAAAGAATATGGTGTTACACTTGATAATATCCAAGTTATATCATTGTGAGGCATTTTTGATTGTTCAAAAACTGTTATTTTGACATCTTTAGGAAGCAGTGAAAATATCTCACAAAGCATTCTTCTTTTATTTGATTTTAGAATATCTCACTCATGCACAGAAGTAAGAGAATGAAAATCTGCTATCATCAAATAAGTATCTTTTCATTTAGACATCTCAATTAGAGGAACAAACATTCATAAATAATTTCATAAATGCATTCAGGCTCCTGTAGGTTTTATTCAAGTTAATATCCTTTTCATATTTATTTTTTAAAATTTAAAATTTGCATTATATTTCAAAAGGCTAAAGCCCTTTGTTGAAGGGAAGTTTTAAGTGTTTAATAGTAAATTCTTTATTTTATCAAGTATTAAAGAATTTTTCAGTCTTTTCTTAATTATATTGATGTTCACTTATTTCAAATATTATTAGTGTCGTTCATTTTATGTATCAGTATCATCTATATTTTTTAATAAATGTTAATTTTCTATGTTTTCATTAAATATTATAGCCAAGAGAATATGTAAATTAATATAAATTCCATATATTTCCACTTTTAAATAATATTATTTTAGTTAAATCTTATTATAGAGATGTATATTCTTTATCAAAGTACTCAAGTATTTTTTTTACATCAATAAATAGAAAATCTAAATCCTCAAATTCTAAATACCCTCTAGATGATACTAATATTTATCCTTATTAATTCTTCAATCTCCCATTAAATCATTACTTTAGCTTCTTCTAAAAAATAATTAGTTTTGCAGTTTGGACATGATAAATAGTATCTATAATAATAACTCTTATTTTTAGTATTTATCTTTTTTGGGTAAAGCTTTATAACTTCACTAGAACATTTTCTGCATTTATCTCATGGTTTTTTAATTTTTGTTTTACTTGTTTTTTCTTGAAATTTTTCTTCAATTTTAACTTTTTTATCCCTTTTTAAAATTCATGTATTTTTCATTATTTGATTTGTAACCAACTCATCACATCTTTCATTTTGTTTATGTCAATTGTGTCATTTTATCCAATTAAAACTAACTTCATGTTTTTCTATCAAATATAATAACTTTTCCCGTAAGTCATGGTTTAGAGCTTTTTTTGATCTATTTATCATCCAACCTTGAGATTCCCATTTTTTAGCCCGTCAGTTTTTAATCCCCAAGACTACATAGCTTGAATCTGTAAATATTTCTACCCTAGATTTTATTTTAAGTTTTTCAAGTCATTTAATTATTCAAGTTAGCTCCATTCTATTGTTTGTGGTATTTTCTTCATATCAAGAAAACTCTTTTTTTATTTCTCCGTATTCTAAGATTATACCATATCATCCTTTTCAAGGATTTGGTCTTGCTCAACCATCTGAGTATAATTTTACTTCTGGTAGTTTATTACTCATTTTTATTTTTAAATAAAAATATATTTAAATGTTCATAGTTTTTTCCATTTCAACAAATTTTTGATTATCTTTTCTAAACATAAGTTCTACATTTCATATTGGTCCATTTCTATTTTTCCTAATTAATATATCTGTTATTCATTTTCTCTCGGTAAATTCATCATAATATTCTTCTCTGTAAAGCATCATAACTATATCAGCATCTTGTTCTATAGCACCAGATTCTCTTAGATCTGACATTACAGGTCTCTTGTCTGGTCTTGTTTCTAGCTGTCTTGATAGTTGAGATAGTGCTATAACTGGTACATTTAGTTCACGAGCTAATGCTTTTATTCCTCTTGATATCTCTGATATTTCTTGGACTCTATTAAGTGAGCTTCAAGCACTCATAAGTTGTAAATAATCAATTATAACTAGATCAAGCCCAGACTCTATTTTTAATCTTCTACATTTTGATTTTAGCTCAATTAAATTTCATCAAGCAGTGTCATCCATATATATATTTGCTTCACTAAGTTTTTCCATAGCTTCTCAAATTTTCATAAATTCTTCATCATCTAATTCTCATTTAGCTAGTTTCCAAGAGTTTATGGACATAGCACTAGCAATCATTCTATCTGTAAGTTGTTCTTTACTCATTTCAAGAGAAAATATAGCCACATTTTTTTTCTTAAATCATATATTTTGAGCTAGATTTAATGCAAAAGCAGTTTTACCCATAGAAGGTCTAGAAGCTATAACTAGCATATCTCATCATTTCAATCCACTTAATTTATTATCCAAACTAGGAAAACCTGTATTTATTCTGTGGTTTTTTATCATTTCAGGGTTTTCATGAATTTCTGCAAATTCTTCATATCTTCCTGTTAGAATTTCATTTATATGTACAAGTTTATTTTTTATAAAAATCTGGGTAACAGAGAAAAGTGATTTTTCAGCATTTTCCAAAAGAAGCTCTAGTTTTTCATCTTCACTATATCAATAAGATATTATTTCATTTCAGGTTTTTATAAGCTTTCTTAAAACAGATTTATTTTTAACTATACTTGCATATTCAAATATATTTGAACTTGTTGGTACTATTTCTGTTAATTCTGTCAGATATGTTATTCATCATATTTTTTCTAATATTTTTTTGTCAGCTAGTTTGTCTTTTACTGTTATTAAATCTATTGGTTTATTTGATTTATATAAACCAAACATCACTTCAAATATAAGTGAGTTACTATCATCATAGAAGTCTTCATGGTTTATTAAGTCACTTATAGATACAAATCAGTCTTTATCTATAAGTAGGCTTCATATAACAGATTGTTCAGCTTCTATACTGTGAGGTGGTATTTTTAGCATTTTAGTTTTTTTGTAGAGTTATAAATTATAAAATCAAAGAGTAAGGGGGTTTATAGTATTTTAATTTGAATAAAACTTTATCTATAATTTTAGTTGAAAGTTAAAAGTATAAAGTTAAAAGTTGAAAGTTGAAAGTATAAAGTTAGAAAGTTAAAGGTATAAGGTTAAAAGGTTAAAATAACTTTACTTCCAACTCCTTTTTTAGAGGATTATAATTTTTCAGTGTATCTAATTTCTGTCAAAATTACTTTTTAATATCAAGTTTTTCTTTTATATTTCTAAGTAATATTTGTTCTTCTATTTCAAAAATTTTAGGTAAAAAATAAAAAAGTAAATTTAAATTTAGCTTTTTTTGATAAGAAAATGTGAATAAAAAATGTTAAAAATTTATGCTTTTACAAATTAGCTTCTAAGTATTTTATTTTTTCTGATACTTGGGAGTTATAAGGCTGTAATTCTATAATTTTTTTGTATGTTGATAAAGCCTCTTTTACTTCTCATAGGTTTTCATGACAAAATCATTTCATTTTCAGCTTTTCTGTATTTCTAGGGAATTGTTTTAAAAACAATTTCGTATAAAAGAGAGATTTTTTATAGTCTTTGATTTCATAGTTTAGGTCCGATAAATATTCCATTATTTCTATGTCTCAGCTTCTTTTTTCATATCATTTGGTATATATATAAATAGATTCTTCATATCTACCTTGTATTGCTAGATTGTATCAAAGTTTTTTTAGTATTTCAAAGTTGTTTTTAAATGCTGATAAAAGATCATTGTATATGTATTCTGCTTTTTTGTACTCTTTTTCTTCTTCATATATAGAAGCTAGTTCTAAGTTTAAATCTTTGTTTAACTTATCAATTGCTAATCATTCAATTATCAATGATTTGGAACTATTGTAATATCATTTTGTTTTGTTTACTTTAGCTCTCTTTATTATTTCTTGTATTTTTTTTGAGTCTTCTAAATTTGTGGTATTTTTTTCTTCGTCGTTACTCTTTTTTTTACTTTCATCATCTTTTTTTAAATTTTTCTTTTTTTCTTCTTTATTTTTTATTTGTTCGATTTTTTCCTTTAAATTTTTGTTTGAAGGGGATATGAGATTTTTTATACTTCTAAATATTAAATATATTTTTTCATATAAATAATATCATATGTATCATAGAGATAGAAAAAATATTATTATTTCTATTTTTAAAAAAAATGTGTTATCCATAACTTTTCTATAATTAAAGTCTTTAATTTAAGTGCTGAAAAATTCAGGTTTATTAAAAAATAATTTTTTTTGCCAATTTTAATCAAAATTCTTCAACTTATCATTCAAAAATGATAGTTATTTTTATCTAAAAGGCAAAATTAATATTTAGGGGTTTTGCAATATTCATATTCATTTAAAAATATTTGTTTAAAATTTTTATGAAGTAATTTTACAAAAATTTCTTTATTTGATTGTATATTTTCAAGATGAGTTTTTGTATATAACTCATGATATTTCCATCATAGATATTTTGTTGCTGATTTCTGTTATACCTATATTTATTTTTTTATTTATATCGTCTATATTTAAATCTTCTAATAGTAGTAAATCATATATTTCTTTTTCTCATTTTTCCAACTTTAATTCCTTTTCACTATTTTTATTTTCACTTGTGTGTTGATTTGATATATTGTACTCTTCTAATATATCTTTATCTGTTATAACCAGTTTAGCCTCTCATTTTTTTATAAGACTATTTGTTCATAGGCTTCATATTTTAAATATATCTCATGGGATACAAAATATATCTTTTCACATTTCAAGAGCTAGATTTGCCGTAATTAAAGTTCATGATTTTTCTTTTGCTTCTACTATGAGTATTCACTTGGATATTCAGGCTATTATTTCATTTCTTATAGGAAAATTATGTGGATTTCAAATCTCTCAAATAGGAAATATAGATATTACTGCTCATCAAGAGTTTACTATCCTATCAAAAAGTTTTTTGTTTGATGCGGGATAATCTATATCTATTCAGGTTCATATTATACTTATAGTTTTTTTGTTATTTTTCAGCGTTTCAATATGTGCTTTTGAATCACATCATGAAGCTCATCCAGAAACTATAGAGAAATAGTTTGAAACTCAAGGTATTATTTTCTCTAAAATCTTTTCTCAATAAAAAGACATATTTCTAGAGCCTATAACTGCTATTTTTGGAGAATTATCTATATATCATCTCAAATAAAATAAAAAAGGAGGGTTAGATATATTTTTCAAGTTATCTGGGTAGTTTTTATCAAAAATAGTAATTATTTTTACTTTTCTTTCTTTTAGTATAGATTTTAGGTTTTCCAAATTGATTTTTTTGTATTTTTCTAAAATACTTTCTATTTGTTTTTCTTTAAAATCTTCTTTTTTCAAAAATTTTTGATTTATTGAGTTAAATACCTCTTTATAATTTTCTTTATTTTTAAATATTTTATGTAGTTTTCTTTGAGATATTCATATATGGTGTAGTCAAACTAAATATATTTCTTCCATTTGTGTTTTTATGGATATAAATTGTATATATTTTATATTATTTTTATTTTGTATTTTGCAAAGTTATTTAGATATTTTGATTTGATTTTTATAAAAAATATGTTATAATAACATTAAAGTTTTACAAAATAATAATTTATAATATGAGCAATAAACCTTACAGTGATATAATGATTGTAGAAAATCAACTAGATCAAAGATCTTATTTATCAGATGTTATTTATGATATTTCTGATGAATTTCCTCATCTTGCTATGAATTCCAAAGATGCCATAAATCAACTAGATTTAATCGTGTCAAAAAATAGAGGTATTGTAAAAGTGCTTACTGATTTGCATATGTGAGATACTTGAGAAGATTGAAACAATGGAGATTTTTTAATACAAAAAATTTCTGAAAATAAAGACTTAAATGAAAAAATACATCTTGCTATACTTAGTTGAAGTATATCTGAAGATGCAATTTTAGAAGTGATTAAAAGGAATTATTGAAAACTAACTATAGATTGGATACCTAAAAGTCTTATGTTTGAAAGAAATAAATTTAGAGATAGAATTCTTGAATTTTTAAGTAGTGAGCATAAACCTCTTAAAGAATGAACTTCAGAAATTATTTTATCAATCAAAGAACAACTTACAGAAATAACTGATATATCTATAAAATTAGAGCCTTTGTTTTGGAAATTAAAAAGAATTATATATCAAATGAGTGTAGAAGATCCTTTGTGTATAGAATTAAAAAGTATCATTGATAGTATTGATATTAAATCAGTCTCTTGAAGAGAAGTACATGAATTTAAAAATACCCTATCTAATTTTATTTTAAGAAATAGTGAAGCCCTTGATTGAAAAATAGTTGAGTCTTTGCATGAAATAAGACTTAGTTTAAAAACTATATCAGATTCAGAGATTTTGAAACAAGCTTTTATATCAGATTTATTACCTTCTCATCAAGATATGTTCAAAGAAAAATTTAGCTGACTTTTTGTTTCTGCTTCAAATATGGCTAATATACAGACTCTACTTATAGAGATAATAAACAATATGCAAAAATATTGATATGATCACAGTATAGAAGTATGAGAAAAAAATATAGTATTTAGGAATAAAATTAAAGATTTTGATGGGACAAATAATTCTGAATGATATGGAATAAATATGATGAAGGATATGTGTAGTGAGGATTCAAACTTATCAATAGATTATAATATTTCAAATGAAGGTATTTTTGAATTAAAATTTTCTTTTCCTTTTTTTAGAGAAAATAATGAATCAGATGAATCATCGAATGAAAATCAAGGACTTCAAGAATCAAAAGAGTATCAATGAAATGAATTTGAAAAGATATATTTTTTTGATCATGATTTTTGATCGAGAGTCAATTTAGAAAAAGTAAGAAAAGTATTTAATTGTTTTCCAAAAGATAGAATACAAGAAAGTAATATTGACATAATAGAAAAACCTTTCAATCTAACTGATAATATTCAAGAGCACAGTCTTTTTATAACACATAACTTCAGTTATTCTTGAAGTTCATCTGAAATGTATGTTTATAATTTATTAATCAGTTTAATAGAAAATCCTAATCTAAAAATTCTAGTTTTGTCAGGTATTTCATGCTTTGATAAATGTATTTCAAATGCAAATATTTTTATGGCTTTTCTTAGATTAACTTCTTCTTACCCTGAATCATCAAAATCCTATGATTTTGATGAGGTTAAATCAATTATCAAAAATAGAATATTTTATTCCAATTCTATGGATGATATTCCTGAAGAACTAAAAAGTTAGAAAATAACTTTTTAATTAATCACCCAATTTTTTGAATCTTATAAGTTTGGGTATAGAAAAATCAATCCATATATCTTTTTTTGAGCTATATTTAGCTTTCCATTATAACCATAAATTTATGAAACTAAACCAAAAAAAACAATATTGAGAAAATTGGCTAGAACGTTTATACTGAGACTCACCATATAGCTTATATAAATTAATAAGTCAAACAAAAAAATATGCAAAATACAATATTACTGGTGATTTTTCGTGAGAATCATCAGAAGATTTATATGAAAAAAATTTAAAAGCAAAAGAAATAATAGATAGTAAAATTCAAAAAATAAGAGATAATATTTCAGATATATGGAGGCCCTATGAGCTTATATTGGATAAGTCAGGAGAGAAAATTCATTTATTTCTCCCTTTGAAACTAGTAAAGATTATAGAAAAATATAGGCATTTTATACAAAAGCATCCAAATTTATTAGATACCTTGATAAACCCTCAAAACTATAGTGAATATGATGTTTTGGAAATTATTATGCAATTACCAGAAAATGATCCAGAAGTAAAAAGGTTTCATTACTCTTGTATGAAATATGGTTTCACAAATAATTTAATTACAGAAATAATTGATACCCCTGTTTTTGAGGTAAGTTCTTATTTTTGAAGATTTATACCAAAACCCCAACATTTTTCTGATGATATTAATATGAAAAATGTTAATGAAAATACAGTTAGATTATATACAAATGGTGTTGAAGACATTAAAAATGCTTTTTTAGATAGATTTTGAACTAAAAAAGAATTTTGATATGGTAGGTCAGCTTGGGATGAAGATTCAATTTATTATCTTAATTCAGCCCTTTCAAACCCTTATACAAATGTAGAAGATATAAGAGCTCAACAACTACTTTTTGAACACTTCAATATTCCACAATTATCAAATTATTCAAATATTCTTTCTCAAGTTGAAAAGTATGTAGAAAATTTTCGAAAACTTCTATATCCTGCAAAAATTTGACTTTGTTTTCATAATTATGAAGGGTATAGTGTTTTTGATATGTATCATGATAATATTACCATATATAAACCATATAATTATTCTTCTTTACTTGATTATGAAGGGGATGGAGATCCTGATTGAGTAAATGAATACTTGATTAAAAGATATGGAGATAATGTAAATATAAAACAAGTACTTTTAGATGGTTTATCTGATTTAAAAAATGCAAAAGAATTATTAGAATTATTTTTTGAAAAATTAGAGATTATATGATCTCCAATTTTGACTGATTTAAAATTAGAATCAAGAAAATTTTTTAAATATTACGATCACAGATTTCTATTTAGACCAAGATTATGGAAGTGATGAACTACAGTAATACATGATGATGATTATTTTTGTCGTAATTTAGAGTCACCCATCCCTAATTTTATCAAAGAGTTTGAAAATTTTCAAACAAACCTTAAAGCACTTAATGCTATGTTTAAATTTTTAAATCTTGTACAAAAAGAATGATGGTCAAAAATAACTTTTGATAATTCAAAACCCACATGATATAAAAATGCATGGCATTTAAAATTTGATAAATCAAATCATACCCTTTGAAGTATTTCTCACACTAGTGAAATTACTATATTTGCTGGTTCAAATGCTTCGGGAAAATCTTTTTCTTGATTAAAGAGAGATGCTTATATACGTATGGCTATGCAATCTTTTTGATATGCTCCATGTGATTCATGAAACCTAAATACTCCTATTTCATCTATACTTTTTTTAGATAGACCCTATACAAAGTCCATCAAAAAACATCACTTTGGATATAACGAAGTTAAAACTTTGTATGATCCAAGTGCATTTATGCAAGAGGCAAAATCTATAGCAGATTCTCTTAAATTTCTAACTAGTAAAAGTGTAGTATATATGGATGAAGTATTTACTACCACTAGCCCAGAAGATCAAGCAGCTTTATTGCTATGACTTATAGAATATTTAAAAGAGAAATGAGCAGAAATAATACTTGCAACTCATAACGAGTATGTTTTGAAATATTTTGATTCAATGAATAATAAATTTAAGGCTAATATAATGCATTTTTGAACTAAGAAATGAAATTCTTGAATAGAAAATACTTATAAGCTAGAATTTGGTAGTTCAGATTCAAACTTTTTAAGTGTATGCTATCAATATCAAGCACCTATATGTTTAACAGAAACAGCACAAAGATATTTAGAGTGAACATGGAAACTTTCAGAACAAAGAAACTTATTAACTAGACCTGTATTGGAATATACTCAAAAGGAACGAGAGAAAATGAAGCAAATTTCAATTTCAATCATGCATTTATTTCAAGAAGCAGACTCAAAAAGTATCCTGAAACTTTATTCTCAAGATGACAGTATTCAATCTTGGATGAATTTTGAAAGTCTATATTTAAACAAAAATAATATATTAAATATTAGAAACAATAAAAAACCAAACCATAATATGTTTGATGAAATGATGAATGACACAAGATATTATTCTCTTCTTACAAAACTTCTCCTTAATACATCATTTAATTCTAGTCAAGAAACCCTAGAAAGACAAACTATGTTTTCAGAACTACAAAAGATTTCAAAAAAAGATTATATAACAATATTTAATTCTTTAGAGTTTTTATGAGGCTTTGATTCTTCTCTTGAAACTCTTGAAGAAATAGATAATGATGTATGAATTAATAGATATTTACCTAAATATTCAAATATAAAAACTACTGATTCTAACCTATCATGATGAAAAAAAATACCCACCATGGATATTAGTTTGTGAAATTTATGAGAGATTCAAAATTGTATTGAACTTAATACTCTTATTTTTTGAGAAAAAGCTCCAGAATCATCTCATATAACAAGTCTTTTAAATGTACTTTTTAAAATTCAATCATATAAAAGTCTAGATTTAGAATATATATATAATGGAGAGGATAAACAATATTATAAGATTCCATGAGCTATCTTACCACATTTATTAAAAATAATTCCTCAAAGATATATACCTAAAGATACCAGCAAAGAAAGAATAAAAGAACAAAGGAAATCTATAGAAAACTTAAAAAAGGATTTAATATCACAATGAATTCTAGAAAAAAATGAATTTCTTACAGATAATGAATTAAAAGAGTTATTTTATCAAAATTTTGTACCTAGGGAAATATTAAGGAAATTATTTATGGATATTATTCCAGAAGATAAATCATATGAGATAATAGTAAATCTTATGGATGATTTTGAAACAAAACTAAAAGAATATATAGATTCTCTTCCTATTATACCATGGCAAAAAATTATCACAAATCAAGATAAAAGAGTAAAAGAATTTATATTTAAAATACAATTTAAAAAAATAAAAAAAGCTAAAGAGAAAACTAATGAACTAAATAAATTATCAAGAAAAAATCCTTGGTTATCATTGTATTATGTTAGTGAATTTCCAAAGGAATTAAAATTACTTGAGAAAAGATTTGAACATATAGATTCTGTATATATAAGTCAATCATTTAATACTTTAAATGATATTTCTATTAGGATACAAAATTGAGATTTTGAATATCTAAAATATTCACCTTTGAAAGAAAATACTTGATGAGAATATTCTACTCTTTCACGTTTATGAAAAGCTAAAACTACTTATATAACACATAACGATATAGATTCTAAAAATAATTTGAAATCTACGGGTCAGATTAGTATAGAAACGCTTTGATTAAAAAGTATATTATATTGGTCAAGAGTTATTAAATGATTTTGATTTTGAAAAGTTCGTTTTTCTTCCAAAAATCAAGTTAAATTTGATAGATTATCTCATTTAAGTCTACTATGAGATAAAACTGTAGCAAATGATGTTCATATTTGATGATTAAGTGGTCAATTAAGAGTACTAACCTGACCTAACGGTTCAGGAAAAACTTTTCATAAACAGTCAATTATATTAGGTATAATGTCTGCAATGAGTACTTGATTTGTTCCAGCAAAAAATTCTCGTTTACCTTTGTTTGAAAGAGTATCATACCTTGATAGAGTTGTAGAAGATAGTAAGCAATGATTTAGTGCTTGAACAAAAGAGATACAATACTGGAAGGAAATATGGCAAGATATAGATTATTCTACTGTGCCTTTTATGTGATTTGATGAGATGTTTTCCACTACTTCTCCTAAATATCAAGAGGCTTTTACAGTTAGTGTAATGGATTTTTTATATAAAAAATGAGTGTTAGGAGTTATCTCCACACATAATCATGATGCTATTGGTGTACTTAAAAATCAAAACGGTATTTTTCCTCCATACTATTTTGAATACCATATAAAGGGGGGTAAACTTACTTATGAAAGAACTATTACTAAGTGACATGCTACTTCACATTGAATTGATATAGCTCGTAAGATGTGATTAAATAATACTATTATTGATAAGGCTATAAAATATAGAAATATTATAAATAGGAATTAGAATCAAAAATTCTTTTTGCTTTTTAACAAATAAACATTAATATCAAAAACTGGAAATATACTTTTATAATTTTTACTTTTTGTTTTTTCAATTTTATACAATTTAAGTCAAAAGGGAAAGGATAAAATACTTATTCCGTTTTTTTATTTTTTAAGTTTTTTTGATGGAAACTAATAAACTATTTGTTTGAGGTTTATCTTGGGGACTAGCTTGGCAAGATCTAAAAGATGCTTTTTCAAAACACTGAGAAGTTGTATTTGCAAGAGTAGTTACTGATAGGGAAACTTGAAGATCTAGAGGTTTTTGATTCGTAGAATTCTCTTCTGTTGAAGATGCAGTTAAAGCAAAAGAAGCTATGGACTGAACAGAACTTGATTGAAGAAGTATCAAAGTTGATTTCGCTCAAGATAAAAGAGAAGAAACACAAGAACAAAAAGAAGAAAGTTAGAAATATTCTAAATTGTCTTCTAAAAAAACCAAAAGATTTGAAAATCCTTTTGGTTTTTTTGTGTTTTAAAAATAATTATGTTAAAATTCATTATATAAATTATTTGATTATAAAAAACTATGACAAGTAAAGAATTAATAAACTATGTCCTTGATTATTCATCAAAAAAGAAATATCCAGATATACATATAAATACCAATAAAAAAATAAAAATTAGAAATGAATCAGGTTTTATAGTAGATTTGGATAAAATAGAAGTAGAATCCAAAGAAGTTTCAATTCCAGAAATAAATCTAGAAACTGTTAAATCCATAATAAAAGTTTTAGTTTGAGAAGACTGATATGAAAAATTTCAAACAAATAAAGAACTAGATTCTTCATATGTAATAAATTCATGAGAAAGATTTAGAGTGAACTGCTATATTGATTCTGCTTGATATTCCATAGCTCTTAGAATAATACCAAATAAAATACCAGATTTAGACGAACTTGGTTTATGAGATCAAATAAAAAAAATGTGTGATTCTCAAAAAGGTTTGATTTTAGTTACTTGACCCACTTGATCTGGTAAATCTACAAACTTAGCCTCAATGATAGACTATATAAACAAAACCCAAAATAAACATATTATCACAATAGAAGATCCAGTTGAATTTTCTTTCAAAGATAATAAATCTTTAATAAACCAAAGAGAAGTTTGAAATCATACAAAAAGTTTTGCCAATGCAATTAGAGCAAGTCTTAGAGAAGATCCAGATGTAATAATGATATGAGAAATGAGAGATCCAGAAACCATAAAAGCAGCTATAACCCTAGCCGAAACGGGACATTTAGTACTATCTACTCTTCATACAAATGATTCTGTTCAAACTGTTGATAGAATAGTTGATGTCTTCCCTGAATCTTCACAAAAACAAATAAGAATGCAACTTGCTATGAGTTTATCATGAATAATTTCACAAAGATTAGTATCTAGGAAAGACAAAGAAGGTAGAATTGCAGCTAGAGAAATACTTATAACAAATGATGCTGTAAAAAATTTGATAATTTCAGGAAAAACTCATCAACTCTATTCAGTTTTGGAAGTTTCTAAAGCCGAATGAATGGTTCTTATGGATAAATATTTAATTGCTCTTTTCAAAAAAGAAATTATAAGCAAAGATTCTTTGATTTCATATTCCAGAGATAAAGAAGCTATAGAAATGATGTTTAAAGATAACCTTGGCTAGATATTTTTAATAAATACAATTATGATTGATATAAATTTTTTCAAAAATTCCTGATTCTTTGAAAAAAAGACTCTAAAAAAATGAGAGTATCTTTTTTGCGAATGAGAAGTGGATGAAAATATATATATAATAATAACTTGAGAACTTTTAATTGAAAAATTTACTAATCAAAATAAAGATGAAGCAAAAGTTTTAGCTAGTTTGAAAAAAGATGATGTTTTTTGAGAAGCAAGTCTCAACAACAACTTACCCAAACAAGTAAGTATAAAAGCCAATAAAAAAACAGATATAATATATATAAATGCAATTTCGGGATTAAGGGATTTTTCTTCTAAATACCCAAATGAATCTTTTGATTTATTAAAATATATAATACATTTATCAAATAATAGATTAAATGAATCAAATTCTTTGATAACAGCAAGTTACAAAATTAGTTCACTTATATCAAATATAAATGATTTTAGTTTTAAAACTATTTTTCAATTAATTGAGGAAACAAAAATATTAACAGGTGTAAAAGATATAATATTTCTTGAAGAAAACCAAGTATTAAAAGAATATCTTACTATAAAATATAATACAAGCCAGCCTTGATTAATGCAAGATCAAATAATAAAGATAACTGATAATAAACTTGATTTACTAGAATTAAAAAGTTCCTGAGAATATATTTACATACAAAATATAAAAGTTTGAAATAAAAATTATTGATATTTAGTTTTTTTAAGAAAATGAAATGATTTTTCAGAAAATGAAATAAAAATTATTTCTGTTTTGGGAGTTTCTTTTTCAAGTATAATCAAACAAAAAGAATTCATAGAAGAACAAAGAAACAAAGATTATATAAAAAACAGAGTCTAACTAGACTCTGTTTTTTTGTATTTCAGCAGAAAGCTTTAGCCTTCTGTTGTTTCTATATATTTCAAGTTATTAGTGTCAAAGAACTAGAACTCTCTGTTGATAAGAAAATTATAAGCTACTATCAAAATGCTAAATATTTCTGTTGAAACCAGCGAATTTCTTATGATATAAAAATTAGTAATATTTGATAATGAATATATCTGTTTTCAGAGAGCTAAAGCTCTCTGTTGAAAGAACAAAATTTCTTACTGACAAAAGGCTAAAGCCTTCTGTTGAAACGAAAATTAGTATTATACTACAATTAGAAATTAACTATTCTTAAATCTCCTCCTTATAAATATTATTATAAAACCTAAAATCAAGGATAATATAAGCATTATTATTGTTTCTGTTGGTCAAGTTTGTATTTCTGTAGCTTGTGATAAGTTTCAATGTATAACTTCTCAAGAATTTGTTTCTGTTTTTGCTTTTACTGCAAAATATTGATATTTTATTTCATCTCATGTAATCTCTATTTCAAATTTAGGTTCAACTACATTTGTTACAAATTCAAATTTACCTGTCTCCTCATTACTTTTAAGTACATCATAACTTTTTGCATCTTCTAGCTTGTCCCAAGTTAATATAGATTTATTTTTAAGTTTTACCAATTTTAATCCTCATATTTCTAAATTAGGTTCTTCTTCCTCTTCAACTTCTTCAACTTCTTCAACTTCTTCAACTTCTGGTTTCTCTTCTGGAGGTGCAGCTTTCAGCTCAACTAAAAATACTTTTATCTCTGCTACATCTTTTTCAGTAACACTATGTCAAAGATCATCAACCAAAATTACATCCATACCAAATTTTTTCTCTTCACTTGGAGCTTTGAAACTTCAAGTATAAACACCATCTTCTGTCTCAGAAAGAGATATTACACCATCATTAAATAAAATTTTAACCGATTTAAGTCATTTGTTTGCAAATACTTTTATATCTATATTAGTATTTTCCTCTACCTCTCAATTCTCAGGCAGTGGAGATAAAACTATTTTTTTAAATCTTGGTTTACTATCATCTATATTTACTATTATATCACTTGATTCTCATATTATATTTTCATCAGAATCTAGCACAACTGCCTTTATTGTATTTTTTCATGTTACAAATCAATCTATATCTTTTTCAAATATTCAATCTGAGTTTGAAGTAGTATTAAATACTTCCGTATTGTTTAAAGTTATTCTTACAGCATGGTTTCTTTTTGTAGCTCAAGACACTTTTACATCACTTTTACCTAAAGTCATATCTGATTCTGGACTTAATATTTCAATTTCAACTCTATCTTCTTTACTATTTCATTGTGCTGAAGCTATTACATTTACTTTTCATTTTCAAGTTACATTTTCATAATCATTAGCATCATATAAACTTATACTTTGCTCTCAAACCGTGTTAAATTTTATTCAGTTTTCAAATTTTTTAATTCATCCATCAGATAAAGTGAAACTATATCAATCATCATCTGCAAGTTCAGCGGGTAGTTCTACTTTATCATCTGTTTCAGAAAACCCAAATACATTACCAGTATAATCACTAACAACCTCATCATTCTTATCTAAAGCTGTTATTGTCAAATCAAGTGCTTCTCATACTCAAATAGACTCTGTGTTAAACTCTATTTTGAAATAATCTATCTCTCAAGCTTGAACACTACTTGTATAAAAAAATACTAAAAGCAGTAGCAAATATTTTAATAAATTTTTCATAAGCTGTTATTTTTGAAATTATATTATCACTAATTTATTTTCTTTATAAATCAAAATAATTGTGAATTTATAAGTGCAATTCTATAGTTTTTAACAAAAAACACCAAACTATTTTTGAAAAACTAATTTACTATATATTTTTTTGTTTTATAAGTTAACTACATTAAATTCTTTTCAAAAATCATTTTTAATAGAACTTATAAATGTCTGGTATCAATCTATACTTCCTATAATCATATTTTTATGTTTTTCATCTAATTCACTTATTAAATCATCCAAAAGTAGTATAGGTTTTTTGTTTCTATATTTTTCCACAAACTTTATTTCCAAAAGTTTAAGTCATATTATTACAGATTTTACTTCTCATCTACTTGCAAATTTTACCAATTCTAAATCATCAACCAATATTTCAAAATCGTCTATATGGGGTCATATACTTGTATTTCAAGATAATATATCTTTATTTATATTTTCTTCTAAATAATATATTATCTGCTTTTCTATATCTTCTAACTTCTCTTTTTTATCTTGTTTTTTTATTTCTATTTTTGTCTTATAAATAAATTCAAAACTGCTTATCTTCTCTTCAAAATATTTTGTAAAATTTTTTGTATTTTCTCTTATAAAATCTATTATTCAAAACCTATAATTATATATTATAGAAGCTTTTTTTGCCAGTTTCTCATTCCAAAAATTTGTTTCACTTTTAGATGATTTATTTTCTCTTATATTTTTCAATATCTTATTTCTTGATATAAGTATTTTTTTGTATTCACTTAATATTTCTTTGTAATCTCTAAAAGTTCAAGATAAAATTTCATCTAAAAATTCTCTTCTAAGACTAGGGGACAGATACATAATATTCATAAGCATTGGAGAAAAATGTATTGTTGAGCTTACTTCTTCTAATAGTTTTTTTTTGGTGGTAGCTTTTTTATCAAATATATATTTCTTCTTTTTATCTTTTTTGTCATAAGATATAGCTATTTTTGATCACTTATTATCTTCTGTCTCTATAAAAAAAATATCTTTATCTTTGTTTACTAGATTTTCAAAATCTAGTTTTGATAGTTTTTTTCAATGTATTATACTTATAGCTTCAAGTATATTTGTCTTTCATTTTCAGTTTTCACCAATTATAACATTAAATTTTTCATCAAAAAAAAACTCACTATCTTGAAAGTTTCTAAAGTTTTTTAATTTAATATTTTTTATCATGATTTGTGTTCCAAAAGTTAGTTTCGGATTTTTACTTCATTATATTTGATATAGCTATTTGGTCAGATATAATTTCTTCTTCGCTACATTCTAAAAGCTCTTTTCTATTTATTTTATCCTGGCTTATCTCATCTTCTCTTAGTTTATTTTCTTTTGATATAACACAATATGTAGGTTCTACATCTTTTGTATCTATTTCATCTATTAGCTTGAAATAATCTAATATATCATTTAAATCTTTTTCTATTTGCATACCTTGTGTATCTATCTTGCTTAAGTTTTTTGATATTTTTTTTATTTGTTCTTGTGTTAGTGTCATTTTTTATTATATTTAATTTTAAATCAAAACCTTTTAATTAGTTTATATTTTTATTGGTTCTAACTAAATTTTTAATTCATTTTAAAATTTAATAGGGATAAAAGTTATTTTTCAAATGAATTTTTCAATTTATCTTTAATATATTATTAATATTATAAAAATCAAATATATGAGTTCAATTGGCAAATGAGATAAAGAAATAATAAACTACCTTAGATTCAAAGCCTGTGTACTTTTTTTTGTTTTAATAAATTTTTTCTTTTTTCTTTCTTATTTTTTTGCAGGGGCTTGATTTTTTTATGAATATTTCATCCTTGTTATTCCTTATCTTTATATATCTCTTCTTTTTTCATTTTTTCTTCTTTGTGTTTTTGCTTTGAAATATAAATTTCCTAATCTAAACATTTTTTTACAAACTCTTATATACTTACTGGTTTTTATATTTCTTTGAATGCTCTCTTTGTTTATGGTTTTTGAATACATATTTTAGATTTTTTAAAATAAATTTATATGTTTAAATATATTTTATTTTTTTTAACTCTTTTTCTTGTAAGTTCTTGCTTTTTTTGAGGTTGAAATGATTCTGAATGAACTTTAAAAAAAGATTTTTCATCAAAAGATTTTTCAATAATGCTTCCTTCTTCTTGGGAAATAATTGAAAATAAAGATTCTATTTTACCTAAACCTGCTAACTGAGAAATAGTTTTGGCTATATCTTCAAATACCCTAAGAGATAATTTTTATAGAAATATGCTTATTTTAAGTCAGGAAATAAAAACAGATATTTCTTCTGCTAGTTTTATAAAATGAAATTATACTGCTTCTATAAAAGACTATTTTTATAAAAAACTTATAGATGATAAAGACTTTTCTATAGACGATAAAGATACAAAAATTTATCATTTTGAGGCTAGATACTCTGAAGATACACCTATAGTTAATTTTCTACAAACTTGAATTGTTTGTTGAGAAAAGGCATTTTTGATAACTATAGCTCTTGAAAAAAATAATAAAAATATTTATAGATATGAAGATCTTTTATCTACATTTTCTTGTATTAATCAAGAGTAATTAAAATGGTTATCTTTTGGTAATATAAATTTATACAATATTATTTACAAAAAACTAGGGAGTTTTAAAACTTTTGTTTGATTTTTTAAAATCAATTTATATAGTTTTTCAGTATTATTTTTAAAAATTAAAAAACTATGTCCATGGAGTCATTTTTAAAAGAAGTTGTAAAATGAGATAAATTTGAACTTTTAATTGATACTAAAATTTTTAGTAAAGATGTTGTTTTGAAATCAGCTTATGTTTTTTTGGATAAGGGTTATTTTTTCTTTAAGACTGATTGAGAAAATATTTTACTTCAATTCACTTCTAGGGATAAATCATCTGATAAACCAGAAGATGTAATAGCTGATTTTTCTGATTGTTTGCTTGAAACTGTTTTGAGAGATAAACTTGAAAAAGATAACAAAACTATAAGGGAAACAATAGTTGAAAAAGCCATAAATTGACCTCTTGATGCTAGTAATTTTGTGAGTTTGGATACTGACAATATTGCTAATAATAGTGAACAGAATCAAGTTGATTTTGATAAGGATATAGATGAAATTTTAAAAGAGATAGAAAATGATCCAGATTTGAAAATAGATGAGGAAGAGATAGAAAAGATATTGAAAGAAATAGAAGAAGAAACAGAAAGTGAAGTTCAAAAACCGAAACTTACTTTGGATCCTGATGCTATCAAGAAAGCTAAAAAAGATTTTAAGAAATAACTTATTAAAATATTTTAATATTATGGAGAAAAGTTTTGAAATAGATTCAAATATTTATAGTTCAAGTTCTATAAAGCAAGCCATATCTGATTTTGAAGATATTGCTCTTTTATCTTTTAAATGATGAAAACTGTCTATTTCTTGAGAAGATGATTCTTCCGTGCAGGAAGTATTTAATGAGTTTATGAATTATGTTATTTGATTGAGTGTTGAGTAAACTATGAATCCAAGAATAAGTGATTTTTTTTGAATAAAAATAAATATGTATTATGGTGATCATAATCCACCTCATTTCCATGTTAAATATAATGAATATTCTGCTTTTATTTCTATAGAAAATCCTAAAATACTTGAATGAAACTTACCTATTAAAATTGAAAATCTTGTTATATCTTGGGCTGAACTTTATGAAAAAGAATTATTTGAAAATTGGGAACTCGCTTTAAATAAAAAACCTTTGAAGCCTATATTACCATTTATAAAATAATATGATACATACTGTTAAAAGTGCTATTAGAATAAAATGAACTTATAAACTTAGCCTGGAGTTTGAAAATGGGGAAGAAAGAATTTTTGACTTCAAGCAATATGTTTGAGGTAATAATTTTATTTTTTGACCCTTAAAAGATTCAGATACTTTTGATCTATTTAAGGTTGAGAATTGAACTGTCGTTTGGGAAACTTGAGCAGACTTCAATCCTAATTTATTGTATAAAAATTCACTAAGCAAATAATTATGTTAAACTTAGAAAAAATTAAAAAAGCTGACACTAGTCAAATTTGATTTTTTAGATTTAAGAAATTTGATTCTGAAAGATACTTAATTACAAATGATGCCTGAAAATTTCATTTCTTAAATTTAGAGGATTTTGATACTTTTGTGAGTTGAAAAAATTTAGATAGTTTATCTTGTTATGATGACCTATCTAAAAAATGATTTATCAAAACAGAAGACTATGAAGCTAAAATGACTGGTAGTGTAGCACTTAAAAATCATTTTGTGTGAGTTTGACCTACCTTGCATATGATAGTTACAACTCTTAGATGTAATCACAAATGTAAATATTGTCATGCCGCTGTAGCTCCTATGTCTGCTAAAGAGTTTGATATGAGTCAGGAAACTGCAAAAAAAGTGGTTGATACTATTTTTTATACTAATTCTCCTAGTTTGACTATTGAATTTCAATGATGAGAATCTTTGGTAAACTATGATGTGGTAAAATTTATAGTTGAATATTCCAAACAAAGAGCTTTTCATTTAAAGAAAGATTTATCTTTGGTTATGGTTTCAAATCTTACCTTGATGACAGAAGAAAAACTTAAATGGCTTTTAGATGAAGGTGTAGATATATGTACTAGTCTTGATTGAGATGAAATAACACACAATAATAATAGAACTTGATTTGAATGAAATAGTTTTGAAAAAGTTACTTATTGGATGAAGAGACTTGGTGAAGAAAAAGAAAAGAGATGAATGTGAAATGTATGAGCACTTCTTACAGTTACAAGAGAAACAATGCCTAGATATAAAGAAATTATTGATGCTTATGTTTCTATAGGTTTAGATTGAATATTTTTAAGATGGCTTAACCCTTATGGTTTTGCAGCAGCTCAGACTAAAGAGCTTTCCTACGAAGATCATGAATGGATAGAATTTTATAAAAAGTCCCTTGATTACATAATGGAGTTGAATAAAAAATGAACATTTTTCTCTGAAAGTATTACAAGAATTTATTTAGCAAAGATTTTTAATTCTAGAGATCCTGCATTTATGGATATTAGATCACCAAGTTGAATAGGTATAGGTTGAGTAGCCTACAATTATGATGGAAAAATTTATGCTTCAGATGAATCTAGGATGCTTGGTAGGATGTGAGATGATGCCTTTTTGATGAGTGAATGATTATGAACCCCTGAAGAAAATTATAGAGAAATGATAAATAGTGATACTTGTAAAGCTTCTATACAATCATCTACACTAGATTGATTACCTGGTTATAATGAACATGTTTATAAACCTTATATTGGTGTTGATATAATACATAATTATAAAACCACAGGAAGTTTGTTTTATCCTATTATGAAAGATGAAAAAATAAAATTCCAAACAGAGATTCTTGATTATATATTTAAAAAATTAGAAGACCCACAAGAAGAAAAAATACTTATGAGTTGGCTTGTTTGAAAGGAAGAAGTGATTTAGAATGATATAATGTAATAGATTAAAATCTATTTCTACTTTGCTGTTAAATATAAAAACTGAAATTTTATGATAATAAAAGAAGAATTTGAAATTAAAATTAATAATTTAAGTAAAGCTCTAGATTCATTGAAAGAGTCAATTATTTTAGAGAAGAAGAATACTGAAAAAAATATTTTTTCTATATTTAGGGATTCGGCAATTCAAAGATTTGAATATACTTATGAATTATCTTGGAAATTTATGAAATATATATTAGAAAAATATGATAAAGAAATAGAAACTAGAAGTCCCAGACAAACCCTTAAAACAGCATTTAGAGTAGGTTATATTGATAATTTAAATCTTTGGTTTAACATTTCTGAATATAGGAATAAAACAAGTCATGAATATGAACAAGATATTGCAGATGAATTATTTGATAATATACCAGAATTTCTTGAAGAGATACAAAAATTTTATGAGTCTATAAAAATTAAGTATGATGGATGATATTTTGAGACAAATAAATAAAGTTTTAAGTAAACATTTAGATAAGAATAAATATAAATTCTTTCTATATGGCTCTAGAGCTAAATGAAATTTCTTCTTTAGATCTGATTATGATATTTGAGTATTAGGTGACTCTAAAATAGATTTGAAAATAAAGTATAAAATAGAAGATGATTTTGAGAATATACCAGCTTTAATAGATTTTACAGATTTTGCCAGTGTTTCTGATGATTTTAAGAGATTAGCAATGAAGGATGTTTTGCGGTTGAATAAATAAATTTTTAAATGATTTATTATGTCTAATAAAAAAACTTTATATTTTCCTATTACCATAAATGAAGAAGATGGTATTTATTGGTGAGAAGCTAAATTTTTTGATGGTTGTTTTTCTCAATGAAATAGTTTGGATGATTACTGAAACAATATGACCCAAGCAATATCTTCCTATAGTGAATCTATAAAAGATTGAAGTTTTGATATGCCTAATACTGGAATTTTATGAATTAATCTTGATGATTATGGGAAAATTAAAGATAGTGTCTTGAAAAGAATTGATAAAAATTCTTACAAAGCATTGAGCTCTGGTTAAAAAATGAAAATGAAATCACTTTAAAGTTAGATTTAACAATAAAAATTCCATTATACCTGTACATGGAGGTAGAAATTTACCTATTTGACTTTTAAAAGCTATTTTTAACCAACTAGATATTGATAAAGATTTGGATATATTTAAGGATTTTTAAATGATTTATTATGCTTGATAGAAAGAATTTAATATATAGGAACAAAGAGCTTTTTTGGGATATATCTGATTTTAATAAACTTGGAGATGAAGCTTTAGAAGAAAGATTTTTAATGTATTGAGATTGGAAAAATATTTTAGATTTAATAGATATTTTTGGATATGAAAAATTTAGAAATATTTATTTAAAATTAAAAAATAAATCTAGGTGTAGTTTAAATAAAAAGACTATTAATTTTTTTAATCTTTACTTGAATGTATAGGGATCTTTTATATGATAATCAGTTTGAAGTAATTTTAATTTTGAGCTTATTTTCTAGAGATTTTTATTTAGCTTGATGAACTGCTATAGCTTTGCAATTATGACATAGGAAGAGTTTAGATTTTGATTTGTTTTCATATAAAAAAATAGATAATAATTCTATCGTTAATAAAATAAAAAATGGTTGATATGAAATTGAGAGAATTTTAATTGATAATAAAAGGAAGAGCTTACAGTGATTATTAAATGAGTTAAAATTACCTTCTTATATTATCCTTTTAAAATAAATCTTGAAAATAAATTTGAACAGATTAGTATTCCAAATATAATGACTCTATGAACGATGAAATTTTATACACTTTGAAGAAGATGAAAATGGAAAAATTATGTTGATTTGTATTTTATACTAAATAGTTGATATAAATTTTGAGATATATCTAGTTTAGCACAAGATATATTTGCTTGAGGCTATAATGAAAAACTTTTAAGAGAGCAACTTTGCTATTTTGAAGATATTGATTATAATGAAGAAGTTGAATTTATTGAAGAAAGAGTAGATAATAAAGATATAGAGAAGTATTTGATTTCTGTTTCTTGTAGTTCTTAAGAATTTATTTGAGATTTGATATGAGATTATATAAATGACAATATAATTTACTTCAATCTTTAGCAAAAACTATTAACTGAGATTTGTATTTGTTTTGAAGTAGGGTTTATGACAATAAAAAAGGCTGAGATATAGATATTTTGATTATAAATAAATCTGATAAAGATAATTTAAAATTATCTCTTGAGGTTGAAAGAGAATTTTTTAAATGTTACGAGCAAAAAATTGATGTTGTTGTTTTTAATGAAAATATGACGAGAGAGCAAAGACTATTTTTTGATAGTATTAAGAAGCAAAAAATATGACAGATTTAGAAAGAGTTTATTATGAACAAGTTTTGAAAGCTTATACTCTATATAATGCTAGTTTAAAACACTTGTCTTCTCTTGAAATAGAAAAATTGGAAACACCGGAAGATTTAGAAGTTCTTGATGCATTTTTTTCTAGATTTGAAAGGCTTATAGAGTTGATTTTAAGTAAATTTTCTAAAACAGTTGAGATAAAAGAATTTTGAATTAGTGAATGAACTCTTAGGGATAGATTATCTTTGATGGAAAAGAAATGATACATTAGAGATTTAGATTTATGGTTTGATATGAGATGAGTAAGAAATAAAATAGCTCATGAATATGTGAATAATTGACTCAAAGATATGTATATTTTCATAATTAATAATTATGATGAAGAGATTAAATTTTTTGTATCTAAAATAAAAAATATTTTTTAAATTTTAATATTATTTCATGTCTGATAAAAAAAAGAAAATTTTTCCAAAATTAAAGAAAAAGTTAAAATGATTTCTTACTGATGAGAGTGGTAAGATTAGTAAAAAAGATGCTCTTGGTTTAGCTGCTGGTGCTGCTTTGCTGGGTAGTGTTGGTGAGGTTGCCGCTCATAGTAGTTGACATGGTAGTTGACATGCAAATTGAAAAAATCGTCGTGACAGTAGCCAAGATCATCACTGAAGTGCAGTTTGACATGGTAATGCTTCCTGTTCTGTAAATCATGCAAGTTGAATAGTAAATTGACATTATAGTTGAACTCCGAATGCCACTGTTGTGTGAGACTCTTGACATTGAAGTGCTTCAGGATCAAATGCAAATGGTCATGGAAGTCATGGAAGTCATGGAAGTCATGGAAGTCATGGAAGTCATGGAAGTCATGGAAGTCATGGACAGTGGTAAATAAATATTTATTGTTTAATATAATTTCTAAATGAGATATTTATTAATTGTTATTTTTGTAGTTAGTGTTTTATTAAACATATATCTTTTTTTAAGTGTTCATTATAATAGTACTTCTAAAAAAGCTGAACTATCTACTGAGCCTTCCTATAATAGTTGAGCAATAGAATTAGGATTTGTCGAAACTAATTTATCAACAAATGAGACTTCTCTAAATTGTGATTCTATGTTAGATTGATCTATTGAATTGGAAGATATAAGAAATGAAAATATATCAAATTTATATGATTCTTATAAAGATATTTTAAATGTTATAAAATATATTTGAGAAGAATGAAATGACTATGAAAAATTATTTAATCTTAAAAAAGGAAATTGTGATTTTTATGACACAAAATCTGAATATGATATATGTATTGATATTAGAAATAAAAAAGATAACTTTATTGCAAGAGATATTTCAGATTATGATAAAGCCATACTTACTTCAATTAGTTCATCTGAAAATAATTGTTCAACTCTAAAAGATAATAATGACATTGAGGATTGTAATCTAACTTTTGAAAATTTTAATAATTTTCATCTTTTGGAGAATCCTGAAAATATTTTTTTGGCTAGCGACATTCAAATCTGAAAACTGTATTCAGATTATTGAAAAAATAAACTCATTGAACAATTGAATACAGATTTTGTTTCTAAATGTAAATTTTATATGAAATAAATGTTAATAATTATTATTAATGTTATATAAAACTAGTATGTTGTTTTTTTCTCATTTTTATCTCAAATCTTTTATTTTATACCTAAAACTATGAATTATACCTTGTCAGATAGAAATTTTTTGTCTAGTACATTTAATAATTTTAGATTTATTAGATTGTTGAGAATTGAAACTAAAGACTTTGAATTAGTTGACAGTGATAGAATAATAAGTGGATACAAGGATTGTATTGAAAATAATAATAGAATTGATTTATATATTCATATTCCATTATTGTTATAAAGAATGTTCTTTTTGTTATCATAGAATGGATCAATATAGAGGTAAGGAATTAATGGATTCTTATATAGACTTGTTAGAACAACAAATGAAAAACTTGTTCATCTTTTATTGAAAGATATATATAACTTCTTTATGGTTATGATGATGAACTCCAACAGTAATGACAGAACAACAAACAATCCGACTATTTAATATTATTGATAAATACTTTATTAGAAATCCAAAATACATCTCAACCATAGAATGACATCCTAATTCCCTTTCAAAGTCTAAAATAGATATATTAAGTCAATTTTGAATATCTATGATATCTATTCCCTTACAAACACTTAATGAAAATTCATTAAAAATGAACAATAGATACTCCTCCTCTTATATTTATCAAGCTCAGGAAATGATAAACTACTCCATTAGAAAAAAATTTACAGAAGTATCTTCAGATATGATTGTTTGATTGGAATGAACTAATTTAAAATATGATATAAAAACATTCAATTTTTTAATGAATCTATGAGTGGATTGTATAGTAATCTTTCCATATCAATTGAGTACAAAAAATCATAGATTTAGTAATACCGAATTTATAAAATTTAATAAAAATATAGAAGAAAGAATTAATTCATTGTTATTATACATAAGAAGATATACTGTATACAATATATTCAATCATGCAAAATATTGTAATGCTATATATGTGACTAAAAATTTATATTTAGGTGATAAAAAGTATCATACATTTTATTATAGATCCAAAAAAAGTCTAATATGATTAGGAGCATATGCTTTATGACATACATATAAAAAAAATTATTATAATTGTGATCTTGAAGATTATGTTAATAATAAAGGCAAATACAAATTATATAAACTATCTGATAATGAAGATATTTTATATTATATTTTAATGAATTTTGATAACTACTGATTTATAAACACTAAAGTATGTAATGAAATATTTTCTGTTGATATATTTAAAGCATTCAAAACACTCTCTTATCTTTTATCAAAGGAAGTAATTTACTTGAAGTGAAATTATATATATTTAAATGATTCTATGAGTAGAGACAAGATATTTCTTTATTTCTTAAAAATGATAAAGATAGAATTTCCTAATTTATATTGTCAATATGGTATCAACAACATTTAAAGAAGTATTTATAGAGCTAACTGACAAGTGTAATTTATCATGTGATTACTGTCATAAATATTGATGAAATAGCTTTATAGAAATAAAACTATTTGAGAAAATTATTTCTCAAATAGTTAATAATCACCTTTCAAAAATTGATTTTTTGTGTATTTGGTGATGAGAACCTTTTTTGCATCCTAAAATTGAAAATATATTTCAAATACTATCCAAATACTTCCAATACGTTCAAAAAGATTTCAAAATAGTTATTAATACAAATTGAATTTTATTGAAAAATAATATTCAAAGGATAAAAAAACTCGCTCAAAATTTAGATAATATAAATTTTGTGTTGTATGTTTCTCTTGACTGATATTGAATAAATTGAAATATTTATAGGAAAATAAATCACAGAGAATATAAAATTATTTTAGAAAATATAGATAACATTTTATTAATTAATAGCCATAACTTGTCATTACAAATTAGTTCAGTTTTAAATTTTCAAAAATGAGTTTATAATATATCTGACTTTATAAATTTTTGGAATTTAAAATGAGTTTCAATAAATTTCTGCTTTCAAGAAATGTTGTATTGAAAGAATAAAAAATTAAACAAAGGTTTATTGCTAAATATATTAACTAAAGCACTTTTCCTCTATAAAAATTGATATAATATTGTTATAGAAAATAGTTTAAATATGAATAATGTTATTAGAATTGATGTTTTTTGAAATGTTTATAATTTTTTTGATAAAAGTTTCTTTGAGAAAAATAATTATAAATTTCTATTGTCTAAAAATTGAGATTTAGATTTTTTAAACCAAGGTAATTGGGAGTTAGAAATTGAAAATGATTATATTTGGTCTATTATATATAGAGACAAAAATTATTTGAAAATAATAAATTTATTTTACAGTTTGTACTTGAAAAATAAGACAATTTCATGAATGGATTAGAAATTTATAGTTATTTTTTTGGTTTTTTAAATTAAATTTCTATTAATTAATATTTTTGTTATTAGATAATTATTATGGATAGTTTAAATAAAGATTACTGGAATACCTTTGCTTTCATAGCTGATAATACAACCGAATGAGAAGTCTTTCCACCAGAAGACTTATTTAAAAGCTGTTCTAAAAATGATATTTTTTCTCTAATAAAGAATTATGTAGATAGTTGAAACTATAATAAGAAACCATATTTATCTTTATATTTTAATTTTCCATATTGTAACGAAAGATGTAGTTACTGTTGCTTAGCTAGTATTTGATTAAACAATAAATCAAAAATAGAAAAATATATTCTAGAATTGATAAGTGATATAAAAGCTGTATGAAGAATCTTAAAATTAAATCCTCAAATAAAAATTGATATATTATTTTTTTCTTGATGAACTTTTACTATTATTGACGATTTTTTATTTGAATTATTCCTGAAGACCATAAAAGATAATTTTCAATTTAAAGATAATTATACATATGAAATGGAATTACATCCTGCTACAACTACAGAAAATAAAGTTAATATAATGAAAAAGTACTGAGTAAATACTGTAATGTTATGAATACAATCATTAGATGAGTTAGTTTTGAAAAATTCTAACAGAATTCAAACAAATAAACAAGTATTTAATGCAGTTAATCTAATTAGAAAATTCAACTTCAAAACTCTTAATGTAGACATAATCGCTTGATTGCCCTTTGAAAAAATTAGTACTTTTGTCAATAACCTAAAAATCATAATTACTAAAATTAATCCCGATATTATACATATGTATCCATTTTCACCAACAGATAATACATTGTTTACAAAAATGTGACATAAGTTTACATCAGAACAGATAATAAATAGAGATAAAATGTTTTTATTATGAGAAAAATTAATTAAATCTTTTGATTATATAAAGTCAGATTGATATGTAAAAGTTTGAAAAGAAGTAAATAGCATATGGTGAATGAAATGCTATAAAGATATGTCCGTAATATCTTTTTGATATCCCCTTGATATTCAATGATATCTTGAATGAGTATGATGTTATACCTCTCGGTATAATAGTAGCTATGCTATATATACTTATAAAAGTAAAGATATTATTTTGAGAAGAGAATTATTTAGACTAACTTGGCTTTGAAAAGATATAAATTTAGCACATTTAAACAATAAATTCTGAATAGATGTTTTAAAGTATTTAAGTAGTGAATTTAGAGTTTTATTTGATAGTAATATCATTAATTTTAAATGAAGTGAAATTATTAGTTTTAATACTAGATATGTTTGGGAAAAAACTATATGTAGATGGATTTTTTTACCTAAAAATTTATTAAAGGAGTTTTTACTTAAAAATAAAATTAATCATAATATTAATTATATAGATAAATTTAGGAAAAAATTATGAGAATATTATAAATAATTTATATAATTATGAAACATATAGAATTAAATATATGACTTGCTTGTAACCATAAATGCATCTTTTGTATGTCGGGTATTGCAAGATGAAAAATTTTGTGATTTGAAAATGTATCTAATTTAAAACATGAAATAGATACATTATCTTCTAAATGATATGATTCTATATGATTTTTATGATGAGAACCTACTATACACCCAGGTTTTTTGGAATTAGTATCCTATGCTAAACAAAAGGGCTTTATTAATATTGAAGTTATAACAAATTGATCAAAATTTCATAATAAGAAAATCTTGTTAGAATGTGTTAAGTCAGGATTAACAAGAATATCTTTATCAATTCATTCTCTTGATTATAAGAAAGAATCTATTTTATTATGAGGTATAGATAATGCTTTAGATCAAAAAATAGAGTCAGTAAAGAATATAGTTTATATATATAATAAATGATTATTAAAAAAAGAGCTATCTATAAATATTGTTGTAACTAAAAAAAACTATAAAGATATCTATAAATTAATATTATATCTTTATAAGTTTTGAGTTAATTCTTTTAGGCTTAATTTTGTTCAACTTGAATGATATTCAACACAAAACTATAATTTAATAGCAATAAAATATGAGAATTTTAAGAAATATCTATTAGATATAATATCACTAAGTAAAAAATATTTAGATTTAAGAGTAAATTTTGAAGCTATACCTTGGTGTTTTAGTTGATTGAATTATAAAGATTATTTAATATATTCAGAACAATCTATCGATAGGGAAAAAGATAAAATATCTAGAGACGATATAGATTTTAAATCTAGAAATATTATAAATCAACTTGATAGAAGAAAAGAATTGAAGTGATATATAAAAAAATGTAATATGTGTTTTTTGAAATCAAATTGTGAAGGAATTTGGAAAAGATATTTAGAATATTTTAATATTAACTAAATTATTATGAATATTTCATGCGCATCAAATTTAGACGATGTATTTATAAAAAAAATATCTGATAATATAAATGAAAAAAAATTAGAATTCTTCTTATCTTTTCCTAGTGATAAATTCTCATTGAATAGACATTTTATTCCCAATATAAATTATGTTGACTTTAAGAAACATATACATTTAATAATATCCAGTTGATATAAAGTAAATTATTTACTAAACTCTTTACTTATAAATGATTATGATTTATTGATAAAAAAAATCTCAGATTTAACAAATATCTGAATAGATACCTTTACGGTTTCAGATTTAAAGGTTATTGAATTTTTAAATAAAAAATTTCCCCAAATTAATATTGTATTATCTATTATTTATTGACTAAAATATACAGAAGATATTTATAAACTTTTAAAAAAATATAGTATTTCTAGATTTATTTTTGATCAATCTTTAAATCATAATTTCAGGGGTTTAATAAATTTGACAAAAGAATGTAAAAAAAATTGAATAGAAACAGAAATTTTAGTTAATGAATTATGTTTTACTGATTGTAAATATAGAAAACAACATTATAATTTAGATTCTAAATATAGCAAAATTGATTTTAATTTAAAATCTAAACTATGAGATTATTGTAATGATGAAAGAAAATCAAATAACATAATTTTAGACTCTCCTTGGATTAGACCTGAAGATATTGAAATATATGAAAAAATATGAATTGACTATATAAAAATATCGTGAAGAAACTCGTGAACAGATGTCTTATTTAATTGCTTGGATTCTTATATAAATAAAAATTATATTTGAAATTTTTTTGATTTAATGGATTTAGATTGAAAAAGAGATGATAAAACTTGAAGATCAGAAACAAGGTATTATGATAATAAAAGATTAAACTCAGTTTTATTATCTAAAATTAAAAAATTATAAATAAATGAATAATATACGTTCGCATTTAATACGTGTAAATATGATTTGCAATGAAACATGTTCTTTTTGTAATGTAACAAGCCAAACTGAACCAAATTATAAAGATAAAACTATTTTTGAAATTCTAATAGAAGTTCAAAAAATTATTAAAAAAAATAATGGTCCTGAACTTGTAAAAATTACTTTATCATGATGAGAGCCCACCATTAGAAAAGATATTTGTAAAATAGTTCTTTGAATTAAAAAACTATGAATTAAATATATTGAAGTCCAAACAAATGCAACATTATTAAAACCTAAATTAGCTTGAGATCTGATACTATCTTGAGTTAATAAATTTTTTATTTCTTTTCATAGCAACAATAAAGCTATATTTGAAGAGTATGTTTGACTTAAAAAAATATTTAAAATAGTTGTAAATAACATAAAAAATTTATGAAAATATAATGATATTGAGGTCATATTGAATCCAGTGATAAGTAGGAAGAATTATCAAAACTTAAAATCATATTTTGATTTTGTTAAAAAGGAATTTATTTTTGTAAAGTATATATCTTTATCTTTTATTCAGCCACACTGAGAGGCTGAAAAAAATATAGACTTAATGCTAGATTATGATTTTGTTAGTAAAAATTTAGCTTGAATATTAGATTATGCTTATAATTTGTGATTTATTTTGAATAACCCCTATTGTTGATTGCCAATTTGCGTTTTATGATGGGATAAATATAGTAAAAATTGTATAGAAGTTATTGAAGGTAAGGAAATTATTGACAATAATAAATTAAGGTTTGATAACAATAAAATATACTTGGAAGAATGTCAAAGCTGTATTTATAAATGATTATGTGGTTGAGTTTGGAAAAAATATGTAGATTTATATTGAAATAAATGAATTAATACCATAAAATAAATTAAAACCAATGAAAAGATTAGAGTTTCACATTTCATATATTTGTAATCATGACTGTATTTTTTGTAGTGAATATGATAGATTAGTTACATATAAAAAAAATCCTTTAACTATTCTTCAAATAAAAACTATATTGCTTGATAGAAGAAAGAAATGATTTAATCATATTAATTTTACTTGATGAGAACCAACAATCATACCTTGATTTATAAATGTTTTGAAATTTGCAAAAAAGCTTTGATATAAAATTTATGTTTGAACTAATGGAACCATGTTTTCTTCTAATGATTTTGCAAAGCAAGCACTAGAATTTATAGATGAATTATCTTTATCTATTCATTGGTATGATAAGGAAACTTGTGAAAAACAAGTCTGAGTACCCAATCATTTTAATATTTATAAAAATTACATATCAAAAAATATATGAAAATATAAAAACGATAAAACATTTTTATTTTCTAACGTTGTTTTAAATAAATACAATTATAAAAATACTTTAGATATAGTTAAATTTATAAAATCTACATATCCTTGAATTAAGCAAATACTAATATCAAACATAGCTCCTGAATGATTAGCAGATAATGATTTTTCTAGTTTAGTTTTTGATTTACTTAATTTTAAAAATTATATTCCTGGCATTGTAAATTATTGTAATGATAATGATTTAATATTAAGGTTTTTTTGAATACCGATGTGTATAATAACAGAAAAATATCAGGATTATTCTAATGATAAACATTGGGAAGAAAGGCATACAATAGAAAGATTTACTAATGAGAATTGAAATATTGTATTGAAAGATATTTATAGTCCGGATAATTCTAGAAAAAGATCTTTTGTTTCCAAATGTGAAACTTGTAAGTGGAAAATAAATCCTTGTACAGGAGTTTTTAAAAAGTATTTAGATTATTATAATATATAATGGAACTTATATATATACTTACATATGATTGTAATTTTAGGTGCAAATACTGTGATATAAATAAGAGAAATGAAAATATATCTGATAATATAATAAAAAAAAGTATTACCTATTTAAGAAACAATAACTTTGATATAGATAAAGTTAAGTTTTTTTGATGAGAGCCATTACTAAAGAAACAAGAGATAGAATTTATTGTAAGCAATTTTCCAAAAAAATATAATCCTAATTTTTATATTACATCAAATTCAACATTAATTAACGATGATTTTATTAATTTTGTTAAGGATAATAATATTAAGCTAACCTTTAGTATTGATTGAAGTAACAAAACAACTAGTGAAAATAGAATTTTAGAAAATTGATTAAATCTATCTAATAGTATAATAGAAAATACTAAAAAATATAAGGATAATATAAGAATTAATCAGGTTATAACCTCAAAAAATTCAAAAGATTTCTTTAAAAATTTTAAATTTATATATGATTTATGAGTTAGGAATTTTAATTTCTTACCTGAATATTATAAAAGATGGAGTAAGTCATGACTATCAAATTTGAAAAAATGATTTGATGAAATATATGAATTTTACAAATCTTGAAACTATTTTGGCTTAGTTAATTTAGATAATTATAGTGATACTTCCTTCTTTAATCTCTGAATTGTTATTGATACAGATTGAAATTTGTATTTAACTAATTTAATACTTTCATGAATATTTGAAAAATATAAAAAAAATTTAACTGTATGAAATGTATATGATTGTAATATACAAGTTAACTTTTCAAACGTAAATTTTAGTAAAAAATATTTAAAAAGAATTAAAGAAATTATAAAAAAGGAGTATAGTGAAGAAGTTTTAAAATCTGTTAAATATGTCGACTTAATATTAAATAATTTTTGTAATAACTTTAGTTTATGTCAACAACAAAATTTATCTATAACCAAATAAAAGAAAAATATATTAGTATAAAAATGTTTAATCATAAATTTCCTAATTTAATTGATAATATTTTTATTGAATACTGAATAAAAATATCTGTAGTAAAGAAGTTTAGGTTTCATGCTTGTAACACCGTTTTGCTTATGGAATCAAATCGAGGCCATTTATATATTTTAAAGATTTTTAATAAGATTCAAAGATATGGACAATTTGAAATTGAATATAAAATTTCTAATATTTTAAGTAAAAATTGAATAATAATACCTAAAATAATTAAGAATTTATCAAATGATTTTAATAGCTTTTATGATACGAAAAAAATTGTTTTATATGATTTTATAGTTGCTAGAGATTTATCATGAAGTATTGATGATATAGATTTAGTTATTAGAAAATTTGCTAATTTTCATATTACTCTTAATTCTAATATTTATATTACAAATCTATTTTATCAGAAGAAATTATTTAACAAAGAGCTTAGTAAAACAAAGAACAGTATTTTTTATGATATATTTTGCTTTTTTAAAAATACAAAATATAGTATACTTACTAATATTTTAAAAAATTGTTTAAATTTTAACTTGTATTGTGATATTGAAAATATTATTTATTGATGATTGAGCAAAGATCATATAGCTATAAAAAATCATAATTTAATCTTGTATGATATGGAGTCTATATGACTTTGAGACTTATACTTAGATGTTATGTATGTAATATATTATTTATGATATAGAAATAACGATGAAAATTTGGAAATTTATAAAATGATTCATATGTTAAATGTATATAATAAATTTAATAAATTGTATATAACTAAAAAAAACTTTAATCTATATGTTCTTTATTTTTTATTTTTAGATTTTAAAGTTATGTTAAAACAAAAAAATGAATTTACAGATTTTCATTTAAATAGACATTATTATAATATTTTAAATTTTTATAAATTATATTTTTGATAAATAACGAAAAAATAAAGATAGTTTTTGATAAGCTTTTAAATAAATGAAGCTATAAAATTTATAATTCAAATGTTGGCTTCATTGTAGTTCCTTATAAATCAAAATTTGTATATAAGATATTTTTTAATCAGAAATTATTTTTTAGAGAACTAAATATTTATAACCTACTAAGAGAAAATTCGAATATTCTCATACCAAAATTTAAGAACGATTTTTCATTAAAAAATTTTTTCGTACTCAAACTAGAAAATGTTAGAACACAATATGAAAGAAAAAATAATATATTAGACTTAGATTTAAAACAGATTGCTGATATATTATATACTATTCATAGTTTTTCGTATAATTCAAGAAACCTAATTTTATGAGATATACATTCATCTAATTTTTACGAAATAAAATATGATCAAGAATTAAAATTATGAATATTTGACTTTTCATCCTCAAAATACTGAGATATAGAAGAAGATATAGCTAATCTTTATATAGAAATATGAATAAATGATTCAATTTTGAAAAATTTTCTAAAGTATTATTGAAATAATAATATTAATTATTTAAAAATTTATTATTATTCTATAAGTGAATTATACGAAAGAATTAAAAATGGTATGAATTTATCAAATGAAAAAATAAATATATATAATAAAATGTTATTGTCTCTAAGGTATAAATTATGAAAATTAAGCATTTTAAAATAATTTGATATTGTAATATATTTGAACAAGTTATAATTTGATGAAGCAAATTAAAAATAGATGTACTGATTGATGATTATGATTGAACTGAATTAGTTTTAGATATTTCGAATTATTCACACAAGAAATTTATCAGTTTTTTTTGTAATAATTTTTCTAAAATTATAGAAGTTAATTTTCTTTGATATAAGGGATTAAGTTGTGGTAAAAAATCTTTAGATTCTAGGATTAAACTGAAAAACAAATGAAATATTTATTACTCAAATACAATATGAAATTATATTTTTAATGAAGATTTTGTATGTATTAACAATTATAACTTTAAAAATCTTGATCATCATTTATGAGTATATAATAAATATGAAAATTCGTTATATGAACAGGTAAGGGGAATAAATAAGATAAAATTATATCCGAATGACATTATTTTTTTTGACAGAAATAAATGAAATTTGAATAATTTTATAAATTTATGACTTAATTTTAATTATATAATTAAGAGTTATATAATTAATTTAAAGAGATGAAAAAAAAGTATTTTTTATAGAAATATTTTTTGAAAAGATTCTAGTGATATAGTATATGAAAATATAAATAGAATATTAAAAAGTTTCAAATATGGTACATATTTTATCTACAATGTTGATTTAGAATATTTAGATAATTATGTATTTGATGAAAAATATTATTTATATGACTATCATTTTAAACCAGTTTTTAGTAATTTTATTTAATGAAAAAATTGAAACACATAGAAATAAATATTTGAAAAGCTTGTAACAATAAATGTAAATTTTGCATGAGTTCGAAACCTTCTTTATGGGATATAAAATTCTCAAAATTTGATATCATAAGGAAAAGTCTAAATGAATATTATAATAATTGATATAGATCTGTTTGATTTTTATGATGAGATATATCAATACATCCGAATGTATTAGAAATTATTAAATGTTGTAGAGAAATATGATATCAGAGTATTAACATTATTAGTAATTCTATGAGGTTTAGTGATTTCTCTTTTGCATATAATATAGTAAAAAAATGACTAACTAGAATTAATATATCAATACACTCTCATATTAGCTATATTGAAGATGATTTAACTCAAGTAAAATGATGATTACAAAAAAAACTAAGAGCAATAGATAATTTTTCTTTTTTATATAAAAAATGAATTTTACAGAGTCCAATTAGTATTAATATTGTTGTAAATAAAAAAAATTATTTATATATTGTTGAAACCGTTCTATACTTTTTTAAGGAAAAAAATATAAAAGATATAAGAATAAACTTTATTCGGCTCAGTGATGATGTGAAAGAAAATTGGGATTTGCTTAAAATATCATATAGTGAGTTCTTGCCATATTTAAAAAAGCTTATATATCTGTCTCTAAAATATAATATAAGAATTACTTTTGATACCTTTCCTCCATGTATATTTTATTTAGTAAGTTTTAAAAATTATAAATATATCATTAATAAGTTTTTATGAGAAAAGTTTGATCATATAAACGAAATACTATGGTTGAATAAAGAAACAAGTTTTAATTGGAAAGATAGGAAAGCTAATGAATTGAAGGCAAAATTTAAACAATGTAGTAACTGTTTTTATGAAAATGTTTGCGAATGAGTATGGAAAGAATATGATGAAATTTATTGAAATAAAGAATTTATTCCCATAAAATTGTAATAAAATGTGATATGTGAAGATATGTTTAGATGACGATATTAATACAATTATTTATAATACTTACTACCATGTAAAACATTGAATAAATAATGTATTATTTTATAATAGTTTAAATGGAAAAACTTTAAATAAAAATAAGGTACTAAAAGTTGTATCATACATGATAAATAAGCATAATTCTGTAAAATATTTGTTTTATAATGTACCATTTTGTATTTTTGATAAATTGTGAAAGAAATTTATAGATAAATATTGTGTATTTAACAGATTATGTAATTATTATATTTGATATAATAGCTATGGCAAATGTAATTTGTGCGATTTTGGTTTATTTTGTAATAATTTTAATTCTCTAATTAATAATAGTGAAATAAAGGAATTAAACGGTTTTTACTGAGAAAAAATTAATAAATATACTTTTTTGATAAAGTTTATAAAAATATATAATTTTTTCATAATGCTATGATATTCTGATAATGAAATAATCTTGAGTTCAAGGCAGAAATATTTTATGCAATTTTTGAGGGGTGCTAAAATTAATAAAAATTTCTTATCATATTTAACTTTGACTATTAAATTATCTAATCGATACATAAATTATAATGTCTTTAAAAATAAAAATAAAATTGCTATTTTTAAAAATAAATGTTTAAATGATATATTTTTTTATTTACAAAGAAAGTGCTGAATAAATATTTTGTTGGAATGTGATAACTCTACAATTGATTTATTTGAAAGTAATAAATTTGTAGTAAACTTTCTTGGTAAAAACCTAATTTTTTTAAATACTTGATTTTATAATATAGATCCCCCCTTTTTTGATTTTGATTATAATAATTTATTTTTAGATAAAAATGCTACTGTATTTAAGTGAGTATCTTTAAATAAAAATTTAGGTATATTTTATGGGAATGCTAGAATTGTAAAAAACTCAAAAGATTTTTTGTACAATAGAATTTGAGATGTTTATGTTTGAAAAGATATTTTTTCTTGAGTAAATATTGAAAGTTTTAAGGCTATACTTATTACAAGTGATTGATCATCAGAACATGTTAGACTCTACGAAATAATAAACTCTATAAAAGTTCCAATTATTGAAAGGATAAAACCAAATATAGTAGAAATTATAAAAAATGGAAGTAAATTAAAGATTGATTTTAGTACTTGAACTATCAATTTAATTAAAACATAAATTTTTAAAAATTAATTGTATTTAATTTTATTATTTCCATTTTTGAGATCCCCCCTTTATTTATACAGAAGTAGTAAAATATAATAGAGATTTAAAGTTGAAAGATTTATCTTTAGTTATAAAACCTCGTTGACTCTTGAATTGATTTTAATTATACCATTAATTGTATATATGTTAGACATATTTATATATTTAAAATGAGGCATAATAGTAAAAAATGTGTGGCTAAAAGAGATATTATTTGGTAATATAAAAGCAAATACTCTCTAACTTTTATCTATGGGAAATAAAACCTACACGAAAAATTGTAATAAATGCTGATCAAATGAAATAAAAAAAGATTGATTTAAGAGATGAAAATAAAGATATAAATGTAAAAAATGTTGATATGTCTTTCAGAATAGTAGTAGAAAACAAAAGGTAAATATAAACAAACTATATCATGACTATTGTTTTTGAAAACAAACATATGAACAACTATCAAATACATACTGAATATCAATTAAAACAGTTCAGAAAAATTTAGATGAATATAAACTACAAGTACCACAAATAAAAGCTAAAGAAGTAGTACTGCTAATAGATACAACATACTTCTGAAACCTCTGAGTAATGGTCTTCAAAGATGCTTATAGAAACAAAGTGCTTCATATCAAGATAGTAGATAATGAGAATAATGAAGACTACAAAAACTGAGTAAAAGAACTAGAAAAAGCTTGATTTATAATAAAAGCTATAGTTTGTGATTGAAGAAAATGATTATTGAATTGATTTTCAAATATTCCTACTCAGATGTGTAATTTTCATCAGGTAGCTATAGTGAGAAGGTATATAACTAAAAAGCCTGTTTTAGAAGAAAATAAAGCGTTAAAATGGATTACAGATTTACTTACAAAAACAGACAAAGAAACTTTTAGCTATTATCTTGATTTGTATTGAGAAAAGTATAAAGATTTTTTAAATGAAAAATCTTTATGAAGAGATTGAAAGTTACATTATATACATAGAAGAACTAGGAGTGCATATTTTTCTTTAAAAAGGGTAATGGTCCTTTAGATAGGTACCACCAATTTTAGCAAGATTATCTAGGATAAGGACAGGGAAATTATTAAATTTTGTAGGAAGAATTATATTACAACTTCTAAGTTTTTCAATAGGACTTAAACCGTTCATACCTATTCAAAAAGAAGGTCTATAATTATTATAAGTATAAATATATTTACTACTATGGTTTAAAAAATTAGGAAGAGATTTCATGCGATCAAGATAAGGTCTATATAATTCTTCATCATCAGTTCTATGAGATCTCTCTACAATTCATTGAAGATATTTTTTTCAAGCAGGAATACTCTTAAAACAGCAATTTATATTATTTAATATAGCATTCCACTGATTTTCCTTTCTCTTACTTCATCCACAAAAATCAGCAGGGCCATTATCTCATTGAAATTCCATATGATAATATATTCACATACTCCTAAGATATGTAGCTATAGTAAGTATAAACATAAGACCAAATTCAGAAGAAAGACTATGAGAATAAGCTATAAATTTATATTTTGTTTTAGCACATATATATGTCCATTGATATAAAGGAAGATTATATTTTCTTAGTATAAAACAAAGTTCTCATAAAGCTTCAAAATCTTCTATATGCTTTGTATCTACTTGACCATACTCAAAGGGAAGAATATTTTGATAATCGTATAGAGGTTTACTATCTCATTTTCTACGAGAATAATGATGCTTTTTTACTTTGTTTCTTTTTAGTATATTTCATATAGTAGAGGAAGAGAATGTTATTCCATATCTGAGGAATAAATACTTTGCTAGACGTACTCTTCAATATTTTGTTTTATTTCGTTCTTGTAATACAAGTCATTCTAAATCAGAAGATGTTTTTTTATTATGAGGAGTCTTAGGAGCTCTTGATATATTTTCTATAGGACCATCTCTACTTCTTCTTACTGTTTTACGAGAACATCATAATATATAAGCTGTTTTACTTACGTTTCCTTTGTTTTCTTCAAGTATCGACCTCGCGAGGATTCTTGCTGATTCTACTCCTTGCTTAGTACACATTTTTTCATATAATCATTTCATAAGAGGTTTGGGATTATAAAATAAAATTTTTTACAAAATCTATTATATCCTCATCCTCTTTTTTACACAATTCCATATCAATAAATAGTGGTACCTATCTACTGGTACAGATAATTTTTTCTTTAAAAAGAAATTTGAAATATTTATTTACTCGGTATGATTATATCTGACAAATAGATATTCCAAATACTACTAACTGATTAGAGTGAATTTTCGGTCATATTAAATGTAAAGTTGCTTTACATAGATGACTTAAAAAAGAGAGAAAAATTAAACTAATATTATCTCTCTTATATAGGAAAATTTAAGTCTCTCAGCCACCCACTTTTTACAATTAAACCTAAAAATGGAAAATAAAATAAATTTACTCTCAAAAGAACAAACAACAAAACAAAATAGAATATGGGTAAGGATAGCATCAGCCTGTAACAATAAATGTATTTTTTGTTTGGATAGTGATGCTCAAAATGGAACATTCCCTCAAGAACAAACCATCAAAAAACAAATAAAAGATTGATATAAACCTTGATATGAAAATAGAGTTATTATTTCTGGTTGAGAAGCTTCAATTAATCCCAGATTTCCAGAATATATATCTTATGCCAAGATTATTTGATATCATAGAATTCAAACAGTTACAAACGGAAACATGTTTTTTAGAAAAGAATTCTGTGATAAAGTATTTTATGCTTGACTTGAGGAAGTCACTTTTTCTTTTCATTGACATAACTCAAAACTCCATGACTACCTCGTCGCAACTCCATGAGCTTTTAAAAAATCTTTGCAATGACTTATTTATATAAAAAAATATTATCCCGAAATTATCCTAAATGTAGACATAGTAGTAAATAAGGTAAATGTAAAGTATCTTCCAGACATCGTTAAATTTTTTATGAAACTTTGAGTGTATGAATTTGATATTCTCCAAATTATACCTTTTTGAAGGTGATTTCGTGAATATAAAAAACAGCTATTTTATGATATATCGACAAATGTTTACCATTTACAAAAAACATGGGAACTATCAAAAATACCTTGAATGTATATGTGGACCAATAGATTTCCAGTTGAAGCATTTGAATGATATGAAGATTTAATTCAAGATCCAAGAAAGATAAAATCTGAAGTTATGTGAGAAGGTAGGGAAATGTTTGAATCATTTATAAAATCTAAATGAAAAGATAAGCCTGAGTGCTTTTGAGAAAGATGTGATTATTGTTTTTTAAATCAGTATTGTCATGGTTATATAAATAATATAAATACCAAGAAGTTAGATATAAATTCAAATTATAAAATTATATATTGAGAAGAGTTTCCAAGCCTCGTTTATGAAAAATATTGAGAGAATTCAAAAGATTTTAAAAAATATTTAAAATCAATAAATAATAAATTAATAAATATTCCAAAATGCTTATGATGAACTTGAATTTATCAAAAATATAATGATTTAAAACAAAGAAATACTTTAGAGGATTATACCTATAAATATATTAAGAATTTATATATAAAGAAATCTTTAAATTGTAAAAAATGTAAATATAATAATAAATGTGAAGGAATTCATATAAATTTTATAAGAAGTTATGGTTTTAGTATTTTACAACCAATTAGGTAGTTTTATCATATCATTTTTACTTTTTTTACCCGATTATAAGTTTAAATGTAGTTATTAAAAATTAAATTATATATCAATTAACTATAAATTTAAATGGCAAATATTTGATACATACAAGTAAATAGACATTGTAATAATGCATGTCATTTTTGTAGTAATCCAAGTAATGGGAATAATATTAGCTATGAAAGATGAATATATCTTATAGATGATTTTGTAAAAAGATGATATAGATGAATAATATTCACATGATGAGAGCCAACACTTTCACCAGATTTGCCTAACTGGCTTGCATATACAAGGGAAAAATGAATAGAAAATAGAATGATATCTAACTGAATGATGTGTTCAAATTCGAAATTTATGAAAAATTTAGCCGAATCTTGATTAGAATTAGTTCATTTTTCTGTTTATTCTTGTTTTTCTAAAATTCATGATTTTTTGACAGATACACCTGGAAGCTGGGAAAAATTAATAAAATCTATAACAAATGCTTTAAACAATTGAGTAAGAGTTCAAATAAACACAGTTATTAATCATTATAATGAAAATCATTTAGATAAAACAATAAAATTTTTGACTAAAACCTTTCCTCCTATAACTCATTTTGTTTGGAATAATTTAGATCCACTTATGATGAGAAAAACTGGCACTGCTTGGTCTACATTGCCAGATTTTGATAATTTTAAAGAATCCTTAAAAAAAGCAACATATTATTTAACTGTAACTTGAAGAACTTTTAGAGTTGAAAGAGTTCCTCTTTGTTATATGAATTGATTTGAATGGGCTTCTACAGAAACTAGAAAAATTGTAAAAAATGAAGAAAGAATAGTTCATTTTTTAGATGATAGAGAAACTATTAGGCAGTATTGAAAACACTGGGAGCATAATAAGTTAGACTGATGTAAAAGTTGTGATTTAAATAGTATATGTTCATGAATTTATGAATACAGAAAATATTATAATTATGTAAACGTTTATCCTCAAAAATTAAATAAAAAAGAAAAACAAGATATAATAAACAAGATAAATATTTAATTATTTTATAAATTCACTTTCAAAGATTTCTAAAAATAATTTTGTTATATAGCTAATTATACTATTTCAAAAAATAAATGTAATTACAAATGAAGCTACAATATATGGCGCAAAAGAAAAAGTTCTTAATATTTTTAAATTTTTTATTTTCATAAATCAATTTGTTTTTTTTTCAATATGGTGATTATTTACCAAGCTAAAAGATTTTTTTATTAATAAGGAAGTTTCTTTATCTATAGGATTTGATATTTTTGAAAAGTATAATCATGGGTTAGGGTATAATAGATAGTTTTTTTTCTTTTTTTCTTTTTCATTAGGTTCAATATATCATAAAATAGCTTGCCTCCCCAACATCTTAACCAAATATTCTTTATCCACAATATCACCCTCTTTCAAATCTCTTATATTAATAAATTTCATCTCAGAAATATGAAAAGTAATCTTATAAGCATAAAAAAGAACTCTAAAAATAATATATATTCATATATATAAAGTAAAAATTAAAAACAAGTACCCTAAAATTTCACTTGGATTTTTGATATACTCATAAAATACAAAACCCAATAAAATAATAAATAAAATGACCAAAAACACATTTCAAACTAAATCTAGTCTTAACTTCAACCTATTAGATAAATATTTTTTAATTCTAACAACTAAAAATTTAAATAAATACAATCATCCAATAAAAATACCAACCAAAGCAAAAATTAAATAAAAATGATATTTTTCAAATATATTCCCTTCTCCTATAAGGAGAGGGTTTAGGGGTGAGGTTTTTAAACTATCAAACAAATAAACCCTACTGAGTCTAATACTTACAAAAATAAGTAAAAATACCACTAACCATTTTAAAATTATAGACAGAGATTTTCATCATTTATTATTTTTATAAATTTTCCACCTATCCCACAAATCATTTTTTATCTGATAAAAAAGAGACTTTACATATCATTTTTGAAAAATACATCTTCCCAAATAAAACCGAATAAAATACAAAAACATATAGGTCAAAACTATAATGGCTAAGTTACCAATAAAAGATATTACTCAAATATGAGGAATAAAAAGAGATAAAACTAATAAATACTTAGCATCTCAAGCTGACCAAATTCAAAAATAATACAATATAAAACTTACAAAAAAAGTTAGAAATATTTGTAAAAATAAGTATAAAATCTTAACATGACTTAAATCTATAAAAGGTATAAGATTATAAAAATTGAAAATAAAAATATAATAAAAAGGCACAATAACAATTAAATATCCCAAATAAATATTGGGGATTTTTTTTTCTTTTAAATCTGAATTAACAATTCTGTAGTTTAAATACAGAAATAAGACTACAATAATTATAATAGGAATATAAATCATTTTGAATTTTATAAACTAGCTAAAAGAATTAAAACTCTTGGATATTATTTAAAAATTCCAAGAAATTTACAATTTTTAATCATTTTACTTCAAAATAGGTTTCAGTTTTATAATATACAAGATATTTATGAGAAAAATTACAAGCAAGCAATCACTTAGTTTCTCTATCTAAATTTTCTATATTTAAATCATAACAAACTTGCACTCAAATATTTTTATCAAGAACAATAAAATCAATTTCGTAATCTTTGTTTTTCATATAAGACACATCATCAAATTTCTTATTAAGTTCATTCCATACTGCATTTTCAAATCTTTGTCATAAATTTTCCAAAAGAAGTATGTTATTGTATCATAAGTCATAAAAAAAGAATTTCTTTGATCATTTTTTATATTTATCTAAAAACTCTTTTATAAAAAATATTTCTTTCAGGTATTCTATGTAATTATAAATGGTTTGTTTTCAGATTTTAAGATTTTGTGATTTCAACTCATTAAATATTTTGTTTATATTAAATTCTTTTGTAATACCAAGTAATAGTTTCTTTATAAGGTACTTTATTGCATATTCATTCTCTATTGAATATTTTTCCAATAAATCTTTATACAATAATAAATTAAAGTATCATTTAATTAATTCATATTTAGTTTCGTTATTTTTAGATAATACTATCTCTGGATAAGATCAAAAATTTAGAAATTCACTTATAGTATTGCTTAATAAAGCTAATTGTTTTTCAGTGTATGTGTTATCTATTTTTATGTCTCTAAAGTACAAAAATTCCATAAATTTTAGTGTATGTACTCTTATGTCTATGGTTCTTCATCTAAATACTGTTGATATTTCACTTGATAATAATTTTGAATTTGAGCCACTTAGAAATAATTTATATCACTCATTGAATAAATATATTACTATTTTTTTAAAATTTATTAGTTCTTGTATTTCATCAAAAACAAAGAAGGGTTTTTTGTTTGGGTATAGTTCAAAGAAATTTTCAAGCAATTTTTCTACAGAAAAATCATCATATAGGAATGCTGTAAAATCTATAAAAACTATTTGTTTTTTATCTATTTTTTTTTCTTTTATTAGCTTTTTTAATGTGAAGAACATAAAATATGTTTTACCTGCTCTCCTTGGTCATACAAATGTGATTATCTTATTGAGTTTTAAATATTCATAGTTAAATCTTATTTGTCTTTTCAAAGGATTAATTTCAGAAATTTTCTCTTGTCATCTGAGTATGAGTCTTTTATATTTATCCATATAAGACGGTTTTACATAATAATAGTCTTATTATATAAGACTATTATTAAAATCAAGTAAAATTATGTATAAAATATTTTTAATTATTAAAATACATAATTTGAATATAAATCATTTTTAATTTTATTAGCTTTCTTCCTTATTACTTTTCATAATAGGGAAAAGTATTACATCTCTAAGATTTTCTTGCCCAGTTAGCAAAGAAACTATTCTATCTATACCCATACCCCAACCTGATTGACAAGGCATACCATATTCCATTGCTAGAACAAAATCATCATCTCATGAAGTTGCTTCTTCGTCTCATCTTTCTATTGCTTCAGACTGTTCGCTAAATTTTTCTTTTTGAATTTTTGGGTCGACTAATTCTGAGTAAGCTTTTAATACCTCCCATCAATTTAATACAAGCTGAAACTGCTCTACTATATTTTCATTATCATCTGATTGTCTTGCTAAGGGTTGCATTGTTACAGGGTAATTATAAACAAAAGCTGGACCTACTATATTTGGTCTTAAAACCTTTTTATATAAATAATCTATCATTGTAGAAAGTCCTTGTTTATCTATTCACTCCCAAGTAAATCAAGCTTTTTTTATATCACTTCTTAATTTCTTTTCATCTTCTATACCATATTTAGAAATATCAATACCTGATTTATCTTTTACCCCTTCTATATAATCTATTCTATCAAAAGGAGTCTTAAAATTAACTAATTTTTCCTCTCAATTTTTATCTTTTATTTTCAATTCTCTTTTTATATTCATTTTATCAAATAGATAATCAAACATTTTTTCTGTAAACTTCATATTATCTTCAAAATTCCACCAAGCAGCATAATGTTCAACCACACTAAACTCTTGAACATGAGAAGGATCAGATCATTCATTTCTAAAATTTTTTCATATTTCAAAAACTCTTTCAAACCTTCAAACAGTTGCCTTTTTTAGGGCTATCTCTGGAGCTATACGAAGAAAAAAATCTTCATCAAAATCGTTGTGATGTGTTACAAAAGGCTGAGCCGCAGCTCAGCTTGCAGCATTTCCCAAGATAGGGGTTTCTATTTCTACAAAACTATTTTCCCAGTAAAATTCTCTTATTGTTTTTATAAATTTACTTCTAAACATAAATATATCAAAAGAATCTTTATTTGTTATCAAATCAAGATATCTTTGTCTATATATTATTTCTCTATCTTGAAGTCAATGAAATTTTTCAGGTAAAGGTCTTATTGCTTTTGATAATATTTGAAATTCTTTTACAAATACTGTCAGTTCTCCGTGATTTGTTAAAAATAAATCTCATATAATACCAATATAGTCTCATATTTGGCAAAATTTCTCAGCTATTTTAAATGCAGATTTTGTTTCTCATCATATTTCTATTTCAGATACTAAATTTCATTTTTTTTCTTCCTTTTTTATTTCATCGTAATTATTTGAGTTTTCTAATCTATTCTCATATTTTGAATTTCAAGTGTTAAATACAATTTTATCTTTAGCAAAACAAATTTGTATTTCTCAGCTTTGGTCTCTTATTTTTCAAAATAAAAGTTTTCACATCCCTCTGCTTGATATAATTCTTCCAGCTAATTTATATTCACCTTTTGCTCAGTTTTCCATTAATTCTTCTGCTTTTTTTTTCTTTTGTTCTAAACTACTTGTAACTATATATTCTATGTCTTGCTTTCATGAAAACTTGTTTGCATAGCAAATAATTCAAGCCTCTTTCATTAATTTTATTTTATTTTGTCTTTCTAAGCTTTCTTTTGAGTATTGCATTGATTTATATTTATTTGATGTAAAAAATAATGTTTTTTCATTTTATTTTTTTTTTTATATTTTTCTAATTTTTTAAATACTTTTTTATTTTATTTGGTATTAAGGTATTCTTAGCTATCTTCTTAAAAAAAGTTGATTTTCTATACTTTTTAGGATATAATTACTAAAAAAGCATAACTTTTTAGGATATAATTACTAAAATATATGAGATATTTAGAAAAATATATACTGCAAGATTTACAAGATAAAATGGTTTTCATATGATGACCAAGGCAGGTATGAAAAACTACAATTTCCATTAATATAGCAGATAATAATTTTTCCAATTATACATATTTAAATTGGGATAAAAAAGAACATAGAAAAAAAATACTTGATTCAACATATGATTTTTGAAGTAAAATAATCATTTTCGATGAAATACATAAATATAAGTCTTGGAAAAGACTTTTGAAATGAGAATTTGATGTAAACAGACAAAAATATAAATTTCTTGTAACTGGTAGTGCTAGATTAGATATTTATCAAAAATGATGAGATAGTATGCTTTGAAGATATTATTATTATAGGCTTCATCCATTTAGCTTAGCTGAAATACTATCTATAGAGAATGATTTTTCAAAATGAATAAAAATACATTTTAAAAATATATTTCCAAAAGATAAATTATTAGAATTAGTTGAATTTTGAGGTTTCCCTGAAGTCTTTACAAAGAAAAACTTAAGGATTCTTAATAGATGGAAAAAAGACAGGCTTAAAAGAATAGTTTATGAAGATATAAGAGATTTAAATAATATAAAAGATTTATGACTTTTAGAGCTTCTTGCTTCTATACTAAATACAAAAGTTTGAAGTCCTTTTTCAATAAATTCTCTAGTTGAAGATTTACAAGTTACAAATAAAACTATCACAAATTGGATTGATATATTTGAGAAGGTTTATTTGGTTTATAGGATATATCCATTTTATAAATCAAATTTAAAATCACTCAAAAAAGAGCCAAAACTATATTTTTGGGACTATACAGGTTTAAATAATATATGAATAAGAAATGAAAATCTTGTTGCAAATCATTTATTAAAATGGGTTCATTTTTTGACTGATGTATACTGATATGATGTAAAACTACAATATTTAAGAGATAAACAACAAAGAGAGGTTGATTTTGTTGTAAATATAGACTGAAAAATAAAGTATCTTATAGAAGTAAAAACAAGTGATATAAATGTATCTAAGCATCTTTTGTATTACAAAGAAAAACTTGAAGTGAAGGATTGTTTTCAGGTTGTATTTTTAGATAAAGAAATTGATTTTGAAAAACACTGAGTAAGAGTTATTTCAGCATCTAAATTTTTAACAGCATTTGTATAAATAACTCTCTGCAAAATTATTATAGTAAACTAACTCGTGAGTTAGAATATTTTAAAATACAATTTTTACTGAAAAGACAATTTTTATTTTTTTGTCAACAGAGGACTTTAGCCCTTTGCTATTGTAAGAAATTTCTATTTTTGAAAAGAGACTATCTAATTTATCAACAGTAAACTAACTTACAAGTTAGTTTACTATAAAAAGAAGCTTAAAAAATGGCTTCTTTGTTTTTTTATAAATTATTCAAATTTAGAAATTGGTAATGAAATTATCTTTAAAAAACCCCTAAAAAATAACTTCTCCATCTTCTTCTCCTGAAGCCAACTCTAGTTTTTCTGCTCCAGGCAAAGCTTTTCACATAAGTGATTCTAAATCTCAATACATATGAGTAACAGCAAAACTAGCTCTTTCTAGATCTCTTTCTCTTTTTTTCCAATTTTTTTCCATGGCTCTTCTTTCAGCATCAATTCAAGCTTTTAAATTAGAAAATACATCAACTATCATTGATATTTTAGAAGAAAATTCTTCACTTGTTAAATACTTATAAAGCATTTCCATTTTTAAATCTTTTCATTCAACAGATTTTTCTATTTTTGAAACAGAAAGTAGTTTGTCCCTTAGTATGGAAGATACAGCAATTACAAATTCTGGTGAGCAAACCATTACATCATCCAATAAACCAAAATTTTTAATATCTTTTGGCATTACATAAGAAACTAAAATAGCTATATCTCAGTTTACTTTTAGCTTATCCTCTTTTAACTTCATAATCCAAGAATCTGACCAAGCTTTGGTATTTTTTGATTCCCAGACTATAGTTCAAGAATCTTGTCAAAACTTATCTCTAACTTTTTGTATAATATCTGCTCATTTTACTCAGGTTGGTACATCTTCTATTAAATCAAAAGGGAAGTTTAGTTTTAGGGAAGTTTTTAAATCTTCTTCTGATATATCACCTTGTATTTGTTGTGATCATTGTTCAGATTTTCTCTTTAAATCATCAATTGTTTTTTTCATTTGTTCTTGTTGCTTTTGGTACTCCAACTCTTTTTTTCTATTTTCTTCTTGTATATTTTTTAGTCTTTCTTCTAATTGTTTATCATTTTTTTCATTTAGCTCTTTTGTTATTTGATCCTGCATTTGTCTTTTTTGTTCATCAAGCTTTCTTGTCATTTCTAGTTCTCTATCTTTTTCCTTTTGTTCTAATTCTCTTTGTTTTTTTCTCATTTCTAATTCTTGTTTTTGTAAATTTTCTATTTGTTTCTGTTCTTCTGCTAGTCTATTTTTCAAATCCTGCATTTCTATAGAATCTTTTTTAGCTTGTTTTAAAGCTTCAGATTTAGCAAAATCTATAGCCTTTTTCCTCATTTCTTCTCTTTCTTTTTCAAATTCTTCTTCAAGTTTTTTTCTGTATTTATCTTGAGATAGTTTATCTAAATCTATTATTGTTTTACACGAAGGGCATACTATACTTTGTTCCATTATTGTTATTTTTAATATTCTAAATTAGGATAGTTCATATTTACTTCTTGGAAATGTATTCTTTGTCTTTCTCTTACTGTTTTTATCATTTCATTGCTGGGGTTCATTTCTTTAAATAAAATGTCCATTTCACTTACTACATAATCTATTTCTTCATTTATTTCTTTACCTAAATCTGTGAAAAGAGCATACTTTTTTATTACTTTTTGTAGGAATTTTGTCTTTATGTAAAAAAGAATTATTTTTTCAAACCATCATTTATCATCTCAAAGAGCTCAAGAAAGGTATGCTTTCATTATTATATACATAGTAGGGGCAAAGGCATGGTATCATAGAAACACTCAGTGTATATGTCTAGCATCTGGTCTTATGGCTGAATAATATTTTTCTTCTTTTGAGTTTAGGATTACTGGATCAAACTGCATAAGTAAATTTAGTTTATTATGAGACGATTCGTGTATTACGGCTTCCAAATTGTTTATTTCGGGAGTATTTGAATCTATAGTATATCATAGATAAAGATGTCCTACACATTCTTTATAACTAGCTGAATTGTGAATAGATTTTGCTGTACCCAAGGGTATTATTTTTGTTATAATTTGATTTAGTTCATCATATATTCACCTATCTACTTTTTTTAGAAGTTCAAAAGTTTTTTTATAAACTTCTAGCCACTCTTGTTTACTTTTTTCTCACCAATTTCAAGCTACAGCTCAAAGTTGTTTGTGTTCTGGATGGGCATCTCTTCAATTATAGGGGTTATTGTCTGTATCTGTGAGTCTGATTTGAGTTCAATAAATTTTATCTCATTTGTTTTGTGATAATTTATCTGAAGATATTCATTCCTCTAAAAATATTTCTATTTCTTCCTTTAATTTAATGATTTCTATCTCTGGGGATGTATTTTCATTTAGACTTATTACTATTCAATTTATCAAAGAGGATATATCTGCATTTAGTATAAAATTTTTACAATCTTTTTTTAAAAGCTTTTCTATTTCTTCTTTTAATATTCATTTTTCTTGTAAATTTTTTAAATCATCTAATAGTTTTTGATAATATTTTTGAAAATAATTTTTTAATAGGGGAGAGTCCTTGGTTCATAAAACATAGTATTTTAATTCTTTCATATCCGTTTAAATTATCTTTTAAGTTATATAATTATTATCTCTTGAAATTATATTATTTTAGCTTTTAAATGCAATAAATTTGAAGAAAAATTTGATATTTTACTTTATTTAAATAGTATCTAGGATACAAGTTTTACTTGTTTTTTGAATAATGTTATCTTTTTTGTTTTAGGAGGTAAAAAATGGATACAAGTTTTCATAATATAAAGGCTGATAGTTATGAGGTAACTAGGGTTAATAAACTGGTGAAAAACACCTATATTACCATCGGTATAGGGATTATGCTTAGTGCTATATCCTCTTATTTTACTTTGAATGTTAATATAAGTTTGTTTCCACTTATATTGATGCTTGCCTCTATGTTTGGTCTAATTTTTGCAATTAGTCATTTCAAAAATAGTGCTATTGGTTTGTTCCTCTTTTTTGCTTTTACAGCACTTATGGGAGCTTTCGTAGGACCGGCTATAGGTCTTTACCTAGATTTGCCTAACGGGAAAAACATTGTTACTATGGCATTTACTATGACAACTTTTGTATTTATAAGTTTGTCTTGTTATGTTCATATTAGCAAAAAAGAATTCAGCTTTATCGGAGGTTTTCTTTTTACTGGATTGATATTGCTAATTGTTGCAATGATACTCAATATTTTTTTCTATCATCCTGTCTTCCATTTGGTGATAAGTTGTGTGGCTGTTCTTGTATTTTCTGGTTTTATTTTATATGATACTTCTAGAATGGTACATGAACATAATGGTAACTATATTGAGTTAGCATTGTCGCAATTCTTAAATATTTTTAATCTATTCATACATTTATTATCCATTCTTGGGATACTTTCTGATGATTGATTAAGAAAAATAAAAGGAGTTTACCTAAAACACCCTGCTTTGAAAAAAGCAGGGTGGTTTTTTAAAATTCCATATTAATAAATACTGGTATCTATCTACTATACAGTTAATTTAAAATTCAATCTAAAAATTGCTTTAATAAATAAACTATGCTAAAATTTTATATACTTATTAAATTTATATTTTAATTCATAAACTCATAAAAAATGGGGACATCTTTAAGTACAAGAGAATCTTTTTGATGATTATCAGAATCAAGTGAAGAAAATAATACTTCAGAGTATATAAGTGATAATCCAATTATAGTTGAGGTGGAGCAAAAAATAGCTGAAATAAAAAAGCTATATGATTCTTGAGAGCAAAGTAAAAATGAATATCTTAATTGAGTTCTTGAATCTTTGGAAGACCTTCTTGAAAGAATTAAGAAAGATAAAAGTGGTGTTTCTTTTGAGACTAAAGCTCATATTTATGATTTGAGAAAAGATGCAATTTTATGATTATTAGAATGAAAAGTTATAGACTATAATACTGTAGAAAGTAGAGATATAGAGAGAAATGAAGTTTTAGATAGTTTGATAAACTATGATAACTTTTCCTTAAATGAGAATTTCTTTGACAATTATATAGAAGAATATAAAAAATATAATCCTGATAGTCTTGTAAAAATGAAAAAAGAAAAAATAAAATTACTCTCAGATAAATTTTTGAAAAATAATGAGGAATTTGAAAATACTGTAAGAAATATGCAATATTTCTACGATGCTAATCTAGAATATATTAATTATAATTTTGAAGACATTCTTTTAAATGAATATAGCTATAATTTGTTTTCTTCTATTTGACAAAAAGATATAGATAGATTTTTAGATAAAAAACAAAATCTTTGAATAACAAATAATTTTTTTAATAAAAATGATTTATTATCTATATTTGAAAAATTTTTAGAAGATGATACTTATTTAGATAAATATTTAGGCCTATCAAATACTTCTTTATTTAAAGCTAGAATTATAGGAATAAGTAGTAGAATGAAGATAGAAGATTTGGAATATTTTGCCGATTTATTTCAATGATTTAATGGTTTTTCTGTTTGGTTATGACATAGATTGGAGTATATACTTGATTGAGAGTATGGTGCCTATAATATAAGATCTATTTTAAATAGTAAAAAGTTAGAAAAATATTTTAAAGTTTGAAAGCTTAATTTACATGAATTAGAAACATTTATTTTGAGTTTAAAATATTATGATTTTTCAAGAAAAAAATTAGATATAAATAAATATGCAAAATTACTTGATAGACTATATGATAAATGATATAAAATTACAAACAATATTGATTTTTTAACCTTAGCTTCTCAATTAGATACTATAGAGGAGTTTTGATTGGAAGATATGATAGTTGAAAATAATATTTCAAACTTTTCTCGTTTTACTAAAGAAGATTTAATTAGATTAAAAAATGATTTTGAAGATATTGAAAATAAAGATAGAAAAATAGCTTTATTGGTATTTTCCAAATCAGATCACAACTGAGTATTTTCTATACATAAATTTTTACCAAATAAGAAAATCCCAGAGGATTATAAAATAGTTTATTATGAAGTGAATTGAGAGAGTGATTTCTATGGTATTTTGGATAGATATAAATGAGCTGAACAGAAAATAGATTTAATGGTTTTAGCTTGACATGGTAATGAGGATTTAGTTCAACTAGGATGAACACCTAAAAGGGATTTAATTGGTGTTAATCTTGAAGAAAGTAGAGATTACTATCTAAGCTCATATGATGAACAATATCTTACCAGATTTGATAGTGATGAAATCTCATCTTTTGTTGATAGTTTTTGAGAAAACTCTAATATTATTCTTCATTCTTGTATAGCTTGAAAATGAGAAAAATCTACGGCTAAAGCAATATCCTCTGCTTTATGAAGTAATGTTACTATATATGGAGCAGATGAAAGTATACAAAATACTAATATTTCCTTTTGAGATTGATGAGAAATAAAGTCTGTAGAGTTTTGATCTTTTTTACAAAAAATAAATACTGTTATTTATAGTAATTGAAATTTGTTTGAATGAGAAAATTGAGAACAAGTTTAGATTTTCTTTGAAGCAAACAAAAATTTGACATTTTTATACTATTGTGATATAATATATTTGTTTTTTGTGATAGATACTAATCTATATTTAAACTGGGTTATTATAAAAATCTTTTTTAAGTTTTCCTTATTTTAAGTGTTTTTATGATAATTTAAAGACATTTAAATATAGATCATCTATTTATCATGAATTAATGTTTTGAGCTACCAATTTATTAATAAGATTTTTTATTGGTAGTTTGGTAGCTCAAAATACCTTTAATCTAAATTTTTCTCAATCAAAAGGTAAAAATCATGAAAAAATTATTAATTATTTTTCTTCTTTTTGCTGTTGTTTTGTCTTTTTCACCACTTTACTTAGCTGAAAGGCACTACGATCAAAATGGAAATTTTACTCACTCCACTCCTATTTTTCCTACTTTTGATCTATCACTTATGAGGGATCCAAGTAATTGTGAAACAAACGAGCAGGTTCCTCGCGATAGTATTTTAAATCTTGTAGGAATAGAGGTATTTAAGTGTAAATTTCCTAAAGAAGAAGAACTATAAATAGATGAAAAAGAAAGCATAGAGGATAAAATCCTCTATGCTTTTTAAATTTACTAAATTAAACTACATATCTAAAAGCCTATAGTCTTTATCTATCTCCAAAAAATCATTTTTTATACTTAATTTAAAATTAATTGAATCACTTGTTTTTCATGACAAAATATATTCTATTTCATCAATTATAATTCAAGTGCTTGTATTTGCTGTAGAACAATTATCTAAGTTTAGGTAAAAATTATTTAAATTGGAGTTGGAGGCTCAGCTTCAAAATATATTTTCAATACATTCTCCAAAACTGAAAAAAAGATAATTTGTATTTTTATAAATATTTGAATTGTTTATGCTTTTTGTATTTTCTCAAATCAATTTAAAAACTCAAAAAACAGCCATACTTAACAACACAGAAGCCACTACAACTTCTATTAGTGAAAAAGCTTTTTTCTTTTTTTTGATTAACATCTATTTTATTTCCTGATTTTTAAAAATTTAGGATAATGAAAAATAAACAGAATTAAAAAAACTATAATTGTTGATATGGTACTTATAAAAGTATTTTTTAAATCATAATATCTAGAATCTATAATTGCTTTTTTTGCTTCTTCTTCACACTTTTTTATTTCCTGTTTTGTTTTTACTTTCTTTATACTTTTTTGTGCTTCTTCGTTCCACTCATATTCATTTCTACACTCTCTTACTTCCCAGTTTCTTTCATTACTAGCATATTCTTTGTCTGATATAAAATAATATTTTCATGCATAGTTCAAACTTACTCCCAGTGATATTGATATTACCACAACAGAAACAAAGCTAACTATTCCAAGATAAAAAGTGTATAGTGTTTCAGATTTCATATTTTTATAAATTATAAAATAAAATTTTTTAAAATGTCTTTAAGTTTATTTTCAAACAAGGGTTTTAGTTCTTGTATCAAAAGGCTAAAGTTTTCTTTTGAAAAACTATTTCTCAAAAGGCTAAAGCCTTCTGTTGAAAAGCAATTTCTCAAAAGGCTAAAGCCTTCTGTTGAAAAACAATAAATAACCTTTTAGGTAAAAAATTATTTCATATTACATTCTCTCTAAACTTACATAAATTACAATTCTTTTTTTCTATACTCATCCAAAATTCTTACTTTAAAATCTTCTAGCTTTTCTACAGTTTGTTCTTTAGTCTTATAATTCCTTACAGATACACTTCAGTTTTTTTCTTCTTGCTCTCAAATAACCAATATATAATTAATATGCATTTTTTCCGCATTTCTAATTTTCTTGTTCAATGATTCAGTGCTTAAATCTGATGTTACCCTTATTCAATCCTTTTTAAAATCTTCTTCTATTTTTTTAGAATACTCATCAAGTTTAGATAACACAGGTATGATTATAACTTGTCTTGGAGCCAACCAAAGAGGAAATGTTCCTGCAAAATGTTCTATCAAAACTCACATTCATCTTTCAAGTGATCAAAAAATAACTCTATGTATTACAACCGGTCTTTCTTTTTCTCATTTTTCGTTATTAAAACTTAAATCAAATCTTACAGGCAAATTGAAATCACATTGTATAGTTGCTAGTTGCCATTGTCTTCAAATAGCATCTTTGAACATAAAATCAAGTTTTGGTCAGTAAAAAGCAGCTTCTCATTCCACCCTTTCATATGGTAAATTATTTTCCTTACTTGCCTCTTCCAATTCTTTTTCTGATTTTTCCCAAATATCATTATCTCATATATATTTTGATTTATCACTTCATCTTACAGAAAGAGATACCCAATAATCTTCTGTCATTCAAACAGTAGTATAAAACTCCTTAATTATATCAGTTATTGATTTAATTTCTTGTTTTAGTTGAGATACTCTACAAAACAAATGACCATCATCTTGAGTTATAGATCTCACTCTTGTCAATCATCAAAGTTGTCATGATTTCTCATCTCTATAAACTGTTGCTGGTTCAAAATATCTAACAGGCATATCTCTATAAGAAAATTGATTATCTGCAAATATCTGCATATGGTGAGGACAATTCATAGGTTTCATAAAAAATTCTTCTTCCTTTCATTTTACTTTAAAAAGTTCATCTCCAAATTTAGAAGCATGACCTGATTTTTCATATAAATCTTTTTTTGCCATATGAGGTGTCCATACCCTTTGATAACCTTTTTTAGAATGTATTTCCCATAAATAATCTTCTATTTCTTTTCTCATAATCATTCAAGCTGGTTGTATTAGAGGCAATCAAGCTCAAACTAGATTTGAAATACTAAATAGTTTTAATTTTTGTCCCAGTATTCTATGATCTCTTTTTTTTGCTTCTTCAAGCATATTTAAATGCTTATCTAGTTCTTCTTTTGTATCAAAAGCATAAGCATAAATTCTAGTTAACTGCTTATTTTTTTCATCTCAAAGCCAATAAGCTCATGCTATTCTTACTAGTTTAAATGAGTTTGAATCTATTTCTTTTGTATTTTCTACATGAGGTCAGCTACACATATCTATAAACTTTAGATTTTTGATTTGATCTCAATCAAGCTCACTAAATTCTTCAAAATTTTTACTTGTTAGATAATCTTGAACTTTACCATAATACTGGTTTGTTTTTCATTTTGATGTATTTATATAAAACCCAACTTTACCAGATTCTATCTTTTCAGCATTTTTGAAGTCTCAGCTTTCAAATTTATCTACAAGCTCAATTTTAAATCATTCTCACATATTTTTTAATATATCTCTTGCTTCATCAAAATTTACTTCAAATTTTTTAAAATCTTGATTAGCACTAACTATTTTTTTCATTGATTTTTCTATTGTTTTCAAATCTTTTTCTCAAAATTCATCTTCTCAAAAATCAAAGTCATAAAAAAATCAATCAGAAGTATCAGGTCAAGTAGCTATTTTACAATTTGGGAAATTATTTTTTACAGCTTGAGCCATAATGTGGGCCAAAGAATGTCTCTTTGTCGATATATTAGTCATTTTTTATATTTCTTATTTTTAGTAAATTTTAAAATAGTTTTAATACTATTTATTTAAATTTTCTTTTAATTTCTAAACGATATATTAAATATTTATAATATATTGCAATACATTTTTTATTACTTAAGCAGAGGTTGATGAATTACTTTTTCATATAAGTTAATTTTTCAGTATCTCCTTAAATACAAGAGCAATTTTTTGTTTTTATACTCAAATTATGATATTATTAATATATATTTTTAATTAAAAATTTTAAAAACGATATGTTAAAAGAAATTTTACAGATGTCTATAGACTTAAAAGCTTCAGATATAATACTTTCTTCATGATCAAAAGCTAGTTTAAAAATATGATGAGAAGTTAAATTTATAGAAGATAAAGAAGTTATTTCAAAGCAGTATATGCAAAATATAGTTTTTTCAACTATGAGTGAAAACCAGAAAAACAGATTTATAGCAGAAAAAGAGCTTGATTATGGTATATGATTTGGTAAACATAGATTTAGAGTAAACGCATTTGTTACTAGAAAAGGTATGGGAATAGTATGCAGACCTATTCCAACAGAGGTTCCTGAATTTGATAATTTATGATTACCTCCAATAGTAAAAACTCTAGCTCACAGGAGGAATTGATTAGTTTTAATAACATGACCTGTATGATCTTGAAAATCTACATCTATGATTTCATTGGTAAATGAGATAAATAATACAGAAAATAAACATATAATAACCGTAGAAGATCCAATAGAATTTATATTTGAAAATAACAAAAGCTTGATAGAACAAAGAGAAGTTGGTACTTCAACTCTTAGTTTTGATAATTGATTGAAATATGCTCTTAGACAAGCTCCTGATGTTATAATGCTTGGGGAAATGAGAGATATAGAGACTTTCAGATTAGCTTTGAGAGCAGCTGAAACAGGAAATTTAGTATTTGCCACTCTACATACTTCTTGAGTTGCTAGAACTATTTCTAGAGTAATAGATATGTTTCCAGCTTGAGAGAAAGATCAAATAAGGGGGCAATTATCCGAATCACTTATATGAGTTATATGGCAAAAATTATTAAAATCAAAAGATGAAAAGGGGAGAGTACTTGCTACAGAAGTTATGATAAACAACACATCTATTTCAAACATTATAAGGAAGTGAGATACTCATCAGATAAACTCTGTTATAGAAACTTCTTTGACAGAGGGTATGATTAATATGAAAAGGACTTTAGAAAAACTTTATGAGCATTGAAAAATAAGTGAAGATTTGTACAAGGAAGAAATTAAAATGCTTTGAACAGATTAAAAAAATAAATGAAAAATATAAAATTAAATAACTTTAGTATCAGGAGAATAAACTTAGTTTTATTTTTTTTGGTATTTTTATCAAGTCTAACTTTCTTAATTTTTCCAGAGTTTTTTTCTTTTAAAATTTATTGGATAGGGTTTGTATTTTCACTTTTTTTTCTTTTTTTAGTACTAAATCATATATACTACATAGATTTTGAGAGATCAAAAAATAATATCAAACAAGCATTTAAAAATAATGATTTACCCATCAATAAAAATGGCTTATATAAAGAAAATAATGAACAATACAACTTATTTAAATATTTTTTTATAGATAGAAAAATTAAACAAAAGGATTATTTGGATTTAGAAGGTGTACTTCAAAAATTTACTCCAGAATATTTTTTAAATTATTTTTCAAAAAAAGGTAAAGATAGAATAGAGCTTGGATTATCTTCAAAGCAATTTATGCATGTTATGTTTTTAGATATAATAGGTTTTACTACAATTACAGAAAAGATAAGTCCAGAGAGAGCACTTCTTCTTCTCAATATATATTTTGATTGAATTGTAGAGATTATAAAAAAGTATGGATGAAATATAGATAAGTTTCTTTGAGACTGAATTTTAATAGTTTTTACTGATAATAATTCTGACAATGCACTTTATGCTAGTATAGAAATACAAAAATATATAAAGAATTTTAATATTTCAGATATATGAAAAAATATCTCAATTTGAATAGGAATAAATTCCTGAGAAGTAATTATGTGAACTATTTGATCTAATAAGAGAATGGAGTTTACTATAATTTGAGATGTTGTAAATACAGCTTCTAGGATTGAAGGTCTTACTAGAGAGTTTGAAAACAAGATAATAATTTCAAAAGATACTTTTGATAATATATTAGATAAAAAAAGATTTTCTTTGAAATACTTATGAGAGAGAGTGCTAAAATGAAAAAAAGTTAAGAAAAAGATTTATGGAGTAGCTTAGTTTTAAAACAAAAAAATAGTAATTATATTTAATTACTATTTTTTTAATTTCGTACTTTTTATATTTTGTTACAAAATCTTTTTTTGTAAACTTTTTTGAATTAGATTTTAGATTTGTTCTTCTTTTATTGGTCTTAATTTTTCCTTAACAACATCTATCCTAGTTATCATTTCTCTTATATTTTTTGTTTTTTCCTTTTCCTTTGTTATTTCTTTTGATATAGAAGTTATTTCCAGAGCCTTTTCTCACATTTTTATAATATTTTCTATCATATTAGTTTTATAAGGATGATCTGACTCATTTAACATTTTTGAAATTTCAAGATTCTTTAAAAGAATTCATACATGAGTAATAATAGGGTAATCTTTTTGACTTATAAAGTAATTTAAAACATCTTCGCTTATATAAATAGATGTAATTCAAATTTGGTGCCCCACTTTTGATTTTTCTCCATTATTTATATTATCTTCTATTAAATGCTCTGGGGTTATTTTTTTGGGTATTAGTTTACTAACTAACCTATTAACACGCTTAATTATATCTAGTTTCTCTTTTTTATATTCAATTCCTCAGCTAATTTGAAATTTTCAGTCTGATAGTTCTATAAAAATATTTTTTCAATTTTCTGGTATTTCAATTAAAGAAGATAGTAAATTTGTTTCTTCTATAGGATGGTTACTACTGTTTATATCTACTATTTCATTTTTCATATTTTTGAAGTTAAGATTTAAAATATATACTATTATATTTAATAAATAATATATGTCAATATTTTATTTGATATAATTCTATCACGAAATACAACTTTTATAAAGATACAATATGGGTCTGTTGCAAATTAGATTTTAGCTATTAAAAAGAGAAAAAAGAGATATAATTAGATAGTAATTATATTCTAAGAAAATACCTATGTGAGAATCAAATCAAATAAGTTTTGTTATCCTAAACGAGCTAATTCCAGAAAATCATCAATATCGTAAATTTAAGAAATTGTGGAACTTTGATTGAGTAAATAAAATACTAAAAAATATAGATCTATGAAAAACTCATGTATGATATTGAGTAAAAAAATTATTTCTATGTTTACTAATCCAGTTTATGGAAGATCTATCAGATAGAGAGTTAGAGAAATATCTTGCAGAAAATTTAGCTGGTAAATGGTTTTGCTGATTTAAATTAACAGATAAAACTCCAGATTATAGTATATTCTCAAGAGCAAGAAAAAAGATATGAACAAATGAACTATCAAAGATATTTGAAGATTTAAAAAATCAATTATCAAATAAGGGGTATATGAGTGAAGTGTTTACATTTGTAGATGCTTCTCATTTAGTTACTAAAGCTAATTTATGGGAAGAAAGAGATAAATGAATAAAAGAATGATATGAAAAAATGAATAATGAAACTCTTCCAAAAGTTGCTAATGATAAGGAAGCTAAAATTTGATCTAAGTGAAAAAATAAATTTTGGTATGGTTATAAAAAACACGCTAGTGTTGATATGCAATCTTGAATGATAAACAAGATAGCTATAACTCAAGCTAATGTAACAGATGCAAAGTGAATGAAACATGTATTACCAAATTCATGAGCAGTATATGCTGATAAGTGATATTGTATTTGACCAGCTATATTATCATCAAAAAAGAAGTGATTACATTTATGTGCAATAAAGAAGAATAATATGAAAGAGAAGGATAAGGATAAAGATAGATTTTATTCTAAACTTAGATCTCCTTATGAGAGAGTATTTTCAAAAATGAATCATAGAGTGAGATATAAATCTGTAGTAAAAAACCAGTTTACTGCATTTATGGAAGCTATATCTTTTAATCTCAAAAGATTGGTTGTATTAGAGGAAATCCCAATAGCTTAGATTAGTTTCCTTAGGTGGATTTTGTCTAAAATCCTAAATTATATATAAAAATGGCTATAATTTAACAAAAAATAGATGAATTTTATAAATCTTTCATCTATTTAGTACTTTTCTTAATTAAAACTCTTTTTAAAATCAAAACGCAACAGACCCAATATGATAGAATCTATTAACTGTATCTATATATAGGCACTAATATTTATAAACCCATACTTTTAAATAATTTTTTGCATTAATAAAAAAAGACATATAATAATTTTGTTAAATGAAAAGCATTTGAATCTTGCAGACACAAGATGAGGCTCGAGGAAGAAAGTTTCTGCCTAAAAATAGAAATTATTAGAACCTTGCGGAGGTGAAATCCTTCGTCAAAAAAAATAAAATTAAGTAAAAGCTTTTTGGTGGCACCTTTCGTAAATATTCAAAAATACGAACCAAAAGCACACATCTATATTATGTGTGTTTTTATTTTTTAATATTAAAAAAATGTTTAGAACTCATAAATGCAACGAACTATCCTCAAAAAATATTTGAGAAGAAGTTACTTTATCTGGTTGGGTAAGCAACAGAAGAGATCATTGATGAATTATTTTTATAGATCTTAGAGATAGATATTGATTAACTCAAATAGTATTTGATCCTAAAGATAATAAAAAATCTTGGGAAACAGCAGATTCTTTTAGGAGTGAATATGTTATAAAAGCTTGTTGAAAAGTAAGATCAAGACCAGAATGACAAGCTAATCCTAATATGCAAACAGGGGATATAGAAGTAATCATAGAAGGTAATACAGAGATTTTAAGTGTATCAAAAACTCCACCTTTTGAAGTAGATGATTTTTGAGAATTAGCAAATGAGGAAGTAAGGTACAAATACAGATATATAGATTTAAGAAGACCTAAAGCTTTAGAAAATATTAAATTTAGATCAAACTTTCTTACATATACAAGAAACTGGTTCGTATCTAGAGATTTTTTAGACATTCAAACACCTATTTTCACAGCATCTTCTCCGGAATGAGCAAGAGATTTTATAATTCCTTCTAGACTACATCCAGGTAAATTTTATGCGTTACCTCAAGCTCCTCAGCAATATAAACAGCTTTTGATGGTATGATGAGTAGATAAATATTTTCAAATAGCACCTTGTTTTAGAGATGAAGATCCTAGAGCTGATAGACATGCTTGTGAGTTTTATCAAATAGATTGTGAGATGAGTTTTGTAAAACAAGAAGATATATTTGAAGTAGTTGAAAATTATCTAACTGATGTAGTTTGAGAACTATCAGATAAAAAAATAACCTCTAAATCTATTTTTTCTCAAAAAGAAGAAACTAGTAAACTTAGATTTTCTCAAATTTCATATTTAGAATCTATGGAATTTTTTGGTACAGATAAACCAGATTTGAGATATGATATGAAACTTATAGACGTAGCTAATATATTCTCTAGATCACAAAATGAGATTTTTAGCTCCATAGCTTCTGATTCAAAAAATAATAGAATAAAAGCTATAAAAGTAACAAATTGAGATAATTTATTTTCCAAAACTCAAATGAAAAATTTTGAGAAATATGTTTCTCAATTTTGAGCTAAAGGTCTTTGATATTTTCAAATGAAGCAAGAAGGTTTGAAATGACCTTTAAATAAATTTTTCAGTGATAAAGATTTGTCAGATATAATAGAGATTACTGATTTGAAAGTTTGAGATGTAGTTTTTTTTGGAGCTTGAGATAAAAATACAGTACTTGATTATATGTGAAAATTTAGAGTATATTTATCTAAGTTAATTGATGAAATTATGTGATGAGAATTTATTCCAAAAGATGAATTAGCCTTTTGTTGGATTACTGATTTTCCTATGTTTGAGATAAGTGAAATTAATTGAAAGATAGACTTTGGTCATAATCCCTTTTCTATGCCAAAATGATGAATAAAAGCTTTTGAAAAAGAAAATTTGCTAGAAGTAGAATCAGATCAATATGATTTATCTTGTAATGGTTATGAGGTATTATCAGGTTCTATTAGAAATCATGATTTTAAATCTTTGGTTAAAGCTTTTGAAAAAATATGAAGAAATGAAGAAGAAGTAAAAGAAAAATTTGGGGCTATGTATGAAGCTCTTCAATATTGAGTTCCTCCTCATGGAGGTTTTGCTATAGGGATGGATAGGCTTATTATGATTTTGAAAGATGAGGATAATATTAGAGAAATATATGCCTTTCCTAAATCTGGTAGAGCTCAGGATTTGATGATTAATGCTCCTTCTTTTGTTGAGGATATTCAACTGAAAGAATTGAATATAAATGTTTTGAAGAAGTAGGGGAATGGTTTAATAATTTTAAAAATTCTAAATTTTCTTCTTAATTAATTGCACTTCACTTCTTATTTTGGTGTAGTTATTGATTCTACAGCTGAAAATGAATCTAAAGAGCATGAAAATAAGAACAAAACTTTTATGGAAGTTTTGGATGTTTTGTATAAAAATTTTTGATAATTCTTTGACAGAATTAAACTATTTCTTATAAAGAAATTACTTTTGTTAAACTAAAGAGGAGGGAGTTATGTATTTTGCAAAAGTTTTTTTTCTTATTGCTATATTGCTACAATTATCATCCTGTATTTCTACTAATACATATAACAAATATAAAGGATGTGAAATTGTTAATGGTACTTTTATTGGTTTAAAAACTCCTGGAAAAATAGCATGCTTTGATAAAATACAGGGTGATGTTTTAAGGGTATATTATGAATCATATAGACATAGTAAATCTAGAACACTTATAAAATTTTCACTATATGATAAACTATCCAATATATCAAAAAGTGAAAATCCTATTTCTAAATATACCATATCATCTAAAAAAAATCCTATTTATTTACTTAATGTATGCTATAATGGTTATCATCATAGACTTTATGCTAAAGCTAATTATAAGGAATTGGAGTTTGAATTTCGTAAGTTAAAAAGTAGATTAAAAAGATGTTAATATATAGTTTTAAGAACTAAAAAACTCCCCAAAACTTAAACTTTTTGGGGAGTTTTTCTTTACTCTATATTATCTTTTATATATTCTAAAGATTTTCAAGGATGATTAAACATAGTTATATCGTTATCTCATATTTCTTCCAAAGTAGGTATAGAAGAATCAAAGCCTTTATCTTTTAAGAAATCTTTTATCTTTGTATCACCAAGCATATCATAAATCAAAAGTAGTATAGCATTTATATTTTCCTCATTTTTTTCTGATTTTTGATTTAAAATAGGTGTTAAATACTTATCTTTCATATATTTAAAAATCACTTTGTCTTTTCAAGATAGGTTTATTCTCATCATTTCCACTTGGTATTTTAATATATAATCCTGTAAAACCCTATAATCATATCAGACTTTTCATATACCTTTATCTAAATTATTAGTAATATAGCTTAATCAGTAAATTTTGCCTCCAATTCATTTACTGAATTTTTTTTCTATCATTTTCTCTGGTATATCTATATCTGGATTTATCAATTTTAAAATTCTTACTATGTAGTTTTCACCTATAGCAAACATCATATTATTTTCTCCTTGATTCATTCATAAAAGAATCATAGCATAATAAGATTTTCTTGACTGTTCATCTAAAATAATTTCTATTGGATTTTCCTTTACTAAATTAAATAATATATGTGAAAAATGATTACTTATATCCATTAGTTTTGCCTTAGCTATATGTGTTGACATAACTTGTCAGACTAAATTATTATTTTTTTTACTAGATTTACTCCAAGTTGAATCTTCCCATAAGGTTGTTGAGAAATCTTGTATTACATCTCTAAGTATTTCTCTTTCTTCCTCTCAAAGTCTAAAAACTCACCTTTCTTTTTCGGGTATTTTTTGCCACTCCCTTTTTCTGTCTTTTATTATCTCATGTACTTTTCTAAGTTTACCAATTTCTTCGTCTACATATCTAAAACTTTCCCCATTTGTATATAAAAAATCAAGAACTTCTCTTTGGTGTAAAAATGATATTGAATCTAAAACCCAGTCAGGATCTAGAAATTTTAATTTGATTTGATAATCTCATAAAGAGCTTGTATATTCTTTTCAGAATATAGAATAATAAATATTTAGAACTCTTTTTAAATTTTTTCTTGAAATTATTCCATATCAAAAGTTACCTTCACCATTTTCTGATTCTATAAATCTTGATATGTCAAGTAGGGAAGCTATATTTTCATTTCTTGCTACTAAATCAATTACTTCATCTGCGGTTCTATCATCTCCCACTCTTTCCATTTTATTTATTTTAAATTCTTCAATTATATCTAAAATATCACTTATATCTATTGACATACTAGAATTAACATTGATATTCCTCTTGTTCATAAAATCAACTCTATTATCCTCATTTAAATACCTTCATTTTTTTTCTAGTACAAAATATAGAAAATATTGTCTCTGTAATGGATCAAGATTTCTGATGTATGAAAGTTCAGGATGTTTAAATTCATGATAATATAGTTCATTTGTTATATTATTAAAAATATCTGTAACAGAATCGTTTGGATAAAATACTATATTACCAAAATCTCTTTGTTTTGCTCTCTTTTCTCTTTTATCTTTAATTTCTCCTCTTCTTTTTTCTATATAACGATTATGAGGTATAGTTTTTGTTTCAAAATAGGGAAGAGGTATATTCACCACTAATGCTCATGGATTTACTTCTCCTTCTGTCTGTAAATAACCAAAAACTTGAAGTCATTTTATTTGTTCTCCATAATAATATTTTACAAGGTCCATATAATGAGGTGAAGTTATATCCAATCATTCTTGTATGGTTATTACTTCTTTGAGTGTATTGAAAAGACTATCTCAATACCTAAGAGCATATGTTGTTTTTATTTTTGTATCTTTGTAAAGACTATTTTTTTCTATTCTTTTGAAAATTGATCATTCTCATGGGCTTATTATTTCTGGAATATAATATGAACTACTTGTAAGAAACTCCCAAAAAAATCTTACCCTTGATCTCATAGTTTCTCTTTCCTCTTTTAATGGATTACTATAACCATGTACTCAATCAATAACTGTTAATCATCAAAGCTCTATTTCATCCTCAGGAAATACTTTTATAGATTCAATATTTTCTCTCAAAAGATCTAAGAATTCTTTTGCTTTTACTTCTCTTTTTTTGAAATGCTCTGTTATAAAAAATTTCTGTCCTTCATAAATTTCAAAGATCATTCCATTATTTTCTATTTCATATCTTATACATGAATTAAAATCATCTTTGTTTATAAGTCTTTTATTTCCTTGAAACCAGCTATTTTTTTTAACACAATCTTCAGCTATTTTTATAAATTTATATTTTTCATATTCTTTTCTTAAATCTATTTTTTCTCAGTTTATTTTAATATCTATCAATTCAGCATATTTTCATATTCCAGAATAAATATTATTTCTAAATGAATAATAATCTTTATCTCAAGAACCATCGATATCTAATCTATTTTGTATAAAGTGTCTTAGAAAGTGTATTATATCCATACTTTCTTCACTTATTTTTAGATTTTTATTTCTGTCTAGTTGATTAATTTCTTTAGTTAATTCACTTATTATACTATTTAGTGTTTTTATATTTAAGATAGCTCTATTATAGTTTATGTAATCAAAATGTATTTCTGGAGCTTTTAAATTCTTCGGTATAGTTTTATTTGGATTTTCCAACATATATTTTAACAATTCTTCGCTAGCCTTTCTCTCTAGTAAACTTATAATAGTATCTCTTCTTTCTTCTTCTCTTTTTAATCTTAATTTTTTTAATCTTATCTCTTCCAAAAATACTTCTGGGTCATATCAAAAAAAATTTTGATATAATTGCTCCCTTCATCTTTTTATCCTGCTTTTTGTGATTTTCATTTCTGAGGCTTTGAAAGAAAAACTTTTTTCACCTAGAATTAATCATACATGAGTATTTGGATGAAATCATCCTCAACTTTCCATATATTCTCTTACATTTCTCTTGAAACTAGAATATCTAAAAAGCATTGTTACTAGAGATCAATAGTATTTATCAGGATCTGCCATCATTTGAGTATATGAAGACTTTATATCTTGTATATAAGCATCATAACTTTTATTATCTTCGTAAAAAGGTGAATCAATAGTTGTTCTTCTTTTATCAAAATATTGTCTAAAATCAAAACTATTCTCAAATCATATTTTTTTTAGTTCATCAGGTAGTATCCAAGCATCTATATTTTCTTTTATTATAAATGAATTTTCTTCATAAGAAGCTTTTTCAGGATCTATTCAAAATCACATTAGTTTTCTTATCATATTTGCACATCATACCAAATTTTCAAATGCTATATCAACTATTCTAGGTAGCCTTGATTCTCATAGAGTCATTTCAGACTCAGAAAACCATGAAAGAGTATTTAAATATCATAGCTTTTTAACTTTTTCAGGATATAGTCTATCATATATTTCTAATGTTTGTCTCCTAAGATTTTCTCTTGTTACTCAAATTATTCAGGAATACTCTTCTGATTCTACTTCTACTGATTCTAGTATAGATCCTATAGTATCTCATTTTTTTATTACTATTTCGTGTTCTGACATAAATCTATATCTTGTTACTTTTGAAGAGTTTTCATCAAAAACTACTTTTAATTCTCACATATCCAGTAAATCTCTTCAGTTGTCTAAATAAATCTTAGTTCATTTTACTATTACTTTCCATCAAGGTTGTATATGAGTGTCCTTAAAATCTATAATTTGGGGTTTATATCAAGAGTATTCTCACTTTTTTTCTCTAAGCATTACCGAAAATTCTCTTCATCATAAAAATTGGAAAACTACTTCTGTCCCTTTCAATAAACTTAAATTATCATATTTTTCTGCCAATACCTCATCAGCAACTATTTTTCTTATTACACTTCAAAGATGTGTTATTTCTGGTGTTTCATATACAGCCATAGTTTTTTCTCCTCTATCTACATATATATAGTGAGTAAGATTTTTATTTGGTTGTTTTATTACTATTCTATCATTTTCTATTTCTAGTTCATCATTATCTTCTACTTCTATCCGATCAGCTCTTTCTCAAAGTTCTCTATTTCATATTACTTGATTAACTACTTCTCCTAGAGAATCTCATGTGTTTAAATCTACTTTTCATAAGGCTAAAGCATTCATATATTCAATATCATTTAATCAAGGATCTTCATTAATTTGATTTAGTTTATATATAAATTCTGGTTCATTGTCTTTTTTATGTTCATATATATCTTCTAGGTATATTATATTTTCTCTTTGTTTATTTCATATAATTCAAGTAGCTATGGGAGTATAATAAGATTTATTTTGTCCTGTGCTAGATGATACTATATCAAGAAACTTTAGATTGTATCAATCTAAAGTTTCTTGTATTTCTATTTCTGGTAGACTAGCATTAGCAGTTCCAGCTAAAAGAGCTCATACTATTAATAATTTCTTTTTGCTCATTTTTTGTTTTTGTTTTTATTTTGATTTTTTGAGTTTTCAATTTGATTTTTATGTTAAAAATCTTTTTAAATTTTTTTAAAATTTATTTTCATTGTTTTCTTTTTATATCACGATATCTCCCTTGATATTCATTAAATTTTTGTGGAAACATACTATCATAATAATATTTATATATACTTCATAACTCACCAGCTCATATTTCCATTCTTTCCCATAATCCTACGAAGGTTTTGTCATCAGAACTTTCTAATAAACTTAACCAAAAATCCATTAATTCCTTTCCAATTTTTTCCCTGTTTTCTCATTCTTCTAAGACAATCTCTTCCATAGGTTTACATAACTTGCCTTCTCCCCAATAGTTAGCTGCACTATTATCTACAACTACGGGTAAATCTTCATTTATAATTTCTGTTTGAGTTGAACACATTTTATTTAAATTGCTTATTATAGAATTTATTCTACTATTTATATTTGAAATATTTTCACTATTTTTTTCTTCTCTATTTATTAGATAATCATGCATTTCATTAAGAATATCAAACACTCCATCAATACTTTCTTTTCTTCTATTAGATAATTCTGTTTCTATTTCTCTTATTCTTTCATCAAAAACTGTAAAATTTTCACCTGATTCTAGACTTAAACCAATAAATTGGCTATTTAAAGAATCTATTTTTTCCTGTAATATTGCTAAAGTAGATAAATTACTATTACCCATTCACATTTCTTCTAGAAGATTTTCTATAGCATCTAACTGGTTTCTAAAATCTTGATTTTCTATCATAAGTCTTTCATTTTCTCTTGTAATTCTTTTATTATCATTTTGTAAATTTTCATTAACACATCATAAAGAATCTACTTCTCTTCCTAGAGCATCTAATTTTTCTCTTGTATCACCACCTATAATAAACTCAGATACTCCAGATAACCAAGAGGAATTTTCATTATTACTTCCTTCTCCATTATTTTCTGGAATATCACATTCATATCTGTTTTCTAAATTTCCCATAAAAATTAAATTAAAAAATTATTTTATAAATTGTTTTGTTATTTTTTTATATCTATCTTGTAAATGTTTTCTCTTTCTCTACATCCTCTCTTCCTGATTTAAAAGCAGGCCGTTCTGGTTTAATTATTTTGAATCAACCTTGCCTGTTTCTTATTAATAATTTACCTTCTAAACTTTCAAAAGATACTTTAAGAATGGTAACTTCCTCAACTTGTTTTCATCATTCTTTTCTATAAACCACAAAATTAGTATGTTCAGGATTATCTTTATTTCTTTCAATTTTGTTAGGTATATAAAACTTTATAGCTCTTGGGTTGGTTCATACACTAATACGTCTTTCACCCATATCATAATCTAATTTAAAACCCTTAGATTCTTTTCTAAGTCTATCTTGATGTGCTTTTCCAACAAATTCACTCACATATGGTTCATCATATATAGTAACATCAGGATTTTCCTCTAAATCTTCAGGACTACTTACAGCCTCACTTTTACTTGCTTTTGGTTCTGTTTCAGCTGAAGTATTACTATCAGAGACATTACTATCATGACTTGTTTCTGTGTCTTCTATTTCTTCTAATTCTAGTGGAATTTCATTTGGTACTTGTACTACTGCTCCTTGACTCTCACTTAGATTTTCTTCTTCGTCTAGTTCTACTTCTACTTTGGGTTCTTGTATTATTGTAGCCTCTTGGCTTTTTGGTAATTCAGTTCCTTTAATCTGTCATATATATCTTTCTTTTCTAGTATTTGGATTATATATATATATATTGTTTCAACTTATAACTACTTTTTCTTCTAGTAAAATCTTATGACTCTCTTCATTCAAATCTAAATCTGATTCTTTAAGTCACATATTTTGTTCAAGGATATTGAACACACTATCTCAAGATTTTACATCAAATTCATAATCATACTGCTTAACTTCCAATCATTCTATTCAAAATCATTGTTCTACTTTTCATACTGGAATCAATTTATCACCATTTTTTCTGTAAACAATATCTCATTCTAATTTCAATATAATTCTGTCTTCTGGCCACACCATATCTGCTTTTTTGTTCCATATAATTCTATTTCATTTAGTGGTCAATGCATTTATATAACTAAGCCAGTCTCAAGAGTGTCTTATTTCTAATCATTTTGGGCTTCTAAGCTCTCCTATTATAGAATCACTTATTTGTTCTTTTAGTTCATCCATTTTTAAAGAAGATGTTTGTTCTATCATCTCTTTTATAGCTTTTAGAGAGAGATTTTCCTCTCTTGCTTGTCTAAAGCTTTCAAAATGGATTTCTCAAAAATTTTCGCTCATAATTTTTTTATATTTTTAATTTTACACGTAAATTGTAACATATATTTTTTTGAGAGTCAAAAAACTGACTACAATGTTTTTTATATCTTACAAAATAAAAAGTTGTTTTGACTTATATTTCGGCAAAACTATAATAATTTTAGTTTTTTATTTTAAAGTTATTTTATGGTTAGAAATTTAAAAATATGATCACTTAATTGGATAGATTGAGTTTGAATAAAGGATGAAGAGATAAAAAATATTTTATCTAAACATAGTGTACATGAGCTTGATATAGAGGCTTGTTTGGAGTGAAATCAAAAAGCAAGGATTGATAACTATCCATGATATTCTTTTTTGATACTTCATTTTCCTAAATACAACAGAATAAAAAAACTATATGAACTTAATCAGTTTAATATATTTATATCTAAAAATGATTTAATTACCTTTAGAAATGCTACTTGAAATCATATAAATAGAATATTTAATTATTATGGTAGTTTGAAATCATCAGTTAAAAAAAGGGATATAAAAATTAGCACTTGATATATATTGTATGAAATTACACAAGCTATGCTTGAAAAAATGTTTAATGTTATAAAAAATATAACTCTTGATATAAAAACGATAGAAACAAAGATTTTTGATTGAAAAGATAGTACAAGTCTTGTTAGAGATATAATGATAAAAAAAAGAAATATAATTACTTTGAAACATATGTTTAAACCTCAAATAGCTGTGTTGAAACAATTAAAAAATTTGATAAATGATATATACAAATGAGAGATAGAGGTTTATTTTGAAGATTTGGAAGATAAACTTGACCAAATAGTTAATGATATAAATGTATTGCAAGAGTATATGGAAGGTGTTGAAAATTCTTTTAAGTCTATAGTTGATATAAAAACTAATTTTGTAATAAAAATACTTACAGCTTTTTCTGCTTTTATGCTTCCTCTTACCTTAGTTACTAGTTTTTACTGAATGAATATAGATTTGTCTCCTTATCAAAATATTAATATACCTCTTTTTCTTTTTTCTATTGGTTTGTCTTTTATAGTTATTATTTATTTGTTTTTGAGAAGTGGTTGAAGGTTTTAGATAAGAAAATTTTATTTTATCTTGAAAATGATTTAAAGTTAATACTATAATTCTTCGAGCAGATATTATTTTGACTCAAATTAAATCTTATACTAATCACCCGAGCAGACTTCACCCCCCAATCCCTCTCCTTAGAGGAGAGGGGATAGAACAGGAGAGATAGAACAGAGAAATTATTTAGAACTCTTTAACTCTAAAAATTACAAAAGAGTATTAGATATAAAAAAATAGTTATAATAATTTTTGTTTTTATAATTATAAAGGAATTTTTCAGTTTCTCCTTAATATTTAGCTTTGTTTTAAATTAATAATAAATTTTTTTAATGACTCCAAGAATAACAATTATAGGTAGACCAAATGTTTGAAAATCAAGTTTTTTCAATTTATATACCTGACATAAAATAGCAATTATAGATAATATTTCTGGAACAACTAGAGATATATCTGAATTTGAATTCTATGATTCTAAAAATGATATAAAATATATAATTGCTGATTCTTGATGACTTGATTTTTGATCAAAAACTGATGAGGTTTCTTTAGATATTATAGAAAAAACAAGAGAATCTATGAAATCTTCAGAACTTTTAGTGTGGGTTTTGGAATATGATAAATTTAGTAATCTAGATGAAAAAATATTAAAAGTTCTGAAAAAGCAAAATTTTAATAACTATATAATAGTTGCTAATAAAGCTGATAATGAATCATTTGTTATGGAGTCTTGGAATATATCTGGAAAGTGAGAGCTTGAATTCTTTCCAGTTTCTGTTTCCCATAATTCTTGAATAGATAGTATCAAAGATTTTATTTCTTCTTATTTAAAAAATAATTGATTATCTCAAATAGATAATAGGGAGGAAAAAGATTTTATAAAGTTATCAATTATAGGTAGACCAAATGTAGGGAAGAGTAGTATTATAAATACTATTTTAGGTAAAGACAGGCTTATGGTAAAAGATATGGCTTGAACAACTCGTGATAGTATTGATTCTAGATTCGTTTATAATGATAAAAACTTTATTTTAATTGATACAGCCTGAATTAGAAGACTTAGTAAAGTTTGAGTTAGGAATGTAGAAAATTGGTCTGTGATGAGATCACAAAGATCTTTGAAAAGATCAGATATTGTTTGACTAGTTATTGATTGATTTGAATGAATAGTTTCCCAAGATTTATCTATAGTAAATATGGTCTTAGAAGAAAAAAAAGGGCTTGTTTTAATTATTAATAAATGGGATAAAGTATTGAATAAACCTTGAATAAACAAATCTAGTATAATGAATAAGTATATAGAATATTTGCAAGAAAAAATAGAATTTATCCCTTGGATTCCTATTGTTTTTACTTCAGCTCTTGATAAAAAAAGACTAGATGAGATCTTAAAAAGAGCTATAGAAATATCAAATGAGAGAGTAAAGAGAGTAAAAACAGGGGTATTAAATAACTTTTTAAAAAAACTTGTGTATAAGCACCCTCCTACTTGAACCAAAAAATCACATTCCCCTAAAATATACTATGTTACTCAAGCAGATATTAATCCTCCAAAATTTGTTTTTTCTGTTTCAAATCCAGAACATTTTCATTTTTCTTATAAAAGATATATTGAAAATAGGATAAGGGATAATTTTTGATTTAGTTGAACTCCTATTATTATAGAATATAGATGAAGATGAAAAAATAAATGAAAAATAAAATAAGGCTAAAACTTTCTTTTAGAAAAACCTAAAGTAACATAATTTACAAATTATTTTATTACATACACGACTTAATAATAGGCAAAACTAAAAGTATCCTTGGTGTAAACCGAGGATACTTTTTTTCAAAAAGATAAAATTTTTACAAGGACAAATGGTAATCCTGTCTGAAACGAGCTAATTATCTTTATAATAACAATAAAACAGTGTTTCAGATAAGACTGAGCAAATGGCTAAAGCTATCTGTTAAAGATTAGTTTTTCTGCAGAATTTTAATTTTGCATAAGTACCTTTAATAAATTTCTCCCAAGGTTTCTTTCATTTCTGCATATCTTAAATCTTTCCTAGATTGTATTTTTCTAAATTCTTTACCCTGATTTTTTACTTCTTTTTTAGTTGGCATAAAATTTTGATTAAAATAATAATACAACTTAATTTTAACATAAGTTGTATTTTTTTGTCAAAAATATGTTCTGTTTTGAGGAAGTAATTAATTCTAAAATCTTTCAACTTTCTTTAATTATTCAGGTTTTTTGTAATAATATCATCTCTTCTTTCTTCTCATACTTTCTATAATCCAATTAAACCAATATTTACTGGATATAGGTAAATCTTGAGTATGGAGTAAACTATAATCATAACCTCAAAATTTTCTTTTGAATTTTGTAACTCAAGATAGAGGATGTTTTTTGTTATCATCAGGTGAAATTCACCAAAAATTATATAGTTTACAACCTCTTTCTTTTGCATCTTTTATAGCTTCCCATTGACACAAGTAATTCGGGGAAAATTTATGATTTATTATCTCACTTGTAGCTATATAATAAACACAAGTCTTTCAAAAAGATATAGTCATAAGTATTGACTCTGTTTTTCATTCAAAACTGGTTGATATAGTATTTATATTATCTCAAAATAAATCATATAAATAGTTTATAAAATCACTTGAAAAGGGATGATAACCTACTTTTTTTGAATGTCTTATATGCATATTTGTAAGAATTTCTATTTGTTTTTTAGTGTTTCATTTTACTATAGAAACTCACTGTTTTATAGCTCTGTTTATATAATATCTATCTTTTTTCTTTATATTTTTCATCAACTCATCTACACTTTTTGATAAATCAAGTAAGTGAGTATCTTCTGCATGTTCATGCATAGGAGCATTTATAAAACCTAAATTTTTGAATTTATTTTTATTTTCTACCAAGTTTTTCTCTGTAGAATTAATCCTTATAAAATCAAATTTATTATTTCTAGCATAGTTTTTTAAATCTATTATAACTTCTTTTAAAACATCAAAGAAATCTCATTTTATAAGAGGTCAATGAGGGATAAATAAATAAGATCATCTTTTTGCTCTTATACATATTACCTGCATAACTCATATTAAGCTATTATTTCATTTTTTTGACTCTTTTTCATATATTCAATATCTTATAATATCTTTTTTTAATTTTTTTTGAACCTCTCACCATTCCCAAGATTGAAGAAAACTATAAAATTCAAAATCAGATTTTATAATAAAACTGTTCCAAATATTTTTTTTTGTTATTTCTTTAAGCTTATACATATTTTTTGCTAAAAATTATTTATCAAATTTACAACCCTGTCCAAATCATTTTTATTTATTAGTTTATGGCTAGGTAGTGTTAAAATTCTTTCACTTATATTTTCTGCTATTTTACACTTTCATTTTTTATAAAATGCTTTCTTTAAATCTATTCAGGAAGGAACAATGTTTTGTCCACTCCAGCTTGTTCAAAATATTATTTTATTTTTTCTTCATAATTCTATCAATCTATCTTTTTCTTTTTTTGATTTTAAAAGTATAGGAAATCTAAATCAGTTGTAGTTTTTTAAATCTTCAAAAACTATTTTCACTTTTGAGTTTTTGATGTTTTTCAAATAATATCATGCATTTTTTAGTCTTTTTTTAGTGTAGTATTCTAGTTTATCAAATTCTTTTATTCATAGATATGCCAAGGAGTTTGGCAGAGATAAATTAAAATTTGTATCCATAAACTTTTTCTCATTTTCACTTAATATTTCTGTTATAATATTTAGTTTTCTTGATGTAAAAATAATTAGTTTTCATAAAGAAAAAAAGTCATAAAATTTATATGATAAATATCAAATTATATTGTAAAATAAGTTTCTTATAATTAAAATCTTTGTAGGCATTTGTAGTGTATTTCTTATTCATTGTAGCTTGGAGAAATACTTTTTATTTTTCACTACAAGAAATCATCAACCAATACTTGATATTACTTTGTCTCTTCAGCTAGAAAAAACTAAGAAATCTCATTCTTGTTTTTCTTTTGATAATACTAAACCATGTGCTAAGTCTTCTATAATTATTATTCCCCTTTTTTTAGCTTCTTTTATTATTTTTTCATAATCTCTATGTTTTTTTCAAAAGCTATTTTGTAATATAATTACTTTTGTATTTTTATTTATATTTTTTATTAGTTTTTCTAAATCAAAACTTAGGCTGTCTCTTTCTATATCACTATAAACTATTTTTGCCCTAGATTTAATTACAGAATTACAAACAACACTACAAGTATAAGAATTTACTATAACTTCATCACTTTTTTCAATTCATATAATTTTTAAAGCATGGTATATAGCAGACCTAGCATTATAAAAACTTAAAATTTTCTTTTTTTTACTTTCTTTTTTATAAGAACTATCTATATTCAAAAGTCTTTTTTCAAGTTTTTTAATTTCTTCTCATTTTTCTATTTTTTTTATGTATATACTCAATAAAAACAAACTATCGAGCATTTGAGAAAAGCTTATTGTGGAGAAAAAATCAGATATTATAGTTTTTTTTAATATAAATTTTGACATTTGCATTATAATGATTATTATATGATAGTTGATATTTCAACAAATAGTATAAGCTTATCTCTATAATTTGAAAAATTATTTTTTCTTTTTATATGGGGTTTAGTTTTATTTTAATAAATTCTATTAAACAAAGGAGAATGTTATGGCTTATAGGTTAGAGAATAATGTAGAAGCTATTAAGATATTTCTATCTAAATTAAATGATAGCAATATTCATGAACTACAAGCGAAAGGACTTAAAAAGTTTTATGATGAACTTATAAATGCTGGTTTCGGTCATCATGATGCAATAAATATAGTTTCTCGTCAAAATCCAAATTTAACCACTATAGCTAAAGTAAATATTTAAGCTAATTTTAAAACACCATTTGGGATTAATCCCAAATGGTGTTTTCTTAAGGAGATACTGAAAAATTAACATCTATGAAAAAATCAGATATTATAGTTTTTTTTAATATAAATTTTGACATTTAATTTTTATTTATTATTGTAGAATAGTTGATATTTCAACAAATAGTATAAGCTTATCTCTATAATTTGAAAAATTATTTTTTCTTTTTATATGGGATTTTGACTTATTTTAGTAAATTATGTTAAACAAAGGAGAATTTTATGTTAGAAGATTTTGAAAAATTAGATGCATTAACTACGGAGAAAATTTTATCTAATTTACCTCCTAGCAGTGTTCATCAAATACAGCGGGAAATAATCGAAAATAAGATATGGGTAATGGTACACAAAAAGTTCTTTGATGAACTTATAAAAGCTGGTTTTACTGAGAAACAAGCAATACAGATAGTTTGCAGTAAAGATACAAATTCTGACAAATAGCTTTAAGCTAACTTTAAAACATCATTTGGGATTAATCCCAAATGATGTTTTCTTAATGAGATACTGCAAAATTAATTTCTATGAAAAAATAATCTTTTTTGCTAATTTTTATCAGGGAAATTTTTGGCTTAGAATAACTAAACAAAAAATTTTATTCATTAAAATTATCTAAAAAATCTTTATTTTTATCATTAAGAAGTAATTTTTCAGTATCTCCTTACTTTCTAAATTTATCAAAATATATCCTTGATCATCTTCATTCAAAAAGTATTGTGGAATTTTTGATATTATCCATATTTTCCAATATATTATCTTCTTTAAATCAAGCTTCTAAAATTCAATCTAGAAAATATTTTCAATAATTCACCCCGCAATAAAATATTTGGTTTACTTCTTTTTTCTTTGCTATTTTTTGTCATAGTTCAAAGTGAATTTTTTTAGAGTATTTTCACAATTCTAATACATCATCCATAACTAAAACTTTATTTCATTTATATGTCCCAAGTATGTTTATTCAAGCTAAAAGTCATTCAATGGGTAGATTATAAGAATCATTTATTAAGATGTTACTTTTGTTTTTAAATACTCAAAGTCTATTTTCTGGAAGAGATATATTTTTCAAATATTTTTTAAGGTCATTTTGTTTAATTCAAATATCCAAACAAAAAGCTATTACTCAAGTTAGGTTTAATATATTATGTTCTCACACTAAGCTACATTTAAAAGTGTAGTTTTTGTTTTTATAATGTATTTTAAATTCACTAAATCAGTCATTGGTACCCAATATTTCAGATTGTATATCAAGATTTTTGTCTTTCATTCAATATCTCACCAAATTTATTTTTTTCTCATTTATTATAGATTCCTTTATGGCTTTTTTAATATTTTTATCATCTCCATTTACATATAGTGTTCATTTGTTTTTCATAACAGATTCAGATATTTCACTTTTACCTTTTATTATATTTTGCTGTGTTCAAAAAATTCATATGTGTTGATTTCAAATAGCTGTCAGGAAACCATGTTTATGATTAACTATTTTTCAAAGCAAACTTATTTCTCATATTTTATATGCTCATATTTCAGCTACAAAAAATTTGTATTTGTCGTTTAGTTTATTTATCACTATTTTTGATACTCATAATTCTGTATTTATGTTTTCGGGTGTTTTTAATGTTTTTGAGTCTTGTTCTAAAATACATGATAACATTTCTTTTATACTTGATTTTCAATAGCTTCAAGTTATTGCTACCTTTAAGGTATTTTTTGTATTTAGGGATTTTGAAATGGCTTTATTTATAATTTTGTTTTTACTATAATTCACCAAAGGCAAGCTTATAAAGTTGTATAAAAATATTATAAGAGGAAGAGCTATAAATATAGTTAATATATATATGTATGTGTAGTTGAAAGAGTTTAAATAGTAAAACATATATAGGTCTATACCTTGAATTATTATAAATATTGATAAAAGAAAAGTTAATCTAGAACTAAAAACTGGTTTTAAAATGTTTTTCCTGATTATTTTTCATATAACAAATATGTTTAGTATCACTAAATACCAAAAAAACATATTATAAAATGTCCCCCAAAATACTATATAGTATGGTGTTTTTGATAAGTATATTAAATATATAGATATAGAGTAGAGTAAAAGTATTATATCAATTACAAAAAATACATTAAAAATAGCTTTTTTTCATTGTTTTGTCCATAAATATTCCCTAAATCTATCCCACCTATATTCTTTTAATTGTATTGTATAAAGCCAAAAAAGGAGTTTGTAAGCCAAGGGTAAAAATGCTAATATAAAAATTATAGTGTAATCAAGAGGTGTTCAAATAATAAGTTCTTTTTCCATGCTTTTTTAATATTTAGATATAAAATTTCTTAAATGTTTTCCAAAATATATTTAATTTCTTTGTTTTTTCAAAATACAGCTTTTATTATCTTACATATTCAATAAAAAGTGTTTTACTAATACTTCTGGATCTTTTAGATGTATGGAGTGGGTTTTGTTTTTTAAAACTATAATTTTTGATTTTTTGATATTATCTTTCATAAAATATCAATCTCTTAGGGGAGTATATTTGTCTTTTTCTCACCATATAATCAAAGTCTCTATATTTATCTTTTTTATTTCTTCTTTTAAATCACAAGCTATCATATTTAAATAAGTCTTTTTTAAGTTTGGATTATCAATTGCTTCTAAATAATCATAATTTCAAATTAATCTGTAAAATATTTTTTTTGTTTTTTCTAAAACAGATATTTTTCTGTTTTTTAAAAAGTTTATTTTATTAAAAGTTTTTGCCGTGATATTTAATATTTTTCTTTTCATATTCCTTTTTATATCATTTCTAATTCAAGCAGAATTGTTTAAAACTAATTTATTTATTTTTATTTTTTTTCTGTTTGCTAATTTTATAGCAATAGCTCATCAATTACTATGCCCCAATATAATTAATTTATTAAAATTTATATCTTTATAAATTCTTTTTAAGTTTTCTACAAATTCTTCAAATATGATAGCATATTCATCTATGTTATATATTTTTTCACATTTTGTATTTTTTGAGGCTCCTGGTATATCAGGAATAAAGACATTATATCAAGATTTTTGTAATATTTTAGAAAATTCATTCCAACTATCAGATGATCATCTCCAACCGTGAAGTATTAATATACTTTGATTTTTATTGCTTTTAAATATATTATAACTTATATCTTGTTTGTTTATTTTTATTTCTTTTTTTTGCATAAGTTTTTAATCTATTTATTAATTTTTTGAATTATATCCATATTTATATCATTTCAATAAATATATGTGAGTTTATATACTACCTACAAATACTTGCTTTTGAATAGCTTGTCCAGCAAATGACTTGGAGAGTTATAAAAAAATATATGAAATAAAAAAAAGAAGCCTTGATAAGGCTCTTGCTTTTTTATGTCCCAGTTTTGATTATTTAAAAGATAATACATATTTAACTGATTCTCAAATAAATTTCCTGAATCAGTATAAAAGACCTTTTACTATACTTATAGATATTGAAAGTATAAAAGATGAGAATTTGAAAAATATAGTTAAAAATTTACCAAACTATCATATTTATAGAAAACTAGGTTTTAGAGTATGTCATAATTTTATGCAAATTAGGCTTGTTCAAAAAAATTGAATACTTTTTTTGACTAGTGCAAACAAATCTTGAAAACCTGAAATTTTTAATACCAGGGAAATAAGAAGAGAATTTAAAAAAGAAATAGATGATTATGAGATAAGTGTTTTTGCTCATCTGGATTATGAAATAAAATCATCTCAAAAATCAAGTGATGTATTTCAATTTATTTGAAATAGTTTGGATTTTGAATTTTTGAGAAGGGTTTAATTTTGAAAAAAATTAGACAATAAAAATTTATTTTATATAATCCTTTCAGTTTAGTTTTTTTCAAAGACAATAAATTTTGTTTGTATCATATTTCTGTTGTAAATATGAAACATTTTAATTATAGTTTGTATTTGTTGCTATATTTAACGACGCAAGATGAGTTTGTTTTTGGCTAAGCTAAATTGCATTGAGAGGCATGTCGTCTTCTCGTATAATGCTTGAAAGACACCTCAGCTTAAAAACAAGCTTGCTGAGACAAGGAGAATAGCTTGTTACTGTTGTTCTTTCAGAAAAAGGACTTCTTCTTTTGGAGATTTTGGGGTTATCATCTTTTGCAATTTTCAAGAATTACAGCTTGAAACCCTGTACAATTTTTGAGAATAAGAATCTTAGATGAATCAAAAAACATTTAAGTTCTTCTAGTGCTTATGGTAGCTCCAAAATCCCAAAGTAGAATATTATAAAAGGCTTTAAAAAAGCCTTTTTTTGTTACTAGCTCATATAATCTAAATTATATTCAACTCTCATTTCCAAAAATCAATATCGCTTATTTTTGCCCGACTATCTTTAACTAATTTTTTAAAATCTTCAAAATCCTCATTTGAATAGGGAACAGAAATATATTTATATTCTCAATCTTTTCATTCTACAAAATCTATTCCCAGCTCTCAAATATCATATCTAGATTTAAGTTCACTACAATTTTCAAACATAAGCTTATAAAACAAAAGCTGTTTATAATAATCTCAACCTTCTTCTTTTTTGTTTCAATTTCTGTCTAATCATTTTATACTTCAAATAGTTTTTGTTTTTCAGGTCTTGTAATCAACTAAAGAAACCTTATTTTTAAATAAAGCTTGTTGTCAAAGTGGAGATATTTCTTCAGAAGAAGAATTATCTAAAAAATCAGAAATTATCTCAATTTTATCAATTTTTCAACTCAAAGGTACTCATTCAAATAAAACATTTTTTGGATAAAAACTATATTCTGTTTTTAATATTTCTCGTTTATTTTTTATAAATATATCGTAATATCACTCAAATCCCTTATTTCATCTCTCTAAAAGTCTAGAGTATTCTTCAAAGTTAAGACTGTATTTATTTATTTCATCTAAAAATAGTTTTTTTATTTTTTCTATAGAGAAAATATTTCAATCTTTTTTACCGTTTACAGATACTTCTAAAACTTTATGGTAAGCACTACCAAATATTAAGTTCTCATTATTCAAGAAAGGATATTTAAAAATAACTTCTTTTAAAAAAACTTTTGGATCAGATAAAAATTTATTTAAATCTGTAGGGGAGAGCTTGTATGTGGATAAAAAATCTTTTATATATTTTAACTCATCTTTTTTAGTGCTTATCAAATCCTCTCTACCTATTATACAATCTTTTATCATATTTTTTAAATCTTCTTCTCATGCTTCTGTTTTGTACATTTGAGGAGATATACCAGTTTCTACCATAAAAGCAGATTGTAAAAGTATTTTGTTGTCCTTACTTTCTGACATAGTAAAAATTACTGATTTTTTTGCTCTTGTTATAGCAACGAAAAAAAGTCTTCTTTCTTCTTCGCTAGATATATTTTTTTCTAAACTTAAATATTCTTTCTCAGATAATCAAGAATATTGTATTCAACTTCAAATCAATCATACAGGTAGCTTCAATTTATCTGCAATTTTCTTTTTATTCCAATTTCATTCATAAACCTGAGGGATAAATACATAATCATATTCAAGTCATTTAGAACCATGGGCAGTTAATATTACTATATTTGATTCTATTGTTTTCACATTTTCTCTTGATATACTAACTAAGTGTTTTTTATGTAGATCAAATTTATTTATTATGTTTTTTAAAGTTATTTCTTTATTATTTTCTATATATCTTTTAATTTTATTTACCAAAGTAAAGAAGTTTTGAATATCATTAAAGTTTCAGTTTTCTTCTATGTATCAAAATATATTTAGTTTGTTTATTATATCTCTTATTAGCGAGTTTATTGATAGGTTTGGAGTATTTGATACTAGAGATAAAATCATTTCTCTAAAATTAACTATTTTTTCTATATTTTTACATGATTCTGTAAGAAAACTATCATTCTCTATATCTCTTATAATATCCCATACTCATAGCCTAAATTTCTTTTTAGAATAGTTTCTTTGATATAAAGTTCTTGTTATATGAATTACATCTATATTTTCCACATCAACTATATCACTTCTAAGTAAATCAATTAGATGAGAATCATCAAAATAAGGGTTTTCTATAAGTTTTAAAAATTTTATAAAAAAGTCACAATATATATTTTTTAATATGTCTATACTGTTTTTTGAGTCTACAACTAAACCTTTTCTTTGAAAAAAATCTGTCCATTCTTCTACCTGTTTATTTGTTTTCACTATTACTGCAAAACTTTCTTTATTTATATCTTTTTTTACTATTTGTTCATAAACAAAGTTTTTCTCCAAAAATTCATTTTCTAGTATAAAAAATCAATTATTATCTAAACTTTTACTTTCTCATACAGCCTTTAAATCTTTTATTATATTTTCATAATTGTTAGATATTCTTTGGCTATTTTTTCCTATTAATATTTGGGAAATATCAAGTATAGACTGGCTTGATCTATAATTTTGATCAAGGATTACTGTATGTCTTTTTGGGTAAATTTTGCTGAAATTTAATATATTTTCTATATTTGCTCATTGGAAACGATATATAGATTGATCATCATCTCACACAACCATTATATTTTGTTCTTCTGGAAAGTACGATAATATTAGGTTTATAATATTGTTTTGTGAGTTGTTTGTATCTTGAAATTCATCAACCATTATAAATTGAAATTTTTCAGCATAATAAGCTAACATATCTGACTTTTTTTCAAATTTATCTGTTACAAAATTTATCATATCAGCATAATCGTATAATCATATATCTCTTATTTTTTCTTGGTACTTCTCATATATCAAAGCCAGTTCTTTGAGTTTATTTATATGTTTGTCATAAGTTTCCTTATCTTTTTTCATTCTTTTTCCCAAGTCTCTTATTCTTTTATTCTCATTTAAAGCTGAAATCTTCTCATCATATATTTCTTGCTGTTTTAGTATTATTTCTCTAAAATCTTTTGTAGATACTCATTCTGTTTTTAGTTTTCCAATTCTATCTTTTATATCTCTCAAATACATATATCTGTCTTGAGGACTGAAAAGTTCATTTATTTCTTCTTTTTTTATATATTCATCTAATATATTGCTCAATATCTCATACGATTCTATTTCATCTATTATAGATTTTGCTTTTTCTTCTATAAAATTTTCAGGAAAATCACTAATTATTTCATCACAAAAAGAGTGAAAAGTTGTTATTTTCACTTTGTAAGCACTTGTTCATATAAAACTTACAAGTCTTTTTTTGATTGCTACTACTCAAGCTTCTGTGAATGTAGTTATCAAAATATTTTCAGGATTTATTCAGGTTTGAAGTATTATATTTGCTGTTCTTAGAGCTATTATTTGTGTTTTACCACTACCTGGTCAAGCAATAACCATAACAGGTCAGTAAATAGAATCCACAGCTTTCTTTTGATTATCATTTAGTTTTTTATATTCGTCTTCAAAAAAGAATTTTTCCATTGTGTTTTTTTATTTTTTAAAATTTATTTAATATGATAGCCCTCACTCTAACTATTTCCGAGCAGACCTCACCCTAGCTCAAGCCCTCACTCCCAGCCCCTCTCCTTTGGAGGAGAGGGGAGTATAACAGACTTCATCCTAACTCTAATACGAGTAAGACCTCACACTAACCTTATCCTTTTGGAAGTAGAGGGGATAGAACAGGATTAAATGATTTTTATATAATTTCTTAACTAAGACAAGGGGTCTTGACCCCTTGCAGTTGAATACTATATCTTCTTCTTCATTAATTGCACTTCATTTCTTACTTTGTGTTCCCTTGTAGTATTATAGTTGAACTCTTGCATTATTTTCCTACCTAAACTCTACATCGTAAGCTAACACATATTTAAAATCTCTTCAATTGTCTTCATAAAACTTGAAGAAATAATATCAACTAAGATTATATCATATTTGATTTATTAATTTTTCTATATCTGTGGAGCTTATATCATAAAACCTTAATTTTGATATATATTTCTTGCTAGAATTTTTTGTAAAACTAAAATCTTTAACACTATAAATAGGTAATATTCTTGAAAAATTATCTAAAGTTATTTTTTCATTGTAATCTATTCTGTGCTCTTTTTTAAATTCTATTAATTTAAGTAGTTTATAGTTTTTGCCTTTGTACTTTCCCGACTTAACAATTTCATTTAGATTATATAAAATCATTTCTTCTCTATTTTCCAAGCTCATATTTCTTACAGATTCTGGTAAATCTTCTTCATCATATCTATTTGTATAAGATAAATCTTTTGGTAGATTGAAATATTTATAATCTCTAAATTGCTTATCATCTATTGCTCAAACAGGATCATCAAAAGTAGGATCATAATATCTATCTCAAACTTTAACCCAAGCATGTCATACTTCAGGGAAATCATCAGCATCTATTACATATCATCTAATTACTTCTACATCATTTATTCAAGCAAACATAAGCATATAAACCATCAATTTTGCATATCATTCACATACTCAGTCTTTGTTTTTAAATGTTTCTATCCCAGAAAAAATTTTATAATTATCAAAATCAATAGCTTTAGAATAAGAGATGTTTTTAAGTATGTAGTTATATATATTTTGTATTTTTGATTTTGTACTTAGGTTATTTGTTATATTTTTTGTTTTTTTCTTTAATTTTTCAAAATAATAATCATAGGATGAAACAGGAGAGTTTCTTATATCATCAAGAACTTCTTCCAAAAAATAATATTTATTTTCTAAATCTTTCACTAAATCATCTTTTATTAGCCTTATCTTTTTTGGATTTTTTACAAATCATATTTCATCTTTTTTTGTAACAAAAAGTAAATCTGTTTCGAGGTTAACTCAATTATAATCTAAATCTCTTTTGCTTACATTTACTCCTTTTGGAAAAAAACTATAGCTTTTAAAACTATATGCTTTCCAAACTCCATCTTCTAAAAATATATGTTTTTTGGTATAACTTATATTTTTAAAATATTTAGAATAACTATAACTTTCAATTATTTTTTTTCTTCTTTCTTTTTCAAGAATATATTTTTGCTTGTATATTTCTGATTTTTCACTTTCTGCCAGTGTATCTTCCAATATATCTTCTTTTTCTTCACTGTTATAATCTATATTATCTTTTTTTATTTCTTCTTCTATTTGTTTTATCTTTTCTTTGCTTAGATAAGAAACTTGATTTAATACATCAAGAAATTTTTCATTATTTTTATATTTCTTGTTTGTTTTAAAAGATTCAAATTTTTTATTTAAATTTAAAAATATATTTTTCTGAGACTCTAGATCATTTTCTTTTTGAATTTTTATCACTAAATTATCAAATAGTTTTTGTACTTTTGGACTTATATAAACTCAAAAACTACTATTTGAAAAAAGAAAAAATATTGAAATGAATAAGAAGATTTTTTTTATCATATTTTAAAGTTTATTTTACAAATCGATTGCTATGTAGCTAATATTATAGTTGACTATTTTTGATTATAGTATTCTCTGCCAAAATTTTAACTTTTCAAACTCTCTTTAATTTTCACCAAGAATTTTTGGCTTAAAATATATTCCTATATTCCTTTTCTATTCTCTCTGTTCTATTTCCTCTCCTCTAAGGAGAGGGTTAGAGTGAAGTGTAGCTGGAGAGTTAATAGAGCAGGTGTTTGTTCATAGAGTAGTGTGGGTTCTTATTTTACTACAAAAGGCTAAAGCTCAGTCTTGTCGGAAACCTTATTTTTAATTTATTGTACAGATGATTAGCCCATTTCGGACAATACTAGGCTAAAGCCTTCTTTGTTTAAAATGAAAGGCAAAGGGCTAAAGCCCTCTGTTGCAGTTATATTTTACAAATCAATTGCTTTTTGAAGTTGTAAATCATCTTTTACTTCCACTCAATAACTATCCATTTTTATTTCTATATCTGGTTTTATTCAAACTTCATCTATACCTATTTGATTTTTTCAAGTATACCATTTAGCAACTGTAAATTTCAAACTCGATCAATCAACATAATTTTTTATAGATTGTACAGAACCTTTACCATAGGATTTTTCTCATATCACAGTCAAACTAGGATAATAATCCTTCAATGTTCAAATAAATATCTCAGAAGCCGAAGCTGTTCCTCAATTCTCCAAGGCTATTAATTTATACTTAGAAAAATCTATATCATTTGTTCCTTTGGAATAATAATTTTGATAATCATTAAGGTATTTAACAACAGCTGTTTTCTCTCATTTTTCTATAAAATTTCATAATATTTCTGATACCTGATCCAAATATCCTCAACCATTTCATCTCAAATCAAATATTATCTTTTTTATTTTTTTATCATCTTTTAATATATCCAAAGCTTCTCTAAATTCTTGTGAAATATTTGGTCAAAAAAAGTTCATTTTAATATAGTAAGTTTCATTATCCAATTTCTCTGCTTCAACTTCTCTCATATTTATTTTTGATCTTATTATATCTAAATCAAACTCTTTTTCTCATCTTTTTATAGTTAGAGTTACTTTAGTCCCTGCTTTTCATTTTATAAGAGAGATAATTTTTTCTATTGAATCCTTTTCAGTAATCTCTCTTTTATCTACATGAGTTACTATGTCTCATCATTTCAATCATGATTTTTCTGCAGGAGAATTTGGCAAGGGAGATATTATTGTAAAAATTCCAGGCTTTTCCATATCTACATATGCCCCTATTCATTCATATTCTCAATTTAAAGATTCTATAAAATCTTTGTTCATAGTTGCAGGAAAATAAACTGTGTACTTATCTCAAATAGAATCAGCTAAAGCCTTTGTTGCATCTTCAATCATTTTTTTATTATCTAGATTTTTTCTTTCATAATGAGATGAAGAAATAGTCTCATATACATCAGAAAATATTGCTTTTTTCTTTGATATATCTTTGTTTCAATCTTTTAATTCAAATGTATTTATTTCTTTATCTATCTTTTTTTCTAGCTCTTCAAAATCTTTAAATTTTACTTTTTTTGATTTAAGTTCAGCTTCTTTCCTAGAATCTATGAAATCAATTCAATAATTTTTTTCTGCAAATTTGTAAAAACTATAAGCACTTGGTTTAGAGTTTTTCCTCAAGTATGTATCCAGATTATCAAGTACATCTACATATATAAGTTTTTGTAAATTTTCGTATGTTTCAGATCATTTTTCTACTCATTTTATTTTTACTTCTATATATTTATAAGTTTCAGGTATTACATCTGTATAAGAATCTCCAAAAAAATTAATCATATCTTCTAAACTTATAGTGGAGTTTAGTTTTTCATATGTTTCTTCAGATACTATTTTTATGGCATTTGTTTGGTAAAAAGGTAGTAAAATTAACACTAAAATTCATATAAATATTTTGGTTTTTTTAATCATTTTAAAATTTTTTAAAGATATATTTTTGAGTAAGAATTATAATAAAAATATAGAAAATAAAACATTTTAACTATTGCTAAGTTAGCATTGAGTATTGATAGATATTTTTTCATAATATTTCTGAATTTTATATGTTTTTTTATTTTCTATCAAATATAAAGTCTAAACCTCAAAAAGGGTATAGTACTCATACAAATATTAGAGCTAATCACATTAGCATAATAACAATATATGTTCATCAGTTTCATATATATTTTTCTGCCCACATAAAAGTTCATGTCCATGATCTTATTACTCTTCTATATTTTAAAAGCAAAACTCATGATCAAACTAAAACTAAAGAATAAAGTATTTTTATAAAAATCATTTTTTGTGTTTTTAGAATTTAAAATATATATGTAAGGGCTATGTTATAATTATCTAAACTCAGTAAGACCTTACCCTAAATATTTATGGTTAATATCCTATTATAGCCCAAGCAGATCTAGCCCTAGTATTCTCCATATATACCTAATCCTAACTCGAGTAGACCTCACCCTAACCCTCTCCTTAAAGGAGAGTAGGGAATAGAACAGGTAGGAATAGAACATAATGGATAAAATAGAAAGACAACAGAGTATTTAATATATAATTAGGATTAACATATAGACAAGGGGTCTTGACCCCTTGCTCTTGGTCCACCCTCTTGCTCTTGGTCCATTTTCTTGTTATTTCTTGTAAATATTCCTATTTAGCTTCTTTCCAATTTATTCAAACTCAAAAATCAGCTTTTAGTATTACTTCTTTATTATCCAAAATAGACTCCATAATTTTGGGGATTTCTAGTTTCAATACTTCTTCTTCTCATGGGAATAAATCAAATACAAGTTCATCATGTACTTGCATTATCATAAGAGATTTTAAATTTCTTTCTTTTAAAAAACTAGAAACTCTTATCATAGCTATCTTTATTATATCAGCTGAAGTTCATTGCACAGGCATATTTATTGCCTCTCTATCAGCACTGTTTTTTATAATTTTATTAGAGTCATTTATTCATTTTATATACCTCTTTCTTCAAAAAAGAGTTTCTACATATGTATTTTTTTCACAAAATTCAATAGTATCCTGCAAGTATTTCTTTACTTTTGGATAGCTTTCAAAAAATTTGTCTATGTAGTTTCTAGCATCAATTACAGATATATCAATCATTTTTGATAATCAAAAAGCAGAAATCCCGTAAACAACTCCAAAATTCACTGCTTTTGCTATTTTTCTGTCTTCTACTCATATAAATTCAGCTGTTCTAGTGTGTATATCAAATCATTTTTTAAAAGTATCTATTAAGTTTTCATCTCAACTCATCAAGGCAAGTATTCTAAGTTCTACTTGAGAATAATCAAAAGATATTATTTTTCATTTATCAAATCTTGATATAAAAGCAGATCTTATTTCTCATGCTATTCATCAAGAAATGGGTATATTTTGTAGGTTTGGAGAGTTGCTTGATAGTCTTCAAGTTGAAGTAACGGTTTGATTGTAGTTTGTATGAAGAAAATCATTTTCATCAAGTAAATCTATAAGTCATTTTATGTATGTAGAATTAAGTTTTGAATAATGTCTGTATTTTATTATTTTTTCACAAACAGGATAATTCCTAGCTAGATTTTCTAATACTTCTGAGTTTACACTCCAACCTGTTTTTGTTTTTTTTCATTTTGGTAATCAGAGTTTTTCAAAAAGTATTTCTCAAACTTGTTTAGGAGAGCTTATATTAAATTCTTCTCATACTTCTTCAAATATAGAGCTACTTAGGATTATTATTTCTTTTTCAAAAATTGTTCAAAGTTCTTTTAATCTATCTCTATCAATTTTTACCCCAGATATTTCCACATCTTTTATTACTTTTAAAAGAGGTATTTCTATATCGTTTAGAACTTTATCTGAAAATATTTTTTCTTCTTTTTGAGATTTTAGCAATAAATTTGTTATATAAACATCTTCTCATGAGTATTTAGAAGCTGTGTCCAAATCTATATCTATAAAATCTAAATGTTTTTTCTCTGTTATATCTTGATAGCTTATCATTTCATAATCAAATTTTCTATCTGCTATTTTATCAAGAGATAATCATCTTTCTCATGGATTTTTTATATACTGGGCAATTATCGTGTCATATATTTTTGCTTTCATAAATTTTTTATATATTTGCTTAGTAATAATTTTTTGGCAGAAGATTTCAGTCTTTTGAACTCTTTGATATTTCAAATCTTACCTTTGATTTTAATATGCAAAGAGCTAAAGCTCTTTGTTGAAATACTAAGACAAAAAGCTAAAACCCTCTGCCCAAAGAAATATAGTAATTTTTCAGTCTCTCTAAAACTAAAAGATACTAACTTTGTTAGTATCTTTTAGTTTTTTATAAAACATCATCACTTATTTTTTCATATTCAAAAACTCATTCTCAACCAAAAAATCTTTCAATTTCTTCTTTAGCAGATTTTTCGCTATCACTAGCATGTATTATATTACCATCAATTGTTAATCCAAAATCTCATCTAATAGAACCTGGAAGAGCTTCTTCTGGATTTGTAGCTCCACTAAGAGTTCTTACAGTACTTATTGAATTCATACCAGATACAGCTATCGCTACCACTGGTGTTCTTTGCATGTATTTTAATATAGAAGGAAAAAAAGGTTTATCAGTAAGAAAATCATAATGTTCCTCTATTATTTCTTTGTTTAGTTTCATCATTTTCATACCTGAAATTTTTAATCATTTATTTTCAAGTCTAGTTATAATTTGACCTATTATACTTCTTTCAATAGTATCTGGTTTTAGTAAAACTAATGTGGTTTCCATTTATTTTTTTGTTAATATATTAAAATCAAGGCAATTATATATATTACTTTTTAAATGCAAGAAAATAGGGCTTTATTTTCCTATTTTCTTTTCAAATATGTTGGATTCTAAGTATGTAATGAAAGTATGGAACATATAAATTTTAAATATAACTTTTTCACAGGAAAAATGAAAAAAATTAAATTTTATGAAAAAGCAACTGTTTGAGTCCCAATCTTTGATTGGTCGAGTTTTGCGAAAGAATAAAATTTATATTTTTTGGGCTAATACCAAAAATGTGTGCTATTTTTGCTTAAGATTTCTATTATAAATCCAAAGAGATATGAAAGAAATAATCCTATGTTTTTTTAATCATCTGTGAGAATAAATATGATTAGATAAAACTCCATTATATCATTCTAAATCATTAGAACTTCTTTTGATATTTTTATCTTTAATATAATGAAACATATATGGAAGAGCATTTTTTATGTGTTTTTTCGCCTGTCTGAGTCTTCGATGAGTATACCAAGTTCTTATTCAATTTGAACTTTTCTCTTTTAAAAAATCAAAGTATTTTCTCTCCCAACTCTGGAAATATTCAGTAAAAATTTTCTCATTTTCAAAGTTTTTAAAATTCATTATTTTCTGTAAATCTTTTCAACAATCACTTTGAGGTTTTTTAGATATATAATTTGTTATTTGTCTGTGAATATGTGTTAAACATCTCTGAAATTTTGCATTAGGATATATTTCTCCTATTGCTTTTTTTATTTGTTTGCTTCAATCTACAGTAAAACTCAAAATATTATATTTAAATTCATATTTAAGAATTCTTAAGTCTTCTAGTATATCCTCATATCTTTCTCAATTATAAAAACCAAAACGAATAACTTTTTTTTGTATATATTCATAGTAAATTATAAGACATATATTTTTTGAAATCCATATCCCATCTATCATTACATAACTTATATTTTTAAACACAAGATCTATTTGAAATATTTTGTTTGAATCAAGATGACTTTGAATATTTTTAAGTATATCTTTTTTGTTTTTTAATTTCTGTTTTCAAAGTTGTCTACATGAATATCATTCTTCAATCCAATCTTGAAATATTTTTTCTCAATATATTCTTGGGGTTTTTCTTGTTGAGATAACGAAACAAAAATTACATTTTTTACATTTATATTTTTGTTTTCACTGACTATTCTTTCAGTTCTTTTTTATATAAATACAACGACATTTGGGACAGTTTTTTTTGCATAATAAAATTTTATTTTTTAAACTACATAAATATATCTTATTTCTTCCTTATTTAATGCAAAAAATCTATACCTTTTTAGCACACATTTTTGGTATTAGCCCTATTTTTTTCATTTTTCTAATATATTGAAAGAAATTATATATCTAAATTTTAGTTAAACTATTTTGTGAAAAGGGGAGGAGGTGATATCTGCACTTCAGGATTATATTTTATTACTACAGGATATTGTGATTCTTCTTCACTAGATCCAAAATTATTTTCTTCAATTCATCTTCTTAAATAATTTAAATCATATTTTTGTGCCTCATCAAGAGTACAATCAAAACTATTTTCACTATATTTATAAAATGGACAAACAGGAGGATTTTTTCTAGATCATCATATCGTATTTTCAGAGAATAGTGATCAATGTATATATAGTTGATTTTTTAGTACTTCATATGTTCAACCATTGCTTGGAGAAATTTCTCACCATATATCATTATAACTTATAGCTGATTTATCTGCATAAAGTGCTGCTCCTATTTTTCTCACTTCAGGATCTATATATATATTTCATCAATTATTATTATCGTCTTTTAATACTATAATTCATCAAATAGTTAAATTTCAGGTTATATATGCATTTGCTCATAGTATTACTATAGTTTTTTCTCAACAGTTACTACAAGAATTTATTGTATGAATTTTTGAATTTGCATTTCTATAATCATAATATATTACTTTTCAATTAATCAAACTTGTTCATGTAGGGCTTCAAGATACATTTTTTATTACTTCAAAAGCATTTTTTCTTATATTTCATCTTAGTTCTCACTTATCTATATCTCAAGCTATATTTTTTATATCTTGTTCTTGATTTTCTACCAAATCTTTTTGCTTTGATTCATCTATATTAGTAAGACCATATATTTTTATAGTATTTGAATTTTGTCCTTGATTTCATCATATTGTTCAAGCTTTATAGATTACAGTTTTATTTGTATCTATTACATATTCTAAATAAGCATTTACAACTATATCTTTTGCTTGATCTATAAATCAATCTTTATCTGGATCTAAAGTGAAAAGGGTATCAAAATTCATCTCAGATGTTTTAAATTCAGAGGAATTATTATAAAAGACTTTTTTTCATCATTTATTAAATGTGTATTCTGTTCAACTATCTATACTTCAAGTTCAATTAAAGTTTTCATAGTTAGTATCTGTTCAAGTTTGTTCTAAAGATATTTTATTAATACTGGTTGTTTTACTAGTTGTTTTTATAACTTGTACACTTCAAGTTTGGGTTACTCATTCTATAAATCAGTTATCTTTTTGATTTCATCTAAATTCTATTTCATATGCAGGAGAAAAATTAAATTTTATGGGGTTCTCTATTAAAGGTTTATTATATATATCTCATATATTTCAATTTACATCTAAAAATATTTGATTTATTGTGAAATTATTTCAATTTATAGTTGGAGCATAAACTTTGAAGTTTAAAGGATATTGTCAGTCTGATGATTCAAAATTGTTAAATTCTTTGTCTTTATTATCTCATAAGCTAAATAAATTACTATAGATATTAGAACTTCAAGTATTTGCAAGAATAGCATTACCTAAATTATTATATTGATTTAAATAGAGAGAATTAGATGTATTAAACTTTAAATCAATAGTTCTTGATATTCAGGAAGCAGTTACTATTTGGTTTCAATAATTATCTTCTAAAGATGTTCATAACTCATAAGGAATTCAATCTGCTATTTTTCATACAGTTAAAATATTTGATGTTATTGTGCTTGCTATATTTTCTGTATTTGCATAAACATTATAATTGTATGTTGCTACATTGTTTCAACTACTACAATTTCAGGCTTCATCACAGATTTTATCTATGGTTAGGGTGTATTGCCTAGAACCGTCTGTTTCTCTGTCTCTATCTACATCTTGCATATTTAAGTCTTCACTAAAACTCCAAGAATTTACTGTTCCTGTGCTTGAAGAGTTTTTATCATTATAATTTTCAAAACTATAATCTATTGATACAATAGGAGATCATCAGTTTATTCAAACTTCAAAACTTACATTTTCACTACTATTTGCTAAAATATTTGAATCATCAGTATGAGATAAATTTTTTATGTCATCTATCGTTGGAGCTGTAGTATCAATATTGGTTATCACATAAGAAACACTTGTCTCATTTCAGGCATTATCTTTTACGGTTATACTTGAACTAGTATTTTCTGTAAAAGTTTTAGAGTATGTATTTCAACTTATAGACCATCAACTGATATTATACATATCGCATCAACTTCATCATTCATCACTACAAGTTATACTTACAGTTACTCATGAATTAGTCCAAATATCTGGAGAATAAGAAACATCTCATGAAGGTAATATTTTATCAATATTATCTACATCATAAGTGGCAGTCGTTTCATTTCAAACATTGTCTATTAAAGTTATTGTTCAAGTAGTATTTTCTGTAAAAGTTTTAGAGTATATATTTCCACTTATAGTCCATCAAGTATTAGTATATGTCATATCACATCAACTTCATCAAGTATCACTACAAGTTATATTTACCGTTACTCATGAATTAGTCCAAATATCTGGAGAATAAGAAGTAGACCATGTGGGACCTGTGATATCAATATTGGCTACACTATAGCTAGCAGTTCAAATATTTCAGGCAACATCTTCTACAGTTATACTTGAAATAGTATTTTCTGTAAAAGTTTTAGAGTATATATTTCCACTTATAGTCCATCAAGTATTAGTATATGTCATATCACATCAACTTCATCAAGTATCACTACAAGTTATATTTACCGTTACTCATGAATTAGTCCAAATATCTGGAGAATAAGAAGTAGATCATGAAGGATTTTCTCAATCCCAATATAAACAATACATGGTTCAGCTTTCAGCTACATCATCTTCATTATCTCAATGGGCTTCTGTTGTACTAGAATCATTGTTTTTTGCCACAGCACCTTTTGTTGCATCATCTCAATCTCAATCACCATCTCATGGACATATAGTTCATTTGTTTGGTCAAGTAGGACTTTCTCCTTGATTGCTTAATTCAGCTCCTCCAGGATTAGAATACGAAACTGCATGATTACCATACCAATTTCAAAAAGTTTGATTTGATGAAAACCAAATAAAAATTGATAAAATTATGAAAAATATTTGTTTTCTCATTTTTGTTTTTGTTTTTGTTTTTGTTTTTATATAAAATACATATATATTTTCTCATAATTTACAAAAAAAAGCAAAATATTTACTCTTTATTTTGCTTTTTTTAGAGTTTCCAGTTCATTCAGATAGAAATACTATCATTTTGATTTATTCAGTTATCTGTCCTTTCAATTCAAGCACTTACAGAAAGTGTATCAAATATATTTCATGTCATTCCTATTTCCCTTGTTATTTCATTTAATAAAAAAGGATTATCTGAATTATCCAAATTTTCATATGAAAACGATATCTGTCCTTTTTGATTTCATAAATTAGCTTCAAATCAGGTTTTTTCGTATCATAATCATTTTTCACCACTTATGTTACTAGAAGCTCTCATGTTTCAATCATCATATGTCAAACCTAAATCAATAGATTTTTTTTCAAATTCTCTTGTTCAACCATCATACCCAACTCTAATATTTTTTCGTGAAATATCAGCTCAATATCATAGATTTATATTTCAAACTAGATTTTGTGAAATAGATTGTTCCAAATTTAATGAGGCTCCATAATTTAAAGTATGGTCATTTGAATTATTATTTTTTTCAGATTCAGTTCGTTGAAATTGATGTACTGCTCATAATCATATATTTGTATTTCAATTATCAAATAGTTGATTATAATATTTAAAATCAAATCAAATATTATTAAATTCTCTTGTTTTTCAATTTTCCCACTCAAAATAATTTTTTGAAAGTTTTAATCAAACTCAGTAAGTTCAAAATGTATCATTACTAACCGTTTTTTCTAAATATGTTCAATAAGAATCATAATTTGCATAGTCTAAACTATTTGTTCTATTAAAAAAAACTCATGTTTTCATTCCACTATTTGCATAACTTAAATCAATACTTTTTGAGCTTTTTGTATCAAGTTCTCAATCTATGTTAAATCAATGCTTATATTCTAATCATTCTCTGCTTAGTTCCCTAGAATATTCTAGACTATCTCCTGTATTAATTGAAGATGTAGTTGATTCAAATAACTCTTCTAAATCAGTCTGAATAAAACCCAATAATTTTCATCTAGCATCTCAAACTTCTTCTCTAATTTTAATTGATCATTTTTCTGCTAGATATCTAGCTTTTAATTCTTTGGGATCACTTGATTCGTAATAGTTTCAATAATCTATAAAAAAAAATTTACCATCCTGATTTCTTCACCGAGTTATTGAATGATTTCCTCAAGAAGTTGTACTTATAATTCAAGTATTAAATCAAACAGATTCCAAAAACTTAGCTACTTCGCTATGATGATGTCTACATACTCCTGCTACTCAAAAGTTTATATATGCGTCCCACATATCTTGCGATGAAACATCTCAAGAGTTACCCATTTGATCACTATCATATCAAACATTACCCATATATATACTCATAAACATAGCTAGTTCTATTTTATTTTGTTCTGATTGATTTTCATAATTTTCTCTTAATATTTCAAGTGGACTTCTATCTGTTTGCCCAGCTTCAAATAAAGAATTTAGAAAATTTAGTTGTTCATCAAAGAATCTGTTATTTTCAGATAATTTTTCCTGCCCTCCTTCTACACCACATATAAAATCTAAACTATCAGTTGTTCTTTCAATATAACAAGTTCTATTTGATTGAGAATTTTCATCATATAATTTATAAAAAACTCTAATAGCATCTTGTATACTTCAATCTCACTCTGAAGAATTATCATATCTATCTATTAAAACATCTTCTTTTTGGGCAGTTGAGCTTCTATTTACTAGATTTATATTAATGTATATATCATTTCTTGTATTTTCTACTAAATTATTAACATCTCTATATGTTTCTAAATTTAAAGACTCCAAATCTCATTTTGTATTCTCTACCAATTCTTGAGAATCTTCTGATTCAATATATTCTTCTATTCCATTTGTATTAAATCATTGTGTTTCATTTGTATTTTGATTTATATTTTCTGTTATATTATTTTCTCTTTCCATAATCTTTATATGTTATTAATGATATTTTCTAATTGTTCCTCTGATTGTTTATTTTCTAAGTCTTCTATTTCTCTTATATTTTTAATACCTTTAAATATTTCTCCTGTTTTTTTAATATTCATATCCTCTATACCTTTTGTTAATCCACTTTTAAACCTATATCATATTTTTCATAATCATTTTTTGTAATTATATTTTATAATACCTAAATTTTTTTGTTCTTCTTCAAATATTTCTATCATTTTATTTATACCTTTTTTCTCATTTTTTATTATATTAAAAAGACTTATCTTTTCTTCAGGATTCAAAGATAAGCTTTTATCTATAAGTGTTGATAAATAATAAATGTTACTAAACATTTTTTAAAATAATTAAAATAAAAATTGATTTTTATAATCTAGGAAGCTCTTTTATTGCCTTCCTCAATAATCTATTATCTCATTTTTTTACAGTTGCCTGTGAAACACTAAATTTTTTTCTTCTTATTGTTATTTCATCTTCATTTGTAAAATCTAAAATAATATCATTTTTACTACTCCATGATTTTGAATCATCTATTACATATGTTCAATCATCTTCTACTTCTATATCATCCCAATCTATACCTTCTAATCATTTTGTAGCTTCTCTTATATTGTGAATATCTTCTTTTTGTTGAATTTCTTTTTCTATTTGCAGTATAATCTCATCTTGCATATCATCACTTTTATTTTTAAGAGCTCTTCTCAAAATAGCTTCTTTTTCCACTAAATTTTCTATACTTAATGTAGTATTCAAACTATCTATAACAGGATTTACTATTCCACCAAATTTATTTATTTTTCTTTCCCAAACCATTTGTTCAGTTCTACTTCATCATCTATCATAATCTTTTGCATCTTTAAGTTCATTCTCCATTATACCTAGTCTATTTTGAGATTCTTCTAATCTTTCAAGTAAACTATCTATTCTTACTAAATAATAACTTAAAGGTTTAATTTTTTCAGGATCTGTTTCTATTGCTACATTTATTATTCATTTTTCATCTCTTATAGTTGTTAAGTCTTTATCTATTATTATATCATTTGTATCCCATGATCTATCAATTATATAATTACCCTGCTCATCTCTTTCTAAATCTTCAGCATCTATTCATAATCAATCAAGTGGTATGCTTCTTAGTGTCATATCTCTATTTTCTTCCTGTGTTCTTATTTCTTCTCTAACTTCTTCCTCACCTTTTTTTTCTAAAAGAACTTTTAACTGAAATATATAATTTTCTATTTTTCAAATATCTGTATTTAATTTTATTTCTTCAAGTTTTCCTTGAATTTGGCTATTTTCTTTTTTATGTTCAGCTTTAGCTACAAGATCTAAAAGTGTATCAAGTTTTTGTACTGCTGACGATAGATTTTCTTTTGTTACAGTTAATTTTCAGATTTTTCATTCTTCATCTTGGATTGTATAATTATTTCCTGAAGTATCTAATACTAAATCATTGTTTGGTCATTGTCTGTCTATTAGATATTTTCAATTTCATAAATCTTCTATATCTCTATCTATTCAGTCTATATAAAATATATTTGAAGATATATCCTCAGAGTTTGTCGGTTCTAAATCAACTGTTATTACTTCTTGTATAGGTAAAAATTTCATTGAAGATGCCATTACAACCTCTCTTTCTATTTCTCATATCGTAGTTTGTTCTACGATTTCTCTAATTTCTGCAATTTCTAAAACTGGTGTTTCTGGTAAATCTTCTTGAGGTTCTGTTTCTTCTTGAGGTTCTGTTTCTCTAATCAATTGTGATAAATTTAGTTTTGGTAGTAAAATATTGTCTCATACCCATAGGTTATCTCACATTATACCATCTTGTCATTCTCAACCTGCTTTTTTAGTGTCTTTCAAAAGCCTTGTTTTCATTGCTCCTTCTTCTTGATGATTTATAACTTGGTTTATAGCTCTTGCTATTTCTCTTTTTCATTTATTGGTATTATCATCTATACCATATTGTTTTTTTACTATTTTCCATAGACTATCACCTGATTTTACTATATATGAACTATCTATTGGTTCTATTTCAGAGTATTGTGTATCTGGTTCAATGGAGTTTGTTACTGAATCAACTCTAGCTCTATTTGCTGCTTCTAGATTAGCTTGTGTATTAGCATCTGTAATAGCATTTTTATAAGCCTTTAGAGCAGTTTGAAAATTTGTCATAGCAGTTTCAATTTGAGTTTTCAAACCATTTACTTCATTTATTGCAGTTAGTGAATCTATATTTGTATCTAATAAACTTTGTAGAGCTGTTTTTGAATTTTCATAATTTTGTAACTCTTGACTATCTTCATCTAAAGAAGCTCAATCTACAAGTGACATTACATTTTCAGTATCTATTAAATCTTTCCCTCCTTGTATTTTTGAAGTTAGCTCTGTTTTTGCTTGTTCTAAAGCTCTTTCTTGTTTTTCTGTATATTCTTGATTAGCTTTTGTAATGGCTTTATTATAGGCTATTAAAGTTGAATTTAATTTTTCAGCAAATTTTCTTAGTGTTTGAAAGTTTTCAGGATTTTTTTCGGTGGTTGAAATTATAAAATTATTATAAGTTTGTAAAGCATTTTCATAAGCAGTTTTTTCTGCTTCTGGTTCTATGGCTCAATCTGTAATAGTTTCGGTTACTGGGAATTGACTAACTTGATCTACAACTTTATTCCAAGCTTTCTCGCTATAATTTTCTTCTAAATTTTCTGTTATTTTTCATATATTAGAACCATCTTCAACTTTATTTCAAATTCTATGATTTGTTATTCATACTAAATTATCTAGCTTTTCATTTGCTTCATCATCATCTAGTTTTTGCTCTACATTTTCCACCATTCATGGTCAAACAGGGATTGAAATTTCATCTTCTAATTTTAAAGCACTATCCATTTCAGTTCTCATTTTTTCTAATAAATCTACAACTCACTCTTCAATAGTATCTCTATCATTATCAAAACTATTCATAGTATCTACAAGTTCTTCTATTTGAAAATCTATTAATCATTGGTCTTCAAAATTTTGTAACTGTTCATCACTTCAATCTATTTCAACATCTTTTCACAGCCATTTTTTTATTATCTCTTTTTTACTTGTTCACCATTCAAGTCAGGAATCATCTTCTATTCTTTCATCTAAAAGAGTTTTTATTTCTTTTAATTTTTCCTTTATTTCAGTATTTGCTTCCAGATTTCAAATTTCTATATTGTCTGATTCTCAAGAATTATTGAGTCACCCTGGATTTTCTAAGCTATTTTTTAATAGACTTTTAAAGACATTAATCTCTGTTTTTATTAAATTAAACATAATTTTTATTTTAAAATATTATTATTTTTATAATTTTAACATAAATGTATGTAATAAGTCAAAAATTTACTTAGATTTTTTTGATGTTCTCCAAATCTTGCTTTTTAGAAAAAATTAATATGATTTTATAAAATATAAAAAATTCATATTTTAATGACTAATTTGGAAAAAATATTACAAGAAAACTTTTGACTGGAAAGTTTTAGAGAATGACAAAAAGAAATTTGTGAGAGTGTTATTTCTGGGAAAGACACTCTTGTTTTTATGCCTACTTGATGATGAAAATCTCTTACTTATCAGCTTCCATGACTTGTACTTGATTGACTGGTTGTAGTAATCTCTCCTCTTATATCACTTATGAAAGATCAAGTTGATAGCCTTACAGAAATATGAATAAAAGCAAAACTTATAAACTCAACAATAGACTCAAATGACATATCCCTTATTTTATCTGAACTTGAAAACTCTACTTCAAATCCAATAAAATTTTTATACATAGCTCCCGAAAGACTTAACTCACCTAAATTTTTAAATGTAATAAACAGATTAAAAGTAGCTTTGGTTGCAATAGATGAAGCTCATTGTATAAGCCAATGGGGTCATGATTTTAGACCAAGCTATATGAAAATACTTGGTTTTTTAAATAGCTTGAAAACTAAAGATAATTTCCCAACAATAGCTCTCACTGCTACTGCTACTAAAAAAGTGAGAAATGACATAATAGAAAGACTTGATATATCATGAGCAAATATCTTTACCAAATGATTTGATAGAAAAAATATAACCATAATTGTCAGAGAAATATCAGAAAAACAAAAGAAATTTTGAAAGGTTTTAGAAATATTGGATAAAACAAAATGATCAGGGATAATTTATTGTTCTAGTAGAAAATCAGTGGATGAGGTATATGAACTTATGCAAGATTATCGTGTAAAAGCTGGAAAATATACATGAGCTATGACCCCAGAACTTAGAGAAGAAATGCAGAATAAATTTATGAATTGAGAATACAAAGCGATAATAGCAACTAATGCTTTTTGAATGTGAATTGATAAAAAAGATATAAGGTTTGTAATCCATTTTAATCTTCCTGGGAGTATAGAAAATTATTATCAAGAAATAGGTAGGTCTTGAAGAGATTGAGAAAATAGTTTTGCTGTAGCTTTAGCTAGTTATTGAGACACAAAAATACAAGAGTTTTTTATAGAAAATACTTACCCTTCCAAAGAAGAAGTACTTAAATTATATGATTATTTATATAGAGATTTCAAAATATGACAGTGAACAAATCATAGTATATCTATGACTTTACACCAGCTAGCTAGTCATAGCTGAATACAAAATGATATGAGAGTTTGAAATATTATAAAGATACTTGATAAATACAATATACTATCTAGATGAGTTAGTGATAGTGATAGGGAAGAGGGATTTAGATGAAAATGACTTGTTTTATTGCAAGAAAAAAGAAATCATAGCCATATACTTATTGATTGGAAAAAACAAGATTTATTGAAGGATGAAGCTTATTTTAAACTTGAACAAATAAAAAGATTACTTTTTTATCCAAGTTGTAGAAAAAGATTTATTTTAGAATATTTTTGAGATGAAGAAGACCTTCAAAGTCTTCCAGAGAATTGTGGAGCATGTGATTTTTGTATTGATAGAAAGAAATTTGAAAAATCTCCTTCAAAAGAATTAATACCTGTCTCTACATTTGTTTTAATTTTGGAAACCGTAAAAAAATATGATGAAAGGTTTTGACAGGTACTTATTAGAAAAACTCTTGAATGAAGTGAGGATAAAAAATTAATTCAAAATAAGCTAGATACATGGGATCATTATTGAGCTTTGTCTAATTATTCTAGAGATGCTATTTCAGCAATGATAGATTCTCTTAGATTTGAATGATATTTATACAAAACAAATTGAACTTACCCTATGGTTTGAATAACAGAACTTTGATCTGCCGTTATAGTTAGAAATAAAGCATTAAAAGAGGCACTTGAGGAATTAAATACTTATGTAGTTTGAAAAGTTTGACTTAATATTCATAAAAGTAAATCATCTAAATCTAAAAGTGTCAAGAAAAATAATAAAAATATTTCAAATAATGACAGTGATACTTACAAGCAAACCTTAATTTTAGTAAAAGGTTATTTTTCTTATGCTTCTCAAAAAGGTTTAAATATTTCCAGTAAAGAATTAATTGACTATGTATCAAAAAATAGATGATTTTGAACAAGTACTATAGAATGACATATAGCAAAACTTTATGATGATTGAGAATTGGGTTTAGTGGAAATTTTAAAAATAACTTCTTTATCTAATATAAAAAAAATTAAAGAAGTTATAAATGATAAGCTTTCTTGAGATGTTGAACTTTTGAAACCTATTAAAGAAGAACTTGAAAATAGCTGAAATAAAGATATATGATACTTTGATATAAAAATAGCTTTAACTATGATGAAAAAATGAGATATATAAGTTTAAGGGGCTCCTTAAGTATTAGACAAGGGGTCTTGACCCCTTGCAAAACCTTGCTCTTTTGCAAAACCTTGACTCCTTGCAAAGTCCTTTTTTCTCACAAATCTCTAATGCTTTCTTGTTAGGAATTATTTAAAAAGTTAATATTTTTATCATATATTTTTGATATTATTTCATTATCTAAAAAGATATTTCTACTATAGTAAACTAACTTGTGGGTTATCTTACTATATATGATGAATAAACTTGGTAACCTTTTTCAAAAAAATAAACTTCTTACAAGATCAAAGGGCTAAAGTCCTCTGTTGACAAACAACAAAAAATTGTTTTCTAGATTAAAATTGTGTTTTAAGATATTCTAACCTGCAAGTTAATTTACTATAAATAATTTTTCAGGTGTTTTTAAAAAATAAAAATTCATTTTTCAACAGAAGGCTTTAGCCTTTTGGAATTCAAAACAATACTTCTTTTTTAAACAGAAGACTTTAGCCTTTTAAAGTATAAAGACATAAAAATCCTCTGTACAAAAATTTTTAATTATTAAATTTAAAAAGAAGCACATCTCAATCTTTTACTACATATTGCTTTCATTCTAAACTTACCTTTCAAGCTTCACGAGCTCCTGACCATCAATTGTAAGATATTAAATCCTCCCAAGATACTCTATCTGCTTTTATAAATCATTTTTCAAAATCAGTGTGTATTACTCAAGCTGCTTTTGGTGCCGTATCTCATTTTTTTATTGTCCAAGCTTTTACCTCCTTTTCTCATGCTGTAAAATAATACATCAATCCTAAAGCCTCATAAGAAGCTTTTATTAAATCATCAAGTCCTGTAGAATTTAATCACATATCATTTAAAAAATCTATTCTTTCTTGTTCGCTCATTTCTATCATATCTGATTCAAGTTTCGCACAAATAGGTATCACTTTTTGATCTTTTGAAACTCAAATCAAATTTCTTAACTCTTCTTTTGATATATTCATCATTTCTTCTGATACATTACAAGCATAAATAAAAGTCTTATTTGTAAGTAAATGTAAATCCTTTATCACTTCCAATTCTTCTGGAGATAAATCTATATTTATAGCTAAAACTCACTTGGATAAATCTTCTAATATCTTTTTATATGTTTGAACTGCAAAATATATATCTTTATCACTCTTAGCTTTCCTTTCATCATTTAATATTCTTTTATTTACTGTCTCTATATCAGCCATTATAAGTTCTGTGTTTATTATATCTATATCTGATTTTGGATTTATATTTCAGTTAACATGTATTATATCTTTATCTTCAAATACTCTTACAACTTGAAGAATAGAATCAACTTCTCTTATGTGAGATAAAAATTTATTACCCAATCACTCTCAAACACTAGCTCATTTTACTATACCAGCTATATCTGTAAACTCACAAGTAGCAGGAACGATTTTTTCTCAGTTTACAACTCATCTTATTTTTTCCAGTCTATCATCAGATACATTTACGATTCAAACATTGGGTTCTATAGTACAAAATGGAAAGTTTTGTGAATCTGCTGAGTAGTTTTTAGTCAAAGCATTAAAAAGTGTGGATTTTCAAACATTTGGTAATCATACTATTCCTATTTTCATAATATCTTATTTTTAAAAAATTTTTAAAAAATTATATAAAAATAGATTTTTAAATCAAAAAAGAAAGAATTATTTTATAGTATTGGCTTACAATAAGCTTTATTTCATATTTTTATGTTTGACCGTACAAAATATTTATACAAAATTTTGTAGAGCTATTCAAAAAAGTTTAGACAATAAAAAAATCCTATCTTTTCTTTATATATAGGTATTATTTGTTGATTATTTTATTAATTAATTCAAAGCATTATATTTGACAAATTTAATTAAATAATTATAATGGAATAATATCAAAGCATTATATTTGACAAATTTAATTAAATAATTATAATGGTGTTATGCTATAATAATTTATAGTAAAATTTATTTTTTTAATTTTAATTTTATGGAAGCAAGTATAAATAATGAAAATTGATTAAATATTCATAATAGTCAAAATCAAGCAAATTTATTAAAAGGGAGTAGGAGTGAAAAAGCTGTAAATAGCACTAAAAGCAAAGTATCTGGAACTCTATCTTTAAATGATAAAGCCTGGATAAAACTATCAAAACTTAATGAGGATGAGATTTTTGAAACAATTGCAACTAAATTTAATAAACTTTCTGAAAATGTTTCTAGAAAAACTTCACCATCTGGTAGCCCTATGTATTATTATAATGAAATTAAAGCTTTAATTAGAGTTGCAAATTCTAAAAATGCTGATGTAAGTGAGATTGAAATACAAATGCCTGAATTATATAAAATGGTTTTACCGAAAGAAGCAGAAAGGTTATTGAGTATCCTAGAAAGACCTTCATTTAAACGTGGAGATTCTGATTCTTCTGTTTTACTTAGTAAACTTGAACATATAGTTGAAGAATCGAAAAATATAGTTAATTTATGAGAAACAAAAAGAATTTTAAAGTATTATCAAAAATATTGATTAGTTGCTTAATATTTTATAAAAATTTTTATATAGTAATTATGGAATTAATTTCTGTGATTACTATTTTTTTATCTCAAAATTTTAAGTATATTAATAAAACTTGAAATAAAAGCCCCTATTTTTATCTTGAAAAATTAATTTCTAAAAAGAACAATGCTTTTATTTTTCTAAAGGGTCATCTGCAAAATTAACATCAATTAAAAAGTAATCTTTTTTGCTAATTTTCACTAAAGAATTTTTTTTGCTTAGAATAACTAAACAAAAAATTTTTGTTTGACTCTTTTGAAAATAATATTATAGTAGCTTTGCTTTATTATATAAAATATATATCAAATGACAATAGAAACAAGCAGTGATGATTTTCATCATATACAAATACCAAAAACTACTGGATTTGCTTTAGTGGACCAGGAGTTTTTTTTATGAAAATCTCCTAGATTGAAAAGAATTCTTGATAAATCTTGGAACCTAATGGATAAAAAAAGTGTTATGGAGATAGCACATGCTCATGTGGATAGGGGGTTGACTGATATTAGTGAATATCATAGCCAATGACAATTTGATCCCTCTATAATGACTCTTCCAGAGAAACAGGATGTAACTGAAGAAGCATCTAAAATAGCTTATACTAAAGAATCTATTAATAGTAGAGTTTCAGAATTGATGGATTATTATTTTAATGGGTGGTGAGTTAGTACTTTCACTACTTTTACAAACATATGAATCAATATGTGAAATGATTGATTATTTGTGTTGAAAACTATGGACTCACTGAAAAAGAAATACCCTAATCTTATAAATATTTCATATCCTATGTTTTGATTTAGAGATGATAAACCAGAAAGACAGGAAATACTTAATAATTCTTTAAAATATGCGAGTGGTATAGGTACTCTACCTGAAAGAGATGAAGCAGAAAATCATATATGATTTAAATCTAATATAGAGAGAACTGCTTTAAAAGCTTTGGAAGAAGAAAAACCTTTACATATTCATTTAGATCAAACAAATACTCCTAGTGAAAATTGATCAGAGATGGCTATGGAGGTAATATCTAGTATAGAGAAGATATATAAAAATCCTTTACTTCATGAATATATAAATCCTAACACAAACCAAAAAGAGCCTTTTATATGGTTTGTACATGTTATAAGTCCTTCTTGTTATGATAATGATAGATTTAACAAATTGGCTGAAAATATGAAAAAACATAATATATGATTAATTGTATGTCCTTCTGCTGCCGTATCTATGAAACAACATAGAAATATTGTTGCACCTATACATAATTCTATAGCTAGAGTAGTTGATTTTCTCATAGCAGGTGTATATGTGAAGATGTGAATAGATAATATAGGAGATATTTATCTTCCTATGACTTGAGATCCTTTGTATGAAATTCGCTTATTGGCAGATTCTCTTAGGATTTATGATGAAAACGTTATAGCTAATATAGTTGCTTGAAATAGAATTCCAGAAGATTTAAGAGAGTTTATGATGGATAGATATGTTTAGTTATCTAAAGAATTATGTTTTTCTTTCCCAAAAGGCTAAAGCCTTCTGTTGATAAATATAGTCTTACCTTGTATTCCAAAAGGCTGAAGCTTTCTGTTGAAAATATCATATTAATGAGAACTTAAAAAATTAATATTCTTCATAAAAAACAATCCTTTTATTCTCAATCAACAGAGAGCTTTAGCTCTCTGCTTTTATAATAATTTTTTTTTGAAGAAAGTTTCTCGATTTACATCGAGGATACTTTTAGTTTTGAATTCCAAAAGAATAAAAGCTTCTGTTGATAAAATGTGATCTTATTTTGTATTTCAAAAGGCTAAAGCCTTCTGTTGAAAATATCATATTAATGAGAACTTAAAAAATTAATATTCTTCATAAAAAACAATCCTTTTATTCTCAATCAACAGAGAGCTTTAGCTCTCTGCTTTTATAATAATTTTTTTTGAAGAAAGTTTCCCGATTTACATCGAGGATACTTTTAGTTTTGAATTCCAAAAGAATAAAAGCTTCTGTTGATAAAATGTGATCTTATTTTGTATTTCAAAAGGCTAAAGCCTTCTGTTGAAAATATCATATTAATGAGAACTTAAAAAATTAATATTCTTCATAAAAAACAATCCTTTTATTCTCAATCAACAGAGAGCTTTAGCTCTCTGCTTTTATAATAATTTTTTTTGAAGAAAGTTTCCCGATTTACATCGAGGATACTTTTAGTTTTGAATTCCAAAAGAATAAAAGCTTCTGTTGATAAATTTATTTCATTTTTAATTTAAATATTTCTCTTCATACAAATTGTTTTTGTCTTTTGTAAAAGAGACTTCAATATTTACTTTCCTTTATATTAAAGCTTTCAGGAAAAAAAGATAATACATGGCAGTATTTATCTAGTATTTTATATATTTCTTCAAAAAATATATACTTTCAATCTAAATCCCAAAAGGGGAATGAGATAACTATATGTCAGCCAAATCATCATTTTTTTAAACTTTCAAAAAATGATAAATATATCTTTTCCAGTGATTTTTTGTTTTTCTCAATTCTATCTATACTTATATTTTTTTTCGTCATTATTTCTCATAAAAATCATTCTGTAACAATTACTCATTTTTTTATTTCTTCAAAATAACTAAACTCAGATACAAATTTAGCATTTAGCTTTTCTATTATTGCATTTGAGTTTTTTTTGGAGGCAATAACCATTTTTTCGTTTGTATCACTTCAATATATATTTTTTATTCACATTCCTTTTGCTTCAATAAGTACTGTTCATAATCAAACAAAAGGATCATATAGCGAGTTTATTTCTTTATCTTTGTTAATGTTTCTTGAAAGATTTATCATAATTTGAGATAGTTTTGGTGGAAGCATTCATATTTGCATATCTCTTGATTTAGAATAATCCCTTTTTGAATAAGAGTTTATATCCTGTATCCATATTGTTTTTCAAAAAAAGTATTTTCAATTTATGTTTGCTATATTTAAATCAAATCCTTTTTCTATAAGTTTGTTTGATATTATTGTTGCTGATGATAAGTTTTGATTATTTTTATTTACAAACCTGCAAGATATATTTTCTTTTTTTAATTCTTTTTTCGTTGATGTAAGAAGTTTTGATATTTCTTTTCAGTCTTGAGGGAAAGTATTTATAGAATAGTTAAACTTGGATTTATGAGTTTTTCATATATTTATTAAATATTTTTCAATATCTTTCTGTTTTGATCCTTCTTTGACTTCAAATACTTTTATTATTCATCACATATTTAAAGATTTTGATAATATTTCTTCTTTTTTTATTCACTTTGTGATTACAATATTTTTTGAATTATAAAAAATCTCTGCTTGGGGAAATACAGATAGTATTTCAGCTGTGCAGAGTTTGTATTCTCTTCATATAACAAATCAATAAAGCATTTATTTTAAATTTAATTTTTTAGTTAATTCTAAAAATACTTCTTCTATGCTTTTATCAGCATCTATGGATAATATTTTTCACTCACTTTTTTGTATTTCAACTATAGGTAGGGTTTTTTCTTCAAATTCAGATATTCTTTTTAGAATAGAGTTTTTATTTTTATCATCATCTCTTTTTACAAGTTTTTTTCAAGTTTTTGGGTTTATTTTAGTTCAAGCAGGGAATGTTTCTCAGGTTTCATCATCATACATTCTTCAAAATAATCTTTCCTTAGCTTTTTCCACAGATATTTCAAAAAATATAGTTTTGTAGTTTGGTATCATACTATCAAATATTTCTTTATTCCAAGAGTTTCTTATAAATGAATCAAATATAACTTTGTCTTTTTCTTTGTATTTAAGAATAATTTTCTCCATTATAGGTTTTCACAAATCTGAGTTTATTTGACAACCAGAATCCATTATTTTTTTTAATTTTTTTCATGTTTTATTTCAAGAGCTTATTATTTTTCTAAATTCTCATCACATTTCTACTAAACTAAAATCGTATTTTTCTGCTAAAATTCTTGCTTGGGTTCATTTTCAACATCATTGTATTCATGTAAAAACTATATGCATAATTTAAATTAATCAAAAATTAAAAATCAAAGACAACGAGTCTTCAATTTATTTTTTATAAAAATGCAAGAGTAATAAGCCGGATTTTGTATCTAGGCATCAATCTATCTAGGTTTATTGTCACCAATAAACTCAAGCTTGGTATATTTTTTTGAAGCGATAGGGAATAATAACTTCAAAGAAATACCATTCCAATTGCACCACATAAGGTTTACCGAGTCATTGACTACATTTGTAGCAAGTGTATTACACCAAATGTCTTTTCATCTTTTGGAAGTATAGGATACTTCTTAGTATTGTTTCTGTGGCACTGGCTGTATCTATATTTTATTTTTTATTTATATAGACCGTAGTGGTTATCTACTATGCTATTCCCATGGTGTCCAGACTTTCCTCTACTCCAAATTAAGGAAAGGCTGAAGAATTACTTCGTTAGGATAAAAATAAAGATTTTTTAGGTAATTTTTACGAACAAAATTTTTTGTTTAGCTATTCTAAGCCAAAAATTTTTGAGTCAAAATTAGCAAAAAAGATTATTTTTTCATAGATATTAATTTTTCAGTCTTTCCTTAAAGGAGCAGTAGATGCCTTCTCTTGCGAGAGGCATTATATTTATTTTTTGTTTTTTGCAATTTTTATGCTTATAAACTTTCTCAGACGTTAGTGATAAAAAATATTAAAAAACAAAAAATTAGATTCTCTTTTTTTTAATTTAAATTATTTATTTTTGATATTCATCAAAAATAAATTAATATTCAAAATAAGATTTTAGTATATTAAAATATAACTGAATAAATTTTATGATAATACAAGAAATTATGAGTACATCATTATTGGAGCTTACAGCTTGATTTTGATACCTTATAGGGCATTTTCTTCTTTCAAAAAAACATATTTTAGGTTGGGTTATAAAAATTATTTGATGAACAGCTTGGATTGTATTTCTATTTCAAAATGATAATTACTCAAAACTACCCAGTTTTTATAAAAAGTATACCTATATTTTAGTTTAAATAAAGGTAAATTAAGCTATTTTTAGTGTTTTATCTTTAGTATTTTATAAATGACTTATTTAAGCTAACTTTATCTTTATAAAATTCAATCAATATAAAATCTCTGTTTTTACTTATATAAAGGTAAAAAATAAAATATAAAATACAAAAAACTAGGTAGATTTGAGATAATTATATATTTGGAACAGTAACAGTTGTTGTGGTAATGACAATGATTTATGGTTTTTATAAATGGAAAATATGAAAAACTGATAAAAGAACAAATATTGATAAGTTTTTTGAATTTCTTGCAATTGCTGTTGCAATTTTTATGATTACAAGATTTGTAATTTCTGGTGTTTATAGCTTAGCTCCAGTTTTTGAAACTATTATTGTTATAGCAGAGATATTTTGAACAATGATGCTGGCTCGTAAAAAAATAATTGGTTGGTATAGTTATTTTGTAATGAGTGTTTTGGCAAGTAGTCTTGTTATATTCATAAATCCAAATCCAGCTTTAATACTTTGAATTTTAGAATTATCTTCACTATATTTTTACTATAATTGAATTAAAAACTTTTCTAAAAAATAATAATTTTTCTTAAAAAAAGACCTACCTAGGTAAGTCTTTTTTTAAGATATTTCCTAAACTCTAATTTTAGTTATTTTCTCCTTATATTTCATACAATTTGAAGTGATAAATTTACCACTAACTCAAACTATAATAGGTATTAATCACATAAATCAAATAAGTACATCTACATCTAGTTTGTCAGGATCAAGTGGTATAATTTGGCTTGAAATATAGAAAAGAGATATACCAAAAAGTATTTGTAGTATTTTAAAATACTTTTTTTTAAGTAAACATATGTTTGAAATTCACATAAATATAGGAAGTATTCATATTGATACAAATATATATGTTATATATGTTACTGTTTGTTGGCTTAGATCCATCCAAAAGAAATTGTTGTCTATTTTATCTCCCTGTATAATTAGATTATAATATAGGGATAAAACTAAAATTAAACCAAAAATAATTCTTGAGATTCTAATGGTTAGATCACTGGGTCTTTTTTGTAGTAGTTTTATAATTCAAAACATAGTATTTTTTATAATAATATAATATTAAAAGAATTATAAAACTTTATATTTTTTAGCAAGAAAAAATGGGTTTTTAGGATTTTTCTATTATTTGTATTATTTTTAAGATTTTTTTCTTAATTTCAGTTGGTAACCTATCAATTTCATCATTGGAAATATCAAAAAATCTAGAATCTTTTCTTTTTAAACTATCATAAAAAATCTCTTCTCAAGATAATTTTTTAAAAATTATCCTTCATATCCAATAAGGTAAAATAATATTATCGTTAATCTCTTGAGTAGAAAAATCAGAAAAAGAGTTTTTTCAAGATAACATCTTTTTTAATTTCAGTTGTATTTCATTTTTATTTTTTGCCCTTTTGAATATGTTGTAAACTTTTAAAAAACCTCTGTAATAAATTACATCTTTTCTATTTGCTCAAGGTCTATCATATGGATGATATCTCTTTAATCTTCTTACCTGCTTATAAATAGTTTTTTCATCAAAACTTTTTCAAGAAATTTTAAGAAGTAAATATAAATATCTTTTTAGCTTTTCCTCTTCAAGATTTTCTGCTCATTGTATACATATAAAACGAAAAGTGGGAGATGTATCCAAATCTTCATAATCAAGTCAAGTGCTAAATTCGTTTAATATAGCTAAACCTTCTTCTAAAATTAAATATCATTTTGATCTCAATCTATTATTATTATTTACACTTCTAAGGGTATGTGTTTCAATTTCATGACTAATTAATTCAAGAGCTCTTTTTACCGTTCATTTCCAATTTTTGGGTATAAAATTACCATTTTCTCATATATCTATAAAGTCTTTCTCTGATGTTATATAAATTTCCTCTTTTATTCAATATATAGAAAAAACTATTTCAAAAATCTCTTTTAAATTTTCAGCATTAATTTTCTTTGTTAAATTCTCATTAAATTTTTCTTCATTGTTTAAATCTTTATTATCGTTATTTTTTTTAGATAAATCTATATTCAAATTAAGAATTCTAAGTAAATCTTTTAATTCATTTAATTCGTCTTTATCTAATCTATTAATTCAATTCTTTATTAAAAACTCTAAATGTTCAGAAACAATATTAACTTCTTTTTTATTTTCAGATATTGATTCTCAATAAAGCTTTGTAGAATATTCTAAAACTTTAGAATGATAATATTTTTTTTCTTTGCTTCAAAGTTTATATCAACCTTTTTCAGCCTCTATATAAATAGCATATTTCAGCATATTTAATCAGTTTATTATTTCATCTATTCTTAGTAAAGAATGATCATTAACATTATTTCTGAAAGAAGATAATTTTTCAATATCTGACTTTATGTCTTTTAAAGCAACTAAAATATCATCTTCTTCAACACTTCATTTATAAACTGCATTTGGGAAAAAATTTGTTGCTATATAACCATCTTTAGTATTGTGTATAGTAGTTGTTCATTCTAAAGGATGTGGATATTTTTGAGCTATATCTTTGATACATTTGCAAATATTTTCTTCTCAATTTAAGTAATTTGTACTTTTCATTTTATTTTTATTATTCAATATTTAATATACTATATCATATAATATTAGATAAAGTCAAATTAAAATTGCATAATTTAAATTGTAGTTTAAAAATAACTTCTTATAATCACAATAATTCAATAATTATGTAAATTTAAAATATAAAAAATTTGAAATTATGAAGAAAAAAATATTAAAGATATTTTCACATAGTAGAGACAAATATAAAAATTTATATCAGAATTTATTTGATAAAAAAGACATTGAAATAACAGTAAAAAATTTTTCTGAATTTTATTTTCATAATTGAGAAATACTATCATTAAATAATAATAAAAAATTTAATGAAAAAGATTTTGATCTATTATGGCAAACAATAAGTACTCCTTTTGCAAAAGCATTTTTTCTTATAAATAAAGACAAAGATATTTATATAATAGATAAAAAAAACTATGAAAAAACTTTTTATCAAAACAACAAATTAAACCAATCTATAATACAAAGAAAAAATAATATAAATAGTATTGATGATTTATACTTTTTAATAAATTTAGATGAGTTTAATATTGTCAAATATGAAAAAATAATAGTTGAAAAATTATGATTACCTGTTGTAGCTAAAGAAGTAAATTGAAATAGAGGTGAAGCTGTATTTTTAATAAATACAAATGAAGAATTAAAAAATATTATATTAAAATATAATAAGAATAATGAATGAATAATGTTTCAAAAATTTGAAAAAAATGATTGAGATTACAGAGTTATATTTTTCAAAAATAAATATGTATGATGTATGAAAAGGAAATCAGACAATTTTTTAAATAATGTTTCTTCTTGATGAGAGACTGAAAAAGTAGAATTAAATGAAGAAATAATTGAAAAATTGAGTAAAATAACGGATTTTTTTTGATTAGATATAGTATGAATAGATATATTTATTGATAATAAATGAGAATATAAAATAATAGAAGTAAACGACACCCCTCAATTATTTTGATTTTCAAAATTATTTCCTAAAGAAATAGAAAAATATTTTAAATCTGTTTTTTTAAATTAACATCAAATGAAAAATTACATAATATGATATTGAAGTATAATAAATATAAAAAATGCTTGTTTGACTTCCAAAGTATGAGATTTTTTACCAATTAATGTTAATTGATTCGAGAGATGATGGAATACATTATGAGCTCAATGATATGTTGTATTATGAGTAAAAAAAGATATAAATTCCGATATGAATTGAATATTAATTGAAGTATTAGAAAATATAAAAGATTTTGATAAAAGAGAGATAATGTATAACAGAGAAAAAGTTGAATATCAAGATATAAAAGCTTTCAAATGAGATATACTACCAAAATGAAATTATTATATTTATTTACCTAAAAATAATAAACTAATCCCAAATAAGGCTCCAATATTACAAAGTTATTTAGATGTAGTTATCAAATGATGTTTAGACATATCAGAAGAGTTTGCATATGATTTTATGAAAAAAACTGTAAATTGGAGGTCTATATTAAATGATAGAGAAAATCCTAAATATGTTAGAAGCATGGATTTAAAAAAATACCATCATAAATTAGATGAAATATTAAAAATAAAACTCTCCCCCAAAAACTTCCCAAAATGTTAAAAACTAATTTTTCCGACCTAAAATAAAACAAAAACATATAGTGTTCACATTTTATGCACAACAAAACAAGATAAGTATTTTTATTCTTTTGACTTACAATTAAAAATAAATAAATTGTTTATTTAGATATCAATTGACTAAAAAAGGAAAAATATAGGAGTGGTAAAATCTATTTAATTTAAAGTAACCTTAATTATCAAAAAATGGAAAAACACTACATTTTAAAGAATATCTTGTTAAATATAATTGAAGATGTAAAAAAACAGGATTTTTTAGTATATTTTAGAAAAATATCATTGATTGATTACAATGACAAAAAACTTACACTTGGAGTTGTTTCAAGTTTTATGAAAGGTAACCTAGAAGCAAAATTTTGAGAAAAAATATTAGAATCTGTACAAAAAGAAATTCCAAGTATAGAAAATGTAGAAATAGTAATAGATGAAAATATAGATAATCCCTCAAACACAAATTGTATAGATTGTAAAATATTTTTGAAAGATTTATGAAAAGATACCACCAAAACAAAACCAAAAAATAACTTTCTTTGAACAATTTTGAAAGAAAAAGAATTTGCAAACAATAAATATACCTTATCCAATTTTATAGTTTGACCAGATAGTCAACTAGCATATTCTGCTTGCGAAGCTGTTTCAAGAACTCCAGGTAAATCATATAATCCTCTGTATATATATTGAGATGTTTGATTATGAAAGACCCATTTGTTGCAAGCAACTTGAAATAGAATTTTTTCTAAATTCAAAGATAAAAAAGTAGTCTATACTACAGCTGATAAATTTATAAATGAATATATACTTGCTGTAAAAAACAAAAAAATAGACAGATTAAGGGCTAGATTTAAAGACATAGATGTATTAATAGTAGACGATGTTCAATTCCTAGCAAAAAAAGAACAAACTCAAAACGAGCTTTATAATATTTTCAATATATTATATGACTGAAATAAACAAATAGTAATTTCTGGAGATAGAGCTCCAAAAGAATTAGAAAACTTAGAACCTAGACTTAGAAGTAGGTTTGAATGGGGAATAACTGTTGATATTTGAAAACCAGATTATGAAACTAGACTTGCTATACTTCAAGAAAAAGCAAGAGAAAAAGAATTTATGATCCCTCAAGAAGTAGCTGAATTTATAGCTGTGAATGTAACACAAAATGTGAGAGAACTAGAATGAATTTTAAATCAACTTATAGCTGAATATGAACTAACAAATGTATTACCCGATTTGAAAAATATAGCTGAAAAATTAAAAAAACTTAGTTTTACTACTGATATATTATGAGCTAATAAAGTAGAACCGTCAAATAGGATACAAATAAAATCTTACGAAGATATAATAAAAGCAGTTTCGGATCATTTTTGAATAGAAAAAGAATGAATACTTGGACCAAATAGAAAAAAAGAGTTTATGATACCAAGACAAGTATCTATGTATCTACTAAAAACAAAGATGAATTATACATTTGAAAGAATATGAAATATATTTTATTGAAGAAATCATGCAGCAGTATTGTATTCTTGCAAAAAATTAGAAAAACTTGTAAAAAAAGATGAAAAACTATTAAACGAATTAAATATAATTAGAGACACAATAGGAATTTAGATATTATGTTTTTCTAATGAAATATCTTCTAAAAAAATGAAGGCTCTCTGTAAGCTTAATTATCTAAATAAAAAATCTAAATCCTTCTTTTTATAGTAAAATAACTTATAAATATTCAACAGATGGCTTTAGCCTTTTGCTATAATGAACTAAATTAGCTTAATACCTTAAAAAAATCTAATCTTATTTAATGAAACTATAAAAAATTAAGATTATTTAGAAAAAGTAACCTTTTTATTTTTCATCAACAGAAAATTTTAGCCATTTGCTATTTTAGTAAGATATTAATTTTATACTAGCAAAGAATCAATTATCAAAGGTTTAAATAACAAGGGGTTAAATAACAAGAGATTAAATTAACAAAAGTTCAAATAACAAGGGGTCAAGACCCCTTGTCTTTATATCAAGATATAAATAGTATTTCAGAATAAAAAACAATGAAGCTAAATGATATATATACTTGAATGAAAAAAACTCTTAATTTGAAAAAAATTAAGAGTTTTCAGTATGTAAAAGAATTATGAAAAACACATATTGATACTATAAAATGATGACTGGAAAATCTTAATATAAAACAAAAAAAATCATTAAAAGTCTCAAAAACTAGAGGATATATAGATGATATGAAAAGCAAAAAATATGAAAAAATAAACCTCAAACATGTAATAAAATTAAAAAATAGCTTAAAACTCAAACTATATTATTTATTGAAATCAAAACTACCTAAAGACAAAAAAGCTAGAGTTTTAGCATATTTTCTACTTTTTTTTAGCTTAGTATATTGAAATAAAATCCTTGTAGAAAACCTTTTAATAAGCTGAATAAACAATCTTTATAAAATACAATACTCATCAAATATAGATAGTTTGGAAATAGAACTAAGCAAAGCAAAGACGAAATTTGGACTTGCTAATTTTTTATTTTTACCCTTTAATTTAATTCCTTCACAAAAAATAGAGAATGTAGATAGTTTCACAAAAATATTAAATCAAACTACAAAAATATGACTGGATACAGTTGATATTTATAAAAAAGAAAAAAGCATTATAGAAGAAAAAAGCATATATGATATATATTTTTTAAAAACATTTTCCAAGCTAAAACCTTTCTTCTGGGAAAAAGAAAAAGAAATAATAAAAATAAATGAAACCTTAGATAAGATAAATTTGCAAGAAGAAAACAAATATTATGATTATTTAGAAGATATAAAGTTATTATCAAAAAATACAGTTAATAAATTGAATTATCTAAACAATAATTATGAAACTTTTTTAAATATAATTTGAAAAAATGAAACAAAAAAATATTTTATATTATTTCAAAACAATGATGAAATAAGACCAACAGGTTGATTTATATGAAGTGCTGGTATAGTTGAGATATTTGCCTGAAGAATAAGAGATTTTATACAAAAAGATATATATGCTTTTGAATGGGATGTAAATAAAAACTATAATGAAAAAGTAATCCCTCCAAGCTGAATATCGCTTCTATCACAAAGATTATGACTTAGAGACTCAAATGCTTTTACAAATTTTGAAGAATCATCAAAAGCGATAAATTATTTTATGCAAAAATGATTTTATGATATAGATTGAGTTATATTTATAAATCAAAAAATTATACTTGATATATTAAAACACACCTGAGGAATTTATTTTTGAAAATATGATACTTTAATAAATTATAATAATTTTTCTGAGGTGATATCTCTTTTAGTAGAAGCAAAAGTAAGTAGAAAAGCTACACTTGACACACCTAAACAAGTACTCTTTGATTTTTGAGAATTACTAAAAAATAAAATTTTTTATAAAAGTTCAAAAAAAACTCAAATAGCAATACTAAACTCTATTCTAGAAAATATAAAATCAAGAGATATAGTATTTGTAAGTCTAGATAAGCAAGAGAATGATTTTCTAAAGAATATGAGTCTCACATGAGATTTTAAATATAGCGATTTTACAAATTTTATACATCCAGTTTTTATTTCAGTATGATGAAACAAAACTGATAGATATATAAAAAGAAAGTACTACAAAGATATTAAAATAGCTGAAAATAAAAATGACAACTTATGTTCTATGGAGGTAAATTTGGATATAGAGATTGAAAATATTTTTGATAGTGAAGAAGAAGAGAAAATAAAAGAACTTATGAAAAGGTTTAGAATACAAGAAAACAGAGATTTAATAAATATAAGTTGAGCATGAGATAATAAAAGTTATTTAAAAGTACTTATACCTAAATATTCCAATGTGTTATGAAGCTATAAAATAGTTGAAGAAGAAAATTTTAAAAGTATAGAAAGATTGATTACTACCAAATCTTGAGAGAAAAATAGTTTTAATTTAGTTTATAAAATAGAAAATATAGACTGCTTTAATCACAATACAAAGCTTTATAAACAAGCTTGAATATATGAATATGATATAGATTTTAATTACAAAAATTGATATAAAGATGAAAATTTAAAACTTAATTGATTAAAAACAGATTTTAGTTATAGTTTTTGAAATAATAATTTTGGTTGAAATTAGAATATTATTAATTTAACTACAGGGCATTAACTCTTTGCAGAAGAGAATTTTAGCTAAATTTAAGATAACTAATCTCGCAAGGGGTCAAGACCCCTTGTCTCTGAAGTAAGATTTTTTAGATTATATAGCAGAGAAAATTCTGTTTTATCTATCTTTGTTTTATTCCCCCTCCTGTTCTATACTCTCTGTTCTGTTCCCTCTCCTTTAAGGAGAGGGTTAGGGTGAGGTATTTCCAAAGAAGAGGGCTAGGGTGAGGTCTTGCGAAGAGAATTTAGTATAAATAAACAAAAAAAAATGAATATAAAAAATTTAATAGCACTTGATAACCCCTTTAGGTTACTATATCATAAAGTAAGAGCAATAATTGCAAATATATATTATGGTTTTCCTAGTAAAAATATGAAAATAATAGGAGTAACTTGAACAAATTGAAAAACCTCTACATGTAATATCATAGCCAAATGATTAATAGAAAACTGAGAAAAAGTTTTTATGTTTTCAACCGTAAACATAATAATGTGAGATCAAGATATTACCAATGAAACCAAACTTACAAGCCCTGATGCTTTCCTGTTACAAAAATTGTTAAAACAAGCAAAAAATAAATGAATAAAAACAGCAATAATAGAAACAGCCAGTCATGGTATAAAAATGCATAGAATATGGTGATTAAACTATGATACAGTAATTTTGACAAATATAACACAAGATCATTTAGATTTACACAGAACTATGGAAGATTATGTAGAAACGAAACTAGAAATATTTAAAAAATTAATAAGTTATAGGAGAAAAAAATGAATAAGAAAAACATCAATAATAAATATAGACAGTGATTACTATAAACTATTTGAAGAAGAAACTTATGACTCTCAATATAAATATTGAAAAAACTACAATGCAAATGTAAAAATATCGGATATAAAAAATACCAACTCATGATTAGAATTTAGCTTAAAAGCAGCTTGAGATACTTTCAAACTTAAAAGTAAGTTAATATGAGAATTCAATGTATACAATATAGCAGCAGCAGTTTCTGTATTTATATCTGAATGAATAAAAAAAGAAATAATAGTAAAAACTATAAGTAAACTTAAATGAATCCCTTGAAGATTAGAAGAAGTAGAAACAAATGATAATTTTAGAGTTTTTATAGATTATGCACATACACCAGATGCACTTGATAAAGTTATAAAGACATTTAATGATATAAAATGAGATTGAAACTTGACCGTAGTTTTTGGAGCTCCTTGAGATAGAGATAAATCAAAAAGACCTATAATGGGACAAATTGTGTCTTCTTTAGCTGATAAAGTAATATTAACCCAAGATGATGATTATACAGAAGATACAATCTCTATAATAAAAGATGTTTTACTGGGAATAGAAAGAAAAGAAGGAGATAATTTTTGGGTTATACCAGGTAGGGAAGAGGCTATAAGGACTTCTCTTGTAGGTGCTAAGAAAAATGATATTATACTTATAGCAGGTAAGGGAGACGAACATTCACTTATCACAAATAATTGACCAATAGAATGGCACGATAGGACAATAGTAGAAGAAATTTTAAAATCTATAGATGATAATAAAGTAATATAGTAAACTTAACTTCAACCTTCCTCGAGCAATACCTCACCCTAACCCTCTCCTCTAAGGAGAGGGAAGAAAACAGAAGGGAGAGATAAAGGTATAAATTAATTAATGAGAAGCTGAAGAATTAAGATTCTACATAATTTTTCAACAGATGGCTTTAGCCTTTTGCTATTTTAGGAAGTTTCTATTTGCTTTTTATCTACCATCTATACAGCAAAACAATTTGTACCTTAATTTACTTATAATAAACCTCACCTCAGTATTCTTCTTAGAGGAGAGGAAGTAGAACAAGGTAGATAAAATATAACTTATTTAATTAAAGAAACCCTGAAAAATTCTTTAATACCTGATAAAATAATATAAATAAAAAATGACTCTTTATCTAAAATACAGACCAAAAGATTTTGAAAGCCTTATAGGACAAGATTTTATAAAAAATACATTAAAACAAGCAGTAAAAGATAATAAAACTGTTTGAGCTTATCTTTTTTGTTGACCAAAATGAACCTGAAAAACATCCACAGCAAGAATTTTAGCGAAATCCGTAAATTGCAAAAATTTAGTAGAGTGAAATCCTTGCAACAAATGCGAAACCTGTATTTGAATAAATACTGAAAGCTTAATTGATGTAGTTGAAATAGATGCTGCAAGTAATACTTGAGTTGATAATATAAGAGAGATAATATCAAAAGCTAATTTCAAACCCACAAGTTCTAAATATAAAATTTATATAATAGATGAAGTACATATGCTTAGTATTTGAGCTTTTAATGCTCTTTTAAAAATACTTGAAGAACCACCAGAATTTATAAAATTCATACTAGCAACCACAGAAACACATAAAATCCCTGATACAATTATATCAAGATGTCAAAGGTATGATTTTAAAAATATATCAAGCCAAGATCTAAAAGAAAAACTTTTACAAATATCAAAAGAAGAAAAAGTAGATATAGAAGAACAAGCATTGGAATATATAGTAAATTCTTCAGCTTGAGCTGCAAGAAATGCTATATCTCTTTTTGAGCAATTAATAATAGACAATAAAGTAACATATAAAAACCTAGAAGAAAATCTATGACTATCCTCAAAAAATCTATTAAAAGAATTTTTGAATAAGCTTTTAGAAAAAGACTTTACTGTAATAGATGATTATGAGATTATTTTAAATTCATGAAAAAATATAAAACTCTTTTTTAAAGATTTAATATTTTATACAAAAAATTCTACTGTAGAGAAAATAAAACTATGAGAAAAAAATATTTCCTCCAGTATAAAAATACTTGAAATACTTGATGAAACTTATTCAAAAACTAAAAACTCTCTTGATGAAACAACTACATTTCTAATATGAATATTAAAAATATTAGAAGAAAATTGAGATTTTGAATTACTAACTTCAATAAAAAAAGAAATACCAAAAATTGTAAAAGAAGAACAAGATAATATAGAAGAAATTTCCAAAAAACAAGATACGATTAAACAAAGCTTAAATATAGAAGATATATGAGAAATATTTTCTGATTCAAAACAACCAGAAGATAAAAATCAAGAAATTTGAGATAAGAAACCAAGTTTTGATAAAGAAAATTTTCTAAAACAACTGAAAACTAATTGAGTGAAATGATTAATAGTTTCTAGTTTAAAACAATCAGAAATAAATTTAGATTGAAATGAGTTAAAAATAAAAATAAAAACTGAATTTGTTAAAAGACAACTTGAAACTGCTGAAAATATAAAAATAATTAAAAATATACTTGAAGAAATAGGATTAGGACACATAGAAGTAAAAATAAACTAAATATATGTATTGTTTAGTTTCTACATTCAACAAAACATTTGATGAACTTGGTCTTTTATATTTTGTGCCAAGTTTTTTAGAAGGAAAATTAAAAACATGACAAATAGTTGAAATACCTTTTTGAAATAAAATAGAAATAGCTTTAGTTTTAGAATTGTGAGATTTGGAGAAACTAAATGCTTCAAATATTCCTGAAGAAAAAATAAAATCGGTAATATCAATAAAAAATGAAAATATATTTTTGAATTCTAATCAAATAAAACTAGTAAAATTTTTATCAAGCTATTATATAACCCCCATACACCATTGTTTATCATTATTTTTCCCAAAAAATCTTGTAACTAATATAAACAAAGACAAATTAGAAATAAATGATAAAGATGATATAGTCTACGGTTTTTTATTTGATAAAATTTTATCAGAAAAACAAAATATTGTATTTGAAGAAATAAATAAAGATTATAAAAAAACAGATAATAATAGATTTTTATTACATTGAACAACGGGTAGTTGAAAAACTGAGATTTACATAAAGCTTATTAAAAATCAGCTTGATTTAGGTAAACAAAGTTTGCTTTTAATACCAGAAATAGTTTTAACAAATCAACTGGAATTTAGGATAAAAGAAGTTTTTTGAAAAGATGTTTTGACTATAAACTCATCAATAACTGATTTATCAAAAACCAAAGCTTGGATTTCTATATACAATTGAGACTCTAAGATAATAATATGAACTAGGTCAGCTCTTTTTTATCCTTATAATAATTTGGGATTAGTAATAATTGATGAAGAGCATGATTCATCATACATTTCAGATGTTTCTCCTAGATATAATAGCATTAAAGTTGCTAGGAAAATAACAGAGTTAAATTGAAATAAGATGCTTTTAGCAAGTGGTACACCTAGTGTTATTAGTATGTATAAAGCATTAAAAGGGGAGTATAAGCTTTTAAAATTATTTGAAAAATGGAAGTAGGCTATTTTTTCATAAATGTTAATTTTTCAGTCTCTCTTTAAGTTTTATGGCTTCTAATATTGGTTTATTTCTTTCATCTTTTTTTTAAACTCATCTAAAAGTCTATTTCTTATTTCTTCTCAAAAATAATGTCATATTTCGTGAAATTTTTCTTCTAACTTTTTATCAATTTTATACCACTCAATTTCTATTTCTTTCTCAGAAACTCAAATATTTTTCATTAAATTTAATTCTTCCACTTCTTCTAGAAAATTTTCCATGAATTTACAAAAAAATACATTTGCTAATCCATCTAATTCTTTTTTTACGCTAAAATCTCTTTTTGTTCTTCAAATTCAATACCTATTTATAAACTCTTTTTTTTGATCATTTAATATTTTATCATCTATAATTTCATTTCCGAAATCTTGTAAATAATCTAGAAATTTATAGATATTTGTATAGTGTTTAATATCTTTTCAATTATATATTATTCCTCATACTATTTTTGTAGAATTTTTATCTATTTCTTTTAGTATATTTATTAAATTATTTATAGGAATTCAATTCAAAACTAAATTTAATCATACATATTTTAGATTTGGTAATTCTTTAATAGGTGTTTTTGATATTATCATATCTCATTCAACATTTTCTAAATCTGGTAAATATTCTATTTCATTTCATCCTAAATCTAAATAGCCTCTAATTCTTTTAAAATATTTTAAATTCTTTATAAAAAGTGAGCTTGTTAAATCAAGTTGTTGTCCCCAATAAATTCAATCTAAACTTCAATCATCATTAAATTTAGTGTATTCTTCTAATTTTTCCCAAAAAATAATACCCATTGATTCTTCAACCATTTTTTCATAATCTTTAAACTCTTTAGGAGTTAAATTTTTTCTCAAATTTTCTTTAGGAGTATAACAATACTCTTTTTTTTCTAAACTCATTTTTTAATTATTAAAATTTATAACTATATTTTTGGATCTAATTTTGGTTTATTTCTTTCATCTCTTTTCTAAATTCATCTAGGAGTCTATTTTTTATTTCCTCTCAAAAATAATGTCATATCTCGTGAAATTTATTATCTAGTTTCTCATCAATTTTATATCGTTCAACCTCTATTTCTTTCTCAGAAGCTCAATCATTTTTCATTAATTTAATTTTCTCTACTTCAGTAATAAAATTATCCATGAATTTATAAAAAAATATATTTGCCAATATATTTAATTCTTTTTTAGTTTTTTCATCTCTTTTTGCTCTTCAAATTCAGTACCTATTTATAAATTCTTTTTTATTATCATTTAGTATATTATCATATATGGTTTTATCTCTAAAATTTTCAAGATAGTTTAGAAAGTAATATATATCAATATAATTTTTAAACCCCGTTCAGTCATATATAGTTTTTCATCATATTTTTATAGGTCTTTCTATTATTTCTTTCAATAAACTTTCTAAAATATTTTTTGGAATTCAGTTTAAAATTAAATCTTCTCAAACTTCTTCTAATTTTGGTAAAATTTCAATATAAGTTCAAGTTAAATCTAGATTTCCTCATACATATTTCAATTTTGGTAAATCTTTTATAAAAGATCAATTTAAATTTAAATCTCATTGTACATATTCCAACTCTGGTAGATTTCTTATTTTATGTTTTTTTGATAAAATAGAACCTACAGTTTTTAATTTTGGTAAGCTTTCTATAAAGGTTAAAGTTAAATTTAGATTTCCTCATACATACTCCAATTTTGGTAAACTTTTTATAGAACTTCATTCTAATCTTAAGCTAAATCAAACTTTTTCTAATTTAGGTAGACTCTTTATAGGATTCCCTACCAAATGTAGATTACTTCAAACACTTTTTAATTCTGGTAAGCCTTTTATACATTTTCAATTTAATCATCATCAAACTTTCTTTAGTTTTGGTAAACTTTCTACTTTACTTAAATACAGACTTAAACTTCATTTAACATATTCTAGATTTGGTAAACTTGTGATAAATTCTGAATTTAGTTTTAACCTTCAAAAAATTTTTTTTAAATATTTTAAATTGCTTATAGGTTTTCACATCAAATCTAAATCTCATTTCCAATAAATTCAATCTATAAATCATTTTTTATTAAATCTAGTAAAGTCTTCTAATTTTTCCCAAGAAATAATCCCATCAGATTCCTCAACCATTTTCTCATAATCATTAAATTCTTCAGGATTTAATTTTTGTTTTAAATTTTCTTTAGAAGAAAGTTTATTTTCATTTAAATTGTTTTTTTCAATAATTAAATTTAATTCCTTAATTTCTTTTTGAAACTCATCTAAAAATCTATTTTTTGTTTCTTCTCAAAAGTAATATTTTATTTCATGAAATTTAGTATCTAGTTTTTCATTGATTTTTTTATTTAATTCTTCTTGAGAAATTCAGTTTTCTATCATCAAACTTATACTCTCTCTGTATTTTAAAAAATTTCTTGTAAAATTAATATAAATTATAGTCACAATAGTATTTAATTCTTTTTTTATACTATCATCTCTTTTTGATTTTCAATCTCAATATCTATTTATAAATTTTTCTTTAAAAGATTCTAATAATTTATCATCTATATTTTCATCTTCAAAATTTTCTATATAACTTAAAAAATTATTTCAACTTATATAAGAGTTGAGCTCCATTCAATCATATATTATTTTTCATCATATTTCAGGAGAATTTTTCTTTATTTCTTTTAATATATTTTTTAAACTAATTTTTGGAATTCAGCTTAAATCTAAATCACTTCAAACATATTTTAATTTTGATAAATTTTTTATAAAGGTTCAATTTAAATTCAAAACAGCTCAAACATATTTTAAATTTGGTAAACTTTTTATAGAGCTTTTATTTAAATTTAAATGAAATCAAACATATCTTAAGTTTTGCAAGTTCTTTATATAATTTTCTCTCAAAAATAAACTTCATCAAACACTTTTTAATTTTTGTAAATACTTTATATTTTTTCAACTTAAACCTCCTCAAACTTCTTCTAATTTTGGCAAACTTTCTACTTTGCTAAAATACAAGCTCAAGCTTCATTTTGTATATTCTAGATTTGGTAAACTTTTAATAAACTTTGAATCTAGTTTTAATTCTCAAAAAACTTTTTTTAAATATTTTAAATTGCTTATAGGTTTTCACATTAAATCCAAATCTCATTCCCAATAAATTCAATCTATGCTTCAATCATAATTAAATTTGCTATATTTTTCTAATTTTTCCCAAGAAATAATCCCATCAGATTCTTCAACTATTCTTTCATAATCTTCGAAATCTTCAATATTTAGCTTTTTTCTAAAATTTTCTTTAAAAGAATTATTATTTTCAATTTTATCTAAACTCATTTTTTAATTATTAAAACTTATAACTAGAACCTTTAATCTAATTTTTATTTATTTCTTTTATTTCTTTTCTAAATTCATCTAGAAATCTATTTTTTATCTCTTTTCAAAAATAATGTCATATTTCGTGAAATTTTTCTTCTAACTTTTTATCAATTTTATACCATTCAATTTCTATTTCTTTCTCAGAAACTCAATTTTTTTTCATTAGAGCTATCTTTTCCCTATATTTTAAAAAGTTTTTTACAAATCGTGTATAAAATAAATTAAACATTATATTTAAAATTCTCTTTACTTTATCATCCCTCCTTGTTCTTCAAGTTCAATATATGGTTATAAATTCTTTTTTATAACTAGATATTAATTCTTCACTCATAAGCTCATTTTCAAAATTTTCTAAATAACTTAGAATACTTTTTCAATTTAAGTAAGGTTTAAAATCTATTCAATCATACATTATTTTTCACCATACTTCTGTATTATTTTCTCTTATTTCGTTTAATATATTTACTAAATTACAACTTGGAATTAAACTCAAATATAAATTCCCTCAAATTTTTTCTAATTTTGGCAAACTTTCAATATGGTTTCAGCTTAAGTATAAGTCCTCTGAAATTTCTTCTAATTCGGGTAAACTTTTTATAGAGGTTCATCTTATATCTAAACCTCAATAAACATTTTTTAATCTAGGTATACTTTTTATAGGGGTTGAATTTAAATTTAAATCTCATAAAACTATTTCTAATTTTGGTAAATTTTTTATATATACAAAGGCTAAAAATAAATTTCATTTAACTTTTTTTAATCTAGGTATACTTTTCATAGTAGTTGAATTTAAATTTAAATAAAATCAAACTTCTTCTAATTTTGGTAAGCTTTTTATATTGGTATAACTTAAATCTAATTCTCTTGATACATATTCTAATTTTGGTAAACTTTTTATAGCTGATCATTTAAAATATGCTTCTCATAAAACTTTTTCTAAGTTTGGTAAACGTTTTATAGGGGTTTTCTGTAAATCTAAAAAACCAAAAACATTTTTTAAATAAGATAACTTTTTTATAGATGTTTCATATAGATATAAACATCATTTAATTTCTTTTAGTTTTGATAAACTTGTTATAGGCTTATAATTTAAATTTAAATCTCATTCCCAATAAATTCAATCTAATTTTCAATTGTCACGAAATCTACTATATTTTTTCAGTTTTTCCCACGAAATAATCCCTTCAGATTCCTGAACCATTCTTTCATAGTCTTTGAAATCTTTATGGGTTAGATTATTTTTTAGATATTCTTCATAAATTGATTTTTGCTCGTTTGTTTTTGGAACATTTTTTGTCATATCTTATATTTTATGTATTAGATATTTTTATCTTGAATAATAAAATTTTTGTTTTGTTTGTCAAATATAATGTATATATTAAATTTAATTTATAGTCAAGATTTAGAGTAAAATAAAAAAACAAGTTTTAACTTGTTTTTCATAATTAATTTTTTACTCGAAATTTAAATATTTTTTCTAACTTTTATTTGTAGTATTTAATTAATTATTCTTCAAAAACCTAAATAATAGTTTAAACAACTTTTTCTCAAAATTAGAAAAAATTTGGCTTTCAATTATAAAACACTCTTCGGTGTTATAGTCTATAATTGCTACCTTATTTGCATAAATTATTTTAACTATATTGTCTTCAAATATATCAAAATCTTTTGGAACTATAACAACTTCTTTTTCTAGTTTTTCTTTTTTTATATTCCTTAAATAATCATTTGTAATAACCATTCTTTCTAATTGTTTATTATCTCTGATTTTTTTATATTTACTATATTGATTCTCTGACATATTGGTTTTTCTAGAACTATATCTATAAAATATATCTCATTTATTTAAACTATTTGCTATATCTAAAAATACATTTTTTACTCCACTTCTTCAAGATAAATGTTTAAATATTGGTTTTTTAAAATTATTTTGATATATACTTTGCAACTCTGGAATAAATAGTTTAAAATCACTTTTTATATTTTCAAAGTATGAATTTAAAATTAAGGGGTCTTCAGCTATAAAACATTTTCTCTTTCAAATTATTACTTTTGATATGATTCAATTTTCTTCCATTGAAGGAAGTATTTTATATAGCTTTGGCCTATTAATTCATAATTTAATAGATATATCACTTATATTCTTACTAGGGTTCTTTATTAAAAATAAATATATTTTTGATTCATCTGGTGTCAATCATAGTTTTTCTAATATTTTTTCTTTCATTTTTAAATATGTAAATAAATATTACAACTTTATTATATTTAAGTTTTATTTTTATTAAAGTCTTTTTTAGGTTTATTTATATTTTTATATTACATATACGTATATTTTTTTACATATTTTGTAATTAGAACTATTATCTAAATACATTATTTTTTAATTTTATTTTTATGTTTGATATGCATTTCCATTCTACTATATCAGATTGACATAGTACTACTGAACAAATTTTAGATAAAGCATCTAGCTCAGGTTTAAATTTTGCTACTTTAACAGACCATGATTTTATAAGCCCTAAAGATTTTATAAAAAAGATAAAGTCGCTTTGAATTGATTCTAAGTATTCTGTAGAAATATCTGCTAGGAATATAGATGTAAATAAAAATCTTCATCTAACTTGTTACTCAAATGATTTTTCTAAAGACATTTATGATATTTTAGAAAATACTCGTTCTTGAAAGCAAAATATGGTTTTTTCTCAAGTTAAAAAACTTCAAGAAAAATGATTTAAAATAGAATATAATGATTTTATAGCTTATTTTGAATCTAAATGAAAAAGAAAAGATTCACTCAATAAGATTAGAATTGCAGAATTTATATTTTTGAATGATGAAAATATAAAACTAGCCAAAACTATTTCTTGAAATAATGATATAGATGTAATTTCTTTTCTTACAGGTTTTTTAAAAATTGGATGAAGTTTTCATAGGCAATATTGAATTGAATTTCCTGAATATGAACCTAATGTAGAATTATGTTGAGAGTTGGCAAAGTTTAATAATGCTATACTATCTATAGCCCATCCTAACTTTACTTTTGCAAGAGATCATATTTCTGGTTTCAAAGATTCTTTACCTTACTATATAGATAGATGAGTAAATGCTATAGAAATAAGCTCTAAAGCTTCAATTAAATGGATAGAAGCTATTTATGAAGCAAAAAAAAGATATTGACTTATACTAACTGCTTGAAGTGATAATCATTGAATATGAATTGACGATAATAAACATGCTGATTTTTGAAATTTAAATCCAAATTTATCTTTTGAAGATAAGAAAAATATTTTAAAAGAATTTTTGGAGTTTAAATATTAATAATTCAAAGATTTTGCTTATAATGGTTATATCTAAAAAAATATATAGAAAAATTTCTATCTATTTTTAATTTGTTTTTCGTATAGCTCTTTGAAGTTCATCACAAATCCTATTTTTTATTTCTTCTCAAAAATAATACTCTATATAATCAAGTTTTTCTTCTAATTTTTTATAAACTTCTTTAGCATAATTTTTTCTTTCTTCCTCGCAGACTCAATTATTTTTCATTAGATTTATTTTTTCTATTTCTTTTAAATAATTTTCTATGAATTTATAAAAAAATACATTTGCTAATACATCTAATTCTTTTTTTACACTAAAATCTCTTTTTGTTATTCAAATTCAATACCTATTTATAAACTCTTTTTTATGATTATTTAATATTTTATCATCTATAATTTCATTTCCGAAATCTTGTAAGTAAATTAAAAAATTATAGATTTTTATATAAGAATTAATATCAATTGAATTAAACAAATTCATATAAGGTTCCATATTAATTCAATTGTACATAATTTTTAATCGTATTTTTTTATTTATTACATCTATTATATTTATTAAATATGTTCTATTTATTATATTATTTAAATTATCTATAGGTATTCAGCTTAAATCTAAATCTCAGTAAATTCAAATTAGAAATCAATGATCATAAAAAAAAGTATGTTTTTCTAATTTCTCCCAGGAAATAATACCTTTAGATTCTTTAACTATTTTTTCATAATGGTTGAATTGTAGAGGAAGTAACTTTCTTCTTAATTTTTCTTTCGAAGAAAAATAATTTTTTATTTTATTTAAAAGCATTTATTTAACTATTAAAATTATAATTTTTAAATTATTTCTATTTTTAATTTGTTTTTCATATAGCTCTTTGAAGTTCATTACAAATCCTATTTTTTATTTCTTCTCAAAAATAATACTCTATATAATCAAGTTTTTCTTCTAATTTTTTATAAACTTCTTTAGCATAATTTTTTCTTTCTTCCTCGCAGACTCAATTATTTTTCATTAGATTTATTTTTTCTATTTCTTTTAAATAATTTTCTATGAATTTAACATAAAATATATTTATAAATAAAGACAATTGTTTTTTTACTATATTTGATCTTGCCATTTTTCAAGTTCAATATATGCTTATAAGTTCTTCTTTATAAACATTTATTAATTCTTTATCTATATCTTTATCTTCAAAATCTTGTAAGTAAATTAAAAAATTATAGATTTTTATATAAGAATTAATATTCATTGAATTATAAATACCCATATAAGGTTTCATATTGGTTCAATTGTATATAATTTTTCATCATATTTTTACTTCTTTTTTACCTATTTCATATAGTATATTACTTAAAGTATCTATAGTTATTCAACTTAGGTCTAAATCTTTTCAAACATATTCTAAACCTTTCAAATTTTCTATAAGAGATCAGTTTAAATATAAACTTCATTTAATAATTTTTGATATTATTAAATCTTTTATTTTAGAATTAGTTAAATATAAATCTCATGAAATACCTTTTAAAAGAACTAAAAATTCTATCGATACTCAGCTTAAATCTAAATTTCATTCCCAATAAATTGAAATTAAAATTCAATCTTCATGAAAAATACTATATTCTTCTAATTTTTCCCAAGTAATTACACCTTTAGATTTTTCAATTATTTCTTTATAATACTTGAATCTGCTAGTAAGTAATTTTTTTCTCAACCTCTCTTCGGAAGAAAAATAATTTTTTATTTTATTTAAAAGCATTTATTTAACTATTAATTACAGAATTATCTATTTTAGATAATATATTTATTTTCTTATTTGTCAAGATTGCTTTTACCTTAATAATACTATTTTAAAGACTTATAGAAATTAAAAAAATCTTCTAAAATATTAGAAGAGTTCTAAAAAAATAATATCAAAAGATTTTATCTTTTATTCTTTCAAAACTTATCTTTCATTCTTTTAATTTGCCTATCACTTAGCTTTTCTTCTAAAACTAAATTAAGTTCGGCTTCATTATCAAATAAATTAAAATCCATATCTATACCATTTTCAAGTTTAAATTTATAATCTTCATAATTACCATAAGAGACTGATAGTTCTCAATCACTTATAAACCATATATTCGTAGCTAGTTTATTTACAAAATATCTATCATGAGATATAAAAAGTATAGTTCAGCTATATTTGGATAAACTATTTTCAAGAGCTTCTCTAGTATCGTAATCCATATGATTTGTAGGTTCATCAAGTATCAATAAATTTGAATCTATTTGACCCAAAATAGCAAATAAAAGTTTGGAAGTCTGCCCACCAGAAAGTTCACAAACTTTTTTGTCTAAATCTGTTTTTTCAAATAAATAGTGATTCAAAAGTCATATTAAAAATTCATCTTTGTATCAAAATCCAAACTTAAAAAAATTTTCTCTTATACTTTTTTTCTTATCTAGTTCTTCATGAAGTTGAGAATAATAAACTATTTTACAGCTTTTTCATTTACTAAAAAGTCATTCTAAAACTGGTATTTGTCATATAATAGTCTTAAGCAAAGTTGATTTTCAAACACCATTATCTCAAACTATACCTATTCTTTGATTTCTAAATAGCTGTAAATCTCTTATATAAAATAAAGGATCTTTTCTTCATATAAAAACCTCTTTGAATATAAGCATTTTCTCTGAAGATTCAGGATAACACTCAAAAAAGAATTTAGTTTTTTTAGGAATTTGAGGTTTTTCAACTTTATCCATTCTATCAAGCATCTTTTCTCTTGATTTTGCCCAAGATGCTCTAGATCAAGCTCTAAATCTATTTACCAAAACCTCTTGTTTTTTTAAATATTCTTTCTGTCTCTCCCATTCATTAATTTTCTTTTTTTCTCTCTTCTCTCTTTCAATCACATAATTTGAATAATTAGAATGATAAAAATCTATTCCCAAACTTCATTTTAACTCATAAGTTTTATCACAAGTTTTATCAAGAAATTCTCTATCATGAGATATTATTACATATCAGTTTTTCCATTTATTTTTTAAATATGATTCTAGCCATTCAACTCAAGCTATATCTATGAAATTTGTAGGTTCGTCTAAAAATAACAAATCAGGTGATTGTAAAAGTATTTTTGCCAAAGCAACTTTAGTCCTTTGTCATCAACTAATCTCTTTTAATTTTTCATTCAAAAGTCATAAAATTCACAATCAACTAGAAACATTATGTATTTTATTATCAAGTTCATATCATCAAATATTTCTAAACTGTTCTAAAATGGAGGTATATCTTTCTATCAAATTTATATTTTCATTTGAGACATCCATATTTTCAGATCATTTTTCTGAATTTAAAAGGACTTCCTCTTCCATTTTTTTCAAATCTTTTTCCATATCTAAAACATCTTTAAAAGCTTGTCTTAATTCTTCTTTTACTGTAATTCCTTCATTATCTCAATAAATTTGAGTTAAATATCAAACACTTATTCATCAAATATTATCTATAAATCAATCAAAATCTTTATATTCTCAAGTTAATATTTTAAAAAAGCTAGTTTTTCAAACTCCATTTGGTCAAACTATGGCAACTCTATCGTTTATATTTAAAATAAACTCTATATTTTTTAAGATTTCTTTATCTTTAAACTCAAGTTTATTTATCTTTATTTTTAAATGCTTCATTTATGAAAGTTTTTTATAAAATTTATTCAGTAAAGTTATTTATATATTTTTCAAATGGCTAAAGCCATCTGTTGCTAGAAAAATGGAATTATTATTTCATGTATCTAAAGCAAATTATTGGCAAAAAAATGAAATTTTTGATTTCAAATAGTTAAATATGTATGTTACTAAAAACAAAGCTCCTAACCCCAGATGGCTAAAGCCATCTGTTGTAAAGTTGTAAAAATATATATTATTTATAATATTTTTAATTTTCAAATTTTTTAATTATTTTTTTGCAAATATAATCATTTAAAATAAAATGCCTTAGCTAATATAGATTTACTATATTTAAAAAAATAAGACCTATTTGAAATATAGCTAAAATCAATAAAAAAGATATATTTTAATCCATAAAAAAATGCCTAATAAAAACAAAAAATTCATTCCAAAAATAAATTTCAAAAAACCACAAAAAAAACCAAACAGCACCAAACCATTTTTGGTTTTGTTTTTAATATCAGCCCTTTTTGTTTTAGTTTTGCCATATTTAAAGAAAGGTGAAATTTACACAGACACTAAAATAGGAATTAACAAACTAGAAAAAAATTTTTCACAAGGGAAATATGAAAAAATTCTAATAGATAAAAATAAAGCATTTGCTACCTATTCTTGAACATGAGAACTAAGTGATAAATGAAGAATGGTTGTAATAGATAATTGAATGAAAAAAATTGCTAGAGATGTGATAATACTTCCAAATAATGATTCTATAGAAGAACTAGGATTAAAAAACAATGAAATAGATACAATAATAGAAGTAAAAGATAACAGCCGTGCTCAATTTTGGGCAAATATGCTACCTACTATTCTCACAATATTACTTTTTTGATTAGTAGCTTTTTTCCTTCTTTGAAAAATGTGATGAATGGCAAATAGTGCTATGACATTTAGTAAATCAAGAGCTAAACTTTATGACAAAGAAAAAGACAGAGTACTTTTTAAAGATGTAGCATGAGCAGAAGAAGAAAAACAAGAACTTTTAGAAGTAGTTGATTTTTTAAAAAATCCTAAAAAATATAAAGATTTATGAGCTAAAATACCTAGATGAACACTTCTTGTAGGTCCTCCTGGAACTTGAAAAACTTTGCTTGCAAGAGCCGTAGCATGAGAATCAAATGTACCATTTTTAAGTATAAGTTGATCTGAATTTGTAGAAATGTTTGTATGAGTATGAGCAGGTAGAGTAAGAGATTTATTTCAAAATGCTAAAAAAATGGCTCCAGCTATAATATTTATAGATGAAATAGATGCTATTTGAAAGAAAAGATGACCTTGAAATTGAGGATGACACGATGAAAGAGAACAAACATTGAATCAAATATTAACTGAAATGGATTGATTTGACAATGACACAAATGTAATAGTTATGTGAGCAACAAACAGAGCAGATGTACTAGATAAAGCTCTTCTTAGACCGGGTAGATTTGATAGAAAAATAACTGTTAATCTCCCTAATTTATCAGATAGGGAAGAGATACTAAAAGTACATTCTAGGAATAAAAAAATTTCTAGAAATATAGATTTTAAATCACTAGCAAGTCAAACTGTATGATTTTCATGAGCAGATATGTGAAATTTATTGAATGAAGCTGCAATAATAACAGCTAGAAAAAATGAGAAATCTATATGAAATAAAACTATAACTGAAGCTTTTGAAAGAATAGTTATGTGACTTAGAAAAAAATCTCAAGTAATGAATGAGCAAGAAAAGGAAATTACAGCTTATCATGAAGTATGACATGCTTTGGTATGAAAATTATTAAAAAATACAGATCCTGTACACAAAGTTAGTATAGTTTCTAGATGATGAGCTCTTTGAGTAACTTGGTTTTTACCAGAAAGAGATGCACTTCTTACATCAAAAGCTAAATATTTAGATGAACTAGCAACCCTTTATTGATGAAGAGCAGCTGAGGAAATATTTTTTGGTGAGCAAAATATAACAACATGAGCAAGTAATGATATAGAAAGAGCTACAAAAATAGCAAGAGCTATGGTTATGAGATTTTGAATGTTTGAAGAAATTTGAGCTGAAAATTTTGTTTGAGAACTTGATATTTATTCTGGACAATGACAAAAAATGAGTATATCCGAAGAAACAACAAAAAAGATAGATGAAAAAGTAAAAAATGTATTGAAAGAAGCTTATAATATTGCACTTGATCTTATAAAGAAAAATAAAAAACTTCACGATAAAATATCAAAAGATTTACTTGAAAAAGAAGAAATAAGCAGGGAAGAGTTTGAAGCTTATTTTACGGAAAAAAGTACTCCTAAATCTTAAAGAATTATATGGAAAGTAACAGTTTCTTAGAAGCCAAAAGACATATATTTATATGAGATATACACTGATGTTTTGATGAGTTTATGCTTCTTTTGGAAAAATTAAAAATAACCATAAAAGATAAAATTTATCTGACAGGGGACTTGATAAATAAATGACCAAAATCTTATGATACTCTGAAATTTGTATATGAAAATAGAAATAGATTTTTTTGTGTAATGTGAAATCATGAGAATTGATTTTTAAAATGGTTAAAATGAAATATCAAAACTAAAAATAACAAAGAAACTTTTTTAGATTTAAAAGAAAAACTTGATTTAGAACCACATTTAATGGATTTCGTAAAAGATTTGCCTTTGTATATAGATAAAGAAAATTTCTTACTTTTGCATTGATGAATAATACCTTGAAAAGATTTGGAAGAACATATTGCAGATGAAATAACTGAACTTAGAGAATATGAATGAAAAGCTTGGTATGAATATTATAAATGAGATAAAAAGATAATTTATGGACACTGGGCTTTAGGTTGATTAAATATAAGAGATAATACAATATGACTTGATTCATGATGCGTGTATTGATGATACTTATCGGCTTACATTTTGGAAACAGGGGAGCTGATTAAACAAAAAGCTCTAAAAACTTACAAAGAAATTAAAGTTTAAAAAAGAAAGAATATAGTTAACTTTCAACAGAGAGCTTTAGCTCTTTGTAATTGTATTTAATACAAAAAAACTTTATTTTCTATGAATATATAAATTTGGTTTAACCCTAGTAAGACATTACCCTAAGTTACCAATCGGACCTCACACCCAATTTCTCTCCAACTCCACTTAACCCTAACTATTTCCTATAAAACCTCACCCTAACCCTCTCCTTAGAGTAGAGAGAATAGAACAGAGGGAATAGAATAGGAGGATAATAAAAATAGACAAAAAAGAACTTTCTTTATATTTGCTCTGAATAATCTTACTTCAAAGACAAGGGGTCTTGACCCCTTGCATTTTGTCTTGAATTACTGCATTTTGTCTTGAATTACTGCATTTTGCCTCGATCCATTGCATTCTATCCTAAACTCTTGCATTTTGCCTCAACCCCTTGCATTTTATCCTAAACTCTTGCATTTTAGATATTGATCTAGTAATTAATTAAGAAAATCCTAAAGATTAACATCTTTGTTATTACCAAGTAATTGATTCTTTATATAACAATAAAGATTCTATTATAAGGTTCAAAAATTTATAATTTATTATTAAAAAAATGAATGAAATTATAAGCTATATAGTTAATATAGCAGAACAATTTGGTTATGTTTGAATTTTTGTGATGATGACAATAGAATCAAGTTTTATACCTTTTCCATCTGAAGTTGCTATGATTCCTGCTTGATATTTATCAAGTATATGAAAAATGAATTTTTCAATAGCCTTTATAGCTTGAACAGCTTGAGCTTTACTAGGTGCAACTATAAATTATGTATTAGCTTATCATTTATGAGAAAAATTAACAGTTAGACTTATAAGGAAATATTGAAAATATTTCTTCTTAGAAGAATCTTCTTACCTAAAAGCTGAAAAATATTTTTTAAAACACTGAATTATAACTATTTTTCTAGCTAGATTTATTACTGTTATAAGGCAATTAATAAGTTTACCAGCATGAGCTTTTAGGATAAATTTTGCTAAATTTTTCTTTTATACAGGACTTGGAGCATGAATGTGGAATTTAGGTTTAATGTTTGTTTGATATGTGGCTTGAGAAAACAAAGAGCTCATAGAAAAATATTCCTATGAGCTTTTGATATGAGGATTAATTTTTATAATTGCTGTTTGAAGTATTTATATTTATAGAAATTCAAAAAAGAAAGTTTAGAAAAAATTTTATGCATTTAAAGCTTCATTTACTCTGTTTGGAGTAGAATCATTTAGTAATTCTTCTTCTGCATTTATTTGTCTTTGTAGTCTAAGAATAGCACCTTGCTTATTCATTGGATTATATAAATCTATAGAACAAAATGATAGCATGGTTTCTTTTCTACCATTGACATTATTATGTTCCTTGAGAAAATCATTATCTCTTTGAGTAGTTTCATATATTTCTAATGCTATTTTACTTAAATCATCATCATCACTGGTTGATTCTATTGCATCTAAAAATGCTTGAAATAACTCTTTGTAAAAAAATGCGCATGAACCGGCTATTTCTACTGATTTAAGTTCAAGTGTACCATTTAATCTTTCATAAACTTTTTCTATTCATTCTAAAACTCAAGGTTTTTGTGTGTCACTATTATTAATTGTCATAAGTAAAAAATTAAAAAAAATAAAGTATTGTTATTATAATAATTTAAAAAATAAGTCAAATTAAGGTTTTTGGAAGGATTATTCGTCAACAGTATGAGGATTTATTAGTTTATTATAATCTACTTCACCACTACTTATTTGTTCTTCTTCAAATCTTCTAAATTCATCTTTGTCTAGTAATTCTACTTCATCTAATCAATAAGATCAATTTTTTCAAGAACTATTTATTGCATTTGAATTTAAATAATAATCCTCTCAATTTTCTCCTGAATCTAAAATTTCTCAAGTATTAACACTAAAACAATCTAAAAAATTTTCCACATCTGAATCTAGTCATAAACTTCAAAATCAAGAATTATCTAACCCGTCAGATATTAATTCAGCATTTGCCATAATTATAAAAATTAAATATTAAAGTATAATAATTATAATATACTTAATAAATTAAGTCAAAAATCTAAAAAGTTTTTTTATTTATTCATTTATTATTATTTCTGGAGTAAGTAAGATCTATTTTAGAATCTTGAAATAGAATATATGAAGTTAAAACAATAGGGAATTATAGAATAATTTATTTTAAAATTTAAACACCAAAAGCAAAAATAGATACTTTTTAAGTATCTATTTTTAGAAATTTTAAATACTAATAATTAAATTATTTTTTTAGGCTCTTTATATCATAAAATTTAAGTTCTTTAGAATCCACATTAAAATTTACGTTTTTTAATCTTTGGATTATATAATTTAGCTCCTGAACTATTTGCGATTTTTTCTTTACTATTTGGCCTTTCCCATTTGATTGAACCTTCATACGGTCCGAACATGATTCCTGTTTCTGCTCCAAATCAAAATTCACGTGTTTTACTAAGAATTTTCTGGTGTAAATATTCAATATCAACAAGATCAAAACCTTCTAAATTAAATCATGTTCTTTCAGCTTCATCTAATAGAGCTCTAAACTTATTATAATTTTCTAAAACATAGTGAATAGGCTCACTATCATAAAGAAGAGATAAAGCCTGTAATTCTAATAACATATAAATTACATTTGAAGGTTGAACTAATCTACCTATGATACTTTTCGTTCAATCTAAAGTTCTTAAAGTATTCTTTGACAATGAATCAATATTATTTCATGAATTTAAACTTTTATCAACATTTAACTCATTATCTAACCCATCAGATATTAACTCACCATTTGCCATAATTATAAAAATTAAAAATTAAAGTTATAATAATTATAATATACTTAATAAATTAAGTCAAAAATCTGAAATTTTTTTCAAATTATTCATTTATTATTATTTCTGGGACTTCAGGATGAGACAAAAAACCTTGTGGGGACATAGACTTTCAATATGCTCCAGACTGTGGCATAACCACATAATCTCATATATTTGCAGTAATTCAAGTTTTTCATTTAGCTAAATAATCAACAGAAGTACAAAAAGGTCAGTATATATTTACTAAATCTTCACTACAAACTCTTGCCTCCTCCAATCATAAATTTTTTAAAACATAGTTTATATCATCTTTTGTCTCAATATTTACTACATCTATATGATAATCTATTCACAAAACTTGAGGTCTTTTATGTGCATTTGTTCAAGCATAACAAAGTATTCATTTACTAGACTTTCATACTTTTTTTATATCATTTATCTTAGTTACAAAATATCACATATCTGCTCACAAATATCTTCATAATTCTAATATAAAAGTCTTTTCTCAAAAACCATATTTATCTATTAACTCTCATAATCACTCACTATATTTTTGTATATCAAACTTACTAAATCAACCGTAATCAACTCAAAATCATCAACCAAAATCTATAGTTCTAAAATTTTTTCAAGTTTTATTTTCTATTTCAGCTACAAACTTAAAAGTTTCATCTACACTTCTTAAAAGAACTCAAGCACTCATTATTCAAGTAGCTGGATACATATGAAATCAATCAACTTTTATATTTTCAAACTTAGATAATATCTTTAAAATTTCTATTGTATCATCTTGTGCTACTCAAAATTGTGTATCTCAACTTCAAAGTTTTACTCAAGCCTCTCAATCCAAAAATTTATGTTTGGTATTTAGTCTAAGAAGTATATTTTGAACAATTCAGATTTCTCTAGCTTTTTTATTTATCCTTATAGCTTCAACTAAAGATTCTACATTTAGATATCATATATTATTTTCTATACAAAAATCTAGCTCTTTAGAAGTTTTACTTGGTCATGTATATATGACACGACTTAGATCCTTCTCTCAGTTTGATAAAACTATATCTATCTCTCATCTAGATGCCACTTCTATTCATTTTATATTAGAATGTTTCAAAGCTTCATTTACCACTTTTTTATGAGGGTTTACCTTCATAGCAAAATAAGTATCTACTTTGCTTGGAAGACAAGATAAAATAGACATTTTAGATCTCATTACTTCAAGATCATATATATACATAGAATCAAGACTAGTATTTTCTCTTATAGTATTTACTATATTTTCAGGAGTTTTATATCTTTCCATATTTTATTGTTAGATTTTTCATATAAAAAATACTTCTACTTCTTTTTTTATTATGCTTTCTTTTTTAGGCATTATAAGAATCATATCCTCTTTTGCTATTACAGGTATTCATAAATCTTTTCCTATCTCTTGTCATTTGTTTATTTTTAAAAAATTTCTTGGTTTTATAGAATATTTGAAGCTATTAGATTTAGCCACATAATATCATATTATCTCTGTTTGTGTCTTTTTTCAATTTATTTCTGTGTAGTGTTTTTTATCAATTAATCATAAAACAGATAAAAAATTTAGTACTATCTTATATGAAATATTTTCTCAATTTGGATTATCATGATTTCATGCTTCAAAAGTAATAGCTTGTCATCAATTATTATTCATATAACTTTCAGTAGTTCCGTCTATATTTTGTTTACCCTTTTGTTCACTTAGCTTTGTCCAACCAGATATAATATTATTTATTCCGGTTTTTTTAGCTAAACTTAAAGAATTTTCTTCTGAAAATGCAAAAGGTTCAGATTCTCATGATGTAGAATGTAAGTCTAGTAAATAATCAGATTCTTTTATTAATCACATAAGTTCTTTAGCTCTAGATGATTCATAACAATTGGGCTTTATAGAGTCTAAAAATATCCTATTCATATTCTTATTTATCTCTCTTTTTCATTCTAATATTGCTTTTTGATTAGCTTCTACTACCAATATAAGACTTCATTTTTTTATCTTTATTTCTCCTGAAAGAATTTTTAGAGCAAGTTTTTTATTAGCTTTTATTCAAGAGGTTTCATTTCAATGAATACCTGAAAAAATCAGAACTTTAGGTTTTTTAGAAACTAGTCAATCTTGTTTAAATATCATTTACAATTTTTTAAAAGTAAGTTTAATTATATTTAAATATTTGTATAAATCAATACGAATTTTACATTTTTTTAAGTAAAGGCTGAAAAATTCTTTAATTCATATAAAATAATAAATTTTTTAGTAAAAATTAGAAAAAAAGAATTGTTTTTCTTTTAAATGAATTTTTCAAGGTTTCATTAAATATTTACTATTATATATCAAATTTAGATAAATAAAAAAATTTATTTTTGGATAACTATAGTTTTAAAATTTATATAAAAATAGGGAAGTATAGAATATAAAAATTGTTATAAAGGTTTTATTTTTTTAAAATATGTAATATATAGCTTGTATATTTAAAATTAGAATTATTCTATATATTATAAATAAAGCAAAATGGGGAAGTTAAGAAAATTAAATCACTTAACATAATATAACTTATGTTAAGTGATATTTAGAATAACATTTAGATAAATAATACTCATAAAAAATAACAAAATATAAAAAATTAATCATAAAAATAAAAATTTAGATTTCATCAATTTAAAAAGTTTTAATTTTTTAGTTTAATAAATTTTTGAAATACGAAAAAGATTTTAATCATATTGAAATCTTATTTAAATTTATAACTCAAAATATTTATTTTAAAATTTTTAAGATCTACTCATAACAATAAATTTTAATTTATAAATTCTTTATGTAATAAGTTTACAGCTTTTCTCATAGAAGAACTTTCTATTCCAAAAACCATAGATCTTTCCATAGCTCCTTGGGAAACCAATATAGCATTTATTTGTCAACCCCAAAATACTTTGGAAGCTCTTGCTAAACTTCATAAAGTATGATTTAGATTTTGTCCTATACAAAAAATTAAGGCTTTATTTCTAGCATATTTTACAAAATTAGCTTCATTTTCTTCATTTATTCATAAAGATTCTCTTATATCATTAGAAACACCTTCAAGTATTTCATTGCTTACTCAATTATCAATAGTGAAACTTACCTCTGTTTCTGAAGTTCAAACTATATCTACTGAAACTCCATAATTATGTGTAACTCAAAATATTGAAGAAAGTATTCAAGACGAGGACATATCCCAAGAACTTATTGTAAAAAAAATTATATTATCTCTAGATCATATATATTCAACTCAGCTAGAATTATTGTTTTTATATCTAGATATTATAGTTCATTTTGTTTCTGAAAATGGATCAAAAAGTTTAATTTTTATTCAAGTATTTAAAAGTTCTTTTCTAAGTACTTGAGAATGAAGTAATTTAGCTTGTGATCATCTTACTCAAGTAATCTCTTTGGCAGTTATATAATCTAAGCTTTCTATAAGTTTAGGTTTTTCATCATCTAATAGTCTAGGATCAGCACTAAGTACTCATTCAACTGATTTTTGTATTTCAAGTGTAATATCATAAACACTTGATAATCATATAGCTGTTATAGAAGCAGTAGCATCTGAGTATCCCCTTCAAATAAAGTTTTCTATTCATTTATCAAATCAAGGTATATATCAAGGTATTATTGGTATTTTTCATTCGTTTAATAATATCAAAATCCTATTTTTTATAGATATAGCCAACTGAGAAAATATATCTTCTTGTTTTTCTCCTAAATTTTCAATTATTCAATTTAAATCTAAAACATCAGCCTTTAGTCAATATACATTTAAATCATTTATAAGTTCTTTTTGTACAAAAGCAGATAACTCTTCTCAAAATCATATCAAAGATATTTTCTTGTCCTTATAATTTATACAATAATCATTGTCTTTACAAGGATACAGTTTATTATTTTGATCTAGCTCATTCCAATATTTTATGACTTTGGTAAGATTTAAATCAAAGTAATTTATTATTTGTCTTTCCATATAATCATTCTCTCAAATTTTTTCTTTCAAAGTTTTAATATGGAAATTTTTTAACTCTTCTATTTTCTTGTAAGCTAAATTAATATCTTTGGTTATAAGATTAGCTAGCTCTATTAAATTATCAGTAGTATTAAATTTAGAGCTTCTTATAGCAGATACTACAACCAATTGCTTATTTCATTGTAAAAAATCATCCAGTATATTTTGAGGTGATTTTCTAAATTCAGAGGCATTCTCTCCTCACCATTTTTTAACCTTTAGTTTTTCAAAAGACATATAAAAATAATAAAAAAATAAAAGAGCTTTTAGTAATTCTCTAAAAGCCCTAATTTTTAATGCAATAAAAAAGACTTAATAGAGATACTCTATAAGTTTAATTATAATGGTTTTCATAATTAATTTATACATAACCTTTTGCATTAAATATTACAAAATCATTATATAAATGATTTTATAATGTCAAAATTTTTTAAAATAAATCATTAAAAATTTATAAATTTTTAATGATTTTTGATTCAATTCAACATCTTTTTACACCTTCTACAAATATTTTTCAATCATTCTCATCTCAGACTATGACTCAAAAAATAAAAAAATATATATCTAAAAATTAAAAACATTAACTACTTTACCATTAACAGTTATATTATCACTTTGAGATAATATAATAGGCTTGTGGTATTCATCACTACTATCTGGCATTAAATAAACTTCATTTTGTTCTTTTTTATATTTTTTTATAGTGGCTCAACCATTTACACTAAATAAAAAAACATCTTTAGAATTTAGCCTAGTATCAGTTTTTTTTACTAATACATAACTTCAATTAACTATAGACTTTCAATTTAACTCTACCCTATCCATTGATGTTCACTCAACCTTTAATACAAAATAATTATCTTTATTTCATCAAGAAATAAGTTTTTTAGAAACAGGTAAAACTCAATAATCTGATTCTTGAGCATCAATTAAAGGAGTCCCTGCATTAGCATATCAAAGTATTGGAATATTTAGTGTAGTTTGGAATCACACAGAATTTCAAAGAGTTATAGATCTATATCATCTCCCCCTTGTTATAAATCATTTTTTTTCTAAACTTTCTAAATACTGCACTACTCCCCTTTTTGACCTTTGATTTAAAATTATACTAAGTTCTTCTATTGTTGGTGATTTTCAGTACTGAGATATATAGTCTACTATTTTATCCAAGACTAATTGTTGTTTATCTGTAAGCATAATAAATATTAATTAGAGGTTAAAACAAATATTTTTTTAAAATATTATATACTCAGTATATACTCACAAAATATTTTGTCAAAAAAAATTAAAAAATTGCAAAGTCTATCTATTGATTTTTATAATGTATGATTATAATTAATAAAATTTCAGTAATAATTTAAAGAGTTAATTTATAATCTTGTTCTATACTATTAATTATAATTAAGAAATTTAAAATTAGGTTTGTTCAAATATAAGTTAGGATTAGATTTTGATATATACAAAAACTTAGTGTAAAGTCCAAAATTTAAGATTAAGTAAAATTTAGGCTAATTAAAAATTAAATTCTAAATATGGAATCAATAAAAGGTTCTTGTCATTGTAAAAAGATAACTTTTGAATTAAATGGCCCCATAATTTCTGCATATAATTGTCATTGTAAACAATGTCAACAGTTACATGGTTCAGCCTTTGTTACTCGGATTGGATTTAAACATAAGAATATAAAAATAAACGATAAAGAAAATAACTTTAAAACTTTTGATTCTGAAACTGCTCAAAGAGGTTTTTGCCTAAATTGTTGAAGTACATTTTATTTCAAATATACTGAGAAATGTATTTATGAAGATCAGAAAGAAGATGTGCATATCGCATACTCAAATATTGAAACAAAAATAAATTTTAAACCTACTGAACATATTTATTATAATTCCCATGTTTCTTGGTTTGAATCTTTAAATAATCTACCTAAAAGGAAATAACTAAACTTAAATTTAAAAATAACAAACTTTAAAAATAATCATATAAATATGAAAATACAAGAAGACAAAATAAAATCTGTAATAGTAGAAGTGGAAAATATGAAATCTCAAAAAGAATTTAGAAAAGCAAGAAAATTTATAGAAAACCATATAATGAAATTCAGTGATGATTATAGACTTTATGAAGAAATGGCAGATATAGACATCTACATATGAAACTTAAACAAGGCTGAAAAATCTATAGATTATGCTCTTGAATTAAACAAAATGTCTGCTACTTGAAACTATTTAAAATGATTTATATTGCTATCAAAAAATAAACCTAAAGAATCATTGAAATATTTAGAAAAATCAAACGAACTACTTTGAAATAACTCTGAAGTATTAAGGAACTTATGATGGGCATATACTATGAGCAACAATGTAGAAAAAGGTATAGCAATACTTAAAAGAGCTTTAGTTTTGGCTCCATGAGATACATTAATAGCTGAAGATCTCGCTATGGCCCTTATTTGAAAATGAGAAATAGCTAAATGAAATAAAATACTTGAAGAAATTAAGAAGAGTATAAAAAAACAAAGTATGTAGAGCAAACTATAAAAAAATTAGCATATATTGAAAAGTAATCTTTTTATTTTTAGTAGGCAGATGGCTTTAGCCATTTGATATTTTGGAAAATTACTCTTTACTTGTTATTTACAATTATATAGCAAAACAATTTGTACCTTAATTTACTATAAAATAACTAAACAAAAAAAATTATTCATAAACATTATCCAAAAAATCCTTTATTTTTATGATAAAAAAATAATTTTACTACGGGTACTAAAAATTATGAAAAATAAAAATGAAACATTTTAAAAAAAAAGAAATACAATCTGAAATAGTAGGTATAATAGATGTTTGAACCTATAAAATAAGAGTTGCTATATGCCAGTTTAATAAAGAGGATATAAAAATATTATGATTTTCAGAGAAAAGACAATCAAGTCTAGATATTGTAAATAATGACATAAAAAATCTAGAATGAATATGTGAAAATATAAACCTTGCTTTTAAAAAAGCAATTGAACAATCATTAATAACTCCAGAAAAAATGGTTATAAATCCTATTTTTTGAAAGAGTTTTTTTTCAGCAAAAAAACTAAGCCATACAAGAAAAGATAAATACAGACTTATAAACCAAAATGAACTAAAATTCATCACTAAAAACTTAGAAAAAATAAGCTATATTACAGCTACAAAAACTATATTTGATAATTATCTATACCCTGAATCAGATCTAGAAGTAATTATATCAAATGTATCGGAAATAAAGATAGATAAAGTTTCAGTTTCTGATCCAATACAAAAAAATGGAGAGAAAATATCTTTTGGTTTACTAAATATATTTTTATCAAAAAACAATATAGAGCTTTTAAATTATATAGCAAAATATTTAAAAAAAGATTTAGAAAAAATACTACCAGAAGAATTTTGTACCTCAAAAATATGAAGAGATAACGAAGAGTTAGTAATAATAAATATATGAAATACATCTAGTTCTATAACTGTAAAAGACTCTGGGAATAATATAGAGTGAAGTTTAAATATATCTGTTTGAATAGACTCTTTAATAAAAAAAATAAAAAAAGAGAAAAATTTTTCTCAGGCTGATATAATAAAAAAAATAGATAGAAATGATTTTGCTTTGGAAGAAAAAGACGAATTTTTAGAAATTTATTGTTTCCTAATTGCTAATTGATTAAAAGAAATACTCCAAGATAGGAATTGTCCGAGCAATTTTTTTGTAGTTGGATGATGAGCAGAAAATAGTTTTTTAAAGACATATATAAGGAATTTTGATTTTTCCAAACATATAAAAATAGATTCAAAAATAAAACTTGTTACCGCTGATGTTTGAAAAATAAAAAAAATAGTCAATGTGGAAAATATACTAAACAATTCAAACTTAAATATTATATCAATGATTATTGCCTACAATGATTTGAGGAATAAAAAAAATGATCAAGTTGAAATTTGTTTAAAAGAAGCTTTAGAAGAGATAGTTAAAGAGGTTTAAAAAATTAATTTCATCAAATCCTAATCAACAGAAGACTTTAGACTTTTGAGTTTTTTAGTACAGAAAATCATATATATTTTAATTTTGTTAGAATATTCAACAGAAAGTTTTAGCCTTTTGCTATTGTAGAAAGTTTATCTTTTTTACAAAAACTCCCCTGTTTAAATCGAGGAGTTTTTTAGTTTATTATTATTTATAATATATATAGTAAAACAGTTTGTACTTAATCTATTCAGAGAGCTAAAAAAGAACATTCAAAGAGCTAAAGCTCTCTGTTGATAAATTTTTACAAATTATATTTAATTTATAAAGCTGGTTTAAAATCATTGATTTTAAGATATATAATAAATACTTAGACAAGAGGTCTTGACCCCTTGCATTTTACTCCCTTACTATAATCCCTTGCTTAAATAAAATTACTACTACCTAGGAGAAACTTTTTTTATGAAAAAATCCTCTAATGATGATTTAGCTAAAATATTTTTAACTCTCTCTCACTCAACTATCAATTTACCTTTATCTATTATAGAAACTCTATCACATATACTTTCCACATCAGACAATATATGAGTATTTAAAAAAACAGTAGTTTTTTTCTTTTTCAAATCAGAAATAAGATTTTTTACATCCATTCTTCAAATAGGATCAAGTCAACTCATAGGTTCATCTAAAAATAAAAGCTTAGGATTATTTATTATAGATTGAGCCAAACCTATTCTTTGAAGCATACCTTTAGAAAAATTTTTTAAATATTTATCTCATTCTCATTTAAGTCAGACTTTATCTAACAAATCCAAAACAGTTTTTTTAAGTTTACCTCAAGATAATCAAAAAAACTTACCGTTAAATTCTAAAAACTCATTTGCTTTTAAATATTTATACAGATAAGTATTTTCAGGCATAAATCATATATTGTTCTTATTTCCTATATTAAGACCTTTTTCTCATAAAACCTCTATATTTCAAACATCAAAAGAAGAAATTCACATTATACACTTCATAGTAGTAGTTTTTCAAGCTCAATTAGGTCATAAAAATCAATAAATTTCTCATGGTTTCACATCAAAACTTATATTATCAAGTATTTTTTTTCAATTTATAGTTTTTGTTAATCATTCCACTTTTAAAACCATTTTTGATTTCATATTATATTGTAAAAAAAGATAAAATAATTATAGTAATAATGAAAAAATTACAAAATAAAAAAACAGATATGAATCCCCAAATTATAGTTTGATTAGATTTGAGATTTATAAAAATAAATGACCCCTATTCTAGTTTTGTTATAGAATTAATTAATTTTATAATTCGAAGCAAGAAAGATTTTTTTTATAATATCTATATAAACAAAGATATAGAAAGACTATTTGAAAAGAATAATAATGTAAAAATATTTAAAATAAAAAGTAAAGTTTCAAGTTTCAAAGATCAAATATTTTTCAAAGATAAAACACAAAATGAAGATTTATTTATATTTTTTGACTGGAGGGTACCTATAAACATAAAAAAGAAATACATAGTTTTTATACCGGATTTAGCAGAACTACATTTCTTGCCAAAATTGAGCTTTATACAAAAAGCAATAAAAAACTACATATTTACATCAAGTTGTAAAAAAGCAAAAAATATAGTTTGTTTCAATGATATTTTATCAGAAGAAATAAATGATAAACTAAATATAAGAGAAGATAAAATAAAGGTAATAAAGGCATTTTTCAAAAAATATGAACAAATAGATAAAGATGAAGAAATAAATATAAATATAAAAACTAGATATGGGATAGAGTGAGAATATTTAATATATGATTGATGAAATTCACTGGAAAAATGATTAGATAAACTCATAGATGTTTTTGAGAAGATTAGAGAGCAAAAACTAGATATTTCTCTTTTGATTTTGGATACGCAAACTATAAAAGATATAGAATTTAGAAAAAAAGTATTGGCAAAAAATCTAAATGAAAGAATATTTTTTATTTGAGAGGTAAACAGATTTGAAACAAAGTATTTTTATAAAAACTCTCTAGGGGTTATATATCCTGTACTTTATAGTATTTTCCCTTTTTTTATGGAAAAATCTTTGAATTATAATTGTAATATATTATCATCAAATTTGAAAACCATAAAGGATATATTTTGAGATAATATAGGATATTTCAATCCAAATATAAGTGACACTATTTTAAAATCTATAACAAAATTGAAAAAGAAGAAAAACAATTATTCAAAGATACTTGAAAGAGAATGATTTGATAAGTCTTGTGAAACTTTGATTGAATTAATATATTAATAGGTAAATATAATTTCAAAAAAATGCAACTAACAGATAGAAATATACTTATATTAAAAATAATAATAGAAGAATTTTTGAAAAATGGTGATTTAATAGGCTCAAAACTCTTACTTTCAAAGTTTGATTTATGAGTAAGTCCTGCGACTGTTAGGTGAGATATGGCAAAACTTGAAAAAATGAATTTAGTTTTTCAACCCTATAATTCTGCATGAAGAATGCCTACTTCAAGCTGAATTAGAGTATATGTAGATTATATGATGAAAGAAACTCCTTCATATTTTTTAAATGAGAACAATGTAGAGATATCTTGAAATATAAAAAACTTTTCTGATTATGTTTATAATATAACGAATTCTTTGTCAAAAAATACTATGGAGTTGAGTTTTTTTAGTATCCCTGAACAAAACATATTATGATATTCTTGAATATCAAACTTTATAAAAATAAATAAGTTAGAAGATAGCAGTAAGATAATAGAAATGCTTGAAGATAAAATAAGGTTTATGGATTTTTTATCTAGTTTATCATTAAAACCTGGGATAAATTTATTTATATGAGACGAAAATAGTATAAATTATCTTAAAAAATTCTCAATAATTATAAAACCTATAATTATAAACAGTGAAAAGGGTTATATATGAATAATATGATCAATCGGGCAAAATTATAGCTTTAATATAGCTGCTATAAAAGGTATAATATAAAAAACTTGACTTATTAATAAAAACTATTAAGATACAAAATACAATTTTATTTTTTAACTATAAAAAGTTATGGAAAACAATGACGTAGGTATTCAATGTAAAGGTCCTCAGACTATAACAGACTTAAGCAAACTAAAATATATTTGATCAAATTTAGATTTAGGTTCTATTGATCATTTACCTCAACTAATTAAAAGTTCTACGGGACAAATCCTAGATTCAATTAATAATGATTTGAGTGATTCTAAATAAAAAACTTGACTTATTAATAAAAACTATTAAGATACAAAATACAATTTTATTTTTTAACTATAAAAAGTTATGGAAAACAATGACGTAGGTATTCAATGTAAAGGTCCTCAGACTATAACAGACTTAAGCAAACTAAAATGTGTTTGATTAGATTTTGATTATATCGAAAGTGAATCTGAATTAGCTAGAAGCTCTACAGAAAAAATTTTAGGAAAACCTCAAGATAAATAATATAAAGCAAAACAAAAAAAGACAACTAGTTGTCTTTTTTTGTTTTTCAAGTTAATTTCTACATATGGCTATTCAAAGCAGATTCAAGTTCATCCAAAGATTTTACTCATACAAGAGGTTCTTGAGCCAATTCTCAATCTTTAAAAATAAGAATTGTAGGAATAGACATAACTCTAAATTTGGAAGCCAAATCTGGATTTTGATCCACATTTATTTTAGCTATTTTAGCTTTTCAATCCATTTTCTCAGAAAGTTGCTCTAAAACAGGAAGCATAGTTTGACAAGGACCACACCATTCAGCCCAAAAATCAACCAAACTAACACCAGAAGAAATCTCTTGCTGGAAATTATCATTGTTTAATTCTACTGCCATAATTTTTCATTTTAAAATTTAAAATAATAATTTCTTGAAAAGTTAAAAACCTAAAAATATATTATTTCAAGAAACACAACTGAAAAATACTATTAAAATATTTGAAAAATGCAAAAATAAAAACTACCAAAGATTTTTTGATGTTTCTTTGTAAATAATTAAGATGTATATTCTTTTAAAAAACTAAAAGGGGATCTAAAAATTAACATCTATTAAAAAATAAATGCTAGAAAATTATTTTTACATCATACTTTTTATATTTTGAAGCATATTTTGAAGTTTTGCATCAGTACTGATATATAGACTAAAATCAAAAGAAAGATGAATATTTGCCTGAAGAAGTCATTGCAATAAATGTAACCATAAACTGTGAGCTCTAGAATTAATCCCATTTTTATCTTGGATAAAAAATTTTTGAAGATGTAAATATTGTAAAGAAAAAGTATCTATTATTTATCCCCTTCTTGAATTATCTACATGAGTATTGTTTTTTCTGATATGATATTTCTTGATAGATTTTGAGTTAATAAAAAATTGAAACTCAAACGAAACCATAAAATTATTTTTTTGGCTTATAATAGGATTTATAACTATAATATATAGCTTTTATGATATATTATTTTTAGAGATACATGATTGAGTTATGATAGTTTGAATAGTAATTTCATTAATAGCTATAATACTTGAATCTCTTGGTGTAATAAACATATTTCCCTATCTATCCATAGGAAATACAGATATAGTTTTAAATATTGTATCAATAATAATATTGATATACAGTATATGACTTTTGTATATTATAATGTTTAAAGAACTTCAAATAAAATATGACTTTTTAATACTTATTCTAATATGAACAATTATTTACTTCTTTTTGAGATGAACAAATAGCAGTATTGAAGATTTTATAGCAATTAATTCTCTTGTTTGAGTAATTATAATATTTGGTTTTTTATTTTTACAAATAGCAGTAAGTAACGGTGCTTGGATGTGATGATGAGATTTGAGAATAGCAATACTTTTATGAATTTTAGTTTGATACAGTTTTAGCATTGAAACATTATTTTTAACATATATAGTATGAAGTATTATATCAATTTTTTTTATAATTTATAAAAAATCTAAACTTTGATTTAAAAATAAAATAGAAACTCAAGTACCTTTTTGACCTTTTTTAGCTATATGATTTTTTCTAAGCATTTTTATATGACTTCCCTTAACTTCTATAATATTGATATATAACTAAAAGGAATTCAAACAAAACTAGAATCTATAAATAAATAACTTTTGATAATAGCTTTATAATTTGTTAATAATAAAGTTATTTTTAAATTAAGAGTTATTAAAATTAGACAAATATTTTCTTTTAGAAAAAATAATTTTTCAAGAAACTATTCCCCAAGACCAAAATAAATTACTTGTAAATAATATAAAGTTTTACATTTTAAATAAAAAAATATATAATTTTTTTAATGAATTTTATAATACATAAAAATAAAAACAAATATGGACAACAAAAAAACTATTCTTGCTATTAAAGATTTTATAGTAACAAGTGAAAAATCCCTAAAATCAGCAAAGAAGCTACTTGTATGATTAGCAAAAGAAAATGATGTGGATTTAGATTCTAGTGTAGATTTAGATACATCATGACTGCATTCTTACAATGATGATGATGCGAAAATAATAGAATGAGTGTTTACTGGTGATTCTATGCTTTGAAGTGATGGTAAAAAATATCCTGTACCGTTTAACTATGCTTCCAAATCAAAAATAGTTCAATGAGATAAACTAAAATTAAAAGTTGATGGTGTTTGAAAAATGACTTACAAGCAAATAGCTCCCATAGAAAGAGAAACAAGGACATGATTAGTTACAAAAGATATGTGAAAATTCCAAGTTGTATGTGATTGAGATGTTTATGACCTACTTCCAGCTGCTGTTACACATTTCAAATGTGAAATATGAGATAATATTTCAGTTCTACTACCTAAGTGAAAACAAGCAAGTTTTGCTGCTATAGAAGCTATAATTCCAAAAGAGTAGAAAACAATTTTAAATGCTAAAAAAAATCGTTTCATCAACCATATCTCAAATAATATCAAAGCTTATTACATCCATAATAAGCATTTTTTTACTAAGCCTAATAACAAACTATCTCACAGTTGAGCTTTTTGGTATTTATAATAAAATTTTTAACTACATATTTATATTTGCTTTTTTGCTGGATTTGGGGCTTTATGCGATGACAGTAAAAGAAATATGAGCAAATAAAAAAAAATCACAGCATATATTTTGAAACATATTATCTTTGAGAATAATTAGTGGATTTCTAGTTATATTTTTATCTCTAATTATAGCTTATTTCCTACCTTGATATAATGATTCTCTAGTGTTTTTCTGAATATTTATAGCTTCTATATTTACTTTTTTCTCTCTTATAAATTCAAGTTTACTTGCTCTTATGCAAGCTCATATGAAAATGGAATTTTCAGTTTTTTCAGTTGTAGTTAATAAAATTTTTGTACTTATATCTACTTTTATACTTATAAAATATTTAATACCTTTATCAGATATAAATTGAAACTTAGATCCTAATTATGACAAAGCTTTTTTATTGATAATAACAATAGTAGCAATATGAATGTTTATAAATATGTTTTTAAACTATTTATATGCGAGAAAAATAATAAAAATAACACTAAATTTTAATTATAAGTACATAAAGGAAATCTTTTTTAAGACACTCCCCTATTGAATTGCCCTTTTTTTATCTGTAGTATATACAAAAATAGACATAGTTATTATAAGTTTTATAGAAAAATGAATATTAGCCGATAGAAGTATAGCTCTTTATAGCCTACCTCTTAAAATAATGGATGTATTTATTATAATAGCATCTTTTTTTATGAATTCATTATTACCTAGTATGTCTGAAAACTATAAAAACTCTAATCTAAAAAAAGTTGAAGAAATTATAAAAAATTCTTTTAAAATAATGTGGAGTGCTTGAATTATAATAATATCTCTTGGTTTGGTTTTAAGAGATAATATAGTAGAAATAATAGCAAATAAAGATTATTTACAAAGAACTGATTTGAATCTCTTTAACTCATCAGATGCTTTTGTTTTAATACTTATTATGATATTATTTTTCTATATCGGGATAGTTTTTTCATATTTGCTAATTGCCTCCAATAATCAAAAAAAACTTCTAAAAATAAGTATTATACTAACTCTTATAAATATAATATGAAATCTAGTTCTCATCCCTTATTATAGTTTTATTTGAGCTTGAATAATGACAGTTTTAACTCAAATGGTTTTCTTGGCTTTGGTTTACAAAGAATCTTTAAAAATAGTTTATTTTAAATTTCCTTTTCTATTTATGTTAAAAATATCTTTAATATGAGTTTTAATTTATTTATTTTCAGAGTTTATTATCGCAAAATATCATATTAATTTATATCTTGATATATTGTATTTAATACCTATATTTATCTTTTATTGCCTTGGTATTTTTAAGATGATGAAAAGTTAGAAATAAATTTTTATTACTCACACTATACAAACTAACTAAAATAAATTAAAAATGCAGATAAGTATCAAAAAAAACGACATACTTAAAAATATTTTTATAGAAAAGCTAATTTTTTGATGAAAATGATTGGCTACTTTAAAACATGAAAACCCAGATTATAATTGAAGAAAATTAATAGTAATATGATGAGTTGTTCCAGAATCCAGAGTAAATCTAAGAGTTTTAAAAAAGAAAAAATCATTTTTAGAAACCCAAGTTGTAGAAGTAGTAAAAAAATCCAGATTTGAACAAGAAAATATAAAAAATCCTTATTGAGAATGTGGATGATGTAAACGGATAAATATAATATATGAAAAACAATTAGAAATGAAACAAGAACAAGTAGAAGAAGCAATAAGACTTTTGGAAAAATATTTTTTAAAAAAAGATAAAAAAGAAGTATTTTTAAGTATAGAAAAAAGCCCTATAATTACTTGATATAGAAACAAGGTAGAATTTTCATTTTGAAAAAATATATCTTTAAAAAATCAAAAACAGGAGCATTTCAATGTATGATTTCATAAACAGTGAGAATTTTCAAAAATACAGGATATAGATTGATTCATTTTAATAGATGAAAAGCAAAATGAAATATACAGAGAAATTAAAAAATTTGCTAAAAATTCTTGATTAGAAGTATATGATCAGTTTAACTGAAAATGATTTTTTAGACATATTCTTATAAGAAAAACTTATTTTACAAATGAGATGATGATAATTTTATCATTCAACCCCAACTATTTTGAGGACAAAAAAGAAATTAGTAAAAAAAATAGTCTAGAGAGAATAAAAAAATTCTTTCTAGACCTAGCTTTGAAATACAAAATAATAAAATCAGTTTATTTATCTCACAACACAAATAAATCCGATACATGTATTTGAGAATTAGAACTTATATATTGAGAAAAAACCATAAAAGAAAAAATACTTTGACTCAATTTCAACATCTCCCCTACATCTTTTTTTCAAACAAACAGTAGTGCTTGCGAGAAACTTTATAGTATAATACTAGATTTTGCTTCTAGTTTTTTAGCTAAGGGAGAAAAAAAAATTGAAGATATAAACATGCTTGATCTATATGCTTGAACTTGAACAATAGCTATGATTTTTGCAAAAAAGTGAGTCAAAAATATTGTTAGTGTAGAGTTAGTAGAATCAGCTTCAAAAGATTGAAAAGAAAATGCTAAAATGAATAATCTAAATGATATAAAATTTGTTAACGCAAAAGTGGAGGATTTTCTAAAAGTTTATTTGAAAGATTGAGAAAAAACAGATTTATTAGTTATAGACCCCCCAAGGGCTTGAATGCATCCAAAAGCACTAAATGACATAGTTAAATTTGATTCAAAACAGATAATATATGTAAGTTGTAACCCTGCTAGTTTAGCTAGAGATCTAGAATATATATTGAAAAATAGTAATTATAAAGTTGAAAAGATAAAATGTTTAGATATGTTTCCACATACTCACCATATAGAAACTGTGGTTAGTTTAGTCTCAAGCTCAAACAACTACCTTAGCATATCTCAAAACCCTTCCGTCTAATAAATATCATTTTTCAAACTCATCACATATTATATTTTCCTTTTTTCAAGGAACTCTTGTCATAACTTCATGTTTATCTGGATCAGCTTCTTCTCAAACAGAAAGGAAAGGTTTAACTCACATTTTTTCTAAGTCTAAATTCAATTTTTTATGTAAAGCAATAGCTCATTCATAAATAGGAGTTTTTTTATCTTCTTCGGAGCTTGATTTTATAATTCTATCTAGATCGTCTAAAACAGGAAGGATTTTTTTGAATATATCTTGTTTTAAAAAAAATATCATATCAGTTCTATCTCTATCTACTCTAGCTTTGAAATTAGCAAAATCAGCCTGTATTTTTACCAATTTATCCATACATTTTTCATCTTCCTCATCTTCTGGATTCATAGTATCCTCTAGTTTATCTTCATTTATACTACCATCATCGTTTTCAATCTCTTCTATTTCATCTTCCATTTGATCTAAGATATCTTCATTTTCTAAATATTGTTTTTCTTTTTTACTCATATTTTTTTATATTTATAAAGTTAAATGTTTTTTAAAAGATATTCAGGAATAGGAAATTTTTTAAATTCATCCAAAAGACATTTCCCATGCATAATTCTATTTAAAACTTCAGCTTCACATTTAGCTCACATCAAAGCATTATGAGGCTTTGGTTCTCAACCTTTTATTCAAACAAATTCAAGAGATTTATCCAAATTTATTTTATATCTATCATCTTCTACAGGTATTTCCATACCTAATTCAAAGTGTTTCATAATAACAACACTATGTGTATCAATACTTCTATGTCCCAAACTATATTCTATATTTGAAAGCTCATAACTACTTTCCAAAAAATCTATATCAGATTTGGGATTATGTCATATAAACATATGGGGTTTAGTAGTTTTTTTAAGCCAAGTATCAAAATCATTTATAAGTTCTGCAAGTTTTTTTTTACTAGGGTCATTTATATCTTGGACAGAAAATCAATTTACTTCCAAAGCTTCTTCATCATATAAGGCTCAATCTCTGATACGGCATTCTCAATAAAATTGGTTTTCAGGGCTTCGAAAATCCAAAGCTCATAAGCTCAAAAGAGAATGTTTTTTATAGTCAAGCCCACTAAATTCTCAATCTATAATTATCATAAAAAACTAAATATAGTAATAATTTTTAGGAGTCTGTGGTAAATCTAAGCAAAAAATTTTTGAATTAAAATTAGCAAAAAAGATTACTTTTTAATAGATGTTAATTTTGCCACAGGCTCCTTTACATACCAGGTAGTTTAGGAATACCTCCATTTCACATATCAAGTCACATTGCTGACATAACTCATTGCATATTTGAGGCTGCAACTTCCTGAGATTTTTTAACTCATTTATTAACTGCTTCTGCAATAGCATTGGATAAAGATTCTTTTTGAGAATCATTTAATCAAGGAATCAAACTATCATTTTCAAATTCTACTTTTTCAACTTTCATTTTCCCGTTTATAGAAACAACAAGCCCCCCTACTTCTGCTTCTATTAGTGTATTTTCAAGTTCTTTTTCTATTTTCATAGCTTCTTGTTGTAATTTCAACATTTCTCATGCTTTTGAAAAATCCATACTTTTAAAAGTTATATATTTAAATTTTTTGTAAAAATGATTATATAAACATTAAATTTTTTGCAAATAGTTTTTTATTGTGTTAATATATGAGTGTATTTTAAAAAATAACTTTTTAATTATGTCTACTACAAGTACAAATGATGATGATTTAATAATCATAGAAGATGATACTAAAGAGCTAGAAAGTGAATGAAATAAAGAAGCTCAAAAAGTTGATTCTTTAAAAATAGATAATGATGACAAACAAGATTTAATATCTTTTGATGATGATGAAGAAAAAAAGGATGAAGAAAAAATAGAGATTAATACTGATGATGAAAATCAGTGAGAAAAGAAAGTTGAAAAAGAAGGTGATTCTTCAGAATTAAATATAAATTTAGGAGATGAAGATAATTCTTTAAATATAAATTTAGAAGAAGATGATGAAAGTAAAGAATTAAATTTGGATTTAGATACTGAGAATGAAAAAGAAACTTCAAATTTAGATTCTGACGATAATAAAAATGAGCTAAATTTAGATAGCTTAAATTTAGATAATACTAATGATAATTCATGAATAGATTTAGAAGAAAAAACAGATGATAAAAAAGAAGAAGAAAATTCTTTATCATTGTGAGATTCAAATGAATCAAAATCATCTTTAGATTTAGAAGAAGAAGAAAATAAAGAACAAGAATTTACAGATAATTCTTGAACTGATGATAATAAAGATGAAACTATGTCTTCTATATTGTGAGATACTATTGATAAATTAAATACTAGAAAGAATGTATTGGAAACAGATATTGAAAATAAAGAGATAAATATAAAGGATATAGAAATGGAAATAAGTAAATTACAAGAAGAAAAAAGACAAATTAGAGTTGAAGTTAAAGATTTACAAAATGAAAGTAAAAAGATAGAGACAAATATAGATTCACTAGAAAAAATGAAAAATGAAGAATCTGAAAATACTATTAGGAATCACAATAAAGAAAGAAGATCAGCTAGAGGAAATTTCAATAATATAGCTCCTAAAAAAGATAACAAAATCTCTAAATAGTATAATATTGAAAAAAGAAGCTAAAACATAAAAATTTTAGCTTCTTTTTTTTGTCAATTTTTCTTTCATCTCTTTTCTAAACTCATCTAAGAGTCTATTTTTTATTTCTTCTCAAAAATAATGCTCTATTTCATGAAATTTATCATCTAGTTTTTTATAAATTTCTTCTATTTTTTCATCAATTTCATTCTTGGAAGCTCAATTTTTTTGCATTAGTTTTATTTTATGACCATAGCTTAGAAAATTTTCTACAAACTGATAATAAAATATATTCGCTAGGATATTTAATTCTTTTTTAACTTTATCATCTCTTTTTGCTTTTCAAGATCAATATCTATTTATAAACTCTTTTTTTTGATCATTTAATAATTCTTCATCTGTAATTTCATCTTCAAAAACTCAAAAACTATTTAAAAACAAAGAAATATCAATATAACTTTTAAAATTCGTTCAATCATATATGATTTCTCATCTTACTTTTATAGAATTTGTAATTATTTCTTTTAATATATTTTTTAGAGCATTCCATGATATTCAGTTTAAAGTTAAATCATTTCAAACAATATGTAACTTCGGTAAATTTTCTATAAGAGTTCATTGTAAATTTAAATCGTATCAAACATATTCTAATTTTGGTAAATCTTTTATAGAAGTTCATTGTAAGCTTAAATCAAATCAAACATTTTCTAAATTTGGTAAGATTTCTATAAAAGTTCATTGTAAAAATAAACTCAGTCAAACTTCTTTTAATTTTGGTAAATCTTCTATAGAAGTTCACTGTAAGTTTAAGTCAAATCAAACATTTTCTAAATTTGGTAAGCTTTCTATAAGAGTTCATTGTAAATTTAAATTCATTCAAACTTCTTCCAATTTTGACAAACTTTTTACAAAAGTTCATACTAGCACTAAAGTTCATCAAACACTTTTTAAATATGATAAATCCGTTATAGGTTTATACTTTAAATTTAAATCTCATTTCCAATAAATTCAATCTAATCCTCAACCAGATTTAAATTTGCTATATTTTTCTAGTTTCTCCCAAGACATAATACCACTTGATTCCTTAAACATTCTTTCATAGTCTATAAATTGTTCAGGAGTTAGTTTCCTTTTAAGATTTTCTTTCGGAGAGAAATAATTTTTTATCTTTTCTAAATTCATTTTTTATGTACTATATAGATTTTATATTTAACACTATAGTTGTATAATACATATTGTCAATTACAAAAAGTAGAATTTAAAAGAAAACCCTCAAGTTTTAAAACTTGGGGGTTTTGTAAATTATTTAAAAATTTTATTTTAAAAAATTATCTAAAAAATCTTTACTTTTATAATAACGAAATAATTTTGCCATGACTCCTTAAATCTATTTAATTTTTTTTACAATTTCATCTTTTATTTGCATAGCTCAAGATAAAATCTTATCTTTCAGCTCCAAAGCTTTTTGAGGAGCTATTTCTTTTATTTCATCAATTTTATCTTTTTGCTCATCATAGATTTTATCTAATTCATCTAATCAAGCCTTAGCTGAATTTTTTCATTTATTTTCTAAATCTTTCAAAGTTTTCTCTGCTTTTTTCATATAAGCATTTGATAATTTTAAAAGTTCTTGTTTTTTGGTTTCAAATTTTTTTCTATTCTCAGGAGTCAAAATTTCTTTTTTTAAAGATTCAAATAATTCTTTTTGAGTATCAGTAAAGTCTTGAATTAAAAAAGCAAAAACATCTCATCAATCTTTTTTTATTTTTTCAATTTTTTTCTTTTTTTTAGGATCAAGAGACGAAACAATCATAGATCAAGCTATGTATCATCAAATAAGAGCAATAGATTTTCAAAGAAATCACATACATTTGTTTATTAAGCGAATAAAATTATTTTTGTAAAAGCATTTTTATTAAGATAAAAAGCATTTTATGATAAAATCATTATATATTTTTTGAAATTTATCGCAAAATATTTTTGTCTTTTAAGACTAAATTTATAATATTGCTTTCAAAAAAATACATTAAAAAATAACAAACAAAATATGAGTTACAAAAATTTTTCTGAAAAATATAAAGAAACACTTATAAATTCTGAGATTAAAGTCAAAGAAATATGAATAAAAGATTTAAGAATAGAAGATGTATTTTTAGAAATCGTAGCAACGGTATCATTGGCAACAAAAGATGTATTTACTCTATATTGAATAGATGAAAAATTAGTTATGGAAATAATAAATCAATGAGAATTAAACGAAAAACCAGAAAAAAGAAAATGAGTATATTCTTGAATGAACAGTGAATTAAAAAACATAATATTATCAAGTGTAAAAATTGCTGCAAACTTCAAGAAACCAAAAGCAAGTATAGAAGATTTTATATTAGCACTATTACAAAACTCCTCTTGGTTACCTAACTTTTTAGACTATATTGGAATAATTCCAAGTGATTTAGAAACAAATATAATAGACCTAAACAAAGCATGAATATCTGATTGAGAACAAATTTGAAGCGAGGCAACTAAAAATGAAATAGACGAACTTCTTTGAAGTCTAACACAAAATCTATTTGAATGATTATCATCAGGAATGTCTACACCATTTGATTGAAATAAAAAAGTGGAAAACAAAAAAGATTATGAATCTGAAACACCTATACTAGACTTTTTTTCTGAAGATCTTACACATTTAGCCCGTGAAGACAAAATAGACAAGGTAATTTGAAGAGAAGTTGAAATAAACAGATTAATAGCAATATTAAACAGAAAAACAAAAAATAACCCTGTATTAATATGAGAACCATGAGTAGGTAAAACAGCAGTAGTAGAATGATTAGCAAGAGCAGTAGCTAACTCAAAAGTACCTTTTTCAATGAAAAACAAAAAAATACTTGCTCTTGATATAAATTCAATGGTAGCTTGAACAAAATACAGATGAGAGTTTGAAAGCAGAATAAAACAAGTTATAGAAGAAGCCTCAAAAATAGAAAATGAAATAATACTTTTTATAGATGAAATACATACAATAATATGAGCTTGATCATGAGAATGAACACTAGATGCATCAAATATATTAAAACCTGCTATGTGAAGATGAAAAATAAGAATAATATGAGCAACTACAGGTAATGAATACAAAAAATACATAGAAAAAGATTCTGCACTTGAAAGAAGATTACAAAAAATAGAAGTGTCAGAACCTGATTATAAAACATCTCTTGAAATAATTTGATGATTAAAAGAAACTTTTGAAGAATATCATAATCTAAATATAAACGATGATGCTGTAGAAGAAGCAGTAGTCTTGGCTACTAGATATATAACAGATAGATATTTACCAGACAAAGCAATAGATTTAATAGATGAAGCATGTAGTTTAAAATCAATGACTTACAATTTTGATGAAAAAGAAACTAAAAAAATAAAAGAAGATTTAGCTAAAACAAACAAATTAGTTGAAGAAGCTGTAATATCTTCTGATTATAAAAAAGCTTCAAGACTAAAAGAAAAGGCTTTAAAATTGAAAGAAAGTATAACAAAAACAAGACAAAAGTTCAAAATACCAAAAAAAGATAGGTTAAATATAAAAAAACAAGATATTCAAAAAGTGCTTAGTATGAGTTCTGGAATACCTGTAGAAAATCTAAGTACTCAAGAAATAACAAGGCTGAAAAATCTGTCAAAAGCTCTAAAAGAGAAAATAATAGGTCAGCAAAAAGCAATAGAAGATATAGTAAAATCTATAATGAGAAGTAAAACTGGAATATGAGACGAAAACAGACCTCTTTGAAGTTTTTTATTTTTATGACCAACATGAGTGGGTAAAACAGAGTTAGTAAAAACTCTAGCAAGAGAATTTTATTTGGATAAAGATGCTTTGATAAAAATAGATATGAGTGAATATTCAGATAAAACTTCAGTAAACAAATTGATATGATCCAATGCATGATATGTTTGATATGAGGAATGATGACTTTTAACCGAAAGAGTAAGAAAAAAACCCTACAGCATAGTACTTTTTGATGAAATAGAAAAATGAGATTTTGAGGTATTCAATATATTATTACAAATACTTGAAGATTGAGTATTAACCGATAATAAATGAAAAAAAGTTAACTTCAAAAATACTATAATAATAATGACCAGTAACATATGAGCAGATGAATTTAACGAAAAAGCTCAATTAATAGGTTTTGATGTTTCTGAAAAATGAGAGGAAAAAGTGATGAGAGATTTTGAAAAAGCAAAAGAAAATGTAGTTTCTCACTTAGATGATTATTTTTCTCCGGAGTTTATAAATAGAATAGATAAAATAACAGTATTCTCCCCTCTTGATAAAATATCTATCAAAAAAATAACTTCACTACAACTAAAAGGTCTAGAAGAGAGACTGCAAAAAAAATCTATTTCTATAACTTATGATAATATAGTTTTAAATTTTATAACAAAAAATGTATATAATCCAGAGTTTTGAGCAAGGGAGGTTAGAAGATATATTATAGACGAAATAGAAGATAAAATAGCAGAAAAAATAATAGCTTACCCAAAGAAAAAAGCTTTTGAAATAAATATAAATAAAAATAACTTGACAATTATATAATAATAGATAAAATAGTTTTTACTATTTTAATTTATTATTTATAAAAACTATGGAAAAAATACACCCTTTAGTTGCAAAATGCTATGAAAAAGCAAAAAAAGATTTGAATTATAGCTGAAACATATCAGATACATTAGATCGTATTAATATTATTTTAATTAATGATCAAAAAGGTAAAAAAAATAAAAAAATAAATAATGTTGAATGGAATGACATAGATCAATATTTATCTGATAGTATAAGTAAACAAGAAGTAATTAAATCCGTTAAAAACATTTGTATGTCTTTAGTAAGTTCAGAAAAAAGAGAACTTTTAAAACCCTATGTTAGTCGTATAGACCCAAAAAAATTAGCTTTTATTTTAGATAAATTATCATATGAAATGATAGAGGCAATCGAAGCTAAAAATTTGGCAAATAAAAAAATGGGGCTACCAATGATAGGCACCATATATCGTATAGACGGTTGATACTTAAAAGGTTCTTGACAAAATAAAAATTATATTAGATATTCAGATATAATTAAAGATTGTTGATGAAAAAGATTTGTATATAATAGTTGTGCAATACCACATTATAAACTTACGGAAATCTTAGAAAATTATGATGAAACAATTAATGACAATACAATAATTAAAAATTTGATTAATTGAAAAATTTACCTAAGAAAAGTAAATAATATTATTAATGCTTTAGGGACAAAAAAATGAAAAATAATAGGATGGAAAATAATACTTAAATTGGAATGGGAGCAAATAGTTGCTATTTGAAAAAGTTTAGAATGTAGCGATATAGAAAAAATATGAGCTGAAAATTTAAAAACTATGAGTGTTTTAGAAATAGAAAATTATAGAAGTAATTATGGAGATTAAAACTTAATTAAAATATTATTATTTAAATATCAAAAGTAAATTTAAGAAAAAAATAGAAACATAATATGTTTCTATTTTTTTTGTAATTATCCAAAAACTCTTTATAATCTGAAAAAATAAAAAACTTCATAAAATAAAAAAATGAAAAAAAGCATTTTTTTAACAATATTAGTAATAATAATATCTCAAGTTAAAATAACTTGAGCTTTTCTTGGTTCTGATTTATGATTAGATCTATACAAAAATTTAGATGAATGATTAAAAAGTTTTGAAGAATCTCAATATGTATATGAACTAAGTGGACAAGAAAAACAAGATATTTCTGAAAAAATAAATACTCAGCTAGAAAGTGAAAATATAAAAGGTTGTCTAATATCATGAATAAATCCAGTAACAATTGAGAGTATAGCTAAATGAAATATATGAGATTTGATAGAAAACTTAGAAGAAAAAGAAGAATGTTGATACAATGAACAAACAGAAAAATTTGATTCTCTAAATGCAACGGAAATCTGACAATTTATATCAGAAATATCAAAAATAACCAGTATAACAAAAGACAAAGCAGAGAAAAAAGCAAAAGCTATATATGAAACTTCAAGAATATGAATGTATAGTGATTGAGACACTAAAAATTCTCCATTTGATTTAATTGAGGATATAAGCCAAATAGATGAAGTTATATTTAGTGAAATAGTGGAATATGAATGAGATGAAAATAGTTTTCTACAAGACTCGGCAAGAAAATACATATGAGATTATATTATACAATGACCCGATTCCCCTACTAATTTAATAGACCCAGAAGAAGACAAAGAAAATCAACCAAATAAAGAAGATTGAGAAGAATTAGAAGAGGTAGAAATTGAAGAAATACCAAAAGAAGCCTATCTAAATTTAGATGGAAATAGTTATATGTGTATAGAGGAAACAAATGAGTCTTGATTGAGTAATGATTCTCTAAATTTATTAAATGAAAGTTTAAGTATGACCTGATCAGCAGATATGAGCTTTAACTTTGCTTACTATTGATGACATGTTAAACTGCCAAATTCAAATAAAATAGAAATACCCGACCTAAACTCTAATAATTATAGCAATTCCTATGTTAAAATTAATGACAATTCATCTTGGGGATGTAATAGGTTTTTCTGTATAACAATAGATTTTGTAGTAAAAAAACAAAAAGCACTTTGATGATATAAAAATAAAAAAACAATAGAGTGAGTACTTAACGAATCAAACAAACACTTAAAAAAATGAGCAAACACATCTCTAGCTCAATCAAAAATGACTACCAACAATTTTGAGTTAAACTTAAGAGATATAAATATGCCAGAAATGTTTCATTTATGACTTGTAGTAATGAAGAAAGCACCTCCTATATTAAATCTAGAAAATATTACTCAAAAGCAAGAAAGCTGAGAAAATCAAAGTTGAAATAGCCAAAATGTTTTAAATATGCTTAGAAAAAAGTACAAGAGCCTGTGACTTGATTATAATAATTCTAATGATATTAGAAATTTTTTAAGAAAAGATGAAGAAGTATTATCAATAATTAGCTCCATAGAAAATTCCTCAACAAGAGCAGAAAAATTAATGAACGAATATAGAGAATCATTAAGATTAGAATCAAAGATAGTAGAATATCAAAATTATGAAGAAAAAAAAGAAATAAAAAACAACCTACTAAAAGATTTTGGTGAAAAATTCTTTGAATTAGAACAGTTTACAAGCAACCTTTTAGAATATTCCCAGAATTTATGAAAACTAGTAAAAAAACTAGATGAAGATATACCAACCTACAGCTGATAAAATCTATTGCAATTAACTACCCTATTTTCTATCTGTTATACTCCCCCCTCTCCTCCAAAAGGAGAGGGGTTAGGGGGTGAGGGTTTACTTGTATTAGAGTGGAGCATCGCTCAAGCTAGAGTGAGGGCTATAATGTTATGCTAAAGATAGCTAAATTCAAAAATTGTGATAAAAAACTAAAAAATAAATTTAAAGTTTTATGAGAAAAACAAGACACATTCTAATGATAATATTTCTATTATTTATTATATCAAAAAATACAAATATAGCATCAGCATCACAATGTAGAATAGACTCTACTCCAAGCTATATACTTGATTACATAAAAGATACTAGAAAGATAATATCAAATATGCAAAATACTGCTACAAAAAAGAAAGACAAAGAAGAAAAAAGTATTATATGAGAAGAAAATACTAGAAGTTTTAACAAACTATATTGAGTTTATAACTCTATGTTTTCGTGGTGATCATACAATCTAAATTTCGCATATTACATGTGAGGAATAAAAAAAGAAATTCCTAAACAAATAAAAAGAGATATAGAAATACTTGAAAGAGAAAGTGAAAATATATCAAAAAAATTTAGAGATTTTACAAGAAAATGAATAAGTGATATAGAACTAACAAAAGAAGAAATATGTAAGGATATTAAAGATTCATCCAGCAGATGTTGAGGTCTAAATAATTCAGACTCAATAGAAATACTAAAAAAATTATTAAAATCTACAGATTCTCTTATATGATATATGAAAAACAATGCAGTAGATAAAGATTATTATCAAGAAGAAACTTATTTTTTACTATGAGAAGAAACACTATTAAATATAAAAATAGATTATTCTAAAACCAGTATAGAAGAGTGCAATAAAAGCGATTGAGAGGAAAAATGATTTTTTAGGACAATTCGTGAAAGAATAGAACAAATAAGTATTACTTGAAAAAACAATGAAAAATCTATGCAAGAATGGAGAAATGCCATAAATCTTTTATGGTGAGATGCAAGTGATGAAGAATACAGAAAATTAGAAGCAAAACTGCTAGCTAGTGAGTTGGCAAAACAATGAATATCATGAGACAGAGCTAAAACAATTATGTGAAATTTAGAAGCATATAATAAGAACTGAAGTCTTTTATGATGAGAAGAATGATTTTTCAACTCATTAAAAAAACAAGCAGATGAACTAGATCAAGTAGTTAAGGAATTGGAAAAAAAAGTAGATAGATCATTAGATACATACATATCCGTAAAAGATTTTGATTCTAAAACTCTTATTATAAAGAAAACAGAGGATATAAAAATATCTATAAATTCTATATATGCTATACTTAAAGAAGCTTCTTTAGAAAATGATGAAACTGTATGAAACTTAAAAGGACAAATGGAAAAAATGCATATTAATCTGTCTCAATGAATAAACAGCTTAGTTGATACTTGTCAGATATCTGTAAAGGTATGTGAAAGCCAAAAAAAATGATTAACACCTTGTTGAAAATGTAATTAAAGTTTAAAAGAAAGTTTAAAATTCCTTGTCATTTTTATAATATTCCAACAGATGGCTTTAGCCATTTGATGATTAAGGTTTTCAACAGATTACCTTAGCCATTTGATGATTAAGGTTTTCAACAGATTACCTTAGCCATTTGATGATTAAGATTTTCAACAGATGGCTTTAGTCATTTGAATATTATGACCTTATAAAATTTAAATTTTTCAAATAAAGAAATGCTAACAAAAAGAGAAGTAAAACAGATGATGCAAAACGCAAAAGTACACAAAAAAGTTTTTGAAGAAATAAAAAAAATAGCTTTTGAATGAACAAATATACAAGAAATAAATAAACTATGTGGAGATATAGCAAAAAAGCATAATATGCTATGTGCCTTTAAGTGAGAATATTGATTTCCAGATAATATATGCATAAGTATAAATAGTGAAATAGCACATTGAAGATGAAGTAGGGATATAGTTCTAAAAAACGGGGATTTAGTTAATTTTGATTTTTGAATAAGAGACAAACACCTAAAAATAAACACTGATACAGGTTTTAGTGTTGTTATATGATGAGACAAATACAATCCTATTGCAGCAAAAATGATAGAAGTAAATAAGAAAGCACTTGAAGTTTGAATATCTATGTGTAGATTATGAAATTATATAGGAGATATAAGTTCAGCAATAGAAAAAGAAGTAAAATCTTGATGATTTAAAGTAGTAAGAGACCTCACAGGGCACGGTATTTGAAAAAAAATACACGAAAGACCATATATTCCAAACTATTGAAAACCAAATACATGAGAAAAAATAAAAGAAGGTATGGTTTTATCAATAGAACCTCTAATTTGAGAAACTAGCTGAGATATAAGTCACGAAAAATGAGAGTGGGAAATATACATAAAAGATTGAAGTTTAGGTTGCCAATTTGAAAGTAATATATTGGTAACTAGATGATATCCTATAATAATTATATAGGATTATTTTATTAGAAAAAAACTAATGGTGTTCCTCAAATTCTTAAATATGATAAAAATATCCAAGAATTATATTATTGGAATATTTCAAAAGCAACTATTGTAATAATCTTGATAGTTATTAATATTTAAAACTAGATTATTTCAAAAATCTAATTTTATAAATTATTAAGATAAAAAATTCAGTGTTTCAAAATTTAGCTATAATTAAAATATACATAAAATTGGAAATATATTAATATGTTATTTACAAAAGCACATATAAATTTCTTAAACTACCTAGAGGTAATTAAAAATAAATCACAAAAAACTATTGAGCAATACGATAGGCATTTAAATAAATTTACTGGTTTCTTGGAAGATTCAAATATAGATAGTTATAAATTTGTAGTAGAAAAAATAGATTTAAATCTAGCAGACTCTTTTAGAGAGTATTTATATAAGTCCTCTGAAAAAAAAATAAATATAAAAACGGCAAATGCTTATATGATAACACTTAGATCATTTTTAAAATACTTAGAAAAAAAATGATATAAAAGTTTATCAGCTACTTCTATAGATTTGATAAAAGCAGAACCAAGGCAGGTAGAATTTCTTACAAGAGATGAGCTAGAAAGGCTTTTTGAAACTCCAGACAAAGACAGTTTGATATGAAGTAGAGATATAGCAATAATGGAGATGATATATTCTACATGACTTAGAATATCTGAACTAACAAGTTTGAATATTAGAGATATAGATTTAGAAAGAAAGGAATTTGCCATTAGAGGAAAATGAAGAAAAGTAAGAGTAGTTTATATGACCTCAAAATCTCAAATACTTGTAAAACACTACCTAGAAAAAAGAAGAGATCATCTATCTCCTCTTTTTATAAGACACAATATTGATATGAATAATATAGATGTACTAGAAGACGAAAAAGTAAGACTATCTAGATTTTTTATAACCAGTATGATAAAAAACTATTGAATAAAAGCAGGTATACTAAAAGATATTTCAGCTCATACTTTGAGACATTCTTTTGCAACAACCCTCCTTGAATCTGGAGCTGATCTAAGATCAATACAAGAAATGCTTTGACATTCAAGTATTTCAACAACTCAAGTTTATACTCATGTAACCAATAAAAAACTCAAAGAAATACACGAAAAATTTATGAGATAATTTTAAAAATTTCTCTTTAAAATAGTAAAAAATATATATCTTATATGAATATTTGCATATAAGATATTTTTATGATACTATAGTAAACGAATACAACAAGGTTTTAATAATAAAATATATTGTCTTATAATATATATAAAATATAAAATGGTTAATAAAATATCAGAAAATCAACAATTAGATAGAATAACAAAACTTATCATAGACATTGAAAATAAAGAAATTAATAACTTGGAAGAAATTATTGATGTTCTTAATATTATAGATTCTTATAATCTTAAGTCAGAAAAATCTATTTTAAGCCAATTCAATCATGATACTAGAGGTTCTATTTCCCTTTTAGATGGATTTTTTAGTGCTTTATTTAACAATGATAAAAAAACTAAATCAGAATTAATTTTTAAAAAACTAAGTTGATTTAAATGAGTAAATAATGCTGAAGAAATAAAAAAACTTTTGAGTGGTTTTTTAATATATCATATAAAAAAATGTTTTTTAAATTTCTTATTGCTATTAGGTGAAAAAGAATGAATGGAAATAAGAAAAACATCAGTTGACTTAAACCCATTTATATCAAAAATAAAAAAATACATAGATTCTAGAATTTGTATAGAACATATGTTTTATAGCGATATATGAAAAATGTCTAAATATAAAGATTCAAATTTTATAAGAATAAACAATAATATCCCAAAATGAGTACAAGTTTTATCAAACCCTAATTTACTACATGTAATAATATATAATATAGTTAAAAATACAGTTTATCTTAAAAATATTATGAATATTAGGTTAGAGAATAATATAGAAAAGGACAGAATAAAATTAGAACAAGCTAGGTTTTTAGATAGTACAAAAGATATAGAAAGAATAGAAATAGATATAGATTTGATAGAAGAATCGGATTATCAATATATTATTATAAGAGATAATTTAAATGGATGATTAGATTTAAACTGATTAAAAGATAATTTGAAACTTTTAATAAAAAAAGATCCTAATTTAAATTTTGTAGATGAAATTGATATAGAAGATCAAGAAAAAAAAGATTTGAGAAGTTGGGGAAAATGAAATTATGCTCTTTTTTCTAATACATTAAAAATACTTCCTAAACTAGTTTTTCTTGATAGAATGACTACAAGAACTTCTTGAAGTTGAATATGACTTTATAGTGCAAAAACATTATCTGAGAAATTAAATACAAAATTAATGGTATTTGAACAAGCTCAATGATGAGTAGCCTTTTGTATTTGAATTCCTAGAAAAATTAATAGTGATATTTTAAATACTCAAGAAATGGAAGATAGGATTACGGAAATTCTTCATAAAAAAGTAGTTTAATTTTATAATTTATTTTAATAATTTTTTTATATGACTAACAAAATTAGCGGAATGTACTCATCTGAAGATAATACATTACAAAGTATTTCAAGAGAAAAAACTCTCTTAAATGATCTATCACAAGCAAAAAGGCTTGTAAGAGATTTTACAATTGGTTGAGCACATTTAAGATTCAATAATTTCCAAGAATCTTATTTAAAAACTCATTTAAAAAAACTGGGAGAAGAACTTAAACAAAACTGACTTACCGAAATCTTATCTCAAAATAAGGTTATAGAAATATGACCATGAGGCAATCCATTTAACCTTCATTTTGAATGCCGAGAGTATATATGAGTGCAACCATTTGAATCTTTAGTTCCAGATATATGAGCGGAAAATTATGAAATCCAAGATTGATTATCATATCTTAAAAAACAAGAAGATAATTCAGCTATTATAGTATGTATATGAGTTATTGATCAAGATATACTTAATACATTTATAGATGAAAAGCATCGTAATTATGCTAGAAGTCTTTTAAGGCAAATAGAAAGAGTATCTAAAAGATTTTATATTATTATCTGAAATGAGTTTATGGAATTTTCAAATGGAAATGAAGAGTTTATTACTAAAATAGAATGTAGTTTTTCTTCAGATAAAATTTTATGATGAATTATGAAAGTTTAAATAAAAGAATCTCTGTAAAATTAATAAAAATTATATCCCTAACAAAAAAACATGCCTGAAAAACTTTTTTACAATATCTTTAACAAAAATGAAAAGATAACCAAAGATAACATAATGATTCTAAAAAAAGAATTGTTGGAATTATTTAAACTATTAAAAAATAAAAACGATGTTGATAATCTAAAAGTATTAAAAAACAAAATAGAATTAACCATAAAAAACTCCAAAAAGAAAATAGATAAAAAACATAAAGAGTGACTATTAAATATAGTAGATAGAATAGAAAACTACATTGAAAATCAAGAAGAAAAAGAAAGTAAAAAAGAAGAGGTGAAAATGATAGATGTAGTAAAAGAAATAGAAAAAAAATACAAAAAATGTGAGAATATAGATCCGGAAAAACTTAAACAATACACAAAAACTTGTAGGAAAACTTCAACAATAGAATATGAAAAACAGTTAGCTAAACTACAATTAGAACTAGCTAAACTTGGTAGGTATATAAGGGATTCTTGAGAAAAGATACTTATAATTTTTGAAGGCAGAGATGCTGCTTGAAAAGGATGAACTATAAAAAGATTTATGGAACACCTTAATCCTAGAATAGCAAAAGTAATAGCTCTAAATAAACCTTCAGAAGAAGAACAAAGCCAATGGTATTTTCAAAGATATATAAAAAATTTACCCAACGGATGAGAAATAAGTTTATTTGATAGGTCATGGTATAATAGAGCTTGAGTGGAACCTGTTATGTGATTTTGTACAAAAGATCAATACGAACAATTTTTAAATGATGTAGTTCTTTTTGAAAAAATGCTTGTAGAAAATGGTCTTAGAATCATAAAATTTTATTTTTCTGTGAGTAAATCTGAACAAGCAAAAAGATTTAAAGAAAGAAAGACAAATCCTTTAAAACAATACAAACTATCTCCTATAGATCAATTTTCTCAAGAACTATGGGATAAATACACTTTAGCTGAATATAAAAACTTTAGTAAAACTCATAGCTCTCATGCACCTTGGACTTTGATAAATTCAGATGACAAGAAAAAAGCAAGAATAAATGCTATAAAAGTTGTTTTAAACAATATTGATTATCCATGAAAAATATCAGACAAAGAATTAAAAGTAGATGATAGTGTAGTTTATTCTTGAAGGCAAAAAACTAGAAACCTAAAAGAAGAAATAAATGTAAAAAAAGATTTATTTGATTAATTTTAATATATAAATTATATTTTATATGAGTTAAATTATATATAATTTTACTTTTTCTTTACAAAAACCTAAAAAAACCTAAAATTTTTTAGGTTTTCTTTTAGTTAATTCTCTCAAAAAATCATATGAAACTTATAGTTTGACTTTGAAATCCAAGTAAGAAATATGAAAAAACTAGGCACAATCTTTGATTTATGTTCCTAGATTTTTTTGCTTTGAAAAACAGTTTTCCCAATTTCAAAAAAGAAGATAAATACAAATGAGAAATTTCTCAGTGAAATTTTATGTGAGAAAAAACAATTCTGCTAAAACCTCAAACTTATATGAATTTAAGTTGAGAAGCTATATATAAGATAAAAAATTTCTATAAAATAGACCTAGATGACATAATTGTTATTTTTGATGATTTTAGTATGAATTTTTGAAAAATAAGGTTTAGAGATAAATGAAGTTCTTGATGACATAACTGAATAAAAAATATAATTTCATATTTTGGAAATAGTTTTAAAAGAATAAAAATATGAATTTGATTTAATGATTTTTACAGTGTAGATGACTGGGTTTTATCAAAATTTGAAGATAAAGATTTAGAAGAATTAGAAAAAAATGTTTTTTTAGAAACCATAAATATTTTGAAAGACAAGATTTAAGGAAACACTGAAAAATTTATTATTTAATACATATATTTCTTGTTTTCTTCATGCTGTCTATTCGTCTCTGAATAATAGATTTTTCATGTTTTTACATTATGAAGATAATACCAAAAAGAAGTTTTTTTATCATTTAGTGTAGCATTTATTGTTATACTGCTAGGATTAGATATAGGAGTTTTAGGTAAACCAATCATAGTTCTAGTATTATAATCAGATTTTTCTTGAATATATTTTGACACTACCAGTTTACACTCTTGGCTAGTAAGTTTATGAGGATAACAAACTGTAATATCTGCCCCTATACTCCATCAGCTTTGTAATCTTTTTTTTAATATACCAGCAACCGTACTTTTTTCTTTATTATTTTTTTCTTCTTTTTCTACTATAGAAGCCAAATTAACCACATCATATATAGTTTGGTTTGATAAGTTTTCAGGTTTTAATATTTTCTTGTATGCTTTATTTTCAAAAGTATCTAATTGTTTTATAACCAGCTCATTTATTTTTAATGGTGTTTTTAGTATATATGTATCTGGATATAAATATCATTCCAAACTTATAAGCTCTAAATTTAAAAAATCATAAAACTCTTTCAATGCTTTTATTTTTTCAGGATTTTGAACATAGTTTATATAATCATCTTTTTCTATAAGTTTTTTTTGATACAGATAATCATCTATATCATATATGTTCCATCATTCTATTATGGTAAGCTCTGTTTGTTTTTCTGATATTGGTTTCTCCAAGCTATCTAATATTTGTTTTATATCAAAAGACTTTTTCATTTCAAATTTTCAAGCTAGGAGGATAAAATCTTTTTTATTGTTTTTGATATATTTCTTTAAAAAATAATGATTTAAGTCCAGCTTTGAAGCTAAATCCTTTATGTTTTCTCATTTTTGTATATGAATTATTTTATTTTCTTTTATTAATTCTTTTTCACCAAATTTTTTATAAGAATAATTGGTATAAACAATTGTTATTATTATTATAATAGCAATATATTTTATAATATTTTTCATTTTGTATCTATTTTTTATGACTTAAAAATCTACCATTTATTTTTTTCAACCAATTATGTATTAAATAAAAAAATTGCAATAAAAATTAGCAAAAAAGAATTATTTTCCTTTTAAATGAATTTTTTAAGATTTATTTAGGATTAAATATATATTATTTTCATACCTAACTAGACTGCCTTCAATTTGGTAACATAGATAAAAGTGTTTGTTGCTGTTCCAATGTAGGTATACCTAAGGCTAGTCTATCACTATCACTAAAATCATCAGCATGTACATTTCTAAGTCATCTTACAGGATCTTTTGATGTAATAAAATTAGAATTATTTATATTATATCTTTGAGACAAGAAATCTGCTAGTACTCTTCATCAAATTCTTTGAGCTTCGTTTAATTCTTCAACTCAATTTTCATAAGTACCTCTCCCATCTCATCTCAATGCCATTTCTATAGCTATAGTTTCACGATTCATATTCCTTGGTAGACTCTTTTGTTTTAAATATGATTGTCATAAAGCTCAATAACCTAAGTCTGCATCAAAAAATTGAAATATCATACCATTCCTACCTACAAGAAATGCGAAATCTCAACTTTGCTTTCACATATGTATTGCTGATTCTGTTATCTTGAGGTCACCTGCTTTTCAATATATACCTTCATCAAATCAAGTTCAATGAAAAGCTAAAAAATTTTTTGAAAACCTAGGACTACCATCTGGATTTAAAACTCTGTTTGATCTAGGGTTTGAAAATTCTTTAGTATCTGTAATAAAATAAATTATCCTTCTTCACTGATCATCAAATAATCTTTGTTCTTGCATATATTTTATAGCCTCTCTATGAGTGCATTTTATTCTTACCAAGGAGTCTGATAAAATTTCAGGATCTTCAAATGTAGCTAGTGTTTCCCTGCTTTTTTGCTCTACATTATAAATTTTATTTTCTCATTTCCATATAAGGGCTCTTTTATTACTAATTCTGTCTCACAAAACTACTCTCCAATCTCAATCTTTATATGCTACTTGCATATTTTGTCATCTAGAGTTTTCCAGTCTAAAAGTAAGATTTTGATATGTATTTGGATCTATAAAATCTCTCAAAGCAGGTTTATTGTCGGTTAATTCTAAAATAGATGATTGTTTAACATCTGGATTTTGAAAAAGGTCTCAGATATCTATATTTGTATATGATAATAAACTTTCAAATACATCACTATTATTTAAATTATTACCCATATTTGAAAAAATATTATACTGAAATAAATCTTCTCAAGGATTATTATTTCTAGGTAAATTTTGTATATCATCACTTGCTGTAGTTTTTCAAACATTTATATTTGGTATACCTTCTTCTGTGATTAAATCATAATCAATAGTTTCTTGTGGTAAATCAGCATTATCAGCATTTTTATCTTGTGTTTCTTCTTGAATTGGTTCTATTTCAGGTATTTTTATTATCTGACCAACTTTTATAAAATCAGGATTTTCTATATTGTTCAATTCTGCTATTTCTTTGATACTAGTTCAATGAGCTTTTGCTATTTTCCAAAGACTATCTCATGGTTTTATCTCATATATTTTAGTTTTTTCTCAAAGTATAAACTCTTTTAAAGATTCGCTTGAGTCAATATCAAAATAAGATAGTAATTCTTGAGGTATTGAATCAAAAACATCTTTCCATTCTTGATCTGTTATCCTATTTTCATCAAGTATATCTTCGTTTAAAATTAATTGTTTTAAACTATCTCTTAGTTCACTAGTTTTTAAATCAACATTTTCAGTTCATTTTGAAGATAACTCTTGTTTTGCTCTATCTACAGAAGAGTCTATTTTTTGATCTACTTGTATTTTAAAATTTTCAGACATTTTTAATTTTTAAAAGATAATTGTTCTTCTAGATTTTCCAGAATTTCCCTATCCTTTTTTTTATTTTTTATTTCCTTTATGTTATGTATTTGTTTCATAACTATTTGTAGTAATTTTAATTCTTGAACTTTACTCGTATTCATAGTTTTATATTAAAAAGTATTAATCATTCTTCTCTTCACTGTATCTATCTATATTTCACATTATCACACCTTTTGGATCCATTCATAGTTTTTGTCTTAAAAACATTTGTGCTTCTCAATATTCTAGTTTTTCTCAATTCCCGTCTAAAAATGTAGGCATTCAACCAAATCATATAGAGTCTATACTTATAAATCAGTCTTTTTCACTAGTAAATAATATATTTATCAATTGAGCAAAATTTTTCTTATTTTCTAAATCATTTTTTCATGATCAAAATGCACTGAATCAGAAAGATCAATTAGCTAAATCTATGTCTTCTTGAAGTCCAAACAATCATTTTTCTCTATTTACTCTGTCTATTAATCATTTCCAAGTTTCTGATGGTAAAATATCAAAATGTATTGAGTTTAAAAATTTTAGTGTTTCTTTAGTTTGTCTATCATCCTCTTCATATTCTCTAACAGTTTCATCAATTATCTGCTGAGTTTCCCTATTTTGCCATTCTAAAATTTCTTGGTATTTACCTTCTTGTTTTTGGTATTCTTTTTGTATTTTTGATTTTATATCATCTATATTTGACATGTCTTCAAGTCATAATTCCATATATTTATCTGGATTTTCTTGTCTTAATTTTAATTTAATGTCATCTAAATCTTCTCATAAAATTACAGATTCTTGTATGTATTCTAGAAATTTTCATAAAGCTAATTTTTCTTGATTTATGTTTTCTAAATTTTGGTTAGCTCTTTCCTCTATCTGTTCAATTTGCGATATTTTAGAATGATTTTCTAAAGGGTTTCACAATGTAAAATCACTTCAACTTAAGGATATTTCTCTAGAATTTTCAGTTGCTTTTACTTGAAATCAATCAGCAGTATCTGCAATTACTCATTCAGAGTTTATTTCAATATTTGATAAATCTGAAACTCAAATAACTAATGAAGATCTAGTTATCTTTGACTTACTAATTATTAGTTTTGTTTCTAATCTTACCGAAAAAGGTATAAAACTTGGATATATTTTTGTAATTTCTTTAACTGTATTTGTAAATTGAGATAGTTTATTTGTACCATTTTCTCTGTCATATTCTTCTAAAAGCTGAAATATAAGATCTTCATTTCTAGATATTTCAAAACCTATTTCTTCTAAACTACTTTTTTGATCTTTTAGCAATTCTAATAATTTTCATAATCTTGGGTCATCTAATACAGATAAATTTTCACCTAATTCTAAGAGAAGAGAGGGTAATTTTATTTCTTTTTCTTCATTTGAATTATCGCTTGCTTCTAAGCTATCTTCATTTAATATATTTTCATCTCTCTGTAATACAATTGAAGAATTAATAGTAGAAACTTCATTTATTAATTCTTCTACTATTTTATTTTCTCAAGTATTTTGTTGTTTAAAATAAGATATTTTACAACTAGAAATTATTCAATAAAACTTAGCTTTTGAGTTTTCTAAATTTTGAATTTTTTTAGTTTTCATAAAACCACCCCCTTCTGATGATTTTAATTCTTCTAATTCTTTTTGCATTTCTTCAGTAAATATATCCTCTTGACTAAATTCATTTCACTGAATTTCTAGAAGTGCTTTAAGTAGATCAAAACCACCTTTTTCTTTTAATTTAGATATTTCGTCATTGCTTAAAATACTCATAATATCTCTTAAATCTTCTTCTGAATCTTGAGTCAAAAAACAAATCTCATCTATTTTTTCTAGAATAGAGTTAATATTTAAAGAATTTCTAAGTTCTTCTTGAGATATATTTATTTCATCAATATCTAATTCTGATTTACTTATCTCTCAAGAATTTTGTTGTAATTCATAGTTTGAGCCAAAAATCTCACTCATATTTTTAAATATTTAATTATAAATAATTATTAAATAACCATATTATTCTCAAGAAGATTCTTTTATTTCTTCAAGAGCTTTATTAATCTTTTCAATTGAATCAATTAATTCTTGTAATTTTATTCAATGCTCTGTTGAAGCATTCAAATCAGCCTCTATTTCTATTCACTCTTCTTGTAATTGTTTTAACTCTAATTGCAATTCTGCTAATTTAGCTTCTAATTTTCTTTTTCTTTCTCTTGTTTTAGATAAAATTTCTTCTTGTATTTCTTCAGCAATATCTAAATACTTAGTTTCATAGTTTCTTTTTTTATTTGATAAATTAACATATATTGTTGATATGTCTTCATTTAACATAGAATCTATTTCTGAGTCTGTAGCATCAGTTCTATTTTCTCAAGTTAAAAAATTCCAAAGTTTTAGTACTTCCTCATTTGGATATACTCAATCTGGATACTTTTCTGTAAAAGCTAATATTCTATCAAGTCTTTCCTTATCTTCTGGTGTAAATCTTTCTTCTACAGGTATTCTATCTATTATAGTCTGATTATTTTCAACTAATGAACTTCATTCAGCTTTATTAATAAAAATAGAAGAAATATTAAAATTGGGGTTATCTGATGATTCAGTTAATGGTTTTCTAATATTTTCTAATAATTTTGCTAACGAATAAGATTCTAATGAGCTTATCAAAGCTTCTGGAGCTCATTGTAATTTAAATAAATCTAATCTAAATTGTTTAATTATAGCTAATGATAAGGCCATAGATTGATAATGTTTTTTTCATTTAAGTTGAGTTAATTCTATATTTTGTGTTAGGTTTAAATTTTCAGCTGATGAAAGTTCATCTAGTCTATTTTGATTTTCTGAAGAAAAAGATAAATAACCAGATTCTAAAAGATCTACTAATATTTCTTTAGTATTTGAATCTGTTATTCGTTGTAATTCACCAGAATCAATTGTAGACAAAATAGATTCCAAATCTTTATCTCAAATATTAAAAGAATCATTATTTGTAGTTAAAAAAGTTTGTAGTATTTGGCTTATACACTGTACTTTTAGTGCCTCACTAGAATATTCTGGTAAATCATTTAAATTACAGTCTAAATTATCAGATGGCATTCCAGTTTCATTATTTATATTGGCAATTTCTGCTCCACCAGAATTAGGGCTCCCTGTTAACATAAATTTATTTTTAAAATATAAGATATTTAATAATAATATTTTGGTAAATAATCTTTTTATGACTTTACAATATTATTTCATATTTTAAGAATATCATATATTCTTTTTTATTTCAAATTTGGGAGCTATTTTTTTAAAATAAGATTAAATAGAGGATAAAATAAAAAAGTAGATAAGGAATAAAAGTAAAATTTAAACAAAAAATCAAGCAAGAGTTTAAGTATAAATAAGGGAGCAAGCAAGGGGTTTAGGCAAAATGCAAGAGTTTAGGATAGAATGCAATGGATCGAGGCAAAATACAGTAATTCAAGATAAAATGCAAGGGGTCAATACCCCTTGTCTATAAGAGATAAGTAAAAGAATATTTTGTAGTAACCCAACTTGTGAATTAATTTATAAAATAAAATTTAGGGACCAAAATTAACATTTTGCAGAAAAATTAATCTTTTTATTTTTAGTAGGCAGAGAGTTTTAGCCTTTTACAAATCCAAAATTCTTATCTTTACATTCAAAAGAGAGCTTTAGCTCTTTGCAAATTTCTATGTAACGCAGAGCTTCAGCTTTTTGTAAATTAGTTTAACATAAAAAAATCATATCTTAATTAAAAAAATTAAATTGTTAAAATTTAGACTTAAAAAAAGACAAGGGGTTTTAACCCCTTGAATTACTAGATTATTAGTACCCTTGAATTAATAGATTATTAGTACCTTTGAATTAGTAAATTATTAATACTGTTGCATTATTGTATTTTTAATACTTTGAAAAGTATTAATACATAACCTCTTTAAAATTTTGAATCATTTAATTATAAAACCCTAAAAATTTATATATACATTCTAATTAATTTATAGACTATTTAAATACATAAGATAAACAAAAAAACTAGCAAAAAAAACTTGTATAATCATAGAAGGAAGACCTACCTTTAAGTATTGCATAAAAGATAAATAAATTTTATTTTTAGCTAAAACTCAAGCAGCAACTAAGTTAGCACTAGCTCAAATTAAAGTTCAATTTCATCAAAAACAAGCTCAAAGAGCCAAAGCCCACCATAAAAAAGAAGCATCAAATCAAGCTCATCAATAATGAGCTATCAAATTAGCAACAACAGGCAACATAACAGCAGTAAATGGTATATTATCAAGAAGTGCTGAGAATATAGCTGAAACCCAAAGTATTACAAGAGCACATAAAAGCAAATTTTCTCAAAAATTAAGTTTTATCAAATTAGCAACTAAATCTAGGATTCAGGTATTTTCCAAAGCTCATACTATCATAAATAAAAATACGAAGAAAGCTAAAACCAACCATTCCACATCTTTGGAAAAAGAATTATGTATAGCCTCTTCCATAACTTCTTTATTTTTTCAAAACTTCCTCCTCATAAGCCTATCTCTACAAAACATCAAAAAAGCAGCTCACATCAAGGCAGGAACGGTAGCAGGCATATGTAAACTTGAATGTAATAAAAAGAAGATTATAACAAAAACTAAACTTAAACCAGAAAAAAATAAAAGTTTTTTATGTTTTATTTTGTATTCATTTCTCATTTTGGATATGAGACTATCCACATCTTTTATCTCCAGAGCATTTTTAAGATTCTTATTAAAAACCAAATACATATTTATACACAAGATTAAACTTATAAATAAGACAGGTAAACCCATATTTCTCAAAAAATCATTAAATGAAAGCCCAGCAAAACTTCAAATCATTATATTTGGTGGATCTCAAATAAGTGTAGCAGCTCCTCAAAGGTTAGAAGCAATTATCATAGGTATTACAAAACTTATAGGATTAATTTTAAATATATTTGCTATTTTTATAGCTATGGGGGTTATAAGTATTATAGTTGTAACATTATCCAAAAAGGCAGAAAGAACTCATGTAGTTATTATAAAGAGGAAAAAAAGCTTGAATATATTTCATCTAGATATTTCAAATAGTTTGAAAGCTAACCATTCAAAAACATTTGTTTGAGCTAAGACTCAAACTATTATCATCATGGATAAAAGAAGTCATATAACTTCTCAATCTATACTTCTAAAAGCATCTTCTAGTGTAAGAATTTTGAACTCTGGTACTAAATTTCAAAATGTATATGTAAAGAAAATAAGAACACTTGCTATAAGAAATACAACCAAAGTTCTTTGTATTTTTTCACTAGCGACAAGTGTTATAGTAAGAAACATAACTAAAGTAAGCAAAAGTCCTATCATAGGATTATCAACATAGGAAGAAACCATTTCTTGACCTCAAGAGTAAGCAATAGTTTGATTTATGAAAGAAAATAAGAAATAAAAAAAGAATATAATTTTTGAAAAATATCCTATTTTTTTTAGAAGTTTGAATAACCCATGTTCCATAAAATTTAATTATTTGTTTTCAATAATTTAAAAGCTCGTATTTTTTAATAATTTAATTTTTAAAGTCAAAAGAAAAAAATGAAAAAATTATAAAAAGCCTCCATTTTAATGGAGGCTTATAGTGTAAAGACTAGTTGATATACCAGAATTAAATCTAATTATCTAACTGATTAATCATCTATATGAGGTTGAATTCTAGGTCTATTCAATTCAGTAATAGCAGACTCATTAAGCCGTTCACTGACAGTTTCTATAAGTCTACAATTAAAATCAACTTCAATTACTATTCTATCAAAAAATTGACATGAAGAACAATTTTCAGGAATATCTAATTTTTCAATTTCCCTACTTTGAACCTCTACAACCAAATCTTTCTCCTTAAATGGATTACAAGGTTTGAAAACCACATAAGTTTTTACTTCTTTACTAAGAATTTCCATTATTTAACTCCTTTTTAGTGATTTTAATTTTTGATCTCTGTAATGAGAACATAGCCAATATAATTAAATTTTAATTAATGTCAAATTTTTTGCTTGGAATATAATTCAAAACTCCCAGTTTTAAAAAGTCATTATTTTATCCTGAAAAAGAAATTTTTATAGTTATCTACAAAAATAAAGCTAAACTAATAGCAGTAAAAATAAAAGCTAATATTTTTTTGGCAGTTAGTTTTTCTTTGAAAAAAATAACAGAAAGCAAGATAGGAACTATTATGGAATATGAAAGTATTTTATAAGATAAAGACAAAGTTCAAAGTATATAAATATTAGGTAGTATATACAAGAAATACGAAACAAATATTAAACAACTAAAAAAAGCATAAACAAAAACTTTTTTCACTTCTTTTTTATTAAAATTTACAAACTTTTTTCTTATAAACATATATAAAACAATAAGGAAAAAGGTTACAATAAATTTAAAAAACACGTATGATGGTATATCTACATCTTCTACAATATATTTAAAATAAGATTGTCATCAAACAATTCAAATTATAGTAAATGTAACACCCAAAATTCATTTTTTATGTATTTTGTGTTTTTCTTTAAAACTAAATCAAGATAAAAAATACAAAGCAATTAATCAAAGAAAAAATCATATAATGTTATAAAAACTTAAACTATCTCATAAAACATAAATTCATATGTATAAAATCAAAAATGAAGATATAAGCCTTATTGAAATAAAGGTAAATGATGAATCCAAATATTTTAATGCTATAAGCATTCAGACAGGGACTAAAAAATCAAAGAATCAAATTATAAAAGCTGATCCTAATAAACTGGTATTAATTATTTTATCAGCAAAAAAAATATAGTTTATTCATAACACAAATACATAAAAAACAAAGCATATAAACAAAAATATATCTTTATCTCATCATTTTTTTAACATTAATTTTTTTATAAAATCTCCAAATCATAAAAAAATTAAACCAAAAATTGCATATATAAACCACATATTTATTTTTTAAGAATTTATTATTAATAAATAAGTCTATTTTCTCTTTTTCCTTATTAGAGAGGAATAATTAGGGTCATCTGCATATTTCTCTGATAAATCATTAATTTTATAGTAATTTCTTGCATCTTTTAAAGTTAGGCTTGTATCTATAAATCATAAGTCATAAGCTATTTCATCACTATTTGATGGTAAAAATATTTTTTTAGACCAAGGTATCTTCTTTTTTCAATAATTTTCCATTACAAAGTTTACATGTTTCAAAATACTAGTAATACATGTATTGGTTATAGTATTATAAAACTCTGGGTCTTTAGAGAGTTTATCAGCTCTTTTTAATACTAATTTAAAAAGTTCTTTTATTTTATTTTTTTCTATTTTAATTGGGTAAAGAAAAACATCATTTTTCCTATAATTAGCCCTAAGTTTTATAAGGTCTTTTTCATCTCATAAAATATATACAATTTCATATTTATTCAAAAGACCTAAAAATGGACTATAACTCTCTCAAACTTCTTTTCTAATTTCAGCAGATACAGCAAGAAAACTTTTATCACTAAATCAAAAAGATAGCATTGTATGAGCTGGTCAGTTATAATCAGAAAAAGGTTCAATCATATAATAAACTGACTCTAGTTCTTCTAAGCTATATTTTTTATCATAATAATAAGGTTCATAATCATTTTCACTATTGTATTTAAAGTTTCTGATGTTTTTAATATCAACAGTGTTTCAAAAAAAGATTATCTCTGAAAGTATTTTTTGATCTAAGGACCAGTTTCTATCTAGTGATGGTTTTGGGATTATAAATATAAAAAATAAAGGTATTAAAAATAAGAAAAACATAAATATTTTTTTTATTCTATTTTTAGAAAACATAAAAGAAAAATTAAAGAATCAAAGTAAAGATAGCAGAAAAATAATTAGTAAAATTTAAAGTAAATATATAAAAAATAAACAAAAAAGCTATTTATAATAATAGTTTCATTACAAATAGTTTTATAAAAACTTTCTATTGACAAAATAAATATTTATATATAATATAAGTTATAAATCAAGGAAAATTTAAATTTAAGTCATATGTCATTCAATAAAACTCGTGTATATCAGTCTCATCAGATGGAAGAAGCTTACGAAAATGAGATTAATCTTACAAAGCAAAATATAAATAAAAGATCACATATCATAATAGGTATGGTTGGTTATTCTAGTCTTAAAAATGATCAAGTTGAATTATGATGAGCTACAACAAATCAATATGAAGAAATATGTTCAGAAATTTATTTAGCAATTATAGAGGCTATAAAAGATTCTTTTCCTAATACAGAAATTATGAGTATAGATGGTGCTTCTGATATGTGAATTGATAAAGTACTTATAGATACAAGATTAAAAAATGATATGAAGTGACTTAGTTTTACTTGTCCTGAATATATAGAATATGTTTGAGATATTGAAAATAATGCTTTGTTAGTATCTTGTGATGCAGATACTTACCTTCATAACTATTCAAGATGTAGTGATATAATGATTGTTGCAGGATGAAGAGATTCAGCTTACTGGAAAAATCATTTAGTTTCTAAATTTACACCACCTTTTTGAAACTCTATTTCACCTGTTTTTGATCCTATTTCGCTTATTACTTGAAAAAATGATTTGGAATTTTATGAAACTGGAGATGCTTTTTCAAAAGGGAAAATTCTAAATGCATCAAAGACAATTATGCAAAAAAACGATATGAAACAAGATGAGAATGTAAAAGTTGCAATAAATCGTATATCATGAGAAGTGCTTAAATTTTTATGAGAAGTAGACTTTTTGGAGAGTTAAGGTGGTTTTAAAAAATTATTTTGACATATAAAAATTTTAGTTATAATGTTTTTATAGATATAAATCTATTTTTAATTTATCAACTATAAACAATTCTTGATAAGTAATAAAAAGACTATATTAAGTATTATTTATATGATGAAATAGTTAAAGATAGATATTCTATTTACTATCCAGTTAGTTGGAATTACCAAAATATTAATAATGCATTGTTGATATTTTGGTAACTCTAATTCTAGAGTTTACCAAATTTAAACTCAAAACTGGAGGTTCCTTATGAGTATTGATAAGTATTTACCAAAAAAAATAATTTGGTTTTTAGCAATATTGGGGTTATTTTTATTAATTGCATTTACTGTATTTATTACAGAAACCCCTTGGTCACTTCTTGGATTATTATTTATAAATATCATTAATAGAATATTCGATAAGTTTGAGACTTCATGTCCAAAATGTAACCATGAATTCACTGCTGTTCCAAAATGTTATGATGATCAATGGTAACAGAATACTTTCTAAGAGAGGAGCAATCTCCTCTCTTTTTTTAACTAGAATTTTAATCTAACAATAAAATTTTAATACTAATTATTTTGTAATTTTAGTACAGAGCTATATTTTTAAAAAAACAAGCTCTTTTGATCTAAAACAAATCATGTAGATACATACTATGAGGAAAAATAAAAATATGCACGAATAACCAAATAAAAGATAAAAATCTAGCAGGAGAAACAAATTTAGTATATTCTCTTGCTAAAAAATATCAAAAAATTAACATTAGAGGATCAAATATGATTCTATTCGGCCAATATTCAACTCATTGAAACCAAAATTTAACAGTCTCTCAAGCAATTCAAACTTCTAAATAATGTTCGATTGTTTCCCATAAAAAAGCTAAGAAAAGTACTCAAATTAAATCAAAATATCTTGTGCTAATTATTTTAGGATCAAATCATATTTTTCTCTCAAAAATCTTATAATTTGAGCTCATTATTAAAAATCAAACAGAAATTCAACTTAAAATATGTTCTATAGTCCACACATCCATAACAGCTTCTGTTTTAACTCACCATAAAGTTTTTATGTCAAAAAAGATTAAATGTATTATTATATAAAATATAAATAATAAAAAAATTACTCTTCAATAACTATTTCTAAATTTAAATATTTTCATCAAGAAGAATTATATAAAAAATAAAGCTCGAACCAGTCTTTTAATTAATTTAAGCTAATTATATTCAGTTTTATATAATTTATAAAAATATTAGACAAATCAATTTGAAGACTGAAATTTAAAATTATATTATATCCTAACAGTAGAAATATCTATTATTTTCTTTATTTCTAAGTCATGAGGAGCAAGCATATTTTTATTTTTTAAACTATTGAGTAAATTTACATAATCTTCAAATAAATGGGAAATAAATACATATTTACCCTCATCTATTAAAATGCTATCAGCTATAAAACCTATTTCCCTTATTGTTCATTCTCATCAAGGTAAAGCCAAAAATATATCTCAATCTAATTTAAATGCTTGGTTTCTTGAATAATCATCTGGAAAAAAACATATATCAATCCCATTTCATTCATCATATTTTCTATATTTTTCTAATGAATATCATTTTACTGTTATTCAAACATCTTGAGCTGTCTTATAAACTAATCACATTACTCATTCATTCTGTCATCAAAAAAGTATTCTATCAATAGATACTTTATTTTCTACTAAAAAAATTCTCAGTCATTTTTTTAAACTTTCATAAATACTATTATCTTGTATTTTTTGACTTCAAGCAAATACAACTAAAGTAGATTTATTCATATATTAAAATTTTAAGTAAAAAATATTTTAAAACATAAAAAATATAAAAATTTTTATTTAGTTGTCAAAAATGATAGTGGAACCATTGAACCCAGAGATAGCTTAAATAAAGAAAAAAACACCTCAAAAGGTGCTGTTATCTGTGAATATGGTGGAACAAGTGTTACAAACCTCGAACTCCAGAATTTTCAAATTTAATTCAGTATATGCTTAACAATCAGAAAAAGCTAATAAAGTTATACAAGGACTTAAAATTAATTTCTTTGAAAAAATGATAGAGTTGTCAAGTAACATTTTCAACCAACAAATCCATAATATCAAAAAATATAAATAAATCCACTGAAAAATCAGTGGATTTATAATTATTCGTGTTTTCCATGTTCATCAGATCCATGATCATCGATATCTTCTCATTCATGCATTGTTTCCATATGCATATCTACATCGGACATTTCAGTATCATTCATTTCCATATCATCTTCTATCATATGAGAGTCATCTGATATATCCATCATATCATGACTACTATCTCCATCTGTAGAAGTATGTTTCATATGTTCTTCTATAGTCATATTCATTCTAGCCGCCGCATCTTTCATTTCTTTATATTCAGCTGTACTCATATTATATTTTTCAGCTTGTTCAGCTTCAGTTAAAGGAGCTTCTGAACCACAAGATGCTAATCATAAAGTTGCTACTAATAGTAGACTTACTAATAAAAATTTTTTCATAATAAAAATTTAAAATATAAAATAAAATTGTTTTCTAAAATATTAACCTCTTCATAGTTAGGGAGGAATATTAGAAGTTAAAAGAGTATTTTTCATGACTAAAAAAATTAAATTATAAAAATTTTTCAAAATAAACATTTTCTATTTGTTTTTGTTGTAATGCTTCACTTGTTTGCTCAACTAGTTTTGGATTTCCACAAATATATACTTCATCATTTTTTCATATATTTATTTTCTCAACATCTACTCTTCCATATTTATGTCCCTTTATTTCTTCTCAAGATAAATAAGTAAATACTTGTAAATTTGGGATATTTTTTAATACATCTAAATAAAATAAATCTTTCTCATATCGTACTCAAAAATGAAGTTCTTTTTTTGTTTTCCAAGTATTAATTATCATATTATATATTGGAGATAATCATGTTCCAGTAGCTATAAAAATCTTCTTTCTACTTGTATTTTTAAGAATAAAGTCTCAGTATGGTCACAAAACTTTTATTTGATCTCATAGTTTTGATTTTCTAATTTCAGCTGATCAACTTCCCTCTTCAGTTAATTTTATAAGAAAAGTAAGTGTATTATCTATATATTTAGCAACCGAATAACTTCTTATGATTTTATTTTTTCACTTTCTGAAAATAAAATTACAAAATTGTCATGATTTTATTTCTAAATCTCTTTTACATAAAAATACAAGTTCTACTACATCATCTGTTAAATATTTCTTTGATTCCAAAATAAATTCTAGTTCATGATTTTCTTTTATCTCTGGATTATAATGTCAGTCCAATGGAATAAAATCCTTTTTACTCACTCAACAAACAGGACATCTCCAATTATTTGGAATATCTTCAAATTTTGTTCATGGAGCTAATCAACCATCTTCATCTCATAACTCTTCATCATAGATATATCAACATGGGAGACATAAGAATTTTCTATATTCTCATTTTCCTAATCACTTACCTCATTTTCTTTCATATCTTTCATCAAACCAAGTATATGATCTCAGTAATATAAGAATAACTCATGGATATAAATAAATTCCTTTCCATCATCATATAAAATAAATATGAAGTAATACAATTATAAACAATGGATATACTCCTTTTTGAAGATATTTCCAAAATTTTGCTCACATGATTCTTTGAGAAAGATCATTTGAGGTAAATAATAAAGTTAACATTACTATAAAACCAATAATTCATATCCAAAAAGCATAAAAGTTCATTCAAAATATACTTTCTCACCAAGCATTAAAAATACTATTTATAAGAAAATCTCAATATCACATTTTTTCTATATAATATTTTTCCCATAAATTACTTACTCTTTCTTCAAAATGTAATACATGCATCAAAGAGAAAGCTCCTGCAAGTATTCAAATAGGTCTTCTATAGTTTATTAACTTATTAGAATATTTTTTTAGTTTTTTAATTTTCAAAAGTAATTTAGAAAATGGTGTTACTAGTAATACAAAAATAAGATAATAATAACTGAGGAATCAAAATATTTGCACATCATTTGATAATATTTGCTTTGCTAGAAAATATAGTGGTATTACTGGTATTAAAGATATCATTAGCCTAAAAATAGTTTTTTTCATTAAATGTAAGTTAATTTAATAAATCCTTTTTCTTTTCATCAAATTCATCTTTATCAATTTCTCAATTTGCATACCTTTTCTTTAAAATTTCTAGTGCTGATTCATTTTTCCTTTCATTTTTCTGAGAATTTTTATTTATAAAATAGATCACTAAAAAAATAATTACTACATAAAATAAAATTTGCCATATTCAGAAAAATCCAAAACCCCACATATGTCAAAATCAGTAATTTCAATCATAATTATACATAATCAAATAGTTAAATTATAAAATTAAGTATTAATCTTTCTTTCCCTTAGGTAAGAAAATAAAATTGGTAATATAATAAGTGTTAAAGCAATTGATGTTATAAGTCATCATACTACTACTATCGCCAGTGGTTTTTGCAGTTCAGCTCAAGTTCATGTACTCCATATCATCGGCAATAATCAAATTACAGAAGTAAAAGCAGTCATAAGTACAGGTCTCAGTCTTACCATAGCTCAGTGAATAACTGATACATGGATTCATTCTTTTGTTATAATTGTATTCTTGTAATCTTCTTTCTTCAGAACTTTTTCATCCATAAGAGGAAGTCAGAATTTTTCTCTAAAGGCATTTTCTAGATACAGAATCATTACTACTCATGTCTCAACAGCATTTCAGAATAAGGATATAAATCATACCCATACAGCTACTGAAAAATTAAATCATGATATATATAATGCTATAATTCAACCTATCAGACTAAAAGGGATAGAAAGAGCTACAATTCATACTAGACCTCCATCTTTATAAGCTAAAAACAGAATAAACAATATAATTAGTACTACTGTAGGAACCACTACTTGGAGAGTACTTTTTGCTCTTAGCTGATTTTCATATTGTCCTGTCCATTCAATATAGTATCATTCAGGAAGTTCTAGGTTTTCTTCTATATATTTTTTTCCATCTTCTACAAAGCTTACAAGATCTACTCATTGTACATTCATCTGTACTGCTGATCTAATAACTCAATTTTCAGAGTTTATAGTTGCTGGTCAATCTATTAAAGAAATGTTAGCAACTTGAGAAAGAATTACATTTCATGTTTTAGAAGAAACTTCTAAACTTTTAATATCATCTAAACTTTCTCTATAGTTATTTTTTAATCTTACTTCGATTCAATATTTCTCTCTTCCATCAATTGTAGTACTCACAGTCTTTCATCAAATACCTACGGAAATAGTATCAAGTACATCTCATTTTTTTACTCCATATTCATTTAACTTTCTTTCATCTATATCTATTTGTAAATATTTAAGACCTGTTGTTCTAATGGCTGTTACTCAGAATCCTCATGGAACATTTCACATAAGCTCCTCAGTCTCTATTGCTAACTCTTCAAGTTTCATAGGATCATCTCAAAATATTTTTATTCATACCTGAGCTCTAATACCTGTAGAAAGCATATCTATTCTTCAAATAATTGGCTGAGTAAAACCATTCCAAAGATTATTTATTTTAATATTTCTATTCATTTCATTTATAATATCTTCTTTGGTTACTCATTCTCTCCACTCTGATTTCGGTTTGAGAGTAATAATAGTTTCAAGCATAGCCATTGGAGCTGGATCAGTCGCTGTCAAAGCTCTTCAAGCTTTTCACACAACTGTTTCTACTTCAGGTACTTCAGAGATAATTCTGTTTGATTCTATAAGAAGATCTCTTGCTCTTCTATCACTTACATCAGGGACAGTCATTGGCATATACATGATACTTCACTCATCAAGTGGAGGCATAAATTCAGATCCTATTCTTGTAAATAACCCAAGTCATACAACAAGAAGTATTCACGATATTGTTAAAGCTATTTTTCTTTTATTTAATGCCCATATTAAGATTGGTTCATATATCCTTTGAAATAATCTTACGATTGGTATTTCATTATCTTTTTTTAGTTTTCATTTTAGAAAGAATACAGATAACACTGGTGCAAGAAAAAGTGAAGCAAATAAAGCTCAAAGCATTGCAAACATATTCGTAAATGCAAGTGGCGAGAATAATTTTCATTCTTGTCATTCTAGTGCAAAGATCGGTACAAATGAAAGGATAATAATCATAATAGCAAACATAAGTGGTCATGCTACTTCTTTTGTAGATTCATAAATTATTTCTGCTCTCTGTTTCGTACTAATATTTTCTTTTCCAAGCAATCTATTATATGCATTTTCTGTAACTACAATCGCCGCATCTACCATGGTTCATATGGCTATAGCTATTCCTCAAAGTGACATAATGTTTGAAGGTATATTAAAAAGCTTCATACATAAAAATGTAATAAGCACTCATATAACCAAAGAAATAGCTGTTACTATTGAAGCTCAAAAATTCCATAAAAACAGAAAAAGAATAATAACTGTAATTATAAGTTCAGCAGTAAGAATAGAACTTAATGTGTGTATTGCATCTTTTATTAAGCTTGTTCTATCATAGAATGGAACAACTTTTACTCATTCAGGTAATCATTTTTCTAACTCTATAATTTTTGCTTCTACATTTTCAATTACTTCTAGTGGATTTTTCTTATAACGCATTACAACGATTCATCCTACTTTTTCTTCAAATTGATCAGCAAGTATTCATCTTCTAAATTCTGCTCAGATCTTAACATCAGCAATATCTCAAAGTTTGACAGATATTCAGTTCACTTCTTTTATAAAAGTGTTTTCTAGATCAGACTTTGTTTCTACAAATCATATTCATTCAATAGCGATTTCTTTTCATCACATATCGATTACTCTCCCTGAAACATTATTATTTCAAGACTTAATAATATTTTGAACTTCCTGTAAAGTAATACTATAATTTGAAAGTTGTAAAGGATCTAAAACTATTTGAAAATTCTTTTTATATCATCAAATAGAAGCCACTTCAGCAACTCAAGAAACACTTTGAAGTCATAATTTTATATAAAAATCTTGTAAACTTCTAAGTTCTGTAAGATCATGATTATCACTTTCTAAAGTATACATATATATTTGCCCAAGCCCTGTCGCATCAGGTCAAAGTACAGGTTCAACTCATGGTGGAAGATCTCATTTTATAAGACTTAATCTTTCATTTACTCTATCACGAGCAAAGTATTCATCTATGTTATCCTCAAAAATTACAGTAACCATAGATATTCCTAGCTGACTCATAGCTCTTACATCACGAACTCCTGCTAGTCATTGCATACCAATAGTTATTGGATAAGTTACCTGGTCTTCAATATTTTTAGGAGTTTGTCATACCCATGGAGTCATTACAACAACCTGATTTTCAGATAAATCAGGAAGTGCATCAATAGGTGTTTTATAAAGAGATACAACAGATACAATAGAAATTACAATAAAAACTATGACTGTTATAAATCTATTTTCTATAAAATATTTTAAGATTTTATTTAACATAATTTTTATTTAATAAATATTGGAGTTGTAACTACTTTTAAAGTTTCATCAAAATTACCAGTCACAAGAGAATATTCTCAATCATCTGATACTATAGTTACATCTTTAACTCATAGTTTTCCATTATCTTTTTTGTAATATACAATTTTTCTTTCTTCTTTATTATATATTGCACTTGTTGGCACTTTAAATACATCTTCCTTATTTTCTAAACTTACTCTCACAGTAGATTTATTCGGAAGACTTATTTCATCTGAGACTTTAGCTTGAACAGTAATACTAAAGGTTTTTTCATCTATTTCAGGAGAAATACGATAAATAGAACCTGTGAAACTTTTTCCTTTATCATCAGAAAGATAAAAACTAATTTCTTTTTCAAGCTTCAAGTTTTCTTTTAGATTTTCAGGCACATAGAATTTGATCTCTTTTTTTGTTATTCTAGATAAGGATGTTTCTACACCAGAAATTCTAAAAGCTTCAGTATTAAGAGAGATTTTTTCACCCACTTCTATACCTCTTTTTGAAATAACTCAAGAAAATGGAGAAGATATTTTATAGTCTCCTGATTTTATATATTCACTATTTAAGTCTGCTTTTGCAATTGCTATATCATTTTCAATATTAATTATTCATCTATCTTCATTAGCAATAAGTAACTCCTTAGATTTCTTTAAAGTTTCAATTTCTGCAGATAATTTTGATACAGCTAATTGCTTTTCTGATTCTGTTGAATTAGATTTTGTTCATAATAATGCAATTTCATTTTCTTTTTTAGATATTTGTAGCTCAATATTTTCAATTTTTTCTTTTTGAGCAACCTCTAAAACATTATACATATTTTTTGCATCATCTAATACTTCCTTTTGAGAAATAAGAGCTGAATTGTAAGTATTAATATTCGAGATATGAGTACTTATAGTATTTTCATCTGCACTTACAGAAATAATAGTGTTTTGTAGTACAGTTATTAATAAACTATTAATCTCCAATAGGTCACTATATTTTTTATCTAATTCTAAATCGTTAAAATTATTATGGAATGTCTTAAGTTTATTTATAAGTTCATTTTTAGACATTGTATTCTTTGCTCAAAATTGGTCAGAAAAATCATAACTATTGATTTTTCTATAATCTAATTCATCTTCATTTCAAATATATAGTATTGGTATTATTTTGTTATATATTTCATCTATCTTAGAAGACAATAGTTCTTCTTTTTGAGTAATGTTATTTTTACTTTCATCTAATAACTCTATTTTTGATTTTTCTGCATTTTCAAGGTTCCTTTGTAAATTTTCAAGAGATTTTAAAGATACCCCATACTCTGATCCAAGAGTAGAATCATCTCAAATTTGAGATATTTTAGAATTATAGTTATTAATTGTTTCTTCTAGAATAACCTCTTTTTCTTTTATTCTTTGTTCTAATTCTGCAACTTTTGCATCTTTAACTTTTATAGCTTCCGAAAGAAGATTATTTTTAGATGAGACAACTGTATTTTTAATATTAATTTTTGATTGTCACTCTCAACCAACTCATGGATTTAGAAGTATAGCTAATGTATCTCATACTTTTACATGATCTCAAATATCAACAAGTATATCTTTTACTATAGCATCTCTTCTTGGATAAATACTTGCTGTATCATTTGATATAAATTCTCAAGGAAAATAATCAGTTTTAGATATTCTCTCAGGTGTTGTATGTTTGTATACCTTTTTATTTTGTATTTTGGTTTCTTGTTCTTCTGTTTGTATTTCAGTATTATTTTGAGAAGCAAATACAATAAATGAAATAGTTAAAAGAGATATAATAAAGCCAAGAATTAACCATTTTTTATGATTCATTTTTTAAAATTAAACAACTAAAAAAACTTCCTTATTAAAGGAAGTTTCCATAAATAAAATCTTTATGCATGCTTCCTTAAGGTACCACAAATAAACCTTTATTTGTGAATAAATAAGGAAGTTTTAACAGTTGCTTTTTGTACTACCGATTAATGTAATATAAAAATTATTAATCTTCGAAGCTTCTTCTCGTATTGGAGGCGAATTAAGTTTTTCAATATAATTCTCTTCTTGATCTTCTTGTATTAGAGCTAAAAATGAAAAATCTAAAATTTTTCATTTTAATAACTCTTTTTTCTCGTTTGAATTATGTATATTTGAAACAATTCATGAATCATTAAATGGTGAAATACAACATTCATGAGTGATATCTTCACAGTCTCATTTCATAGTTTCACAACAATCATTTGATGACATAGCCATCTTTTCTTGCATCATATTATGATGACTCATTTCTACATCATTCACAGCAAAAGAAGCCATTGCAGTAGTCATACATGCAATAGTCGTTGTTGCGAAGATTATTAATATAGAAATAAGTTTTTTCATAATATTTGTTTTTATTAATTGTGAGTAATCTATTTATTTTTTTAAAAAAGTCAATTTTAGGATTTTTCTAATCTATTTTTAATTTATCAAAAAAGATCTTATTTCTCATTTTTGAATCATCTACTATTTTATCCCAATCAATAACTTCTATATATAAATTATTGTTTCAATACCAATCAAAGTAACCTTGTCAATCAGGCATTACTTTAAAGTTCTTTTCTCTTTGTAACCAACTCTTTACTTTTTCAGTTAATGTACAGACTATATATCAATAAAAAGGCGTATTTTCAGCTACTTGGATATTTTTTCATTTAGGTGTTTTATACTTTCAATCCACAATACTGTTAACATATCTAATTATTTGTTGAACAGGATCTTCCTTAGATGAAGGATTAACAAAATCATCTCTTCATGGTTTCTTAAATTCAAAAATTGTAATCGGATTTGAACTATTATTTTCTCATCTAAAAGCAATTTTTTTATCAAAAATTATTACATCTCATCTTTCGGTGTTTCATCAATTTAAAGGAATATCTGATGATATATAATCTGCGAAAGCTAATTTTTCATCAAGAACCCACATATTATGATCATTATAATCTACTGATTCGGAATCATTTTTAGTAGGAAATATAATTGTATGTAAGCTATCTTCAGATTTGTATTTTTTAGTATCTTCATCCCATTCTAAAGACTTCTCTAATAAATCTAAGGTGAATTTCCTTGTAGCCACATAGTGTGCTAAGTCTGTTTTAACTAAATCATCTAATGATGATACAAGTTCACGAACTTCAGATTCATTTGAAAAATCACTAGTTTTTACAAAAGTATTTACTTTCACTTTTGCTTCTTTTTCTTTTTTATATTTTAATTCATGAAACTTTGCATCTAAATTATCTTCAGAAATTGTTGAATCTATACTATTAAGATCAAAATTTTTATATAGTGCACTATACCAAGGAGCTTTTTTATTAATAAAACTTTTTACTTTATTCACTTTAATAACTTGCTGTTCATCTAAAAAATCCTTATATAATTTTTTGATTTTCTCAGTAACTACATTAAAAATTTCTTTTTCTCATATAAAATCTTCGAAAACTTCTTCATCTTTTAAAAAATTAAAACTCTCCCTTTCTGTATCAACATTATCATCTAAGTAATCTCAATACACATAACACTTTATTGAATAATTATTTTCTTTTTTGTCATTAGTTTCTTTTAATTTCTGATTAAAATCAGGTATAAATTTTCATAAGTTTTCTTCTACAACTACCCTATTATGTCAACAAAGACTAATAGTATTATTTTCTATAGAATATTTAACTTTAAAAATTTTTAATCAAAACTCTATTTTATCTGCTTCTATATTTCATTTAGGAATATGAAGTTTATTGTTATGTATAACACTTATATCTTCTTTATTTCATATCATTGAATTTAATTTTTCACTATCATATTCATCAAATATAACTATTTCTGGACAATTAAAATCATCATCTACAAAGTACATTAATAAATGCTCTAGTAGTTTTCTTCATAGAGTTGGTACTTTTTTACTTTGAGAATTTAGCTTCGTTATATATTGTTTTTTTAATCTTGTTAAATATAATTTAGTTCAAGTTTCTTCATCATTAGATACATCAATTATAGTACGATTAGACATCATATCTTTTGCATTTATATCAAAAGAAAAACTGATCTTTTTTCTAATATCTCAATCTTGATAAACACTCTCAAAGTCTACCTTTTCAAAGAACTTTAAATAGAAAAATCTACCAAATCATTTACCTCAATGACTTTCAAGTTTATAATCACTTTTAAAAGTTCTAAATGATTTTTGATTATCAGAATTAAATCAAACCCCATTGTCTGTAATAATAAATGATTCTATATCCTCTAAACTTTCCTCTTCTAATCATGATCATAATTTAGTTTGTTTACTTCTTATGACTTTTATAGATATTTTACCTTCTTTCTTTCAAGATTTTTCAAAAGCATGTATCCCATTTACAATTCATTCGTAAATAGGATAATAAACAGAAGTATTTTTTATATCATTAACTACTCATTTTATATTGATTTCTCATATAGCCATATGTATTTCTATTTATAAAATGTAAACTATTTATTCCAATATTCTAATAAATTTTTTAATGCTTCTTTAAATAGTTTTGGAGCATTTACTCAAAGAATTAATTTCCCATTCTCATTTAATAAAAAACTCACCTCAATTTCAACTATGGTTTCCTCTGTACTTCAATATAAAACAACTGATCTTAATATTTCATACTTTGGATAATTAGGTTTAATGTATAAATCTTCAATAGCATCAAAATCATCTAATTCTTTTATTCAATTAGCTCTAAATTCATATTTTTTTCATTCTAAATTTAGAATTTCACTATTATCAAAATCAATTAATATTAAATCAGGTATTGCTACTTTTTTAGATTTATCTCAATTTTTATATTCCTCTCTATCTATATATTTTTGCAATGGTATATGTTTTCATTCTTTTGTTAAAAAGTATGATTTTTCACAACCAGCATGATTTTCAAATAAAGAATTACTGTTAGTAAAGTATTCAGTAACTATATGAATGAAAATAGTTCCTAGTTTTTCTCATTTTTTATCAAAATGCCAATATTGAGTTTTTGCAACAGGAACTGATGAGTCTAATCCATCAAACTCTAAATTTAATTTACTAGCTATTTGAACAAATTTATTATTTCATTTAATATGTTTCTGTTCTAGTCAATGTTTTGTTATTACTATTTTTTTAGTCCATCAAAGTTTCCTTAATGTAGAAGCTATCAAACTTAAAGCTCAAATATTTGGATCATGAGCTAAACTATCACTCTTCCATAATCTACCTGATACTTCTATTCTATCATCATATTTATCTATTAGTATAGGTACATTTCATTTTGGAGGTCTTCTCATTGAATTTTTCATTTCAATAACCTCATCAATGCTTGAAAATTTTTGTAAGTCATTATCAATATTTTCTTTTCATAAAACTTCTACTCAAAGTGTATACAAACATCTAGTTCAAAAAATATTTGTATCAGTTTGACTCTTTTTCTCTTCAACTTGAAGAGAATATAACATAATCTTTCTTACATTTGGATAGAAAAAATCAATATATACAAATTTAGAAGCTCTTTGAAATACTCAAGTATTCCTGCTTTCAGAATCATCAGTCTTAGTTTCTTCAATTGCATATAGTGGTTCATCATTCTCATTTGGTTCATCTTCTTGATAGAATAATAAGAAATCAACAAAACTAGATTTTCAACTTACTGTTTTAATAAAAATTTCTCAAATTTGTTCTGATGTAAATCAAATTACTTTGTAAGTAAAAGCAAAATTACCCTCCTTATTTAATACAGGAAGAATTCTAATGGTATCAATAAAACAAGAAATTTCATTATCAGTAACAAACTTATACAATATATTATGTATAACTTCTCTTTTAGGTCTTTCCTCAGTTAATATCCATAGATTTTTCTTATCCATTTTTAGTTTTTTTAATATTATTATTAGATATTCTTTTGAAAAATAAGAATATATTGATGAATTTGGTTTGATACATATGAGAATGGATATCAGTAAGGATATAGATTAACTCATTGATCAGCCCATATTTTAGTTCACAAGTAATTTAGGTCAGGAATTTCATTTAAATCCAAAATCATATTACAATGTAGAAGATTCAAATCTTTTCATTTTGGTTGCATATCTTTTATAAAGACTACTACATGTCACTTGTTTTTCAATAACTTCATTGAATTTTCAATACTCTCTTTAAACACTCTTCTAAAGTCTTCAGATTCCATATTTCATAAATCTTCTTTAAGAGAAGTGTAAGGAGTCGCTGATGTATCTTTTTTTAATTTTATAGCCTCTCATGTTTTTTTTCTATTCATCATATCTCAATATGGAGGATCAATAAGAATTAATGATAACTCTTCATCTCAAATTTGATTAGCTATTTTTCATGATTTTAACAGTTTTATAGAATCTCCCTGAATAGTTTTCTGCTCCTTTAATCATAAAAAGTCATTTGCTCTTTTGTATGCATCTATAAAATCATCAGATAAGTCTATTCAAATAGCTCTTCTATTACATAGAGAAGCTCAGAGTAAAGTTCAACCTACTCACATAAAGTAATCTAATACTAAATCATTCTCTTTAGTAAAAAATTTGATAATCCCTTCCATTAATTGAGGTGGTTTTGGAGATGGGTGTATTTTTCTAATATGATGAGCATATCAATCCTCTAAACCTGTTGTATACCTAGTATTTATGACTGAATTCAAGAAAAAAGTCCATTCTCATCATGATAAATCATTTAATTTATTCTTTAGGTGATACTTTCTTTTATCACTAATTTGAATAACTTGCTTTGAATTACCTATTAAATATGCATTATTTATATCCTCTTTTACCCAAGTTGGAAGTCCAGCAATTTGTTCTTCTGTTAAATAGTCTACAGCTCTCGTATGTTCTTTATTATCATCATTTTTTATAATCCTAAGCTTATTTTTACACTCTTTTAATTTCCTATTCAGTAAAATTCCAAATTCTTTTTCAAGGTCATCAATAACCTCATCTTCAAATTCAGACAAATTCTTTTTACTTAATAGTGCTTTAATCTTTTTATAATCTATAATGTCCATTTCTTTATTGTTTTTCTATATAAAATAATAATTCCTCAAGATTATGTTTTAGATCTCAAGCTACATGTTTATATCTCCTATATGGGATTCTATATAACTTAAATGTTCACTTTTTTGAGTATTTTTCCATTACCTTTTGTATATCACTTTCTCCCATTATTCACTCTGTACTATAACTTAGAATGATATGTTTAAAGTTAGCATTGTTGATCAAATCATCAAATTCATTTAAAACATCTTTTTTTATACAATATTTCGATCTAACATTTTTATAAGGTCTCATTCATGTTTTACCATAAATTTCAGGATTATCATATTTAGCTATAGTTTCAAGTAAATGATAATTAGGTAGATATTGCCTTGTATTATATGGAGGATCAATATATAGAATATCTCAAGAAATCTGTTTAATTAAGTTATTAGCATCTTCATTATATGATATATTATCTTTAGAATTATTTAGTATTTCTATATCATTTAATTCTAAAGGTTTTAAAGCTCTATTATCCCAATGTTTCAAATATGCTCAATATGTTCAGGCTATATTAGAATAAAAAGGTATAGCATGAATGAGTGTTCCAAGTAAATAATAAAATTCATTATTTTCGATCAATTCTTTTTGTTTCCATTCATTTAAAGATTGTCTTATAAAATCTATTTTCAGAGCATTATCATTTGAAATATACATTCTATCAGACTTTTTATTCGGAGAATAATTTTCATAAATAAAAGGAGTATCTTTAATATCGTTTAAAGATACTTTTTTTTCATTTAGATATTTAATAGGATTAGTTCATAAATGAGCTGATATTTTTTTAAATTCAGGAATAACATTTTCCATTATTGCTACCCTCTGCATTACATGTGAAAAAAACAATAAATCATTCGATATTATTGTATAATCCTTTTTAAAAAATTCAGCTACTGATCATGTTCAAGAAAAAATATCACAGAAAATATCAACATTATCTTTAATATTTTCATCAATTACCATTTTTATTTTATCTAGCAATAATCTTTTTGAACCTATATATCTCATTAAAATTCAGTTGTATTAATATTTAAAACTTTCTTAATTTTTATTAATTTTAAATAAGTAATATTAGTTTCTCATCTTTCTACCATACTAATATAACTCCTATCAATTCATGTAGCTTCAGCTAGATCAAGCTGACTCATTCAAAGTTCTTTTCTTGTTTTTTGTAACTCTTTTCATAAACTCACTAATATTTCTTTATCTTTATTTTTCATAATAAAAATTCTGAATATAATTTAGTAGAATATATTCAGAATTTTAAAAAAATCAACTGTATTATTTTTATGTTTTACCTCCTCTGATCATAAAGTGTAATTAATTCCTTTATATCAGCAATTAATGCAGGTCTATTATCAAGATAGTCATTAAATTTGAAACTATTTTCTAAATTTTCTTTTATAAATTTTCAAAATTTTGAATCTTCTAAAAATATATTTTTCTTATAATCCTTACCGTTATCCTGAAAATGAGGCTTATCTGCTTTCCAAAGATCATAGCCCCAATCAATACTATATTTCTTTGCAACTTCAGCTATTTCTTTCCAACTATAAATATCTTTTGGATAAAGTTCTTTTCATTTAAAAGCTATATCAATTGCTAATCACTGAGTATGATTAGATTTTAAAGTCCAAGTTACTTTTCTTCACTTCCTAGTTCTTCAAAGAGAATATAAATAATTTTGTCTTTTTTGTGACCTATAACTTTCAGTAATAAATATTTTATCTCAAACTTCTTTTAAAAACAGTTCTACTTTTTTCCTGAATCTAGGATGTAATTTATCTAGTCATCTATATGTTTTCATATTAATTTGATGTTAATTTTATTTCATAAATTCTTTAGCATAACCTCTTTTAATTAATTCTTCATTAAGATTAATTCAATCAATAAATATTTCTCATAGCCATCTTCAATATTTACCTTTTTTATCTTTATAGGATTTTAAAATAACCTTTTTTCATAGAATCATTTTTCTTACAAAATCTCTTACAATTCTTCATTGCTCTTTTTCTTCTCATCTTAGTTCAGGAGTATCTATTCCATATAATCTAATGGTTTGATCTTTCCATATATGATTAAATCATAAATCAATATTTATAGTTACTGTATCTCAATCATAAACCTTTATAACTTCTGCAGAATAAATATATTTTTCCATATTATTTTTTTATAAAATAAAATTCTTTTCAATATTTACATAAAAGAAAAAAACAAATAAACTTGATAGAAAAACGATGAGAAAATTTAGCCCAATGTAGAAGCTTATATATCTTACTAGCAAACTTATAATTTGATTTATAAAAGCCTTTTCTAAAACGAAAATCAATATCATGCTCTACACAAATCATTCTTATATCTTCATATAATTTTTCTGATTTTTTCTTATCAAATCAAGGAATAATTTCTAAATTATCTTTCAAAATTTTATCAAAACTTATTCCTCATTTTCATCAACAACCATTAACTATTTCTCAATAAAATAAAGCTCCTAGCTCTTGCTTAGTAAGACTATATTCTAAAATTTTCTCTATACTTCTCATATTATTTTGTAAAAGATTCTAAAATTTTCTCTCAAAAAATTGATAAAATACTAAGTCATCACATAGCTAGATAAATTCTTTTATTTATAGACTTAATATCAGCAGAGTGATTTGTTACATCTTTTTCAAGTCTATTTACTCTTCAGTTAGTTTTTGTAGTTTGAATTAGTATTTTTTCTAATTTTTCAAAAATTAAATCATTATGATTTCACATATTTAAGTATTGTTAATCGTTAAAATTCTATTAAGCACCTCAGTTAAAATATTATTTACTACAGTTATCTGTTCTTCAGTTAAATTTGTGGTTCATTCATTTAAAAGAGATTGTATTTGTTCATCTACAGCACCCTTAGCTATAAAATAAATCATATCTTTATTTACTTGTATAAATTCAAGTAATTCATCCTTAGTCATAAGAAATACAGGACTTGTATCTGCTCCTCAAATATCTACTCACATATTTTTATTAATTACCAACTAAAATTTCTAAAGTACCACTCCCTTTTACTTCTATTGGGAATACATTTATTTTTTTACCACTTCAAGACTTAATCTTATTTCTTCTAAGTCTGAATTCAGCTTGTCATTCTCATCATCTATAATCAATATTACTACTTGTTAACATTGAATAAGATGAATACCATACCTTATTTCATTTTCAATCAGTTATCACTGGTCTTTCCCATTCTCAAGACATGGTATGTTTATAAGTTGTTTCAATCATTGTTTAGAAAATTAACTATAAATTTTTAATCTTTTTTATTTCTTCTCTCTTTATTTTCTCAGCATGTATATAGATCTGAGAATATTCTGAAGCTTTACTCATTATCTTTTCAGCTAACTCTAGAGTTGTTTCTCATTCTATAACAAGAGATTCTAAAAGTTCAGAAGTACCTCATGCTATTACTTTTTCTGACTCTTCTATTTTCGCTTTCCAAGTATCAATCTCAGCTTGAGAATATCAGGCTGAAAATTGATTTATTCTATCTTGAAACTGTTTATTTATTATTCATATTTTATACTGTTTAATTTCATCTGTTAACACTTCAGGTTCTTCTAAAACTAGCTTACTTTCTTCATTTATATATGCTTTGTATCACATATCTATTAATCTCTTTTGCTCTTTTGTTAGAGTGTCAAAATTCAATTCCATTTTTATCTGATTATTACATTAAAAGTACCAGCGGTTCAAGCTGTTCAATTTGTTCAAGCACTTCAAGGCTGTGGACTATATGATCCTGAAACAGTTCATCAAGCACCTCATGATCATCAAGCACCTCAACTACTTAATAAGTTATAGTTCGCACTATCTAATCCACAGATAATAGCTCAACCTCCACCTCATCATCATCCTCATCAACCTCATCATCCTCAACCTCAACCTGCACCAGAATTTCATCATTTTCATCAACTTCAACCACTTGCTCATCTAATATCAATAGTTCAACTTCCTTTTATTTCTCAGGCTTTGATTATGATATTTCATCAGTTATTACCTAATTCTCATCATGCTCATCAACCTCAACCTGCACCATTACTACATCAACCACTTCATCAAGCTGAAGTTCAACCTGAATTTTGAGTATATGTTCAGTTCCAATTAGCATTTCATCATGGATTTCAATAAGCATCTCATCAAGAATTACTACATGAACCATATCATCATAAACCTCATGGAAATCAACCAGCACCACCTGAACCTCAGCTTTGTGAATCAGCAGCACCTCAACCTCATCCTCAACCATACCCTCAAGGATCTCATGCTCATCAAGAAGCTCAAGCTAAGTATCAGTTTATACTATGACTACCTCAATTTCATCAAGCACCACCTGATCATCAATTTCATGGTGTTAAAGTAGATCAATTGAATAAAACAATATTTCAATTATTTCAGAGTCATACTACATTTATAGTTCATTCAATATTACAAATCCTACTACAATTTAGCTCTAAAACTCAATCACTACCTGTTACTTGTAAGGTAGCTCAAGAAGCCACAGTAATACTTGAATAGTTATATATCCCAAATGCTAAATTATATGTTCATGATAAAACTTCTAGATCTCAATCTCATCAATTTCAATAAAAAAGATCTATTCATAAAGCACTGGAATCAAATGAGATTTCAGTTTCACTTATAGCTCTGAAATCATTTCAAGTTGTTAGGTTTCAGGTAGAAATATCATAGGTATAGTAGTTTCAAGTTACTAATCCTGTTTGGTGTTTATCATATCAGGTATTAACTTTCTTAAATTCTCATGCATTTCAATCAGCCTGAAGTATTCAAATAAAATTAGTTCATCAAGGAATAATAAGTTTATATCATGGTATTTTTAAATACATATCTCAGCTTGCTCATTGCCAAGATATTCAATCATAAAGTAATGCTTGTCATATAAAATCTCAATTTGATATAGTTCTTCATATTTCATATCTATTAACATCTGAATAAGTTCATGTTCTTTTTACTACTATGTGATATAAAACTTCATTATCTAAATTACAAGCAGTAGAAAATGTAAAAGCTTTCTCAGTTAATGTTCAATTAAGTTCGGTATAATTGATTGTATTTGATGTTCAATTTGTAACTACAGTTCAACTAGGAACTCAAGCATTATCAGTTTGTATTTCTATATAAATTCAATCATCAGGACTTCAAACTGTTTTAAACATTAAATTAATAGTATCTATAGCTCATTGTCAGTATATTTTTTGTCATACATAAGGTCTAGAATTACTACCAAAATACATATTATCATCATGATCAAGTTGTGAATAATCAACCAAACTCATTGCTTTTCAAACAGTAGTATTTTGACCTAGCATATAATTTAAACTTGCACTATTAACTTCAGCTTGTAATCAAGTAATATTACTTCAATCAAGAGCTGGAAGTTTTCAGTTTTCATCTGTTTTTACTAATTGATTCACTCAATTAAAAATATTTCACATCTTTGTTACTGATGGATTTTTTAGATCTATAAATACTCTTTCATCTGTAATTACTCAAGAATCTATTGAAGCTAGTTTTATAAAATTACTAGTAGGATAACTACCAGCTGTTTTTATTTCTCAAATTCAGGTTCAACTTGAATTATTACTGATTCCATCATCTACATTTGCTTGATTTATTTCTATAAAAACTTTTTTAGTTCAAGTTGTATCAATAACTACATCAGCTGTATTTTGAAATAATACAGGGAAAGTTTCTGAATCTCTAGTCACATCAATAAATCAGTAACCTGCTGTTACTTTTCAAGATTGCACTTCTAATCATTCAACTACTCAGGAACTAGCAAGTGATTTAAAAATTTTTGCTAGGTCATAGTCTTGGTTTATATTTTCTCAGTTTAATAAAGCTACTCTTTGCATTAACTAGATATAAAAAAATAACTGTAAAAATATTACAGTCATCTTTTTTCCCCTCAAGGTCTTTTATATCTCAAGGTTCTTGGTTCTATTTTTTAAATCTTGGATTGTTTCTATTAAATTTAAAGTCTTTATATTTCATTTACTCAGCTTTATTTTTACTTTATTTAATTCTCATGATCTGAATTCTTTTTCTATTATTTTTAAATGAGAATCAAACTGCATAATATCATTTCAAGCATCAATAAAAACTTTTACAGTATCTCATAAGTTTGCTACAAAAAAATCATAACTTAAAGGGGTAATTTCAAGTTCCCTTATGGAATCTTTTCTATCAGATAACAGACTATCTTTATCTCATGAAATAAAATACTTTTCTTGTCTTCAAAACTCATTAATACTTGGCAAATCTTCACTGTTTCAGGTATCTTTTGATATTACTGCATTACTAATATTTTCACTATCATATTCAAGCTTTGCTGTATCTATAGTTCTACTTCATGGGAAGTTTATATCATAAGAAAACTCTATAAAATTGGTTCAACTTGTTTTATCTTCTCATATGGAATTTAAAAAATATAAAATATTATTTCTTATTTCAAACTCATATCAATTCAAGGCTAGATCTTTTAAAATATCAAAAAATGTTTGTCATTTTTTATAGGTTTTAGTTACCTGATCTAGTATATCTGAATTCAATGTTATTCCAGTATCATATCTAGAATTTATTACATCTAGTACATCTATTAATATAGATTTAATCTGAGTATTTGTATATGATTTATCAGTGTATAAAATCTTATTTTTTAGTAAAAATATCTTATCATTTAAAATTACTTTTGTTTTACTCAAATCAGCTTCTACTCCTCTTATAATTCCATCAAATATTAATTTTTCACTATTATTTTCTACCTTGTATATTAAAACTTCATTAAATTCTTTAAAATTATTATATGAGTTAGATTTATGAGTATTTGATACTTCAAAGCTAGCACTAGAAATATCATTTAATTTTTGTCTTACTTCTAGTTTATTTACCTCAAATATCTGAGTTTTTTTATTTCACTCATGATCATTTACATAAATTATAAACATTATAAAAGTGAATTACGGAAATAAATATTTATTAAGAAATCATTAAATGGTATATTACCATCTTTATCCTCTATAAGCAGTTTTGTAGTTTCTAAAATTCTAATCCACATACTTCAAGCAATCCTGTTTGATAGAATATTTTCTCAATTTTTGGTTACTGTATAATTTTCTGAATCTATAACTATCTTATCTCAAGCTACTGCATCTATGTCTAGTCAGAAATATGTATTTTTTGTTAGATCTCTTATCATTAATGGTTTATTAATATCTCCACTTGCTGTTATTTCTATACGAGCTGGAGTATCTATATTTCAAGTAGTCGTACATTCTATAATGTTATCTATATCACTAAATGGATTTGATAATTTATAAGAGAGTTTAAATCCTCAATAATTTCACTCAAGTGAGGTATTTAATATTTCATTTAAGCTCTTATATACTGGCTCTTTGGTACTTTCTAGAACTACTCTCCACTTCCAATAACTTCAAACAAAAGATTCATCTCACTCTACAATTTCAAGAGGTTCTTTTATTTTTACTTTCAAAGTCCACTCATTATCATACATATCTTTGATATATAATTCTTTTTCTTCTAGACTCACTAGACTTCATTGCAGTGCAAATATTTTTTGTAAATACTCGATAGAGTTTTGATCTTCTAAAGGATTTCAAATTCTATCACTGATTCACTCTAGAGTTATTATTCTTATCCTTGCATAAGTAGGACTTACATTCCTCCCATGTATTCAATCTATATTTTCTGAATCATCACTTACTGTTAATTTTCTCCAATCCTTAAAAGTATAAATAATTCATGATTCATTATCTTTTAAAATATCTTCTCAGTTTAATTTTGCGATTTTAAAATCCATATTTAAATATTACATTCTAAATTTTAGCTTATCAAAGAATAGTTCTAAATCTATGCTATTTGCTACATTAATATTTCATACATCTACCTTTTTTGAGTAATCATTTTGCACCGATCTTCCTTGTCTTATAAGTTCAAGTTCAGGAATTATATTTGGCATTTTTTGTATCATTTCTTGATTTAATACATATTCTCATTTATGCACTACTCATGCTACTTCATGCTTTGCTCAATCTCATGTATAACCTCACTCAGCAAATCAAGCAGAACTACTATTTCTAAGTGCATTTAATCTTCTTTGAGCTGAAATAGCACTATTTACTTGAGATATAAGACTTTTATAAGATGTAGATAAACTTGCTACATTTTTATTCAATATAGATGTAGTCTTATTTGATAATAAAATAGTCGCTTTATTAATTTCTATTTGCAGTTCAATAGCTTCATCTTTTTGTCTTGTAAGAGCTTCTTTTTCTCTAGCTAGTTTAAGTATAACTTCTTGCTCCTCCTCAGATAGCCTTAAAAATCTTTCATCTTTTATGATAGTATCTATTTCTTTTTCAGTTATTCTTTTCTTTTCAGCAAAAAACTCATAAAATTGTTGTTTTCTTTCTAATGCTTCCTTTTCTGCATTCAACTCATTTTCTGCATCTATTTCTTTTTGGTTAGACTCGGATATTATTCTTTGTTTCTCTTTTTCCTGATCTATTAATATTTTTCATATTTCTGAAGCTTCATCATATTTTCTAAGTCTATCTAATACTTTCTGATCTACTATTTCTTGAGCCTGAAGTTCTTCTTTTATCAGAGCATTTAACTCCTTTTGTAAAGCTATTTTTTCTTCAGCACTTTCAGTATCCTCTTTGATTTGCAATTGAAGTTCTTGCTTTTCTTTTTCTATTTCAAGTAATCTTTCAGCTATTTTTTCCTGAGCTGAGTTATTATTTTCTCCAAGTCTTTCTTCTCTCTCTTGTTTAATAAGTTTAATGGTTTCCTCATATTTCTTTTTATTTTTATCTAAAGCATTATTTACTTTTCTGAGTCATATTTCAATTTCATCATTATATTTTTTGGTATTCTTTGCTAAGCTTTCACTTAATTTCTCAGATTCTTTTATTTTAGCATTATAATCTTTATAGCTATCTTCTAAGTCTTTCATATTATCTTTGATTTCTTGTGTTGCACCAGCTCATGCTTTTCACATATCTTTAGCTTTTCCTCAAACTTTTTCAAAGCTAGATCAAAGTCCATCAATGGTAGTATTTATTTTATCAAATACTCAGGTACTACTTTTACCTGTATCAGCTATATCTGTTTCATAGGCATCAATATTTTCTAGCATTCTATCAAATGCCTTAGAATTATTATTTTTGATCTTATCCCATGAATCAGTCCAAGCTTTTTTTGTGTTTTCTAATCATTTACCATTTTTAAGTACTAACTCTTCCATTTCAGTATTTACTTCCTTTATTTGAGCTATGGTATTTCTACCTAGTAATTCTAAAAGTATATTTATCTTATCTATTGCTGAATTTATAATTCCTATTACAAAGTTAACTGATTTTTTACCTGCTAGCTGAACGATATTTAAGGCAGATCAGAAAAAATTACCAAGTCATGTTCCAAGTGTTTTTATAGCTCAGAAAATACTTCATAAAACTGTATTTATAACAATATAAATAGCCTGAAAGCCATTTGATATTGCCATTGCTAAAAACTTAAATAATTTGAAATTATCTTGAACTTGTTTTTTATTTTCTCAGGTTAATATCTGGAATGCATCGGTTATTATTTCAAATACACTTGTAAAAATCCCTGCTATTGCTTTTCATATATTGATTACATTTGTTGCTATATCACTTCAAAAATCAATAATAGAAGCCATATTATTTTGCAAAAAATTGTTTATAGTTCCTATAATTCACTTTAAAGTATCTGATATATTAAGTCACATCTTTGATCCTGCTATCTCTACATTATCTACCAAATTACTCCACATACCTGTTAGAGTTTTAGCTTGTTTTTCCATACTTCAGGCAAATTTTTCATTTAATCCTGTAAGTATAGCATTTACAGCTGTAGCTGAATCAATTCCTTGATTTCATAAATCTCAAAGCTGTGCCTTAGTAAGTCATAATTGCTCTTCCAAAACTTTAAAAATTGGCAAACCTCTCTCAGCCATTTGTAGTACCTCTTCAGTAGATAGTTTTCACTTAGCTTCTATTTGTCATAATGCTAGAATAACTCAGTTTAAATCATCTTGTCATCTACCTACTGCACTTATTGAATCTCATAAAACTTTTACAGTAGCAAGAGCTTTTTCTCACTCAAATCAAAATCATATAAGTTGTTGTATTGATTTTGTTAAACCTAGTTTATTAAATGGAGTTTGAGATGCTAACTCATCTATATCTTGTAGCATCTGAAGTGCTTTTTGCTCACTTCAAAGCAAAGTTTCAAAACTTATTTTTGCTTGCTCTACTTCAGCTCCTAGTTTTGATATTCACTTTATAAAATTTCAAATAGCATAAACACTAAATGCTCATGCTATAGCTCATCAAATACCTTTAAAAAATCATCATAGTTTTGATGTTTTATTTGTTACTTTGCCAAGTTCTTTTTCTGTTTTCTTTACTTCTTTTTGTAATTCTTTAAATCTCTTACTTCATATCTTAGTATCATCAAGTTCATTGTTTAAATTCTTTAGTTTAGAGTTTAATCATCATATAGTTTTCGTAGTTTTTTCTGATTCAGATTTTATTTCTTTTAATCATTTTTTTCATGAGCTCCCTAACTCTTTTTCAATAGTATCTCATGCTTTTTGAAATTCATTTTTTATTTTTAAGGTAGAATTCTTTATACTATTTTCATCTACTGATAATCAAACTCTTAGTTCTCATAGGTTAGACATTTTTCTTTATATTATTTTTTAAAGCAGTTAGTTTTTTCTTTGGATTTTTTCTATCTTTGTCATATTTTTCTTCTCAAGCTATAACTTTGATATCCTCTAGTAAATCATTGAATACTTTTAAAGGTGTAGCCATTGTTTGTCAGTAAGAATTACCAAAAAATTTCATAAAAAATCAGATCTTTATATGGAAATCTTTAAGAGGTTTTTCTTGTTTCTTTTTGGTATTTAGTAAGTTATCCAAGTCCTCAGATTCAATCTCAAATAATTTTTGTATAAGCTGTTTCAATTGCTTTTCATCAAGTACAGGAATAGTAGGATTAAATTCTAGGAATATCTCTTCTATAAACTGTTCTATATCTGATAAAGCTAGGAAATATCCTCATACAGTCAGTTCTCAGACCCTATAGTCTTTATTTCAGTATTTCACTTTTATTTTTCTTCTCATAGGCAATAAAAAAGATTTAATCTATAATTTAGACTAAATCTTTTAGTGTTCCTCTCAAGGTCTTTTATTTTAGGAGAATTTATAAGTAAAATAACTAAGTAATCATATAATATCTTCTTTTAAAACTACTACGATGTCATTTTCTCTCTGAAGTAGCCTTTTAAATATTTTTATCCATGTTCAAATTAAATCTTTTTTTAAATCTATTACTTCTAGAGAATTTTTAAAATAAGTTTTATCAGCTTCACAGAAGCTATATTTATATTCTATTCCTCAAAGAGAAAATACATCAGTTTCTTGTTTCTTATATTTATTTAGATCAAGAGTTTCCATTAGCTAACTGCTTGTTCATCAAAAATTTCAAAGATATTATTGTTACCATCAGGATATCCTATAAATTCTACTGGAATACTTGCTACTGACTCAAGATCATCATCTTCAGGGAAATCAAAAGCAAGATTGCTTGTTGCATAACCTTTATAGATTTTGATACCGAATTTTTTACCATTTTCATCAGTATTTTCAAATGTAACTTCATATAGATTAAGAGCCTTAAGTACATCTTTATAAATCACAGCTTTTGAAACATTAGGAGTGTAAGTATATGTTACTGTAATTTCTCCAGCTTGTGCTGATTTAAATAAAATATATGTTTCTCCTAGTTCTCAATTTTCTCCATCTCAAACATAAGTTGAATATGATGTAGACGTAACTGTAGTTCCATCAGCTTTTACATTTGTAATAGTGATAATACTATCATCTCCATTCTTATTATTAAGCTTAAAAGGAGTATAAGCTATACCAACTGCTCAGTAAACTTCATCTGTTACTGTTGTAGGTATTCCTGCTGTATTTACTAAATCTCCGATTCCATCTACTTTTGCAATGTTATCTAAAAATAATTCAGCAAGTTCAGCATTAAATTTAACCTGATCTATCTTTTTTCTTGGTGGTAGTTTAGAGTTAGCAAATTTTAATTGAGCTATCAAGAATGACACTTCTAGTCATGCTCATTTCAATGCTCATACATTTACTCCATCTAATTTCAGAATACCATTTCACATTCTGATAGAATCAGATCTTTGCACTGGTGTTTGCATATTTTATATTGGTTAAAAAAATAATACCTGTATAAACTACAAGTATTATTTTTCCCCTCAAGGTCATTTCAGTTTAGAATTTCTGATCTTTAAATACAAATTTAAAAGTAAGAGGTTTACGAAATAAATTCTTTTCAGGATTAGACATATCAGGTCATACATTTACAAGTTGTGACTTTACTCCATCATCTTTTGATCTATTAAATAATCAAACTACTAGATCCTTTATTTCTTCAAACTCTTCCATATTTGTTGCCCAAACATCTATTTGAAAGGAATCTTTTCTTATTCATAGATTATTTGTACTTCATCATACATGACTATAGCTTATAAAAGGTCTATCAGTTCCTTTTATACTTTCAAGATCTCTACATATAACATTTTCAGGTCATCAAATTTTTTGTATTAAATTTACATAATTTGTGAGTCTATCATATATGTATTTTCTTATATCTATAAATCATAATTCACTATGTTCTATCATGAGTATTTTTTTAATAATTTACTAAAGTTACCTTTTAATATTTGAGTAAGCTCTTTTTCATTATCATTAAGTCATTGTCTTAAATAACTTCTTTCTTCTATATCATCAGTTCAGAACTCTAAGGCTCTTCAATATTCCTCAGTTATTCACTGGTTTACTCCAACAACATATCTTCATTCTCAAATTTTCTCCATTCAAATACTTCTTTTCAAGTTTCATGTAACTCACTCATACCAATGACCATCTATTTGTACTGGTTTATAATGACTACTTCTCTCAGGAGCTTTTCAATCTTTTCTATCAATATTATTTTTCGGTAATCTATCTTTATCTCTCGGAGTTATTTCTCTTACTTTGGAAACAAGAATATTTGATGTAATCAAGACTGATTCATCTATACTTCTTTTTAACACCTGAGTATTCAAACTAAATTCAGCCATAGTATTAGTTTATAAATCTTAAAATACTTTTATTATGGTCGTGTTTCTTATTCATATAGACCCTTTCTACAAATATAACTTCAAAAGTATTTGTTTCTTGCAAGACTTTATCTCATTTTTTAGGCAGAGTATCAGTTTTACAATATAATTCGTATTCCTTAGATGTAAAACCTAATTGTCATGCACTATCAAGACTATCATCATTTATGGATTTTCATCTCTCTAAAATTATTCACTTAAATAAAATCTGAGTCGAAGAGTCTTTCACTTTCTCTCAATACTTATTCAGACCTTTAGTAATACTTTCCAGAGTAATATCTTGAAAGGCAAAGCCAAAATTATCTATAAAAGCCATAAATTTTTTAAATTATTCATTTAAAAGATTTATACTTTGAAATTATCATATCGAAGTTTTGTTTAATAGCTATATTAAATCTATCTTTAATGTTAGATTCTCTCTCAGACTCTCAAAAGTAAGTTACAGAAAGGCTTCCGAGCTTCTGAGTTTTTATATTTTTATTCTCTAAACTCTCGCTATTATCTCCACTTATTCATAAATCGATTGATAAATTAATGCATAAATCTAAACTCATTTTCTCTATGTCAGAAGGAACTGTATCAAATCAAATATTATACTTAATTTCTATATTTTTCTTTCATTTTCTAGTCTTTTCTTCTAAATATAGTATATAATTATCTATATAATCTACAGTGTAGTTATAAGACTCATTTTTAAGCTTTATATATTCAATATTATTAGCTTTGTGATCTAAGTATATCTTATTACTTCAAGTTCCATCTACTCTTGCAATTATATCTTGTTTTCATAAGTTATATCATATTTTGGAGTCTATCATATTTGTAGCTTGCTCTATAATTAAAAGAAGCTTTGAATCACTACTATTATCAGTAATTCAAAGCTTATCTTTTAAGCTACTTAAAGTAGTATAATTCATTGTTTGTTATATTAATCAATTATCTGTAGCTAAATTTTTAAGTTCCTCATCTGTTTTTCATTCTAGTTCTGATTCATCTAATATTCACTCATTAACTAATAGTTCTCAGTAATTTGTAGTATCTGAATCTGTATTATCAGTTATTTTTCCTGATTCAAGTTCATCTACTAACTTATTCAGTTCAGCAACTTTCAATTTTTTATCATACTCTACTCAAGCATGATCTAGAATTTCTCTACATTCTTTTCAAGTTCTCTGATTATCATTTTTTACTATATTTTTCTTTTCAATCTTTTCTTTTACTACTGAAAATCAAGCTTGTAAGTAATCATCTAGTTTTGATTTATCTATATCTAAGATTTGTCATTTCTTAGCTCAGTTATAGATCCTATTTTTATTATTTATAACTCTAACCATATTAAATTTATATTAAAAATTAAGTTGTTTTATTATTTTTAACAAGCACTGTAGCTTCAGGATTTTCTATTAAAATATCTAGTTTCATTTTATACCAGAAATTATATCCATCAGGTGCAACTCTTTCAGGTTCAAGTTTTAAGTCAGTTTGGATTCAGATAATTACATTTTTAGGATTCGTTCCTATAATATCAGCACCATCTAAGATTACTTTATCAACTTTCATTCCAGCTTCTATATCATAGATTAATGGTGTAGTTGTTGTAATAGAATTTGCATCTATAGAAGCTACTATATAAGTCATTTGTGTAGCATTACCATAATCTACAGTTATACTATCTCCAGCACTTATACTTCATGTTAAATCAGTATCTATAAATATACCTAAAGTTCATGCATTTTGTGGATTCGTGATATTAGCTGAAACTCATGTTTTTACAGGATTTTCATTTATCATCAATGATACTTCATTGATTTTAGTTCCTGCAATTCTATTCTTATTAGTTTCTCCATCTCATCTATTACCATTTGGATCATTATATAATTCATCTAAATCTATTTGAGTATCAGGATCATGGAAGAATTCTATTTCTTTTTTATATTTATTTGCTAAAGCCTTTTTAGCTTGAACATATTTTTTTCTTGTAATATCTCTACCTGTAAACACATTCGTATCTGATCCATCTAGTACATTACCATCTTTTTCAATTTGGTATTTAATACCATCAAACATATTTAATATTCAATTATCAGCTGATGGAGTATCTACTTTTCTACCATATATTGCAGTTTCTACTAATTCATTAGCAATCTTTTTAGCAATAATTCTTTTCATATGTTCTTCAAAGCTTTTTCACTCGATGTTATCATCAATTTCATCATCTGATAAGTAAAAGAATCACTCTACTTTCTTTGAGCTTAAGAAAATTGAATCAGTTTGAACTTTATATCATGCTTTACCTGTTTGACCATGAGTTCTTTTACCAGCACCTCAAGGCATTAAAAATTTTCAAGGAGCAATTAATTTTGCAATCTCTTTTGTTGGTCATGTCATTGTGATCACTCTGAATTTTTTCAGTAATCAATCTGATTCATCTTTTACATAATCAATAAATTGTTTAGCTTCATCATTTTTCCAATGAAAATTTACAGGAACTCAGTTTGAATCTAAAGTGAAAGCCTTTTTTAGATCCTCTGTTTTTTGAGTTCTTTTCTTTAGTTGTATAGGCATTTTTTACTAAATTATAATATAAATTAATCTATTTTTGAGATCCTTTGATCTTTTAAAACTTTTTCTATACTTTCAACTCTATCAATTGTAGAATCAAGAGCATCAGATACTGTTTTATCATCTTCTTCTTTTTCTTTTTTAATTTTTTCTATATCTCCTGTTAATTCTTTAAGTTGTCACATAAAATTTGTTACATCATCAGAAGATAAATACATATCCACATATTTTTTGATAGCTTCTTTTCAATCATCTGACTCAAAAAACTTTTTAATATCTTTTTCGGAAGTAGTTTCAGTTTCATCTTCTACCTCTTTAGAAAGTTTAGCTTTCATTTCAGAAGCCTCTTCAAATTTCTTAATTGCTTCCTCTGATTTATCTTCTTTTAATAGAGATATACCATCAGAAAAAACTCCAAAAAATTTTTCTAGTAGTTCTTTCATATAAATAAATTTAAAATATAAACAATTACAGACTAGTTTCTTTATTATTCCCCTCAAGGTCATTTCAAATTGGATAGAATCTTATTAAGTCTTTCTTTGTTTTTATTTTTCTTTACTGTTTTAAATAATGCGAATTTATTCTCAGCTTGCTCTACTGCAGGTGTATTATCTTTTGTTACTAAACTAATTCCATCTACAAACACATTTTTTATATCTCTAGGCATCTTATTTTTATTAAACTATAAAATATCACTCCATTGATACTCAAACAAAATCTCAGGCTTTTACACTTTTGTATAATTCATTATCTAAGAACTTAACTCATACATACCAACTTCATTTTTTCACAATAGTTTCTCAAACTATTATGTCATTTGGAGCTATAAAATTTTCTACAAATTGATATTTTGTTTTTTCTATTTCAGTATTTTCTTCATGATCCACATTTAAAAATTTGTTTTGCATATTAGCACCAAAATCATGAGCTGTTTTTATAATCTCTTCAGAAGTTATTACATCTCAGTTTCTATCTTCAATATCAGGTGTTAAAATACAAAAACTCACAGTTTTATGGATATCATCTGTTTTTAGTAGTCTTATCATTGCAGATTTTTAGAAAATAAAAAAACACTACTTTTAGTTTAGTAGTGTTTTGATTCTCTTTAAGGTCTTTTAGTCTATCACTCAACTATCAGGATTAACAATACTATAATCAGTATAACATCTACAGTTAAATCAATGAGGTGCATGATCTGTATTAGTTCATGGAAATAGTTTATTTTTAGCTATCCATCAAGCATTTTCATTTTCTATATGACTTTCTCTAGCATTACTATCTCATTGAGTAATACTTCTTTTATATCAAGTTACTCCAAAATTTTTAGTATATTCATCATGCTGTTTTCTTGATCAGTATTCGTATGCATTTCATACTTCCATTACTGCTATTAAGCTTGATCTATATGTTGAATACTTTAAAAACTTATCATCAATCTTTTTAGCAATTTCCCCCAGAGTATCTCATTTAGATATTCAATACTCTATAATTTTTCAAATCTCTTCTCTAGTTGTTTCATCTATTTCAGATATCATTTCTCAGGCTCTTTTTTCTGCATACTCTAATTGATATTCATTACTGATTCAGATATCTAAACTAAGTCATATATTTTCTAATTCTAACTTACTTTTTTGCTCTTGCTCTAATTGTCAGAGTAAAACTATAGCTGAAAGTTTTTCTATTAATTCTTTATTAATTTTTGGATCATTAGCTTTTTTAATATCCTTGTTATCTTTTAGTTCATCAATGTATTTTTTAGCTTCATTTTGAAAGTATTTATTGAAATAGTCTATAAAATCATAGAAGTAATTCATAAACTCTTTTGATTTTACTTTTTCAAAATCATCTATTATTTTTTTTACTAATTTTATTTGTTTTTTCATATTCAGATTTTATTTAAAAATTTTCACCATTTTGAGTAACTTTTTTCTAGACTTTTTTCTACTTCATCTAATTCCATATCTTCTTTATTGTCAAATTCACTTCATCATGATGTTAAAAGTTCATCTCATCAAGGTAATGGATCAAGTCAAAGTGATTCTCTTTGCTCATTAGCAGTAGTAATACCTGCTTTCTTGTATCAAACTGCTATTTTCATTTCATCTACTCAATTTTTCAAATCTACTTTATTAAAATCAATCTCGTTTATTTCCTCAATAGATATTTCTTTTAAAACTATATCATCTTCCTTTGCTTTTTTCCAAGATAAAAGTTGAGCTTTTAGTTGTCTTAGTATTTTTCACTGCAAGGGAATAATTATATCAGCATATAAACTCTCTAGAGCTACATTACTCGTAGCTTTATTTGAGTTTTTCGAGGATAACAAATCAAAAGGAATATTAGTTGATATAGCTATATCTTCTTTTAATTCTCTTTTAAGTGCTATAAATTTATCAGGATCTATTCTTGTTGATAGATCTATTTTTCCTATTTTTCAAGTTAGAAATAAAGTATTATGAGAATTATCTATTCCTGATATTTTATCTTTTATCATCTCTTCAATCTTTTCTACTTGCTCAGTTGTTAGATTTCAAAGTTCATCATATAGAATATTTGGTTCTATATTTCATCACTTAAAAAAGTTCTTATAGTATTTAGTTATAAAAGCTAAAAGTACTACTTCATCAATACAAGAATGGAATAAACTATCTCAATAATGTTTATCTCCAAGTGATCATCTTTTGAAAAATAACACTTCATCATTGGAAAAAGGAACTTTTTTAATTCACTTCTTAGACCTTTGATAATATGCTACTTTTTTGTTGTTTTTAGAAGACTTTCTGATTGTAGGAGTCAGAATTGTATCAAATTCTAGTAAACTCTCTTTATTCCCATTTTTTAGTCTTTCTGAGAAAGAATTTCAAAAAGTAAGTAGGTTTTGAGCTATAATATCAATATCCAAGTTATCTAGCAGGTTATCTAGCTCCTCATTATCTGTTCTTATAAATCAGCTATCTACTTTTGATGAAATTTTCTTAATAATTCAAGATATAATAGAACTATTATCATAAGCATATAATAATTCATCAAATCATACTTCAGGTTCTATTACTCAATCATTAGAGCTGAATAGTTCATCAGATCTATCATCTATCTGTTTTGATACTCACGTTTTAAATAATTTTATTTTATCTGACATAATTTTTAGCAAAAAAATAAAGACTAGATTTAGTATCTAATCTTTATCTTTCCCCTCAAGGTCTTTTATGAAGGTTTCTATTTAACTCAATTATATCATGCAGGCTTGCAACATACCATCTAATTTGGTTTCATTCAGGTTCTGAGAAACCATATAATTTTAAAAGCTCTCTTAGATAATATGAATTAAACTTTGGTGCTACATCTCAAGCTTCTATCCTTGTAATCTCTCTTTCAGTTCACTTAATCATCTTTGCTACTTCTTTTTTTGATAGTTTAAGTTTCTCTCTTCTAGTTTTAAGTAAATTTCATAGTACACTTTCATCACTCTTTAACCATTTTTTCATATTTTCACTATAAAATTTATCTTTTTTCAACTCGAAGAATTCATACAAGGTATCGAGAGTTTGAGCTGTATATTTTTTGTTTCTATGTCAGTTCTTAATTGAGTAAATAGCCTTACATCATATTCAAGTTTCTTGTCTTAGCTTTTTCATATTATTTTTTTCAAGAAACTCTTTAATTCTTTGTTGTATTAAACTCATATTACACAAATTAAAAAGCTCTAATCTCTCATCAAGCAAATGGTGTAAAACTAAAAACCATACTATCTACCATATCATCATGTTCTCATCATGGGAAAGCAAGCAGTTGATTTTCTAAACTTCAAACCTTTTTACTATCTGAACTAAATTTTATAAGTCATCTTTCAAATTCTCATTGGAATTCTCTAAGTCTTGTGACTTTATCTTTTTCTGAATTAATAACTATTACTGCTAATCATCTCTTTTTTAACATCCTAGCAAGAATAAGTCATCAGTTATTTTGCTCTATATAAATCAAAGAGCATTTGTATTTGTTATACAGTTCTACCACACTATTACAGAATTTATCCTCATCTTTATCAGTTCACTCAAATGCTATTGATTCAAGTATATACTTGTGAATTTCTCAAGTGTATTTTTCTTGAGCTGTTATTGTTAATCACATTGCATCTGTTCAAGTTTTTTCTGAAAAAGCAGGATCTATTCAAAATACTATTTTATAACTCTTAGGTAGCTTATAAAAATACTTTATATCTGATCTTTTAATTATGCTTTGACCATTCTTGTAAGGGATTAAATTAAAGTTTTGATTATAAGCTATTAATCAATCTCTTCTTTTTGTCTGCAGAGAAATAAACTTATAAGCATCATCTCTGATGTTTTTATTTTTTTCTCTAGCTTCTTTATCAGTAGAAACGAATCTACTCCAACTAATATTTCATTTGATCCTGATAGGTATCCAATAAATTTTAAAATCCTTGTTAGATTCAAAAAATTTCTTTAATCTTGGAATCCTACCATCTTCATTAATAACATTTCATAGGAATATTTTTTGTGCAAACGAATTTAATCATCCAAATACTTCTCAAGTCAGGAATCTCATATCAGCTTCAATCAGCTCGGAGTTCTTAGTGTTTTTATTTGTATCTATATCATCAAATCATACTAAGTCAGGTCTATGAGTTCTTCCATCTCTTCATAAAAACTTCTTTCATCTAGGACTTTTTCAAATACTCATTGCTTGAACCTTTATATTTCAATCTATCATAAATTCTCAGATTGTTTTCTTTGTTGGTTCATTTTGTTTTCTTCATTCAGGAGGAATGTATAAGTGTCAAAAGTCATGTATTAATAATTCATTTGTTTGAAGAATAACTATTATATCAAGTAGCATAGCTTTTGCTTGCTCTATCTCTGAGTTATAATGCATTATATATCTTCTTTTCTTATATACGATACAATAAACATAATAGTAAGTTAAAAACATTGTTTTAGCACATTCTCTAAATCAAACAAAAAATATATTTATCATATTTTGTAAGTCATCACAGTAGTCTTTATGAAACTGAGCAAGTGCATGACTAAACTCATTTGGGAAATAATACAGACAAAAAGATAGAAAATCTCATTTAAAATATTCTTTTCTCAAAAATGTTTTATCAATATTTGTAAAAAGATATTCTAGTAGTTCTCCATCTCTCTCCATCTATAATAATTTATTATTTTTTAATATTTGCTGATATTTTTGCTGATCCTCTTTATCGAGTATTGGTTTATCTCAATTATGGAATTGGAGTTTATTCATGAAGTCTTTATCCCTCATCATTAACCACCATTTTGAATCAGCTGAATCTCAGGCTTTTATGTTCGCTCATATATTCAATCTAGCTTGCAGGGATATACTATCTTTAAGTATCCCTTTTTCCTCCAAAAATTCAGGATTTTCTTGCTGATATTGGTATAACTTACTAGTCGAAATTTGGCTAAAGTAACAGGCTTGCTCGTCTGTCATACCTACTGCAAAACACAGCTTTAATTTTTGGAGTGTCAGATCTGTCATAATCTTAGGTCTTCAGGCTCATATTTGCTTTTCTTTTTCTTCTTCTTTTGGTAGATCTTTTGATATTTGTTTTACAGTATTTTCTTTTTCTTTTATACTCAAATTTCAGACTTTTTTGTGGAATTTTTTCCTAGTCATCTAAAATTTTGTTAATATCTAAATTTCTATTTAAGCATGTAATTTCTTTTTTTCACTTTGTAACTTCATAGTATCTCTTGATAATAGTTTGAACGAAAACAGGATCTAACTCCATCATATAACAAGTTCTTTGTTTTTTCTCACTTGCTATAAGAGTTGATCCACTTCATCAAAATAAATCTAGGATATTATCTCAAATTTTACTAGAGTTATTCAAAGCATATTCTATTAGCTCCACTGGTTTTTGTGTAGGATGCACATATTCATTTACATTTGCTCTCTTCATACTCCATAGAGTAGTTCTTCATTCAGCTTCAGCATCTTTAGCTCTTTTTAAGATATTTAAAAGTTGCTTTTCAGTTTTTCAGTGTAAAGTTTCAATAACTGTAGAATGAGTCCTATCTCAGTAAAAATTTGTTTTACTACCAGAAATTCAGCAATAAAAAAAAGGCTCATGTTTCCATCTATAATCTCACCATCAAAGTGCTGAACTTGGTTTATTCCATATTAATTGATTCTTAATATCAAAACCATTATGCTCTAGTGCTTTCTCAAAAATAGAAGCTGTAGAGGTAGAATGAAAGACATAGACTCATGCTTCTTTATCGGTGTATTTTCTATAAACATCAAATACATCATCTAGGAAGTGTAAAAAGTTTTCATCACTCATATTGTCATTCTCTATTTTCCTATCAGTTCCTGTTATCTTACCTTGTCATTTATAATTCACATTGTAAGGTGGATCTGTAAATATCATATTAGCTTTGACTCAATTCATGAGTGCTTCAACCTCATCACTTTTTGTGGAATCTCAAAACATCAATCTATGTTCTCATAATTGGAATATATCTCAATGTTTTACAATGATTTTCTTATTATCTACTTGTGGAACTTCATCTTCTACATTTTCATCATAGGATTCTGATTCAAATAAATTAAAGTTTAAATCAAAGTCTAGATGTTCAACTATATCAACAGAAAAATCTCATAAACTTTCTAACTCAATTCTTAAATTATCAAGATTAAAGTCAGCTAGTAAGTTCGTAGTATTATCTCTTATACGATAATCTTTTTTCTGATCTTCGGTTAATCAAAAAACTCTAACAACTTCAACCTTTTCTATTCATAGTTCTTTGAGTGCTAGAGTTCTTCAATGTCATGCAAGAATTATATTTTTCTCATCAATTACAATTGGAGAAATATATCAATCTTTTTGTATAGATTTTGCAATTTCTCATACATCTTTTTCAGTATGTATTTTATTATTATTCTCATATGGAATAATCTCTTCAAGTTTAAGTTCTATAAACTCTTTTTCTAATTTTGTCATAGTACATGGTTTATCATATTATTTAAAATTCACTCAGTTAGTTCTTTGTGAGGATTTGTATATTTCCAAGTTTTAATAGTTTCTCTTACTTTCTTCTGAACTTTAGCATCTAGTGAATCAAATGCTTTTCTAATCATTTGCCCGTCTCATTTCACTTCTACTACAGGAGAATGTATAAAACTCTTAATCTCGTTATATAAAAACTTAATACTATTACAGTTCTTTTGCTTGAATGAATCTTCAAGAATTCATTTTAATCTTTTTATAAACTCTTCTTTTCAGTTTTTCTTTATAAATTCTACCATGTGTTTTCAATATATTCTTTGCCATCATTTTGATTCTTTAAATTCATCAATTCAAACAGCTCTATATAATAAATCTAAAACTGCATTTATTTCTGTATTTCAATATTCAATTTTTACATCATTTTTTACAGGTCACTGTAACTCTTTAGAGTTATTATTAATACTTGTATTATTATCTCTCACATTTTTGCTAACGGTCGGATTGCATTTTTGTATATGGTCGGTTATCGTTTTTGTTAATCGTATTTCTCTCTTTGTTATCTCACTTCATCTATATTCGTAATGAATATGAATATATCATAGTTTTTCTAATTTTTTGATCTTTCTACTAATAGTATTTTCATGTATTTTTAGCTTATCTGAGAAATACGAATTACCAGCAAAACAAAAACCTTTTTCAGCTGTTAAACTGGATATATATAATAATAATGGAAGTTCACTTTTTATTTTCTTATTAAAGATCCAATCATTATCACATATTGCATATCAATTTTTAAGCATGTTTAGATCTTGTTATTATAATATTCAAGCATCCTCTTTTCTTCAGGATCAGGAATATCTAACTGCAAAAAATCTCTAGCCCAAACTCTTATTTTCTCAATAAAATCTGTCATTTCTTTACTTGTAAGACTCTTTGTTGGTTTTATATATATAGTTTTAAATTCATATGAATAAGTTCTTAAAAATTTAGATTTAAATATCTCTTTAAGTTCTTCTTTATCATGTCATGTATTTCAAAACTCTTCTATAAAATCAAATATTAAGTGTAAATAAGAATTCTGAGGAATCGAACGGGAACGAGAAAAGGCTTTTATTTTATAAAGCCTTTGTTTTGCAGTTTGTAGATATTCTATTAGTTCCTGTGGTGTTCCTATTTTCAAAGCCTAAAGCTCAGGTTATAGGATATTTCAGGTTCATGCGATTCCTCGAAGCTATGTTTTAGCTCATTTACTCATACCATCTCTTTTTTATAATTTGAAGTTATAGTTTCTTCTTGTGATACTATATCTTCAGGATAGATCCATTTCTTTTTTTGTAGGTAGTAAAAATTACCAAGTCACTCTCTTTTAAAAGTTTTCACATTATGTTTTCTCATATCCTGATCTATCTCTTTTTTAAGTTCCTTTTGTCTTGCTTCAATATTCTTTTTAGCACTTTCTAGTCATGCATATTCTTCATAAATATCTTCATTCAGATTTACTTCTCAATCTTTTGATTTCATCCATGTTTCATAAGCTTCCTGCATTTCAGCAAATATTTTTGGAACTTTCTTTTTCATACTTTCAACTTTCTTTGGATCTATCTTTACTTCAAATGTATGTATATCTCATGTTGGCATAATATTACCATTCTCATCATTTTCGGTTACTATCCAATCTAAGTATGCTTTTTGTGGAATATATCAGCTTTGAGCTTCTATAAGCATCGCATAAAAATATAATTGTCAGTGACTTTCAGCTCTCTCTTGAGTCCAAGCAGTTTTTCAGGTTTTAAATTCTCTAAATGCATGAAGTCAATCTGTTACTATATCAGGAGAGTTATCTATAAATCCTAGACAGCAGATTCAATCTATAAATTGTTGCAATCTTTGCTCGTATGTAGGATATAAATCAAATTGCCAATCCATCAGCTTTTCACAAAATTCTGAATTGTCAGATATAAGATTTACTATATTTCTATATTGTTTATCTTTATGTTCTTCTAAAGCTTCATATTCTCAGTTTCTATTTTTTGAGAGAGCTTTTATGATTACATCTTCATCAAATTCTCTCTCTTCAATCATAGTTCCAAGAACCTTTCAGAATGCTATTTCTTTTGTTTCAAAGAATGGTTCTTCTTCAAAATATGTTTTTATAAATTGTGATCTAAAATTTTCAAATGAATATATTTTAGACCAGCTTAGACTTTTAATTTCTGCCATAGTTTTTTGGTTAAAATATATTATTTAGTTTCTAATGATTTTTTCATATCTTCTTTTAGCTGTAAAATATCAGCTTTTTGTGTTTCAGATACAAATTCTTTGTTATTTTTCATCTCTTTTTGAAATTCTAGAAATCCTGTTTTTAGAGATGCTAGAGTTTTTACTTTCCTAAGTTTATTGTATATCTTTTGGAAGTTTTTTTGCTGTTCATCTCAGACTCAGTTATATTCTACTACTTTCTTTTCTTCTCAGATTTCTATTTCAGCTAGTTTACTTACCCATACCTGAAAGTCTGCTCAAGTAGTGTTTCATATAAGTCAGGTTCTATCTTTTGATAGGAGTTTTGGATTTGAGAGAGTTTCTATTACATGTTCTCAAGTAGCGAGTACTTCCATATGTCAGACTATATCCATGAAGTATGCAATTTTTGTCGCACTTTTTCAGTTCAAGCTTGGTACAATTTTTGAGATTTTACCCTCATCTGTAATTTCTTGCTCTTGAGCTATAAAAAGTACATGCATATCTAGTCATCTAAATTCTCTTAGTATTCATTCAATTTGCTTTGCGATTACAGCCCAATCCTGTAGTTGTAATGCTCTTCATCTTGTAGCTTCAAGTTCAGCTTTTATAATATCATTTATTTCACTTATCGAATCAATTACTACAGTTTCATAATTATGTTTTTGATTTTTTAAATATAAAAGTAAATCTCTTAAATCTTTTAGTGATCTTATTTCTGCATAATCTATTTCTTTATTTCATACAGATAGTAGTCATGCTTCAGCTGAAGCATAGATTACATTGTTTGCTGTTGATCAAAAAGTTGTTTTTCAACTTCATGATGCTCAATATATCAAAGCCTTAATCTTATGTGATGTAGGCTTAAATTTCTTAATTTCCATAATATTGACTTAATGTAATAAATTAATATTATGTAAAGGCTTATTTATTCGTATGAGTAAATGAGTTCGTACGGAAGAGTCTCTATTTTTAGAGGCTTTTTCTTTTCATTTATTTTTCATATCTCTAAATTAGCAATTACATATTTTCTTTGTACACATCTTCCATTGCTATGATTTTATCTCATATTTCAAGAAGTTGCTTATATTCTAGATCATTCATTTGAGTTTGATCTATAAGCTTATAATAAGTTTCAGATAACTTATCAAATAGCTTTTTCTTAGCTTTAAAATTATAAATCATTCATCTAAAGTTAAGAATTAAGTTTTGCTTCGATCTCTCTCATTCTTTCAAGATCGTATTGTATAAAAGTATTAATACAGTATTTTGTATTTACTTTTGCTCTAGAATCTTCAAGTCTATCTACAAATTCAATAAATTTTATAAATCTATCGCTATTAATAGTAAACTTAAGAAGTTCTATTTCAGTTTTCATAGACTCATATTTTTCTAAGTCTACTTGGATTTTGGCTCACATGGAATTTCTCAGTTACAATATAAAATATTTGCACATTGTTCCATCACCTGAGTGTTGTAATCAATACTCCCTACTAATAAAATTAATAGTATTACTATAATAAATATATAAATATTACAGTTACATTTAGTTAGTTTTCTTCTCATAATTCATCATTATTAGCGAATAAATCAAGTATACTATACTTCTCGGTTTTAGTTCTTTTTTCAACCTTGTTAATAGCATCTGTTAAAGCCTTTTTGGTTTTCCAAATAGGATTTTTTTGCTTCTTTATATGATGTCTTATGACATAAGCAGGTTTATCTAAATGTTTGGCTATTAATTCCACCAATGTTGGATCTAATATTTTCTTATCAATTAATCTCATTTTTAGTTAATTAAGTATTATTTTCTATTTCTTGTAGCAGTCATATAAAACTGACTAAGTTTTTTCTTACAGTTTCCTTTTGCAGAAGTTCCTTAATCTCGTTCTCTTTATAAGGTTCATCGAGATAGTAAACTCAGCGAAATTCAACCCATTTTTTATATCTTGCTTCCATATCAATCTCGTTTATTACTATTATTACCTAATTAGTATATAATGAAGATCAAAAAAATATTAGTTTTCTACTTATCGGATTATTTTAAAGAGCATTGCTTTAGTGCAGGTACACTATATACAGATTTAGTAATAATGCAAAACTTTTTATACAAAATATAGAGCTTTTCTCGTGTTTTTTTATAGTTTTTCATTAAAAATCTTTGACTTATTACTATTTCTGTATACACTATTACCGAAATTGTATACAATTTAATTTTTTACATATAACAATGTATAAGGAAAAAGTAGTTAATATTGAAGTGATATGTAAATATTTATGAAGAGAAATTTATAAATATTTAGAGAATAAAGGTCAGACAATTACAGCTTTAGCTGAAACTATCTGAAAATCTCAAGCATATATTACTGACTTATTAAATGGTAGAAGAAATACTTCTAATTTAGAAGTCTATAAAAGAATGGCAGAAGCTATTTGAATGTCTGAAAAAGAGTTCAATAACCTTTATAAAGAGGCTAAAAAATATGAGTACTCTGTTTCAACATGAGATAATTTAGATAATAGTTTTTCATTAGATGATTTTAAACTTTCAGATCTTAAACTAGCTCTTTCGAGAGAATATTGAACGAAAGACGAGCAGGTTTTAGAAGATATTATGTCTTATGCTAAGTTTAAAATAGAGCAATGAGATACTAAATTTTTGAAAAATTTAAAAAAATAAAATTTTGTATCGAGAAATTAATAAAAAATTAATATCCTATAGATATAATTTATTCTGATGCCCTAAGAAGCATATTTATTTTTGTACCCAATTTTATAAATGAATGAAGTACTAGAAAAATACAGAGGTAATTGTTTGCCGATTGATATAGAAAAAATTATATCTGATTTTTGATTGTCTATAGATTATTTTGAATTTAATACAATCAATGGTTTTATAGCCTGAAATTCTATCATAATAAATAAGAATTTAACTCCTGAAGAGAAAAGATTTACTATAGCTCATGAGCTTGGTCATTTTATTGATGGTGAACTTTGAGCATCTACAGAACTATTCTCAAGTACTGATCCTAAAGAAAAAATAGCAGATCAGTTTGCAATGGATATTTTATACCCTACCTATAAAGTTAAAGAATTATGGGAAGAATATGAAAATATACCAACTCTTGCACAAACTTTCCTTGTATCAAATAATGTTATTGAAAAAAAGTTAAAACAAATTTATAAACTTACTTAATGATGTTATGAGAGCAATAGTCTATTGTAGAAAGTCAACTGATAGAGAAGATATGCAAATGCAAAGTCTTGATATTCAACTACAGTGGGCTTTAGAATACTGTAAAAGCAATAAAATGACCATTGCTGAAACTATATTAGAATCAAAAAGTGCATCAAAAATTACATGAAGAGAAGGTTTTCAAAAATTAGTTGAACATTTTGAGAAATGAACAGCTGATGTTTTAATCGTGTATAACATTGATAGAATTGCTCGCAATCCTCTTGATGAGTGAAATATAAAATGGTTAGCTCAACAATGAAAAATAAAGCAAATACACTCTCCTCAGTGAGTATTTGATTGAAGGCAGATACTTGTGTTATCACTTCATATGGCAATGGCGAATCAATATACAATCGATTTAAGTGCTAGAATTAAGGATGGTAAGAAAAAGAAAGTAGAAAAGTGAAAGATAAGCTGGAGAGCTCCTCTAGGTTATCAAAATGATAAAAATAATAATACTATTGAAGTAAAAGATGACGAATCTATCTATATAAAGAGAATTTTTGAAATGAGGAGTGAATGACATTCTTTAGAATTGATAGCTGACCAAATTCATGCTGAATGATTTAGAACTAGAAAATGATATAGAGTTTCTAAAACTGTAATTGAAAGAATAATAAAAAGCCCTTTTTATTACTGAGTTATAGCATATAAAGATGAGCTATTTAAATGAGATCACAACCCAATAGTATCAAAAGAGTTATGGGACAAAGCAAACAGCCAATGAAGATGAATTACGGTCGTTTTTGATAGGGATATAACTCCTTTAAAATGAATGGTTAAACATTATGAAACTTGAACTACCATGACAGCTTCTCTAATTAAAAATAAACAATATGTATATTTTCACTTACACTCTAAAGTAAAATCTTGAAATAAACTATGGTGTAATCAAAATAACATAATTAAAGAGTTTGATAAAAACATTGATCTATACTGTATTCCTGAACATGAAAAAGAAAATATAAAAGAAGCAATATTTGAAGAGTGTTGAAATAAATTGGATAATAATAAAAAAGAGAGAAAGATTATTAAATGAAAAATTACAAAATTAGAAAAAGATAAAACATGACTTATAACAATGAGGAGAAATTGAGAGTTAACTACTGAAGAATTTCTTGAAGAAAAAAATAACATAATCAACGAAATTGAAGATTATGAGAACAAATTGATTGGTTTAAATAGAAAAGATAACTCTATTTTAGATGAATTAGATTGAATGCTCGAACTCTTCATAAACCTGAACAGCTTGTGGAAAACTGCTAGTAATGAAAAAAAACTTGAATATATTGCAAAAGTCGTGCTCGAACTAAATTTTAACAACGAAAAAAGGCTTTACATAGAGGAAGAACCACTATTCAAAGCCTTTCAAAATTTTAATCGTCACAAATGGTGGACTCACCGGGGCTCGAACCCGGGACCTATCGCTTAAGAGGCGAGTGCTCTACCAACTGAGCTATAAGTCCATAAATTAAAAATAGATTTTATAAAAAAAATATAAAAAATCCAAAGGATTTTTTATATTTTTCCCAAAAAGTAACTTAAATTAATAACGGAAACATCAAAAATTTTAGCTTTTTCCAACTTAGAGCCGGCTTTATCACCAGCAAGCAAAAAATCAGTATTTTTAGAAACAGAAGAAACAAATTCTCATCAAACATTTTCAAGTTTTTCAACTAAACTATCTCTTGAAACTTTATTTCAATCTTCTCCTAAAAAACTACCAGTTATACAAACTTTTTTCCCATAAAAGAAACTATTTCCCATATTTTCTGATAAAGAGGAAACATTGTAATAACCAATATCAAGTAGATAAACCAGTTCCTTTAAAATTCAAGCATTATAATCATTACTAAAATAATCAACTACATTAAGAGCTGTTTCAGGTCAAATATCTTCCAAATTTTCTAAATCTTCCACACTATAACTAAAATTTAATAAATCATCTGAACTACTAAACAATTTTCACAAAGTCTTTGCAGTCTTTTTTCAAACTCAATAAATTCATAAAGCGGATATAAATTTAAAAATATCAAGCTTTCTAGATCTTTCTACCCCTTTAATAAGATTCTCAACAGATTTTTCCTTGAATCATTCAAAATTTAATATCAAATCCTTTTTACTTTCTAATTTAAAAATATCAGATAAATTTTTTATCAATCCCTCCTTCAAAAATAACTCAACCTGTTTTCTTCATAAACCATCAATATCAAATCAAGACTTCCCTACTGCAAAAATAAGTCTTTCTAAATTTATAGACTCACAATGATAAATATTAGGACAATAGTATCTAACCTTATCCTCATCTTTTTGAACTTTTGATCAACAACTAGGACAGATTTTAGGAATTTTAATATCACTAAAAGTTTCTCTTGTTTTAGAATCTCTTGAAACAACAGATATTATTTTTGGAATAACCTCTCATGCTCTTTTTATAAAAACATTATCTCAAATCTTAACTCACAAATTAAAAACTTCTTCATAATTATGCAAGGTAGCTCTTTTTATAATAGCTCCTCACATTAAAACAGGTTCTAAGTTAGCAACAGGAGTCAAAGTACCAGTTCTTCAAACTTGATGATCAACACTTATTATTTTTGTAGTGAATATTTGAGCTGGAAATTTATAAGAAATAGCATATTTAGGATGATGTTCAGTTCTTCATATCTTTTCCCAAAAATTGAGATTATTAAGTTTTAATACCAAACCATCAATTTCAAAATCCAAAGTATTTTTTCTATCTCAAAAAGAATTTATAGAATCTATAACTTCGGTAATTCAATTTAGCTTCTCAAAATAAGAAGAAATTTCAAAACCTAAACTTTCAAGGCTTTTTATAATTTCAAAATAAGTATTTGAATTATTATAAAAAGACAAATTTGATACATCATAGGCAAAAAATTTTAAATTTCTTTGTTTTGTAACTCTATTATCTTTCATTCTAACACTTCAACTAGCTGCATTTCTAGGATTAGAAAAAACCTTTTCTCAAGATTCTTTAGCTTTTCTATTTATTTCTTCAAAACTAGAAATAGGCATAACAACCTCTCCCCTAACTTCAAAAATACCTTCATAATTTATTTTTTTAGGAATATTTGATATTTGCATTATGTTTTGAGTAACATCTTCTCAATAATTTCAATCTCATCTAGTAATAGCCTGTGTTAAATTTCAATCTTTATATATAAGTTCAACACCTAATCCATCAAATTTAAACTCCAATATATATTCTAAATTATAGGAACAATAGCTATTAGAATCATTATCAAATATATTTTTTAGTTGCTTTTTTGTTCTTTCGTCAAAATCTATTAAATCAGAGTCATTATAAGTATTATCTAAACTTATCATAGGTTTAGAATGCTTTACTTTTTCAAAACTAGATTCTAAAAAAGAAGAACCAACTTTTAAACTTTGTTTATCTTCAGTATTAAGTAAGAATTTATCTTCCAAAAATTCCAATTTCTTAAACAAAAAATCATACTGTTCATCTGATATAATGGGATCTTCCCTATTATAATATAAATCTGAGTGATATTTTATAATATTTGCCAGTTTTTTAGTATCTGATAATGTAAATAAGTCTAGATCTTTATCTAAAAATTCTTTTGATAAATCAAGCATAATTTAATAGTTAAAATTGGTATATAACAATATATATACTATTTACTTACAAATTTTTAACAAATAAATTTTTAAAACATTTGTTGTATAAGTTTTTGAAACAAAACTAGGTAATATAAATATATAAATAAGCTAATATTTTTTGTGTCAATAAGTATAAAATAAGTAAATTCCAATCAAAAAAATAAGTTATTTTTTCTTTATTTAAAAGGAAAAAGCAAACAATATAAATTATTATATAAAACCAAAGGGGCAAATATTTGCTAAATAATTAAATAAAGGATATAATACTTATTGTAAGTTTAAATTAAACTTACGATCTTTAAAAAGATTTTTACTCTGCCAGAACGGAACTTGTTAAATCCTACAAGAAATCCTAACAAAAAACAAACTGATCTTTATGATCAAACAAAAATAAAAACAAAAAAAGTGATAAATATATAAAAAATCACTAAAAATATAAAAAAAAGAGAATTTGAAAAACAATTCTTAAAAAATAAAAACAAAAAAGCATGGTGAATAGCTTTCAAATAATTACCCAAGTAAGGTAGAAATCTGAGATTTTATAAGCATTTGTTTTATAAAACTCAAACGAAATCAAAGGATTAGATTTCAAAAAGAAATCTAATATTCCCCTAGAACATATAAAATAAGTAATAAAATTTCTAGGCAAGTGAATGATTAGATATTACAAAGACCAAAGCTCTATTACCAAATAACTTAGGTCTTTTTTTTTGTTTTTAAATTTCAATATTTTTCTGTTTTTCTTCAATAAATCTTATAGAATAAATAGCTTCTTTTTTGATTAATTCATTTTTGGAATCTTTATATTGTTTCAAAAAATCAAGTATTTCAGGATGTATGTAAAAACCTATTGAAAAAATAACTGTATTGTAAAATCTTATATCTGAAATTAGTGAAAACATATAATCAATAATTTCTTTTCTTGTTTCTAAAGAAATATCTAAACTGGTTATTTTGTATGATTTAGTTTCATCACTATTTAAGTGATTATATAAAACTTCCGGAGTATAAATATCTATTAATTGATTTAATAGAAAAAGACTAGCTTCTCTATATTCTTTTTCTTTAATTGCTACAAATAAACCACAAATAAAAAGAGGTATATTATCAATTTCTTTAAGTATATCATCTGTTGGAAATTCTTTTTTCACAACCATATAAAGAAGATTTCTTATATCTCTATATTTTATAGACTTTATTGAATTGTAGTTATTTTTCATTATTAGTTTTTTAAATGTTTTAAAATAAAATTAATAAAAATCATTTAAATTTTTAATCATTTAAATTAACTCCTCATACTTCTAACTAAATTATCCCAATCATTTTTAGGTTTCTCTGAAATTTGTGATCATTTTGGAATTTTAGGATAATTTCATCTCACTCCTTGAGGAGTATTTTCATCATAATATAGTTTAAATTCTGGTGGGTTATAGCAGGAAATAATAGGAATTCATTCAAAATTATTTTTTCAGTATCTATTTCATACACAACTAATACCCACAGTTTGTCATCATTTTTTTCAAACTAGTATCATCATCTTGGTCAAAGTACTTCACTTTGTAATTATATCTTCACTTAAAATAACTTTCTTTCATCTTAAATCTATATCATGTCTTTTCAACATCATTTCTTTATCATTTTCTCATCATTTTTCAGTATAAATACTATCTTCAATTCCTAGTTTTTCAGCTAATAAAAGAGACATTCTAACACTTCCCATTTGTGCTCAAATAACTACATCAGCTTCTAATCACAAATTTTTTATTTCACTAGCAATTTCGTTTGCAGCTCTTTGTAATACTAAATAATTTCTCTCAATAGCTCATATATTTATATAAGCATTACTTAAAAGTCAGCTAGCAAGTCTACAGTATTTTCATCATTCTATTCTATTATAAAAAGCTCAAATATATCTCAACAATTCTTCAAAACTACCCGTATAAAGCAATCTTTCAAATTCATTTTTGTCTTTAGAAATATTACTTTCTTGAAAAAAATCATATCAAATACAACATATTTCATCAAAAAATTCATTTACTGTATCTTTCAAATTTTCACTTCATAAAATTGGTCTTCACATAACTATATGATTAGAACCTTGGTTAATTGCTTCTTTAGGTGTAGTAATTCTTTTTTGGTCTCATTTATCTCATAAATAAAATCTCACTCAAGGAGTAATAATTTCAAAATTGTAATCTCTATAAACATCTCTTAATATTTGAGCTTCCATAGGAGAGCAAACGATACCATCAACTCAAGCCTGTAAAGCTTCCTTTGCAAGTTTTAAAACACTATGTTTTGAGGTTTCATCAAATATTTTATTTGTTTCTAAATCATCAAGTGTAGTTAAAGCGGTAATTGCAAAAATCTTAGTTTTCATTCATAGACTATTTCTAGTTTCTACTGCTTTTTTCAAAGCCTCATATCAACTACTTGCATGAATGGTAACAAATTCTGCTTTGTTTCAAAGATCATAGTTTCATAACTTTTTAATGTAGTTTATAGTTGTATTTTGGATATCATGCCATTTAGGATCAAGCATAATACCTCACTTTACTCATTTAAACATTTCATCAACTCCTCTAAGTCAAATATCTGCTAATAAATCATTAACTTTAAAAACAATTCTATCCATATATCAAGAACACTCCGAGGATATTTGCTCAATCTTACTTCTAGCTTCTGACTCTGATAAATTATCTAAAGCAATAATTAGTTTATGATTATTCATATTTTTAATTTTAAAATAATTAATAAGTTATATAAATATGAATAAATACAAATTTGTCAAACATAAAATTAAAAATAAAATTACAACGATAATAATTAGCCTCTCAAATACAGTGTTCATCCCTTTTGATTTTGATATTTACCATTATAGGTATTAATTGATTTTGAAGTTGCCTTAAAAAAATATATCTGTACAAATGCAATATTTGGATAAATTATTATTGAATGATTTGCATTATTTTTAATTTCTAGTGTTATGTTTCATATAAATCCAGGATCAATATGACCATCAGCATTATGGGCTTGTATTCAAGCTCGTGCAATATTTCATTTGGTTTCAATAAATCAAAAATATCAATTAGGTATTGTTATATTTTCAATTGTAGATCATATCAAAAATTCCCCTGATTTTAATTTATATCCTTTTTTTGGGATTATTATTTCTCTAAAATTAGATAATTTTTCTGATTTCAAATCAACAATACTAGATTCATAACTAATTAATATAGAGTTTAAATGCAAATCAATATGATTACATTTAATATCTTTTCTTTTAGGAAAAGGGATAATTTTTAAATCATTTTTATCAATCAATTTAATTATATCTCTATCACTAAGTATCATATTATTATATATTTATTTATAAAATTACCTCATAACTATTATTAATTTCGTTCAAATAATCAATAGCTTCATCAATATTTTTTACTCATTTACAAATAAGTCTGTTTTCATCATTTTTATATCTATCATCAAGATAAGTATTTTTTAATTTATCTGCCCAACCTCAAGTTCCTTCCATAATAATAATTGGTATCTTTTTTTGGTAAGCTATAGTTACTTCATTTAAAGTTCAAGACCCTCATCAAATAACAATTATAGCATCACAGCTAGATACCAAAACAAATTCCCTTCATCATCATCTCTGCATTCAGGTATTTATTATTATATCAGTATATTTTGGCATATCTCACCATATATCAGGAGTATTTCAGTATGTAATTCAAGTTACTAAACCTCAGCTAGATTTAGCTCATCTAGCTGAAACCGATGGTAAACTATCACTATCTTTTTCAGCTCAATAAAGAATTTTATAATTGTTTTCTGCAAGTAGTTTTCACAAATCAAATGCAGTTTTTTCAACATCTTTTTTATAAGATAAATCTCCTTGAGATCACATTATTCATACTTGTCTTATTTTCATAATTGTATATTTAAATATTATTTTTTTCCAATTCTAGCAACCTTGAAATTGAGACATTTATATCATAGCTTTCTGATAAATATTTTATCCTAGGTAAATTTGTAAGCCTAATAATTCTACTGTCAATATATTGCATTTCTTGCCAAATATCCCTGTTTAGACAAATCATATTTTTACAAAAAGACTTAGAGTTATACTTAGGAATTGATGCTTTTTTATTAGCAATTTGAGAATTTGATATATATGGTAAACCGTTTAGGTTATTCAAATAAAAAAAAGATGCTCATCAATTTTTTGTTCAATAAAACAAATCTCTTTCATCTAACCAATCTATACAACTATTTTCTCTATACATAGATTTTATAGGTATTCAATCAAGGTTATCTAATCATGTGAAATTTAATATAACTCTTATTTCTTTTATATCAACTCAATTGTAAAATAAATTTTCTACGACTTTTTTTAGTGTATCTCAAGAAAATAATCAATCATCACAAATTACTATTTCTTTTCAAGAAGGAATAATTAAATCTTTTGTTTGATACCAAAGTTTTTCTCAATTTCTCTGTAAAATTTCATAGTTATTGGGATTACTTAGTATAGAATCTATATTTTTATAAGCTCTAGTTGAACTAAAATAAAAATTTGCATCTTCTATATATATTCAATCTTCAAGAGATATTACAAATTCTCACTGTTTTTTTAGTTGTTGAAAGAAACCACATATACTATCATAACTAACAAATTCAACTACTTTTTGTTCAAAAGATTTATTAACAATATCTATTAAATCCTTTCTAAAATCTTTCCTAATTTCTGTAAAATTTTGAGACAAAAAATCAACTCCTAGAGTTAAAGTTCTTTCTATATCTCAAGTTATAAAATATTTTTTCATAATATAATTTTTAAAAAATAAAAAACTATTACTCTTATACAGCAATAGTTATAAAAAGCTTAAAAGACATTTTTATTAATCACTGTAAAAATGTTCTAACAAAGTATGATGAAAATTTTTATAAAAATTTTTCTTTTTCATAAAGGAAAAAATTAAAAAATAAAAAAGCTACTATTTCTCTTGAAATAATAGCTTTGAAATAATTTTATTATACTTTAGATAAAATAAAACCACAAAAAACTATTATTTCAGTTTTTTGTGTTATGATGATTTGTATTTGTAAATATTTTTAACATAGTTTTTGTATTTAATTTACTTAATTATTTAAAATGTTCTAAAAGAGATATTAATTGAAATATTGGAAAAGTCAAATTTATTTTTTTTTGGGAAATTATCTGTACCAGTAGATAGGAACTAGTTATTATTATTTAATTAAAAAATCATCAAAAGTAAAAAATAAAAATTAAGAAATTAATAACGTTTAAATATGATTTTTAAAACTGGATATTTTTTAATTTTTAAATATGTTAGAGAGAGTATGAAAAATTAAAATCTAAAATTCTACAATTCTAAAAAATGTATAAAAAAATATATATTATCTGAATATGATGAATATGAATATCTGCTGTAGCAAGATATTATTTGCAAAAATGATATAAAATATTTTGAAGTGATAAAACAAACTCTGAATTAATATCTAAACTGAAAGAAGAATGAATGGATATTATAATTTGAGAAGATGAAAAAAGAATAGATAAAAATTTTGAAAAAGTCATATATTCCAAAGCAATATCAAAAGATGCAGAAGAAATAAAAAAAGCAGTAAAATTGGGCATAAAAACAAAAAGCTATCCAGAAGAATTAGCTGAAATAACAAAGGATAAGAAATTAATAGCTATATCCTGAACGCACTGAAAAACAACTACAACATCCCTAGTATCACTTGTATTAAAAAATTCAAATTATAATTTTTGAGCTATAATTTGAAGCACACTAAATCAACTAGATAAAAAAAATTTTTGCTATAAATGAAAAGAAAATCCGTGAGATCATTTTGTAATAGAAGCATGTGAATACAAAAGAAGCTTTTTAAAATATAAACCTTTGATAACAGTAATAACAAATATAGAACTAGACCATCTAGATTATTATAAAGATGAAAAAGATTATTTATTAGCATTTGAAGAATTTACAAAAAATACAATAAAGTGATGATATGTAATTCTAAACTGACAAGATAAGAATTGTAAAAAACTACTAAAATTAAGAAAAGACCTAAACTACATAGAAATACACCAAAACCATTTCAAAGTCTTTAAAAATGACCTACTCCCCTCTCCTTTAAGGAGAGGTGTTGTGGGTGAGGTATGTCCGGAAATAAATGGGAATGAAGAAAAATCGGTCAGGAGTAAGGTTTATTCAAACAAGAATATGCAAGGGGTCAAGTATATGCAAGGGATCAAGTATATGCAAGGGATCAAGTATATGCAAGGGATCAAGTATATGCAAGGGGTCAAGACCCCTTGTCTTAGTGAATTTTGAGATGAAATTTGAAAAATTGAAAATAAAATATGTTCTACCCCCCTCTCCTCTAAGGAGAGGGGTTGGGGGTGAGGTATGACCGGAAATGATCAGGGATGAGGTCTGTCCGAAGATGACTGAAAGTGAAGTTTAAATTACTGAGCTAAAATTTTTAAATTTCCAAAAATATCTCTAAAAATACCAGGGAGTCATATACTCTTTGATGCAAAAATAGCATATACAATATGAAAAATACTAGATATACAAGAAAAAGAAATAATCTCTTCAATACAAAATTATAGTTGAGCTTGGAGAAGAAATGAAATAATATGAAAAACAAAAAATGGTAATATATTGATAAGTGATTATTGACATCATCCTACAGAAATAAAACTAACACTAGAATCTATAAAAAATGCTAACAAAGATAAAAAAATCCTAACAATATTTCAGCCACATCAATATAGTAGAACACTTAAACTTATAAATGATTTTAAAGAATGTTTTAAATACAGTGATAAATTAATAATACCAAATATATATGAATCAAGAGACAGCAAAGAAGACAAAGAAAAAATAAATTCTGAAAAATTAGTGTCTTTAATAAATCATAAAAATAAGTCTGATTGAAAGGGTTTAAAAAATACATTAAAAATGATTTTAGAATATGATAATAAAAATATTAACTCAAGCATAATTATATTGCTTTGAGCATGAGACATAGATGATTTGAGGAATAAAATTCCTTTAGATTAAAAGTATAATCATATAAAAAAAAGGTTTGCCCTAGGGCAAACCTCTTTTAATTAGTCTCCTTCTTTTAAATTTTTTTCATTTTGATGTTCTTCACATTTATCTATAAGAACATAAAAAAGTCCTAAAAGAATAGTACATAAATAAATAAAGTAAAAAATACTAACAAATACCACATCATACTCCCCATTCACTTTTTTATAAATTTCTAGGACAAATAAAACAAAAGAAATTATAAAGCCGACATTAAAATAAAATCTAGAAGAATCACTGGTTGACACAGTATAAAGAATAAATGGCACAGCAACAAAAGAAGCAATATGACAAAAATCAATAAAATTTTCCATGTTTTAAAGAACTCCTTTAAAAAGTTTGTAACTTCAAAAAGCTAAACAATCAGATAAATCTTCAAGTAATAACTTTTTGCTTATTTTTAGTTATCTTGCATTAATAAATAATCCAAAAAAGGAAAGAATAAAAAACAAGATAAAATTATAATATAAATAAAAAAAAATTGTCAAAAAATATTTATAGCAAAACAATTTTTAAAATTTAAAAAGTAGGCTTACATTTAGGTAAGCCTACTTTAACTAATCTCCTTGTTTTAATACCTTCCATTTTTCAATTTCAGTCTTCTTTTTATGTTTTTGATGAAGAATAAATCCAAAAGCAAGAAACACAATAAGACCTACAGCAAAAATAGAGTTTAACACAGTACCTGCATTATAATCTATAAGCGATCCTATAAGCGAAAGAAAAAAACCTGCAGAAATAAGAAAGCATAAATTGAATATATAATATAAAGGTTTTCCTGATGCTAGTATAATTAAAACGATAAAAATTCCAACGACACCAAGACCAACAAAAATAAGAATATCAGAGAAATTTTCCATGATCTAAAAACTCCTTTAAAAAATTTGTAGTTTCAAAAAGTTACATACTTAAATAGATATTTATAAAAACACTAGTAAGTAGTAATTTTTTGTATTTATCTTTAATCTTGTATCAACAAATAATTCCAAAAAGGGAAAAATAAAAACAAGAGAAAGTCATTATACAAAAAAAATAAATATTTAAACTTATTTTTTGATATTATAAGAAAAAATAATTATATGTAAAGGTATTTTTATGTTAGATAATTAACTGTCCCAGTAGATAGGTAAAACTATTTATTAAGAAGAAACTGAGAAATTACTTCGTTAAAATAAAAATAAAGATTTTTATTTTTAGTAGGCAGAGAACTTTATCTCTTTGATTTTATATCTTCTTCAACAGATGGCTTTAGCCATTTGCTATTTTAGAAAATTTCTATTTTCTTGTTATCCACTATCTATATAGTAAAACAATTTGCATGCTAATTTACTATATAAAAAAATATATAGAAATATGACTTGAATAAAAAAAGAGTATTTAAATACTCTTTTTTTTCAATTATGAATAATAATAAAACTAATTTCCTATTTTGAAAAAAGTTTAGGAGGATCATTTTGAATATTAGAATCATATGTAATTACAAAAGAATAATCATTGCTACTATCATCATCACAAGTCTTTGTAACCTTTCTTATATAATTTAAATCATAGATTTCTGCTAAACCATAATATCCTGTAGTCTGTCATCAAGGTAAACTATACTCACTACTACCCTTCACTGCCCCACCTATAGTATTTCTAGTAAACAAAGCCCCATTAAATTCTAGCTTAGTTCACAATTCATTATCTCAGTAAGAATTTCAAGAACTATCTGCACTTCTAAAAGCTCAATCAGCATAAATTAAAGCATTTATTTCAGAAACACTGTTAGAAATATATATGTTTCAAACATTATTATAATCAGATGAAACATTATAATTATCTTTTAAAACTATTATTCAAAGCTTTTTTGAAGAAGTATTTAAATCTCATGTTATTATTACATTTCAATTTTTTACAACCAAAGTTTCATAGTCTTGATCTCAAGAAATAGATATATCTCATTCTACATACTTAACTCAATTAACAACAGTGTTTGGAGCTCTATTTTTTATGGAAATAAAGGCATTTTTTCTTATATTAGACCTAAGTTCAGCCTTGGATAAATCTGAAAAATTAGAATCTTGTCCAGTAATATCTCATTTTCAATCTCATTGTAAATTTCAATAAACTTTTAATCACAGAGTTTCAAAACTACACTCTCAACCTTCCCACTCAAAATCATCTAAAAGATATTTTATATTCTTTCCTCAAAAAATGTAAGAAATCTCTAAATTTTCAGATTTTATTTTTGGAGATTCTAGCACATTATCATTAGCATCTATTTTTCAAATAAATGATGTAGTATTTGTAGATAGATTATTTCAAAAATATCTATCTACAGAAGAAATTCATCCGTTCCAAAAATGTCAGCTAATACTAGGTTTTATAGTACTTGTAGATATTGATAAATTTCAATTCGAATATGAACTAATACTGCCCTCATTATAAAGTACAATTCTATAATTCTGTTCTTTTCAAATTTCAGGAACTTCACTTAAATCTATAAGCTCAAAGCCTCAAACTATAGGTTTCTTAAAAGAATTTGTATCTGATATATTTTTAGTAATAGTTTGTTTTTCAGAAATATTCTCGTAATCATCTCACCATTTATCCATACTTATTTCAAAAGATTGATTAAAAGAATTAAGTGGATAAATAGACTTAAGGTAAAAATCAATATTTCAATTAGAGCTAGATTCTCATTGAAGAATTTCTTTTAAATAATCTTTATCATTATCTTTATTAGTAACAGAATCAAGAAATTTTCCAAATATAGGATTTCAAAATTCATCTTTTAGCTTCAATGTATAAGTATAATAATCACTATTATTAGCATAGATGTCTCAATTTGAAGAAACTGAAATTTCAGATTCACTTTCAGATAAATCTCAAGGATAAACTGTAATTTCTTTTATATGTTCCTTACTATTTCAAAGAGCATCTTCAGTTACAACTTTGATTTCATAATTTCATGATTCTTTAAAAGAGTTTGATAAAATAGAAGTTAAATCAATTTTTTCTGTCAATCTTGATACATTAGAAATATTAGTATCAGCTATTTTTTCTTCAAAATTTCATGAGTCTTTTTTTAGCGAAACACTATATTTTATAGAAGCTATATCACTACAACCTCAAGGAAAAATCTCATTTATACCAATTTCAAAAGGTTTATTATCTGTAGCTTTTATAGAGGTTAAATCTGGAAATATCACATTGGGAGCAGTTCTATCAATATGATCCATAGTACCTTCATAAGAATATTGATTACCTGCATTATCACTAGCTGTTAGACTAAATTTTTGACCGTTATTTGATTCATCATTAAAGGTTTTAGTTTCTGAGACATAATTATTACAACCAGAAAAATCATCCCAAGAACATATAGCCCTTACAGTTATACTCCTAGAACAAACTAAATTTTGGATTTCACTGACTATAACAGGTCTTATATTAAATTTATCATTATCACTTCATAAACTAAATTCTATGAGTTCCTCAGTTAAGTTTCAATCTAAATCAATTTCAGGTATTTCTAAACTAAATTTTTGAGAATAATTTCAAGGTTCACTAAAGCTAAAGCTAAAACTAAAATAAGATTTTCATTCATTATCAACATCACTTTTAATTCAGCTATTTTCTCAATTAAATACTAAATTAGAAGAATTATTATTTACAGTTATTCAGTAAGTTCAATCCCCATAGCTATTTCATTTAGAATCTTTTAGATATATTTTAGCTTCAATAATATCATTTGGATAAAATAGAGTTCAATTACTATAGTTTATAAATTCTATTATAGATTCACTTTTTACTGGGTCTCAAGTTTTAGACTCCACAGGAGTAGAATTAAATTTTTCTTCAAGTTTATTTAAAGAAATATTATCTGATTCATGATCTATATCGTTTTCAAAAGTAAAATAAAAATAAAGTTGTCATATTTCGTTTGCTTGTACATTTTCTTCAATTGAAATCTCAAGAAGCTTTTGTGAATTTATTTTTATTTCTTTTACTGATCAATTTTCTTCTCTATTAGTTTGATTTAAATCTTTATCAATAGACACTGTATCATTTAAATATAATATTTTCTCAGATTCTTCTCAAGAATCAGTCATATATGTATATTCTATTTTATAATTAAAAGTCTGTTCTCTACATTCTTGATTAGGTTTATTTACCAGAATTTTTGAATTTAAAGTTAGAGGTTCTCATATTTTCAAACTACTTTTATTATATGATAGAGAGTCAGATTGTACTTTATATTGATTAGCTCATTTAGTATCTGTTTTTTCTCATTTAAGTATTTTATAAGTTCATGTTACATTTAAAAATCAAGAATAAGTCTCAAGACAACTATCACTAGAACATATATTTTTCAAACTATATGAATGTTTATCTTCTTCATATTTATATGAAGTGAGATTGGTAACTATATCTCAAAGAGCTAAATCTATATCAATTTCTTGAATACTACTTAGTATTTTATTATAGTTTTTGAAAAAATATTCTATTCAATTACTATAATCTACATAGGAAGAAACAGAATCTTCTTTAATTCTAAAACTCTGGTTATATTCAAATAAACTAAAAAGTTTAAAATTCTTTGAGTAGCATTCACTACTATTTTCTCATTCACAAAATCAGTTAATTTGAAAAGACTTTTCATCATACGGATCGTATATATCTAATACATTATTACGAAGTTCTTCAGTTATCCATGAATCAAAATTTTCTATATCTAAAATTTTCCCATTTTCTATAATACCAAATTCATCTTCCAGTCAGACATAATCACTTTTAGTTGAAATACATTCTTCATCAACACATTTATTTTTAACAAAAACAGGTTTTTCACAGCTCATTTGTATAGCAAAAGTACTATTTGAGAAGATAAAAAATATGTTTAGAAATAAACATAAACTAAGAATAAATTTAAATATTTTTTCCATAAAAAAATTATAAAATAATAAGTTAAATCATTATTATTTTATCATTTCATTAAAATAAGTGCAAGAAATTGAAGATAAAATTAAGAAATTTATAGTTAAAAAAATATTATTTTTTAAATAACCTGAATTTTTTCAGAGATTTACTGGTTAACAAGAGGTCAAGACCACTTGTCTTAGTAATTATTAAAATAGAGTTTATAAATAACATGTTTTACCTACTTCCTATATTTATTATTATACTTTATATTTTATTTATTTTGGTAATCTATAAACTTTAGGTTTAAATATACTTGAATTATATTAAAGATGATATATTAGAAGAATTTAAAAGACAAGGGGTCTTGACTCCTTGCATTTTGAACCATTGAATAATAACAGTTTGCATCTTGAATTTTTGAACTCTTGAACTCTTGAAACCTTGAACATTAAAAATATATTTATTAAAACATAATATATAATTAATTTTCAAGCAGATTTTGAGCCTTCAAAACTCTTTTTCTAATAGAATTTCTTATAAACTCAGATCTTTTCCTAGAGTCATATAAAGGCCTATACCTGTTTCTTTTATTCTTATATTCTCTTCTTTCTCACTTAGTGTTATACTTTATTTGAAGTTTCATAAACTATAAAATTTAATATGTATTTAGCCTTCTAAATCTGTAACTTGTTCTACTTCCCCTTCTGGCCTTACAGAGTCCACTTCTTTAACAGTACAAGTTTCAGTTCAATAATCAAAATCTGTAGAATGTCTTCCACTAGAAGGATGTTTTTTATCAGCATTCTTACCTTCTTCGTCTAAAGAAGAACTATCTGCATATTTTGCAGCTGTATTATCAGAAGCTGTACTTCATTCTATTTCTTTTTCATAACCTTCTTCACAAGCAGTTCTAGTATGATAATATCAAACTTGTGTTACTCTAGTTCATTCACAAGTTCTAAAACCATCTTCATCCCATTCACTACAAGTAGATCTATCTACTTCACAACTTCTACTAACATCTTTCACACATATATAATCAGGATTAGCATTTGTAGGATTAACTACAAAAAAGAAATAAGCAAAAACTATTCAAACAAGTAAAACAATGGATCAAACTATATATTTAATATTTTTCATAATTAAAAGTAATTAATATTTAAAATAACAAAAGTAAATATAACAAGTATATTTAAAATTACAAATCATTTATAGAATAAAATCTGGTTTCTATAAGACCATCAACTGTCAGTACTTTTGCAGGTATCGCTTCCCAAACTCATTTATTTCTATCAAGAGCCCACCAAGCAGGCCATCTAAGGAAATTATTTTGAGTCAGAAAGTCAAAATCAATAGGGTATCATCATTGCTTTTTAGAATATTCAACTAAAAACTCCATATCATCTTTTGTAAGTGCTTCATATATACCATCATAGTTATCATATAGTTCTTGCATATGATAAATATTATTTTGTAAAATCATAGGGTCAGATTTATAAACAAAAAGCTCTTTTCTAGTATCGTTATCAAAAAATTGAATATATGGCATTCAAAAAGTCTTCATCAGGTTTCATACATATCAAAAAACAGGACTAAATGTATCAGAATTTGTTAAATCATCTATTTTATCAGATTTTTTAAATTCATACATATAAACATTTAGGTTGTTTCATTCCCATTTTTCTCAGTTAGCATAATAAAGTCAATCTGTTGGAACTAAATATTTTGATTGAGAAGTCTCAAAAACAAAATAATCTCTATCTCTAATTTTTTTCAAATTATTAGCTTCATTTTTAATTACTTCTTCAGAATAATGAGCTTTGGTTAAGTTAAAATTAAGTTTATCTCTTCTTTCCCAACTACCATTTGAATTATTGAAACTAATAGTTTTATATCAATCAGAATAACCTCTTTTAGATGATTTAAATCTAAGATGAGAAAATGGATAATATTCCATTTCTATTTTATATTCCCCTTTGGAGTTTGATATAGTAAAGTTTTTAGGATTGTTTAAGAGGACAACTTTGGCACCGAAAACTGGTTTATCATTTTCATCAAGTATTTTTCAATAAATCTTTATTTTATTTCTTTTATCACAGGTTATTTTGTTTTCTAAGCAAGTTTTCTCTCTGTTTTGGTTTGCTTTCCTATAATCTCATTTTAAATCATATATATATGAAATAAATTCTTTTTTCTCAATAGACTTATTAGGGATTTTTTCTAGCTCTTCTACTGTCTCATCTATATTTCTCTTTTTAGTAAAAATTTCATTTAGGATGTATGTATCATTATGACCTATGTCTCATTCAAAAATTACCTTACTTTTAGAATCACTTTTATAACCTCAAACTATGCAATTTTTTTTATATGATTTATAAATATCCTCTATGGCTTCGTTTTTATAATCTTTATTTTTGAAAAATCATTTTCTTATAAAATCATGATAATATGGATTGTAAACAACTTTTCAATCCGTTTTTTCGGTGCAAGTAACAAAATCGTTTTTAGAAATATCCAAAGTTAAACCAGATAAAGTCTCTGTATCTTCTAAAAAGTCTTCTATTTTTTCATAATCATTTGGGTTGATTCAAAGATCTTTATATTTATCTTCCTGTTCTTCTATATCTTTATCTGTTTCTTGAACTTGATTATTTGTTTCAATTTCTCATTCTTTTAAATTCAAGCTACTTGATAAGAAATATTTATAAAATATAAATGCTCCTAGAATTATTAAAAGAGCTAAAAGTGTTCTTATTATAGATTTTTTATTCATATTTTTTAGAAAAAATTATTTAAAATTTTAGCTTTAATATATGTTTTGAAGAATGAAAATCAAAAAAAAATAGCTTTACAAGTAAGTAAAACTATTAAATATAGACTGTAGAATTTTTATTCATGACTTTCAGAGAAAAATGCATCTCTAAGACCTTTTCATCATGCAAATGTATATTTTGAATCAGATGACCAAGTTATAAATACAGAGTTTTGTTCTTTAGATATACCTAATTCTTCAGATGAATAACTCTTAGTAGTTTTATCCATAATATAAGAACCTTCGGTTCATCATGTAGAGTCCACTACAGAAATATATCATTGTTCTCATACTTCTTCAGGATTAAGGGGGCAATCTCAAATATCAGAAGAATTATAATGATTTATACTAAATTTATCTCTATCCAAGCAATCCAAAACTCTATCTAAAAATTCTCTAGAACCTTTAACTCAAATATTTACAGATCATCATTTATTAAGATCTAAAAGAGTAAATATTCTTGCTTCAGCCTCCTTTGGGTCAAAATTAGGACCAGTTAATTCATTCATAATTATTAAAATTAAAAAAATAAAATCATTTAAACGAACAAAACCAATTATAATGATAAATTATTTAATGTCAAATAAATTTAGTTTTATCTTTCATATTTTTCGCAAGTATACTGACAAAAAACCTTGATATAAACATAGCACTAAAAAGAGAAACTATTATTCATATTCAAAGCATTAAACCAAAACCTTTGATTATGTTTATTCAAAATATATAAAGTATCATAGCAACTATAAAACCTGTTAGATTACTATCCCAAATAGCACTCCAAGATTTTTTAAATCAAATTCTAGTAGCATCCTGCATATTTTTTCATGTTTTTAACTCTTCTCTTATCTTTTCAAAAATTAAAATATTAGCATCTATAGCTATTCCCAAAGAAAGTATCAATCAAGCTATAGAAGCAAGTGTTAAAATAATTCCACTTGCTTTTACTATGGCAAGTATTATCAAAACATAGGTAAATAAAGCAAAAGATGATATAAGCCCAGAAAATCTATATGTATAGATTAAAAACAAAAAAATTAATATAAATCAAGTTATTCAAGCAATTATAAGTTCAATCAAACTATTACTACCAAGTTTGGAATCAATAGATCTTTCACTTGTTAAATAAATAGGGGCTGGTACAACTCAAGTGTTAATATTATTAGATAGTTCTCTTGCTTCTTCTACTGTATAATTTCAAGTAACTTGTGCCTTTCATCACAAAATAGGTTCATTGACAACAGGATCAGTTAAAAGTTCTCATCATACAAAAATTGCCATCCTTTCTCATACCAATCTACTAGATAAATCACCAAAAATAAGTCTTCACTCTTCGTTAAAAACAAGCTCTATCATAGGTTCTCTAGTAGCTGAATTAAACTGAACTGTAGATTTTACAAAGTATTTTTCATCAAGTTCATACAAATTTCAATCAGATCATTTTCATTTAGCAGGAACCCATACATCTTCAGTTAAACTGTTATTAAAATCAGAGTTATCTTGAATACCAGAATCAGATAAAAAATTGGATTCTATCTGTTTGAATTTTATTCTTACTACTTTTCAAATAGCTTCCTTTGCCTTTTTTATATTCTCTTTATCTTCCAAAAAACTATTTCATTTCAAAGGAATTTGAACAATTATATGTTTTTCTCAAGCATAATCCGAACTTAATATTACAGAATCGTTGATATTTAAGCTTTCAATTCTTTTATCAATTATGGTTTTTAATCATTCAATTATTTCTCTTTCTTTCTCTCTATTATAATCTTTTTCAAGTTTTGCTTCACTAAGATCTACTTTGTAATCAAGTTCTATTCATCATTGTAAATCAAGTCCAAGTCTATAGTCTTTTCAAGAAAAAGGAACATCTATGTTATATGTATTCCAAGGAAAAGCATAGTAAAATAAAATAGATCCTGAAATCAAAAGTAAAAACAATCTGTAAACTAGTATTTTCATATATTATTTTGATTTATAAATTTTTTTGAAAAAGAGTATATGAATTTTTAATAAATATCAAAAAAAGAAAAAGAGGACACTTTAAGGTGTCCTCTTTTAATCTACTCAAATAAACAATTAAGAAAAGCAAAGCTCAGAATCACTTGAATTAGACTCAAGCTTTTTCTTGTATTTTAAATATTGTTTATAGTTTCTCCTCTTTTTATATGGTAGGTGATTTTGAGATTCAAAATCACCTGTAGATTGTATATATGTCCAATATCCTTGAAACTCTATACGATTTTTATCTTGAGTATATTCTTTAATCTTAGAACAAAGAAATGAAATCCCATAGAGAACAATGAATGGAAAAAAGGCAATGGCAATAACAAAACCTAAACCATAAAAATCAAAATTATACATAATCTAAAACTCCTTTTTTAAAAAATTCTTTAAGTTTTTACAATCTTCCAAGGATTTCTACTGTAAAAGTTATCCGAGAATAACACAAATAAAGCAGAAATAAGAACAAAGAAAAAAAATATTGATAAACCCAAAGATAAATTTGAATCTAAAACAAAGGGGAAATTAAAACCCAAAGCAAAAGAAACAGACTCTATTATAAGGAAAATAAATCCCAAAATAGAAAAGATTATTAAAAAAAAACATATTTTTATTCCCTCCTTTTAAAATAATATAAAATAGTGTGATTTTTTTCCCAAAGTAAGAAATGAAGTGCAATTAAAAGAGAAGAAAATATAGTATTCCCCGTAGGGTAATAACATTATTTTCTAATATAATAAGATATGTACTGACAATTAATATTCCAAGAGAGAGAAAGTATTGAATTTCATTTAAATAAATGATTAAAGAAAAAAGATATAGCATCAATACTAAAAAGATCAGAATCAACAATAAGCAGAGAGATATACAGAAATTCAGTAAAAAAACGATGAAACAATAAAAAAGTATATTTAGCACTAGAAGCAGAAATCAAATCATATCAAAGACGATGGTTAACAAAAACTCAATCAATGAAGATAAATATGAATACTAATATGAAAAATTTCATAATAGAACAACTATCAATAACAGAAATACAAATGTCCCCAAAAACAATTGCTAAGAAACGGAATAATACTCAAACAGATAAAAAGAAACATATCTCCCATACAAGTATATATTCTTGGCTAGAAACTGGTATGTGAAATAAATATAAAGAACTATTATTATATAAACATAAAGGTTATAGAAAGAAAAAACAACAAACAGAAAGAGTGAAAATTAAAAATAGAGTTAGTATTAAAAATAGACCTGAAACAATAAATAACAGAGAAGAAAAATGACATATTGAAGCTGATTTAATTGTTTCTAAAAAATGATTTAAATGAGCTATACTTACATTGGTTGATAGAAAGACTAGGTTACCTAAAATTTTTAAAATAAAAGATAAATCAAGTGAAAATATAATTAATCTAATAGCTTGAGTTAAAGATGATATATGAATTAAATCTGTTACTTTTGATAATTGAATGGAATTTGCTAAGCATTATTTATTAAATGATATATGAATAGATACTTACTTTTGTGAGCCTTATTCTTCTTGGCAGAAGTGAAGTATTGAGAATTTAAATAGGATTATCAGGAGATTTTTTCCTAAATGAACTATATTTGATTATGTAAGTGATGAAAAAATAAAAAGTATTTGCGATATATTAGCAAATACTCCTAGAGAAATACTTTGATTTATTTCCCCTAATCAAGCACACTTTTCACAATCTTAATGTTGTATTTGGAATTATAACAAAATTTTTTATAATCTCAAAAATAAAAAATTTCTTAATGCTATATTTTCTTCTTTAAGTTCATTTAAAAAATTGCACTTCGGGGTTTAATTCAGGTTTTAATAAGTTTACTTAGTATAATAAAATTTTAATGTTTTGTCAAAAAAAATTAAAGTTTGACATATATAACAAATTTATTAATGTCCAAACAAATTAAAAAAATAATACATATTTAAAAATAGATGAGAAAATATATGCAAGAAGAAATTATAGAAAAGTTCTATAAAGAATTAAAATGAATAAAAGATTTGTATCCAAATAAGCAGTCCAATAAAATATTTAGAGAACTCGTAGATTATTGTACAAAAAATAATATAGATATTAAATACAATAGAAAAGTTGGTGAAATAAACAAAATTTGTGCAAGATGAGAATATAAGCTAAAAGAATATAATGGATCTGTTGCGTTTTGATTTTAAAAAGAGTTTTAATTAAGAAATGTACTAAAATAGATGAAAGATTTATAAAATTCATCTATTTTTTGTTAAATTATAGCCATTTTTATATATAATTTAGGATTTTAGACGCAATCCACCTAAGGAAACTAATCTAAACTATTGGGACTTCCTCTAAAACAACTAATCTTTTGAGATTAAAAGATATAGCTTCCATAAATGCAGTAAACTGATTTTTTACTACAGACTTATACCTCACTCTATGATTCATTTTTGAAAATACCCTCTCATAAGGAGATCTAAGTTTAGAATAAAACTTATCTTTATCCTTGTTCTTATCTTTCATATTATTTTTCTTTATTGCACATAGATGTAATCACTTCTTTTTTGTTGATATTACAGCCGGTCAAATACAATATCACTTATCAGCATATACTGCTCATGAACTTGGTAATACATGCTTCATTCACTTTGCATCTGTTACATTAGCTTGAGTTATAGCTATCTTGTTTATCATTCAAGATTGCATATCAACACTAGTATGTTTTTTATATCCATACCAAAATTTATTTTTTCATTTAGATCAAATTTTAGCTTCCTTATCATTAGCAACTTTTGGAAGAGTTTCATTATTCATTTTTTCATATCATTCTTTTATTCATTTATCTCTTTCTTCCCATAAATTAGCTTTAGTAACTAAATGAGAAGCATCTACAAATGTAAACACTTCACTCATATACCCCTTATTTGATAATTGATTTTTTAAATCTTCAAATATCTTTGATAGTTCATTTGTTCATATCTTTTTTCTTGCTCTTGAGAATATACTATAATCTGGAGTTTTATCTGTTAATTTAAATCAGCAAAACCATTTACCAGCTAGATTTTCTGCAAGATATTTCTCTAACTCTCTATCTGATAAATCTTCCATAAACTGGATTAGTAAACATAGAAATAATTTTTTTACTCAATATCATACATGAGTTTTTCATAGATCTATATTTTTTAGTATTTTATTTACTCAATCAAAGTTCCACAATTTCTTAAATTTACGATATTGATGATTTTCTGGAATTAGCTCGTTTAGGATAACAAAACTTATTTGATTTGATTCTCACATAGGTATTTTCTTAGAATATAATTACTATCTAATTATATCTCTTTTTTCTCTTTTTAATAGTCAAAGTTTAATTTACAACAGGCTCATAATGCAAAAAGGTTAGTAAACTTTAGGGACCTCTGCAAAAAGATAGATTTAAATTACAAAAATATAATAAAAAGATTAAAATATGATAAATATTTTAATTTTTTTTTAATGATTATGTCACCATTTAAAGAACAACAAACATTTTTGAATTATTTCCAAAATGAGTTATGAATTACAAGAACAGAAAAGTTTCTAACAAAATTAGATAAAGTAGTCCCATGGGAATCAATATCAAATAAAATTAATTTATCTAGAGAAATATCAGATTGATGAGTTTGAAGACCAAGAATGGAAATACAAAAAATGTTAAAAATACTATTTCTTCAATGATTATATGGATTATCAGATCCGGAAATAGAAGATCAAATAAGAGACAGAAATAGCTTTCAAAAGTTTCTATGAATATCGGAGTCTAAAGATATACCAGATGAAACAACAATATGTAGATTTAGAAATGAATTATCAGAAAACTGAAGTCAGGAAACTATATTTACAATGACTCAATTTATTTTAGCTGAAATGTGATTTACAGTAGAAAAGTGATTTATTCAAGATGGTACTATAATAGAATCACCAAAATGAAGAAAGAATAATAAATGAGAAAATACAAGAGATAAGGAAGCTAGTTTTACAAAGAAAAATTGAAGAAGTTATCATTGATATAAAGCTCATATTGAAACAACAAAGAGAGGAGACTTTGTAATGAATACAACATATACAACAGCTAAGATACATGATTCACAATTATCTGATACTTTAATGACTTGAGATGAGAGTGAAGAGGCATATTGAGATAGTGCCTATATAAGTAAAGATAAAATAAGATTTTTAGATGAGTTATGAATTAAGTGAGAGTTCAATGAAAGATGATCTAGAAATAATCCGTTGACTTCTTATCAAAAAGAACAAAATAGAATTAAATCTACTATTAGGGCAAGAGTAGAACATCCTTTTTCTATTTTAAAGGCTAAATATTGAAATTATAAAACAAGATATAGATGATTAGTTAAGAATGCTATGCACTGGTTTTTATCTTGTGCTATTTATAATTTTGAACTATTGGCAAGGAGATATATATAGCTTTCTAATAGGTGAATTGTGCCTAAATTTGGAAATTATACCTAAAAAAAGGCATAATTCATAGAAATTATCTTATATATTCTTCAAAAAAAGTGATTTTTATTCAAAATCACTTTTTTCTTGTTCTTTTCAATAATATTGCAGAGGTCCCTTTAATAGAAGTAGAATAAAAGAAAATTTAGAAAAATTCATATACTACGAGAATTACAATGATCTAATAGATTTTGAATACAAAAACTGCAATGCTTTTTTAAAAAATATAAAAAAAATATTATTTGTTTGATGATGACCTCTTCCTCTAAGTGCTATTATACTAGCAATAAATTATAATATTGAATCAACAATAATAGACATGGATAATAGTGCTATAAAATTAAGCAAAAAACTAATAAAAAAATTATGATTAAAAGAATATATAAAAATAAAAAAATGAAATGCTATAAATTATAGTGATAAAAAAGAATATGATTTATGCTACATAGCAAGTATAGTATTTTGAAATGAAAACCAAGATAAGATTTTAAAAAACATAAACAAAATAAAATATAAAATATTACTAACAAGAAGTAGCTATAAAACAAAAGAATTATTATATAAGAAAGTTGATATAAATATATTAAAAAAATATTTTAAACCATTTTTGATAAAACACCCTAATTGAAAGGTTATTAACTCAATAATATTATCTAACAAAAAATGAAATGAAAATAGCAATTATATGAAAATGATGAGCTGGGAAGACAACAATAACAACAGCATTAATCAAAGAAATTTCTAAAGAAAATAGAACTATCTGTATAGACGCAGACTCAAATAAAAATCTTATAGACTATTTTGGGTTCGAAGAAAAAGAAGAAATTTTAGAACTTTGAGATTTAAAAAAAGAAATTTTTGAAATAGCAAAAGCAGAATCCAGTGAATATGATAGAAAATATCATCCAAAAAATTGAATTTGATATTTTACAACAGATTATGATGACAAAATAATAAGTAAAGTATTAAACAAAAAAGATAAGTTAGAGTTAATACAACTATGAGAACCAAGGGAAGCTAGAGTATGAGTTACTTGAATGTGTCCTTATTATGAAACTATAAAAGTTTATTTATCTAGTTTGGTAGAAAAAAAAGATGAAATAATATTTATAGATTTTGCAGCTTGAAGTGAAGTAGCATGAAAATGAATAGTAGCAAGTTTAGACAATATTATAATTCCTTTAGAACCAAATTCAAAAAACCTAGATGTGGCAAAAGACATATATAAAACATTGAAATTAATAGATTTTAAAAATGTATATTTTATATTAAATAAAATAAGAAGAGAAGAAGATATAGAACTTATAAAAAGAGATTTTTGAGAAGAAATAAATATAATTTGAAAAATACCATTCTCAAAAGAAATAATGAAAATGGATATAAGATGAGATATAAATATTAAAAATATGGATTTAGAACTTAAAGAATCATTTATATCAATAAAAAATAATATATTATCATTACCATCAGACAGAAATACTTGCTTAGATAGAATAAAAAAACTTGATATTCTTAAATGAAATAAAAAAATACACTAAAAAGTTAACCTATAATAAACTTTAAAATGAAAATCTGATTTGCTTGAAAATGATGAGCTGGTAAAACAACACTTAGCTCTCTTATAATAAATAAAATATCTGAAAGATATAATACTCTGGCTTTAGATCTAGACTCAAATGTAAATCTTGCAACTTCACTATGAATGACAAATATAGAGGAACTAGTTACTTTTTGATCAAAAAAGGAAGAAGTAATGGAATATTGCTGAAGTACAAAAATGGTAGAATGGGAGGATAGAGTATATTTACCTGACAATTCAAATAATTTTTATGAATACGATAATGAATTTATAAATAAATATTCAATAAAAAAATGAAACATAAAAGCCATGAGTTTAGGTTTTATAGAAGACGAAAAAAGATGAATGGAGAGTATGTGCGATTATTATGAAATGTCTAAAGTATTTATGAATCACTACAATACAAAAGATGATGATTTTTTAATTGCTGATTTAGCTGCTTGAATGGAAATGATTTCCAGAGCTACTGTTATGAGTTTTGATCTAATTTTTATAATAACAGATGCAAATATGAAAAATATAAAAGTAGCTAACCAAATAATAAAATCACTAGAACTTACCTCTTTTGAAAAAGATGAATTTATAATAATACCAAATAAATATATTGATGAAGAAGATTTGTGAATAATAAAAGGTAGTTTCTCTTGATATAATATTATAGATTGATTAATTTTTGACTCTAAATTATATGATCTAGATTCTAAAAAAGAATTAGAAATGTGAAAAATAGAAAGCCTAGATGAAGCTGTAGAAAAAATAGTAAACTATATTTTAATGTTTAGAAAAAATAAACTAAAAACAAAAGAACAGATATATGATAGAATAAAAAAGCTAGATGAAAGAAAATCAAACTTCTTGAATTAATATTTTAAATTAAAGAAAAAAGAGAGTGGATATCTTACGATATCCACTCTTTGTTAATAACTCCTGTTTCCTTATATTCCTTTTGGATTTTTCTAAGATTTTTTACACTCAAACTTTTCAGCTCCCCATTTTCTTTTAATTTGAGTAAATCCTGAAATAATGCTTTATCTACATATTCTTGAGTAGGAATATGAGGAAAATTGACATAATATGTATTTTCAAATTCAAAAGATGATACAGTTTTTTTTACTTGATTATTAATAAGTAACCAATAGATCACAAGCAAAATTATTACTACAACTAAGAAACCAATCAGAATAAGCATAATTAACTCCTTTTAAAAAAATTCGAAAAAAATTTGTTTTTGAATAGATTTTATAAAACCTATAAACCTTATATTATAAAAAAAAATCTAAAGTCAATAGTTTCTGCCATCTTAAAAAATATCTCCTACTTTTTATTAGCCAGCTGACCACAAGCTGCATTTATATCATCTCACATAGTAACTCTAATGGTTGATACAACTCCATATTTTTTTAATATAGATTGAAATTTTTCTATTATAAATCTAGGACTAGCTCTATATCAATCAGAGCTAGTTCATTCTCATGGATTATAAGGAATAAAATTTACATGAGCTAATTTTCACTCTAAAAGTTCTCAAAGTTCATATGCTAGTTTAATGTTATCATTAACTCAATTGATCATTATATATTCATAAAAAATTCTTTTATTTGTTTTTTCTACATACTCATCTAAAGATTTCATTAATTTATCCAAAGGATAAGTATAATCTACAGGCATTATAGTTTTTCTTATATCATCATTTGGAGCATGTAAAGAAATAGCAAGACTTGATTGAGGAAAATCAAAAGTAAATTTATTTATACCAGGAACTATCCCACATGTAGAAACAGTTATTCTCCTACGAGCTAAATCCATCTTTTTCTGATTTATGGCAAACTCTATAGAATCTTTTACATTATCATAATTAAGCATAGGCTCTCACATACCCATATAAACTATATTTCTAAGTTTAGCCCCCTCTTCATAAATGATTTTGGAAGCAAAATATATTTGCTCAACTATCTCAGAAAATTCTAAATTTTTAAGTAATCATAGTTTTCAAGTGGCACAAAAACTACATGCCATAGGACATCAAGCTTGACAAGAAATACAAAGTGTAATTCTTCATGTAAGATGTCTCATTATAACAGACTCTATAAACTCTCCCGTATTTGTTTTAAAAAGTATCTTTGTGGTCTGATCATTTGAGGAAGTTTTTATGCTATCTACAACCAAACTATAAAAATAAAAATTATTTTCAAGAAGACTTCTTAAATCTTTTGGAATTGTTTTTATATCATCAAAATTATCTATAAAATTTTTATAAATAGCATTTTCTATCTGATCATATCTAAAATTTGGAATTTTATTTTCCTTTAGAAATTCTTTTAGCTTATGTTCATCATGTATTGAAAATTTTTTCTCCATTTTAAGTTTTTTTGCAAAATAATATTTATTATCTAAAATGACATAAAAATAATAAACTAGATAATATGAAAACAAACAAAAAAGCAACTTCTATTTTAGAAGCAATGATAGTACTTTTGATAATGGTTGTATGAATAACAGGGCTTTATGATATATTTAGTAAATCTACAAAGCTAAGTGAGTCCACAAAAAACAGGATTGAAGCTATAGAAATATCAAGGGAATGAATTGAAGCTATGAAAAATATAAGAGATACCAACTGGTTAATGTATTGAGCTGATATCAAAAACTGTTTTAATACACTAAATTATGATTCATCTTGTGTATGATGATGATGAAGTAAAATTTGAACTTGAAGTTATAAAATATATCAAGACAAAAATGATTTTAAATGGTATCTAAATAAATCATCTTGAAATCTAACATGATCAGGTTATAGAGATTTTTTTAGAGTTTATAAAGATAATGATTGATTTTATTCTCAAAGTTGAGCAAGCACAAAAACAATTTTTACCAGAGAGATAAGTATATCATATAGAGATGATAATTATGATAAGATGAGTGTAGACTCTATAGTAGAGTGGGTAGATAGCTCCAAGAATACACCTCACAAAATAGAGATTAATAATTTAATACATAATTGGAAGCAAGATAAATAATGATTTCAAGAAACTCTAAAAAACCATTTTATATATAAAATGGTTTTTTACATTTGTATATTTTATTTTTTAATTTGACATATATTTTTATTTTTATAGTATTTCACTATATTTTTAAAACTTAATCAAAAATCTAATGGTTTTTAGTATCAAAGCAAATAACAGACATCATGGAACTTATAGTATAATAAGCAAAAAAAGTACCGTAAACAGAATAAATGATAACATAATGAAAGCTTATTTGTATTTTGAAAACAAAGATTATAGAATGGCAAACATGCTTTGTGTTACTGTTGAAGAAGATATAAAAAAATTACTTAGAAAAAAGAATAAGATAGAGGATTCTTGCCTTCAGGATTTTTATGAAATTAAAAGAAAGTTAGTCATTCAATCAATAGAATCTAAAATCTCAAAAGTTATATTATCTATAAATTCTGGAGAAAAGACACTTGGGATTAAGTATTATGAAGGTATTATTTCAGAACTTGAACAATTATCCAATTCTGGTTTTGATATAAAGATTTTTAGAAGAAAAGTTGCTAAATTATTATCATATATATATATATCTGATGAATGAGAGTCTAAAAATAAGTCTAATAATCGTCTTAAAGATAAATCTAGTGAACTTCTTAAATTAAAAATATGGACAAAAGAAAGATGTCCTGAATTGCTTTAAATAAAACCAAAAAAACATTTATCTAGAATAAAAATAAATGTTTTTTAATTTATTATAGAATTAACCGAACTAAATACTCTCCCTGATATATTTGAAGTATTATTATTTGAATAACCTCAGTTTAATATTCTTTCAGCAAGTTTATTTATATAATCATATTCAGGAGTTCATTCTGAAGGACTAACTAATTTTTCTTTTTCAAATCAATCAAGTTCTCTTAAAGTCCTTATTCAACATCTATCAAAAAATGTATTAAGTTGTTTAGATCTAGACAATGAAGCTGTAGATTTTCATACTATAGCTCAAAGCAATCAAGTAAGATTTTTAAAAATTAGAGTTTTCCTATCTTCCACACTTAGATCTGACTTTCTTGAAAGAAATTCAAATTCTTTATCTACTTCTGCGATTAAAGGTTCACTACTACTATTAACAAAAGGACCTCAAGAAGTAACATTGAGGGCAAAACTCATAGTGTTGTATGAATCTAATCAAGATAATCAAACTCAATTAAAGGCATCACCCATAAAATCATCTTTATACGAATATCAATCTGCATTTTCTTTTAATACATCATAATAGTTTTTAAAAACACTATTTTTATCCTTTTCAAGATATATCATATTATTTAAATAACTATTTTCATAAGAACTTCATTTATTTAGAGAATAAAGGGTTTTTATTAAAATACTTCAGTATTCATCATAAAACTTAATACATTCTTGTATTTTATAGGCTTCTGTTATAGAATTTGACTCAATATTATCAAATATAGTTTGAGCTTTTTTTGAAATTCATTTATACTTTTCAGGTTCTAGTTCTTCTATTCTTTTTGACACAGATAAAATAGTATTGTTGGCTAAATCTATAGAAGATTTATATCTAAAAAAACTTAATATAGGTAATATAATTCATTTCCCAGGCATTTTTCTAAGAAGTTCCCTAGAGCTTTCTTCCATCTTATGGGAAGCACCTGAAAACATTAATACAAAAGGTATCTTGTTAATTTCTTCCATACTTCATCATGCCTCCACCATAGCTTCTAATCATCATATGGCATTAGGATAACCTCAACCCATTACTTCTCACATAACAAGTTCTAGTTTATCTCTGGAATTAGATATATTTTTACATTGTAGCTTTCAACCATTAAATTCATCTTCTTTTCACTTTTCTCTAAGTTGGTCAATTTCTTTATGAAGTTTAGACCTTCTTTTTATTCACTTGTATCAACCAGAAGCACACTGCATCTCAAGTAGTTTTTTTACTAAACTTTCTTCTGTAAATACTTGATCTGATTCTTCTGCTTTTTGTTTTACCTCATTGTAAAGTTCATCTCAAATTTTTCATCAAAGTGACACATACCACAAAAATCTTCATTTGTATTTATAAAGAGCTTTTTTGGTATAAAGTATTCAATATTTTTCAAACATAAAAGCTAGTCATGCTTCTTTTTTATATTCAGGAGAATTTTTGTTTAAAAGCCATCATTCAATCATAGATATAGCTTCTTTAGAATCAATACCTTTAAGTCTAGTCAAATAATCATCCATTCTTTTTTTCTTGGAATTTTCTTCTCTAGCAAGTAAATCTGCTTTCATTTCTTTTGGTAACCATAAAGAATTAGCAAATCTAGCAGCTTGTTCTTCATTTCATTCTTTTAAAAATGATTCAATAGAGTTTATAAATAATTTTCATCATGCTATTACATCTGCCATAGATAAATTGTTGAAAGCACCACTCCAAAAGCTACCTTTTCTTCTTACTTCCTCTACATCTTCTTTTTTTTGTTTATTTTCCTCTTCAATACTTTTTGGTACTAGACTATGTTTTTTTACCCAAGTATCTAAAAATCATATATTTACAGTTAGTTTACTGGGACTTACCTTAAAATGAGTTAGTTTATTTTTACCTTGTTTTGATTCTTTGAGTTCTTCTTCAAAATTTCAAAAACTTATAGCTACTTTATCTCAAGATATAGAATGTATTTTTATGAGTTCATCACAATTTTTTTTATTTGATACTAAATAATCATATTTAAAGTTTTTTTCTGCTTTTGTATCTTTTTGTACTATATTTCAATTTTTAATCTCAAATTTTTCCCACAGGTTTCAATTATTTCATTTTCAGTCTGTATCTTTGATAAAACTATCTATATCATTTATTTTTGATGTTCTTTTTGCTTTTTTTTCTTTCCAATTATACAAAAAATCTCAAAAACTAATTTCTTCTTGTCATCAAATACATGAGTTTAATAGGATTGATCAATTAGGGTCAATTTTGGATATAGTAAAATATCCTGTCTCTCAATCTTGATTTTTTTCTGTTTCAAATGTTGTACCTTTATCAAATAGAAATTTTTTTCAATCAGGATCAAGAATATCTATTTGGTTTTTTAAAAAATTTATATTTAAACTGTCTATCTCATCAAATTGTCTTTGGATATCTTCATCATCTTCTTCTAATGATAAATTTTTATAGTCCACATTTTCTTCCAATTCTTCATCTGTTATATCTTTTGGTATTTTCCCTTCTTTGATTAATACTTCTTTTTTCTTATTTTTAACTACATTGAGTTTTTGTTCTTCTAGCTCTTGTTCAGATTTGAAAGTTTCCATATTATCATCAAGTGATATATCTATTTTTCAAGATTTATTTCTTTCTTCTAAGGTTTCATAACTTATTATTTCAGTTTCAAGTATTTTTCATTTATAAAACTTTTCAATAAATCAAGAATATGAATTTTTATGATTCTTTTTAAAAAGAGTATAAGACATCGTTCAATCTATTTTTTCTTGTCATGCAAACACATCAAAACTAAATCATTTTTCTTCTCATATATTTGATTCTTCTTGTGTAATCTTGTATGCTAGAAAGATTTTTTTTCATTTTTGATCTTTTGCAACAATTTGAAAAAATGATTTATTTCAAAAATTTTCTCAACCTTTTAATTTTCATTTTAATTTCTCATCCATATCAATTTTATTTCTAAAATCATCTGGGGTTTTTGGTTGTTTTTTTAGTATATCTTTTTTTTCTTTTTCGATTCAGTTTTTTATTTCTTGATCTATAACTAATGGTAGTAATTTTTTAGATAATGTTTCAATATTAGAATCAGTACTAAAAAGATTTTTTACCGAAACTAAAATATTATCATCATTTAATCAAGCTCATACTACTTCTATATCTTTTTCATCTAATCAATTAATTCAAGAATTTCTAACTAATTCTTCTTTTATTTTTTTTACTTTAACAGAGTTTTTATCTACTAGTTTTAATTTTATAGCTTCTCAAATGCTTATGCAGTTTATAAAACTATAAACTAGCTCTTTTTTTTCTTCTAAACTAAACAAGTCATAGCTAAATAATTCTTTTAAATCAACTGTATCAACAGGTTCTATATTTTTTTGTTTTTCGCAAAGTGTGTATAGGAGTCTTTGTAGTTCTTGTTTTGTTTTATCATTTAAAGTATGATCTTTGAGTTTATTTTCTATTCTAGTTGAAAGGTTGAAATCTTTTAAAAAATCTAGACTCTCTTTTTTCTTTGGTATACTTCAATCTCAAAGTATTTTTTTTAGAAATACAGATCTTGCTGAATCAGATTTTGTTATTCTATCTAAATCAGACTCATTTAGCTTAGAAACATATCCTGAAATATTTTCATCATAATATTTTGAGCTTATATCATAACTATTTAAAAAGATTTTTCCTAACTCTTGTCTTTTATTTTTAAGAGTAAAAAAGATGCTTCAAAGTTGTCTTTTTAGTTTACTTATAGTGATTTTATCATAATCTAGTCAATCAAACTCTTCATATTTTCATCAAAAATTCTCCAAATCTCTTTTTAAACCTGAAGAAATACTATCTGATGACATTATTTGGTTTATATAGTTTATTTTTTCTTTTTCGTCTGATAGTCTTTCATCACTAAACTTTTTTATAAACTTAGAATATATGTTTATATCTTGTTTTTTGTCTTTTTCTAAGCTTCCTGTGTTTTTTATATTAGTCATAAATATTTAAAGTTATTTTTAACTATTTTTCTTATCTTATTATAGTATAAAATTGTAATAAAAGCAAAATAAATATCATCTAGGCTTAAATCCAGATGATATTTATTTTATTTCCTCATGCACTATGTTTAGGTACAATTATTTATTGATATGGAGTTGTCTAAAAAAGAAGATGAGATAAGTAATTTTTTGAAACTAGTTTTACTAATGCTTTTACTGAGTGAAAAAATACTAAGTCTAAACTTTTTAAAAGGATGACTTACTGATACAAAAAAAGAAAACTATATCAAAAGACTTCTTATTTGCTTATAATTAAATAAAAATCTCTTATTTTTTTACTTTGGAATATTTGGTTTATTAGTTTTTAATATAAGTTTTCAACGATTTTCATCATAATCGTATACTTGATTATCATTTAAAACGATTTTTTCTAATGAGTGTTTTTCTTTATAATGAGTTCATATCTCCTTTAAAGCATTTTCAATAGCAACTCTCTTATTAGATCAGGCTTCAACTCACTGTGGTATGTCAACTTGAACATATAACTTACCTTCTTTTTCAAGAATTTCATTAGGATTTTTATTAAAATAATCAATAATTTTATTTTTTTCATTCAATTTTTCCAAAGTATTTATAATTATTTCATCAGCTCATTTATCTTTTATATAATCATTAAAGCTTATATATGCTTCAATTTTATCTTTAATTTTATTATATTCTGAAGGATTTTCTTTAACAATAGAATCAATAAGATTTTTTATTTCATGATTTTTTGTATTGATGAAGCTAATATATAGGGCTTCTGTTCTTATTTTTATAATATTATTTGAAATTGATTCCAATCCTGATCAGTTGATATCTGTTCAAGAAATAAACCAATTTCATGTATCTTTATCTATATTTAGTTTACCTCAGTTAGGAGGGTATAATTGAATTTCTCATCAAGTTTCAAAAAGGATTTTTATAAGCTCACTTGTACTAATATCAGAAATATTTGAAATATCTTCTAAAAGTTGCCTATCATTTGGGTTTAGACTATCTGAAATTCCTTCAGAATTACTCTCAATATCTTTAATTTTTTCTCTAGCTCTATCAATTAATAATAGATTTTTTGATTTATAATTCTCATTAAAAAATTCAGAATTTTCTGACATTCTTATTAGATTTTCTAATCACCTAACAGAATCAAGTCTAGATAAATTTCTTTCCAAATAATTATAATCAATATTATCAGATTTTTCTTTCGCTTTATCAATTAATCATAGTTTTTTTGATTCATATTTTTCATCAAAAAAGTCATAAGTCTCCGCAAATTTTATTAATTCTTTTAATCAAGCAGTAGTATTAAGATTGGATAGTTTTTTTTCTAGATAATCGTATCTAGAAATATCAGATTTTTCCATTTCATCATTCATAGAATCTATTTTGTCTAAAATATAGTTAGCATCTAGATTTGAATTATTGAATTCACCAACAAGATTTTCAATATATGAACTAAGAGAAGCATCTTTGGTCTTATTTTTATAATCTTTGTAACTCTTCACATAATCAATATAACTATCTAAATAAGGAATTATTTTTCCAATATTTTCTACATCATCAGTTGTAATTCATTTAAAAACTCCTTCTACTTTTAACACAGGACCTCAGTATTTATTCAAAAATACTTTTTCAGACATTCAAGAATAATTAATAATATAATCATTTCCTGGTTCCTCTATTGTAATACTTCTATTTCTCCCTGTAGTTTGTCCATCTAAATTTTTTATAGAAGCATAAATATCTTGGTTAACTTCAATAGTATTTCAATTAGAATTAGCTGTAAAATCTTCAGAATTACCTCAGTCATTAGTATTAAGATTAGAACTTTCTAAATCAAAAGTACCTCAGTTATCTGAAATATTAATAGATCTACTATTTGAAACAGCTCCTCAACTATCACCATCTGTATCAACAGTAACTGCACCAGAACCATCTATACTTAAATCTGTTAAATTAATTTCATTCCCATTCTTATCAACTCCAGATCAAACAACATCTTTTCAAGAAAAATCTAGAGAATTGTAAGCAATTTCTGTTTTTTCTCACCAACTCCCGTCAGGAGTAATATCTTGTCACTCAAGTTTACAAATTATTTGAACAGCATAGGTTTGGACTATATCTGACCTATCTATAGGTGAAGGCAAACAATCTTTTAAAGAATCTTTTAATTTTTCACTATTAGGATTAGTCGTATCAATCTGATTTTTCAAGGTATCTCTTCATCATTCAGTTTGATATAGGAGTTGTGATATATCATCTAATCAAAAATTTGAGACATCAATTTGTTCAGCTCAATTATTAGCTTCAGGTGATAAATTTGCCATAGGTATTTATATTAAAAATTAAAATTTCTTTGTAATTACTATATATTTTCAATCATTATAAATCTCTCCATATCAAATTACAAATTCATTTTTTTGCTCACAAGCTATAACAGACTTAATTTCAGCAATAGCAAGATCTCTCTCAATATTGGTTCAAGAACTAGATCATAAAATTTCTTTCATATAGTAATCTTTTCAGTTTATATTCATTTTATAAACATCACTTCATTCTATTTTTTCAGCTTCTTCAATATTTTCAATGAAATAAGTAGCTTCTTTTCATTGAAAAGTTTTATGCTCTTTCAAATTTAAGACATGTTTGCAAAACTCAAAGGTATTTTTATGTTCCCTAATTATAAAAGTTGAAAAATTTAATATATATAAAAATCTAAATCTCTTGTATTATTTTATCACTATCTTCTATTTCTTTAATCCTATCTTTTCTCTCTTCTTCACGAACTTTTTCTAAAATATTAGAAGCTTCTTTTAAATTATCCAAAGCCTGAGTATCTTTGGTATTTTTTATGGCATCTCAGATTAACTTAAGTATGTTATCCAAAATTTCCTCAGAAACATTATCAAACTTAGATACGAAAATATAGAGAGAATTAGCTAAATCCCATGTACCCGTTTCTGAAAGCATTTTCAGAATTTCTAAGACTTTTTGTTTTTTATCCATTTAAAAGTTTTTTAATATATACTATAAATGTTAACATAAAAAATAAAGCATTACAAATATTTTGATGTTTTTTTAGATTTTTTATCATTTTTTATTAAAATCACTTGAAATATTTTTGTAAAAAATAAATAAATGATATTCTTATGAATCTTAGTAGCACTTTTTATATTTTCTCTGGTAGTATTAATACATGAATGGGGGCATTTTTATGCTGCGAGAAAATTTGGAGTAAAAGTGTTAGAATTTTGACTAGGGATACCGCCTAAAGCAAAAGAATTATTTAGAGATAAAAAATGAACAAAATATACTCTAAACTGGCTACCAATATGATGATTTGTAATGCTTGATGGTGAAAAATATGAAAAAAATGAAAAAGTATGAAAAACTAAATTTTATACTAAAAGCTATCTACAAAAATCAGTAATACTTTTGGCATGAGTATTTATGAATTTCATTTTAGCTTCTTTAATATTTTCAATTCTTTTCATAATATGAATAAAACCTATATGAATAAACACAATAATACCTACAAACTTAGAATCAAAAATAATACCTACTTATAATTGAGCTATAAAAGAAGAAATACTTTTAGAAAAAAAATGATTAATTTTAAATCCACTTAAAAATTCAATAGCAGAAAAATGATGAATAATAAAGTGAGATATTTTACTCAAAGTAAATGAACTTGAAATACAAACTCCAGAAGAACTAATAAATATGTTTGGAGACAATAAATGAAAAATAGTAGAGTTAGATATAAAAGAAAATTTATCTAATAACTTAAATTCAAAAGAAAATAATAGGAAAAACTGAAAACTAAAAAAAATATCTTTGAAGCTAGATGAAAACTGAAAAGCAGGTATGTATATATGAAAAAATATAGAGGTAAACGAAAATTTTGAATATAAATACAATGTATTAGATAGTGTTAAATATTGATTTTATGAAACATATATACAGTCAACTTTGACATTAAAATGAATATGAATACTAGCAAGAAAAATATTTAATCCTAAGAATCAAAAAGAAAGAGATGAAGCTATAGATAGTATAAGCTGACCTATTTGAATAGTTGATTTGGTAAGTTCTAGTATGTCAAATTGAATTATATTTTTGTCTATCATAACAGCTGTAATATCAATAAATCTAGCTATTTTTAATATGCTTCCAATACCAGCCCTTGATTGATGAAGATTTCTCCTCTTAACTATAAACACATTTTTAAAAAAAGTTTCAAGATGAAAAATAAAAACAGAGAAATTTGAAAATATAATACATTTTGTATTTTTTATTTTCTTGATTCTATTAACATTATTAATATCATACAACGATATAGAAAAAATAATTAACAGATAAAAATGAATAAAGATATAATTAAAAAGGCAGAAAGTTATGTAAACATACTTCTAATGCCTCTAGAAAATCATTATTTCCATCAATTTGATCATGCTTTGGAAGTAAAAAAAAGATCAATAGAATTAGCTGAAAAAGAATGACTGGAAAAATGACAAATTGAAATACTTGCAATAGCTTGATTGTTTCATGATACAGGATTTATAATTCAGTATGATAAAAATGAATATATTTGAGCCAAAATAGCCAAAAACTATTTAAAAACAATATTTTATCCAGAAGATAGGATAGAAATAGTTGAAAGACTTATATTAGCTACAGACCCAACATACAGAGAACCAAAAGATATAATGGAGGAAATAATAAAAGATGCTGACTTAGATAATTTGTGAAGAGATGATTTTTGGAAAAGATGAAATGATTTGAAAAAAGAAATAGAGTTAATAAAAAGTATAAAACTAAAAGACCCTGAATGGAAACATGCATCGCTTGAATTTATAGAAAATCATAGATATTTTACAAAATCTCAAAAAGAAGAAAGATGAGAAAAAAAACTAGAGAATGTTAGGAAACTCGCGGAAATTGTGAATAAAATTTAAAGAGATGTGGAAAAAATTCCAATATAAAGTAATTCTTTTATTTTTTGTCAACAGAGAGCTTTAGCATTTTGTTATTGGTAAGAAGTTTCTATTTTTGAAAAGAGAATATCTAATTTGTTTATCAATATTAAACTAACTTACAAGTTAGTTTAATATTGTAGGCAGACAGGCTTTAGCCCTTTGCTGTTGTAAGAAATTTCTTTTTTTGAGAAAAATTCCTTGATTTAATCAAGGAATTTTTTACTTTCTTGTTATTCATAATGTGTATAGTAAAACAATTTGTTTTGTCTAACTCTTAAAATAAGTTCATATTATTATACATATAACCACAAACAAAGTTATTATAATATCCCTTTTTGAAGGGACTTCTTTTAAAATAAAAAAAGAAAATATATACAAAAAAACCAAGTAAAGCAAACTTATCAAACTAGTTGCAACTATTCAAAGGCTGGAGAACATAAACAAAATCAAAAGTACACTAAACATAATTACAACATTTGTAAAAACAAGAATTAAACTATATTTTTTTGTAAAAGTCTTAATTTTTCAAAAATCATTTCTTAGAAAAGCAAAAAATATAGCTAAAGCTATAAGGATTAAAGATTCTGTAAAATAATATGTAACAGGATTTAGTTTGGTTAGTAGATATACTACAAAAAATAGCTGAATAGATTTTATAACAGAAGAAAGTGAAACCAAAAGTGAATATTTATTAATTTTGAATTTTTTTAAATCAATTGATGTTCATATAACTATAAAAGAAGCTATCAAGGCCATTATAAAAGTTATTATATTTACTCTTTCAGAAGCAATAAATATAAATCAAAATATTATTGGAAGTATTTGTGCCAGCATGGTAAATGGCTGAAGAGTTGAGACTTTTTCATTTACATATGCTACTCTTTTTAAATAATAAGTAAAATACGAGGCTATAGATGATACAAAAAGCAAAAACCATTCTAAACTAGAAATTGGATTTGATTTTATGTCATATTCAAAAATTCATATTCAAAAAAGAACTATCAACAATACAGCATGAATTCATCTATTAAATAAAGTATGTAAGTTATTTCAAATAGGTTTAATTTTTAATAAAACTTTACTACTAACAAGTCATAAAGCTCAAAAAAGTGCTTGAAGGATTCAAATTAAAAAAGACATATCTCGTAAAAATATTTAGTTAAATTTTAAAAAATTTTAGAATTTTTTCCCAAAAAGACTCACTTGTTTTTTTGTATAAATCTTTTTCTTCATCAATAGATTCTAGATTATTTCTTATATCTATATGATTTTCTTGTATAGATATAAGTTTTTTATCTAAAATAGCTATATAACCTGAAAAAAGGTTAATTCAAACACTAGATTCAGGTTCTATATGATTTGCAAGTATTGATAAGGTAACATTTAGTTTTGTTATTGTTTGATTTCTAAAAACATCATCAATTAAAGCTCTTTTATATTCTTCTTTTGATATTCTATATTCTTGAGGCAAGTATTTATCAATATCTTGGGTATTTTCAATTTCATCAATTTTATTTAAAATCTCTTCAACTTCTTGATTATCTAATTCTTGTCAAGACAAAGCTTTTTCAATATTTTTTAAATCTTTGGCATCTAAATCAAGATCATGACTATTTAGTAAATCTTTAAATTTATCAAGTGCTTCTTCGACTTTTATACGTTCTTTGGTTTTTTGAGTTTTCCTCTCTTGTTCAATTGCCTTTTTTTTAGATTCTTTGTCTTTTTTATCAAGGGCTTCTTTTTTCTTTTTTTCTGATTCAGAATATTTATGAGATTCTTTAAACATAAAAATTTTTTAAATTTTTTAAAATACAAAAAGAAGTATAGAGTTTAAAAATAAATTATCAAACTTTTATAAAAATGTATGTATAAAAATAAATTCCTATTTTAAAATTTGTAAAAATAAGTAAAAATGATATAATGTCTTATATATAAGACATTATATCATTTTTTTAATATGACATCACTTAAACAAAAAATTTCTAATATAAAAAGTTATATAAAAATAATAGACTTACACATCGATAAGCTAAAAGATGCTATATATAAAGGTAATTTTGATATACTTGATCATTATAGAGTAGAGTAGAGTAGAGTATAATAATTTTACAACAAAAGCCGAAAATATATTAAATTCGCTAAACAGACATGAGAAAACCAAATAAATTGAAGAACAATATCTATATTCTAAAAAATCTTTAGATTCATTATTAAAAAAATATGGAAAATAAAAAATTAAAAGAAAAAAAATTATATAGATGATATGATACACTAAATTATGATACCTTAATAGATAATATTAAAGGTAGTGGTCTTAAATATTATAACTATACAAATTCATTTGAATTTGCTAAGGAACATTGAAATATAATAATAGAGTTTGATGTAATAAAAAACTATATTAAAATCAAAGAAGAAAAAACTAAAAATAGATTAGCAAACCCAATTGATTATGACTACAAGATAGAAAAGAATAATATAGATTGATATAGGTGGCTTATATCAAAATGAAAATATTATAACAATTCATCAAATATATATCATTATAGAATTAATAAAAATAATCTTAAAATAAAAAATATATACTTTGTTTCAGAAGATATGAAAGAAAACATAGCAAACATCTCAATGTTAAATAGAAAATACGTATGATATAATCAAGAAACTTTTTCTAAGAAAACATGAATATATAGGTCAAAAATATCTGAATATGAAAATAAATACAGACTTCCAAGCATAGAAATAATATGAAAATTGGCTAAGTTTATACCAATAAACCAAAAAATAATAATAAAAAATACCCTACTTCTTATAAAACCTATTTAAAAATATAAAAAAGTTATGTTTGAATTTAAAATAAAAAATACAGATTCTTATGCAAGAACTTGAGAGTTTTTTACATACCATGGGAGTTTTAAAACACCTATATTTATGCCAGTATGAACTAGAGCTAGTGTAAAATGAATTTCAAAAGAAGATTTAGAAAATATGTGAGCTGAAATTATTTTAAATAATACATACCATCTATATTTAAGACCTGGACAAGATATAATAAAAGATTTTTGATGAGTACATAAGTTTCAAAACCACGAAAAACCTATACTTACAGATTCATGATGATTTCAAGTATTTTCTCTAAACACAAAAGATTCTTTGGTAAAAATAACACAAAACTGAGTACATTTTAGAAGTTTTATAGATTGATCGAAACATCTTTTCACAGCAGAAAAAAATATGGATATTCAGTCAGATTTAGGAGCTGATATAATAATGGCATTTGATGAATGTGCTCCTGGAAATTCAAGTTATGATTATGCTAAAAAAGCAATGGAAAGAACTCATAAATGGGCAGAAAGATGTGTAAAAAAACGGAAAGAAAACAATAAAAAAAGAGAAGAGAACTGAGAATATCTACAAGCTCTTTTCCCTATTTGCCAATGAGTCATATATGATGATTTAAGAATAGAATCTAGTAAGTTTATATGAGATTTGGATTGTCCTTGAATAGCTATTTGATGATTATCTGTATGAGAAAGTAAAAAAGATATGTATAGGATTTTAGATACTATAAAAGAAGTACTTCCTATAAATAAACCTAGATATTTAATGTGAGTTGGTACTCCAGAGGATTTAGTGGAATGAATTTATAGATGAGTTGATATGTTTGATTGTGTCTTACCTACTAGACTTGGAAGACATTGAGTAGCTTTTAGTAGTAAATGAAATATAAGGATAAAAAATGAAAAATATAAAAACTCTAAAGAATCTATTGACGATAATTGTAATTGTAAGGTTTGTAGGGAATATAGTTTATGATATTTGAGGCATTTAATAAGAGAATCAGAAATGCTTGGAATGCAACTTTTATCTTATCATAATCTGTATTTTTTAATAAATTTGGCTAAAAAAGCTAGAATAGCTATTTTGGAAAACAATTTTAGTGAATTTAGGGATAGTTTTTGGAAATCTTATGATCCTGAAAAAAAGCTTTATAGATAGATATATAATACTGGTAAGTTTATAATTGAAAGATGGATTTAGATAATTTGATGTAAAAAATAAATATTGTGCAAAAAACTTTTTAAAACCAAAGATAAATTTTAGAATTTTGCTCTATTTATTTCAACCATTAAAAGAAAATTTTTTCGTAATTTTCTAATCATAATACTATTATCTCAGTTGTTCAAGTAAAGGAATTTCTCTCTTAAATTGATTTAAAGAACTATCAAAACCTTGAAGGATATTGTTTTGTTCTAAAATTTCTTTAACCATATCTCTAACATCAAATATAAATCCTTCTCTATACCCACTATTAATGAGGTTAGATATATCATTGTTTAATATAGTTGTAACTCTATTAACCGTTTTTGCATGTTCTAAATAACTTCACTGCTCACTATGAGAAATATCAGGATTATGTACCCATTTACTATTTAGAATATCTTTAATATCATTTGATTCTAACAGTTTAATGTAGTTTTTTACAAAATCTTTTCATATATCTGAATATTTTCACCCATAATGACTTTGAGAAACCAAATTTCAAATTATAAAATAACTAAATACCTCTTCTATTCTTCTAATTCATAGAATGTCTGTTCTACCATTTATATGATCTCAAAGTACCGGAAAATCTTTTTTGTCTAAAACTCAAGCATCATAGCACATAATACAAGTATCTGTAATGTTATTCCAATTTCATGTATGAAATGATTTTTCAGGATATGATATTTGATAATTTTTGAGAAAAATCATCAAAGAACCTAAAATTCAAGAAAGAAAATTGGGTAGTCTTCAAGCAATAGAAAGCTGTGCCTCTATTTTTTCATCATCCAATATACCAATATCTTTTAGTTTATAAAAAACTTCTATCAGTTGAAGTGGAGAAGAACATGGTGGTAGATTTAAAGAGGTATCTGAATGTATAAGTTTAAAAGGAGTACTAGAAAAACCAAATAATGATTGGAGATTTGATATCTTTTCTTTTTCCAAAGGAGAAGAAAAATGTAGCTTTCATCATATTGGAAAATATGATTCAAATCAATGAGATAAACTATTTAGTTTATTTTTTCAGTAGCTAAAGTTTCAAATTATTTTTTCAAAAATATTATCTTTTTTTAAAGTTTCAAATATCTTTATATCTAAGGTATCCTGAGTATGATTTGGTTTTGTAGTAAAAATTCATTGATAACCTCAATCTAAATTGTAGAGCCCTTTTCTTGATTTTTTCATAAAATCTATGAAAAAATCAAGAAAAGGTTTTTGTGATAATTTATTATCATCTTTAGATACTATATAACTAAAATTATCTTTACTATCAAAATATTCCAATAATCCTCCAGATATTTTAGAATTATCACTTCATAAAAATAGAGACAGTTTATCTTTATTTGATTTTATTAGCTTACTAATATTTTCATTTATAACAGATTTTAAAAAATCAGATTTGGATTTAAATAATTCAAAAATAATTAGTTCTTCTCAATCTTTGAAGAATATATATCAAGAATCTATTAATTGGTAAAAAAGATTTTTCAAAAAATCATCAAAATTTCAGTTTTGAATTGTTTTTCTATCTTTAATAAAAGAAAATAATATAAAACCAAATATTCCATAATAATTATTGTAGGTTCATTTGTATATTTTTGCTATTTCTCCTATTCTTTCAAAAATACAAGACAATATAGGATTTTTCAAATCTTCTTGAAAAGTATAAAATATTTCTTCAAAAGACATATTTGAAATATTTCTTTCTCAGAAAAATATTATTCTAAAAATTTCTGGATATAAAGGGAATTCTGTGAAAAATAAGTATGGTAGGACACTATTTTTTTGAAGAGAAATTTTATATGTTATATAAGTAAGATCCTGATTTGATAATTTATCTAAATTTTCTTCCAATAAGGTTAGTATTTCTTTTGTTTTATGGTATTGTAAAATGTTACCTTGAAAACTATTGTCTATATTTTTAAACCCTTCTACAAGGTCTAAAATATGATTTTTAATAGAAATTTGGTTTTTATTAAAAATATTTTCATTTTTTGAAACATTAGATAAGCTCGTTCTAATTTTTTTATTATCATCTTTAAGTCTATAAAAAAAATTATTTTTATTGAGATTCTTATCCTCTAATTCAAGAAAAAAATTTTTTTGATCAAAAGCTTGAAAACAATTTTCAAGACGCAAAAGACTTTTATCTCATCTTTCAATTGATAATGTTGTAATACTATAAATAATTTTTTCTAATTCTTGTCTAGAAAAAGATTCAATTTCGGTTCATTCAATAGAATCATAAAATTTAATCATTTCATTATATATAAAAAACCCTTTTTTTCACTCGTTGGAAAAATCATCAAATAAAGCCAAATACTTTTCTAACAAAAGATTAGTTATTTTTGCTTTATAAGTATCTAGAGTAGGACTAGAATCTAATATTTCATAAGAAAATCAATTCAAATAAGAAAATTTACCCGATTTTGATGATGTTCTTATATATCTATAATCAAAAAATTTCTTATTACTATCCGATGAAAAATGCTCCCTGCTAATTTTATTACAAAAAATTGAGAAAATTTTTCTAGACATTTTTCATTTCTGTCTAGTCTTCATATAGTTTTCCCTAAATCTCAAATATAGTTCTTCTTGAGAAATATTATCTATTTTTTCAATTCAAAAAACAGGTTTGTTTAAAATATGAAAATTGTCTCAAATAAGGATATTAGGTAAGTCATCATTTATATAAGGTGAAAGATATTTGAAATACTTATTTCATAAAATTTCTATTTTTTCTAAAAAAAATCTAATATAATTTTCTATACATGAAATATCTTTTACACAGACTAAATCATTTATAACTCAAAAAAAGAAGTAAGGAGTTGTTAAAATTCTACAAATAAAATCTATTTTTTCTTTTTTAGTTTTAGTCTCTAAGTATGACTCTTCTATACATTTTTTCATAAAAATAAGAATACTCTCAAAATCATTATCTATAAAATCAACTCATTTTTTTATATCAGATATAGATATGTTTGGGTTATATTGTGACAATTTCTCATAAAAATAATTAGGAAATCCATTTATATTATTAACAAAATAATAATCCAAATCTTTTCAATTTAAGGAAATATTTGTTATCTCATCTTGAGAAACTGATATAAGAATTTTATCACCCTCTATATTTTTTTCATAAACTTTTATTTCTTCCAATTTTGAGATTTCATTTTTTTTATCTATGTTCATTAAAAAGCTATTAAACTATTAAAATATATTTCTTTTATAATAAAAAATTAAAATAAGTCAATTAAATTTTATAAAAAAATATTGACTAATGTAAATTAAATCTTATAAATTGAATAACAATATTTTTTAATCATAAAAAAATGACTATGTGTGATGCTCAAAAAAATTTAAATTCTCAAATATGAGAGACTATACCTCTAAATAGTATGGCAAATAAAGAAATTGAATGATCTGATATCACAAAGATAGAAGATACAAGCAGTAGAGTATTTGATATTATTCAAAATAAGATTTCTGGAACAGAAATAAAATGAAATGAAAAAAAGCCAGATTTACAAAAACTTATAAATAGCATGTCTAAAAAACAGCTTTGAGATAACTCTATATTATCACATGCAAAAAAAGCATTGAAAAATATGGATAAGACTATATGAGGTGAAGTATTAATGAAATTAAATAGTTGCAAGGATATAAAAATTCTTACAGATATACATACGGAAATAGTTTCTAGAAGTCTTGATGAGGCCCAAAAAAAGTATTACAAACTAACTCAAACAGAATGAAATGACCCTAAAAAAGTGGATGAAGCTATACTAGGAAGTGAAATAATATGAAATGTCACAATATTAAATGCTCATATTAATAATTGTAGAAATGAAGTAGAAGTAGTAAGAGAATTTACTATAAAAAAATGATTTTTGGCAAATATTCTTTCTATATTTAAAACTGAGGAGAAAAAAAGTGCAGAAAAAATAAATTTTGAAATATGATGAGCTATTAAAGAAATGCAGTCCTTTATAGAAAAAAGATGAGATCTTGATAAAATAGTTGAAGGTCTTAACGGAGTAGAAGAAAAATTTCGTATACAGCATGAAGAAGATTATAAAATATATGTAACTCTTAACTACATGGCAGTAGTTATAGGTAATGAAATTAAAAAAATAACAAGAGAAATAAAAAGATGAAATTTGGATGAAATAGAAGAAGTTAAGAAAAAAGAAAGAATAAATGAACTAAATGCTATATCAGAGAGTATAATAAATCAAGCTGAGTATATGAAACAATATTCAATATTGGAATTTTTAAATTCAAAGTATGCAAAAAACACTTCAAATAGAGTCAGTGTAGATTACAATATGATGGTTTTCCTTTTATGACGTAAAATAGAGAATTATTTCAACAGTGCAGAGTTAATAAAATGAGTAAATTTAGGTCTTGCTTTGAAAGATTGAAATACAAATCTTATGAAAAAAAGTTTAGAAGAATCAAAACAGCTTTTAGAATCTCAAATGGAAATACAGCAAGGGGGAGTAGAATTTTTAAAGGATTTATCAAGTGAAATGAAAAAACATCAAGCTGAACTTGAAAAAATTAATAAAAAATGAAATGAAGATAGAAAAGAAATAGTACAATTACTAGAAAATTTATGAAAAACTTGAGATAAAATTTTAGATATGTCCAACAACACTATGGAATTATTAGAATATGAATGAGGAGAAAAAAAGGATAAATTAGAAGATAAGAATGAAAGATGAGATGAAGATAATGAATTAGAAATTAAAAGCTAAAATAAAAAATCTATGGAAAAAATAAATTTAGAATATTCAAACTGAATTAAAGATATAGAAAAAGTAATTGATAAATTTAGAACATTAGAACCCTCATATGAAAGGGAAAAGGATTTAAAAAATATAACAGATATATTAGAGAATTTAAATTTATTAAGTTATCCAAAATTACATATTCCTTATATATCAGGATACGAGAATCCTACGTTTAAAATACAATATAGTGAATTTTTTTATGCAGAAATAGACAAAATAGTGGCTTTCTTAAAAGATGAAATTTCAATATTAAAATGTTCTAACGGTTTTAATATGAGATCTATTGTTTTAAGTGATGAAGTAAAGAAAGATGTAGAAATAATAATGTCACAGATAAAAAACGATGATATTTTTGAAAGTTTCTGAATAGGATATCCTCGTTCAATGATTTTTCAAGGTCCTCCTGGAACATGAAAAACGTTATTAGCAAAAATTATGTCAAACTCATCTAGATGTAATTTTCTTAATGTACCTCTATCAGATATATTAGGTCATTTGGTATGATCAACTGAAAAGTCTATAGATCATAAATATAGAAAAGCAAGTGAAATGTATAAAAATACAGGTAAATTTACTATATTATTTATAGATGAAGCAGATTGAGTAGTAGAAGATAGAAGGCTATGAAAACAACATTCAATTACAGGAGAATTTCTACAACATATAGATGGAACAAGATCTAGAAAATGAATTATTACTATATTTGCAACAAATTATCTTGATAAAATAGATAGTGCAATAAAAAGTAGGGCTGAATATATATTGCATTTTAAAAACCCTAGTCATCAAGAAATAGAGAGAATATTTGAGATTAATCTGAAACAAAGAGACAAAGAAATTATAGAATTTATATATCAAAAAATTGAAGATAATCATAGTGAGTTTGAAAAAATATGTAAGATTTGTGAAGATAACGAAATGAGTGGTCGTGATATAAATAACATAATTAATATTTTTCTTAAAAATATAATTATGGATGTATTAACCATATACAATGAAAAAAACAAACCTAGGGATTTTAATATAAAAGACACTGTAAAAGATTTAAATATAGTTTATTATTTAGAAGAAGTTGTAAAAAAAAGAATAGATGATAAGAAAAATGAGTCTTAAAAAGTAAAAAAAGAAACAACTTTTGTTGTTTCTTTTTTAATCAAACCGCAAATATCTAATCCATAACCTCAAAAAGAGCTTTATATCAATGTTTTACTCTAGGCTTTAAATAACTAACAACATCTTGATTAGTTTTAGTTCTATTATCTCTATCAGCAAGAAAATTGTATCAATCATAAATATTTAAAAGATAGCTATAATTATCATTATCTATTTCAGATTTAAGTATTAAATTAGCAATTTGGGAATGACAGTATTTCATTTTTATTCACCTAAGAATAACTTTGGTATTATTTTCTAAATAAGACTCATAATTAACTCAAACCAAATTTAAATAATCTCTCTTATCTTGTGGAGTTTTAGATGATTTTTTATACATATCAAGACCTAGTTTTAAACATAAACTATCTGTTTCAATAAGCTTAATTTTATCAGAGGAAAGCATATCCAAAAGACTTTCATATCTTCTAGTAAGATTTCTTCTAGGATCCTTATCTATAGTAGCAGCATTTAAATCTATAAGAAGATATTTAAGATCTAGATTTTTAATATTTTTTATAGTTTTTGAATTAGAATTTTCTACATATATATAATCCCAGAAAAAATTCAATAAACTATCTTCCAAAAGTCTACTATTATTATCTGAAATATAGTATTTTAAAAATGTTCATATTCTATATATATTTTGATTGTTTTTAAACTCATTTGGAGGATTTAACATAAAATTATACATTCTTTTTTCAATATTTTTGGAAGCTTTCTTTACCAAAGAAAGCTTATTTCTATCATTTTTGAAAAGATCTAAAAGTTGTTTATCCAAAACCCCAGAATAAATTTGATTTAAAAAAGATATAGTAGAAACAAAATCCAGTTTATTTCAAACTACAAGTTTATTAATAATCTCATCATTTTTATTATCACGAAATAAACTAGCCATAATATCAGATTGCTTTCTTTCATCTAAATTCAAAACAGAAAGTATTTTTTTATATTCGGGATGATATAGGAATACAGATTCTTCAAAACTAAAACTTCAAGCTTTGAAATATTTGTATCAAGCATTTTTAAGATTATTAAAACTGTAAGGAAAAATACTCAAGAAAAAATATGATAAAAATATAGAAAAAACTACCACACTTCAAAAAAGTTTCAAATTTTTCTTTCACTCTCAATAATCAAGCTTTATGATTGATATTCTATAAACACCTATTCAAATCATTAAAAGAAGAGAAAAATACATAACTATACCATACCAAACAATACCAAAAGAAGATATAGTAAATAGAAATATATAAAATGTAGCAAATACCAAATTAGCTATAAAAAGTTCATTTAACTTATCCTTTTTTAGTAAATATAAAAAGATAAAAACAGGCAATAAAAACAAAAACAAAATAAATAAATATCCCGAAGGCAATGTCATATCAGACATAACACTTGTAATATAAGACCTACTAGAAGGTATAACAAAAAGCAAAATCTCTAAAAATAAAACTGACAAGATAAGGTATTCTAAATATCTCTTCCTAAATTTAAGAAATAAAAACAAAGCAGGAATCAAAGCTAAAAACAACCATCAAATAGTTGTAAATTCTCATCATTGATTAACTTGCATAGTAAGATTCCAAGGCAATTTTATGTAATTATTAATTCATTTTTCATATCAAAAATATCTTCAAAAATCTTCATTTTGTGTAGTTCAACTATTAGATATTCTTCTAAACTCTTTTTGTTCCTCTATTTTTTCAAGCTCCTGTTTGGAATAAATATTTTCTAAATCTATATTTAAATTATCACCTTTTCCACCTAAAATAACTCAAATACTATTAACATTTAAATCTTTAGATAAAATTTGACTTATATTCTTAAAAAACCATGGACTCAAAGCTATAAATATTCAAAGAAAGAAAATTAGAATATTTTTAAATAAATTCTTAAATTGTTTTCTTCTTTTTAAAACTCCAAAAACAATTAGAGATAATCATAAAATTAAAGATAAAATAGAGAATATATTTATCAAAATATTATTATCTTTATCATAAACTACATTTAGATAATCCCATAATCTAGCTTTGGTAAATATAGCAAAATAAACTCCCAAATATCATAAAAATCAAGCTAAGCCTATATGTTTATAAAATATTAATCATATAACAGATGATATAAGCATAAGTGATGTAAGCTTAATTGAAAAGGCAAATCAGGCTAAAATTCAAGCAACAAAAAAGAGTTTAATAAAAAAATATTTCTCATTTTTTTTGATATCTATTTTATTATCTTTTTGATTATTAAGCTGAAAAGAGGAAGTAAAATCTCTGTTTTGAAAATGACTATATATTTTAAATATTAAATAAAAAACTATAATACTAACAAAGAAAAGTCCTTCATCTACTTTCATATCTTTAGCTTGATGAAAAACAACCATAGGCATAGAAATAAAAATAACCGAAAGCAAAAGTCATATATTTATTATGTGTTTTTCTCCTTTGGATTTTATATTAGAAAAAAGATCTGAGACAATAAGTATAAGCACTATAACCGTCAAAAATCCTCATACTGAGTTTAAGAAAAATGCTTGTACTGGTTCTGAAATCATATATCAAATTCCAGTAAAAATCTGCCAAGAATACATTCATCCTAGAAAATCAATAACTCAAGATTGAGCCATTTGCCTAGGGAAATTCATATATACTCATAAATCGTCCCAACCTATAGGCATAGGTCTAACAATATTTATTAAATTTATAGATAAAACTACAACAAGTATCAAAAATAAAAATTCAGTTGATATTAAATTGAAAGAAAGTTTATCAGATAAACTTTTACTTTTAAAATCATGATTATCAAAATCTATTCTGTAACTAGAAATTCAGCTAACAAGCTCTAAAATCTCTTTTTTGGAATATAAAGCAAACAAAAAGATTATAAAAAAAACTAAATAAAGATTATATAATCAAAAAAGACCTACTATAAAAAGTAGTGAAATAAAAGAAAAAAATCAAATAGACAAAGAAAGCAAAAAATTGAAAATACTATATTCTAGATTATATCAAAACAGTCCTATCTTTTTTATAATCTTTCTTCAAAATGATATACTTATAAAAATCAAAAATATAGGAAAAATCATATATCAAAGTATTTTAAAAAAAAGTCCTACTCATTTAGAAGCAGAGAAATCTTGTCATCAAGAAAAAACAAAAAATAAAATACTAAGAATAAAAAGATTTAATAAAAAATATAAAAACACCTCAATTAAGGTAAAACTTACTATATTTGAAGAGTTTTTAGTCTTTATATATTTATAAACTGCATAAAATATAAATATAGGGATTATATAGTGTAAATATCAATCAAAATTAACCATATGAGATGGTGTAATTGTATAATAAAAAAAAGCTATAATAAAAGAAAATATTACAAGAAGAAATAATTTAGATATGTAGTTAATCACTTTTAGTTTTAAAATTAAATGTTAAAATAAGTTTTTAGAAAATAATAGGTAAATTTTATAAATTATTGTTTTTAAATTGGATACCTCTATCTATGCACATTATGTATTATACACTCTATGTGTGAAAAAGAACAAAAATTTGACAAAAAATACTTGTTTTTATATAATACTATATGTTCACGACAAGAGAGAGACCAAACGGCTAACTACCTAAGGACATCTCTTTTTTTATTGTTTTAATAGTTCTATTTTTTTTCTTATATCTGGTAAACTAAGATTACTTCTGTATTTAGTTTCTATTTTTTTATATAAAGAAGAATGATTCTTGTTTGGAAATAGAACTTTTTTAAGTCTATTTTTCTTTATTAAATATTTAACTAATTTTATGTAGTCTCAATCTCAAGAAACCAAAACTATTTTATCAAAATCATTTTCTTCTATAAGTCTATACATTATTTCAAAAGTTATATCAACATCTACATTTCATTTTTTCTTTCACTTCATTGCAGTATGATGTTCTCTAAAAATCAATATAAATCCAGCTTTCTGTATTTTCCTATACATTTTCTGATTAATATCTACAAATCATAAAAAAATACATGCTTCGAATACATTATATTTTTTTTCTAAGTAAACTCTAAATTTCTTAAAATCTACTTTCCATCCGTCTGACAAAGTTAAAAGATGAAGATTTTGTCAATCTATAAATGCTATATCATTATTCATTTTTTAAAATTATAGGTTAGTTTTTACTCTTTTAATATAAAAGTAATATATACTTAATTTATTATATCAAAAATTTTTTGATATAATAATCAATTTTAAGAATTAAAATTTATAACTGTAATGAAGATAAAAATACTAAAAATATGGGAAAGTTAATGCACTATAAATTATGAACCCACACAAAAACAGAAAAGGTAATGGTCCTTTAGATAGGTACCACCAATTTTAGCAAGATTATCTAGGATAAGGACAGGGAAATTATTAAATTTTGTAGGAAGAATTATATTACAACTTCTAAGTTTTTCAATAGGACTTAAACCGTTCATACCTATTCAAAAAGAAGGTCTATAATTATTATAAGTATAAATATATTTACTACTATGGTTTAAAAAATTAGGAAGAGATTTCATGCGATCAAGATAAGGTCTATATAATTCTTCATCATCAGTTCTATGAGATCTCTCTACAATTCATTGAAGATATTTTTTTCAAGCAGGAATACTCTTAAAACAGCAATTTATATTATTTAATATAGCATTCCACTGATTTTCCTTTCTCTTACTTCATCCACAAAAATCAGCAGGGCCATTATCTCATTGAAATTCCATATGATAATATATTCACATACTCCTAAGATATGTAGCTATAGTAAGTATAAACATAAGACCAAATTCAGAAGAAAGACTATGAGAATAAGCTATAAATTTATATTTTGTTTTAGCACATATATATGTCCATTGATATAAAGGAAGATTATATTTTCTTAGTATAAAACAAAGTTCTCATAAAGCTTCAAAATCTTCTATATGCTTTGTATCTACTTGACCATACTCAAAGGGAAGAATATTTTGATAATCGTATAGAGGTTTACTATCTCATTTTCTACGAGAATAATGATGCTTTTTTACTTTGTTTCTTTTTAGTATATTTCATATAGTAGAGGAAGAGAATGTTATTCCATATCTGAGGAATAAATACTTTGCTAGACGTACTCTTCAATATTTTGTTTTATTTCGTTCTTGTAATACAAGTCATTCTAAATCAGAAGATGTTTTTTTATTATGAGGAGTCTTAGGAGCTCTTGATATATTTTCTATAGGACCATCTCTACTTCTTCTTACTGTTTTACGAGAACATCATAATATATAAGCTGTTTTACTTACGTTTCCTTTGTTTTCTTCAAGTATCGACCTCGCGAGGATTCTTGCTGATTCTACTCCTTGCTTAGTACACATTTTTTCATATAATCATTTCATAAGAGGTTTGGGATTATAAAATAAAATTTTTTACAAAATCTATTATATCCTCATCCTCTTTTTTACACAATTCCATATCAATAAATAGTGGTACCTATCTACTGGTACAGATAATCACAAAAACAGAAAAAAATTTGATTTTAGAGATTTTAAGATTATAGTAAATAGGCTCAAACATAATTGAGTTAGCCTAAAATGTAAACTATAAACAAAGGAGAAAGTCCAAAATGAAACATAAAAGAGAAGCTGGAAACAGAAATAAACGAAGTGAAAGAACAATGCTTAGTATGATAAATTCATACTTTGGGTTATGTAAATCTGAAAAAAGAGCTTTACACAATTCACTAACAATAAAAACAAAAAAACTCGGTATTAGTATTCGTGCCTACCTAGAAAAAAATTATGAAAATATATGCAGATTACCTAAATCTCATAAAAAATCGATTATAAGGGGAGATATGTTACCCGGCTGAAAAGGCTATAAAATTAACCGGTATCTTAAAAAGATACCGGTTTTTGTTTAGAAAGATTTTAGGGAAATTTGCAAAAAAAATTAGCATATATTAGAAAGTAATCTTTTCATTTTTTGAAAACAAATGGCTCTAGCCATTTGACCATAGTTTTTGAGATATTAATATTCTCAAAAGAAAATATCTGAATTATTATAAAAATAATTAGCTTTTTTGAGACAATACTAGTCTTTTGCAGTTCGTTCTTGTAAGAAATCTCTCTTTTTAAAAAAAGCTCCAAGGTTTACACGAAGGATTCTTATAATTTTGCCTTTTATTTATCAATGTATATAGCAAAGTAACTTGTAAATTAGTTTGATATAATTTAAAAAGCTTATAATTTCATAAGAATTAAATATTTTTTAATCCCTATAAATACAGAAATTTAAAATAAATTTAGCACCTAATTAAAAAAAGTGCTAAAAATCTTTTGACATATTAAAAAAAATTAATAATATACCCCCTAGAGTTTAAATCTAAGCTCAAAAATTTATATTTAAAATTTAGTAATTATGGCAAAAATAATTTGAATAGATTTAGGTACAACTAACTCATGTTTAGCTTTTATGGAAGCTTGAGAAGCAAAAGTTATACCAAATGCTGAAGGAAATAGGACAACTCCTTCTGTGGTAGCTAAAACCAAAGATTGAAGCATAATAGTAGGTACACCTGCTAAAAGACAACAAATAACTAATCCAGCTGAAACCATATATTCTGCAAAAAGATTTATTGGTAGAAAATATGATGAAGTAGCAGATGAAATTAAAAATGTACCTTTTGAGTTGGTTAAAGGTAAAGCTTGAGAGGCTTTGATAAAATTTGATGGTAAGGAAGTAAGACCTGAGGAAATATCTAGTCATGTATTGATGAAACTAAAAGAGGATGCAGAAAAATTTTTGTGAGATAAAGTAACAGAAGCTGTAATAACTGTCCCTGCTTATTTCAATGATGATCAAAGACAAGCTACAATAAATGCTTGAAAAATTGCTTGATTAGAAGTAAAAAGAATAGTAAACGAACCTACTGCGGCAGCTTTATCTTATTGAGCTTGAAAAGGTAAAAATGAAAAAATAGCAGTATTTGATTTAGGTTGAGGTACTTTTGACATATCAATTTTAGAATTATCTGATGAAGGTACTTTTGAAGTATTATCTACAAATTGAGATACTCACTTAGGTTGAGATGATTTTGATAAAAGATTGGTAGATTATATAGTAACTGAATTTAAAAAAGATGAGGCTATAGACTTATTACAAGATCCTATGGCATTACAAAGAGTTAGAGATGAGGCTGAAAAAGCTAAAAAAGAATTATCAAGTACTACAAGCTATGATGTTAATCTTCCCTACATAACAGTAGCAAATTGAGTTCCAAAAAATTTGATGATGACAATCACTAGAGCAAAATTTGAAGAGTTAACTTCTGATTTAGCAGAAAAAGCAATAGAGCCTTGCAAAAAAGCTTTAGAAGATGCAGGCATTTCTAGTTCTGATTTAAACCAAGTTTTACTTGTATGAGGTTCAACAAGAATACCTCTGGTAAAACAAAAAGTTGAAACTTTTTTCGGTAAAAAACCAAATGAATGAATTAATCCAGATGAAGCTGTTGCTCTAGGTGCTGCAGTACAAGCTTGAATTATAGGTTGAGATGTAACAGATGTATTACTTTTGGATGTTACTCCACTTTCTTTAGGTATAGAAACAATGTGAAGTGTATGCACAAAAATGATAAATAGAAATACAACTATCCCTGCAAGTAAAACAGAGGTTTTCTCTACTGCAGTTGATAATCAACCATCTGTTGAAATACATGTATTGCAATGAGAAAGAGAAATGGCCGCAGATAATAAATCTTTGGGAAAATTTATGCTTGATCAAATAAGTCCTGCTCCTAGATGAGTGCCTCAAATAGAAGTTAGTTTTGATATAGATGCAAACGGTGTACTTACAGTAAAAGCAAAAGATAAATCAACAGGAAAAGAACAACATATTACAATACAAGGTTCTACATGAATGGATGAAGCAGAGGTAGATAAATTGGTTAAAGAGGCAGAAGCAAAAAGAGATGAAGATAAAAAGAAAAAAGAATCTGTAGAAGCAAGAAATATGGGAGATTCATCTGTGTATCAAGCTCAAAAAATGATTGATGATAATAAAGACAAAATAGAAGAGGCTGATAAAAAAGAATTAGAGGAAAAGATAGAAAATTTAAAAAAGGTTTTGGATAATGAAGAGAGCCAAAAAGCTGATTTTGAAAATCCTACAAAAGAGCTTAATGATTCTATGATGAAAATAGGTCAAAAATTACATCAACAATGAACTTCTCAAACTTGATGAGAAGAAACATCCCCAGATAGTAAAAACGAAGATTGAGTGGTAGATGCAGAAGAAGTAAAAGAAGATGATAAGTGAGAAGAGAAAAAATAGAAAATTATTTTTAGGGACAAATTTTATAAAATAAAAGAGTTTCTTTTCATAAATATGAAAAGAAACTCTTTTATTTGTGCATCCATTAGGAATATGCTATAAAACATATATTGTTTTTAAGATATAATAAATGGGCTAATACCAAAAATGTGTGCTAAAAAGGTATAGATTTTTTGCATTAAATAAGGAAGAAATAAGATATATTTATGTAGTTTAAAAAATAAAATTTTATTATGCAAAAAAAACTGTCCCAAATGTCGTTGTATTTATATAAAAAAGAACTGAAAGAATAGTCAGTGAAAACAAAAATATAAATGTAAAAAATGTAATTTTTGTTTCGTTATCTCAACAAGAAAAACCCCAAGAATATATTGAGAAAAAATATTTCAAGATTGGATTGAAGAATGATATTCATGTAGACAATTTTGAAAACAGAAATTAAAAAACAAAAAAGATATACTTAAAAATATTCAAAGTCATCTTGATTCAAACAAAATATTTCAAATAGATCTTGTTTTTAAAAATATAAGTTATGTAATGATAGATGGAATATGGATTTCAAAAAATATATGTCTTATAATTTACTATGAATATATACAAAAAAAAGTTATTCGTTTTGGTTTTTATAATTGAGAAAGATATGAGGATATACTAGAAGACTTAAGAATTCTTAAATATGAATTTAAATATAATATTTTGAGTTTTACTGTAGATTGAAGCAAACAAATAAAAAAAGCAATAGGAGAAATATATCCTAATGCAAAATTTCAGAGATGTTTAACACATATTCACAGACAAATAACAAATTATATATCTAAAAAACCTCAAAGTGATTGTTGAAAAGATTTACAGAAAATAATGAATTTTAAAAACTTTGAAAATGAGAAAATTTTTACTGAATATTTCCAGAGTTGGGAGAGAAAATACTTTGATTTTTTAAAAGAGAAAAGTTCAAATTGAATAAGAACTTGGTATACTCATCGAAGACTCAGACAGGCGAAAAAACACATAAAAAATGCTCTTCCATATATGTTTCATTATATTAAAGATAAAAATATCAAAAGAAGTTCTAATGATTTAGAATGATATAATGGAGTTTTATCTAATCATATTTATTCTCACAGATGATTAAAAAAACATAGGATTATTTCTTTCATATCTCTTTGGATTTATAATAGAAATCTTAAGCAAAAATAGCACACATTTTTGGTATTAGCCCCAAAAAATTATAAAATGGTTCTAAATTTATTCATGTTCATTGAAATTCTATTTCATATTTACCTGAATTATTTTCAACGATTTTCATATCAGGATATAGACATTTTAACCTTTCAATAGATACTCATACTTGATTATCTCTAACTAGAAAAGATTCTCCTCAATCATTTTCACGAATAGATAATCTATCTCAAGTCTTAATTTCATCTATATCAATTACATTTTTATTTCTTGATAAATCTCTACTATTATTTTTATTTCTTTCATAGTTAATAGCAGGAATATCTTCTTCTCTTGCCAAAACTCACTTATGTAAAATCGAATTGCTATAAAAAGATTCATACTTTTTAGTAATTATTGCTTTAGTATTTGAAAATAAATCGTTTTCTAATTCTGCTGACATATCAAACCATGATTTGGGTAATCAATTAGGAATCAGAAGTACATATCAATTAGGGTTATCTTTATTAAACTTAGAAATTATATCAAACCAATTATTCATCAATTTATATTTAAATTGTGGAAATACTTTACTGAAAGAATTAGCCATTTTTATACGATTAGGAATATCATATATCTTATTTCAACAAGGATCATGATGTGCTTTTAAAAATTCTTCTTCAATACTGTTTACTACCAAAACAGGTAAGTCCGTAAAAAATGCTGGACACCATTTATCTAATAAGCAAAGAATATCAGAATTCTCTTGAAGTTTTTCATTATCAGGATAATTTAAACTTCTCATTTGTACTACATGTATACTACCATCTTTTCAAATAACATATTCAATAGCAATCCTACCATATTTTTTTTCTAATTTTTGAACAATTGAGAGTAACTTCTCTATATATTTTTCTTGATTATATGGCAATCCAGAATCATATTGAATAACAGGGGTAATTTCATCATCTGATTTAAAACCAAGAGCATTACCACAATGTTCTTCTTGCATATGATTTCACCAAGCTATTGGCATATATTTTTTTCCTTGAGGGCAACAGGAATGAATTGTTCAATATCAATTTTCTATTCATTCTACATATTCTTGTATAAGAATTCACATAGTATCTTGTATAGAGTACTTTTTTCTATATTTTATAGCTTTTTCAGTATTATAAGAGTAATAAACATTCTTTATTCATGATAAAAAATTTTCAATAGTATCACATTTTATTTTTATACTTTGATAAACTCAGGTAAAAGAATGTCTTCAATCTTCTGCCATAGAATTTGAACGAATCATGATAGTCTTTCATTTGTATTTCTCAAAAAGTAAATCGTAATATGTTAATAATTTTTTTGATTCGCTTTTAACTATTCAATCAATTCTAAAAGAAAAAAAATCACTAGCTTCTTTTAGAAAGTCAGGATTTATTTCTTCGTATTTAGGTACTAGGAAGCCAAGATCTCTGGATTCTTGTAAGCAATTATATAGTCACCTAGCTTTACCCATAGTTGATTTTAATTCATGAATTTCCATATTTACTAAAATTAAATAATAATCCTCCTCCTAAAATCCTAAATTTTCACAAACGATTATAAATATAATTATATATTTGTCAAATTAACTTTATATATTCCCTTTTTATAGGTAATCAAGTACCCAAAGTAAGAAATGAAGTGCAATTAAAAGAGAAGAAAATATAGTATTCCCCGTAGGGTAATAACATTATTTTCTAATATAATAAGATATGTACTGACAATTAATATTCCAAGAGAGAGAAAGTATTGAATTTCATTTAAATAAATGATTAAAGAAAAAAGATATAGCATCAATACTAAAAAGATCAGAATCAACAATAAGCAGAGAGATATACAGTTTTTATAAAAAACATACTTAGTTTTTGTCTTAGCAGAATCTAATTTTCTTATTTCTTTATTAAGTTTTTATAGTTTACCAAATATATTTTTAAGATGAAATAATATAGATTGTCCAGGTAATTCTATTTCATCATTAAGGATACCATCTAACTTTTCGTCATTTACATTTCAATTAACCAAATCATCTCATAATATCCTTAATTTTGCCCTATATCTAAGTAAATTTTCCCCATTATATACAGAAACATAATCTTGATAATGACTACGAACACTATAATAAGTAACTATTTTGGTGTAATATTTTTTTGGAGTATTTTTTAATATTATTCTTATTTTATTAATGGTCATTCATTCATTTGCTAAAATCCTTCATCAAATAGCCCTTATCACCCAATTCTCTAAATTTGATATTTCTTCAATTTTTCTATAAGTCATTCAATCACTTACCAAATTTTCTCATCATATATCTCTTATATTTTCAGCACTTAAATTTTTTGCTATAAAATATATTTTATCAGGATTTAAATATTCAAAATAATCCATTAATAGTTTTCTTTTTTCAACATTTATTAAATTCAAAAATACCATGTTAGCAGATTCAAGTATAGTTATTTTAGAACTATCTGACAATTTATAATCAAGATCTGACCAATTAAATTCTGGATACTTAGCATAGCAAGGATAGTCAAAACAGTTTCCAGGTACTTCTTTATCAAAATTTAAATTCTTTCTAAAAGAATCATTAAAAGCTAAGCCAACTTTAAAATACCTTATAGCACTTTTTATATCTACTTTTTTGTCATCAGTATGTAATTTTTTGTTATGAGAAACAATATATTTAATTATTTCTTCAGTTAGACTTCAAAATTGTTCTTGAGGTTCTAATTCAGATTTAATTGCGTTCATATTTATAAAAAAATTAAATAATAATAAATTTTGCAAACGATTATAAGTATAATAGTATATTTGTCAAATAAATTTTATATATTCCCTTTTTATAGCTAATCAAGTACTATTTTAAAATATATTATAAAACAAGAAAACAATTTATTTTGTAAAAATAAATTAAAAAAATATAATGGAAAAGCTTGATATAATATATTATAACAAAAAGTAAATTATGAAACAATATCTAGAACAATTAGAACAAATAAAAGACAATTGAGAGCTAAGAGATGATAGAACAGGCACAGGAGTTAGATCAATTTTTTGAATGCAAGCAAAATATAATTTAAAAGAAGGATTTCCTCTAGTTACTACAAAAAAGACATTTCTAAGAATAATAATTATTGAACTTTTATGGATTATAAGATGAGATACAAATATAAAATATCTAGTAGACAGAAATTGTCATATATGGGATGAATGGCCATTCCAAAACTGGTTAGAGAATAGTGGTGAGAAAAAACCTAGGGATTACCCTACTTATTCTGAGAAACGGAATTACTTAAAAAAAGAATTCATAGATAAAATAAAATATTCTTCTCCAGAAGATCCATTTGTAAAAAAATGGTGAGAATTATGACCAGTATATTGACATCAATGGAGAAATTTTAATTGAGATAAAAATGTTTTAGAAGACACTAAAGATAGAGTAGATCAACTATTAAATGCTGTAAATGAAATAAAAAATAATCCTCAAAGCAGAAGAATAATAATATCTTCTTGGAACCCCAAACAAATAGAAGATATGCTACTACCCCCTTGTCATGCATTTTTCCAATTCAATGTAAATACAAAAAATAAAACACTTGATCTACAACTTTATCAGAGAAGTGCAGATATGTTTTTAGGTGTTCCTTTCAACATAGCATCATATTCAGCTCTATTAATTCTAATATCAAAAATAACTGAACTGACACCATGAACATTTACACATACTTTGGGGGATGCACATATATATAATAATCATATAAAACAAGTAGAAGAACAACTGAAAAATGAACCTTTTCCATTACCTGAACTTAAAATAAATAAAAAAATAAAAAGTCTTGAAGATATAGAAAATCTAGAATGGGAAGATTTTGAATTATTAAACTATAAATCTCATTGAGTTATAAAAGCACCAGTAGCAGTATAAAATAAATACATTTTAAAAAATGAAAAAATTTAGCATAATATTTGCATGTGATAGTAAGAACTGAATATGAAAAAATGGAGACTTACCATGGTCAATTAAAGAAGATTTGAAATATTTTAAAAGTATCACAAGTAATTCTATAGAAGGCAAAAAAAATGCTTTGATAATGTGAATAAAAACTTGGGAATCTATCCCTGAAATATATAAACCTTTATCAGAAAGAATAAATTGTATACTATCAAGAAGTCATAGTTTTGAAGATAAAAACTGAGAAGTTAGAAGATTTAGTAGTTTTGAATCTGCAATGCAAAATCTAAGTTTGGATGATGATATAAATAAAATATTTGTTGTAGGATGAGCTTATTTATATAACAAGGTATTTCTTGATAAAAATCTAGAATATATATACAAGACGAATGTAGCAGGAGATTTTGGTTGTGATGTATTTGTAAATAATATACCAAAAGAATTTATTTTAGAAAAAAAATCTGAGATAAAAAACGAAAATGAGTTGGAATTCAATTTTGAAATATATAAAAAAACTCTTTCTTAAAAAGAAAGAGTAAATCAAGTTTAAGTATTCTTGTGTCTATATGTGATTTACAATGGCTACACTTTGGAAATCATATATAGATAAAACAATTAACTTAGTGAAAATTGCCAGAACCTTTCTAAGGAATAAACTTGAAAATCCCCCCTTTTTATTTGATAGTTCTCATTGACACCTATCATCCTAGACTCCTAATGAATGGACTAAATCCAAGGTTGCTGGAAGTCTAGGCAGAAAAACTCAGAAGAGATAACTAAGCCGGAGTACCACAACAACCAATTTAAAATATAAAAATACATTGATTTTTGTCAAATAAATTTGGTTCAAATTTATTATCTGTACTAGTAGATAGGTACTATTATTTATTGATATGAAATTGTATAAAAAATAAGATAAGGATATAACACATATTGTACATATGTACACGGAGAATGACTTAGAAAAAATCCAAGATGAGTTAAAATTCAATCTTGAAATATACAAAAAAACTCTTTCTTAAAAAGAAAGAGTAAGTCAAGTTTAAGGATTCTTATGTCTATATATGACTTACAATGGCTACGCTTTGGAAATCATAATAGATAAAACAATTAACTTAGTGAAAATTGCCAGAACCTTTCTAAGGAATAAACTTGAAAATCCCCCCTTTTTATTTGATAGTTCTCATTGACACCTATCATCCTAGACTCCTTGACGGATTGGCTCAAAACCAGGGTTGTTGGGAATCTAGGAAGAAAAAACTCAGAAGAGATAACTAAGCAACAATCAACAACCTAACTAGAATATAGTAAAATATTAATTTTTGTCAAAAAAATTTATGAATAAATTTGAAGAAACATTTTTTAAAAAATATATACCACAAGACAGTGAAATAATTCAAGTATTTCATAAACATTTTATAAAAGTAGCTGATAGCTTGGTATTTATAATATGAATTTGAGTGATTATACCTGTTTTTTTGTATTATAATTCTTATTTATTTCAAAAATATATAAATTTCTTATACTTAGAAATATATTTAATTTTTGTTTATATATTAACTATTTATAAACTATTTGATTGGTACAATGATGTTCTAATATTGAGTAAAGATTCTATAACAAAACTAAAATGGTCTCTTTTTAAAAATAGTGTGGAAAATGTAGATTTAAAATATATAGAATGAATTGAGATAAACAAAAAAAATATTTGGGATAAGGTTTTTAGAAAATGAGATATAATGATTTTGAAATTTTGAGATGAAGAGCTAGTATTTGAAGAAGCAAGTAATCCATATAAAGTTTTAAATGAGATAGAGAAATCTGTTAATTATATCAAGTCAAGTCTAGATAAAACAAAGTTTGACTTGATGATGGATACTTTAGGTTGAATAGTAGAAGATTATTTATGAAAAGAAAAAGAAGATAAAGATTTGAAAGAAAAGGAGAAAGAAAATATTTTGAAAAATGTAGAGGAAAAAGATTCTACGATAGACCTTAGATAAATATGAAAAAATTAGAAAAGATTTTATCCACACTCCCAAACTCAGCTGGTATATACCAGTTTTTTAATATTGAAAAAAAAATAATATATATATGAAAATCTGTTAATTTAAAAAGTAGAGTGAATTCTTATTTTAATTGAACAAAAAACTTAAATTTTGCAAAAAAACAGATGGTAAGTGAGATAAGAGATATAAAATATATAATGGTTGAAAACGAAAATGAAAGTCTAATTTTAGAATCAAATTTGATTAAAAAAAATCTTCCAAAATATAATATTTTGATGAAAGATGGTAAGAATTATGTTTATATAAAAATAACAAATTCCAAATTTCCAAAAATAATAAAAACTAGAAAATGACCTTGTGATGAGATAACTTGAAAAGAGAAAAAAGAAATTTTTTTCTGACCTTATATATCAAATACAGATGTAGATAATATACTAAAAGTTCTAAAAAAAGTTTTTTGATATGGTGTAGGACAAAATAGTTTTTTTAACTCAAAAAGAAGCTATAATCTAGATAAATATTTATTTCCAAGTAAAAGATCATCAGGTATAGATGAACAGAAGGTGTATTTTAACAATCTTGAAAAAATAAAAAAATTTTTGAGATGAGAATACAAAGAAACTATAAAAGAACTTGAAGAAAAAATGTTAAGATTTGCAAAAAATCAAGAATTTGAGAGAGCAGATATTTTAAAAAAGCAAATACAAAGTATAGAAGTATTGAATCAAAAACATATAGTAAGAGAATGAATAATATGAGATTTTGATGTAATAAGTTATTTAGAGAAATTTGATAAAATTTTTTTGTGAAAAATAGAAATAAGAGATAGTAAAATAATATGATTTTATCCATATGAAGTAGAAAATAATTTATCCCAAAATATAGAGGAAATATTAAAAGATTTTGTAAAAAAATCTTTTGTGGAAAATATACTGATAGCAAAAAAAAATAAAATACCACAAATTATAATTTCAAAACAAATAGAAATAGATGAAGAAACTTTTAATAAATTGGATATAGCAGTACCTCAAAAATGACTTAAACTAGACTTAATTAAGATGTGTTACAAAAATACATATGAATTTGCTTACAAAAAACATATAGATTCTTTAAGCACAAAAAGTTTTAGTAAAGCAACTATGAAAAATATACTTTTTAAACTTAACTTTGTAAGAATAAATAAAAATATAGTTTTTGAATGCAATGATATATCTCATTTATCTGGAACTCATACAGTAGCTTCTCGTAGTGTAATAGAAAATTGAAAAACAGCCAATAGCAAATATAGAAAATATAGAATAAAAAGCTTGAAAGATAAAGAAATAAATGATTTTGATTCTATGAGAGAGCTAATATCAAGAAGACTTATTGAATTAGAAAAAACTTGAGATATTCCGGATTTAATAGTAATAGATTGATGAAAACCTCAACTAAGTAGTGTATATGAAGAACTAAATAAATCAGAACTTAAAGATAAAATTCAAATAGTATCAATAGCAAAAAAAGAAGAAATACTATATACTTTGAAAGATTGAAATTATAGCGAGTTAATACTTGATAAAAATAGCCCCGAACTTAGACTTTTACAAAAAATAAGAGATGAAGCTCATAGGTTTGCTATATCTTTTAACAGAGAATCCAGAAATAAAGCAATGAAAAAAAATATTTTAGAAAGTTTACCAGGGATTTGAATAAAAACTAGAAAAAAAATATTGAAAGAGTTTGGAAGTATAGAAAATTTGGCAAAACAAGAAAAAGAATATCTAGAATCTAAACTAAATAAAAATATTATAAATATATTAGAAGAACATGGGATAATTTAAGAAGATTTAAGAAATGCGTTAAAATTAACATTTTGCAGAAGAAATAACTTTATAATTTAAATTTTTTATAAACATCAAACTATTGAATATGACAAGAAAAAAATAATTTTGATAAAATATACACTTTAAAAAGATATTCCAAAATAAATATATTTGAAATAATGAAAAAATTGTGTAAATTAATCAAAAATTAATAATTAAATATAAAATATGGATATAATAAAGAAATATAAAAAACAAAAGAAAGTCAAAACCATAAGTATAGTTTTAACAAGTTTGATGATAGCTGTTTCTATAAATTTCTTTTTATTTTATGAAGATTCTATAACTGATAATATAAAAGCAAACATATTAGAATCTGAAAAAAAACAAAATATTTGAGATATATTTTTAGAAGAAAACCAAAACTGAAGTATAATTTTGAAATCAAACAAAGAAATTATAAATATAAAAAATATAAATTTATCAATAGTTTATAATCCAGAAAATATAGATATAAACAATGTTTCAACAAAAATAGATTGAGAAATATCAAATATATCAAATACAAAATGAATAAACACTATAATTATACAAAGCTCTAAATATTATAATGTAAAACCAGGCCAAGATATAGTTGAAATAAATTTAGATAAGAAAAATGAAACAAGTGAAAATATAAATATAATAAATGCAAACTTTACTGATATGAATGATGATACTTTTGAACTACAATCTAGTTGAATAGTTTATTAAGAAGAGTATATGATTTTTGATACTCACTGCCATCCAAACCTAGCAATACAAAAAGATAAAACAGAAGTTATAAAAAACTTTTTGGAAGAAAATCCAAAAGGTTTTTTAAATATGATTTGAACAAATATAAAACAAAACATAGAAATATTAAAACTATCTAAAATATCTAATAGAATATATTGCTGTCTAGGCATACATCCTTGTGATTCTCTAAGATCCGATTTAAAAAAAGATACCTTAGAATTAGAAAAACAATTGATAGGAAACAAGGAAAAAGTAATTGGTATTTGAGAATGTGGACTTGATTATTACTGGATTGAAAGAGAAATTTATGATTTATTATGAGATGAGTTAAAAGAAAAGAAACAAGAAAAAAAAGAAATTCAAAAAAAATTTTTTGAATCACAAATAGATTTAGCTTTAAAATATGATCTTCCTTTAGTCATTCATAATAGAGAATCAAAAGATGATATATTTGAAATTTTAGTAAAAAAAGATTTTAAAAACTTCGTATTTCATTGCTATAGTGAAGATTTAGAATTTGCAAAAAAATTGCTTGAATTTTCACCAAAATCTATGATAGGATTTTCGTGAATTGCTACATTTAAAAATGCCTTAGAGATAAAAGAAACTGCCAAAAATATACCTTTAAAAAATATTATGATCGAAACAGATAGCCCTTATCTAACACCCTCACCTTTTAGATGAAAGCAAGAAAATGAACCTAAATTTGTAAAATATGTTTTAGAAGAAATTATAAATCTTAGAAATGAAGAACCAGAGGAAGTTAGAAAAGTTATCTTTGACAATAGTAAAAATTTTTTTAACCTAAAATAGCTTAAAATACTTATATTAAATATAAAAAATGAAAATAATATCATGGAATGTAAATTGAATAAGAGCTGTTGCTAAAAAGTGATTTGTAGATTTTGTAGATTCTGAAAAACCTGATATATTGGCTATACAAGAAACAAAAGCTTTTGAAGAACAGTTTTTAAATGAAGTATGAAATCTAGAATGATATAAATATATATGGCATATTGGGGAAAGACCTTGATATGCTTGAACTGCTATTTTTTACAAAGAGGATTTAGATATGATAGAAGTAAAAAATAGATTTTGAGAAATAGAGTCATTTCACGAAGATTGAAGGTTAACACAAATTGAATTTTATTACAAGGATGAAAATTGAAATAAAAAAAATGTAGTTTTGATAAATTGATATTTCCCAAATTGATGAACTAGAGCTGATGGAACAGAAATGGTTAGTTATAAACTAAATTTTTACAATAAAATAATCAAATATACAAGAGATTTAAAGAAACAAGAGAAACAAGTAATAATAACATGAGATTTAAATATATGTCATAGAGAAATAGATATAGCAAGACCAAAAGAAAATGAGAATTCTATATGATTTCTACCGATAGAAAGAGAAAAAATATGAGAACTTATTGATGATTGAAACCTAGATGTGTATAGAAATTTTTATCCAGATAAGAAAGATGTTTATTCTTGGTGGAGTTATAGAGCTGGGGCAAGACCTAGAAATATATGATGGAGAATTGATTATTTTTTAGTAAACAGAGATTTTATACAATGTGTGGAGTGAATATATTATATGAATGAAGTAATGGGTAGTGATCATTGTCCAGTTAAACTGGAAATTAGGTAAGATTTAGTATAAAAAATATGGTGATATTGCTATCACCATATTTTTAAAGAAGAATAGACTATTCGCTAGGTGGTTTCAACATTGATTGCGAATATGAATAAACATAATAACCAGGGGCAGGGCCAGAAAAAGGATCCACATATTCTTTATATTTATGTTTAACTTGATGTCCTCCCAAAAGAGAATAACCTTGACTTAATTTTTCATTGACTGAATCTGAAAGTTCTTTTAAGCTTTTTCCAGTTACTATTACATATCTATCTTCTACCACTTTACCACACATAATAAAATTACTCCTTGTTTTTTAAAAAAATTAACTTTTGTTTTGAAACTAAATAGTATAAAAACTATTTTGTTCAATAGTTACTATAATTTATTTTTTAATTTTGTCAAAAAATATTTTGACTTTTTTATATTTTAAAACTTAAAAGTTTGATTAAAATCGGCTAATATTTAAATAGTTTAAAAAAGAAAAACCGTCGGAATTTATTTCCGACGGTTTTTGTGTAGAATATTTTTTGGAAAATTTATAAAGTAGGTTATTTACTAGGTGGTTTCCACAATGTTTGTGATAATTGAGTTCCATAAAAATCACCTTCAGAACCGAGTTTACAAACACCATATCCTGAAATATTTTGTACTCCACCTGACGGAACATAGCCTTCTTGTATTTTCCGATCTACTTCCTCAATAAGCTCATTAAGTTTAGATGAAGTTATCACTATGAAACTTTTTTCTACTACTTTACCACACATAATAAAATTACTCCTTGTTTTTTTAAAAAATTAACTTTTGTTTTGAAACTAAATAGTATAAATACTACTTTTGTTCAATAGTTACTATAATTTATTTTTTAATTTTGTCAAAAAATATTTTGACTTTTTTATATTTTAAAACTTAAAAGTTTGATTAAAATCGGCTAATATTTAAATAGTTTAAAAAAGAAAAACCGTCGGAATTTATTTCCGACGGTTTTTGTGTAGAATATTTTTTGGAAAATTTATATTGTTAAGAATGTTCCAGAATTCTGTCAACTCCTCATCTGATAGAGGCATATGATTAGTAGACACTTCCTGAGGACTAGAGTCTACAGAGTTTTCTATATTTATACCAATAGGACCTTCTTCCTGCATATAAATATAAGAATTGGTTTTAACAATTAATGCAAGGTGTTCCAGTTTAGAAACACATTGTAGAACTCCTCCAAATCTCATCATATAGGATAATTCTCGATTACCTGAAATTTTCCAAATTTTAATTTTATCCAATTTAAACCTCCTAAGGTCTTAAAAAAAAGATATTAACTATACTTTACCATTTAAGCTAAAAAATAACATAAAAGTAAAATATATTAGATATTATAATACAATAAATTATTTTGTCAAAAAATATTTCTCAAAACTACCCACTTTTTATAAAAAACTTATCTAGCTTTTACTTTAAATAAAAGAATAATGAACCATTTTTAGTTTTTTATTTTATATATTTCATAAATTAATTATTTAAGCTAATTTTATCTTTATAAAATTCAATCAATATAAAGCCTCTGTTTTTACTTATATAAAGGTAAAAAATTAACTATAAAATACAAAAAATTGGATAGATTTGTAATATTTTCTTTTTTATATTTTAAAACTTAAAAAGTAAACTATTCATATTTATGAGACCACCATTTTATAACAATAGGAGCAACTATATCCAAGAAAAGAATAGTAACTACTACTACAGAACTAAATATTTCTGAATCATTAAGAAGTCAATAATTTATAGCTATTCATAAAATAACAAAAGCAAGTACATCACGGGGCCACATACCAAATCAAACAAGTACAGAATCTTTGTAAGACAAAGAGGCAGTATACCTGGCAGCAAGAGAAGCGGCTAAAAATTGCAAAGAAGCTACGAACAAGAAAAGGACAAAAGCATAATAAAATACCTGTTTAAAATTATCAAAATCTATAATTAACTGAGTTCAAAGATATATAAAAAACATAGGTCATAAAAAATGATTTGCCATAGAATATATAACCTCACTAAGTGCCAAATGTCCTGTATCTGAATCATTATCATCTCAATGATGAAACATATCCCTATTTAAAATAAGACCCGTTAAATAAGCTCAAATAGCTGCATGTAATCACATAAAATGGGAAAATATTGAAAGAAAAATCATTAAAAAAAGAATAGTTGGAACAAGAATTTCAACTCTATGAAATTTTTTGGTAAACCATTTTAAACCAAAAAGATTTGTTATGAAAAATAGAAGTTTTCTAGTTCATTTGTATTTTTTATAATCTTTATGAGTTTCTGGAAATACAACAGTTGCTAAAACAAAAAAAACTAAAAAACACAAAATAAGGAGTAATAGTTTTATTCAAGTTCAAGTTATAATTGAGACAGCACTTCCCTCCCCTGTTTGCAATAATACAAAAGTAGAAAATACAGCTGACATAAAAAATATGGATATGAAATTATCAGCCATAGCAGCAGCTATTATAGACTTAGCAGCTGGAGTTTTATGAAGTTTGAGAGATTGTAAAACTCAAATAGTATAAGGTACAGCAGTAGCTGTAAAGATAAAACCTGCCACAACAGATTCATTGAAACTAAAACCTAAGACCTTTGTACCAAGATAAGCTCAAACAAAAGGTCATATTGCTCATATAATTGCTATCCATTTATTTTTTATAAATTTTTTTACAAAAGTTCTAGAATCTTCATGCCATCAAGCATAAAACATCAAAAACAAAACTCATACTTCTGAAAGAAAAAATATTATCTCATTTTCGGGATCAAGTACTCATAATTTAGCAAGTATAAATCATATTATTATGTAAAAAAGTACATCTACTACTTTTACACCATGAGCGAATATTTTTCAAACTAAAACAATTCAAAGAAGAACAGCAAGTAAACTCAAAGAATCCATTTATTTTTAAATTAAAATGTAAAAAGTGTATTACAAATATTAATTAAATTTAAAAAAAATAAGCAATAGTTGTAATAGTTATAAATATATGATAAAATATTTTTTGATATAACACAAGAAATATAAATTAATTTTATAGTTTTTTATGTGATAAATATTTTTTTAATCCTATATATGGAAAAATTATGATCAAACATTTGATTTGAAACAAGCCAAGAAAATTTATATGAAAACAAAACTAAAAGTTCTTTTTCTATGCTAGAAGATTTGTTGTATACAGATAAATATTCCTTGGAAAATGGAGGAAATGATTTTTTGATGATAGATGAAAAATCATGATGGGAAAATATTTTTCAAACACTAGATAAAAAATTGTTACAAGAAATTGGTATAGAAAGTACAGATTGATTAAGAAAATTTGTAACTTTATTCAAACTTTGAGAGACATGAGAAACAAATGAACAAATAAGAAATTATGAAATGATTAAAACCAGAAATTCAATTGCTTTGATTTCTTTGAAATTCAGGGAACTAAATTCTGAAGTAAAAATAAAGTTTGATATATCAGATTTCTTCTTTTCAAGTGAAAAAAACAGAAAATTTCTTAGAGAGATAGACAGAAAAATACCATGATTTAATAAAACAGATGTCATAGAATCAACAATTTTTAGTGCTATACAAATTTATATAAACAATTGATGAAAGTTAGAAGAAATAAATAGAAAAGAAAATATATCCTTAATTTTAGATAATGTTTCATATATTCAAGAAAAAAGAGAAGAATATAGAAATGAAATAATTGAAAAATTGGAAGAAGTATGAAACATAGATTTTTTAGATAAAAATTTATTAAAACTGATAGATTCCAGTATTAGTATGGAAATTTTCCTAGAATCTATACCAAAAAATTCTGAAATGCTCTTTAGTTTAGAGCTTGTTAATTTTTTAATAATAAATGATAAAAAAGAAGCATTAAGTATTTGGAAAAGAATGATTAAAAAATCAGATAAATACGAAGATATATACGATTATATATATATAAACCCAAATAAGCTAAGTAATATTAAAATAGATTATCTGTTAAATTTAAATCAAGATTATAATTATAATATTTTTATTGAGAATGAAGAAAAAAAAGAAGAAAGGAAAATAGATAAAGAAAAAATAAAAAAACTTTTAGAAATATGAATGGCAAATCTAAACACAAATGAATTTAGAGAATTATCAGAAATATTTAAAAAATATAGAGTAGTAATTAAGAATAAAGAATATCCATATACAGGTTTAACAATAATGCCATGAGAAGAATTTGTGAGAACAATATCAAGAGATAGTAAAATATCTTTAAGTGAAATTGAATATATTTTAAATATAGAAGATAATGAAAATCCTATAATTTGAATAGTTGATAATAATTTAAAAGAAAATGAAACAAGTACAAAAGATGAATTTTTAGATACAGAAACATGACTTTTAATTGGACCAAAAGGAATAAGAAAATATGATTACGAGAAAAAAGAATTTTTGTTTTCAATAGAATATGAAAAAATAGGATATGGAGATTTAGAATATAGCTATTCTTCGTCTTTCAATGGATTTAATATAATACACTTTAAAAATTGAAAATTCATGTCTATTGATGAAGAAACATGAAAGATAGCTTATATAATATGATACAAAGATCTGTGATTTGATGAAAATGAAAATATTAATAGGATAAATTTTATGAAAAAAGAATACATTGATAATATAATTTTTAAAGAAAATTTAATATTATCCTGAAGTGAAAAAGTTCTATCTTTTGATTTAAAAACATGAATAACAAATTGGTCATATAATCATGAAGAATTATTTAAAGAACCTGTATGGAATCTATTTAAAAGTAAATTTGAAAAAAATTTTTACACAGATGATAACTATATATATTTTTATCATACGGAAGATAAAGATGTATATATTTCCATAAACAAAAATACTTGAGAAATATTTGATACAAGAGAAATGCCAGAAAGAGAGTTAGAAAGAGCATCTGAATTTTGAATTAATAATTTACAGAGATTTCATAATTATGATACATTTAGACATATATTGCAAAATAGAGAATTACTAGAAAACTGAGATTTTGAAAAATTGGCAGAAAAACCTACATTTGTAATATTATATCCAAAAAGTGATTATAATAATGCATTTACACAAAGTTCTATATATAAATTTGTAGAAAATTGATATAACATAATATATGCAGAAATAGAAGATGAAAATGATATGATAGATTTATTAAAAAAACTAAAAAAATCTGATCTTAAAGATATTACTGCCATCTTTTGAGGACATGGTAGACCAAGTGGAATGCAGTTTAGTAAATCTTTTTGGGAGGAAGGAAATTTAGGTATAGATGATATATGAGATTTCACTTGATTTGAAGGTTTGTTTGAAAAAATTTATCTAAATTCTTGTAGCACCTGAAAATGAAGAGATAGTTTAATAAATTTAGCTAACTTCATAAAGTATAGTTTTAAACCAGGAAAAGGTGTAACAGCTCCAGAAATAGATACATGGTCTACATATGAATTTGATGAAAATTGAAGATTTATTTGATTAAAATATTGAGAAGGATCTACATATAAAACTATTTAAGTAAAAAGTTGATAAAACAATAATAAAACAAATATTTTAATATATTTATTATTTTCTATCAATATAATTATGAATGGTTTTACATTTTAATTAAGAAAAACCAAATTATAGCTTTCTTCGAGTTCCATTAGTATAATTCTTGAATCAAATCAAGCATTAATAGAACTACATCAAGGATATTTTTTTCATACATTATGATTTCTCAATTGAGGATTTATTGGATTTTTCATAAATAAACTTAATGTTCTATCAACTCTATCTTTATTTTTTTATCTAATTTTTGATACATTTTTATAAAACTCTTCTTGTAACTTATTTTCATGAATTTCTTAAGGAAAACCTGAAAAATTCATTTAAAAGAAAAATAATTCTTCAGCCTTTCCTTAAATTATTTATTAACTATCTTGAATCGGAAAATATTTCAGATGCACCTATTCAATTTTTAGCTTCCTCGCATAATTTCATTAAGTCTTGTTATTTATCTTTTTTTAAATCATTCTTTATCCTTAAATAAAAAGATATTCATTTATTTTCAAGAGAATCATTTTTTAAATACATTGATATAACAGAACTAATATTTGTTCATAATTTTTTAGCTAAAATACTTGCTTTTAGCTTTAAATGTTCATCCAAGTCTTATAGTTGTACTAACTTTTGTCATAATAAAACAGTTATAAATTAAATACATTGTAATAATATCACAACTTTTATAGAAATAACATTTAATTACAAAAAGGTAATTTTTCTTGATTTAGAAAATATGTTTTATATACTAAAAAGAAATTAATTTTTAAACATAAAAAATATGAAAGCAATATCCCCTATACTTATAATATTATTTTTAATACTATCAATATTTTCTTTTCTCTATTGAAGTTGAGTATTAAGTTTGATATTCTTTTGTGTTATGGTAGCTATAATAATACTATCAGTTAGAATAGTTTCTCCTCAAACAGTAAAAACTGTAGAGGTCTTTGGTAAATTCAATAGAATTTTAAGACCTGGTTTAAACTTCATAATCCCTTTTGTAGAAACAACTATATCTCAAACACTTTACAGAAAAAACTTTGCCGTTGATGTAGAATGAATAACAAAAGATAATGTAACATGATTTATTGGTTTAAATGTAATATATTATGTTGAGGATGAATCAAATGACACAAAAACATGAAATATATATAAATCAGTTTATTCAATTGATGACCCAAGAACTATGATGAAATCTACTATAGACGAACAACTTAGGGCTATGATGGTAACATTTACACATATGAATATATTTGAAAAAAGGGAAGAAATATGAGAAGCAATAGAATCAAGACTTAGAGAGAAACTATCTACTTTTGGTTATAGACTAGATTCTATACAAGTAAGAGATGTTAAACTGGAAAGCTCTGTAATGTGAGCTATGAACAAAATAGTTGAAACAGAAAAATTGAAACAAGCTGCTTTAAATGAAGCTGAAGCTAAAAAAATTATGCAAGTGAAAGAGGCTGAAGCTGAAAAAGAATCAAAAATACTTCTTTGAGAAGGTATGGCAGGGCAAAGGCTTAAAATAGCAGAATGATTCAAAGAATCTGTAGATATGATAAAAAGTGCAGATAATAGTCTAAATGCAAAACATATACTAGATTTTCTTCTTGATAGTTCCAGAATAGAAACTCTTGGCAATATATGATGAAAAGATAATTCTAAACTTATTTATTTAAACGAAGATTTAGAATGAAAAGTTAGCAAACAAAGAAATGAAAAATTAATCTCAGGTTCTGAAATAATGTAGAAGTAAAAACAAATAATTTTTGATATTTCAAAAAAGTTAATCAGAAATAAGTATAAGGTCACTATTTCTCAATATTTCAAATTTTATATTTTCTATGAATTCTCTAAGATCTTTTCATTTTATTATAATTCTAAAATGATATTTATTGAATTTTTTAAAACTTTTTTTGTTTAAAATTATTTCCTTTCTAGAGCTAGAATTAAAAAAAAGAGAATCATTTAAAATATCTAGTTTATTTTTCAAATTACACATAAAATCAAAAGCTTTTTTTTCTGATTTATTTTTATATTCTAAAACAAGCATTCCACAATAAGGAGGATATTTAAATATTTTCCTTTCTTCCAAAGTATCTATAAAAAAATCCTTATAATTCTTTTCAGTAAAAGTCTTTATAATTTCATTTTCAGGTATAAAAGTCTGCATTATTATATTTGTTTTTTCTCACATCCTATTTCCTCTTCAAATTAGCTGTTTTAAATTTATATAACCCCTCTCTTGAGAATTATATGATGGAAAACTAGATTCTTGTTCTGCTAAGATAACAGCTATAAGTCAAATATTTTTGAAATCAAAACCTGTTGTTATCATTTTAGTCGCAATTATAATATTGGCATTTTTTAGTTTATCCAAAGCCTCTTTTTTTTGTGTTTTATTTTTAGTGGAATCCAAGTCAAACCTAAATATATTTGGTTTTTTATACCTAGTTTGAATATCATGAGTTAAATATTTTTCTCTAGTTTTATTTTCATTATTAAAATAAAGTGAATAACTATCAAAATAGGATATTAAAGAATCTTCTATATTTTTTGTTCAAACTCATATTTTTTTTAAGTTTTTTGAATTACAATTCTTACAAACTTTCGGGATTAATCAAGAGGATCAACATGTATGACAAGCTAGTTTTTCAGGATTGTAATGTACAGTCAAAGAAACATCACAGTTTTTACATTTATAATAATATCAACAATCACTACACACAAAATTTGAAAAATTTCATCTTTTATTTAAATAAAGAATTATTTTTTTGTCATTTTTAAGATTTTCTTCCATTTCTAAAAGTAAGGTATCTGAAATATAATTGCTTATTTTTGATTTGTTTTGGGATAAGTTTACTATCAACATATAAAAATAATTTTACTTAATAAAAAAATAAGAAAAAAACTTAAAAGTAAGAATTTATTTCTCATAAAATTTTTTCCTAAAAATTCAAATCCATTATACCGTTTTCAAAAAATTATTATACAAAAACTTGCATTTAAATCAAAAAATATATAATCAGGTATCAGGTATGCAACGATAGTATGGTTTCCTCCTTTACCAGACATTGTTGCATATCTTTTTTTGTGTAAAAAATAGGAATAACTAAGAAAATTAAAAACTTGAAAAAAAAATAAAGTTTATAAAATATCAAGTTAATTATTATTTTTTCAAAAGAAAATGGATTTATATCAAACTTTGTGAATAGATAGAAATGCTAGTAGTGAAGAAATCAAAAAGGCATACAGAAAACTAGCAATGAAGTATCATCCAGATAGGAATAAATGAGACAAAGAGTCTGAAAAGAAATTTAAAGAAATAAATGAAGCTTATCAGGTATTGTCTGATAACTCTAAAAGACAGCAATATGATAGATTTGGTTCGGTATCTTGAACTTGATGATCTTGATGATTTTGAGGTTTTTCGGATGGTGTCGATATAGATTTGTGAGATATATTTGATCAATTTTTTTGATGATCTGGAAGTGGATTTTCTTGAAGAAGAAAAAAAGAGAAAAGAGGAGAAGACATAGAACAAGTTTTAGAAATAGATTTAAAAACATCTATATATTGATGAAAAAAGAAGATAAAAATAGGGAAAAAATCTGTTTGTGATAAATGTGAAGGTATTTGATGAGAATGAAAAAAAACTTGTGGTACTTGTAACTGAAGGTGACAAATAACATATACATCTCAAAGTATATTTGGGACAATACAACAGACATGAACTTGTAATGTATGTTCAGGAAGTGGTGAAGTATTTGATAAAATATGTGATAAATGTTCTTGAAGTAAGAGAGTGTTTGATGAGAAAGAGATAGATTTAGACATTCCTGCTTGAATTAATGATAAAATGATAATTAAACTAGAAGCAGAAGGTAACGATTGAGTTTGAACAAAAGCTTCATGAGATTTGTATATAAAGATTTTAGTTAATTTAGAAGAAAAATGATTGAAAAGAAAAGATATAGATTTATTTTATAGTTTGGAGCTAGATATAGTAGAAGCAATACTTTGAACTACAAAAGAATTAAATATCCCTATAATTTGAAAAAGAAGTATAGATATAACAAGCTGAACACAAACAAATACTACTCTAAAAATATCTTGAGATTGAGTAAAAGAGATAAGATGAGAAAGAAAATGAGATTTATATTTAGATTTAAATATTAAAATACCTAAAAAACTTAGTAAAAAAGAAAAAGATTTATATCTAGAAATTGCAAAGGAAAGGAAAATAAATGTAAATAACCAAAAGTGAATCTTTGAAAAAATTTTTGGGTAATTTAATCTATATAAGAGAAAAATATTATTTTTAATATATATAATATGATAAATAAAAATGAAATAGAATTTCAAGATCCTAGGAGTATTGTATGATGAACAGATAAATATTCAAAAAAATTGAAATCAGATACAAAATCAATGTCAGAAAATAAAAACATTAATAATCAATCGGTAAAAGCCCAAACAGCTAAAATAATTAAAGTAAAGGTAGATAATTGAGAGGTAACTGTAACTAATCAAGATAAATAGATTTGTATGTTATATGAAACATTTTACTTTAGTTATCCATCTTATAAAAATTTTTTTATGACAGAAATAAGAAAACTAAAATCTGAGATTAAAAAATTAAAAGAATCAAATAAACTTATTTCAAGGAAACTTCAAATTGCAGAAACCTGGATGCAAAAAGAAATTAAATCTTGTGTTATTAGAATAAATAAAAGAAGCAAAAAAAGATTTTTTCTAGATTCTGATGATTTTTGAGATAATTTAGAAGATTCCATCACTCAAAAGATAAGAGAATATTTTTGAGATTATATTTTGATGGTTTTAGATAACTCCATAATAGATAATATAATATCGGCAGAGATTTCTTATAATTTGTTAAAACAAAGCCCAAAATATGATGGATTTTGAATAATTAGTTCCTATCATAAAGCTCTTGATTCTATAATAGAAAAGTTTATTACTAAAGGTTATAGAAAATTTGCCAAAAAAATCTGACAGGTAGAATTAAAAAATAACGATGTATTAGAAAAATCTTTGCATTTGGTTGTAAATAAATGATATATACTTAGTGTTTGAAGGCTTTTTCATATAATAAAAACAATAAAGCAAAAGGAAAAAAGCCATAATTATTTAAATACTTTTGTGTCTTATCTTGATAAATATAGCTTTTTAAAAGATACACTTTTGGATGATGATTTTTTAATTTTATTTTCACAAGCTATAGAAACTCAGTGTTTTTGAAAAAAAAGGCATTTTTGAAAGATGAGTTTTGAAGAAACAAAAAAAGCTAGAAAGCTTTTAATTTGAGATTTAGGGGATAAAAATAGTTTGATATATTTATTTTTGAAAAATCAGGGGGCAGATTTTTAAGTTTTCTTTGAAAAATTATGATAAGTTTTTGTAAAATTACGATAAGTTTTTTTGAAAAATAGTTTTACTTAAAACTAATATTTATTAAAATTACGATAAGTTTTTATAAAATTACGATAAGTTTTATGAAAAAATCAGAACTTACAAAATCTAGGATATATCAATATATAAATTCAAATCCATGACAATCTAGTATTCAAATATCAAAATTTTTATGAATTACTAGAGTTGCTGTTTTACATTACTTACAAGAATTATTAAAAAATAATAAAATCTATAAAACAGGTAATACTAGAGCTACTAGATATTTTGTTTTGGTTGAGAAATATCCAATGAAAATATCAAGAGATTTTTTCACTAGTTTAAAAAAAGACTTGATGAATGAATATGATTGATTAGAAGATATATATATACCAAATTTACTTGATAGTTTATTAGCAATATTAAAAGCTGATTGAACTTGGGAATATGGTTTTCAAGCTTTTATAGAAAAAATTATCAAAGAAAATTCTTGAAAAATACCTAGTGAAAAATTATTGTATAAAAGGGTATTTTCCTTTTTAATAAGTTTTTTTGAAGAAGAAAGAAAAAGAAGAAAAAACTGATTTTTTGATGGAACAGAGAGTCTAAGAATTATAATGAATTCTTATGATACAAAATCGTATATAGATAAATTACTTTTCACCCAAATATCAACTCTTCCTCATTTTTGAAGACTTAGAGGTACTACAGAGCTTTTTTATTGAAAATTGGATCAGAATAAATACTTGATTGAAAAATCAATTACTAGATCTATAAGCTTAATAATTGATTTTATAAGGAAAAGTAAAATAAAACACGTAATATTCACTCCCCCCACACTTAAAAGAAAAACACAATTTAGAGATATTTTGAAAGAGATTTTAAATAAAAATGACATTTATCTAAAAGAAATAAGCTGTGAAAAAATAAAATCAGATTTTATTCATACACTTAGACCCCAAAAAGAATTGAAGTGATATGACAGAATTATAAATGCTACAAAAACTATAGTTTTGAAAAATACTTGAATCAATACAGATAGTATAGTTATCTTTGATGATAATTTTACTACTTGAGCAACTTTGAACTCTATTGCCGAAAAACTAAGAAACTCTAATTATATATGAAATATAACAGCAATTACAATAACTTGAAATTTTGAATACATTCCATGAGTTACAGATGTTTGAGAAATTTAATTACTAATCTCTAAAAAACGATGTTATATATAGTATCAACTCCTATATGAAATTTAGGAGATATCACATACAGAGCAGTAGAAACCCTGAAAAATGTAGATATTATTGCTTGTGAAGATACTAGGGTTAGTCTAATACTTCTTAAAAACTATGATATAAAAAAGCCTCTTTTAAGTTATCATTCTTATTCAAATAAAAACAAAACAGAAAAAATAATAGAATATTTAAGAGACGGTAAAAATGTTGCTCTTATAAGTGATGCTTGAACTCCTTGAATTTCTGATCCTTGATATTTACTTATAAAAGAAGCTTTAGAGCAAGATATAGAAATAATTCCTATTCCTTGAGTTACGGCTTTTTCTACAGCCTTAGTTTGAGCTGGTGTTCCTATGAATCATTTTTTATATTTATGATTTTTGCCTTTGAAAAAATGAAGAAAAACAATTTTTGAAAAACTTTCTTCTAGGAGAAAAGAAAAAAATTCAGAGACTATTGTAGTTTATGAATCTGTACATAGACTTATAAAAACTATTTTTGATATAAAAAACTATTTTTGAGAAAATCATTATATAGTTGTTGCAAGAGAACTGACTAAAAAGTTTGAAGAATTTAATAGAGGTAGTGTAGAAGATATACTTGAATTTTTTTCTAAGAATCCCTGAAAGCTTAAATGAGAATTTGTGATAATTTTTTAAAATATTATGCAGAGTTTTTCCACTAAATATCATGATAAATTTATAAATTTTTTTAAGATTAAAAAAAATCCTTGAAAAATAGAGTTATGACTTCTAAAAAAAACTGAAATATATTTGAAATTTTTAAGATTTCTTCCATGACTTAAAATGATTTGAGTATGAAATAGTGTTTCTATGAATTGTGCTAAAGAAGAAAGTGATATAGATTTATTTATTGTTACTACAAAAAACTCTATGTGGTTTAATAGAGTTTTTATAACTTTATTTTTTGAAATTCTTTGATTAAGAAAAACAAAAAAAACTCACATATGAAAATTTTGCTTGAGTTTTTTTTCTACACTTGATTGACTTGACTTTAGCTCTTGGAAAATAAAAGATGATATATATCTTTATTTTTGGATACTTTATTTCAAACCTATACTTGATTATTGAGATACTTATAAAGTTTTTTTAGAAAAAAATTCTTCTTGGGCTGATTTTTCATCTTATAATAATTTAATAGATAGAAATAAAAAATATATTAAATATAAAAAAGAATATTTAGCTTCAAAGTCAGAGTGATTTTTTGTAAAATTTCTTGATTATTTATTAAAAAAAGTATTTTTTTCTAAAACTTTAAAATCATACGAAATATTATCTAAACCTTATTGAGTAATAATAAATGATGATTTATTGAAATTTCATGATGAAGATATAAGAAAAACTTTGAGAGATAAATTAGTTTAGTTTAAAGTAAAGGATTCAGCCTTATGTTTACGAAAAATCAAATGTTAATTTTTTAGGTTTTCTTAAATAAGATTAGAATTTTTCTCACAATATTAAGCTAGTTTTTAAGTTATTTTACTATAAAACTTTTAAATTAAATACTTTTATCAATATTTATTTCCTCACAAATCCACCATGAAATCCTGCTGTTATTCTAACTGGAAAATATGCTGAAAATTCTTCTTTAAAATTTTTAGCATTAAGCCCAAGTAAAAAGTTTTTCTCTTTTTTTTCATCAAACCCATAACACAATAAAATTCCATCATCTTCACTTTTAGAATTTTTATTTTCTACAAAAACTGGTTCTCCAAAATAACAATGTTTTTTTGTAAAAATTAATGATTTTTTATGTTCTATTACATCAAGTTTTACTATGTTTTTAAAAATATCATTTCCTTTTATATTTCTTTTCAAGTTCCCAATTCCATACACAAATCTATGTTTTTTATTTACATATTTCTCATTTATTCTTTGAAGCTCACAAGTATAATCTGATATTTTTTCTTCTTTAACTAATCCACTTTTTAAGTTCATAAAATATCTCATGTATTTTGGTGGATAAATTGAAACTCCTCCTTTTTTTAAATTTTCTATCATAAAATCTTTTAAAATTTGTGCATTTTCAAAAACTGGAAGTTCAAGTGTAATTGTATCATTTTCTTCATAGGCATTTGTTGTGTGAAAAAAGAAAAAAGGATTTACTTTAAATGATTTAACTTTTTCACCATTTGATTTTTTAATAATATGAATTTTTGTTTTCATAAAATTTCCAAACCATTTTATATTTTGAAAAAATGAGAAAGGCAAAAAAACAACTGCTGCTGGAAATAATAATTTATAGGGTTGTTCAATTACAACTACATAGTTTTTTGTTTGAGAGAGTGAGTGAAAATAACTGGGACATAATCTAAAAAACCTTTTTATAACTTCTCTTTTTTCAGTTTTAATATTTTGTTTAATAACTTTATGCTGAGAAATTAAGTTCATTGAGGCAATTATGTTATACATATTTTTCCCATCAATTTGTGGATGAGCAGTTGTTATTTGTCCAAAAATTCTGTTAAACTTATAATTCCCTAGTGTGTTTAAACATTTATCAAATTCAACATACTGAGTAGTTTCAGTGAGCGCGAGAAAGTTTTTATTTTTATTTTGAATAATATTCACATTACAATTATCCATATCTTTTTGAGAACTTTGAGGAATTTGTGGAAGTACACTTCTTAAAATTCTAAATAACCAAAATTTAGAAAACCCACTTGGTTTTGTAGCAAACATAAATCCTTTATTTTTATTTTCTTCAATTGATTTTTTATAAGAGTGAGATCTTAAAAATTTATTTTTAAAATAGATATTATTGTTGACAAACTTTATTGAAAACAAATGTGAAAAACCATCAAACCAATGATTTAAATTATCTTCTCCAACATTAAATTTTCCAGGTCCAATTCTAAGTAATTGTCCTTTAATATCTTTTGGAATTTTTCAAAGAATTTTTAGTTTAGTCCAATCAGTTTCATTTGATACTTCATCAAAAAAGTTTTTGAAAACCATTATAAGAAAATTAAAAAATAATTTTGGATTCCTTTTTTTGTAATTCTTCTTCTAATATTAAAAGCTGTTCAAAAAAGCTTTTTTTTTGTTTTTTTGAAAATTCACTGAATAATTCTTTACTTGTTTCAAGATATTTTTCTTCTACTTTTTTTATAGTTTTGGTTCATTTTTGGGTTATATAAAAATACCATCTTCTTTTATCTTTTTTATTAATATTTCTCACTATAAATCAAGAATCTTCTAGTTTTTTTATTTTTTGTGTGAGACTTGATTTTGTCTCATCTGATATTTTTTGTATTTCATGTATTTCAGATAGTCATTTATCTATTACTTTTAACAATCTATAAAGACTTACAGTAAGACTAAATTCTTTAAAAATCATTTTGTTTCATGTTTTTTCTAGGAGTGTTTTTACTATGAATAGTTTGTTTATAATTTTTATTTCTATCATTTCTTATTTAGTTAAGTAACTTAATTATATATTTGGTTAATAAAAATCAAGCAAAAATTAAAATTGTTCAATTTTTAATCATAATTTTTTATTGACATTATTATTATGATAATTATAATACTAGGTGGATTTCAAATTTATTTGAAGTTTAAATATTTTTTAAAAAGGAGTAGTTATTATGTTTAGTATATTTTACTTTTTTGGTATAATTCCTGAACTTTTCCCTAAGTTTTGCCGTGACTTTTTTAATGCTTATAACATTTTTTCTTCACTGTTATCGATTACAATATTCATAGTCATTTGTAGTAATCATCCTGATTTAAGTATATGGGGTAAGTTAATTTTGGGATTTTTTATCCTAATAGCAACGACTTTTATATTAGGACCAAATACACTAAAAGTAGAACTTAACAACTTAAAAAAGACCGTTTGAAAAACGGTCTTTTTTAAAATTTCCTCTCTAATACTCTCACAAAACCTTAACAAATTTTGTAAAAAACTTTAGTTCTAGCAAAGCCTTTTTTACATTTTTATCTTCAGTTTTTCATTCAAACTCAAGCCAAAAATAATAAGAAAACTTTCCTTTATAACTAGGCAAACTTTCTATTTTACTTAGATTTATGTTATTTGTAGCAAAAGCTCAAAGACATTTATACAAACTTGAAGGTATATTTTTAGCTTCAAAAATTATACTCACTTTGTTACTTAAATCCCTATATTTTAAACAAGAATTCTTTTTTACTATTATGGCAAATCTAGTTGTATTTTCTTTGTTATCATTTATATCTTCATCCAGTATATTTAGTTTGTATAAACTAGCTGCTTTCTTAGAGCATATCGCTGCCACTCATTCTTCCTTATTTTCTCATACATATTTTGCAGCAAGAGAAGTATCTGAAAAATCTATGGGAACTATTCATTTTTCTTTTAAATATTTATGGCATTGTTCAAGAGCTGGTGTTTGAGAATAAGCTTTTTTTACATTTTTTATTTCTTTTTCTTTTGAAGCTAAACAATGACTAATTTTTAGATAATATTCTCATATTATTTTAAAATCATATTTCAAAAAACCATATAGATTTGGGTGTATACTTCACATATAAGAATTTTCTATAGCCAAAACTCATATAGAATCATTTCAAATATTTTCCCAAACATTACTAAATTCTGGCATTCATATTATATCTTCTATTTTTGTGTTTAGTTTAGTTGATACTTTTTGAGAAGCTATATCCATATAACTTCAAGTATTTCATTGGTAATATATTTTCATATTTTTTAGTTTTTCTTTAACAATTCCAAAATAAAAATAAAAGTTGCCCTATAAATTCTTTTTATTCTTTTCAGTTTATTTCTTCATACAATAAGTCTATAAAACCATTCAAAACCTATATCACTCCAAAATTTTGGGGCTTTTTTTTGAAAACCTATGAAATAGTCAAAGCTACTTCACACTCAAAGACCGATTTTTATATTTTTGCATTCTTCCATAATCTCTACAATAGATTCTTCTTGTTTTTTCATTCATAGTGTTGAAAAAACTATTTTGGAGTCTGATTTTTTAATTTCTTCTATTACTTCTTCTTTTTTATCATATACAAAATAATCAAAACTAAGTGAGGGGAATTTTTTCAATAAATTCTTTCTAAAATTTTTTTGAGACTCTATTTTAATTTCATCATTTGGAGAATGTAAATCTATTATTGAAATTTTTATATTTTTTTCTTCACAATGTAGCAATAAGTCTTTTGTCAAAAGACTTCATTGTATTCTTTCTCCATACTTTTTATACAAATATTTTTTTCTAAAAACTACATTAAAAATATAAAAGAGAAGTGATAAGGTTTCTATAAAGTGGTTTTTTTTATTTTCAAGAATACTATATCATATGTATAATCAAATTCAGTCTGGGATTGAATATGTAGCTTTGTTTAAAATATCTAAAAATCCTTTATCTTCTTTTGCTTTCAAAACTATTTCAGGATTTGGTGTAAAAACTATATTTTGTTTTGTGCTTTTTTCTTCCAACTGCTTTTTTAAATCATCCAAAAGAGTTTTGTATTTTAGTTTATGTATCTTCACTCAAAAAATTTCCATAGTTTATTTTTTAAAATTCTTTTTTAAAATAAAGGTCCTTTCCATTCTGCCTTCTTCATCATAACAATTATATCTAGAATAATATTTCATTTCAAAGCTTAAAAGTTCTTTTGAATTATCATATTTCAAACTTAGATCTTTTATAGGTACTTTTAAAATGTAATCATATTTTTTATCATAATCAAGATTTGAAGTTGGATCAAATTGTTCAAAATCAGAATTAGAAGTTCAATTTATCTTAGTAGGGTATTTCAATCAATTATTATGAATTTCTAATTTATTATCGTCTAGTGTTAATATATCATCATCTGACTGACTAAAAAATGGATATATTTTATCTTGTAGTTTAGCATAGTATGTTCAAGTTCAAGAAAAACCACTAAGGTTATCTATTTTTATTTCTTCATCATTAAATGATATGATTGTTCATCAGGAAAAACTATAAATTAATTTGTTATTGCTTGTAGATAAACTATCTCAACCTTGTCTTGTATAATTATCAAAAGTAAAATCACTAGTATTTAAATTATTATCTATATTTTTCTCTCAATTTTGATCAAAAAATTCTATTTCAAATTTATCTTTACCTGAAAAACTTACTCAAGTTAGTGTAAGAATTGGAGCCTGTATTTTTTCAGAATAAAATTTTAATATTTCTCATTTTGCTGAATTTGAGATATATAGAGCATTTTCTGAATCACTGTAATACAATCAAGTTGGTTCTAGTAATCAATCTTCTCAATCTAATAGTTTGTAAATTTTTGAGCCTGATTCATAAAGTACTCTGTTATTTCATGTGTCTGAAATAAATTTTATAATTCAGTTGCTTCATGTTCAAGTTGGATTATTTAAATATACTTCATCTTTATTTAATCATTCATTTTCTATTTCATTATATCAAAAAAATCATCTTCATATACCATTTATTTCGTGAGATTTTTGTGTATCTAAATCAAAATCTGGAATAAAGCTTTTTATAAAAATATGATTTGTTGTCACATCTTCACTTCAGCTTAAACAATATATACCGTTTCAAGAATTATCTTTAATAGATCAAGTGCTTCATATATAGACAAAACCTATTTCATCATAATTAGAGTCTATTTTTAAATATACACCAGTGTTTGTTCAATCTCAAACAATTACAGGTTTGAAATTTTTGTTCACTCTAAAAAATATATCTGTTATTTTTTTTTGAAAAGATGAAAAATCTTTGTTGTTTTTTATATCTTTTTCTTGTTTTGTGAGATTTCATATTCCACCGGAAACCAAAACTCAAATAGACACCATAAGAAGTATTGAGATACTTATTCAAACTATTGTTTCCACTAGAGTAAAAGCATTTATCCTGTTTTTTACTTTTTTATTTTCCATAATTTATTATTTTTACTATCCATTTATCAGCTATATTTCTAGCTAAAACATTATTTTTTTCTATGAGCTTTTTATCTTCAAATATATCCTGTATATTTTCAATAAAAATAAACTCTTTTTTTATAAAAAGTATCAAGTTTTCCAAAAAATCTATATATTCTTCTTTTTCAAGTTTGTTTTTAAAAAAATATGAAACTAGATTTCTACTATTTTTGTCTTTTAATGATTCCTGTATTAAATTATAAAAAAAATCATTTTTTATTTCTTGTCTTTGGGATGATATATTTACCACTTGGCTTCTTGATAAAATCGTATCGGCTATACCTGATTCACCTTTATTTGTGAAGAAAAATATATTGTATATTCAAGGTTCTTCAAATATTTTCAGGCAAGAATTTAAAGCTCCTATAGTTGCTCTAGAGAAATTTTCTATCAAAAATATTTGGATTTTATATCATGGTTTGGTATTTGCTCTACTTAAAAATTCTTTTATTCCTGCTAATTTTATATTTTTTTTATCATCTTCTAGTTTAAATAAATAGCTTGGTGGAACACCAAGCTTTTTTAATAGCTCCAAACAAATAGACTCTACTTTTTTGTTTACCAACTCTTCATTTTCTCAAACAAATAAAATTGGAGAATTTTCTACCTCCAATTTTATATTTTCTATTATTTTTTCTATTATTCTATCTCACATTTTTACTCTATTTCTATATTCATTATTTCTTCTCATAAAATTTCTTCTATATTTATCTCATCATCAAAATCTTTTGTAAGTTCTTCTATTGTTTTATCTTCGTTTTCATTACTACTTTGCTCATTTCAAGAATTATTTTCTTCACTATCTTTTACCATTTCTTTCAATAATTCTTTTTCTTCACTTCACTGATTATCTCAATCTTCTTTCATCATTTCATCTCACTGCTGTGTATTATCATCAAGACCTACAGCTATTGTTTCTTCTAAAACTTGCTCATTCTCTCACATCTCATTTTCAGGAGATTGTGTTTTGTTGCTATTAAAACAAGAACTCAAAAGAAAAACTGTCAAAATAGCTAAATATAATTTCATTTTCATTTTATATTTATTTAAAAAATATTATAATCCTCCAAATTTTTCTTCATTATAATTGAAAAATAATTTAAAACAAAAAATTTTTCTGGTGAAAATTAGCAAATAAAGATTACTTTTTAATAGATGCTAATTTCATATAGGGCTCTTATATTCCTGCTATAATTTTAATTTGGTTAATTTTTATTTTTAAAATTAAAAAAAGACCAAAAAACTATTTTTAATCTTTTTAAATAATTATTTTATCAAGTATTAAGGAGAAGCTGAGAAATTACTTTGTTAGGATAAAAATAAATATTTTTTTAATTTTTCTATAAATTCAAAATCTCTATGCTACCATATCTTCTTCCTCTAAATCTTCTCAATCATCTCACATTATGGAAGCTTGTTCTTGTCTGTACATATTTAAATAGTCTACTATTTTTGCTTCATCAATTCCTTTCTTATATCAAATAATACCAAATATACTTATTCTAAAATTTTTTAAATAAGCTTTTGTATTTTTTTCTTTATTTACAATACTGTGTTCTTCCATAAATTTATTTTTTTAATTTTCCAATATATAAGTATAATTCTAACAAAATAATATAAAAAAATCAAAAAAATAGACTTATATTGTTAAATATAATTAAAATAAATAAAAAATAGTTTCTTTTTAGACCTATGATTATAATAAATAACAAAGACCGAGCTTTAGATATACTAGAGAAAATCAATTATTTAGTATCAAAATATGAGAAAACTAAGTTTATTGATAAAAAAGAAAAAATAGAATTACTTATTAAAACCAGTAATAAGATTCTATTAAACTACTCAGAGTTAAAATTTTTAAGAGATAGTATAGGTGATTTAAATCTAGAAATAAGTTTATTATGAATAGTAGAGTGACCTGTAATACTTAAAAACCTAGATTTGTTATGAATCAAATATGGATTTTTAGAAGATAGGTATAAACTATTTAAATTTATGAAATCCATGTTTAGTTTTTTAAAAAAAGCTAGGAAATATATATTTATTGTAGCTAGTATAATGCTTTTATATTGCCTAGCTATGGTTTCTCTTTATTTTTATAAATCAGGTCAGGAGATATACTATATAGAAAAAGATTTTATATTATCCTCAAGCTCTATAGAATGACCAAAACTCAATAAACTTTCTCTAGAAATAGATCATGAATTAGTTTTTCTACCCAACAATATAGATTTTTCTTGAACAAGTAGATCTATATGAAGTGTTTCTTTTGAAAATAAATCTGGTAGAAGCATAAACCTAGTTGAAAAAACAAGACTTAAAAATTCAAACTGATTAATATTTAGAATAATAGAAGACATAAACATTCCACCTTCTAGTATTAGTAACGGTGTTAAAACTCCTTGAATTATAAAAACAACCGTTATAGCTGATATATTTGATCAATCTTGAAGTTTTATTTGACAAAGATGAAATATAGAAAAAAATACAAATTTAGAACTTGTAAGCAAAAACAATTTCAACCTCAATATAAAAGCTTTAGATGATTTCTATTGATGAAAAGGTAATTATGTATTTTATTTTAAAGAGAAAGATGAAGAAAATGTATTAAATATTTTTAGAGGTGATATAAAAAACAAAGCTATAGCTGAAGCATCAAAAAAACTAATGCTAGATTGAGCTAAAAAAAATAAAGAATTTTTACTCGTAAAAGATTCTAGAACATACAGTTTTCAAAACTACGAAGTAAATTTAGATAAAACACTTGAAAAACAGATAAAACTAAATTGAAAAATAAACCTAGATTCTTATTATATAGATATTACAGAAGTAAAAAATTTGATGATTTGAGACACAAATTATAAAAAAGAAGAAATAAAGGTAAAAAATATAGAAATATTAAGTCAAAATCCCCTAAAAATAAGTTTGTCTTTAACAATTAAGGAAAGTCTTTAAAAGCTATTTGTTTTGTCAAAATTAAAGAATTTTTCGGTTTTTCCTTAAAATATCAATAACCTCCACCAAAAAATTATGAAAGTTTCTATAATACTTCCTACTAGAAACAGTCAAAGGACAATAAAAAAATGCCTAGAATGAATAAAAAAACAAAGCTATAAGAATATAGAAACTATATTTGTAGACAATTATTCTTGTGATTGAACCTTTGAAATATGAGAACAATTTAAAAAACAAATAGATATAAAATTATTTAGAAAAGGACCTGAAAGAAATAAACAAAGACCTTATTGAGTACAAAAAGCTAACTGAGGTATATATATTTTTTTGGATGATGATATGTATATTCCAAAAGATTTAGTAGAGGAAGTAGTAAATATTATGGAAAAAAATAAAAGTATAGGTTCTTTGATAATTCCAGAAGAAAATATTGCTTATGATTGATTTTGGTCAAAAGTAAGGGCATTTGAAAAGACTTTTTATGATTGAGATGATGGTATAGAATCTCCTAGAGTATTTAGAAAAGAGGTTTATAAAAAAGTATGATGATATAACAAAAAATTAATCTCTGGAGAAGATTGGGACTTATCAAATAGAGTCAGAGAAATGTCAAAAATATCAAGAACTAAAAAAAAATTGCTACATGACGAATGAGACATAAGACTAATAGAGTTGATGAAGAAAAAATTTTATTATTGAGAAGAGTTTGTAAATTATACAAAGTACAATTCTTTTAAAAATACACTAAATAAACCATTTTTTATGAGAAAATGTTTTTATACTAAATACAAAATGTATTTTAAAAAACCAATTTTAACTTTTTGACTTTTTACAATGTTAAAACTTACACTATTATCTTTTTGAGCTTGATACATAAAATGAAAATTGAGAAAATAAAATCTATATTTAAAAGTAAAATAAAAACAAATATCTTAGCTTTTTTTATATTTGTTTCTTTTTTGTTTTTATTTTTCCCTCTATTTAGAAGTGAATGAGTAATAGTTTTTTGAGACATAGATATATGATTTTATACTGATAATTATATAAAAAGAATACTTCCTTTATGGAATGAAATTTGGTCAACCAGTAATTTTTTTAATTCCACAAGAATATTTTATGTAAGTTTTGTTTCTGTAATATCATTTATCTTTTCTTTTGATTCCTCATCATTTCAAAAATTAATGATATTCACATTTTTGTTTTTAAGTTTTTTTGGAATGTATCTTTTTGTAAAACAAATACTTACATTTGAAAAATTTAGAAAAAATTTGGTATTGCCTGCATATTTCATTTTTATCATATCAATAATATCAGCACTTTTTTATGCCTTTAATCCTTGGAGTATAATAAGAATTCAACATATATTTTTATTAGCTTGATATGCTCTTCTGCCATTTATATTTTTAAGTATTATATTTATAACAAATTTTGAAAGATTATATAGATATAAAATACCTTTTTATTATATAGTTATGATAGCTGTATTGTATGTCATATCTATTTGATCAATACACTATCTGATTTTTATTTTTCTTTTCATTTTTTCACGGTACATATACAACTTTTTTATATTTTTGCTCAACAAAAAATATGATAAACTTCTAAGATTTAATTATTTTTTCATACTTTTGGGGATTATAATAGCCTGACTCATATCTTATTTTACTATACCCTATATACTATCAAATACTATTTATGAAATAAGTCCTAAAAATCTAAATACCATAGAAACAATAAATCTATTTTCTAGGTTTTCAAGTATAGACAAGATACTTTATCTAACAAGCTATTGGTGGACAATGATAGATTTTTCAAGCTTTTGATTGTGATACAAAATTGGATGATTTCTAATAATAACAACTGTATTTTTACCAAATTTATTTAACCTAAAAAATAAATATGTAAGTTTCTTTTTAGTATGGAGTATAATACTTTTAATACTTTCAAGCTGAACATATTACTGACTAGCTCCTTTTTATAAATGGCTTATATTTGATGCCCCTATAATATCAAAAGTAGGTTTTATATTGAGAGATCCAAACAAATTTGTATGACTTTTGGCTTTTTGTTATTCTGTGCTTTGGGGACTAGGGCTAGCTTATTTTTTATCATCACTTTTCAAAATAAGAAGAAAAATAGAAAGTGAAAAAAACTTGATAGATACAAGCAAAAACTTAAATCTATGAAAAGTTAAAAATAGGTATTTTTTATTATCAAAATCAGTATATATATTTGCTGTTTTTTTCATATTAATATCTATTATATCCTATAGTTTTTATATAAAACCATTTAAGCTAGTTTTTATAGACAATTTTTATTCTCCAGTAAAAATTCCTGATAATTATATTGAACTCATTGAATACCAGAAAAAAGATGAAGGAAAATGAAAGTATATTTATATGCCTAGATATGAATCTAAAATGTCTCCCTGATATGACTTTTCTATTGCTAAATGGAATACCAAAAAATATGAAAACTCTTCCCAAAAAGCTATGTGATCAATAGATATAAACTCTAGCATAAAACCTACTTATCATCCATTAGAAGGTTCTATAAATTACCTTTCAATGTTTTATAACTATATAGATAGCTATCTAACAATGTGAATATGAAAAAATCTACACAAATATTTATATTTACTAAATATAGATAAACTCGTTTATCATAATGACATATTATTTTTAGAACAAGAGCAAAAAATACAATTAGAAAATATAAAAAAACAAGACAACATTAAACTAGATAAAAACTTTTGATTTATTGATGTGTTTGATGTAGAGCAAAAAAGTAATTATATAAATGTATATGGTAATAATTTATTTCATTTTTGATGATTTAACAACCTAGAAACTATATTTTCTTTACCGGGTTATAACTACAAAAAGTTTGCTAATATATTTGTGCAACAAGATACAAAAATTAATAATTGGTCTAAATATGAAAAGCAAAGTGATTTGATAAATGTAAAAAATAAACAAGATTTATTTACAAGCTATTTAGAAGATGATGAAATACTAGCTCCTTTTGATTACAACAATTATTATTCTCCTTTTGATAGATGGAGTATAATGAGAACAGATATGAAAGATTTTAGATGGCATTTAAAACATTTATGAATAAAAAACTGGGGATGGGATTTTGATTTAAATAAATGATTTATATTTACCTACTCACCAACAAGTATAGACATAGAACCTTATGAAGATATTTATGATAAATGAAAAGATATAATAAATTTTTGAGAAATAAAAGATATAAGCCAACTTCTAAAACCAGATAGTAAACTTATAAATATTTCTATTGAAAAAACTAAAAAATATGATTCTCTACCTTCAATAAAATGAGAAATATGGAAATGAGACTCAAAAACTTGGAGAGTATGAATTATGAAGAACATAGAAGTAAAAGAAGCAAATCCATATTTTTTTGAGCTTTTAGTTTCAGGTAAATGAGTAAACAATATACATGGTAAAATTCACTTTTTAGACGAAGAACTAAACGAAATATGAAACAGTTATGTAAGTGCTCCTAAAAATTCAGAAAATTTTAAAGCTATAAAATTTAGATGAAACTTTATTACTCCTATAAATACTAGATATATATCCTTTAAAATACTATCGCTTGAAAATCCAAAACAAGATACATATTGGTGGATACATGACATAAAGCTAAATGACTTAGAAGAGTATAAAAAAGATAATATCCAAAAGCTAGAATATGATTTTAAAGCCCCTGGTATTTATAATATTTATGCTAGAGTTTTTAAAAATACAAAATGATGAGAAATAGAGATTGATATATCTTGAAAGAAATATAATATAAAAACAAAAACAAATTCACTAAACAAATTTTCTTGGCAATATTTATGAAAATATGAAACACTTAGATCTTGAAAGAGACCTGTTGAAATTAAAAATATAGAAGGTTTTAACTGAGTTAATGTAATTTGATTTATGCCCGAAGAGAAATTAAAAGAAATAGAGAGAAATTATAATGAATCAAGCTTATTTAAATCCAAACAAATATCTTTATTTGAAGGAGAAAAGGATTTTAAAATAAACTGAAATGTTTTGTCCAACAATATAAATATCAATTTATCCAACTGAAAAAGTGCTAATGTATTTGATTGAAGTTTTTCTACAAATTTTAACATACTTAAAAAAGGAAATTACAATATAGCCTTAAACTTAAATAAACTTAGAAGAGATCCTTTTTACTATGAAATAAATATTATAAAAAATTCCAATATTATTAAACAATTTAAAGCTAGAACTGATTCTCAAAAACTGGATGTAAATTTATGATATTTAGATATTTGAGAATATTTTCTTGAGATAATACTTCAAGACAAAGATGGTTCAGAGATAGATGAGTGAGATTTACAAAGACTTGATTGGATAAATATAGAAAAAGATAAGGTAATACAACCACAAGATGAAACTGGGTGTAGTTATTATGAATGACTTTATAATAATAAATCAAGATATATTAATTATTACAATAAAAAAAGAATAGAGCTTTATAGATGACTTTCTTGTTTTTGGTTAAACACATCTCACAAGAAAAAAATAGAGGTAAAACCATGACAAGAGTATTTAATAAGTTATATTCTAGATAAATATGATACCAAAGATCTACATTCAAAATTAAAGTTTTATAATGATAAATGAGAAAATATAAAAGATATATTTTTGTTTAATCACGAAGAATTTAGTGATGGTAAGAGAAGAAAATTTGAGAAAATAATAACTATACCAAACAAAGTTAGCTATTTCAAGATACATTTTTTACAAAAACAACTTCAAGAATTTTATAAAAGATCTGTTGTTGAAATAAGTGATTTAAATGTTAGAAATTATGATGAAATGCCTGGGCTAGATTCAGCTATTTTATATGATAAGGATTCCAATCTATTTAGTAACAATAACTATTGAATAAAAATAGATGTTTATGATAACAAGAAATTTTCTAAAAAGATAAATTTAAGAAAAGATTCTGCCAATATAAAGATAAAACTAGAACCTTTACTTTGAGTAAACAAGACAAAAATAAACAGTATAGAGATAGAAAATTCTTCTATAGCTTATACTTGAGATATAACTGATCTTTTAAGTACAAACAGAGAGTTAAATATAGTTAGTTATTCTCTATCTCCATATTCACTTTTATTGAAAGATGATAAAAATAGATTATCAACTATTTATTTTACAGATACTTTTAAATCAGGGGATGATTTTTTAAGATTTTTTCTAATAGAAAATTTAGGCTTTCTCGAAGAAAAAAAAGAAGAAAAGCTGAAATCTATTTTGGATATTGATTGAAAAACTTTACAGTTGAATGAGACTTTTACAAAGTTTTGGCAAGTTAATAAAGGGGATATTTATATAGAACCTGTTATAATAAATTTGGTTTCAAATGGTTATATATTGAAAAATTCTTTAGGAGATGAGTTTGAAATAGCTTATGTTCCTAAAAAATATGTAATAATATGATATGTTATATCTATTTGATTATTTCTTGTTTTTGTAACGGTTGCTATACTTAGGAAAAGAAAAAAAGAAATTTAAACCATAAAATGGTCAAAAATTCTTGAGACTAATTTTTTTCTGCAATGATATTTAAGGTTTTCTTCATTTTCGTATCTTTTTATTGTTCATTTTGATTTAGCTATTACTTCTCATTTGTATATCAAACTTATAGAATAGTTTGATTCAGTTTTTTTTGTTTTTACTCTAAAAATATTTTTCTCTCAAATAATTATTTTTGTTTGGTTTAAAATGTTTAAAAAACCCTTTGGTGAAAGTACTTTGTCTTCTAATATTCTTTTTCTTATCAATTTTTTTAAATCTTCATCTTTTCATAAAAGAATTATTCCCACAGCCCATGTCCAAAATCAAGGTACACCATCAACTACAAGTTCCATTATAGATTTTTTTATAGAACTAGGGAGTTTTAATGACCTATTGCTAGATTTTCTTATAAAAGACTTCATATCATATACTTCTATTTTTCTTCAAAGCCTTCTTTCTGTTTTTCTGATAAAATCTTTTCATTTATTATCTATATCAATTTGTGTACCTAGAGTTTCAATTTTCCACCTAGTATTGTTTGAATGAGTTGCTATAAATTTATTATCATTTTTAGAGTAAGGTAATTCTTCTCATCTATGTAAAGCTTTTATGGTTCTGTGTATAACTATATCCACATATCTTCTAATAGGTGAAGTGAAATGAGTATAGTTTTTCATTGATAATCATTTATGAAAACTATTAGGGTAGTGATTATAATAACTTTGTTCTTCCAAACTATCGTGTCTTTTTAATATAACAGGTACTTTTTTATCCACCAAGTACTGACCTGCTGTAACGTTTGCAAGTACCATAAAGGATTCTATAATATCATGAGATATTTTTTTGGGTATAGAGGAATTAGTATCTTTTATGGCTTTTTCTCAAATATAAAGTCTTCTACTACCATCATCCCAGTTAAGTATTCAACCTTTACTTAATCTTTTCATTCTTAGTATATCTGATATTTCTTTTAGAGTTTGTAGCTGTTCATAATTTATGGATTCAGGATTTACAAAATCGTATCAAAATGATTCATAGTCATATCTTTTTATATTTTCAAATCTACTTTCATAAAATAGATAGTTTTTTATATTTCCTTCATTGTCTAAATCTATTTGTAGTGATATAGTTAGTTTTTTTCATCATTCAGGAGTAAGGGATAGTATATTATTAGATAGTTCTCTTGGTAACATATTTATTATATGATCTTTTCTATATATGCTTGTGGTTCTATGTAGTGCCTCTATATCAAGGGGAGAAAATATTGATATAGCTTCACTTACATCTGATATATGTATCCAAACACAATATCAGCTAGATGTTTTTTCTCACCATATTGCATCATCTAAATCTATAGAATTTATTCAATCAATTGTTATTGCTCCAACTTCTTTTCTTGATATGGCTCTATCATAAATACCATTTTCAATTATTTTATGTACTTGTTTTATAGCTTCTTCACTATAATCTGTTTGTATATATGTTTCGTTAAAAACATCGGGAGATATATGTTTTTCAAGTTTTGAATTCATATACTAAATTAATAATTTATTTTTAGTAACTATTTATAACAATAAAATGTTTTTTGTAAAATATAAAGTAAAAAAATCAAAGTGAAAAAACTCATATATTTAATTATTTCAAGAATATATCCAAACTAAACTCTCCATATTTTTTACATTTATATTAATTTATGTTAAAATTGTAATATATATTTAACTTATGCTATAAATTCTATAAATGGTTGAAAAAAGAGAAATAGGTGGAGGTTCTATTGAGTCAAATTCAAGCAATAGAGTTGACACTTCAGTTAAAAGCCATGTAGAAGGTATTTTATGAAATAAAAACGAAATAAATACTTGTCTTACAAGTTATAGATTAAATCAAAATTTAAATAAAAAAAACTTTGATTTGATTTTTGATTCATTTTTAGAAAAAGCAAAAAGTGATGATAATTTTGCAGAAAATATAGTCCCAGCATTAATAAATACCTGAAATATATCAGAAGAAAAACTGAACTCTAGCTTTGATTTAATCTTAAGAGAATCAAAAAATAGAGATAGTTGGTCAAGATATATATTTCCAGTATTAATAAAAACCTGAAAGATATCAGAGGATAAATTAAACTCTAATTTTGAGTCAGTTCTACAAGAAGCAAAGCATAATACATATTTAGCAATATATGTAGTACCAGAATTAATAAATACATGAAGAATATCGGAAGAAAAATTAAGATTTTTAGATAATTTTTTTGATTTTGCTTTAAAAGAAGCAAGAACTAATCAGGACTTTGCAATATATATAATTCCAGCACTAATAAATACCTGAAAGATACCAGAAGAAAAGTTAAACTCTATTTTTGAATCATCTTTAGAAGAAGCAAAAGATAATGAAGACTGGGCAAAATATATAATTCCACTTTTAATAAATACCTGAAAAATATCAGAAGAGAAATTGAATTCTATTTTTGAATCATCTTTAGAAGAAGCAAAAACAGATTATTACTGGACAATCTATATAGTTCCAGTATTAATAAATACATGAAAGATATCAGAAGATAAATTAAACTCTATTTTTGATACAGCTTTAGAAGAAACAAAAGTTAATGAAAATTGGTCAGAATATATAATTCCAGAACTATTAAATACCTGAAAAATATCGGAAGAAAAACTGAACTCTAGCTTTGATTTAATTTTTAGAGAATCAAAAAATAGAGGTAGTTGTTCAAAATATATATTTCCAGCACTGATAAAAACCTGAAAGATATCAGAAGATAAATTAAACTCTATTTTTGAATCATCTTTAAAAGAAGCAAAAATTAATGAAAATTGGGCAGAATATATAATTCCAGAACTAATAAAAACATGAAAGATATCAGAAGATAAATTAAACTCTATTTTTGAGTCATCTTTAAAAGAAGCAAAAATTAATGAAAATTGGGCAGAATATATAATTCCAGAACTAATAAAAGCCTTAAAGATATCAGAAGAAAAATTAGAACTTCTAGATGATTTTTTTGATTTTATTTTAGAAGAAGCAAAAAGTAACGACGTTTGTGCACGATATGTATTTCTACCACTATTAAATACCTGAAAGATTCCAGAAAAAAAATTAAAACTTATAGATGGTTTTTTTAGCTTAGCTTTAGAAAAAGCAAAAAATGATTACTTTCGGAGAGAATATATAATTCCACTTTTATTAAATACCTGAAAGATATCAGAAGAAAAACTGAATTCTATTTTTGAATCGTCTTTAGAAGAAGCAAAGGATAATGAAGATTGGACAGAACATATTGCTCTAGCATTAATAAATACTTGAAAGATATCAAAAGAGAAATTGAACTCTGTTTTTGAATTATCTTTAGAAGAAGCAAAAACAAATTATTTTTGGGCAGAATATATAGTTCCAGCATTGATAAATACATGAAAAATATCAGAAGAAAAATTAAAACTTCTAGATGATTTTTTTGACTTTATTTTAGAAGAAGCAAAAGTTAATGGTGATTTAGCAGAATATGTAATTCCAGAATTAATAAATACTTGAAAAATATCAGAGGAAAAATTAAAACTTCTAGATGATTTTTTCTATTTAGTTCTAGAAAATACAGTAACATATGATGATTACCAATCAACACATGCAATATTAGCATTACTAAAAACCTGAAAAGTATTAAATTTTACAATACTAGAACACGATGAAGAATTTTTATTAAACTATAAAAGAAATAACGAACTATTTGACTCAATATTTAATAAATTAAATCAAAACTTCAAAATACTAACATTTCTAAACAAGAATTTTCTAAATTTAGAAATCCTTGAAAAAGTAAATAAATTCTTAGAAAAATATCAAGTTAATACAGATATATTTTGAGAAAACATAGAAAAAATTCTACAAAACGAAAATGGAATGGAAATATGATATTTTTTAGAATGTATAAAAAAAGAAGAAAATCTTCCTGAAAACTATCCAATAAATACAACCAATTTCACAAACTACATAAAAGAAGAAAATGAAGTAATATTTAGCTTTGAAAAAGATGAATGATTAACCTGAGAAACTAAACCCTGGACAAAGAAATGGTTTTTAGAAAATACAGAAAGAAAAAATTACTTAAAAAAAGAAAATTACAAAACCATAAAGAAATTTGGAACAATAATCTGAATATGGTTACTATGATGATGTAAAGATAAAAAAAGTCTAGAAAAATTCTATAAATACATATTCTCATCAATAAACATAAAAAAATCAAGAACAAGCCTACTACAGCTATGAGAAATATTTAATCTAATCCTAAGAAAAGAAGATTACAGTTTACTAGATGAACTAGTATGAAACAAAGTGGAAATATGAAAATGCTTTAAAAACTTTGTAGAGCAATACAAAATCTCAGATAAATGAAAAACCATACTAACACTATTAATAACAAGAGAAATAAGAGATAGTTACCAAATATTTAATAACAAAAACTGAGACCAACAAATAGACTACACAAGTATAGAACGTTTATTATTATCAGTCTATAAAAAGCTAGAAAAATATAAAAAAGTAATAGAAATATACAAAAACATACCAGTAAAAACATCTATATGAATAGAAATAGAAGTAACACAAAGTATATCAGAAGCATACAAAGAATTAAATCAAAGTGACTATAAAAATGATATAGAAATAATATCAGACTATAGCTGAATATCATCATGAAACGATGCAGTACATGAAATATGTACAAAACCAACAGATAACCCATATTTACTAATACTAGAAATACAACTACTCCAAGACCTAGACTTCCTAGACCTAAACTTCAAAAAAGAGTGATATGACAAATGATCTAGATGATTACACATAACAATATGATGAGAAAAAGTAGAAATGGATGAAGAAAGTAATTTCATACAAAACATACTATCATTATCAAATATATGAAGTGTAAACTCATGAGAAGAAATAAATAAAGTTAATTATTATTGGAGTATAAGATGAAAAGGAGGTTTAGAAGATATATATTGAAATATGAACTGAGTAGAATTTAGGAGTTTGAGTATAGATAAATTTGAACAATTTGAGAGGATGATAATATCTACATTTAATCTATTTATGTTGAAACAGTTATCTAGTATTAAAGAGATAAATAAATGAAAAGAAAACTGAATATTATTAAAATTAAAAAGACTATTAAGTAAGCAAACAAAAATTAAAAATCTAAAAAAACTACAAACTCACTTTAAAGAATTAAAAACAAAAATAAAAAGAACTATAGAAAACCACAATAAATATTTTTTAAGGAATGAAAGCTTAAATGAATGATTAGATAAAAATATAGAAAACCTATTAAAATTATTTATAAGTACCTGACCTGTAATAGAACTAATAAACAAACTAAACTTAAGTATTTGATATCTAAGAAGTATATGAGACACAGAAATAAAAACCCAAGAAGAATTTGAACAAAGATTAAATAAAGACTGAAAAGATATATATAGTTTATGAGAGAAACAAAGAAAAATACTTTATATGAACTACAAAATAAGAATAAAACCAAACTTAGAAAAGATAAGGAAAAAAGATGAAGAACTATATAACAATATATGAAAATATTTAAATTGAAATTTAGATGAGACACTAAGGAAACTAACAAATAGATCTAGATTTTTAGAAGTATGTTTATGAGATGAAAAGAAACTACTAGATTATATAGAAAGTATAAAAATAGAACCAGAATATATGTATGAGAAAATGGATGAAGATTTATCAAATAAATTTATTAGGATAAATAATCTTTTTATAAAGAAAGATTCAGTTAATGCTATATGAATGTTAACAACAACTAAAGAAGAGGATTGAGTACTTGTTGATTTATTACAAACAGAGCTTAGTATATATGACAAGCTAGATAGATGAATTGAGCCTAGAAAATGATATAATGTTATCCAGTGAGCTAGTGAAGATATGCTTGTACATAGTGTTGCAAGAGAAATTCTTGAATGTAATAGATTGGTTTTAGAGTATTTGAATTAGAGTGAATAAAAATATTTAGTAAAATTAAAATATTTTTAATTTTGTAAGAATAATTTTTCGACTGTTTTTTCTTGCAAATAAAATCTAAAATTATAATATATAAAAAAGAGATTAATAGCTCTTATATAATAATAAAAGTGAAGAAATATTTTACCGAAAGTGCCTTTATTTTTATTTATATAAAAGCATTTCTTCAGCTTTTTCTAAAAACTTTTTATATAATAAATTAAAAAAATATGGAATTAAAGGTGCAAATAAAGCTCAGTGATAATATAGAACATGATAAAGAAGTTGTTGAAAGACTTGTAAAGTTGAATTTAGATAACAAGGTGAGTTGATATTTAAAAAAATATGAAGATAAAAATGATGCAGAAGGTTTAATTGAATTAAAACTAGATAAAAATAAGAAAGATTTGTTTGATTGAAAACTAATTGTTAATTTAGATAGGGACGACTATATTTATGAAAGAGAAGATTATCAAAATTTAGATGCCCTAATAAATAATTTATTCAAACATTTAAAAGAAGAATTAAGTTCTAAATAATAAGGGAGTATTTAAGAAACTTGGGAATCTTTATTTTCATAAATATTAAACTAATAGCTCTGTGGCTAGCCACAGAGCTATTAGTTTTTTAGATATAATTTATCTACAATTTTTACTTAAATTTTCAAGGTTTATAATTTTATCTCATACACACCTCAAAGATGAGAAAAGACTACCAGCTTTTTGTAAATAAGAAACCTGATCGTCAAGTATTTTTTTTATTTCATAATCATAATCTTCTCTTACTATTTTATTAAAAGATGAATAAATAGCCTCACTATTATAAAAATTACTTATTTTTATGTAAAAATCATCGTTTATATTCGTATCCTTCAAATCTGCATAAACAGAAATTCTAGCAGGAATATAATATTTAAATGCAGTTATGTATGCTTTTTGTCATTCTTCAGAAAATAAATATTTTAAAAAGTCATAAGCTAACTCTTTATTGTTAGAATACTTACTCATAACAAAATAGTTATAATTAACCAGCTTTTCACTATCATTTATGAAATCTGGAAAGCTAGTAACTCTCAAAAAATTTCTTGAAAATCAAGCTTCAGCAATTCTATTTAGCATCCTTGGATAGGCAAAAATCATTGCGATTTTTCAATCTATAAAATAATCTAGATTTGTTCTATTACTCTTAATTAATATTTCATGATCATCTATATATTTATTATCTTCAGACGAGTAAGCAAAATATTCTGAAAAAGCTGAATTTATTTCAGAACCTCATACACTAGATATTCATTTAGCTCAAGAAGACATTATAAATTGAGTTATTATATCTTGAGAATCTTCAACACTGGTTCACATTCAAATACCAAGAGCTGTGTATCATGGTCTGTTTTCTGAAAAATCTTCAATAACTTCTTGTATTTTGGGAAAACTTCAAAGCTTTTTTACATCATTTACCCTCTTAAAATTATAATACAATCACAAAGTCTCATATCAAAAAGGAACACCTAGTAAAAATTCTATTTTTTCTCATTCCTCTTCACTATTTGTTATTAAATCATCTCAAAAAAAAGGCTTAAAATAAGATCTAAGTTCATCTGGAGATATTATCAAAGGATCTATTCAAGCTGCATTTTCCAAAAATATAGATTTTTCATTATTATTTAGCATATACAAATCTGGACTTTGTTCTTTTATTATAGCAGATGATAAAGCTTTATTGTACTCTTTGTAATTTGAAAAACTCTCTACAGTTATATTCAAGTTTTTAATCCCTGAATATTTTTTAAATTCTTCCAAAAAAATTGAAAAATCATCTTTAGAATCATCCAATATCCATATACTTAAATCTTTATCTATTTTAGAATTACCACTACTCTTATTACCAGTATTCATACTAGCTATTATGGCTACTATAAGTAATATAAATACTATAACTCAAAGAGCTACTAAGAAGATAATTTTCTTTTTATTCATTATTTTAATCTTATTTGTAAATATAAATTTTTAATTCTCTCATTTTTTAAGTTTTGTTTTCCAAATTTAATATTATATATCAGATGTTAAGTGCATATGTATATGCATAATCTCTTGTCATCATTTTTCTCAAACATTGAATTTAAGATTGTATCAATCAGAAACTCCAAAATCTAATGCTAATTTTTGAGCCACAAAAAACATATTTGCCAAAAGTGAACTATCATCTTTTTTTAAGTCATTTATAGTAGGGATTTCTTTTTTTGGAATTATAAGCAAATGAGTTTTTGCAACAGGTTTTATATCTTTTATTGATATAATTTCTTCATCCTCATAAACTATTTCGGAAGGAATTTCCCTTTTTATTATTTTTGTGAATATTGAACTCATTTTTTATTTATTAATAATAATCATCTCAAATATCTTTCTTTATTATTGTCCTTTTTTCTCTGTCACTAGAATCTTTTACACTTTTATCTTCAAGTGTATATATATTATTTCAGCTACTACTAAGAAAAATAAATATATATCCCAAAATTGTGAGAGTTATCATAACTAAATTTGCTACATTTGTTATTTTTATGATTTTTGGTTGATATGATTTGAATGTTAAAGAATGAATTTTAGATATAATAAAAAAACACCAAATTATAATCATTGATAGTGTGTAAATTCAAAGATAAATCAAAAAATCCATAACTTAATATAGTTTAAAATTTATATTTTTTAGCTATTTTGATTATATTAGTTATTTTTTTTTTGCAAATTTTTGAATTGTCTGTTATACTTATATTGGTTAAAGAATTTTTACATAATTAAAAGCAATTATTTACCTTATAAATAATCAAAAATTAATTCTAAAAAATCTTATTATATAATTTTAATTATAAAACTATGGCTGAATTAAAACAAAATTGAAAAACTTTTACTATATCTGATGAAATGCTTGCTAAGTATGATGAACTCATAAAGATGATTCTTGCTACTGAATCTATGGATGATGATGAGAGACAGTATTGGTTTGATATTATGCCATCTATGACAGATGTGCAAATAGATAGACTTTATAATATACTTGATACTGAAAGAAAGAAACTTCAGGAACTTGAGTTAAAGTATCAAGAAGAAATAAAACAACTTAATGAAAAGCATCTTATTGAATGGCAAGAATTTCAAATGAAAGATTCTAAAAAGAAAATTGCCAAAGCTGAATCAGAAGATAAGAAAAATGATGCCCAAGATGTTTTGAGTATGCTTGATGATTTATAGAATTAACTAAATTTTAAAACCAAGGAAGCCCTAGGGCTTCCTTGGTTTTTTTGTTGCTTAAATTATAAAATTAAAAATCAAATATTTTTTATAAAAGCCCCCTAATTTTTTCATTAGGATAAAACTAAATATTTATTTCATAAAAACTTGATCTTTTTTAATTCTAATATTTTACTTTTTTAAAGATTTATTGTAAAATTATTGTGATATAAAAATTTAAACTTACAATTATGTCCAATTTTGAAAATAATAATAACTATCAAGAAAATTATAATGTTAGAACTGAATCTTATAGAATTTTTCCAGATTCATATCCTTGAAAAAGTGACTATGAAAGTAGTTTTAATGAAATAACCTGAAAATATAGAGTTATAAGTGAAACAAGATGAGAAATAGGGGATTTAAAAAGTGAGATAGGAGAAACCTTTGTAAGAAGTGAACCTGACAGAGGTTTTGATTTTCAAATCAGAACACCAAATGATAACATAACCCCTAGTCTAGATTGAAAAGATGATTGATACACCGCATGAATTTGAACTGAGATAGAGTATTGAGGTTATTACTGATGAATTAATATGGATATTTATACTAGAAATCCTACATATACTGATAGAGATACTTGAGAATCTTTCAAATATGATTATGACGGAGAATCAAGTAGGGTGGATATTTTAAATTTTTATGCTTGAAGAGTTTTTAATCTATACGAAGATAGTAAAACACAGTTTGACTTAAAAATTTGATGATGAATTGAAGCTGAATGAAATTTCTGATGACAAGACAAAATACAAAATCCGTGGCATGAAATTTCTCAAACTTCTGACTTTGATGTTACAGCTGATTATGATGAATGAAGAATTTGAGTATATAGTGAAACTAATTTACAAGCATTAATGTCTATTTCTGAAAATTTTTATGTATGAGCAGATGCTTATGCCAAACTATGAACATTGTCTAGTTCGTTTGATGCAAAATCATTTTCATGAATAAGTTTTTGAGGTTTAAACATAGAAGCGGCAGTATGATATAGTAATCTTGATACTGATTCTGACACTATAAATTATGGTGCTAACAAAGGATTATATAATGAGTTTGAGGTTTCTTATGAATTTGAAAATTGATTGAAACCATATGTCTGATTTAAATGATATACTCAGGATCAAGATGCTCCAAATGATTGATATTGAACTGTTTGAGTTAGTTATAGCTTTTAATTATAACAACTATTCTAAATAAGCCAAAATTGTCTCTTCTGGTAGAGAACTTAATTTTTCTCACCATTTACCTAGTATCCCACCTATTCTTTCACTTTGATTAATATCAACCTTAGTATGATGATAATCTTCATATATTTTACGCATTCCATCATATTCTCAGCTAAATAATATATTCTTTAAATGTTCCCCTGTTCAACTTCTGTAAAAAATATCTGCCATAAACATTATAGTTTGATTTTCTGCATTCATATCTAAAAGATCATATTCTATATTATTATATGCTTTTTCAAGCCATTCTGGTGTTAATTCGTGATTAAAAGACATAATTGGAGGATATTTCTCTCATGTAAAATACATATATGTTCTTCTTAAAGCAACTTCTACAGAATTAAAATCTCCAGCTTCTCTTTCTCATGGTTTATTTTTTGTTTTGTATTGAAAATATCATTCCACATAGTATTCTTTTCATAAACCATCATTTCTTACGTTTTTTCAGTTTGATTCAACCTCTGTAATAAAAGCAATAAACATTGTTAAATTGTTTATTACTTTTTCTCTTTCATCTTGTTCTAATTTATTTATATCCATTTTTAATCTTTTCCTTATTAGATCTATTCAAACTTCTAAAGCATTTTTACTCAATCAATATTTTTCTAAAAATTCGTTATAACTAAATCATTCTTCTGACTCTTTTCTTTCCAAAATATTATTATTTGTTATTCTTCTTTCAACTTCTATTGTTTTTACATTATTATTTCAATCAGAATTTATTTCTCTTTTAATAGCATTAAATCATATTTTGAAATCAAAGCTCTCTCATATTTTCTCACTCATTCTTTTTTCTGTTTGTCCTAGAACCATAGTAATATCTTCTTCAAATAATGGTATTATTTTGCTTTTTCCTTCTATTAAAAAAGAATGCATTTTGTGAAGCCCTTTTATTCAATATTTCTGCTCATAAAAACTAATATATTCAATTGTAAATATATCTAAGAATTCATTATAGTATTTTAGCTCTAAAATACTATTTAATGCTATTATATTTGATTCTATATAACTTCTATATGATTGTTCTAATTCGGGATTTATTCTTTTTTCCTGTTTTTCTAATTCTCGTATTATCGCTGACTCTTCATCAATTGATAAAAATTGATATTGGTAATCTGAAAAAAGTTTATCTAAATGTTTTTGTCATTTTTTGGAAATTTTATGTCTGTTTTCTTCAAATTCATCTTTTAGTTTTTTTAATTTAATATGATAATCTATTTGACGAATTAAAGTGTATATTTCACTATCTTCTAAATAATCCTCTCTATACTCTGATAATTTACTGCTTAGATTATTAAAAGAACCTTCTAGTATTTGATTTTGCCCTTTCAAATTTTCTATTTCTTGTTTTATTTCATCACCTATATTTTCCTGTTCTGTTTCATTACCTATATTTTCCTGTTCTGTAATACCCAAAATATCCATTTTATAACAATATTTACATATTAAAACTATATTTTATCACAGTTTTAATATATTTGCTAAATTTTAAACGAGTTTTTTTTATTTATCAAGTAAAATGAGCTTAAAAGAGGACTAAGCTCGGTTCTTAATATATTTTTTCATAAAAATACCTTTTCAAATCAATTTTTCGTGAAAGAATCTATTTCCTCATCTGAAAATCATCATTCTGGTCATGTAAACAAATTAACAGTTTTGTTTTTATCAGAACAAATAAAATCTATGTTTTTAGAATTTTTTTCATCTGTATGAAAAAAAACATTTGTTCATTCTAAATTTGAGAAATTTATCTTCTCTCATACTACAAGGTTCGGTATGGTATTTCTACCACATTGTTCACAAGACTCAATTATTATTTTCTTAAATCTTTCCTGTTTCTTATCACTTATATTAATTCTTTGACTTCTTTGTGCCTTAAAAAAAAGGAAATTACTTATTCAAATTTGAGTACCATTTTTTATTATAAATTCTATTTTATCTAGTTTGTTTGGCAAAGCTTGAAATAAATTTAGTTCAAAATCTATTTCTGTATTCTTTTCTTTCCTAGAAACTTGTTCTAGAATAACCTCTATTTTAGATATTTCTTTTATTTCAAATATGTAGTCATATAAGTCTTTTCAATCAAAAAAAATGACTTTATCTCAAACAGTCATTCTCAAAACTTTCAATATTTGTTTTATTATTTCTTTATCCCTTATAACTAGGGTATAATTACTAGTATTCAAGTCTTTTATAAAAAATCTTTGCATAGATAAATAATTTTTTAGTAAATTATTTTTTATTTAAAATTTCTGAAGCTTTTTTTGATGTATTTCAAGTTAAATTTGATTTATCTCCATTATATTTTTCTCTTTTTAAGCTTTCAATAAAAGAATCTAAAGGATCTATTCAAACCATAATTTTAGCACCTGCTATTAAAGATAAAATTGAAATTTGATGCTCTTCTGGTAATCCAGAAATTTCTTCTAAATTTGAATCATAGTTTCAAATTTCTTTGTTATCATATGTCATTTCTTAGTATATTAAAATTATAATTTTTTAAATTACTTAATAGAAAAATTTATTCTTTCTCCTTAATAAATTTAAATGCTTGTTTATTTTAAAATTTTAGCAATAATAATTTTTTAAACAAGAAATTTGATTATATTTATATTTTACTTTAATCAAGAAAAAATTTTATTTTTCCAATTTTCTCTTCATATAAGATATGTATTCTGCCATTTCTCTTGTTTCTTCTATGGAACTACAGGGATCTGTAATAGATTTTCATTTTATTAAATTTTCTTTATCATAGTCTTGTCTTCATCTATACAAATAACTTTCTGTCATAAAACCTTTAAACATTGATAATATCCCCTTGTTTGATTTCTCTAAACTCTGTAAGTTTTTTATTGTTTCCATCATTATATTTAGCTGTCTAGATGGATCTTTTCAAGAATTATCATGATTAGTATCAATTATAAATCAAGGATTTTTTATTTTCATTGATTTTATTTTTTCAAATATTTTTTTTAATGATTTTTTATCATAGTTTATTTTTATATTTCATTCAAAATTACTACCTCTTAATATTCAATGAGAAAAATTATTCCCTCTACTAAAGTATATATCTTCTCATATGGTATAAAAACTTTCAGTTTGTCAGGATTTTATTGAATTTATCATGACTGATAAGTCTCAAGATGTCGGATTTTTAAAACCTATGGGCATATCAAGACCAGAAGCTATTTCTCTATGAGATTGATTTTCACTACTCCTAGCTCATATTGCTATATATGAATATATATCATCAAATGATTTAATAAGTTGTGGGTGTAACATTTCATCTGCAATAGGCATTCAGAAATTTTCTATTATTTTTACAGCCATTTTTCTAGATTCGATAAGACATTTTCATATATCAGGTTCCTCTCAAGGTTTTGAATTCTGAACTCATTTCCAACCTCAAACTGTTCTTGGTTTTCCAGTATAAAACCTCATTACTATTTCTATTTCATTTTTATGTTTATCTCTTATTTTTGATAATTCTTCTCAATATTTTAATATTGATTCTTCAAAATCTACACTGCAAGGTCAAACTATCCATATTTTTCTATCAGATTTTCAGCTTATTATATCTTTTAAGTTTTCTATGGATTGAGCAACAACTAGTCTTCATTTTGAAGATAAGGGAGAGCTTTCTTTTATTTGTGTATGAGTTGGTTTTTTTCAAATATGTATACAATTAGATGAGTTTTCCATAAATTTATAGTTTATATATAAAATAAAAAAAGAGCCTTTGTAAGTTTCTTGAAAGGCTCTTTTTTGTTTCTAAAATTATTTTATGACCAAAAAACTTCTTTCAAGCACGAAAGTTTAAAAAAGAAGTAAAAATATATATTTTTAATAATCATAACTTTATTTTATTAATTGTGTCCCAAAGATTAATTTGATTTAGTTGTATGTCAAATTTTTTTGGCTTTATTTTATTATCTGTACCAATAGATAGGTATCAGTATTTTTTAAATTCACTATTTTTAGCTTTTATTTAAGTAATCTCATGCAAATTTATTTGTAAGTTCTATGAACTCACTAGGGTTTTCTATTTCACCTCATTCAAGAAGTATTGCTCAAGCATATGAATAATTTATTATATCTTTAAGTTTTTCTGATTTAACATCTTTTTCAAATTCAGATTTCATAGAATCAAGTAAAGGATTTTTAGGATTTAATTCTAAAATTCTTTTTTGAACTGGTACATCTTGCCCCATAGCTTTCATCATTTTTTCCATTTGAGGGTCTATTCAAGATTTTGATTTTCTAAGTGCGGCTAAAGCATTTCATAGTTTATCGTTTAATACCACATCTTCTATTTTTTCTTTTGGAAGACTAGATTTTATAAAATCAAACAAAGCTTTTAAATCCTTAGATTTTTCTTCTTCTTGTTTTTTTTGTTTTTCAGTTTTTTGTTCTAATTCTATATCATCACTAGTTATAGAAATCAGTTTAGCTTCTTTATAATCAGTAAAACTTTGCATTAAAAATGAATCTATAGGATCAGTTAGGATTAAAACATCTATATTTTTTTCTCTAAATTGATTTAGGTAAGGACTAGACAGGGCTTCTGAGTGAGATTTAGATATTATATAGTAAATCTTCTTTGATGCTTTTTTGTTTTCTTCCTCATTTTCATTTTTATTATCATCTTTTTTAATTTCTTCTTTTGAGTTACTTTTTGTATCCTCTGGAGCTTTCTCTAAATATTCATCAAGTGTTATTAGTGATGTATTATTCATTGATTTAAACATAGATATTTCTGCTATATCTTGTTTTAGGTCATATTCATAATGTATTCATTCTTTTATAGTTTTTCAATAATTTTCCCAGAATTTTATATAATCTTCTCTTTTATTTTTCAAAGTTTTTCAAAGTTCTGTTATAACTTTTTTTGTTAATCATTTTTTTATTTTATCCAGTGAGCTATTTGATTGAAGCATTTCTCTGCTTATGTTCAAAGGTAAATCTGAGGTTTCAACTACTCAAGAAATGAATCTAAGCCAAACAGGCATTAGCTCTTTTGCATTTTCTAAAATCAATACATTTTGTACATATAATCTTGGTCCATAATCAACATTTGGATCATTTAAGTTTTTATACATACTCACTTCTTTTGGAGAAAAAAGTATTGATTTATAAGATACCATTCATTCTACATTATTATGAATATGAAAAAGAGGATTATTCCAATCACTTGAAACTGTTTTATAAAACTCTTCATATTGCTCTTTTTTGATTTCAGATTTAGATTTTTTCCATATGGCTTTTGTTTCGTTTACTTGCTCAAAAGGCATTTCTTTTTTTTCTTTTTTCTTTTCTTCATCAGTTCTAGAATCATACTGCTTCATCATTATAGGAGTTGAAATATAGTTTGAATATTTTTTTACTAGTTCTTTTAATTTCCAATCTTCTAAATATTCTTTTTCCTCTTTTTTAATATATAAAGTAACTCTAGTTCACCTTGGTGCACTTTTGATATCCATTTCTTCTATAATATAGCTATCCTTTCAATCAGAAGACCATTTATAAGCTTTTTTATCTTCAGGACTTTTAGTAAATACCTCAACTTTATCTGCAACCATAAAACTTGAATAAAATCAAACCCCAAATTGACCAATTAAACTATTTTCTCAAGATTCTTTTGCTTTTTTTAATTTCTCTAAAAATTCTTTTGTTCCAGATTTTGCTATTGTTCAAAGATTTTTTTGTAATTCATTGTTTGTCATTCAAATACCGTTATCACTTACAGAAATGCTTTTATTTTTTTCATCTATTTCAATCATTATTTTAAACTCACTATCTTTTCATAAATAGTTTGTATCTGTTAGAGATTTTATCCTAGCTTTGTCTATTGCATCATTTGAGTTGGATATAAGTTCTCTTAAAAATATTTCTTTGTTTGAATATATACTGTGAGTTAAGAGTTCTAAAACTTTTCAGGTTTCAGCTTCAAAATTGTGTTTGTTGCTCATTTTTTATTTAAAATTTAGGATATAAAATAAATTTTTTACCAAATATACTGGCACATAAATTATTTAAGTGCCAGTATATTATTACTTTTTATTGTTTAGTCAAGAAAAAAGCTAAAATTATAAAACAGGTTCATACATCAAGTATGAACCTGTTTAGTAAAACTATTAAGTAGTTTTACTAATTTTTTTCTCTCCTTTTTCTCTTCTACAACTTTGCCCACTTATTTAAATCATTCATAAGTCCAATAGCTCCTGAATAATAAAATAATGTTAAAGATATAATTATCATATATGTAAATTTAGCCCAATACAAAGAGTTAGTAAAATTTAAAACAATAAAAGAAATAAAGGGACCTAATAAAAATAAAATTATTAGGCTTTTAATAATGTCTGTAATAATATTATCATTTGCTCTGTTTCTTATAAGATTTTTCATATTAACCTCCTTTTAATTAAAATTAAAAAAATCTTATTTAAGATGGTAACAAAAAGTATATAGTTTGTCAAATTTACTTTTCTCATAATCAAAACTTACCTAATTTTCATAAAAAACACTTATTTTTTACCTTGAATAAAAATATATTGAAACATCTTTGTTGTTTTATTTTAAACAACTCCAATCCTATATTCTATTTCTTTACTTACAAATTCTTTATCCCTTCAATATTTTAGTCTAGAAAGTTCTACCAAAGCTTTGGAAACTTTATCATCCCCTGTTTCAAGATATGGATTTAGGGGTATCATAGAAAAAGGAGTAGTAGGCTGATTATCTATAACTATTTTATTTACTGATTTAAATTTATCCATATTTACCAAATCCTGTTCAGAAAATACAGGAGCATAATATTTTGCCATAAATTCTCAATCTTCTGGTCATATCTTATAACTCATAACATTTCAAACATTACCAAAAATAGCCTGTTTTAAGTTTAGTTGAGATTTTGTAAGAGCATCGCTTTGTTCTAATTGTCACAAATACTGATGAGCTATATTTAATGATAGTCTATATTTTCTTGCTTCTGATAATATAGATTCAATAGAATCAGTTACATAATTTTGGAACTCATCTATATAAAGATAAAAATCTTGCCTCTGCTCTTTTGGAATATTATCTCTCCTCATAGCTGCCATTTGTAACTTAGAAACAAGAACCATTCAAAGAAGTTTTGAATTTAAATCTCCAAGCCTACCTTTTGACAAATTAACCAAAAGTATTTTTTTACCCTGCATTATATCACCTATATCAAAAGAGCTATTTATCTGTCAAATTATATTCCTCATCATCTTGTTTGTAATAAATTGACCAAACTTAGCTGCAAAATATGGTATTATCTCTTGCTTTTCCCTATCTCACATAGAAGCATAAGTTTTCTCCCACCAAGCTTTTACAATAGGATTTTTAACATGCCTAACCCTATCACTTTGAAACTCCATATCTGTAAATATTCTAATAACATCAGTTATAGCTCAACCACTAGGATAATCCATCAAAGCAAGTACAGCATTTCTAAAATAATCTTGAAGTCTAGGTCAAAATATCTCGTTTCAAAAAAGTTTAATCATTATATTCAAAGCATCCATAGCAACCATTTCTTTTTCTTCAGGACTATGGGCTTCGAGTAAATTAAGTCACATAGGTCTATCCAAATCACTTGGATCAAAATAAATAACATCATCTGCCCTTTCTCTTGGAATGAATGGAAGAACATCTTTTACCAAATCTCAGTGGGGATCAATAACACAAACTCATTTTCATTCTCTCAAATCTTGCCTTATCATAGTTTGGAAAATACTTGATTTTCAAGTACCAGTTTGTCATATAACATAAAAATGCCTAAACCTATCTTCATTTTTAACTCTTATCTCTTTTTTAACTCCTCTGTAAATATTATGTCATATAAGTATTCATTGCTTTGGTATATCTTTTGGTGCTTTTACAAGTTTGAAATTTTGCCATTTTATTTCAGATATTTTATTATATTTTATATGAGGAAAGTGAAATATAGATGATATCTCTTCTGTATTTAAAATCATTTTTTTAAGCCATATAGGTTTAGACATAAACCTATATATATAATTTTTTAATATAGTTTTGTGAGAATGTCTATAAGTACTAGAGAATTTATTGAAATCTGTATGAGAAAATTGAGAAAAACTAGATATTATATTTTTAATTTCTGTGTCAACCATAGACTCGTCATTTCAAGTAGCTATTATTCTAATAACTGCCTCATAACCTGTTTTATCAGCTTTTTCATCAACTGTCTTTGCTCTTTCTTGTGTAAGAGCTGAGGTTTCTGGTTCATCGTTTTTTTTGCTTTCTTCCTGTGAAGAAAATAAATCAATAAAAGATATGATTAACTTTATAGGATTTAGAGATAATCAAGTCTTTTTTCATTTCATTATTTTAGAACTTGCATCGCTACATTTTTCTTGCCAGTTATCTCATGTAGGTCTTAGGAGTATTTGAATAACAGCACTTTCATCTTCTTCAAGTTTACTTAAAGCACTTGTAATATTATTTATAGGATCACTTTCAAGTTTATTGTAAGTTTTTATAGGATAGAAAAATTCCCTTTTAGTATTTAAGTAGCTTGATTTTATGTATTTCTTATTTTCAAAAATATTGACCTCTGTTGTTTCTTCTACAACAGCATCTGTATAAAATGAGTTTATCTGTTTTTCTACTAAGTTTTTATATTTCTTAGGAACCACAACATAAAAAAGTATCTCATTTTCATGGGCTATATATTCAAAACTTATTATGTCTTGACCTGTTATCTTAGAAATTAGCTTTGAAGAATATATACTTTTTAATGATGCCAAAAGCTGTTCCATAAGACCTATCATCTCTTTGAAATCTTTTGTAGTTTCTTTTCTATCATCAAGTTCACTTTCTTTTTTAGGAAGAGTTATCTTAAAAAATGATAAGTTTAGAGTCCTTAAAAAATTTACTCTTTTTCTCAAAACAAAAATAAACAAAAAAAAGAGAAAAACTAAAGTAAATAAAACGGTTAAAATTGTATAAAGAGTCATCAAATTGGAATTAAAAGTAAGAATTTCTTTTATTATATCATAAACTTAGGTTTTTTTAAAAATTTTTTTAAAAAAGAATTAAAAGAAACCTTAAAAGCAAGAAAAGTTTTGACTTTTGCAATAAATTTATATATACTATATGTATATATAATTTAAAAAAGGAAATGAAGAAAATTAGATATAGTAGACAAAAAGATTTATTATTAAAAAATAGTAGAGGTATCAGCTTTGATGAAATTTTAAAAAATTGAGAGTTATTAAAAAATATACCTCATCCCTGAAGAGAAAATCAAAAAATAATGATTTATAAATATAAAAACTACCCTTATTGTATACCTTATGTAGAAGAAGAGGACTATATATTCCTAAAAACTATATTTCCAAATAGAAAATTTAAAATTTAAAAAAATAATTATGAAAAGAATAAATGATAAACCACTAGATGATTACGAAAAAGAATTAAAACAAATGATAGAAAATGATGAACTTGATTATTCAAATTCAGAGGTGGATGAAAGCTTAATTAAAGCCATAGAAAATTTTAAGGAAGAAAGAAGAAAAAAAACTATATCTATAAGACTGACAAATAAATCTCTTAATTCTATAAAGAAGTTTGCTAAGTCACAAAATATACCATATCAAACACTTATAAATATACATCTAAACAACTTTGCTGAAAGTATAGAGTCATAGATATATTTTACGGGGGCAATAAATATTTTTAAGGAAAATCCTTGCCTCACTTGGACCAAGGATTGCATCTTATAATTCTCCAAAATCATTTCAACCATCAAAGAAAAAAACCATTTTTTTTAAGTGCAAGTTTAGTATACTCACTACAACTTGGTGTATATTTACAATATCAAAAAGGATAAATAGACTTGCCTAAAGAAGAATAATCAGGACTTAAAGTTTTTTGATACAATTCAATGAGTTTTATAGATTTATTTATACAATATTTACACATATTTAAAAAACTATTTCTTAATTCTAGATAAAACAGAAGATATGGTTTTAAAAAGTATTTTTAAGTCAAGTAAGAAACTCCAGTTTTCTATATAAAATATATCAAGATCTGCTTCTTTCTCAAAATCATTCTCTTCCCTACCGTTTACTTGTGCCATTCAAGTGATTCAAGGTTTTATAGTAAAAAGTCTATTGTGTATTTGTTTATAATTTTTTACCTCTCTTGCTTGATGGGGTCTAGGACCAATAAGGCTCATATTTCATATAAGAACATTAAAAAGTTGAGGTAGTTCATCAATAGAGTATTTTTCTATAAAATTCCCAACCTTAGTTTTTCTAGGGTCATTTTTTATCTTATAAAGAGGTCATTTTCTCATAGATTTTTTTTCTATCAAACTCATTTCATAATCCAAAGCTTTTTTCTTTTCTGTGTCTGGTAAATTATAAGAATCTTTGATACAAAATTCCCATTTCATATATCTAAATTTATACAAATCAAAATCTTTGCCGTCTCTTCAAATTCTCTTATTTTTAAAAATTATAGGTCCAGATGGGTCTTCTATTTTTATAAAAATAGCTATTATCAAAAAAAATGGGAAAAATATACAAATAAATAAAAGAGAAAGAAAAATATCAAACAGCCTTTTAAACATTATATTCCATCAAGAAAGCATAGTATTTTTTAACTCCAAAACAGGTATATCATTAATCAAACTAAGTTCGGTATTTGTTTTGGTTATATCAAAACTATTAGTCAAATATCTGTATCTAACTCAAAAAATCCTAGTAAACTCCCATATTTCATAAAGTTCTTTTTTAGTAAAGTCACTATCTATGTATATGATTTCATTTAAGTTCCTATTTGAAATTTCTTTCTTCAAAGAGTCAAGATTTATGTATTTTATATTAATTTTTTCAACAAAAGAGCTATTTGAATATCAAACCAAATTGTAAACATTTGCCTTTTTTATATCATCAAGTATTTCCTTTATCATATGCTCTTTTTTGTTGTTTATGATAACTAGGTTGTTTTTATTTAATATTTTTTTCTGTATTAAAAAATACCAAATATTATTTAGAATAAATCTCACAAAAAGCATTCAAAAAATTGATAGGAAAAGAGCAAAAAATATTATTAGTCTTGGTAGCTCTCTCTCAAATATGAAGTCTATACCCAGATAAACCAAAACAGAGAAAAATAAAAAAGCATAAAAACTATATATAAATATATTTAAAAATTCTTTTAGTTTGGAATTTACTATTTTTATTGAATAGAGTCAGTGAGCAGAGAAAAAAACCACAACTATAATTCAAGCTAAAAGTGAATATAAAAGTAAATTATTTGTATCTATGGTCTGTATTTGTAGATCAATTCAAGGTATAAAGTCACTTATAAGTCTTAGTTTTCTAGCTATAAAAAAACTAAAAAAAACTATAAAGAAATCTAGTATTACTTTTATAAGTCAGAAAATTATTTCTTGTTTTTTCATATTTTTAGATTTGATTTATAATTTTTAGAATTTTAGAAATTAATCAATATAAATATAATAAAATATCTTTAAAATTCCATTAAAAATTGCTTGTGGTTAAAAACTAATATATTTTTAATGAGATATTTAATTTAGAAGTTTAAAATACAAAACAAATAGGGAGTTAAATTTTAAATTTTTGATTATAATAAAAAATTTTGTAAAATTTATGTAAAGGGACCTGTAGAAAAATTAACATCTATTAAAAAGTAATTTTGCCACAAGCCACTAAATATTATTAGTAATTTATCAAAAAAGGGTTTAAATTTCTAAAAAGTTAAATTTGAGTAAAATATTAAAATTATCTATATTAATAATTTATCTGTTTTCTTGTTTCACCCAGTATACAAAAAATATAGTTTTTGCTAAAAAAAACGAAACATATTTTATAGTAACAGCTTACTATTCTCCCCTACCAAATCAGAGACAATATATGACCTGAAGTTATTATTGAGATTTAAGATTAAACTGAAATTGACATACAACAGCATCTCAAAAACCCATAAATATATGATATTTAGCAGCACCAACTAAATATCCTTTTGGTACAAAAATATATTTTAATTGATATGGGGTATGAGTGGTAGAAGACAGATGATGAGCTATAGTAAAGGCATGAAATAGATGATATGAATATGATAGAATAGATGTATGGGTAGGTTATTGAGATGAATGACTACAAAGAGCTAAAAAGTGGGGTAAAAGAACAATAAAATGAAGGGTGGTTTCTAGAATATCTAAAGTAAATCTAGAATTTGGTAAAGATGTATTAAAAACTGTAGAAAACATAAAAGTAAACCCAAAAAATCACAACGAAAAAGATGTAAAAAAACTACAAGAAAAATTTATAGAATTTTCAATTTATAATTGAGAAATAGATGGTAAATACGAAAGTATTAAAGAATCATTAATAAACTTTCAAGTTGAAAACAAAATAATAAAATCCAAAAATGATATAGCAGCATGATGGTTTGGACCAAAAACATACTTAACTCTTTTGAAAAAATATTGAAATGAAGATATTTTGATAAAAAAAGAGACCAAAAATTTAATGGAAACAAGTGATAAAGTAAAAATAATATTAAATCATGAAGAAATAAAACTAAATTGAGATGCTCCTCAAGAATCAGAGGTAAAAAAAGTACAATCACTATTAAAAAAATTAGGAATGTATGATTGAGAAATAGATGGAAGCTTTGATAAAATTAAAAAAATACTTCTTGATTTCCAAAAAAAAGCAGGAATAATAAGAAAAGATGATGATTGGTGAGCATGATATTTTTGAGAAAAAACAAAACAAGCACTAGTAAATTATTTTGAAAATAATGAAAAAAGTAAAAAAAAGACAATAGATGATATAAGCTATGAAGAATTAGATGAAATATGAAATAAACTAAAAAAATACTCTTCAAAAGAAGAATTTGTAGAAAAGCTAAAAAAAGCAAGAAAAAAAGTAAGAAATTCAAATCAGACAAAAAAAATAGATTATCTGATAGAAATTATAGAATCTTAAATAAAAAGTTAGTATTTCTAGTCAACAAAGAGCTTTAGCTCTTTGAATTAATTCTAACATTTCAACAGAAAGCTTTAGCTTTTTGAAGAGTTGAATCAGAAGCTAGATTAAGACCTTTGAAGGGTTGAACCAACAAAGAGCTTTAGCCTTTTGAAAAACAAAAAACACATTAAAAAACAAAATATAATATCTTGTAAAGCTTCATATATTTATAATAATCAAAAACTATGCTAAAATATTTGAAATTTATACAAAAACAAAAACAAAATGAAAAAACTACTTTCAGTATTATTGCTGATTATGTATTTATGAATGATATTTGTTAAACAAATTGAAGCATCAGATGAAAAATATTTTAGAGTAACAGCATACTACTCTCCCCTACCTGATCAAAAATATTATCTAAGATGAAATTATAAAAAAGAAATAAGAATGAACTGAAAATGAATCAGATGAGCTTCATGAAAAGAGGTATTCTCTGGTATGATTGCTGCACCCAAAAAATACAAATTTTGAACTAAAATATATCTTGAATGATTAGGTGTTTGAGAAGTAAGTGACAGATGATGAGCTATAGTTGAAGCATGAAAAAGAAACTTCAAACACGATAGATTAGATATATGGGTTTGATATGGTGATGAAGGTCTTAGAAGAGCTATGTATTGGTGAAATAGAGTAATAAAATGAAAAATAATAAATGAAAAAGAAAATATATCCATAGATTATAATAATATAAAATCACCTTATTGGACAATCCATAAACTATCACAAAAAACAGAAAATATAAAAAACAAATGAAAATCAAACATTAACTCAATCAAAAAAACTAGTAAAATAGAACCTATAAAACAAAAAAGTGAGTTTGAAATTTTCCTGGAAAAAGAGTTAAAAATATTTGAAAAAAAAATAAGTACAGAAAAACAAGTAGCCTTAATTCAAGAAAGTTTAAGTGATATGGATATGTATAGCTGAAAAATATCTTGAAAATACAAAGATATAATTGATACAATATACTATTATCAAATAGACAAAAAATTAATAAAAAATAAATATGACAAAGCAGCCTGATATTTTGGACCTAAAACTAGACAGAACTTGAAGGAAGATTACAAAGAATATCTAATAAAAGAAAAAGAGAATGTAGAAAAATTAGAACAGTTTGAAAAAGATATAGAAAATCTGAAAATTAAAGTTGAAAAAAAAGCCGATATATATATGAAACAAATATGAAGAGCCAAATTTTGAGATATATCAAATGGTGTTAGGAATCTACAAAAAGTATTAAAAAAACTATGATATTTCTCACACAAAGATACAGCTATATTTTGAGAAAAAACAAGAAAAGCTATAATTTCATACCAACTAGAAAACAAAGTAATATCAAAAGTAGGAGAAATATGAACATGATATTTTTGACCTAAAACTAGAGAAAGCTTAAAACAAAAATTAAAAGAAAATTTCTTCTTGGAAGAATTAAACAAAAACCAAGAGTTGGCAAATTATTATAGAAACAAAAATCAAGAACTTGCAAAAGAATCTTGAAACTCTAAGCTATAAATTCTCCAAATCTCAAACAAGTACATATTTATCAATATCTTTTATTTTAACTTTTACTAAATCCCCTATATTTATTCAATCTCTTTTTGAGAAAAAAACTTCTTTAAAGTTTCTAGTTCTACCAAAAAATTGATCATCTTTTTCTCAAGATATTAATATCTCTTCTGTTTTACCAAGCATTTTGATATTCCTTTCTTTTATATTTTCAAGCAGTAAGTCATTTAAAATATGCCATCTTTCTGATTTAACCTGATTACTAATATTATCAGGATATATCTTTTCAGCTATAGTTCATTTTCTGACAGAATACCTAGCATTATAAACAAAATCAAACTGACACTCCATGTATGCTTTTACAGTATCTTCAAACATACTCTCATCTTCTCAAGAAAATCAAACTATTATATCCGTAGAAATAGAAAAACTAGGGTCTCTACCTCTCAAATATTCAAGCATTTTTTTGAAATCAACATAACTATGTTTTCTATTCATTCTTTTTAAAATTTGATCATTTCAAGATTGCAAAGCAAAATGTAGATAATTACAAGTCTTTTTTAAATCAAAATGTGCATCTAGTATGTCCTTGGTCATATCATGAGGATTACTAGATGTAAATCTAATTCTATCAAGTCATTCTATTTTATCTAACTCTTCCAAAAGTACTCTAAAAGGTGATTTTTCCAAACCTTCATTCCATCTAGATTTTTCTTTATTCCAATATTTTTTTGATATAAACTCTTTACCGTAAGAATTTACATTTTGTCATAAAAGAGTTATTTCCTTTGCTCAATCTTTGACAGCAGTTTTTGCTTCTTTTATTATATCTTGCATATCTCTAGAAGCTTCTTTTCCCCTAGTTTGAGGAACAATACAAAAACTACAATAATTATCGCATCAAGTTTGTATAATTATAACAGCTTGACTCGGGTTTTCTCTAAGTTGTTTTTGTTTTAAATAGTCATCAAAACTATGTTCTTTTCATATAGGTTCTCAAATGATATGGGTAAGCATAAAAGGAATATATTTTATATCCTCTATTCTAAAAACCATATCTATTTTATCTTTCAATCTAGGGAAAAGTTTGTCGTCATTATTAAAAATCTCTTTTTGATTTTCCACCGTTTTTATACTTTTTGCTAGGTTTCTATCTCTAGATTTATCTTTCAAATATTTAGGATTCATTCATGTTTTTCTCACCATACATCAAGTAATTGCGCTAAGTATATTTTTATTTTTTTTATATTTATTAACTTCTTGTAAAAATCAAACCACCCTATCTTCTCATTTTTGTCTTACAGAACATGTATTTAATACTACCAGACTAGACTCTTTCCAATCTAGAGTTTTCACAAATCAAGACTGCAGTAAAATCATAGCTATTTTTTCACTATCGGCTTGATTCATAGCGCATCAAAAAGTCTGTAGAAAATATTTTCTCATTTTTATAGTTTTTTGAATTTTTCTTCTAGTTTAAATAGTTTATCTTCTGCTGATGCTTTTTTAGACATTTCAGCTCTTACAAGATGATCAGGAGCATTTCTCACGAAAGATTCATTTAATAATTTTTTGTCTAAAATAGATATATATTCTTTGGTATCAATTATTTTTTCTTTTAGCCTATCTTTTTCTTTCTCTATATCTAAGGCATTTGAAGTATCTACATATACCTCTATTCCATTTTTTATAATTCAGTAAGCCAGAGTATTATCTTCAGGTTTTTTATTTATTATTTCACAGCTGTCTGCTTTGACAATTCAAGCTATTATATCTATAGCTTCTGATAAAATTTGGGCATTTTTATTCAAAGCATAAATCTTTAGTCAAATTGATTTATTTGGTCTTACATTATTTTCGGCTCTTAGATTTCTTACTTGTTTTATAATATCTATAACAAGTTTTTTATCTTTTTCTATATTTTCATTTCTAGAAACTTCCAAGTTTGGCCAACTAGAAATAACTAAATCTCATTTAAATCAAAGTTTTTTAAATATTTCTTCGGTTACAAAAGGGATATAAGGATGAAGAAGTTTTAATAAATTGTTTATTATATAAATAATAACATCTTCTCACATTTCTGACTCACTCAATTTAAATTCTTCTATATAATAATCACAAAATTCGTTTTTAGTAAATGATTGAAGTTCTATTCCTCATTCAGAAAAGTTATAATTTTCCATATCCTCAGAAACAAGGCTAGAAAGATATTTAATTCTTGATAGAATCCATTTTTCATGAAATTTTAAATTTTCATAATTATCTATCAATTTTTTTTCTATATTTTCTATATCGTTTTGTGATATATTTCATTGTTTATACTTATCTAGTTTAGTGTAAACAAACCTAGATGCATTCCATAGTTTGTTTATGAAGGTAGAATTATTTTTTACATTTTCTTCATCAAATTTTAAGTCGTTTCAAGCTGTATTTCAAATACTTAGAGTCATCCTAAGAGCATCAGATGAATATTCATCAATCATATCCAAAGGATCTATACCATTTCATAAAGATTTACTCATTTTTCTACCAAGTTTATCTCTAACTAATCAGTGAAAATATATTTTTTTAAAAGGTGTTTCTCAAGTAATTTCGTATCAAAACATAAGCATTCTAATAACCCAAAAAAATATTATATCATGTCATGTTTCAAGCATAGAGTTTGGATAAAATTTTTCGTAATCTTTTTGTTGCTTTTCTTTTCAAAAATCAAAATCAAGTATAGCTTGAGGCCATAAACCTGAGCTAAACCAAGTATCAAATACATCTGTTTCTCTTTCAAGTTCTACCTCTTTACCATAAAAATCTTTGGCTTGTTTCTCTGCATTTTCCTGTGTTTCTCATACAAATATTTTATCATCTTGTTTTGAATACCAAACAGGTATTTGATGTCCCCAAATCAATTGTCTAGATATACACCAATCTTTCATATTATATACCCATTCTTCAAAAGTTTTGTTGAATCTTTTTGGGATTATTTCAAAGTCTTTGGATTTATATCAAGAGATAACTTTTTTTACTATTGATTCGACTTTTATAAACCATTGTTTTGAAATAACAGTTTCAAGTCTAGTATTCCCTCTTTCAGAGTACATAACTCTTGAAATATGATCTTCTGATTTTAAGAGATTTCATTTAGATCTCAAAAGTTCAACTATATTCTCACGAGCCATTTTATAATTTTGTCAGGAAAATATTCAAGCCAACTCGGTCATATCACCTTTTTTATCTATAACAACTATATTAAGTGGCAAGTTATGTCTTTTTGCCATATAAAAATCACTAGCATCATGGGCTGGAGTTATTTTTACAGCTCATGTTCAAAAATCCATATCTACTTCCTCATCAGCTATAATAGGTATTTCTTTATTTACAATAGGAAGTATTAAGGTTTTACCTGATCTAAGTAATTTTTTATATCTCTTATCTTTGGGGTTTACTGCGACAGCTACATCTCAAAGAAGTGTTTCTGGACGAGTTGTTGCTATTACCACTTCATTATCACTTCCAGAAACAAAATAGTTTATATAATAAAGTTTTCATTTTTCTTCTTTGTACTTAACCTCTTGATCAGAAACTACCGTTTCAAGTACAGGGTCATAATTTACCATATATTCTCATCTATATACAAGTCATTTATTGTATAAATCTACAAATACCTTATTAACAAGTTTGTTTGTTCCCTCATCCATAGCAAACCTTTCTCTTGTCCAATCACAGCTTGCTCACATACTTCTAAGTTGATCATTTATTAAACCTCAATATTTTTCTGTCCATTTCCAGCATTCTTTTAAAAATTCTTCTCTAGGCATTGTTTTTTTTGTTTTTCAAATACCTTTCATTTTTTCTTCAACTTTAAGTTCAGTTGCTATAGAAGCATGATCTGTTCAAGGAATCCAAAGGGTTTCATCTCATTTCATTCTATGATATCTGATCATAATATCTTCAAGTGTAGTCATAATTGCATGTCATAAATGCAGTTTTCAGGTTACATTGGGTGGTGGCATAGAAATACAATAGGTATTTCAGGTTCATCTGTCTTTAGGTTTAAAAAAATCAGATTTTTCCCATATTTTGTAGATTTTATCCTCAAAGTCTTTTGGATAATATTTTTTGGGAAAATCTGTAGTTGGAGTAGTTTGCATTTTTAAAATTAATTATTGATTTATAGATAAGAAGAATATATATATAAACTAAAAAAAGTAAATCAAAATTGAAGTTTTTAGGGATTTTTGATAAAATCTTAAATTAATTTGACAAAATATGATAAAAGTTTATAATCTCAATACAAGATCTGTAAAAGGTCTATCTTTAATAACCTTTTAACTTAAATGATAGACCTATACAATTTTGTTGGTCTGTCAAAACTCTGGAGATATTTTATGAACATTTCTAAATTATACAGCCTATTACCAGGGATAATTCTAGTAATTGCGCTAAGTCTTTGTGTAGTTTTTTACATGTTAGACCAGTATAAAATTGCAGCATATTTTGGCATAGTAGGTTCAATTATGTGGTTGATTTGGTTTTTTAAATCAATTGAACCTAAATACATAGCGTCAAATAAAATAGTTATTATAGCACTTTCTGTTTCTGGAATACTTATACTTTTTAGTATTATAAATTTGATAAGTAATCATTGGGATTACTCATTAGTTCTTTCTATTATAGCTAATATAATAATAATGATCACATTTAATTCAAGTATGAAAAAAATAGATATGTGAGTTTAAAACAGACTAGTAAAAGAAGGACCTTAAAAGGTCCTTCTTTTTGGTATTTAGAGCTTTAATTATAGTGGTAAATTAATGTAACAAATCTAAAAAAATTTACTTTTAAAATTTTTTATTAAAATATTAACCACATTTTTAATTTATTAAGAAATAAAACTATGAAAAAATTTAAAGATGTACTAAAAATAACATGAATCCCTGTGCTTTTTGCTTCTATGTGTTGTCTATCCCCCCTATTGTTATTCGTTTTTTGATTATGAAGTCTTAGTTTTGTAAGTTCCCTAGCAGACACCTTTTATTGAGACTATAAATGGTATTTTAGATGATTTGGACTGTCTCTATTAGCCTTATCTCTTGTTATATACTTTAGAAGTAAATGAATATGTTCGCTAGATAAAATAAAAAGAGAAAAAAATAAAATAATAAATACTATACTCTTATCTGTTTTTGTATGAGTAATATGATATATATTTTTCCTATATGTAGTAGTTCACTATGCATGAGTATTTCTAAAAATATGGGAATAAAAATTAAATATAAATAATTATAAATTAACCAAAAATAGTATGGCAAAAACCTATATAGAATGATCAAGCTGTAAAGCTATAAATTGACAATATTGAGAGTTTTTTAACATTAGTTTCAATTTAGAAAAATTACAGCAATATGCTAATGAAAAAGGATATGTAAATTTAACTATGAGTAAAAGAAGAGAAGTTGGGCAATATTGAGAAACACATTATTTTACCTTGAATGAATATAATCCAGAAAGAAGTGAAGAAGGAACTGAACAGTAAAAAATATAGAAAACTAAAAAATTTTTCTAAAAAATAAAAATGGAATTAAAATCTTTTACTAGGAGATGAGACACATCAAAAAAAAGGAAAGATACAATGTTATCTCCAAAAAGTAACTCAAAAAAGAAGAAAAAAGTGCAGGAATTCAAAAAGCATGACAAATATTTTTTCAAAGCTAAATCTGAAAATTATAGGGCTAGAAGTGTATATAAATTGATAGAAATACAAGAAAAATTTAATATAATTAAACCTAAAATGAATATATGTGATATATGAGCAGCACCTTGAAGTTTTATACAATTTATCAAGAAAGTAATAAAAGATAGTGGAATAATAGTTTGAATAGATTTAAAAAAAATAGATGAGTATTCACAAAAAAATATACATCTAATAAAACACTGTTTATTTGAATATGAAAGCTTAAAACCAAAAGTAGAAGAAATAATTTGAACCTGAAATAAATTTGACTTGATTACCAGTGACATTGCACCAAATACTTCTTGAAGAAAAGATTTAGACCAATTTGCATCAGTTGAACTCAATATGAAGATACTTGATTTTGCTGATTTTTTTTTGAAAAAATGATGAAATATAATTTTGAAAGTGTTTAAATGAGGAGATTTTTATCACTTAGTAAAAATTATTAAAAATAAATATGAAACTTTTACAGAATATAAACCAAAAGCATGTAGAGATAGAAGTTTTGAAGAGTATATTGTCTGTTTTAATAAAAAGTAAATGAAAAGTAAAATATGAGTTTAAGAAATTCTTTGAAATTTTTATTTGACAAATAATTGTAAAATTCTATAGTAGGAAAACTTTATAATTTAAATTAATTAAAAATGTCATTAAACATATATTTATATCCTAAATTTCCTACATGGGAAGTTTACTCAAAAGAAATTAATGATGGTGTTGAAGATGTAAAAGATTTAACAAGAAATATTTTACCTGATGATGAAATAATAGATGCCTCTGAAATTAACATTACTGCTAATATGGTAAAAATGGCTCAAGAAGTTAAGATTCTTTGAACGGACCTGTATTCTTTATTATGGTTAAAAAAGTGAAATAGTGGTTTTATAAATGAAGCAGGAAAAATGGTTAAATATTTAGAAGAAGCATTAGTATTTATGGAAAATAACAGAGAAAAATTATATAAATATAACCCTAAAAACTGATGGTGAGATTATGACGGTTTGCTATACTGTGTAAAAAGATACAAGGAAAATTGTATGAAATTCCCTACAGCTTTGATTCATACTACATATTAAATTTTTATGTATTAAAAATCCTAAAAAATCATCATTGATTTTTTAGGATTTTTTTTAAAATTAAAAAGTAATATTTTACCTAGAAGCTTTTAAATAAAAGTTGCTAACATTAATTATAATTTTAAAGTAAATGAAAAGCAAAAAAGGAACATTAATTATAGACTGAAAAAAAATAAATTTTGAAAAAAGATATTCACCAAGAGCAAAAAATATTAGAATATCTATAAACTCTGAATATAAAGTAATACTGATAATACCAAAATGACCTTTCCAAATATTTAAAGATGTTATGGAAAAAAAAGCTATAAAATTCTTGGAACAAAAATCAAGCTGGGTGATAAAAAATATTGAAAAATCAAAACAAAAATTAAATCCAAATACTAAAATAGAATCAAGATCACATTATCTAAAACATAAAAAAGATGCAGAAATACTTTGTGAAGAAAAATGCAAATTTTGGTCAAAAAAAATGTGATTAAAATACAATAGAATTTGTATAAAATCAATGAAAACAAAGTGGGGTAGCTGTAGTTCTAAAAAAAACCTAAATTTCAACTACAAAATATTATTTCTAAAACCAGAAGAACAAAACTACCTTGTAGTACATGAATTGTCTCACTTAAAACATATGAATCATTCAAAAAATTTTTGGGATCTAGTATGTAAAACTCTAGAAAATGAAAAATTTAGAAAATATAAAATCTTAAATTAAAAAACCATGGAAATAATAATTTGGATAACTGCTTTAATTTTATCACTTTTTATATTAGTAAAATCAGCAGATTACTTCACTCTAGGAGCAGAAAACTTTTGACTATATTTTTGAATGTCATCTTTTGTTGTATGAGCTACAATAGTAGCCATATGATGATCAACCCCAGAATTAGCAACATCCCTTATAGCAGCAATACAATGACAAAAAGAGTTTGCAATTGATAATGTGGTAGGTTCAAATATAGCAAATACAATGCTTATTTGAGGTATATTGTGAATATTTGTCTGAACTCTAAAAGTAAGAAAAAAATTAATAAATATAGACCTTCCTTTCTTTTTTATGTCTAGCAGTTTATTTATTTTATTTATAATAGACGGAGTATTTACATGGAAAGAATGAATAATAAGCCTTTTTACTCTTTTAGTATTTATACTTTATACATTATCAGATAAAGAAAAAACAAAGGATGAGAAAAAAGAAAATACTGAATTTAAACCTATATGGATTACATATATAGTGTTGTGAGTAATAGGTATATTTTTTGGAGCAAAATATACAATAACTTCCGTTGATAAACTATGAACCTTACTAAATATACCTTCATCTATAATTACTATTATAGCTGTAGCAATAGGTACTTCTCTACCTGAACTTGTAATATCTTTGAGAACTGCTTTAAAATGAAAACATTCTATAGCACTTTGAAATATATTTTGATCAAATACATTTAACTCACTGGCAGTAGTATGAGTACCTTCTCTCTTCACAGATTTGATGATCTCTGAAACAGTAGTAAAATACTGAATTTCTTTCCTTATAGTCTCAACTCTAGCATTTATTTTTACCACACATGACAACAAAATTCAAAGATGGGAATGAATATGCCTTTTAATCCTATATTTTGTTTTTATTTTGAGAATCGTGGAATTAATATAAAAAACTTTACATTTATTTGAATTTAAAGGAAAAATATATTATAATTATTTCATACTTTATTTTTTATAATATTTTAAATATGAATATTAACAAGCAAATAAATACTAATTTAAAATTTTCAGATAGTTTAGACAAAATATATGATCTTATAAACGAACCTATTGATAATAATGAAATATCAGATATTGATTACTCAGCTTTTTATATTAACCTATTTAAATTAGCTTTGGATTATATAACAGAAAATCAAGATAAACATGATTTAAATAATACAGCAAGAGAAATGTTTGAAATTGGTAATAATCCAAAAAGAATCCTTAAAGAAAGCACTATTTATAATGGTAGAAAAGAAATCTTAATGTCATTTTGAGAAAAAGATAATAAAGGGGTAATTAATGTTGTAGATTTAACAAAACCTTCTACTAGAGAAAAAATTATAGAGTCCTTAAAAAAACAAATAAATAAAGAAGCTTGAGAAATTAAAAAATATCTAAATATTTATAGAGATAGAACTGGGCAAATTTTAGATATCACAACGATAAAATGACTTAGAGGATATGATCATCTTCTTAAACAAAATTAAATTGTAACTATTTCATACTTTACTTTTTATAATTAAATATGGGTATCAAAATAAAAGAGTTATGATATGATATGATATGATCCGATAGATTTAACAGAATATGATATGATCCGATAGATTTAACAGAAACTTCTAATAGAGCAGTAACTATAGAGACTTTAAAATTACAGATAAAAAGAGAAAGAAATAAAGACCCAATAGATATTATAAAGTAATATAAAAAGCCTCATAATGAGGCTTTTTATTATTTTTTCAAAATTACTTCTTGAGTTGGGAATGCCATTTCTATTTTAGCTTTGGCAAATTTATCTTTTATTATCATATTTATCTCCTCTTTTTGTTTAACAAACTGTTTATAATCCTCATTTAAAGTAGAAAAATAAACAGTTCTTATATTAAGAGAAAAGTCTCAAAATGTATCAAAATTAACTCTAAAATAACTTATAGTGTTTTTTTCTATATAATCCTGTAAAATATTTTCTATTATTTCTACAGCTTCTTTTGTTTTTGCCAAGCTAGTAGCATAAACTATTCAAATACTAAATTCTCATCTTCTTGTCTCCCTTTTAGTCAAATTTTCTATATTACTAGATATAAGTTTTTCATTTGGGATCAAGACAAAATATCCTTCTTTATCAATCATAGTAAGATGAGAAATTCACATTTCTTTTACAGTTCCTACCTGTCAATCTATTTTTATATAATCTCAAAGTCAAAAAGGTTTTGTTAAAAGTACAGTTATAGCTCAAAATATATTGCTAAGTGTTTTTTGTGCAGCTAAAGCAATTGCCAAACCTCATATTCAAGCTCAAGTAATAAGAGCAGTAACATTATATCCTAGGTTAGAAAGAACAGTTAGAACTCATATTATCCAAGTTGTTACTATTATTATTTTCTTCAAAAAGGAAAGAAGACTTTTATTTAAAGATTTGAATTTAGTTTTTTTGATTAAAAGAGCCTCAAATGATACATTTAAAAAATTTGTAAAATAGTATATAAATATTATTAAAAACAGTACATAAAAAAATTTTCATATATAAAATTGATATTCAAGAGGAACATGTATAAACAAAAAAAAGATATATAGTCATATTAAATGCTTTGTGGTTCTTACAAATTTATTGAGATAATCCACAAATAAATTGTCTATTCTAGTATCGGTTTTATCTGTTATTCTCTCCAAAACAGCTATTAAAAACTTATTGATTATTCATATAAGACCTATCACAGTCAAAAATGCTATAATGGCATTTATATAACTGAGGATTGTATCTCAATAAGAAACATATTCCGATACATATGAGGAAACATCTTTATAACTACCTAAAAAATAGTATGATAGATATAAAATTCATATTATTATAAATACATAATTTTTTGTATTTTTATATATTTTAGCAAGCATAACTTTTAAGTTTTATATTTTAAGATGTTTTTTATTATAGTAAGTTTAATTTGTAAATCAAAAGGTTTGTTTTTATGCTTTGGATGTTATTATTTCCAACTTTAAGTGAAATTCCAGAATATATATTATTTCTTCCAGGAATAATATATATTGAGCATAAATTATGGGATCTATTTATTTTTACTATTATATGGTTTGGAGTGGGATACCTAATATACGAGAAACAGTAAAAAAGTTTTAGCTTTTCTTCTACCCCGGCCTGAAGGCACGGGGCTTTTATTTGTACTGAAACTTAAAGCTCTATCTCTTCAATCTTATTCTCTTCTTCTCACTGTTGTTCCACATAATTAGATATTATTTCTCAATTTATCTCTCATACACTAGATACAAAATATCATACTCACCATATATTTCATGTCTTCCAATACCATCTCTTAATTTCTTTGTAAAAATACCTCTTTATTGCCTTAGAACTTTCTCACTTTATATGTCATACTATTGTAGATATTGGTTTAGTTAACGGTATCCTACAATACATATGTACATGATCTTCTTCCATTCATATCTTTATTATTATTACTCATAGCTTTTTACTTATTCATCTTATGATCTTTTCCAATCTATCTTGTATCTCTTTTTCATGAATGGATTTCTGTATTTTGTTATCCATACTATATGGTATCTGACATCATATGTCGCATGACTACTTTTTTGGTATTTCATTCTCTCTAGTGTTAGTTTTTAACACTATTTTATTTATTCTATTGATTTTTTACACTTTTTTCTTTAGAATCGGCCTGAAGGCAACGGGGTTTAAAACCCTATGTCACAACACATCTCATTTATTCAATTTCTATCACTTACACCTTCGGTGTCTTAACTATCTAAAGATAGGGGTTTTTATCCCGATGTGTTGAAATCAAAGCCATCGGATTAAAATCCGACGGATATTTCTTTAATTTATTTCTTTTCTAATAATACTAAAATCTGTTGGTTTTTTATCCATATTTATCCAAACTTCGTATCATCAACCATGAGCAGATTGTATTTCTTCAGATACATTTTTATCAAAACTATATTTAAAGTCTGTAAAGGAAGTATTTTTCTTATGAACTCAATGATTTAGAGTCGTTTTATATATATTAATAACTTTTGTTTTGCTTATATCTTTTGGTGAAACTATTTCTATCTCATCATTTATCTCAAATTTATTTTTTACTTCTACCCTTACAAGTTTATTTTTGTAATCATAATCTCTTAAAATTCCTAAAAAAGCCTTTGTTCCAAAACTACCATTTCTTTCATAAAACTGAGCATTAGCATTTGGGTTTCAGGCTAAAAATCAAGGTATATATCATCTGTTTGCTATAGAAAATAATTCTTGAGATAACTTCAAAGAATCATATTTTTCTCATTTTTCTATTGCATCAATTGCTTCTCTGTAAGCTAATCAAACAGAGGATATATAATTCACTGTCTTATTTCTACCTTCTACTTTAAAACTTATTATTCAAGCATCTTTCATTTCTTCTAAATAATCAATAGCACATAAGTCTCTTGAATTCATCAAATAAGTACCATATTCATCTTCATCTATTTCCATCAATTCCCCCGGTCTCTCTTTCTCTTCAAGTGCAAAATTTCATTCTAATTCCTTATACTCTTCTGGCCTTCAAGTAAGCATTTCAAGTTCTTCCTGTGTTTTATCATTTTTAAAAACTTTATATTCCCATCTACAAGAATGGCTACAAGTTCATTGGTTTGGATCTCTGTTGGAAAGATAGTTTGAAATAAGACATCTACCAGAATAAGCCATACATATTGCTCCGTGCACAAAAGCTTCAAGCTCCATATTTGGGCACTTTTCATGTATTTCTTTTATCTCTTTTATAGATATTTCACGACTTAAAATTATTCTTTTTATTCATATAGATTCCCAAAATTCAGCCTGTGCCCAGTTGGTATTATTAGCCTGTACAGATAAATGAATTTCTACATCAGGAAATTCTTTTCTAACTATATAAATAAGTCATGGATCAGCCATAATAAATGCATCAGGTTTCATGTCTACCATTTTTCTAAATTGAGCCATAAATGGTTTGATTTTAACATTATGTGCATATATATTTGCTGTAAAATATATTTTTTTTCACAAACTATGTGCATAATCTGAAGCCTCTTTCAAACTATCCATATTGAAGGAATTTGTCCTAGCTCTAAGAGAAAACATAGGAGCTCAAACATATGTAGCATCAGCTCAATAAGCATAAGCAAATTTAAGTTTTTCCATATCTCAAGCTGGCATAAGTAATTCTAGTTTCTTTGTCATTTTATAGTAATTTATATTGTTTATATAATAAATGTTATTAATTGGCAAGGACCGTTGGAATTGCACCAACGTCTCCAGGGGTCGGAATCCTGGCACTCTTCTAATTAAGCTAGGTCCTTATAAAGCAGAATGTTAATTTTTTAAAACTCTCCTTAACTACAAAGTTATATAGTTAAATACAAGTTTATAAACTATTCAAAAAAATAAAATAGACAAACAAATAAGTCAAAAAACAAATGCTTTTAAACGGTATTTTGATCATGAATAATAAAACTTAGAATAAAATATTCTTGATAAAACCCACATAATTCAAACAAATCAAACAAAATAATGATTTAACAAAGTTGATGACATCCATAAAAGAGGTAAAAATAAAACCATATATTCACAAGTATTTTTATGTGCTCTAGAGACTCTTTCAAAATTTTCATTTCAAGATGTATAAGGGACTTTTATTTTATATTTAATTCTTGCTCTTCAAACATTGAACGATAAAATAAGTTGTAGGAGTATAGCAGATAAACTAACAAATATAATGATAGTATTTTCCATAAATTTAAAAGATTAAAAGTTTAAAAAGTTATATATTTAATGATTTTCAGTTTTTTCTAATATTTAAAGCTCACATATAAGCTAGTCAAATAGCATCAGCTGCATCATCAGGTTTTGGTATATCTTGAAGTTTCATAATTATAGAAATAGCTCTTTGTAATTGCTCTTTTTTTGCCTGTCAATTTCAGGTTATAGCTTTTTTGACTTGCAAAGGAGTATATTCTAATATTTCTAAATTATTCCTAATTGATTCATAAATTATTACACCTCTAGCATGAGCAACATCTATACCTGTTTTTAAGTTAGTTTGAAAATAAAGCTTTTCAACTGAAACAAAATCTGGTTTAAAAGAATTTATCAAATTTTTCATATCGTTTCAAATTTCTAGCAGTTTAACAGCCAAAGGCATTTTGGGAGTAGTAGAAAATATACCGTAATCTATTAATTCAAAATCTGAATTAGAATGCTTTTTTATCAAAGCATATCATACAGTAGTAGTTCATGGATCTATTCATAAAATAATTGACATGAAAATACTTGACTTATTTTAGTAAATGTGTTTTAATGTAGGAGTATACTTAATTTATTTTCTTGTATTACTTTAATTATAATAATATTAATAAAAATGAGAAAATCAAAAATAACTATAAATTCAAGTATACTTGATAAGATAGTAGAATCTAGTATTTTATCAGATAAAGAGAAGCTAGTATTTATGCAGTATATATGATATATGACTGGAAGTGAGAGATTAAAACTAGCTTCAATAATATAAAAAAAGAGAAACTGCCATTTCTCTTTTTTTGGTTGTTTTTTATTCTAAAAAGCCTAATTATTTTCATTGTATTCATTTATAGCTTTTGTGATATCTCTTGTATTTAAAGGTGAGGTTATGTTAACATCTACACCACCCCATGAAGTAATACGTAAGTGATATCAATCTCATCTTAATAGTAAAAAACCTTTAGGTTTTATATCATGATTAATTATATCATGGTCAATTCTTTGGATCTTAGATAAAATATATTCTAATATTTTTCTTTCCAAAATACCTATACGAGTGATATTATTTGCATCTATGAATAAATTCTCTGAATCTCAGTTAGGATTAATATCTTCATAAATATACCTATTATTTTCTCAATCATAGCTTAATCAAGGTATATTTTCTACTTCTAGTTTAAGGTTTTCAATAGAGTTTTCTTTTGATTCTTGTCTAGATATATCTATCCATTGAACTAAATCTGCTATATTACTGACCTCTGATATTGATTTTTTATTTCCTAAAAAATAATAATAAGCATTTTTACCATCTTTAGTCAAAAAAGTTAATTCTCAATCTCAAATAAGTTTTGGACTAAGAAGCAAAAGCATAGATAAATATCTTTTATGAGTATCTACTTCATCAATTATTTTATCAGTAATATTTATTAACTTCATACCATATTCTCTTCAATTTAAATTTAAATGAAGATAAGAATTTCCAACAGACAAAGAAGATTTATCAATTCATAAACTTAAACTTATTTTATCTAAATATGTCTTTAATTCTTTATCTACGTTAAATTTTATATCTTCACCTTTATCAAAGTATAAATCATCATGAAATTCCTGATCATTGATATTATATTTTTCCCAAGAATCATGTTCAAAATTTGCTGAATTAGATGAATTTCAAGTTGAATCATTAAAACATTCTCAATTATAATGTAGGACTAATTTATTTTTACTAGAAAGAAATTTATCATAAATAATCTCTATTTTATCATCAAATATTATAACTCATTTAAACCTATCATTATTTGTATCTACAGAAAAATCTTCCATTAAAATGTCACTCAGTTCTTTCCAACTAGGTAAAGCTTTACAATGAAGTTTCTCCTCAAATTCAGCAAATTTCTGGTAAATTTCAGAATCCTTTATTTTAACTCAATCTATCAGCATATCTAAATGCATATCCCTTATAAATTTCCTAGACTCTTGTGATATATTATCTAAACCTTCAAATATTTTATTAAATTCATTTTGATTTATTTTTCCATCTTTCAAATAATAATTCAATGAATTTAAAGAACTAATTGGTGTTATATTTGCTTTATTTTCATTTCATTCTGAACTATTTGAATTTTCAAAGCTACCAGCAAACTTTAATTCAAATAAATGGAAATAATTCTCTTTTAAAAAATTTATTATTGTAGACATATTATATTATAATTAAAGAATAAAGATAAGATAATTGTTATCCTATACAATAAAAATAATACTATATAAATAAATTTTTGTCAAAAATCTACGGTTCTCTTTTTCCTACTATAAGAAAATTGTATAAAAGAATTGATAAAAGAGATAAAAGAAATAGATTTTTAAGAAAAAAAGAAGCTCCTATTTAAAAAATAATTAAATCTATTAAAGTATTATATAATCTCTCTTAAATATATATAATAACTTTTCAAATTAATAATTAATTTTCTTAAACTATTAATAATAATTCTGAAAATCAAAGAAAAGAAAAACAAAAACAAAATGAAAAATAAAGTGAGAAGAACCAAATTTTTACTCACAAAAATACTTGTTATGCTGTAAAAAAATAATCATATTATTCAACAAAGAGGTACTATTAAACTGAATTTTTTTAATTCTCTCTTTTTTAAAAAAGGTAAAAATATTAAAGGAATTATAAAAATTAAACATAAAGCTAAAATAGAATTTTCATTAAAAATACCAGATAAAAAGCAAGAAAAAACAAATATTAGAAAAAGAGATAAAGAAATATATTTAAAATCTTTCATTTTTACCATTTTTTTATTCTTCTCATCCCATAAACAATAGATTGGTGATATTAAAACATCTTGAATTTTCAATCATTTTTTCTGAAAAATTTTATTTTCCTCGTAACATTTAGATAGATGATAAAGAGGTATTTTACTAATAAAATGATGTATATGATGATAACATATATATCAAGTAAAAAAATGAAGTATTTTTGGTAAATCTATGAAAGAACTTCATTCTATAGCACATTTAGCAAAGTCCCAATCGTTTGATCTTTCTAGCCATGATTCTTCATATCTATGTTGAGCACTGAAAAGGTAAAATCCAAAAAAAGCAGTTAAAACCATTGGAAGAAGTAAAATCCAAAAAAATAAGCTAAAGCCCATTATAAAGAATAAAGATACATATAAAAACAAACAAAAAATAGAGTTTAGTATTATACTTAAATTATCTTCTTTGGAACTATATTTTAAAAAAGGAATATGATAACCTATAAAAAATTGTAAAGGAGCCCAGATTGTGGACATAAAAAGTGGATAGTTTTCTATTAAATATTTAAATTTATTCCAAAAATTCATTTTACTATATTCATCTAAAGTAAGTATTCTAAGATATCAATGATTATATCACTCGTTTTCTCTTTTATCTAGATTTCATAAAAAAGCATGATGTTTAGAGTGGTCATTCTTCCAGTAAGTATAGGGAGTTATAGTGAAAAGACTTAAAAGTCTTCATAAAAACTGGTTAGATTTTTTATTTGGAAAATAAGAATCATGACCACAATCATGTTGTATCACAAAAAACATAGTGAGTCAAAACACAGTGAAAACAATTCAAAAAATATTTAAAAAGAAAAATTCTTGAAAATATCAGATAATAGATAATGAAATACCAAAACAAAAAACAGATATACTCAAAAATAAATATAAAATAGCTTTCATATATTCTGGTTTATATTTGTTTCTTATTTCAGAAATATTTATTTGGTTGTATTCCATAATTATTAATTTCATATATAAAAACTCACTGGAATAGCTATATTATTATAATATTGTTTTTAGAAAATCAATAGAAGTATGACTTAAAAAATTATTTAAGAACATATCACTGCCTAAGTAAGGTTTTAATATTAAAATCATCTCAAAGCTTTTTTCTTAGTTTAAATATGGTAACATTTAAATTATTATCAGAAACTTTTAGTGTATCATACTCTCACCATACAGAAGTAATTAACTGTTCCTTTGTTACTAAATTACCTTTGTTGAAAATAAAAAATTCTACTAATTGAGTTTCACGAAGAGTTAAGCTAATTGGTTTACCTCATTTTTTTAAAATTTTTTTAGAAGAATCATATAATAATTTTTTATATCTAATTTTTGAATTTTTCTTAACTCAGAACTTTCTTCTAAAAAGAGATCTAATTCTTGCCATTAATTCTCAAGTAGAAAAAGGTTTAGACATATAGTCATCTGCTCATATATCAAGGGCATATATTTTCTTTTCCTGTTCACTATAAGCTGAAACTATTATTATGGGTGTGTTTAGATTTTTTTCTCTTCTGAGATATTTTATAATATTATATCAGTTTCAATCTCATAAAGACAAATCCAATATGTATAAATCAGAATTATAAGATCTATTTTTCATAAATTCCCCAAAACTATTATAAACTATGGCATTATATCAATTACTCATAAGCCTTCTTGCCATAGTTTTTCATAGTGATTTTTCATCTTCAACTATTGTTATATACATAAGCCAAAGTTTTTTATTTATATAATTGTTCCTATATTATATCATTAAAAACTTATGTCAATCATAAATTTTTAACTAAAAAAGAGATTTTTTTAGGAAATCTCTTTTTTAAAAACCCAATTTTTATCTAAAAATCACTTTCATGTTGCATTTTTTCGTTAAGTGTTTCTAGCTTCCTAGATGATATATCCTCTTCAAGTTCAGATGCATTGAAATATTCATCATCAAAATCTCACTCATAATCCTTATTAAACAATTTCCTATATTGTCTACCAGCAGGAATAAGTCTACCAATGATAACATTCTCTTTAAGTTCTTGTAGTTTATCAATAGTAGCAGAAACTGATCATTCAACCAACACCCTAACAGTTTCTTGGAAAGATGCAGCTGAAAGCCATGAATCAGTATGAAGAGATATTTTGGTAAGACCTAAAAGTAGTCTTTCTCAAAAAGCTGCTCTTTTTCCTTCTCTTACAAGTCTATCAGCCTCTTTTTTATAAGTAATAACATCAATAATATCTCATGGAAAAAATTCAGAATCTCATTTATCAAGAATTCTAACTTTAGAAAACATTTGTCTAGTAACAAGTTCTATATGCTTAGAATTAACAGTTTGTCATTGAGATGAGTATATTGATTTTATTTCATCAACTATATATTGCTCTGCCTTTATAACTCAAGAAACACTCATAAGCTTAGATATATTTAAAGCTCAATTAGTGATTTTATCTCAAGCTTCAACCTTATCTCAATCATTAACTATTATATTCTTTCATAAAGGAAACCTATATTCATATGATCTTGGAATTTCATCTTCTATAATTATTACACCATCTTCTATCTTTTTGACTATTCAAGGAAATTTAGAAACTAATCTTTGTTTTTCTGTTTTATTTCTAGCAATTATTTGTTTTTCTTTAACTTTTGATCAAGTTTTTACAGCAAGTTCAAATTTAGGTCAATAATAATATTCTTCTCTAGTTATGTCTTCAGCTGTAACAGTAACTATAATATTTTGATCATCTTGTTTAACAGAAACAATTCAATCAATATCTACTATTTCAGCTTCTAACTTAGGAGTCCTAGCTTCAAATAATTCTTCAACACGGGCTAAACCTTGAGTCATATCTCAACCTTCTTGTGCTACTCATCAACTATGGAAAGTCCTCATCGTAAGCTGAGTACCTGGTTCTCAAATAGATTGAGCAGCTATTACTCAAACAGGTGTTCATATTTCAACATCTTTACTTAGTCACAAATCAAGACCATAACATTTTTTACAAACTCATCATTCGGTTTCACATGTCAGAACAGATCTAATATTTATCTCATCTATGTTATTTTGATTAACTATTTCAAGAATAGTTTTATCAATAATAGTTCATTCTTCAATCAAAACTTTTCATTTAGAGTCTTTTACTGGTATAGCAACGGTATGAGAGAAAATTCTATCTTCAAAACTTTCATTAAATACTCATTCTGCCCCATTTCTCAATACTTTTTTAGAATGAACAGTATTACAATCATCCTCTTTTACAATTATATTTTGAGAAGCATCAACAAGTCTTCTTGTAAGATATCAAGATTGAGCTGTTTTAAGAGCAGTATCAGCTTTACCTTTCCTTCAACCATGAGTTGCTATGAAATACTCCAAAGTAGAAAAACCTTCTTTCAAATTAGATTTAATTGGTAGCTCTATAGTTTCTCAAGTAGCAGAAGCTACAAGTCATTTCATTCAACACATCTGTGTTAGATTTCATAAATTTCACCTGGCACCAGAATCTATAAAATTAAATATATGATTAGAATCTGGGAATAGGTTTTTCATCTCATTCTCTATTTCATTTTTTACTTTTGCCCAAACTTTGATAGACTGAATTGTTTTTTCTTCTTCAGTCAAAAATCATGTCCAAGTTTTTTTCTGTATATATTTGATTTTATCTTCTGCAGTTGTAAGTAAACTATCTCTATTTTTAGGAACAATCATATCATTTTTTGATATTGAAAGACCTGAAAATGTAGAATATTTATATCAAAAGTTTTTTATCTCATCAGCAAATTTAGCTGTTATATCAGATCAAAGCATTTCAAAAGAATCTGCCAAAATTCTTTGTAGTACTTTTTTCTTCAAAGTTTCATTTATAAATCAAAGTTCTTCAGGAACTATTTCATTGAAAAGTAATCTACCATATGTAGTTTCATGTATTTGAGAATCTATTCTAACCTTTATTATAGCTTTAATATCAAGTGCTCCAGCCTCATAAGCTTGAGTAGCATCATTTAAACCAGAAAAAAGTTGTCATTCTCACATAGCTCCTTTTTTGACAGATGTAACATAATATGCACCAAGAATCATATCTTGAGAAGGTGACACAATAGGTTCTCAGCTAGATGGAGCAAGAAGATTTTTAGAAGTTACCATTAATTCTTTAGCTTCAGCTTGAGCTTTTGGTGTTATAGGCAAATGAATTGCCATTTGATCACCATCAAAGTCAGCATTAAAAGCTCAACATGTTAAAGGATGCAATTGTATGGCTTTACCCTCTACTAAAACAGGTCTAAATGCTTGAACAGAAAGTCTATGAAGAGTAGGGGCTCTATTCATTAATACATATTTATCTCCTATAACATCATCTAAGGCATCCCAAACTTCTTTTGACGAACTTTCTATAATCTTTTCAGCATGCTTTATATTATAAACAACTCAATCTTCTATAAGTTTAGCTACTATGAAGGGTTTGAAGAGTATAAGTGCCATTTTTTTAGGTATACCACATTCATCCATTTTTAGATTAGGTCAAACAACTATTACTGATCTACCAGAATAATCAACTCTCTTACCAAGTAAATTTTGTCTAAATCTACCTTGTTTACCTTTTAGTATTTCAGTTAGAGATTTTAATTTTTTCTTATTAGCTGTAACAAATCATGATCTATTTGTTCTAGTCTCACCAGTTATAAGCATATCAACAGATTCTTGAAGCATTCTTTTTTCATTTTTTAGAATTACATCAGGAGCACCAAGTTCTATTAATTTTTTAAGTCTATTATTTCTATTTATAACTCTTCTATAAAGATCATTTAAATCAGAGGAAGCAAATCTTCAACCATCAAGCTGAATCATTGGTCTTAAATCTGGGGGTAATATAGGTAATGCCTCCAATATAAACCGTTCTGGTTTTTGACCAGATTTTAAAAGACTAGAAGCTAATTTGATTTTTTGCATAATCTTTTTTTGTTTCAAAGCTGTTGCTGATTTAAGCTCTATTTGTCTTTCTTTTATGAAAACTTTCAAATCAATTTTTTTCAAAAGTTTTTGTAAATACTCTGCTCAAGTACCTCAATCAAATACATGAGGAAATTTTTCATTTAATACCCTATATTCCAATTCTCATATTACCTCTCATTGTTTAAGAGTTTTAAGACTACTTTTTAAATTATCAAATTCTTCACTGAAATCATCTAGCTCTTTCATAATTATAGCTTCACTTTCTGCAAATTTTTTAGCACTTATAGCTTTTTTCTCTTTTTGTATTCTTAGTTCATTAACTTCTTTTTGTATTTTTTTTTGCATTTCTACTTTAGAAGCTTTGAATCTTTCTTCTAATTCTTTTATACTTTCTTGTTTTTTATCTTCATAGACATCTGTGATTATATATGATGCAAAATAAACTACTTGTTCTAGTTTTTTTACAGGTAGATCTAAAAGTAAACCTATTCTTGATGGAACAGATTTTAAAAACCATATATGAGCTACAGGAGAATAAAGATCAATATGCCCCATCCTTTCTCTTCTAGTTGAAGTTTTTGTAACTTCAACTCAACATCTTTCACAAACTATTCATTTATATTTAATTCTTTTATACTTACCACAAGCACATTCATAATTTTTCATCGGTCCAAATATTTGCTGACAAAAAAGTCATCCTCTTTCAGGTTTTTGGGTTCTATAATTTATAGTTTCAGATATTAAAACTCTACCATGAGATAAGTCTCTTACTTTTTCAGGAGCTACAACTCAAAGAGCTATCCCAGATAGATTATCCAAATTTTTTCACTCTGTTATGTCTCTTTTTCAGATATTATCTCAAATTTGACTAAAGTCAGTAATTTTATCATTTAAGAAGTTATCAAGTGTTTTATCAAACATGATTAATTTTGTTAATTATAAAATATTAAAATTATTTCTCTAATAAATTTTAGAAATCCTCTATTCTTGTTCTTTTTCTTCTTCTTGTTCCTCTTTTTCAACTTTTTCTTTATTATCTAGGGAGGAATTTATAACCTCGTTTTCTATTTTAACTATTTCTTCATATCTATCTTTGAGTTCATCTTCTCTAAATGATAGCTCTTCACTGTTAAGTAAATCAACATCTAGTCAAATGGCTTGCAATTCTTTAATTAATACATTAAAAGATTCTGGTATGTTTGGTTTTTTTATTGGAGCTCATTTTATAATAGCTTCATAAGCCTGTGTTCTACCTGCAACATCATCTGATTTTATAGTAATCATTTCTTGAAGAATGTTTGATGCAGCATAAGCCTCAAGTGCCCACACTTCCATTTCTCACCATCTTTGACCTCAATTTTGAGCTTTACCTCAAAGAGGTTGCTGGGTTACCATAGAATACGGTCAAACATTTCTAGCATGTATTTTTTCTTCTACTAAATGATGTAGTTTCAACATATATTTTTGTCAAACAACTGTTTTTTCTTTGAATGGTTCTCATGTTTCTCAGTCAAATAGCTGTATTTTACCATCAGTTTCAAGTCAGGCTTCTGATAATAATTCATCAATTTTATCTATTTTGATACCGTTTAAAATAGGGGTAGCAACGGTGATACCAAGTTTTTTGGCTGCTGCTCAAGTATGTACTTCTAAAATTTGACCAATATTCATTCTGGAAACAACTCAAAGAGGATTTAATATTATATCAACGGGATTACCATTCTCATCAAAAGGCATATCTTCTATAGGAACTATACTTGAAACAATTCATTTATTACCATGTCTACCAGCCATTTTGTCTCATACTTCTATTTTTCTGGTAGCAGCAACAAAAACTTTTACTTGCATAAAAACTCAAGTAGCTAAATTATCTCAATTCTCTTTTCTAAGAATTTCTACATTTAATACTTTTCAACCTTGTCCTGAAGGTAATCTCAAACTAGAGTCTTTTACATCTTTTGATTTATCCCCAAAAATAGCTCTTAGAAGTCTTTCTTCTGGAGTTAAGTCTTGTTCTCATTTAGGGGTTATTTTTCAAACAAGTATACTTCCACCTTCTACATTTGCTCAAACTCTAATAATTCAATCTGGTCATAGATCTTTGAGTTTTACGGCACTAACATTTGGTATATCATCTGTAGTTTGTTCTGCTCAAAGTTTGGTTTCTCTAACATCTAAAGAATATTCTTTTATATGAACAGATGTATAATAATCTTTATCAACTAGTCTCTCTGATATAATTATAGCATCCTCAAAATTATATCATTTCCAAGGCATATATGCTACAACTAAGTTCCTTCACAAAGCTAGTTCTCAATTATCTATAGAGTGTCAATCACAGAGTAAGTCTCATTTTTTAAATTTATCTCAACTAGATACTAATGGTTTTTGGTGTACTATCATATCATGTGTAGACCTACCAAAAGTCCTTAGTTCGTATGTTTTTTTATCTGATGTTTTATAAAGTACAGAAATATGTTTTGCATCTACTCATATAACTTCCCCATCATCCTCTGCCAAAATACAATATCATGACCTTTCTCAAATAATTCTTTCCATACCAGTACCCACAATTGGAGCTTCTGGTCTAATTAATGGTACAGCTTGTCTCATCATATTTGATCACATTTCTGCTCTTGTAGCATCATCATGCTCCATAAATGGTATTAGACTGGTTTCAATAGACATTATTTGTTTAGGAGAAACATCCATATGGGTTACTTGCCTTACATAAGATAAAGTAGGTTCACTATTATGTCTAGCTGGAAGTCTAGTATTTATAAAATTACCATATTCATCTGTCTTCGTATTAGCCTCAGCTATAGTTAAAACCTTTTCAGCTTCAGCATCAAAATATTCATATTTTTCTCATAAGTATCATCTAACTTCTATTTTTTTATCAGAAATTTTAGTTTTTATAGCTTTAGCATCTTTTTCTGTAATGTATAGTTTTTCCTTAACTATTAATTTTCAGTCATCTCATACTATATCATTTAGAGCTATCTTATTTATAAGCTCTTTTCAATCATTTTTAGCAAAATGTTCTACTTCTCTAAATGGTGTTATTAAAAAACCGTATTTATCTACTTTAGCATATGTTGCCAAATGCAATACCAAACCAATATTTGGTCATTCTGGTGTAGCAATAGGACATATTCTCCCGTATTGTGTTGGATGGACATCTCTAACTTCAAAACTAGCCCTTTCTCTTGTCAATCAACCTGGTCACATAGCAGTAATTCTTCTTTTATGAGCTATTTCACTAAGAGGATTTGATTGATCCATAAATTGAGAGAGCTGAGAACTACCGAAAAATTCTTTTAATATTGCTACAACTGGTCTAGAATTTATAAATGTAGCTGGTGTCGCATCTTCTAAATCAAGTATTGTCATTCTATCTTTGGCTATTCTCTCCATTCTAGCAATACCCACTTTTATTTTATCTCATACCAGCTCTCAAACTGATCTAATTCTTCTATTTGCTAAATGATCAATATCATCAATTTCATATCATTCAAATCAAGCTCTTAGGTTTAGGAAATATTTAAGAGAAACTACAAGGTCATTTATATCTAAAAATTTCCCTGAGTCTGAATCATATTTTGTATCTATTCAAAGTTTTCATTTCATTTTCATACGAGCTATTTCTCACAAATCAAACCTTTTCTCATCTTTGAAGGTGGTATTAAATAGTTCTTCTACTCTTTCATCTGTTGCCAAATCTCATGGTCTTAGAAGTTTGTATATTATGTGTAAAGCTTCTTGTCTATTTGTAGTTTTATCTTTTTCAAGTGTAGGGACTAAATTGTTTCATATAATTTCTTCTCATAAATCTGAGAAAGTATCTAATATTTCAGCATTTGATTCCAATCAAAAAGCTCTCAATACCAAAGTTATTGGAAGCTTTCTTTTTTTGTCTATTTTCACATTTATGATTCATTTTTTCTCAACATCTATTTCAAACCATGATCATTTAGCTGGTATTATTTTAAGAGAATGTATTCATTCATTGAATGTAAAAAATATACCTGTTGATCTAATAATTTGGTTTACTATGACTCTCTCAATTCAGTTGATAATGAATTTAGCATCAGATGTCATAAGAGGTATACCTCACATGTATACTTCTTGTTCTTTTATTTCTCAACTTTCTTTATTGAGCATTTCGAGTTTTACTTTCATGGATGCTTCATAGTTTAGGTTTTTTCTAATACATTCTTGTATAGAATATTTAGAGTCCTCTATTTTTATTCATTTGTAATAAATACTAACCTTTTCCTCAGAGAAGTCTTCTATAGGAAAACAGTCTTCAAAAACTTTACCAAGACCATTTTCTAAAAAGTCGTTGTATGATTGTAATTGTACTTCCAATAAGTCTGGAAAACCAGCTATAGAAGTATCATTTGAGAAATAATGTCTTCATTTTATTTCATAAAGAGAGTTTATTTCTTTTTCACTAGATTTTTTTTTCGGCATTTTAAAAATTAAGTTTTAAAATAATAAAAAACTGCCCTACCATTCCAGCTTTTACAAAATCAAAGGTAGTGCAAATACAAAGGTATTGTATTAAGCTTTTTAAAAAAGCAAAAAGTTTTTTTGAGAATTTTTTGATGGTAAAGCTTGTTAATTTATTTAGTCTTCAGGAGATATTTGCATATAACAAGCTTCTTCGTCTATTTTATATAGCCTACATCTTAATAAATCATTTGATATATTATGAGAAGATTTCAAAGATTCTAGTTTATTCTTAATTCATTCTCATATCCCATCAATTCCATCACTGATTAAATCATTAGCATTATTAAAAAGTTCAATTGTAAAACCAAATTTTTTTTGATATTTTTTAACCTCCAGACCTAACTCTTCAGACAAATTAGGTAAGTGCTTTATAACTTTAAAATACATTTCTTTTCACTGTTTTATATCTGCTATACCTGAAAGATTTGCAATAAACATTACAGAACAAATATGTATAAGAGAAGCTCTTTTTTTTAATGTAGTATCAACTTCATTTTTTATTTCTTGTGGAATTTTTTCCCATTCAGTTGATACTTTAGTTCATAAAACTTCCATCTCTTTTCTCCATTGTTTTTTTTCTCAATCTTCTTTAATTTGTACTATTTGCTCTTCTGTAATTCTAGCTATATCTTCAGCTGTATAATGTTTATCTTGTGTTTCTCATTGATCACTAGATTGAATAACAGAAGAGGTAGCATTGGAAGCATTTTCTATGGAAGAGTTTACATCTGATGATTTTACTCAGCTATTATTCTTATTTGTTCATATATTGGAAAAAAGTTTATCTAAACCTTTTCACAAATTTTGGAAAAAATCGTTACCCCAAAGTAAGAAATGAAGTGCAATTAAAAGAGAAGAAAATATAGTATTCCCCGTAGGGTAATAACATTATTTTCTAATATAATAAGATATGTACTGACAATTAATATTCCAAGAGAGAGAAAGTATTGAATTTCATTTAAATAAATGATTAAAGAAAAAAGATATAGCATCAATACTAAAAAGATCAGAATCAACAATAAGCAGAGAAATATATAGAAACTCAGTAAAAAAACGATGAACCAATAAAAAAATATATCTAGCACTAGAAGCAGAAATGAAATCATATCAAAGACGATGGCTAACGAAAACTCAATCAATGAAGATAAATATGAATAATGATATGAAAAACTTCATAATAGAACAACTATCAATAACAGAAATACAAATGTCTCCAAAAACAATTGCTAAGAAACGGAATAATACTCAAACAGATAAAAAGAAACATATTTCTCATACAAGTATATATTCTTGGCTAGAAACTGGTATGTGAAATAAATATAAAGAACTATTATTATATAAACATAAAGGTTATAGAAAGAAAAAACAACAAACAGAAAGAGTGAAAATTAAAAATAGAGTTAGTATTAAAGATAGACCTGAAATAATAAACAACAGAGAAGAGAAAGGACATATTGAGGCTGATTTAATTGTTTCTAAAAAATGATTTAAATGAGCTATACTTACATTGGTTGATAGAAAGACTAGATTACCTAAAATTTTTAAATTAAAAGATAAGTCAAGTGAGAATATAATTAGACTAATAGCTTGAGTTAAAGATGATATATGAATTAAATCTGTTACTTTTGATAATTGAATGGAATTTGCTAAACATTATTTGTTAAATGATATATGAATAGATACTTACTTTTGTGAACCTTATTCTTCTTGGCAGAAGTGAAGTGTTGAGAATTTAAATAGGATTATCAGGAGATTTTTTCCTAAATGAACTATATTTGATTATGTAAGTGATGAAAAAATAAAGAGTATTTGCGATATATTAGCAAATACTCCTAGAGAAATACTTGGATTTATTTCTCCTAATCAAGCACACTTTTCACAACCTTAGAGTTGTGTTTGGAATTATAACAAAATTTCTTATAATCTCAAAAACAAAAAATTTTCTTAATGCTATATTTTCTTCTTTAAGTTCATTTAAAAAATTGCACTTCGGGGTTTAATTCAGGAAAATAAATTTTAAATTAAGTATTATTTTACAAATGTAAATATATTTTTATAAAATAATTTGTCAATAAAATTTTAATATAATTTAATTATTTATAATGTTAAAAGGGTAGCAATTTTTAATAATATGTAATTGTATAATAAACAGTATAAATATATATATTTATAAAAAATTAAAAATTCAAAATAAAATTTGACAAAATAATTTTATAAATTATAATCCTTTTTAATTGGGGAGTAGGAGAGTATTCATACTATCCCTAGTCTAATAAATATTTATTTATTTTTTAAAAAGAAACAATTTTATTATTTTAATTAAAAAAAATGGAACATAAAAGTTTAAGAAAAGATCACTGATTAGAACAATCTCAATGACTTGGAAATCAAGTTTCTTCAGATGTTAATGACAATAAAAATAAAACTAAAGATTTAGTTAATTTAAAATCAAGAGAAGAAATATTAAAAGATTATTGAGTAATAGAGTGAGAAGAAGGTGAATATGATTTTTTGAAAGAGATAGATAACTTACCTCTTTTTATTGATATTCTTTGAAAAAATTTTTGATATGATGAAAAAGTAAGAATCTGACTGTCCAAACTAAAAAAATATGAAAATTTATGAAAACAAAAAGGGTTAATGAAAAAAGTTAGCTATTTTTGAATGAAATTATCAGATGATGATTATAATAAGATATGTTATCATCTATTTAGAGAAAAAAGACTTAGAAATTTAAGGAGAAACTCAAAAATTACTTCGTAATGATAAAAATAAAGATTTTTTAGGTAATTTTTATGAATAAAATTTTTTGTTTAGCTATTCTAAGCCAAAAATTTTTGAATGGAAATCAACAAAAAAGATTATTTTTTCATAGATGTTAATTTTTCAGGGTCTACTTAAGATTTAATAGCTAAAAATTTAGATAAATGTATAAAGCTAAGAGCTTCTATTGAATGATTAACACTTAATAATATTAGTAGCTTAAATAATAGTGATTTATTTTATTCTATAATAGATTTAGATGATATTGATGAATTTATAAATTTATCCAAATACTTAAATTTAGTTTGCACAAACGATGAATCATTTATTAAAAATTTAAAAAACCTGTACTTTTTATGTTTAGAAAATCCTAAAAAATTACTAGCTAATTTAGTTTACTTAAATGATAATTTGGAAGAAAGTTTGGTTATAAGAGATGTTCCTGAATTAATAAAAGAATTAAGAAATACTGGAATTATATTTAAAATAAATACAGAAATATTAAAAGAAGTATGAAAGGAATTATGAAAAGAAAACATAAGCTTGGATAAAAATAGTGGTTTTTACAGAGCTCTGAAAAGAAAATATAAGCTTATACAAAGATCAAATGATTTTAACAGATTTTTAAATACATTATAAGATGAAAATAGCTACTTTTGTTTTAAAAGATTAATAAAAAACTCCTACTTGTTAGAAAATACTAAATTCTAGATAAGAAAAAAGATTTAAAAGAATTATTTATTTTGAAATATAAAACAAATAAATTTTATTAAAAAAATTAAAACTCCCGAAGTAATTAATTACTTCGGGAGTTTTTAATGAATCTCCTTATTTTAATTTGAAGAAAAAGGACCATTTGCAACTCCAAATTCAGGAATTTCACGGTCATCATCAGACAAAGGAATTAATCCCAAATCAGAAAGATATCCATCTTCACCCCAAGTATCTTCATCTGTAAATTCATCTACATAAAGCCTGATACCAGGTTTTTTATCAATATGATTATTTTTTACATAAAACCATAAAGACCTAGATATAGGATAATTTCCTAGTGCAATATTTTCAAAAGAGGGATAAAAGCCATCAATTAAAGCCCCCACTACTTTATCTTCATTTTGAGCTAGAAAAGAATATCCAGCTATACCTAAGAGATTTTTGTCTGAAGAAAGCTTGTTTATTATGGCATTATCATTTTCACCAGCTTCAATATAAACTCCATCTTCACGAATTTTCAAAGGAACTCCTGATTTATCAGAAAATTCTTCTAAAACCAATTCTTCAAAAGAATCACGAGTACCCGATGAACTCGGAGGTCCCATAATCTTGATATCAATATCAGGAAGACTTGAATCTATTTCAGACCATTTCTTATAAGGATTCTCAACAATAATACCATTAATTTTTAGTGTAGAGTTGAGAGCATAAAATAGGTTTTCCCTAGTAAGAGACAAAGGTTCAAAATCTATGCTATGCATAATAACAATACCATCATATCCTATACGGTATTCTGTTACATCCAAAACCCCATTTTGCTTACATAGAGAAACTTCTTTATTCTTAATCCTACGGGAAGCATTAGTAATTGAAGGAGTATTTATATCTTGCCCTTGACAAAATAATTTTGCTCCACCACCAGATCCAGTACTCTTCATGCTAATAGTTATTTCTGGATACTCATTTTGAACCTCCAAAGCTACGGCAGAAGAATGTGGAAATACAGTTGAAGATCCAACAATTTCAAATTCTTTTATAACTTCATCCGAAAACAAAAAAGCAGGAAAAGCTAAAGAAAGAAAACAAAAAGTAATTTTGAGTATTTTCATAATTTCCTCCTATGTTTAACTCAAAAAAGTGTATCATTAACTAAATTAAAAAAGCTAAATCTACACTAACCTATAATCTCTTTCAAATTTAAAGAGCTGTATAGAGATAAAAATAAATACCTCTATATTTTTAAAATTAATAAATAAAAAATTTTTGTCAAGCCATTTATGATAACAAAAACTTGCTATTTTTCAATAATACATTTTAATAGATTTTACTTTCTATATGAAAGTATTGTTTTATTGTTCTTTAAAATTATCAAAGAAATTCAAGGAGTTTTTTATGAATATTTCTATAGGTTTGCTCTATATAGCTGGAGCAATTCTAGCAATTATAACTTTCTACATTTTTTTCTTATCCCAAGCTAGAGCTAGAAGATATTATTGGTCTTCATACATAAATACCTTAAGTATAAATACAGGTTTTTTTATGATGGGCTTTGGACTTATAAGTATCTTGTTACTCTTTTATAATCTGGGAATAGGTAGCTTTAAGTTTTTAAGTGAAATGGGAGTATCAAACATAATATTGGGAGAAAAATGGAATCCTCCCAAAGCATATACTCCTGGCATAGAAGAAAATTTAGGCTTTCTTCCTCTGGATATGACAACTTTAATGGTTGCATTTATATCTGGAGGGGTATCTATTTTTATAGGTCGTGCTATAGGAATTGCTACCTCTCAAATGAAAAAAAGAAAGTTTATAATGCTTCTTTTTCTATATATTTTCCTGATGATACCCTCTGTAACTTGGGCATTTATGGGATCTATATACCTACAACCTCTTTTGAGATGGTTATTTTTTTTGCAGGATGAAAGAAATATACTTTCAACAGCCCTAACAATCGCTGGATTAAATATACCAATTGTTGCTATTTTAACAAATGCAGCAATTTCTGGAATACCAAAGTTTGTATGGGACAATGCAAGAATTAACCAAGCAGATCCTGCTACTAGATGGAAGTGGTATTTAAAACCCGAAATAAAATGGCAACTATGGATTACATCTATCGTTGTTATAATGAGGGGAGCCGCAGAAACTACAATTGCAAGCCGTCTGATGGGAGGAGCTCAAGATTTATTTAGAAATTACTTTTGGGAATGGCCATTTTTAAGTGGAAATACTCTGTCAAAAGTTGCTTCTGAATATCTTCGTCCAGAATCTCTTGATCATCCTATGGTAGCACCGGGTGGAGCTGATTTTGCACTTCTTAAGATTTTCATAAATATGGGGATAGTCGTAGTTTTATCTTTGACATTTATCTATATTAGAAAGCTTAAAAATAGCAAAAATACACAAATAGATATACCCAAAAAAACATCTAAGTTTGAAATAAATCTGTTTAGTAAATGGATTAAATCATCTTGTTTGCTTGGTATATTTGTGGTTATTTTTGTATTTAGTGCACTGGTTCACAAAGGAGGTCATATGATCTTCACTACACAGATAAAATATCAAGGTGTATGTAGTGATTCAGGAGAAATAAAGAGAAAAGACTTAAGGAAATTTTTATCTGAAAAGTTAGGAATTGAGGAGTTAAGTCGTAAAGAAAAAAGAGAGATTTTAAGGCTATACTCCAAAAGTACGGCTAAGGGTGTGAAGTGCAATAGTGGTGAAGAACTTGATATATGGTTATCGGCAAGTACACAAACCGATGGTTATGTAAAAGGTTTAAACCCTGTTATGAAAACTTTGTTTGAAAACAGGAGTTTTGGACCAAAATCACCACAACATGGTTGGATAGATACACTTATGCGAAAAGGTTCTGTAAAAAGTTTATCTGATAGAAATTTGGATGATAATTCAAGTCTCATAAGGATTACCTGGAACAAAACCCTTTTTGAAAACAGAAAATTTTCCAACGATCCTTTTAAAAATGGATTTAGAGCTAATTTTTTGTCATCACTTCAAAATAGCTTTGTGGCTATATTTGCAATAATATCAGCATTTCTTGGAGCTTTAGTAATTAGGTTTTTCTTGTGGAAAAAAATCAGAGTTCATACATCCATAGTTTTAGCTCTTTCTTTGAGTATACCTGCTCTTGGATATGGATATATGGGTAAAATAAACTTTGTTGATATCCTTGGTTTACCTAATGCAGCTAATATTACACTCTATATGACTACTTGGATGGTTGTATTTATGATTGCAATAGTAAACTTTACTTCAAGATTACAAGAGATACCTGAGAGTGCTCTTAATACAGGCAGAAGTCATTCTTTTAGGAGAATTGAAACTATAGTTAAGTATGTGGTTAGCAAGAATTTTAAAAATTTTTGTTTAATTGCTGCCCTTGCTATGACTGCTGGTTTACAGGAAACTTCTCAGTGGTTCCCTGTAGGTGGACTAGATTTGTCCTTGGGAGAACCTTCTCTTGATTTGTTGGGAGAAGCAAGACCATTGAATGCAATTGCATATAGCTTTAGAGCTTTTAGTGATCCTGCTTTTGAGGCATTGGAAGCATGCTTACATATTGGGTTAATATTTACCATACTACCATTTGCAACTTTTGCTGCATATTTTGCATATTTAGAAAATAGGAGGTGAAACTAAAAGAGAACCATCAAGTTTGATGGTTCTCTTTTTTAATAAGAGAATGAAAAAATTATTTAGTAGTGATAAAAATAATCTTTTTTCGTAGATATTAATTTTTCAGGTTATTTCAAAATATTTTTCTATTTATTATTTTTTTTATTAAAACTTCTATTCATTCTATCATAGATTCTTCTAGCTTCTTCTTCATCTCTATAAAGATGAGGTATTTTGTGATTAGCTTTGGGTATTTCTTGTCATTCTCCTAATAAATCTTTTACTACTTGTGTTTTAGGATTTTCAAGAACTTTATCTGTAGGTCAGCTTTCAACTATAGTACCATTATCCATAGCTATTACCTTATTACTTGATTTAACTATATTAAGACTATGACAAACAACCATAACTAAATCAATAATTTTTGAATTTATAAGTTCTCCTAAAAGTGACATAATTTCTCTTTGGATTTTTGGATCAAGTGCAGAGAGTCATTCATCAAATATAAGTCTCTTTCATCACATCATAAATCTGGTTGCAAGGGAAATTCTTTGCTGTTGTCATCCAGAAAAACTTCAAGGATAATCTTTGAGTCTAGTTCAAGAAGTAGTTCAGTTTTCCATAAATGCTTTTCTCTGTTCTTCTGTTTGAAAAAACACTTCATTTAGACTGGCATTTTGTATAGCCTCTCAAAGCCTCTTAAGGGTTTCTGTTCTAATTTCTGAATATTCACGGGTAGTAGAATCAGGCATAATTATATTTTGTTCTACTGTAAGATTTGAAAGAGGATGATCTCACTGGGGCATAGTAATAATATTTCTACGAATTTTTCGTGCTCAACCAAACTCTTCAAATCAATTCGCTCATAAATCATAAGTTCATCTATTGGGATCTTCTGGATGATGAGAAAAATTAACATTTCATCTTTGCCAATACTCCCCATTTTTAGGTTTCCTTCTAGGGCTTTTTTCCAAAGCTTCATCTTCTTCAGACAAACGACCAGGTATTTTAATAAATGTAGTTTTTCAACATCAAGAAGGTCATATAATAGAAGCTATTTCTCAAGCATAAAAATCAGCATGAATATTGTGAAGTACTGTTTTTTTTCAGTATCAAGCAAATACATTTCTAAATTCAAGTACTTTGTCTCACATTGATTCTATTCTCTCCCTGGATTGATCTGGAGTATTAGCATCTAAGTAAGGTATTCTCAACATTTTTTCGTTTTACTAAAATATATTAATTAAAAAATAAACAAAAAATACAAATATGCAAATAAAAAATTGACTAATACTAAAAACTTATGATATAATTTTATTACTTTTTTATTATGTCAAAAAAAGAAGATGAAAAAGTCCTAGGATTGGAATTTGGTACTCTAAAACATGATTTTAGAAAATAATGTTATTACCCTACGGGGAATACTATATTTTCTTCTCTTTTAATTGCACTTCATTTCTTACTTTGGGCTAGGTAGAGTAGTATCATAGAAAATAAAATTGTTTTTTATGAGTAAAAATATATTATAAAAGTAAAAGGTTAAAAACATAGATTATATAATATGTTTTTTATTTTTAACAAAAAAAATAAATGCTAGAAAAAGAGATAAAAATACTTGATATAAACTCAAAAGTTATACAAAAAAAACTAGAAAACATGTGAGCAAAAAAAACTTTTGAAGGTTATATTCATGATATATATTATGATTTTCCTGGAGATTCTTGAGATAAAATGGATATAAATGAAAGGATATTTAGAATTAGAAAAAAGTGAGATATATATTTATATACAATAAAAAGAAAGAGAAGTAAAAGTGAAAATTCAGATGAAAAATTCTTAAAAATTGCAGATGAGTGAGAAAGAAAAATTACAAATGTGGAGAGTTTTAAAAAAGTACTTGAAAAATATTGAATGGTAAAAACTAGGGAAAAGAAGAAATACAGAATTTCTTATAGTTTGGAAAATATAGAGTTTGATATAGACGATTATTTTTATGAAGAGAAAGAAAAACCTATTCCTACTTTATTGGAAATAGAAGGTAAAAATTATGAAAATATAAATGAGTATATAGAAAAACTCTGATTGAGTGAAAATGAGAAAAAAAATCGGTGAAGCAGGAAGCTTTTTGAATATTATGATGTAGCTTACAGATACTTTTAGTCTAAATTGTATTTTGCTTTTTTTTGATCTGAAAATATTTTTTTATCTTTGAAACTTACAACTCTTTTATTCATTTTATCAACTATAACCTTATCATGAGTTGCAACTATTACAGTCTTTCAATTTTTATTAAGCTCATCAAAAATATTCATTATTTCCATTGCAGTTTCAGGGTCTAGGTTTCAAGTAGGTTCATCTCATATTATAATTTCAGGATTACGGACTAAAGCTCTAGCTATAGATACCCTTTGTTTTTCTCATCAGCTAAGTTCTTGTACAAATTTATCTTTTTTTACCAAAAGTCATACTTGTTCTAAAACTTCAGGGACTTTTTTTAATATCTCTTTATCAGAGTATCAACAAACTTCCATAGCAAAAGCTACATTTTCATAAACTTTTTTTGATTCCATTAGTTTATAATCTTGAAATACAACTCAAATATTTCTTCTATATTCATCTAAAATACTCTCTTTGTAGTTTTTATAAAGAGACATACCATTATCAAGTATAATGTCTCAAGATTTAGGAACAAAGTCTCAGATTATACTTCTTATAAGACTTGTTTTTCAGCTTCATGAATAACCAATTATAAAAACAAACTCTCAAGTTTGTATTTCTAGGTTTATATTTTTTAAAACTATTTTATTTGAAAATCAAAGTGTGATATTATCTATTTTCATAAATATTTAGGTGTTTTTATGTATTTTTAAGTATTTTAAAAAAAAATAATTTTATTGCAATTAAAACTATTTTCCAAAAAAAGAGCCCTTTCATATAAATATGAAAGGGCTCTACTCGGACTTTTAGAAAGGGCAGAGTACTAGAGTCCAAGATAACAACTAATCATAGTCTTATCCTCTTTGTTTTTAAGAAAACTACATAGAATTATTTCTATATAGCTACATTATATTATCAATATAGAACATAATGTCAAAAAAAAGTGTCATTGTGTGAGTTCATAACATATTGTGCATAGATGGAGATATCCAATGAAGAAATTTAAGAAAGAATTAAAATTTTATAAACTATCCCAAATACCTAAAATAAAGTATAAGATAAGCTATAAAAGAATTGATTAATACAAGAGGAATACCTATCATAAGATATTTAGCAAATTTTAATATTATTCATGTTTTTTCAGCTTGACCAAGGGCAATCACATTACAAGCAGCTCATATGGGAGATCAAGCTCAACCTATAGAAGTACAAGAATTAAGACCCCATGCTAAGGCTGTCCAAGCTGTTCATGTTACTATTTGATTATCTCTAAAAGCTTCCAAAGTAGAAACCATAGCTATATTGTAAGGAACATTATCTACAAATACAGATAAAATAGATGATCACATAGTAAACATAAGTAAAAGCAGATTATTATCTCAGGAGGTTATTTCTACTAATTTATCAGCAAGCATAACTATGATTCAGTTGTGTTCTAATGATCAAACTATTATAAAAAGTCCAGCAAAGAAGAATAGTGTAGAATAATCCACCTTACTGTTAAGTATATTTGATACATTTAATTTAAGAAGAAGTATAGTAAAAAAAGCTCAAAAAAGTGCAATTGTACCATTATCAAACTTTATTCCTGTAGCTGAAAATATCATATCTTTGAAAATAACAAGAAGTATCACTATAAAAAGGATTAAAAGAGATATAATCATTTCTTTTTTATCTTCTATATATTTACTAGGATCTACCTTTGATAATTCTTCCAAATCTGGATTATGATTGAAATCTTTTTTGAAAACTAAATAAAGATAAATACTTGAAGATATAGTAACACTAAACATTATCAATCAAGTATTACTTATAACTTGGGAAAAACTAAGTCAAAGAGTAGTAGCTTGATAATAAGTAGTAGGATCTGAAATAGGTGTAACGGCTCAACCTAAATTAGCAAATGTTATTATTCATATTATATAGGGAGTGGTTGGGACATCTAGTTTTTTAGTAATTAGGACAACTATAGGAGCAAGTATTATTATTGTTGGTATATTACTTATAAAGACTGTTAAAAAAAATGATATATATGATAATATAAAAAACAATTTCACAGGGCTTCCTTTTATTTTTTTAGCTATACTTAGAGAAATAAAGTTAAAAACTCAAGAATCTTTTGCTATACCAGATATTATCATCATACCTATAATAAAAGCAAAAATATCTAGATTATGATATATAAACTTTCAAGCAATTTCTTGGGAACTATCTAAATTTCATTCTACTCAAACAAAAACTTGTAAGAATATTAAAGCTCCGGCTATAAGTACTGAAATTATAGTTTTATCTATTTTTTCAGTTACAAGTATTATAAAAAGAGCAAAAAGTCATATTATAGAAATAATACCATTTATCGTTAAACTCGATGAATGATTTATTATATTTGTAGCATTATCAGCACTTACAGTGTTAATTAATCAAAGAAAATCAAACATAAATAATTTTTATAAAAAATATGGGATTAACCATTATCCAAATTATAAATACAGTCTGTAGAATCGGTTTCAATAGCAATATCTAGTCTTTTTTTGAGAGATTTTAAAAGTTTTTCATCACTATCTATAAAATCACCCTGTATAGCAGCACAAAAATAATCGTAATGAAATCATTTATTTTCTATTCTTTCTCTTAGATTTTCATTTAATATAAGTGCTCATCTAAGAGTAGTCTCTTCTAATATAACTATCAATCTACCATCTCTATAAGAAAAAACTGTATCACTAATTCTTAGATATTTAAGTAAAAAATCTGAAAATTCATTTAGTCTACTTTTATCTTTTAGTTCAAAGATAATAGCTGTATAAATAGAACCATATTTTTCCATTTCAAATTTAAGTTTTTCAAACAACTCAAAGAAATTTACTATATTTTTAACATATCTTTGCATAGTATTTTAATATATAATAATAAATTAATACTAACATAAATAATAGCCTTTTACAAAAAAGTATGATTTACAAAACCTAAAATATAAGTTAAAAATATTAGAAAAAAGTATGAGAATTAGTTAAAATATGAAAAATAATTCATTTTGAGTGAATTTGTTCAATTAAATAGAACAAAACATATTTAAAACACAAATAAATTATATGTATATATAAACTTTATAATTTAGCTTAAAATAAAGAAAAATAATATTAAAAGGTTAAACAAAAAATTATTTATGATGATTTTTTGACAAAAATAAATATTTAAATATAATATATATAGTCTCTTTATTAGGTCAAATAATTAGCTTTAAGTAAAGCTAAACCTATAAGAAGACTAAAGAAGGAGAAAAACCATGTCTGTTAACGTCATAAATAGTCACAAAGATCTAAGTGATTTCCGCGCAAAAAACCCACAAGCAACATTCACCAGTTTGGGGGGTGGAAAATATTTAGCTTATAGCTAAAAGACAAAAGGCATCGTATGTAAACGAAGTTATAAAGTATTCTAAATAAATACTATATGACGGAAACATATACAAAATGAGTCCCTCGTTTTAACGGGGGACTTTTCTATTTATTTCAACACATCGGGATAAAAACCCCTATCTTTAGATAGTTAAGACACCGAAGGTGTAAGTGATAGAAATTGAATAAATGAGATGTGTTGTGACATAGGGTTTTAAACCCCGTTGCCTTCAGGCCGATTCTAAAGAAAAAAGTGTAAAAAATCAATAGAATAAATAAAATAGTGTTAAAAACTAACACTAGAGAGAATGAAATACCAAAAAAGTAGTCATGCGACATATGATGTCAGATACCATATAGTATGGATAACAAAATACAGAAATCCATTCATGAAAAAGAGATACAAGATAGATTGGAAAAGATCATAAGATGAATAAGTAAAAAGCTATGAGTAATAATAATAAAGATATGAATGGAAGAAGATCATGTACATATGTATTGTAGGATACCGTTAACTAAACCAATATCTACAATAGTATGACATATAAAGTGAGAAAGTTCTAAGGCAATAAAGAGGTATTTTTACAAAGAAATTAAGAGATGGTATTGGAAGACATGAAATATATGGTGAGTATGATATTTTGTATCTAGTGTATGAGAGATAAATTGAGAAATAATATCTAATTATGTGGAACAACAGTGAGAAGAAGAGAATAAGATTGAAGAGATAGAGCTTTAAATTTCAGTACAAATAAAAGCCCCGTGCCTTCAGGCCGGGGTAGAAGAAAAGCTAAAACTTTTTTACTTAAAAGATTTATGTGAATTAGGGAGAAACTGAATAATTACTTCGTTGAGTATAAAATATAATACATACAATAATTCCATTTCTTCCTTATTTAATGAAAAAAAATTATAACTTTTTAGTATACAATTCCATATCAATAAATAATGGTAACTATCTACTGGTACAGATAATTAAATTCTCAAAAAAACTTTTGACATATAAAAAAATTACATACAATACATTTATGTAATTTAAGAATGTTTCTCTTTTGTCTATGAAATGTGAACTCTAAGTGGAAGCTTCTAATTTACTTTAATACCGCACCTTTGATTTCGTGCAAAGGCTAGACGTTCCCTTCCAATGGTTGGGAACGTTTTTTTGTAATTTTTCTAAGACTCTCTACAAAATAATCAATATCTTCTTTTTCATGAATATAGTGTAATCATATTCTAAGCCATCAAGGTTTATTTTCCAAATCAACATCTCAATCCTGTATTCAAAGTAAATCATGACCATAAGGTCCAGCACAACTACATCAAGCCCTAGTCTGTATACCATATTTATCAGATAATTCTTGAGATAAAAATTGAGGAGAAAATCAGTCTATATTAAAAGAAAAAATAGGAATCCTATCATGATTTTCGTAACAATATATATCTATTCAATCAAAATCTTTAATAGAATCACAAAAATAATTTTTTAATTCTTCTTCTTTGTTTTTTATAAAATCCAAACCGGCCTCATTTCTAAGTTCGTATGCTAGACTAGCTCTTATAAATTGTAAAATTCAAGGTGTACCTACATCTTCTTTTATTTCTATGGAATCATAGTATTTTTGATCTGTTCTTGAAACGTAATCTACTACTCATCCTCATGAAAAAGTAGGTTTGTCAGATTTCATACATAAATCTCTTTTTATAACTAATATTCAAGAACTTCAAGGTCATCATATTAGTTTATGTGGAGACAAAAACATCACATCAAAATATCTACAATCTATATTCATATAAGCAGAACTAGAAGCTGTATCAATACACATTATTCATCTGTATTTTTTTATCATTTCATATATCTTTTTTATCGGATTTTTTATTCAAGTTACATTTGATACAGCAGAAAAACTTCAAATAATCTCTCTTGTTTTATTTTTTTCTAATATTTCTTCTAGTTTTTTTAAATCCATTAATCACTGCTCATTCAATGGACAACGGATTATATCACAAAGTCATTCTCTATAACTTATCTCATTTGAATGATGTTCAAAAGGTCATACAATAACTAAAGGAACATTTTTAGGATTTATATCATATCTATCCCTAGTAACTGGGGGAATGTAAATTCACATCAATTCTTGAAACTTTTTTATAGCCCCTGTAGTTCAAGTTCAAGTAGGCAAAATACAAAAACTATCATCAAGTTCTAAGCTTTTTTTCAAAGATTTTCTAGCATTATCATAATAAAAAGTAGTTTTTGTAGCATTGTTTCATACTTCTGAATGAGTATTTGCATAACTTTTTAAAACTTCATTTATTTTTTCTTCTATTGGTTTATATCAAAGTCATGAGGCTGTAAAATCCATATATAATATCCCCTTCTCTAGTATAATATTCTCTCTTATGTTATCCATCTTTTGAGTTAATTGGTTTAGTATAAAAATAAATTATTACTATTTTAGTAATAATTTATTTATTGCAAACTGAAAAATCAAAAATTTATAATCTTATTTTTTTTGAAGTCATAAGAATAGAAAGATGAGTTTTGAGCACTTTCACTAAATTGTTATAATTCTCTAAAGGAAATCACTTAACTCTTTGTTGTTCTCATTTTATATATAGCTGAGTTTCTATAACAGACCTAGATTCTCCATAATCTGTACTTGCTTCTACTGATGCATCTAGTCATAATCAATATCAAAGTACAGATATATTAAGATTTTGTTTTAAATAATTAATATTTTTATCTTCATTTCAAGATTTAAAAAATTGGTTGCTATTACCATCTCAATCACTAAGTATAAACAATGCTCATTTTTTACTCCTTTCTATACTTTTTAATCCATTTGAAACTCAATTATAATTTTTACTGTTTCAACCACTATTTTCTTTAACTCACTTTTTAAACTCTTGGAAAAATTTGGGGTTAATTTCTCAGTTTAGAAATAGTTTTTCTTTTATCTCTATAACACAATCTGAAAAAAGAGTTATGTTTAAATTTATTTCTAACTGTTCAGATATTATTCAAAGTAGTAATACGGAGAAATAAGCATTAGTAATTTTTGATGGATTATCAAATTCATTTTCTTGTAAATTTTCCATACTTCAGCTTATATCTATAGCAATTGATATATCTTTTAGTTTTGTATCTATATTTCATACCAAAGCATTCTTGGGTTTTTTATTTTTTGAAAATATATTTGGATTTCCAGTTGAAATTCTAGATATGGATTTAGAATTTATAACTAAATCTCATTGAGGTAGTCAATCTTTTGTTCTTTTTAATTTCTGTCAAAGTCTTCTTCTTTTTGAATTTTCTAACCTTTCACTTATAACTTTTTGCAGATAATTTACTATATTTAAAGCATCTTTCATAACATAATTAAGAACTCTTTTTTCTCATTCTTCTAAGTTTCTATAACTGTCTAGTTTTATTTCTTTAACTTGTGTAAATTTAGGATTTCAAAGAACCTCTCTCATTAACTCATTTAAATATTCTTCTGTTTCATCTTTTTCTGCTTTGGAATTATCACCATTGTCTTTTTCACTTTGACTAGATTCTGAATCAGAGCTTTTATCTTGTTTACTTTCACCTTTTTGATATCATTTTGGATCAGAGTTATCGTTTTTTTGTTTATCATTTTGACTAGATTCTGAATCAGAGCTTTTATCTTGTTTACTTTCACCTTTTTGATATCATTTTGGATCAGAGTTATCGTTTTTCTGTTCATCATTTTCTAACTCATCTGATTCTGAATCAGAACCATTATTTGCAGGTTGAAGTGGAGTAGCATCAAGTGTTTCCCATTTTCAATTTATATAAACTTCAGACCAGGAATGTCATCTGTTTTTATTTAGTTTTGTTTTTTTATCTTTAGTATAAGATTTTACTCAAGAAACAAGTCTTGCAGGATATCACATAGACCTTGAAAGAGCAACAAGTAAAATATTTGCAGTCATACATTCTATTCAAGTTTTTTCAGATATTATATTGTCTATATAATCATTAGCATCTCTAGATTTGTCTCTTATCTTTTTTTGATTTGATACATTATATTCGTTTTCCTTAGATATAAAACTTCTTAATTCATATGGATCTTTGAACATAGAAATATCAAATTTTCAAGTATATATAGGTTTAGAACTATTTAAAATGTCTGACTGGCTTGGTTTTTCATCAGCAAAAAAAACGGTTTTTTTTGCTATTTTTATATCTGCTATTTTTATACCTTGTCTTTTTGTTTTTATGTAGTGTATACCTTCTTTATCTTTATAAATATCTATTTCTTCTTTGTTATAATCAACTACCTCATATTGTTTTAGTAGTGGCAAAACATAAAAAGAATCTCCATGAGTTAATCACAAAGTCATAGTATGTATTTTCTCGTATTCTTGATTTTCTCTTATAGACAGTATTTCTCTTTTTGTTTTTTTCTTGATAAATTTGATATCTTTATGTAAAAATTTCTCTCAAATTGACACTAAAAAATTTCCACTTGGTATTGGTGGTTCTATAGTAGCATAAACACCAGTTTCTTCGTTTTGTAGTTGTTCAAGTTTCTCTATATCTTTTTGAGAAAAATCAATTTGTTCTTCTGTAAATGCATCTTCTAGGTCGTCTCTTTCTTCGGGATTTAATATATCCTCCACTTCTTGTGATGTATCTTTTTCAAAAATTCCCATAAGTCTCTCCAAAGCAAATTCAGATTTAAACTTATTAAATAGCTTAGTTTCTATATCTTCTCAAAAGCAATCCCCTATTTCATTGAATTTTCTTTCTATTTCTTTGTAAATTTTCCAACCATAAGCATTTCTTTTTTGTTTAGAAAATGAATCATTTTTCATTTTTTTTATTTCATCTATTTCTTTAAAAAAATTTTCTAAAAATCAAAGATAAAATAAATCAGAAAGTATATCTACTTCTTGATTTGTTTTATTAGAAATATTTGTTTTTAAATAGCCGTTTATAGAATTAGTTTTATATGATTTTATATCATAATCTGCGAAACTTTCTAGGTATCTTAAATTACACAATAATTCTTCATAGTTTTGATTTCATAAATTATTTAACTTTTGTATTAAAATATTTCTATCATTTACTGGTTCTAACTGATGTATATTGTTTTTATGTTCTTGCATTATTATTTTTATAATTTTTTAATCTTTTTTTGAATTTCATATATGAAATCTACATCTTCATCTTGTGTGGGTTTATAATCTCAAAAATCAAAAAATACGGAAACATTTTTTATAAAGTCCTCTTTGGAGCTGGATGTAGTTATAAGAAGTTTTATTATATCAACTGTAACTATTTTTTTTGCTAAAATTCAAAGTTCAATATCTGTTCAAACATCTTGGGTTTTCATAAGATTTTTAACTTTTTCTATTATTGGATAAATTATATCTCAAAGAAGATTAGAAATAAAATTCTCAAAATCTGGGAAACTTAATTCAAGGTCAGGGTTGTAATTTCTTAAGTATAGATTTGATAGTTCTATTACTTCCTGTTCTGGCAGGTAGTCTATAAAAAAATCCATAAACCTTGCCTTGCTAGAAGTATTTATAGCTTTCGTATCAGGAAAAAGTATTTGATGTGCTGGATTTACAGTAGCAATTATAGAAAAATTAGGATTCCTTTTTATAAATTCTCAATTAAAGTGTATTGTTCAATCTCTATCCATATATTCATTCAAAAATATTGATATAAGTGCATAATTTAACTCTTTTAACTCTACTAAACCTCAATATTTATAAAAATTTAAAAACGGTTTTAAATGACTTTCTATCATACCTTCATTCCATTTTATTTCTCATTTTATATCATTTTCACAAAAATCTTCATCTATCTGTAAAGATATGTAAGGAAGCTTTAAATTTTTAGCTATTTCTTTGGATATAGAAGTTTTTCATACTCAACTTGGTCACTCTAAAAGTATATCAAATCAAGCTTTTATTGAGTTTGTTATTTTTTCTATCAAATCTCTAGTTGTTTTGGTGTTAAATTCTAAATTTCTTCAAAGTATGTCATATACTGTATCTTGAATATCAGCAGATGGTAATACTGGTGATATGACTCAAGCTCTAGAGTATTCTTTTCATCAATTTATCAAACCTAGCTTATCTGCATTTCTAAATCTAGAAATTATCTCTATTTGTATCTTTTTATACAATTCTTGATCACTAGATATTTTTTCTAAAACACTCTCTCCCTCTGGTATTTCTTCTTTTTTACTTCATTTTCTTATAGATAGTACCCCTTCTTCATCTATTGTGAAATAAGAACCTATATTTTTTCACTTGGAGTTTGTTTTTTCATATATAGAAAAAATTATATCATTTACTTTTGATTGAGGAATATAAAATCTACCTTCATCATCTGTATATCTTATATCATTTAAACTTCATTTAAATCAAAGCATAATTACATATTGTCTACCTCACATTTCTAATTGAATTAGCTTTGATCTTCTCCTTATATACAAACTTTTTTCTGGTGAAAATATATTTTTTATTTTAGAGTATTCTAAGTCTTGTATTATATAATCCCCATATTTTTCATCAATAAAATATAGGTCTATATCTGGATTATTATTTAAATATGAGCTAAGTTCTTCTTTTTGTTCAGCTTCCCCATATTTTTTAAGAATTTGAACTACATAACTTTCATCTGAAGATAGTAATATATCATCTCAATTTAATGAAATTTTTAGATATTTATCGTCTATAAATTCCTTTATTTCTATATCAAATTCTTCCTTTGATTTTATTATAGAAGAATAAAATGACTCTGCTTTTTTTTGAATATTTTCTTCTCTTCTTAAAACTAATCATTCAGAAATAGTTTCTCTTTCTATAGTTTGCCTAAAACTGCTATAATCTATTTTTCTGTTTTTCTTACCTGTTTTTCATTTATTTTCTTGTGATTCTTCAATATCATCAAAATCAAGACCTAAACCTTGCATAGCAAAAGCATATTTAAGTGATTTAATTCATTTTGCATCTTGTTTTGAGATTTTTTGATCTCAAAGATGACTTATTATTTTATTATACTCTGTAACTGGATTTTCAAATTCTACATATCATCATGAAGCATCTTTATAACTTATATGAGAACTCATCTTGGTATTATATTCAAAAATAAGTTCAGATATAAAAGCATTTGTATCTTCACTCATAAGAAAATTAATTATAATTTTTTCATAAGCTCTAACATAAAAATAGTCTCTAAAATCAGCTCAATCATCAGTATAAAATGGATTTTCAGATAATACTTTTCTCATTTTTCTAATTGTTTTTGCCAAGATTTCTAAATCTTTTTCTTCTATAACTCATATATTTCAATGCTCCATATTCAATCTATCTCTTTGTTTTTTATATATACTTTTTACTATTTTTACTTCTGAATTTTCATCAGGTTCATGTAAAAATTCTATAATTCATCATGCTTTTCTAACAACTGCATTTGAATAATCTTTTGTTCATACATATCAGTCATTTGAAGTGAATACTAGAGAAAAATTTGGGTGTATTAAATATTTTTTTCAGTCAAATATAAAAAAACCATTTTCTATTAAATTTGCCATTCATATTAGTAGATCATTGTTTAGGAAATTTGCCTCATTTACTAAATAGATTGCTCACGATGTCATAGCTTTTAATAAGTCTCATGGAATAGTTTTTATTTGTATCACATTTCAACTATTATATGATTTTACCTCTTCAGAAAATGTAGATATACTTTTTTCAGGATCTCATACATCTGAATAAATCTCTAAACCTCTCTCATAAGCTATGGTTTTTACAAGAGTAGTTTTTCATGTTCCAGTAGGTCCTTGTATGATAGCAAATCTTGATTCTCAAAATATTCTTTGCTCCACTGAAGCTTTTACTTGATTAAAATAATCAGACCTATCTTCCTCTCAAACTATTTCAATCAATCAAGGAATTCTTATACGAGTTATATACCTATCTGTGAATAATGTTTTTAATGATTTATCAGTTATGGTTTGTATATTTACACTACTATTTCATACACCTGGTATAAATAATTCATTGTCTGATCATCTGTAATTTTTTATATTTATATCAGATACTTTTACATTTAACATATTTAGTAATTATTTTATAATATATTTTGTACATTACTTATTAAATAGAATTTGTCAATAAAAAATTAGAAAAATAAAAAAATTGCAAATTATAAGCAAAACAATATACTTTTTTTTAATAGAATTTGTGATAAAACTACTCATTAAATATAATATAATCTTGCCACAGATTTCTAATGTTTATTTTAAATTTTAATAATTAATTATATGTGGAATTTATTAAAAGATACGGCATGAGATGTATCAATTATTTATAAAAACTTTCTACACTTTAGTATATCTAAGATAATTATATCTTTAGTTTGAATACTTTATGCAATTATATTATCTATCCCATTTTTGATAGTTATTTTTTTTGTGTATATGTATATAACAAAAACAGGAAATTTTTGAATAGTAAATAGCTACCCTTTCATAGCTTTTTCTATTTTTTGAATATTTGTTCTTATTTTAGCTTTACTGTATATATTTGTTTTAATGACTAATTTAAATGTGTCTTATTTAAACTGAGAGAAACTATGATATTCTAAAAATCCATATTTTAACTTAAAACTTTTCATAAAATATTTCAAAATATCTTTAATTATTGCAATAATATCTATATTACCTTTCTTGTTTTATAATATTCTTACCTATCTTTTAATAACTATATTTAGCACACAATCAGGTTCATCTTTGGTTTCTAATCCTCAATTTTTAACTTACCTAGGGGTTTTCTTTAATTTTTTATGAATAGTTTTTTTTATAATTTTTACCTATATTTTTTACAGAACAATTTTTTCAATAATTATTCTTTTAGATGAATCTAAATGAGAAAAATTTGAAAAAATTTTTTATTATATAAAAAAATCTTTCAATCTGACAAAAGGTTTAAATAAGTTTTTTAAATTTTTTGTAGTAGTTTTATTTTTTATTATTTTGACTTTACCAATAACTCTTCCTTTAAATTATTTTTCATCTGAAGCAAATGAAATAAATACTTATATAGAGAGCAAATCAAATCCTAACCCTAGTTTTCCTGTAGAAAATTTAGAAGAAAAATATTCTTGAGGAGACTTAAATGTATTGAATGAAAAACTTTCTAAGTACAGAAATTATTCTTTTATTTTTGAAATTCTAAACTTTTTATTGATATTTGGTCTTTTTGAAATGATATTTTTATCGTATTACTTTAGAGTTTTAAAAAATAAAAATTTAAATAAAAAAAGTGGTTTGGCTTCGACAATAGAACAAGTTTCAAATACAAACTCTGCTAGATCTAGTGGAACTACCAAAACTAAAAGAAAAACTTCTACGACATCAAAAACCACAAGAAATGCTCCAACAAAAACAAAAGCATCTACCTCAACAAAAACTAGTAAAACTACAAATGCTTCTGCTAAAAAGCCTGAAGGAAAAACTATTACAAAAAAGACAGCTACTAAAAGCAGTGTAGATAAGGATAAAACTGAAAGTAAGGAAATTAAAAAGAAAACTACAAGAAAAACCACAACTAAAAATACTCCTAAAAAATAGAAAATGAAAGTTTTAATATTTTGAGATGTTTATTGAAGAATTTGAAGGAAAGCTCTTAAAAAACAAATACCTTTGTTGAAAGAGGAATATAAACCAGATTTTGTTATAGTTAACAGTGATAATATAAGCTCTGGGAGATGACCTGTAGAAAAACATATTTTGGAAATGCTTGATAATTGAGTTGATTTAATAACCTGTGGTGATCATGTATTTGATAATTTTGATAAAATAAAAGACTACATATCATCAGAAGATTCTAAATTTATAAGAGCAGCAAATTTTTATAGGGACGATTCTTTGGAAGGTATTTGATATAAAATAACTGAGAAAAATGGGAAAAAAATCCTTGTAATTAGTTTAATATGAGAAACATATATGAATATCAGGGTTTCTAATCCTTTTTTAAAAGCTGATGAAATATTAAATAAATTTAAAAATGAAAAACTTGATTGAATAATTGTTGATTTCCACAAAGAAACTAGCTCTGAAGGTTATGGTCTAGCTTTTTACTTGGACTCAAAAGTTAGTTTTATATTTTGAACTCATACTCATGTACAAACTAATGATGAAATTATACTAAAATGAGGAACTGGTTTTATTTCTGATGTTTGAATGAATGCTTCGCTATACTCTGTAATTTGAGCAGAATATAGCTCTGTTGAATCTAGATTTATAAATTGATTTAGAAAAGATAGAATGAAACAATGTCTAGATAATAATTATTTAATAAACTGAGTTTGTGTAAATATTTGAGATAATATGAAGTGCGAAAAGATTGAAAAAATTAGAATCAGAGATGTTTTATAAAAATTAACAAAAAAGATTATTTTTCAATAGATGTTAATTTTGACACAGCCCCCTAATTTTATTCTAAAAAAGTAATTTTGCAGAGATCTCTAAAATTTGAAAATAAATTAATTTTATGAAAAAAAATTTTTTACTATTTATTATATTTTTGATATTTTTGTTTTCTAGTGTTAGTTTTTATATGATATTAAATTACCTAGACCCTTATACAAATAAAATCCTATCTCTTTTCTTCATAGCTTTTAACTTTATTTTATGACTATCTACATTTCTTACTCTTTTTATATTTTTTATAAAAAAAATTCACAATAGAGGTAGAGTCGAGCTGTTTCATGTAAAATCAAGTTTTAGGCAAGGTTTTTTTATCTCTATATTTAGTTTTGGTGTAATAGTTTTTAATGTATTAAATGCTCCTTCACTAGTATTGTCTCTACTTTTTCTAATAATATTTCTACTACTAGAAATTTTCATACAAAATTTATATAATTAATTTTAGTTTTTTGACTAAGTATTTCTACAAATTTTTAGTTTTGTTTTTTATAGTTTTGTTTACATATCAAAGTATTTCTGTTAAAGCAAACAGGAATACTAGAATTATAATTGAAAATTATAAAAAAAAGCAGGAAGAATTTATATTTGAAAACAATCCTTTGATAGATTCATTGGATGCTTTAAATTTATTTAAATCAAATAATAAAATTAACATATATGAAAATGTTTTAAGAGATGTATGAGAACAAAAAAAATTATTAGAAGAACAAAATCTAGATTTATTAAAAAAGATAGATGATTTAGAATTTCAGCTTAGCTCTGTAGAAAAAGATATAGTTTCTTTGGATGAAGAAATAAAAAAAATAAACTCTAATATTGTAAAAACCACAGTAGAAATAACAGATAACAGAAATATGATAGATGAGGTAAATAAAGAAATTGAGAAAAATACAGAAGTTTTGAGAGAATATATGGCATACATTTATAAAAAATGAAATTTATTTTTAGAAGATAAGAAGTTTAACAATTTAAAAACTATTATTTTATCAGGACAAGATTTGGATTCTATAATGAGTGATATTTATTTCAAAGAACTTTTGGCTGTTGCTTGAAAAGAACTTATAGAAAAAAACAGAAGGCTAGTTTTTGATTTATATATAGAAAAAAAGAAGCTAGAGCAAGAAACTAGTTCTTTAAAAAAACTAAAAAGGAATTTTAATGTTAAGAAAAAGATATTGAATGATAAGAAATTGTTTAAAGAAAAAATACTTAAAGTTTCTAAATGACAAGATAGTCTTTATAAGAAATATATAAAACAAAAGCTAGATACAGAAAAAAACTTGAAGCTTAAAGCTTTTTCTGAGAGAGTAAAATTTTATGCTACATCAAAAAAAGTTCTTAGTAATTCATGATGTGAGTTTTTGGATGTTTCTAAAAATACACCTGAAGTAAGGACTTTATCTTCTAAGTGTTATGAGTTGAATAAAATTATATTTTTAGAAGCAGAACTTGAAAAAAATAAAAATAAATGAGAAGAAAAAGATAGGTATAATTTTTTTTCATGGCCTGTACCTCCCTACTCGGGTATATCTGCTTATTTTAGGGATAATGAATATAAAAAGAGATTTGGAACAGATCATGATGCTGTTGATATTATAGCCAGTCAAGGTACTCCAATAGTTGCACCTGCTGATGGTTATGTTATATCATTGAGTGAGCCTTTAGATGATTCTTATGCTTATATAGCTTTGAAACATATAGACTGAAAAGTTAGTGTTTACTGACATGTTAGTGAGATATTAGTTGAGAAATATGATTATATAAAATCTTGAGAGATATTTGCTAAAACTTGATGAACTTTTTGAACTTCTTGAGCTTGATATATAACTACAGGTCCTCATCTTCATTTTGAAATTTTGGAAGATAAAGTTGCTGTTGATCCACTTAAAAGTTTGGATTTAAGTTATCTTGATTTTAAGAATTTGCCAGAATATTATAGACTTGATTTTCTTATGGATTACAGAGAAAGGACTTGAAAAGATTATAGAGTGAAAGATGAACCTTGAAAAAGAGTTTTTAGGCTTGATTGAAATACAGAAATAGAAAGGCAGAAATCTTTGCTAAATAAATATGCTAGGAGTGATTTTAGGAACTGGGATATGTGGGTTGAGGAGTCTTTGAGGTGGAACATAGATCCTAGTTTTATGATGTGTGTATGACTTGCCGAAAGTAGTCTTGGTGTTAATTTAAAAACTCCTTATAATGTTTGAAATGTTTGAAATGTTGATTCTTGAGGTACTTGGACTATGACTTCTCCTAGGCATTGAATTTGGTGGATGGGCCATACTTTGAATAATAAATATTTAGGTAGTTACAATGAAATATCAAAGCTTAGTTGATATGGTAGAAAAGGTAATGATCCTATTTATGCTTCAGATCCTGTAAATTGGCATAGAAATGTTATAAAATGTATGTCTACTATCAAGGGACAATATATATGAGATGATCACAATTTTAGAACTTATTAGTTTTTATGAAATTAGAAAAGAGGCAACCTACGGCTGCCTCTTTGAAATCACTCCTTATTTGATTGTCCTTCATACAAGTTAAGTCCTATCATTGCTACCAAAGCAAGAAAAAGTTGAGGCAAAATAACATATGGAATACCATATGGAACTAAAAATATAATATGTATGGGAATTACATATAATAGTATCAGTTCAGGCTTACTATCAACAAATACTTGCTTAAATCCATCAAGTTTATATGTAAATAACGTTGTTACTATTAAGGAAATTAAAGCAATTAAAAAGATATAATATAGAAAATCAGTTAAACCAAAGATAATACCAAAGAAAAAACCAAAAAATAAAGATGAAAAGATATTAAAAAAAGAGAGATAAATATAATTCCAACTGTTTGAAAAATTCTGTGACTACCACTTTCATAAAAATCCCCTTTTTCGCTCTTTTTTCGATATTTTCCTAGGTATTCTATATATTTGTATCTATACAATATAATTGCCTCAAATAATGTTGATATTGCAATCATAATATTAATAGTAAACAACATATCCTTGCTTCCTTGAAAGTATTCTTCAATTTCTTGTGAATATACTATCCAAGCTGACATAATTATCAGTAACGACGGTGCTAGTTTTTGATAAAAACGATAATTAAAAAATACATTTTTACCAAAGAAATGACACAACTTTAAGGGCATGTCATATAAGCTTTGTTTAATATTCATTTTTTCCTCCTTTTAAAACAATTGAAAAGAATAAAAACAAAAATATTATAATAAATTTTATTTAAAAGTCAATAAAAAATGGTAGAGTCTATCACGAAATGTAACCTTTAGAAGATATGATATACTCTAAAAGATATAATTAAATTTTTGTGATATGAAATACTGAATTTTATTAAAAAACAGGCAGCCTACGGCTGCCTGTTTGAAATCACTCCTTATTTTGTCCTTCATACAAGTTAAATCCTATCATTACTACCAAAGCAAGAAAAAGTTGAGGAAGAAAAGCATAGAAAGTACCATATGGAGCTAAGGGTATAAATGGAAATAAGGATATAATATGTATACATATAATAGTATCAGTTCAACCTTGTTATAAATCAATTTACTCTTATACACCATGTTTGATGTACATAATTTAGTAATCATTTACGAAACTTAATATAAATCCATCTAAATATGAGTCAAAAATATGATAATGTGATATTATAAGGAATAACATAGAAAGAGTTAATATGATTGAAACAAGGAAATTATGAAAAATGGAAATAATAATAATAATAAGTGATTATAAAATACCAAGTGGAATAACACCAATTAAGAATCCAAAACCACCAAAATAAGAGAAATAAATATGAAATGTTTCAAATTTATAAGCTCCACTATCATAATAAATAGTTTACCAGGTATTCTATATAGTTGTATCTATACAGTATACCTGCCTGAACTAATGTTAGTATTGCAATAATGGTAATGTTAAAGAATTTAAATCTCCAACCTGAAAGTGAATATACTATCCAAGCTGTCATAATTATCAGTACCGGTGCAGTTTTTTGTATTTTATATTTTATTTTTTACCTTTATATAAGTAAAAATCAGTAGATTTTATATTGATTGAATTTTATAAAGATAAAGTTAGCTTAAATAAGTCATTTATAGAAATACCTACAATACATATGTACATGATCTTCTTCCATTCATATCTTTATTATTATTAAAGATAAAACATTAAAAATAGCTTAATATGTCCTACTTTATTTCAAAGTAAAATATAGGTCATACAATTTTTCACTTATAAAAAGTGGGTTTTTATAGTTTTGAGAAAATGGATAGAATCTATAACGAAATGCAACTTTTAGAAGACATGATATACTCTAAAAGATATAATTAAATTTTTGTGATATGAAAATATGAATTTTATTAAAAAATAGGCAGCCTACGGCTGCCTATTTGATGTCACTCCTTGTTTATATTTATTTGTTTATTATTCCTATATAACTTAATACCTATAACTATTATCAGAAAAGTAAAAGCATATAAAAATATATAAGGAACAAAAGTTTGGATAAAGCCATATGTCGCTATTAATAAAAGTTTTACAGGAATTATATATAGTAGCAATAATTCCATTTTGTTATTTAAATCAATCCCAAGATCAAAAATCGGATCTTTCATTGTAATTAAAATTAACTTCACAATTACCAAAGATAATGTAATACCAATTATCAGTGCTCCAATATAAGAACCACGGGTAAGAAAAAAAGCCATAAAACCTAAAACGACACCCCAAGAAACAGAACAAAGTATGATTGAACTTATACCTAGAAGTTTTAAGTATTTATTTTCAAAGGATTCTTCACCTTCTTTTATATAGTCTCCTAGATACTTTATATAATTAAATCGGTACAATATCGCTATTTCAATCAATGTAAGTGTAATAATAATTGTATTAATTACTAAACTAACAATTTCATTTTGAAAACCTTGCCCAATTTCCTGCATAATCAACACATAAACTAACATAATCAATTGTAAGGATGGCACCAACTTTCCATAAAAATTATAGCTAAAAACTATATTTTTACTAGAAGAATGACATAACTCTGGAGTTATATCATAATCATATAAGTTTTGTTTAATATTCATTTTTACCTCCTTTTAAAATAATTGAAAAGAATAAAAACATATTTATTATAATAAGTTTTACTCGTAACGCAACAAAAATAGTTGAAGAAAATTCAACTATTTTTATTTTATTAAAATATATAAAGTTATTAATAGTTAAGATACATCTCTAAGTGATGCACTAGCAAATTCTCTTTGAAGTTTTTTTTCGTATCAATCTCAAATTATAAAATCCATTGTTTCTTTTAAACTAAAACCTCATATATCTCTATTTGTAAATTCTAATCATTTTAAAAGCATAGAATTATATACTTCCATAACCTTTTTCTCAAAAATCAATTTAAAGTCCTTAAAATCTAATCAGATTATTTCAGAAAATTCACCACAAAGACCATATATTTCTATAAACCTAGATAAAAATCATTCACCATGTATAGATCAAATATCATCTAGTAATATTTCTCATATATCAAGGCTTACTCAGTTTATGGTAGTATCTACAAGCAAACAATCAGAACCAAATCTATATGATAAACCTAAACCATGCAATAATCCATGATAATACATTATATTATGTATAAAATTACTTACTATTTCTTCTTTATTATCATTTTTAAAAATTAAATTCAAATCTAGTCATCATTTAAACTTTAAAATATCAGCTACTCTAGTTGATACTCAGAAGTTTGCATATATCATATTACCATGAGGTCATTTTTTTAAAATCTCCTCTATCAATTTATCAAAAGATCAAAAACCCTTAACTTCATCCATACTAAAAAAAGATTTTGAAAATTGAACAATATTTGTTAGAGAATTATCATCCTCTTTAATAATAGATTTTATAGTTTCTATGTAATTAGATCAATCAATTCATTTTTTAAGTTCCGTAACTGATATTGGCATAATTGTAGGAGCAAATTCTCAATTTATTTGCAAATTTACTTCTTGAATATAAGCTCATATTTTAGCCTCCATTAATAGTCTTTGTGAAGTTTCAGATCATATAAAAGGAGGGGCATAAGAACCTTCTTTAAGTTTCCTAAATTTATTACCACGGTATAAATCTGCTCATTTTAAATTTATGCTTATACCTTTTTTAAAATAATTGGTACTTCTTCATCAATGAAATTCTCTTCTCCATCAATTTTTAAGAGTATTTTTGGAACTTAAAATGTTACTAACTTTTGAAGGAGTCCATAAAGTTAATCATTTGAAGAAATTTATATCTCGAGAATTAGATTTTAACAATGCCAACTCACCTGTTGTTTTTACTCATAATGCCTTACTTAAATGTTTATAGTATTTTTCCATAAATAATTCTTTTTCTCTTTTTTTTCCTAATATTGGAGATAGTAATTCTAATAATTCTATATCTACTTCTACATCTGAATCTGCATTTATGCCTCAATATTCTTCTGATTTTTCATCTAATCATATTTCTAAATATCATTCGTCTGCAAAAAATAAACTAGGATTCTCAGTAAATCTAACATTTTTATTCTCTAAAGCTTTTTTTAATATTTCCATATATTTTTTATTAATTTTTAAAGTTTTTACATTTTAATTATTATAATTTATTTGTCAAGAAAAAAATTACATTAATTTAATTAAAGTATGGTAAAATAAAAATAGTAAAATTTTATTTTCTTATTTTGAATATATGAAAAGAGTATATTACCTAATTTTTATAATTTTTGTTAGTTTTCAAAGTAGTACTTATGCTATGATAGAGTGAAATGAAGTTGATAAAGCATCAAAAAATGCTAATTTCATACTCAATTTCTTTAGTGCAGAAATGTTTATAAACTTTGCATTTGCTATTATAGTTATAATTTCAACCATAGCTGCTACGAAAATAGCAGACTCTAAAATTAGAAGATTTCTAGAAACATCATGAGATTGAGAAAACAGAGAAGAACTTGCTTGAGTACTTACAAGAACATCAAACATAGCTATAATTTCTATTTGATTCTCAATAACTCTAGGTATTCTTTGAGTAGATATGTGAATATTTTTATGAGGTCTTGGTATTTGAATTTGATTTACCATGAAAATATTTCTTTCAAATTTCATAGCTTGAATAATTATGGTTACAAATTGAACTTATCATAATTGAGATATAATTGAAATAGAAGATAGATCATGAACAATAAAAAAAATAAATTCCTTGTTTACAGAAGTAGAACAGTTTGATTGAATAATATTTTTTGTACCCAATTTAAAATTTTTAGAAAATAATGTTCAAAATTTTCACTCCAATGATAAAAGAAGAGTAGACATAGATATTTGAGTTGATTATGATACTGATCTTTTAAAAGCTAAAAAAATATTACTTCAAATACTCCAAAACTTCCCAAATATTTTAAAAGCTCCTGCTCCAAGTATTTTTATAACTAGTTTTGATAGCAGTTCTATAAATATTAGTCTAAGATTTTGGGTAGACAGTAAAAATTGAGACTTCTTTGGGACTAAATCAAATGTAACTGAAACTATAAATATGGCTTTTAAACAAGCATGAATAGTCATACCTTTCCCTCAAATAACACTTAGTAACAGATCAGATTTTAAAATAGGTATGCAGAATATATAAGTTTTATAGGCTTATAAAGACTTCCAAGCTTATTTCTCTTTTTTTAGGAATAAGCTTTTTTGTTATGGGACCTCTGCAATATTGTTGAAAAGAACAAGAAAAAAGTGATTTTGAATAAAAATCACTTTTTTTGAAGAATATATAAGATAATTTCTATGAATTATGCCTTTTTTTAGGTATAATTTCCAAATTTAGGCACAATTCACCTATTAGAAAGCTATATATACCTCCTTGCCAATAGTTCAAAATTATAAATAGCACAAGATAAAAACCAGTGCATAGCATTCTTAACTAATCATCTATATCTTGTTTTATAATTTCAATATTTAGCCTTTAAAATAGAAAAAGGATGTTCTACTCTTGCCCTAATAGTAGATTTAATTCTATTTTGTTCTTTTTGATAAGAAGTCAACGGATTATTTCTAGATCATCTTTCATTGAACTCTCACTTAATTCATAACTCATCTAAAAATTTTATTTTATCTTTACTTATATAGGCACTATCTCAATATGCCTCTTCACTCTCATCTCAAGTCATTAAAGTATCAGATAATTGTGAATCATGTATCTTAGCTGTCGTATATGTTGTATTCATTACAAAGTCTCCTCTCTTTGTTGTTTCAATATGAGCTTTATATCAATGATAACTTCTTCAATTCTTCTTTGTAAAACTAGCTTCCTTATCTCTTGTATTTTCTCATTTATTATTCTTTCTTCATTTTGGTGATTCTATTATAGTACCATCTTGAATAAATCACTTTTCTACTGTAAATCACATTTCAGCTAAAATAAATTGAGTCATTGTAAATATAGTTTCCTGACTTCAGTTTTCTGATAATTCATTTCTAAATCTACATATTGTTGTTTCATCTGGTATATCTTTAGACTCCGATATTCATAGAAACTTTTGAAAGCTATTTCTGTCTCTTATTTGATCTTCTATTTCCGGATCTGATAATCCATATAATCATTGAAGAAATAGTATTTTTAACATTTTTTGTATTTCCATTCTTGGTCTTCAAACTCATCAATCTGATATTTCTCTAGATAAATTAATTTTATTTGATATTGATTCCCATGGGACTACTTTATCTAATTTTGTTAGAAACTTTTCTGTTCTTGTAATTCATAACTCATTTTGGAAATAATTCAAAAATGTTTGTTGTTCTTTAAATGGTGACATAATCATTAAAAAAAAATTAAAATATTTATCATATTTTAATCTTTTTATTATATTTTTGTAATTTAAATCTATCTTTTTGCAGAGGTCCCTTATGTTATTAGAATAAAACAAACAAATCAAAGAAAACTATAAAAAATAGGTTAATACCAAAAATGTGTTCTATTTTTTTAGGCAGAAGTCTTTAGCCTTTTGCTCTTGATAGGAATTTCTATTTTTGAAGAAAAACATACCAGATTTATAGCGAAATTTAGCTCTTTACTTTTATGTAAAATTTCTATATTCAAAAAAATCTCTGGATTTGCAACGAAAATACTTTTATTTTTGATTAATTTTTAAAATACTCTAAATGAATAATTACATAAATAAAAAATAAAATTATTGATTCATCCTGTTTTTATTTATGTAAAATATTTAATAATTTTTATAGCAAAAAATATTTGACTTTTATAGTAAAAAATATATATTTTTTATAGAGATAATTTATTTATTTTAAAAGAATATAATATGAAAACTAATTTTAACAAACTTGTTAATAAAATGTTGAAAAAATGATGAAAAATACTTTTTAAAAAAGATATTTTTGAGATTATAGATCCTGAAAAAAAGACTAAATATGAAAGTAGATTGGATAAAATTATTTACAGACTTAAATCTGAAGAGATTATTTTAAGTATAAAATCATGAGTTTATATAATACCTTTACCTGAAGATAAAAAATTAAACAAAGTTGATTTGCTGGATAAATATTATCTTGAACTATTGAAAAAATACATAAAATACCATGTTTGAAACTCTTACTATATTTCATGAAAAAAATCTCTTGAAATTCATAATAAAGATTTTAGCATCGCTGAAAAAGTTTTTGTTGTTAATAGAAGTTTAAATAAAAAAATCAAATTTTATAATTACGAAATTATTTTTAAAACTATATCTACAAGGAGAGAATCAAATATTTATTTATATAATAAAAAAAACTGAAATAAATATAGCAATTTATACTCTAAGTTTTCTAATTTTGTAGTGAAAAAAAACATTGAAGGGTATGAATTTAAAATATCTTGTTTAGAATTATCACTACTTGAAACAGCCTTAGTATCAGATTTAGAAAGTGGTTTTGATATTAATTTAATAAATAAAACATTGAAAAAATATTCAAAAGTATTTGATAAAAGTATTTTTTATGAGGCAGGAAAATATAAATACATTATGTCTTTCAATAGACTCAAAGAATTATCCAAGAATATAAACAGAGATCTTTATGAAGTTTTTTTAGATATAATAAAGAAAAATTGATGACTTTTTATTTGAGAAGGACTTAGAGGAATATAAAACATTTGGATTTTTGTAACAAATTTAATAAAATGGATTTTATTTATTATTACTAAAAAATGAAATTAAACTTAGAAAACAAATTTGATATTTTAAATTCAAGCCTAGAATCATCCAAAATTGATTTAAAAACAATTTTATCATTTAGCGATAAAACAATATTATATTTTTATCCAAAAGATGACACACCTTGATGTACAATTGAAAATAAAGATTTTTCTTGCCTAAAAGATGAATTTTCTAAAATTGGAATAAATGTTATTTGAATATCAAAAGATTCTATTGAATCACATACAAAATTTATAAAAAAATATGACTTAGAAATAGATTTAATTTCTGACCCAGATTTGGTTTTACATGAATCTCTTTGAGCATACGGAGAAAAAAATAATTATGGAAAGATAGTAAAGTGAGTAATTAGATCAACATTTTTATTGAATAAAAAATGAGATATTTTGCAAGAATATAGATGAATAAAAGCAAAATGACATGCAGAGAGATTATTAAAAGAACTACAAAATGTTTAAAGTACTTATAACATCAGCTTTACACAGAGAAGTTAAAATAATAAAAAAAGAAATAAAAAAACTAGCTTTAAAGAATTTTAAAACTAGTTTTTTTGCTATGGGGCTTTGAAATTATTTATCAATATTAAATCTAACTAAATACCTAGAAAAAAATGATTTTGATTTAGTCTTAAATATAGGAGTTTGTTGATACAAAAGTGAATATAAAAAATCTATTCAAGTCTGAAGAATAAAAAATATTTCTAACGATAAAGAATTAATAGTACCTAATATAATAAAATTTTTAGAGATTGAATCTATAGTTACAAATGAAAGACCAGTATATAGTTTTGAAAATTTATGAGATGAAAACTTTTTTGATATGGAATCTTATGGTTTTGAACTTGTATGTGATAGTTTTAAAATTCCTAGAATTATACTGAAGATACCAACTGACAAAATATGAGAAGAAACTATAAATTTTGATTTAGAAAAAGCAGAAAAATACTTAAAAGAAAATATAGATTACAAAAAACTTTTTTATAAAATAGAAAAGTATTTATGAGATTTAAAAGAGAATGACATTTGAATAGATATAAAAGAAGAGATTTTATCTCATTACAAATTTAGCTTTTCGCAAAAAGTTATATTGGAGAAAAAAATTAATAGATTTATTGTACTTGGACTTTGAGATATAAATAAATTTTTTGAGAAAAATAAACACTTAGATAAAAAAGAATTTTTAAAAAAATTATGATAATATACATAGAAAAAGAAATTTCTGATCTTGAAATAACAAAAATCATTATAGGTAAATTTAAAAATGCTAATATTATATTTATAGATAATTACAAAAATATTTTTAGCAAAACTCTACCAAAAAATTCAAATAAATGATCATTTGTTTTAGCTAAAATAAAAACAGATTCTATATTGGAAGCACCAAAAAATTATGGGCATAATAACATAAATTCATATTTCCTAAAAACTAGCCTAAATTGTGTATTCAACTGTTCTTATTGCTATTTAAAATGAGCATTTAAAAACGATATCCCTATTTATTTTCTAAATTATGATGAGATTAAAAGTCAAATAGAGAAAAAAATAAACTCTATATCTAACTTGAATAATAAATGAAAAAATGAATATTTGGATAATGATTATGAATTGAGATTAAAAACATATAAAGGATACAAAAATAAAATTTGGTTTTATTCATGAGATTATTCTGATATAATATGAGCCAATTCTATCACTAGATTTCTAGAAAATTTCGTGGAATTTTTTGAAAAATTTGATAACTCAATGATGGAAGTCAGAACAAAGTCTTCTAATATTAAAGATATATTAGACCTATGATTTGTACCAAAAAATACTGAATTTGCTTTTTCTTTAAATCCACAAAACCTAATAGAAAGTTATGAGTTTTGAACTTCTAGTTTAAAAGATAGAATAAAAGCAATAAATAAATTGCTTGGTTTATGATATAAAGTTTGATTAAGGTTTTTACCACTTCTTCCAGTAAAAAATTACAAAAAAATTTATAGCGAATTTGTAGCTCTTATAAAAGAAAATATAGATATGAATAAAATAACTTCCTGTTTTGCTTCAGGTCTTTTGTATACAAAAAAAGATTATAAAGTTATGCTTAAAAAATATCCAAAACTGGATTTATTGTATAAACTACAAAAAGAAAAAGATGGATTTTTTAGAGAAGAAAAAGAAGTTAGAGACTTTTTTTATAAACTATTTAAAAGCCTTGATGAAAAATGTTTTATTTGTTTGGATGAATTTTAAATTTAAATAAAAAATATTTATTTTTGAAAAAAGATATGTGTTTTAAAATCTATCCCCCCCAATTTTTGAATAAAAATTTAGACAAAAATTTGCTAAAAGCTAGCTCAAAGAATATAATCACATTTATACAGAGTAAACTGAGCCTGTTGTAAATTAAACTTTGACTATTAAAAAGAGAAAAAAGAGATATAATTAGATAGTAATTATATTCTAAGAAAATACCTATGTGAGAATCAAATCAAATAAGTTTTGTTATCCTAAACGAGCTAATTCCAGAAAATCATCAATATCGTAAATTTAAGAAATTGTGGAACTTTGATTGAGTAAATAAAATACTAAAAAATATAGATCTATGAAAAACTCATGTATGATATTGAGTAAAAAAATTATTTCTATGTTTACTAATCCAGTTTATGGAAGATCTATCAGATAGAGAGTTAGAGAAATATCTTGCAGAAAATTTAGCTGGTAAATGGTTTTGCTGATTTAAATTAACAGATAAAACTCCAGATCATAGTATATTCACAAGAGCAAGAAAAAAGATATGAACAAATGAACTATCAAAGATATTTGAAGATTTAAAAAATCAATTATCAAATAAGGGTTATATGAGTGAAGTGTTTACATTTGTAGATGCTTCTCATTTAGTTACTAAAGCTAATTTATGGGAAGAAAGAGATAAATGAATAAAAGAATGATATGAAAAAATGAATAATGAAACTCTTCCAAAAGTTGCTAATGATAAGGAAGCTAAAATTTGATCTAAGTGAAAAAATAAATTTTGGTATGGTTATAAAAAACATGCTAGTGTTGATATGCAATCTTGAATGATAAACAAGATAGCTATAACTCAAGCTAATGTAACAGATGCAAAGTGAATGAAGCATGTATTACCAAGTTCATGAGCAGTATATGCTGATAAGTGATATTGTATTTGACCGGCTGTAATATCAACAAAAAAGAAGTGATTACATCTATGTGCAATAAAGAAAAATAATATGAAAGATAAGAACAAGGATAAAGATAAGTTTTATTCTAAACTTAGATCTCCTTATGAGAGAGTATTTTCAAAAATGAATCATAGAGTGAGGTATAAGTCTGTAGTAAAAAATCAGTTTACTGCATTTATGGAAGCTATATCTTTTAATCTCAAAAGATTAGTTGTTTTAGAGGAAGTCCCAATAGTTTAGATTAGTTTCCTTAGGTGGATTGCGTCTAAAATCCTAAATTATATATAAAAATGGCTATAATTTAACAAAAAATAGATGAATTTTATAAATCTTTCATCTATTTAGTACTTTTCTTAATTAAAACTCTTTTTAAAGTCAAAACGCAACAGACCCAAACTAGAAAACTGTTCTAAAAAATCCAAAAAATAATATTTTTTAAAAAACACACTATGAAAAAAATTTTTTGTATCATTTTTACTTTTTTTCTAAGTTATTCTTTAACTTTTTCATATAATTCAAAAGAATGGGTTGATACTATAAATCAAGTTATGAAGGAATTAGAGAACACTAAATATAGTTTTAAATATAATGAATGAAGTTCTGCAAAGTCTAGTTATCATATATTTTTTGAAGAAAGGATGGTTTGATATATACATGCAACTGATAATTGAATATCTATGTGATGATGATGGCAATGAAATTGAGAAGTATGAAAATTTTTCACAAAAACTAACTATACAAAAGATGATATTTTAAAATACTTTTTTAAATATGAAAATAATATAGAGAATGTTAATACTGATATAGATAATTTTATAGTAAAAAAAGATAAACTATATTATGACGAAGATTTAGGAAAACTTATTTTTTATTGAGAAATTGATTTAAAAAAGACTTGAAATTTTATATCAGAACTTTCTCTCAAAATAAACCCTCTAGATGAAGATATAGAACCATTTGGTAGAATAATTTTTTTTATTTTAGATAAAGAAAAAACTAATGAAATAATTTCTTCGGATTCAATTGAACTATTTAATGATTATGACTATCTGATAGAGAGTTATAATTTTTCTTTCTATGAATGTAGGAAATGAATTGAAAAACAAAGTATATATTATGCTGAATGTTTATGAAAGACAAAGATTTGAAGCACTGAATCAAAAAAGGTTAATATTAAAATTGAAAATAAATTTACAAATAAAATTAAAAATAGACTACAAGAATTATATAAAAAAATTGAGAAAGAGGAAAAATGGATAGATTTTATAGAAAAATTTGATTCAAAAATAAAAAATCTCGATAAAAATAAACTAGAAAAAATATCTGAGAAAATTGGAGATATATCTAATAAAATGAAAAATGATAAATATGAGGATTTATTTGAATATATGTTACTTAGATTGCTATTGGAAATAGGATATTAAAAATAATGTTATTTTAAAATTTATAAATAAATCTAAAAACCATGGATATAAATACAATCATAACTCAAATTTTACTAGCTCTTTTTCTTTGAGCTTTTATATGACTTCAAAAAGAAATATATCTAAATCAAGAAAAAGAAAACTTAGAATTTTTATGAATTAGAACAAGTATATTTTTATCTATACTTTGAACTATCTCTACTCTTTTTATTGAATCCTCCTACATCGTACCAATTTCATTTATATCCGTTTTAGTACTTATATCTATTTCTCATATTTCATGAGCCTTTAAACTAAACAGATATTGAATAACTGCAGAACTATGAGCATTACTGGTTTTTTTAATTTGAGTACTTATTTGATTTTGATTTGAAGTAATTGCCATAATTTTAACCATAATAATAGCTTGAGTTAATACATTTAAAGCAAGTATAAACAAATTTGCCAGTTCCTTGAATATAAAAGAATGGTTAGCTTCACTACAACTTCTAGTTTTTTCGGGGGCTATTTTACCTGTAATTCCAAACAAAGCAGTATCAGAATTATTTATATGAACTAAGTTTGAACTCAACGAGTCATGACTTTTATACGCAATACTTTCAGACATTAATTTATTTAAAGTATGGCTCTTTGTGCTATTTATATCTTGAATTTGATTTGTTTGATACTTCTTATCAAAATTTATTTGAGCAAAAGGCTGAATTCCTATCTCAGCATTTCTTTGAGCACTTTCCAGCTCTACAGCTGTAACTATATCTCTTGCCTCACAAGAAAAACAAGCCCAAAAAACAAAAGAAAACAAAACTATATCTTTTATATTTGCTTGCTGAATACTTATAGGTATAGCCACTATGATGCTTAGAGTTATCTTGGGAATATTTGTTATTGGAGGGCTTAGCCTTTGAGTAAATATATTTTACATTCCCCTTTCTATGTCTATTTTTTCAGCAATTCTAGCTTTTTATTTTTTCAAAAAATATTCATATGAAAAGAAAAAATCAAGTGATAATAAAGCAGAAATAAAACTATCTAGTCCTTTTGAGATTATACCTGCTATAAAGTTTGGACTTTTTTATGTTATGATTTCTGTACTTATGAATATGGCTATTTATTTTCAAGACTATATAAGTGAAAAAATCTCATGGGTATGAGAAAATATGACTCTATATGTAATTTCTTTTATATCTGGTTTTGCAGATGTTGATGCTATATATATAAAAGTTTCACAACTTGTTCCAGACTGAAAAATACTTGCCTCTGTTTGAGTGATAACCATAACAATAGCAGTTATTATGAATACTATGGTAAAAGCCCTATACATAAAAATTAGCTCTAGTAATTATTTAGCAAAACTTATGTTTTATATGATTTCACTTATCTGTATAGTTTGAGGAGTTATTACATACTTTGTTGTTTAAAAATTTAATTTTAAAACAAATATAAAATAAAGAATATTAACCAAATAAAAATGAAAATAAAATTAATACTAGTCGTCTTTTTATACACTATATCAATAAATCTACTTAGTGCTAACACACAGTGAATAGAAAATATAAAATACAAGAAAAATATACACATAAATGAAATATTTAGTATAGATTTAAGGCAAATTGAATATGACTTGAAAGAACAAAATAATTCAAATATATTGTTTGAATGGAATATGGAATGAGAAAATACTCAAATATGATCAATATTTAAAAAAGAGTTTAAAAAGTCATGAGATTATACTATAGATTTAAGTATATATAAACTATATCTAAAAAACAAGGAACTAATAACAAACAAAAAGATAAATATATTTGTCTATGATAAAAAAATAACTGGGATTTTTGATGAATATCTATGAGAAAAAATAGACACGTTTATAGCTAATTCCAAAGATTCTTGAGTCTATATAGAACCCATTTTGATAAAAACAAAAGATATAGAAAAAATAAGAATATTAGAGAAAATATCAGGAAAAATAGATGAATCATGATACATAATAATATGGGGAAACAAAGAATTTATTTTTGATATATTATCAAAAATAAGCTATGAAAAATACGAAAAAAGTTTAAAAATAGTAATAATATCCCCTTTTAATATAAATATACTTAAAACATATATTTGAAACTTCATATCAAATAAAAGCTTTATAGAAAATACACTATTGATAGACGAATCTTCTAAATATGAAATTTTAAAACAAGCACTAGATATAAAGCTTTTAAAGAAAGAAATGTCAAAAAATAATTATGAATATGTAGAAATAAACTCAAAAGAAGAAATAAACCCTTTTTTATTTGTATCTAAGTTTATAAATAATCTATCAAACAATTGATTCTCAACAGTTGATATATACATCATACTTATTATTCCCTTTTTACTAGTATGAGTAATAGTGTTTAAACATTTAATATGATTAAGTACAACTTGATTGATAATACCTACACTTCTAACATTACTTTTTATAAAGCTGTCTTTCGTTCCAACAATGATAATAACCTCAACATTTTTATTTACAAACTTGCTTATATCAAAACTAATATCTAAATACAAACTACATTATTCCCCAAGAATAGTTTTGGTGACAATTATAAACATAATAATTATAATAATAACTATAAATATACTTATAAGAAATAATATGCTAAGCTTAAGTATAAACGATATTATGTTTATAATATTTTTTATAGTTATATCTGAGAAAGTTATGAACCTAATAGTATCAAAAGATTTATTTGAATACAGAGATACTATAATAAATACAATAATTTTCTCAATACTGGCATATATGTTTTTCAGTCTTGGTATAATAAAAACATTTATACTTTCATATCCAGAAATTATAATATTTCTAACACCTATTGCTTTTGTTATATGAAGATTTACAGGCCTTAGAGTAACCGAATATTTTAGATTTAGAGATGTAATAAAAAGTATAGAAGAATAAAAATATATCTCACTCTAAGAAAACCTGCGAATTTCAATTTCTCTCTGTTCTAGAATATTTGTCCTAAATAAACTTACAGACAAATCTGGAGTATAATGGTCTTTTATAAGCTCTGGCCACTCTATCAAAATAATTCAATTATTATTATCCAAGATGTCTTCAGCTCAAATAGAGAAAAACTCCCCATAGTTACTAAGTTTATATAAATCAAAATGAAATATATCTATTTTTTCTAAATCTAAAATTCAAAAATATTTATTATAATAAGTATAAGTGGGAGAACTAACAACACCTTTAACTGATAATATATTGTTTAATATATATTTAATCATAGTAGTTTTTCAAGCTCCAAGATCTCCATAAAAAAAAATTATATCTCATTTTTTCAGAGAAAAACTAATATTTTTGATTTCTTTTAGACTATATTTTAACTTCAAAATAAGTTAATTTAAAAATTAATGTGATTTTTTTTGCAAATAATAAAAAAGTATTATACAATTGTTATGTAAAAATATTTTTTATTAATTAAAACTAATCTTATGGAAACTCTAATAGAAGTAAATAAAAAAGAAGAAAACTGAATATTAATATTCAATATTTCAGGAGAACTAGATGAAACAAATGCCGATAAAACTTTTAACGGTATATATAAAGAGATATGAGATTTTAACTCAAAAAAAATTCTTTTAGATCTTAGTGGATTAAAATATCTTAACTCAAAATCTATATGATATATAGCAGATATATATTCAAATGTAGAAGATTCTGATAGTAAAATGTATATATCTAATTGTGATGAATGAGTAAAAGATGTTTTGGAACTAGTATGAATTACTACTATTGTTCCAACAGTAGATACAAATGAAGATGCTATAAAGGAAATGAGCTAAGTTTAAAAAGACTTAGGTAAATGATTTTTCTAATAAATAAGAGTAAGGAACAGTTACTCTTTTTATATAATTATATGGAGCTTGAAGTTCACACTGTTGTTTAAATATTAATTTATAATCTTTTAATTTTAATTTCATGTTATGGAGAAAATATTAATTATATTTCTTGGAGTATTTTTTTTACTAACAGGTTGCTCAAATTTTGAGAAAGAAATTATTGATGAAAATCAAGAAACAATTATTTTAAATAGTAAAATATTAGAATTTTTTTTTAACAATGTTGGTTTTTTTGCAAATACTGAATTAATAAATAATTTTACAAGATATAAATCATCTGAAGAAGAATATACTTACTTGAATAAACTAGAAATTGTTGACAATAGGACCTCTCTAAACAGACTTGCTTTATTTAGTAAATCTCCATTAGATGATGTGAAAATAAAAATATTTCCTTGCTCTCAAATGCCTTTAAGTTTTGAAAAAAAAGTAAAAATTTTGTGAGATTGTTTTGAAATTAATCCTGGTACAACTTTTGAAGTTTCAAGAGAGGATTTTTTAGTTTTCCCTGAGAAAATATTTAAAAACATTGAAGATTATAATTTTGGACAATCTAAAGAAAAAGGAGGAGTCCTTTTAATGTCATCTACCAACCAAGAACATTGGGACGAAACATTTTCTGGACATTATATTGAAAATAATAATCATGAAGTATATCTCTCTTTATTTTATCCTAATAGTAAAGAAAGTGAAAAAACAAAAATATATTTTACTATGTATTTCAATTTTAATGGATACTATTATATTGATTTTAAAGATAGAAAATATAAGTAAAAAGATATAGAAGAAAAATTTGAGATTAAAAAGTAAGAATTATGATTGCTTAAATTTTGTAAATATGCCGATAAAGCCATAGAACATTGAACCATGACGGAAGAAGATAAACAAAAACTTATTGAAAAATTCTATGAAAGAAATCAAAAGAAAGTTTCATAAAAACATAAAAAACAATTGCTAGAAATGAAACTAGCAATTGTTTTTTAATTAAGTTTTTTAAACACTATCAATTATTTTTCTTATAGTATTAGAGATATCTCTATCTAAATCCTCTAAATTAGGATTTGAAACAAGTTTTCAGATTATATCCTCTGGCAATCAAGTACTAATATAAACATCATCCTCTTTCTCATAAACTATCACTGAACAGGGCAAAAAAACTCCTAAATCCATATCTTCAGACAAGTATTTATAAGCAATTTCTGGTTTACAAAAACCAAGTATCCTATATTCTCAAAAATTCTCTATCCCCTTTTTTCTTATTTTTTCAGATACATCTATATTTGAAACTAGTCAAAAACCTTCTTCTCAAAAAGCTATAGAAAGCTCATCTAAAGTCTCAAAAAAACTAAAAGAAGATTTTTTTGTATAAGCAAATCACATAATAAATTATATAAAATAAATAAATTTTCTCCCTAACTAAAAAATTTACTATCTTCTATTTCTCATAAAATTACTCTGCAGGTATACTTTATATCTTCTGTAAAATCAGATTTTAAAATCCATTTCAAATAACTCTTATCTATATTTAGTATCTCTTCAAAAGTTTTTCATCTATATTTTCATATCTTAATAGTCTTCATACAAATAAATTGTTTTTTCGTCATTTCAATCATCTTATCAAGAATTTCATCATCACTCAAATTGAGTAATTCTTTTATGATAAAAAACATTTTATAAAAAATCTGTTCTAAAACAACTACATCTCAAAAAGCATCGTGAGCATTAACTTTTTGGAGTTCTCATTTTTCATCAAGTATTTCATATATTTCAAAAAAATATCTCAAATATTGCAAAGTAAAATATTCTGGTTCTTCTCATGACTCTGATTTTAAAACTCATTCACTATGCATTATCTTTGATATCTTAAGAGTATCTATCATAATAGAAGAAAAAGAAATTCAGGATTTTTCTAAAACATCAGTATCAAATTTGATATTGTGAGCTATAATAATGCTATCTGAAAAATCTTTGCTAAATTTATTTTTAATATCATTATCTAAATATTTTCAACCAGATTTTTCAAAGAGCAATTTTTTATATATACCATGAACAGCCATAGAAAAAACTTGTATTCTAGTATCTGTATTAAAAAAATAATTTTCATCTATTTTTTTATCTTTTTGATATTTTCTATAAGCAAGCTGAATCAAATCTCAATTTGAGATTACTTTACCTTTTTGATCTTTTAAAATACCAGTAGTTTCTGTATCAAAAAACAATATATCTTTGGAATTTTTTAGCATTTTTAAAATATATAAAAAATTATTTTTCTGCAGAAAGTTAATTTTTCAGCCTCTAATTAATTTAATAATAGTAACATTATATTAATTACACTAATTTTTACAAAAACAAAAAAGCTGGATTATTCCAGCTTTAATATCTTACTGCCACTTCCCTTCTCTCTTGCTGAACTTTGATTGATTTACTTCAAGTATTGTAACACCAGCAATCTTACAATACTTATAAACGAAGTTCTTTATCAATTTTATTCCAGACTATACTGAAACAACTATTCCTCTAACGACGCTAATTGAGGAAAAAATCGCTAGTTGCATCACTTAAAACTCAGTACATAACTGAACTTTAAGGATAGTTTCTAAAACTATGCACAAAAGAGTAAGGGACAGTCGGATGATAGGGTTTATAACTTTAACCCCTTAAGTATGTATTTCTCAAAGAATAAATGCTTTAATTAATTGATTAAAAAAGGGAACGGAGATCCCTAGTTAATCTAAAAACAATTATTCAGGAACAAACATCATCCATTTAAATTCATGTAGTAAGAAGAACCTTTTTGATGTGTCAGTATCTCTAACACACTGGGTATTATATTAAAAATATATTATGAGTCAAATAAAAAATAGTCAATTAATCTTGGTTGCCTATTTAAAAGGAAAAATAAGACCTTTTTAATAGCTAAAATTATAATGAAAAATACTTCTTTATCCAATTTATTGATGAAAAATGTATAAAGTTTTTGTACAAAAAACATAAAAATAATACAAAAATAGATTAATATAATTTCAAAAATAGATTAATATAATTTCAAAAATTAATAAAATAAATAATTTTTAAATGATATAAGCTATTTTAGTTTGTTATTTAAATTCTTACAAAAAAAACTGTGATTTTATCACAGTTTTATATTTTAACACTCCTTATCTCTCTTAACCAAACTTTAGGAAAGCTTCAGATAATATTGAGATGCAACACATTACCGAGTGAAGCATATCATACCGTCATTAGCAGTCCTTATTCCCGTATTTTTGTACGTGGGTGGGAGCAATCAGATCTCCTATGTGGAGGTCATGCTAATTGCATTCGGAGAAGAGAGAGTAGAGTGCCCAGGCCGTACATTACCTGGAACTTACTTTATGATTTACCAAACGGACCTAAAAAAACTTAAAGTTTGGTAAACCAAAGGACATCATCATGACACCCGATTTGAAAAGTGTCAGTATCTCTAACACACTGGGTATTATATTAAAAATATATTATGAGTCAAATAAAAAATAGTCAATTAATCTTGGTTGCCTATTTAAAAGGAAAAATAAGACCTTTTTAATAGCTAAAATTATAATGAAAAATACTTCTTTATCCAATTTATTGATGAAAAATGTATAAAGTTTTTGTACAAAAAACATAAAAAAACCTGTTTATAAAAAATTTGATTTTTACTTCATCATATATAATATCTTGAAGGGTTGATTTTAGTTACTTGAAAAAGAACTAAGAAAATTATAATATAAAATTTAAAAAGTTAATATAAAAATATGGCAATCTTAACAGATGAACAAAGAGAAAAATTAAGAAAAGCTTGAATAAAAGCTCCTCATGTAAATGAAACTTGCATAGGTTGCTCTGCTTGTGTAGCTATTGCTGGAGAAGCTTTTGATCTTAATGATGAAGGAAAATCAGAAGTAATAGAATGTAATAGTTATAATGAAGAAGATATAGACAATGCTATTGCCGCATGTCCTGTTGATGCTATATCATGGAAAGAATAAATCAAAGAAAGATAAAAACAACTATATTTTTGTGTATAAAAGTTTAGTATGATATAATTTACACAAATTAAAGCTAAATATAAAATATGCAATATATTATAATATCTATAATAGTAGTTTTTATAATCTTCATATGGAGACTTTTTGTCATAAGAAAAGGTATAAATAAATTGGAATTAAATATAAGAAGGACATTTAATTCCAGAACAAATATGATACCTGCTATATTTGAAAGTACAAAAAATATATTTTCCAAGCATGAAGAAATATTTGAAGAGGTATTGAGACAAAGAAAAAAAGAACTTTATAAATTTTATATACAAAAAAATATAGATAACCTAGATAATGATTTTGTGGAACTATTACATATAGAAAAACTTATACACCATGAGCTAAATTTTATATTCAAAGTTTCAGAAAGACATCAAAAACTCAGTAAAAAATGAAACTTTATATATTTAAAAAACCTAATAGTAGAGAAAAGTTATGATATAGCAGGTTTAATGGAGGAATATAAAAGTAAAATAGGTTTATACAATAAATTAATAGATATAAAAAATGCAACTATAATATGAATGATTATCCCTTTGGATAGAAAAATAGTAATATAAGAGCTTCCTATATAGGAAGCTCTTTTGAATTTTATTTCTTGTCAACAGAAGGCTTTAGCCTTTTGGCTTTTAGTAGACAGAGTTTAGTTCTTTGGTTTTTACTTTTCGTCAACAGAAGGCTTTAGCCTTTTGAATTTTATTTCTCGTAAACAGAGAGCTAAAGCTCTTTTATCTTGTAAGAAATTTCTCTTTTTAAAAAAGCTCCCAGTTCTACACAAAGGATGCTTTTAGTTTTGATTGATATTAAAAATAGGTTGAAAAATTACTTTCTAATGCTAAAAATAAAGATTTTTTAGGTAATTTTTATGAATTTCTCTCTCTTTTAAAAACAAAAAGTAGTGATCATACTATAAAAGCTAAAACAAAAAATAGAAAAGTTTCAGTCGGTCAAGTATTTGGAAGACTTTCTTTCTTTTTAGCTACAGTTTCAACTATAACCTTATCTTCTTTTATTTCATCACCACTATTTAATATTTGCTCATTCATATCATTATTTGAAACCTCTATTTCCTCTTTAGGAGAAACCTCATTTTCTAAATCTTCTAATTCATTATTTTCATCAGAAATTCATGCTGCTTGTAAGTCTTCATTTTCTATTTCCTTAAAGACTTCTGGAACTTCAAACTCTATAACACCATCAACTCAAGCTTTTATTTTTTCTCAGTTTTCTCACTCTAGAGTTACAACTGTAGCAGAATATTTGGATTTCTTTTTCAAATCACCATTTAGAGTTAGTTCAAGGTTATTAGAGTTAGTTTCATATTTATTTACTTCAATATCTTCTAAACTATCCTCCAAACTAACAACATTTACAGAAACTCAAGTTACATCTTTTTTTAAATTTAAATTGAAGGAAAGTTTTAAAAGATTAGCCGAAATCATTTCAGCAGAATCTATTTTGAGATCTTGAAGTTGTCATAAGGTAGAAAAAGAAACTTCTTTAGAATATTCAGATTCATTACCCAAAGAATCATAAGACTTAACTGCTATAAAATATTCAGTTCAAACTTCTAAATTTTCAATTACAGCTTTAGCATCTTCATTTACTACTATTTCAAGCTCATTTTCATAAGTTCAGCCTTCAGCAGAAGTCTTACCATAAGATACAGCATAAATTTCTGCTCAAACAGAAGGGGCCCAAGAAATTTCTAATCTGTCTTCATAAGCTTTATCTAAAACAATATTGGAAGGAGCAAGAAGAGCAAAAGCATAACTAAAAGATAAAATCAATAAAAAGAAGAAAAGTATTTTTAGTAATTTCATAAGGGAATATTTAGTGAAATAAAATTTGTGGAGTATAACAAATAATATATAATTTGTAATTGATTCCTATATTAACAAAAAAATATTTTTTTACAAAAAATTATTTATGACAAAAGTTTACTTAAACAAATTAAAGGCTATAAAAAACAAAAGGAAGTGAGCTTTTACCTTACTAGAAATAATGGTTGTTATAGCATTGATGTGAATACTAGCCATATGAGTAACAAATCTAAATTTCAATTCTATATGAGATAAACAAAGGCTAGACTGATTTTTTTATGAAATAAAAACAAATATAGAAACTATTAAAAATAATGCTTTAATATGAAGAGAGATTAAAGATGGAAGCAATGTAATAATATGAAACAAGTGGCAAATAGATTTTAGCAATTCAGGCAGTGGGATAATAAAAACATATTATTATAATTGAAGTACGAAAAAAAACTATCCATTATACGATACTATACCCGAGGCAAACTACGAAATTTCTTTTAAAAATAGTGGTACTGGTTTAACTTCTACTTGAAGTATAATAATAGAATGAAAAGATTTAATATTAGATAAGCCAGATTCAAACGATAAAAAGATAGAAGTGGAAATAAAATACAAAGCCAGCAAAAAAACATTTAACATAAATGGTATCTCATGAGTTATAGAAGAATAAGAGAATATTAGTTATTTTATTTTAAAAAGACTGTTTTATTACTTTGTTATTTAATAACCTAATATTAAATGTAACAGAAGGCTAAAGCCATCTGTTGAATATTAAGTTTGATCATAAATTATAATGTAATAATTTGAAGAATATGCTTAACTCTACTTGCTAATATCTTTAGTTATCTTTAACAGAGGGCTTTAGCCTTTTGAACTTTAACAAAATTCTTTGACTCTTTATTATTATATAATACTAGAATAAGAAATAAGAAGACTTTATTCCTTTAATTTTGTAAAATATCAATAAAAAACTTAAATTTTTAGTAAAAATCAAAAAATGAGAAACAAAATATATATATTAATACTTATAATTATCACAGTAACCTTATCATCTATAATATTTAAAAAAATTTATGACTCAAAAAAAGGAGAGTTAATAGACATTAATCAAATTGTAGAAATAGAAAAAGAGGTTGAAATAAAAAAAGAAGAAAAAAAAGAAAATTGAAAATCAATAGATGATTTTAAAAAAGAAATAATATCAAAATGACTTGTAATAAGAGGTGATATACATTTGAAAAATGATGATTATATATTTGCTTTACAAAAATTCACAAAAGCAAACAAAAAAACTCCAAACAATCCAAAAATTCTTGGTAAAATAGCTGAAACTTATTTTTTAATGAAAAATTTCAAGCTAGCACATAGATACTATTCAAAAATAACTGATAATAATGATTATAAGGAAAAAATAGCCTTAAGTTTTTTATACAAACAGGAAATAGAATCAATAGATTTTGAAAAAACTTCAAGTTGAACATCAAATTCTTGAAGTTTAGCTAAAATAGCAGAATTAAAACAAGCTATAAAAGATATATGATTAGAAAAAGATGAAGAATTTTATTATCTAAATTCTTTGGAGTGTTTAGATAGCTTTTATAATTGTAAAATTAATTTTGATGATTATTTCAAAAATAAAGATTATTCTGCAGAAAATCAAAATCTTGAAAATATAAGAGAAGCTATAAATAACTATAATAACTTAAAACTTGATGAACCTTATTATAAAGATACTTATATAATAGGTGCTTTTTTTGAAAACCAAAACTACCCCATAGCTATAGTTTTAGCAAAAAAAATGCTTGAAGAAAAAAAGAGCTACAAAGTAGTTTTAAAAATAATTGCTCAAAGTTATTTTGAACTAAACAGACTTGGAGAATCAAATAAATATCTTTTAGAATATGCTAGAATTGATAGTAAAAGCCCTGATGTTTATTATATGATAGGTGTAATATCACAGAAAAACAATGATTATATAAAAAGCAATATATTTCTAAACCTAGCCTTGGAACAGAATTATAAAAATGTAGAAAATATATATAGACTTCAGTTATATAATTATCTAATACTTGAACAAAAAGGAAAAATAATTGATACTTTTGATAAACTTATAGCCTTGAAAGAAAAACCTGATTTTAATGATTTAATACTTGCCACTTATTATAATGTAGTAAATTGAAATATAGAAAAAGCAATACTTTTAACTGATAAATGACTAGAGCTATATCCAGAAAAAGAGGATTTTTATTGATTTAAAGCATGGTTACAGATAGAAAAAGGAAGACTGGATGAAGCTGAAATATTGCTTGAAAAAGCAAAAGAGATAAACTCCACAAATGCTCTTGTTATGTTGAACTTATGAAGGATATCCAAAATAAAATATGAAAAAGACAGAAAATCTTTTGATAAGATAAGAGCTTCTATTCTCTTTAAAAGGACAGTAGAACTAGATTCAGCTGAAATATGAGAGTTGGCAAAGAAGTATTTAAAGGAAATAGAAGATTAAACCCTTTTAAAACTTTCAATTTCGGCTTCTCATTTCAATATAGATATAAGATCTGGAACGGTTTTTATTATTCCCTTCCCTAAATCATATAAAAGCTCTGTAATAACAATAGTGGTATTCAAAATACCTAAACTCATACCCATAATATGTTCAGATACATTACTTGGATTTTTTGCTTTATTAAGTATTTTTTCTGGAAGTATTTTTTTTATTATTTCACTATCATTTCATGTAGCAGAAATTTGTGTAGCTTCTAAAATCTCTTTTAGCTCGTTTATTTCATTTTTACTAGCTTCTTCTATTAACTTTCTAGCTCCTTCCAAAACTAAAATAAGCCTGTTTAGGCTATCTTCATCTAATCAATTATCAATAGCTTCTTTATTTTCAGACTCATCCAAAGATATCTCACTTTTAAGCTCTTCTAAAGATAAATGAGTTTTGTATATAAGTCTTTTAGCAAGCTTTTCAGACAAAGAAAAATCCTTTGAAATCTCTAAACTTAGTTTTTCAAGTAGTTCTTTTTCTTTTAGCATTCAAGAGTTAATTTCTAATTTTTCTTTCATAATTTTTTATAAGGTATAATTTAAGGAGAGAGTTAAGGTGAAGTCTGTTCTACTCTCTTCTCCTCCAAAGGAGAGAGGTTGGGGGGTGAGGGCTGTACGGAGAGGATTAGGGTGAGGTTTTTCTTGGGTTAGGGTGAGGACTAATCAAAAATTATCAATGGGCAAATGGCTAAAGCCATCTGTTGAAGGTATATACTAAATTTAGGGTAAATTGTAATAAAATCTATTTTACTCCCTTATAATAGTAATTTCTATTCTATTCCTTCTGTTCTACTCCCCTCTCCTCCAAAGGAGAGGGGCTGGGGGTGAGGTCCGATTGGGTTGGGGATAAGGTCTATTCATTTCTTAAAAAATTTTTCATCAAATTCTAATCTTCCAAGCTTCCTTTAACTTCACTAAGAAAATTCAAAGCCTCCAAAGGAGTAAGACTATTTATATCTGTTTTTTTCAATTTTTCTTCTACTTGTGATACTTTTTTTACTTCTAAATTATCATCTTTTAGGCCTCTATTTTCATTTTTAGGGTTTAAAAACAAATCCATGGAAAGTTGGGAGTTGGAGAAACTATTTTTTTCCAAAATTTTAAGCATTTTTTTAGCTTCATCTATTATTGATGAGTTAATTCAAGCTAGTTTAGCAACTTCAAGACCAAAAGATTTCTTTATTCCTCATGGTATTATTTTCCTCAAAAATACCAATTCTCAATTGTTTTCTCAAACAGATACAGAGAAATTTTTAACTCCGTGAAGACTTTTTGATTCATCTATAAGTTCATGATAATGAGTAGCAAAAAGAGTTTTAGCTTTTATTTTATCATGATTTTCTTTTAATATACCCCAAGCTAGACTCATTCCATCAAATGTGGAAGTACCTCTACCTACTTCATCTATTATCACAAAAGAATTAGAGCTTGAATTGTTTATTATATTAGCTACCTCCTGCATTTCAAGCATAAATGTGGATTGACCAAAATATAGATTATCACTAGCTCAAATCCTAGAAAAGATTCTGTCTGTTATAGGTATAGTTCAGCTAGAAGCAGGAATGTAACTACCTAAATGTGCCATAAGTATGATAAGAGCATTTTGTCTTAAAAAGGTAGATTTTCATCACATATTTGGTCAAGTGATTATATTGACGAAATTATCTTTTGTTAATTCTAGATCGTTTGATACAAAATCCTTTTCCGTTTGTTCAACTACAGGATGTCTAGCATTTTTTATATCTAGTTTGTAGTCTTTGGTAATTTTTGGTTTATTGTAGTCAGAAAAATATGCTAGGTTTGAAAGAGAAACTTCAAAATCTATAAAAGATGTTTTTTTTGATAGATTTTTTATTTCGCTATAACCTTCAAGGATTTCAGCTCTAATTTCTTGAAATAGTTCGTATTCTCTGGAGTTAAGATATGATGAAGCTTCTAAAAATTTCTTTTCAAAGTTTATTAGATCTTGGGTAACATATCTGGAAGCATTAACAAGTGTTTGTTTTTGTATAAAGTCTTCAGGTGCTTTTGAAACAAAAGATTTTGGGATTTCAATAAAATACCCAGAAATATTTGTGTATTTTATTTTTAGGTTTTTTATACCTGTTTTTTCAATAAGTGTATTTTGATAGTTTGCCAGCCAGTTTTTAGAATTATCTAAAATATCTCTGTATTCATCTACTCTGCTATCAAATCAGTCTTTTATAATATTTCATCAAGTCAAAAGTAAATCTGGTTCATCTTTTATAGATTTCTCTATTAAATCAATTATGTCTTGTATTTTTTGCAAGGGTTTGGGGTTTTGTTATGTATAAATAAATATTATTAAATTTTATTTTAAAAAAACATATTATTAAGCTCATAAATTTAATAATATGTTTTTGAGTCACTTATTCAAATATATTTTACTATATATTGTGCTTTTAATTTAATAAAATATATTGAAAACTATATATTCATACTTAATTATCATCATCAGTATCATCACCAGCAGCATCAGCAGCAGCATCAGCAGCATCAGCAGCAGCAGCAGCAGCAACTGATGAGTTTTTAATAACTATCTTTTTAGTATTGACATCAGTACTAACCAAATCCTGTCCTGTTGATATATCATCACCTTGAGCTACTTCAGTATCTCTACCATTAGTATCAACTCATAGTTCATATCTATTATCATCAGTTCAATTATCTACACTTCCATTTGCTTTATTAGAAATATTTCATGAATTTTCAAAAGCAGTAGAAATTTCATAAGATCATTGTTCTATTCAATTATCATCATCTCATACATCATATACATAACCACATCTAGAACCGTTACATGTTTGGTCATGTTTTGGATCTTCTGCTAAATTAGGCATATAAATCTTTACAGAAGTTAAATCACCTATCCAGTCAACTCATCATTGAGGATAGACTGATTCATCTTGATAAAATTGCTCTATAGAACCTTGAAGTGCTTTTATATCATTTATCCTAGTAGAATCTCTAGCCTTTTGTATTTGACTTGTGTATACAGAAGTAGCACCAGTAGCTAATATTCAAATAATTGTTATAACTACAAGCAACTCTATAAGAGTAAAAGCTTTTTTTATTGTTTTTTTCATAATAAAAAAGGTTAAAATATTTAATTTATGTATATTACACAAAATTATTATATCTTTCTTGTTTTGTTTTGTCAAAAAAACAAAACAAAAATTTATTGATTAAAGTGTTATCTGTATTATAATTTATTAATTAATTTAGCTTATTAAATAAAAAATTTATGTATTACTTTTTGTTTTTCTTTTTAGTTTTAATGGTATTTTCGATATTTTTAATTTTAAAGTTTTCCAGAAAAAAAAGGCTAAAAAAAGAAAGTAAGTTAAAACTAGAAAGTCATTTTTATGAAATAAAAAAACTTAGTTCAAGTAAAGAAAGAATTACAGATTTTGATAAACTTTATCATAAAATACTTAGAGAGCTTAGATATAGTTGAACTTTTTGAGAAATACTTAAAAGTAAACCAAAAATAATTGATGATATAGAGGAATTATGGGAATTGCATAAACTTAGAAATAAGTTGGTGCATGATTTTTCTTCTATTTCAGAGAAAACTTTGGAAGAAAAAGCTTTGAGGTATGAAAAATTGGTATATGATTTTTTGGATAAGCTTTAGTATTTATATTTTATAGAATGTATATTTGATCTGAAAGAAAAAAATTGAGATTAAAAGATTATAATTATTCAAGTAATTGATATTATTTTGTCACGATATGTACGAAAGATAGAATGAATTATTTTGGTGAGATAATTGATTGAAGGATGATTTTAAACGAATATGGGAAGATTGCTGAAAAAGAGATTTTAAAAACACCATATATAAGAGAAGAAATAAAAATTGATGAATTTATTATAATGCCAAATCATTTACATTTGATTGTTGTGATTGAAAATGGGGTAAATTTTGGGAATGTGGGGAATGACGGAAATATATCCAATGTGGGGAATGTTTCAAACATGGGGAATGCGGGAAATGTATCCACCGTGAAAAATGTATCCACCATGCCAACCGTAGAACACAGGCCTGCGTTCCCTACGGTTGGGACGTTCATCACGGTTGGGACGTTCACCACGGTTGGAACGTTCACCACAATCATCACAATCCCCCAATTCAATACAAAAAAATTACCAACAACAAAACCATTACACAAAAAACAAATTATCAAACACAATACAAAGAATAAAATCACAAATAACATTAAACATAAGAAAACAATTAAATGATTTTACATTTAAATGGCAAAAATCATTCTTTGATAAAATTATACGAACAAAAGATCAATTAAATAAAACAAGAAAATACATTATAAACAATCCTTTAAAATGGGAATTTGATGAGAATAACCACAAAAAAAGACCCTCTAATTAGAGAGCCTTTTTATATTTTATCTTACAAAATATTTGAAACATCAGAAGATTTAATTGGCTTTTTCACGAATTGATTGGCACTTGAAAAAGATTGTATATTTTGCTTTCTTTCTCTATTTTTAAGAACATCAAGTCTAATCTCTTTTATCTTGTTCATAGTATCCACGAAATGATCATATTTTTCAGCAATACCACAATAAATAACTCAAAGAGAATATTTACTACATGCTTTTGACTGCTCTATATTATGTTTATTCAAAATCTCAAAACTCTTACAATCTTCATGCAAAGTCTTACTTTCAACTATAACTAAATTCTTTAAATTAACCTCACTTTGTTTAGGATTCCTCAAATTCTCCATCCTTATTTGAAAATCAATAGTAAGCCTTTCTTCTCAAACCTTGGAAACAAGAGTTATCCTTTTGTATTTAGTCTTTATAGAAGGGCTTATCTTGGGAGCTTTTTTTCAATCATAAACAGACTGCCAAACTCATTCAAAAAATCTTTTCTTACCCTTAGTCATAACTCAATGTTCTTGACTGGGAAACTCATACCTATATTTTCTAGTTATACCATCTGTCTTATGCTTATATTCAAAAAAAGCTAAATCAGAATCTTTGTATAATCTAGTTCTTATTTTTGTCCTAGAATTAACTCAATCTTGATGATTTTTATAAAACAAATAATCAGGTGTATCCATATAAACATTATCATAATTAAAAACTCTTCTATCAGCTATTTCCAAAACTCTAAAATCTTTCTTAAAATCCTTCAATACCAACTCAAACTCAGAGTTTGTCATTAAAAATTTTCTATCTATTCTTTTTAAAAAACTTGCACTAGCATTTAGTTCAGTAAGAGTAAGTTTATCAAACTCTTTCAAACTAAAATTAAAAACTTTTTCCATTTTTATTTTTGTTTTTGTTAGGAATATAAAATATTTTGTGGAAAAATTTAATTCTTTATTGATTAAAATTTTTTAACTAAACTTGAAAAAAGACATTAAAATAACTGCTATAGCAGACATCAAAATATAAATTTATCAAACAAAAGTTAAAAAGTTACTACAAGAATTTTGAAAAATATTTCTAAATATACTTTCTTTAAAGATATTCTATAGTAATTTTTTTAATTTTAAAGGGAAATAATAAACCTCTCTTTATCCCACTGATTTATGATATCATACTTAAAAAATACTGTCAAAAAAATAAGGAGAAAAAAATATTTTTCTCCTGAAGAAGTCTATAAAGCAGTGACAAATAAAGCAAAAAATAAGTTAAAAAATTTTTTAAAAATGTATTCTAATCTTTAATTTCGTTTTCAATTATATTAAGTGGTTCATAAAACTTTTCTAGATTAAGTCAAATCTTTCTAAGATCCTTGTAGTCTATAAGTTTTTTTTCTAGTTTTATATGTAGATTTTCATCATCTCTTATAATATCACTTCAAAAATTATCTTTAAAATATTTAGCATTTTCCCGTTGATGATTTCAAGCACTATTTTTTAAAGGTATTATGATAGAGTGCAAACCAAAAATATTTTGTTCCCAGAGAGAAGAACCTGCTCTAGTGATAACTATATCTGCTAGTTTTAATATTAATCACAATTCTCTAGGATGAAGAAACTCATAAGTTTTAACATTTTCAAAATTAGAAAACTCTTGTTTTAAATGAGAATTTTTACTTCAAAGAATTATTTCAAAATCTAGGAAATCAAGTCTAGGTATAATTTTTAAAAGACCTTCTAAGATATTTTTCGATCATTGACTTCATCAAATAAAAAGAACTTTCTGTTTTTGATTTTCTTCTAAATCCAAACTATCTATTGAATCTAGAAGATCAGGGTTTAATATTTGTCATGATAGTATGTGCTTAGAACCGTCTATATTCTTATTATCAAAGCTATAAAATACTTTGTCTGCTATTTTGGAAACAATACTATTTGAAATCCCAGATACAGAATCTGATTCGTGTATTAAAAGTTTCTTTCTCATTAGTTTAGCTCAAATGGAAATGGGTAAAGAAACATATCATCATTTTGAAAAAACTATATCTATTTTGTATCTTTTGATATAAAACAAAGCTTGAATTATTCAAGTTAGATTTTTTAAAGGTTCATAAAAATTTCTAAAATCAAAATATCTTCTAAGTTTTCAGGCACTTATGCAATAAAATTCTATATTTAGTTCCTTTGCTGTTTTTTCTTCTAAACTACCTTCTTCTCAAAACCATAAAAATTTATATTTATTACTATCTGACAAATGATTATATAGGGAAACTAGAGGAAACACATGTCATCCAGTAGAGCCTCCAGTCAAGGCTATAGTTTTTTTTATCATGGATGAAAAGTATTAAAAAATATGTTTTGGGGATTAAATAGAAATTAAGTATTAGATAAATATCTAAACTTCATTATAAACAAAATAGGCAATAAATAAAATAAAAAATATTATCAAAAAATTGCTTTTTTAATAAACTTGGATTTTGAAATATTAAAACTTTATAATTCATATGAAAGACCAAATAAAAAAAATATTTGAAGAGAATGATATAAAACTAAAAAAAGAAGAGCTAGAAAAGTTTGGGAGATTTTTAGAAATATTTATAGAGAAAAACTCTCAGATAAACTTGTCAGCTATAAGAGAACCAAGCTGAATAATATTGAAACATTTTCTTGATTCAGTAATGCTAAATATATTTATAAATTTTGGGGAACAGCAAATACTAGATAATAGAAAGATAAAAATAGCTGATATAGGTACCTGATGATGATTTCCTTTAATTCCTTTGGCAATTACAAATGAAAAAATAGATTTTTTATGAATAGATAGTGTATGAAAAAAACTAAAAGCAATAGATGAGTTTGTGATAGATTTATGAATAAAAAATATAAAAACTATAAATAAAAGAGCAGAAGATGTATGAAAAGATGAAAAATATAGAGAACAGTTTGATTTTGTAGTTAGTAGGTCAGTAGCATATCTGCCTACACTTTTAGAATATTCTATTCCCCTTTTGAAAAAGTGATGAATATTTTGTGCATACAAGCTAGATGATAAAGAAGAACTAAAATCATCAAAAAAAATACTAAAAAAACTACAAACAAAAATAATAAAAGTAAAGAATTATAAGATAAGCTGACAAAAAAGGGTTATAATTTTTATGGAAAAACTACAAAATACACCAAAGAACTATCCAAGAAAAGTATGAATCCCAAGCTTAAAACCCATCATATAAATTTATGAATTTTAAGTATTTGACCACTATATAAAAAAATATTAATCTTGAAAAGTGAAAAATAGAGAAATTTTTTTTGACTAGAAAAGCATTTTTTATATAATCACTTTCGTTTAAAACTAGGATATAAAAATTAAAACTATTAAATTATGCCAATAATACAATCTGCAAAAAAACAATTAAGACAAAGCAAAAAGAAAAAAGCTAGAAATGATCATTTTAAAGCTCTTTTTACAAAAAGTAGAAAATCTTTTGAAAAAGCTATAAAAGAAAATGATTCAAAAAAAGCAAAAGAAATTTTTTTTAATAAAAAAAACAAAGAGGGAAAAACCGTTTCTTCATGATTGCAATCTATGATTGACAAGCTTTGTAAAAAAAATATTATACATTCCAATAATGCCTCTAGAAAGAAGTCTAAATACTCTAATATGCTAAAATCTTTAAAGGCTTAGGTTTTAAATTTTAAAAATTTTAATGTCAAATAAGAAAAGATTATTAAATGATGAAATAAGAGCAAGCAGAGTTCAGGTTATAACTGAAGATTGAGAAAACTTAGGTAATATGAGTATGAATGAAGCTAGAGATTTAGCTTCAAAAAAGCAAATGGATATCATGGAGATGTGAAGAAATTGAGATTTAACAATAGTGAAAATACTTGATTATTGAAAATATCTCTACAGACAAAAGAAGCTAGACCAAAAAAATAAAAGTAAGTGAAAATCTCCTGATTTGAAAACAATAAGGATAACATTCAAGATTTGAGAACACGATTTGCAAACTAGAATAAAACAAGCAGTTAAATTTGCAGAACAATGAAATCCTCTCAAACTAAGTTTAATGCTTAGATGAAGAGAAAATTGTTATTGAGATTTGGCTCAAGAAAAAATGGAAACTTTTATAAATCTCTTGGGAGATTATTACAAGATAGATTCCCAAATAAAAAGGAATTGAAATATATTTGTAGCAATGTTGAAACCAAAACCTATATCTCAAAAAGATATAAAAAACTAAAAAATATTTATTTAAAATAATTAAAGATGTCACTAAAAACTAGAAGTTGAGTAAAAAAAAGAGTAAAAGTTACTTGATCAGGAAAAGTTAAATTCCAAAAGGCAGGTAAAAGACACTTGCTTATGAATAAAAATAGAAAAGCTAAAAGGGCTAATAAGTATGGATCTCAAGCATCTCCTAGTGAAGTAAAAAGAATATTAAGACAAATCCCTTATTTGTAGAATATTTTAGAATTTTATTATGAAATAACGAATTTTATAATAATTTAAAAAGTGGTAGTTATTTTTGAGAGTCTATTTTAGCAAAATATATTATTTAATTTTATAAAAATGGTTAGAGTTAAAAGAGGTACAATGACAAAAAAGAGACACAAGAAGCTTTTAAAGTCAACGAAAGGGTTTAGATTATTAAATTCAAGAGTTTTTTCTAGAGCAAAAAATGCTTGGATGAAAGCATGATTAAATTCTTATATAGGTAGAAAAAAGAAGAAAAGAGATTTTAGGAGACTATGGAATGTTAGGATAAATAGTTCGGCAAGAGAAAATGGAACCACATATTCCAAATTAATTTCAGATATGTACAAAAAAAGAGTTAAGTTAAATAGAAAAGTTTTATCAAACTTAGCTATATCAAATCCAAATGTTTTTTCAAATATAGTTTCCTTTGTAAAGTAAAAATTTAGTTTTTTAAAGTTAAAGCCCGTGCATTCTGCACGGGCTTTTGGTAGTTTAGGGGAATAACTGAAAAACGAAGTTTTTATAGGCTATTTCCCTTTCTGGAGAAGGTTGGTTGCTATAAATGAATTGATATTGTAAAAATGAAGGCATACTCTTATGGTTGCTTCTAGTAATTTCAAACAAATTACCAGAACTTGTTTCAGGAAGTGTAAAGGTTTTTTCAGGGAAATTTTGATGATTTATTATTATATCCATTGAAAAAAAATTTACTTCACAACTATTAATAATATATCCTTTATAAACAAAACCACCATCCAAAGTTTCTTCGTATTCAAATATAATACAGTTAACTCCTGTCTCTATGTCTACGAAATGCCATTCTTTGACAGAACAAGGATTATTAGAATTCTCTATATCAACACAAATGGTTCCTTCAGAAACATCTCTAAATGCTTCATATGAAATATTCTGCTCTGAAGCAGATAATACAAACGATAGAGACAAAGAAATGATTGAAAGAACAACAGATGTAAAAATTTTCATTTTAAACTCCTTTTTTGGAAAAAATTTTTTACCATACTCTTCAGATATCTGAAAAGTATAAGGATTATAATAATATAAATTTAAAAGTCAAATAAAAATTTTGACTTATTTCAAATTTTGACTTTTTTATAAATTACAACTCTTTTTAAAATCAAAGCCCGTGCATTTTGCACGGGCTTTTAGAAAATTTAATCAAATTTGTTCATAGAGGTTATTTTCTTCTACATCAAAAAGAATTTTTTCATAATCATCAAGTTCACTTGGAGAGGATTCATTGTAATAAAAAAATTCATATAAAAGTATAGAATTTAAACCTCTAAAGTTAGATCTTTTAATTTCAAATAAACTATCAGAGCCTAATTCAGGAATTTTAAAAGTCTTTTTAGTCAATTTTTGAGTAACAAGTTCATCTTTTTTTGTAATAGGTTTTTCACAACCATAAACATAATAATTATGAGTAAATATGTAATTTGATACAGTATCAATATTAACTATTTTACAATTAAATCCTGTCTCTATATCTAAAAAAAGATATTTTTTACTATGGCATGAGGAAAGGTTTTTATCAAGAGAACAAATAATACTTTTTCCAGGAATTTCCCTAAATGCTTCATCTGAAATATTCTGCTCTGAAGCAGATAATCCAAAAGATAAAAACAAGGAAATGACCGAAAGAACAACAGATGTAAAAATTTTCATTTTAAACTCCTTATTTTGAAAAAATTTTTTACCATACTCTTCAGATATCTGAAAAGTATAAGGATTATAATAATATAAATTTAAAAGTCAAATAAAAATTTTGACTTCTCTTAAATTTATAAAAAAATTGATTTTTATATATAAAAAATAGTTTAGGAGATAAAAAACTTTCGATAAATTTTAAATGAATAGAAGCCAAAAGTATAGAACATTTTAATAATTGTATCAATGAAATACTATACAAATGAAATATAGATGAAAATATACTGGAGTCTATAAGAAGATTTTCATATATGATTATATATCTTGTTGAAAAAAATCCGAAAGAATGGAAATCTAAAATTTCAGAAGATTTAAGGCATGACATTGTAAATATAACCTGAATTTTTAATCAAGTCTACTATGGGTCTGCTATGAATAAAAAGAATTGAGAAATAACTGAAGAAGATAAAGAAAGAGTGGTTAATCTAGTTAGGGCATTAAAAGCTAGTATAAATAATATATACATACTAAACTATTATATTGAAATATCCCAATGATACATTTCAGTTGGAACATATGAAAATAATTTAGTAAATTTATTTCATCCTTTAAAAGAAGGAGTTAATGAAAGTTGTGAAGTAGAAATAGAATCAAAATGAGATTTCCCTATTATAAGTAATTTTCCTTTTTCATATATTTATAATTTATTAAATAATATGATTAAAAATGCCTATAAGCATGGAGAAGCTAAAAAAGTAAAAATTATTTTTCATGTTTCTGAAAAAGAAACAAAAATAGAAATATCTGATAATTGAAAATGAATAGATGAAAAAATTGTATGAGACATTTTTAAAAAATGATTTTCTGGAGGTTGAAGCACATGATTATGATTATCTTCTACCAGAGAAATATTAGATTTAATATGATGAAAAGTTGAAGTAGAAGCCAACTGATGAATAAACTGAATACTTCCCTACATACCAGAAATATCAAAAGATATATTAGAAATTAAGTCAGAAAAATATAAAAATTTAAACTGAAAAATATTAACAAAGAATAATAAAGAGGTTAATAGTTTAATTATAAAATCAATGGTAGAAAAAATATCTTGTGATCAGGAATACAAGAATGTTATTATCAATTTTTTTAATGATATTTTAGAAATTTGAACTTTAAATAATGTAATATTTTGTTTATATAGTATAATATTATATATGATTGAAAAAAATGATAGAACAGAAAATAATGAAATTATTAGAGAAATTATTGAATATATTTTAGAGAACAGGTGAAAATACAATAAGATTAGAGAAAAATTATATTATATTATGCAAAAGTTAAACATTGATACTGATTTTGAACAATTTTATGAAGGTGATTATTTATATGACTTAATAATTAATAAACTTCAGAAAAAATATAATATAAATCTCCCATTTTCAATTCAAAAAATTACTAAAATTATAAATCAAGAGAGAAAAGAAAAAAAATGTAAGTGAGTAAAATTTACTATCTTTATACCAAATAAATCTATATTTCATTAGATAATTTTTCTTGGGATTTTCATTAAAATAAAGCCTACAAATCTTACGATTTGTAGGCTTTCTGGTTATTCTATATAATAAGTAAAAAATTTATTATAAGTATCTTGTTTTAAAAATACTCCTCCATAATAAAAAATTTGATACCGAATAACCATAGGTTCAGTAGGTATTCTTATTATTCCAAACCAATTATAATGGTTTCCTTCATGAAGAACAAACTCTTTTCCAGTTAAATCAGATGAAGATTCTATTGTAGGTAAATTTTGAAAATCTTGTCCACATTCTTTAATTTCATATTCATGAAGAGAATAATTTGTAATATCTACAGTCAAAGTTCTGTTATTTATAATACAGAAAAAACCAGTATCAATATCATAAAACTTATAAATAGTATCTGTCAGTGTCTGACCACAGGGAACTTCTATTTTAAGATCCCCTATATTATCTTGAAAAGGACAAGCATATATAATTTTACTTATTTCACTAAATTCCTTTGCAGTAGTGCTACTTACTTCAGTAAACATTTCTGCATATGAGCCAAAAGAATATAAAAGTAAAACAATAGAAACAAGAATTTTCATTTTAAACTCCTTTTTTGAGAAAAATTTTTTATCACACTTTTCAGATTGTAATCTGAAAAGTATAGTATTTATAATAATATAGAACTGAAAGTCAAATTTAAATTTGACTTTATGATTTTATTTTTATAATAAATATTAATTATTTTACCTGAATTAAACCCCGAAGTGCAATTTTTTAAATGAACTTAAAGAAGAAAATATAGCATTAAGAAATTTTTTATTTTTGAGATTATAAAAAATTTTGTTATAATTCCAAATACAACATTAAGATTGTGAAAAGTGTGCTTGATTAGGGGAAATAAATCAAAGTATTTCTCTAGGAGTATTTGCTAATATATCGCAAATACTTTTTATTTTTTCATCACTTACATAATCAAATATAGTTCATTTAGGAAAAAATCTCCTGATAATCCTATTTAAATTCTCAATACTTCACTTCTGCCAAGAAGAATAAGGCTCACAAAAGTAAGTATCTATTCATATATCATTTAATAAATAATGCTTAGCAAATTCCATTCAATTATCAAAAGTAACAGATTTAATTCATATATCATCTTTAACTCAAGCTATTAGATTAATTATATTTTCACTTGATTTATCTTTTATTTTAAAAATTTTAGGTAACCTAGTCTTTCTATCAACCAATGTAAGTATAGCTCATTTAAATCATTTTTTAGAAACAATTAAATCAGCTTCAATATGTCATTTTTCTTCTCTGTTATTTATTGTTTCAGGTCTATTTTTAATACTAACTCTATTTTTAATTTTCACTCTTTCTGTTTGTTGTTTTTTCTTTCTATAACCTTTATGTTTATATAATAATAGTTCTTTATATTTATTTCACATACCAGTTTCTAGCCAAGAATATATACTTGTATGGGAGATATGTTTCTTTTTATCTGTTTGAGTATTATTCCGTTTCTTAGCAATTGTTTTTGGGGACATTTGTATTTCTGTTATTGATAGTTGTTCTATTATGAAATTTTTCATATTAGTATTCATATTTATCTTCATTGATTGAGTTTTTGTTAACCATCGTCTTTGATATGATTTGATTTCTGCTTCTAGTGCTAAATATACTTTTTTATTGTTTCATCGTTTTTTTACTGAATTTCTGTATATCTCTCTGCTTATTGTTGATTCTGATCTTTTTAGTATTGATGCTATATCTTTTTTCTTTAATCATTTATTTAAATGAAATTCAATACTTTCTCTCTCTTGGAATATTAATTGTCAGTACATATCTTATTATATTAGAAAATAATGTTATTACCCTACGGGGAATACTATATTTTCTTCTCTTTTAATTGCACTTCATTTCTTACTTTGGGTTAGGTAAATTATTTTTTATGGAAAAATATAAATTAAGCATTGCATGAGGTTGATCTGTTAAGAATTCTTCAATAACTCAAGCAAGAAAATCATTGGAGGAAAGTATAAGATCTGTAGACAAAACTACTCCCAGTATAGAAGAGTTGAGACAAGAACCTTTTAAAAAATGGAAAAGTTTTGTAAATTCATTAAAAAGTAATTGATTAAATAGAAACAAGAAGAATTTTTTAATTGTAGGTACTTGATGAACATTCCAGTCAAATCAAACAGAAAATTGAATAGCTCCTGATGGATGAACTTTGAAAGATTGTATAGATGCAATAAATATACCTTTAGAGGATTGAGTGAAAAATATACATATTCATGACCTGATAAATCTTGATTCTTCTCAAATGGAGCTTAACCATTGGAAATTTTTAGCTGAATGTTTAGATTATTTAGAAAAAGAAGCTTCTTGATATTATGATTGAATAATAGTAACACATGGTACAGATACTATGGCATATTGAGCATCTCTTATAACATATATGCTTTCTGGTTTCCCAAAACCAATAATATTTACTTGAAGCCAAAAACCAGCAAGAATAGAATGAAGCGATGCAGGACCTCAGATGAATAGAGCAATAAAGTGACTACAATTATTATCTGCAAATAATTGTCCATTAACAGTAATATGTTGTTGAGTAGCCGGTATAAATTCATTCTTCTCTAAAAAAGCATGAGATCATATAGAAAATGCTTTTCAATCATATGCAGATGATTATTTAACACCACCTGTTTTGGAATGAAGTTTATCTCAAGAAATTAATCAATACTATATTAGATATAGAAAAAATCATGCTAGTATGTATAAACCATTTTTTGATTTAAAAGAGGATTGTTTTATATCTGAAATACCAAGTTTTGAAATATGAACAAATGAACTTATAAGTATAATTAGCAATACAAGGATAGGACTTATAAAAACTCTTTGAAGTGCTACTTGTAGAGATGATATAGCAAAGATTATAGTAGAAGCTACAGAAGCTTGAGTTTTATCACCAGTAATAGTACCTCCTTTTGCAGATGCAACAATAGAACCTGGTACTTATGAAGCATGAGCTATATTATGAAAAACAATAGAAAGGGTACAATGAAGTATACCAAGTATAATTATGAGTCCTGATGCAATAAGAGCAAAAATGATATTTGCTGCTAATTACACAAAAATTAATGAAAAAATTTACAAAAAAGAATTATTTGAGTGATACCAAATAAGAAATTTTTTTAACTGTATATTATCAAATATAGCATCACAACCTGAATTTCCTTTTGGAAGAGATAAGTAGTAAAGATAGATAACTTTTACCAAAAAATAAAAACAATACCAAAGGTATTGTTTTTTAATTATTTTTATTTAATAGTATATTATAAAAACTAAAAATTTATCAAAAAAACCTAGAAAGGTATAATATTACCAAGTAAGTTATAGAAGCTATAATTCAAGCAACTGGTAAAGTTACGACCCAAGAAAGTAAAATTCATTTTAGTTTTGATTTTTCTATAACTGATTTATTTTTCCCTTCGTTTAATGTTAAATGCTGTCTATAAAGACCTATACCAAAAACTCAACCCAAAGCTATTTGAGTAGTGGAAACAGGCATTCACATAGCAGAAGCTATTATTACAGTTATAGCTGCTGATAAAGCTATACAATATGCCCTTATTTGATTAAGTTTTGTAATTTCATTTCAAACTGTTTTTATTAATCTAGATCAAAAAACAGCCAATCATAAAGAAAGAAATAAAGCTCCCAGAATCATTATCCAAGAAGCTATTCAAACTTTTGAAGAAGTATCCATAATATCAATTCATGAATTTTTCACAGAATCATAGACAGCTGCCAAAGGTCAAATAGCATTTGCTACATCATTTGAACCATGAGCAAAACTCAAAAGTGCTACAGCAAAAATTAGAGGTAAGTTAAATAATTTGTTGATAAACTTCTTTTTATCTTTGAAAAAAGAACTTTTTTGTTTTTTGAAATGGACTATAAGTAGTGCATAAGATAAAAATCAAATCACACAAGAAACAAAAATGGCAGTGGTAGTAAAATCAAATCAATATGTATTTAAAAAATCCCTAGCAAAACCAAGTTTGTTTTTAAATCATTTAAGTATTAAATAAAGAGAAAAAACACAAATCATTATAGAAACATAGATAGGGACCCAAAGTTTTGCTGCTTCTCACCTATCCTGCTGATTTAATATATTTCTTCTAATAGATATAAATATAGCTATTGAGATAAAAGCTCCCATAAAAATAGCTACAATCCAAGCTAAAGCAACTTTTGAAACCATTCCCCAGTTTACTATTGAGAGTCAGCTTGATGTAATTCAAGCTCATATCAAACCTCAAAATATAGCATGAGTAATAGAAACTGGAGCTTTAAAAAAAGTAGCTGTATTTACCCAGATAGCTGCTCAAAGTAAAGTAGCAAGCATTATAGCTATAAATTCTATTGAAGTTTTATCTATCATATTGGGATCAATTATTCAACCTTTTATGGTATCAACTACATCTCATCAAGCTATAAGAGCTCAAGCAGCTTCAAAAATCATTGCTATTGTGATAGCTCATCAAAGAGTTAAAGCTTTGGCTCAAACTGCTGGTCACATATTGTTTGCCACATCATTGGCTCATAGATTTATGGCCATATAAATAGCAAAAATTGTAGCAAGCATTAAATAAATATGAAGATTCTCATCTATACTTGGAAGTTCGAAGAAATAAACATATCCTATAAAAAATATACATGCCACAGCAAGAAGCACATATTTTAAATTTGAGATATATTCATTTTTTATATTTAAAGTTATTTTCATTTTTTGTATTTAGAATTTAAAGAAAAACTGAAGGGTCTGTAGCAAAATTAAAATTTATGAAAAAATAATCTTTTTTGCTAATTTTCACCAGAAAAATTTTTGTTTTTTAAAACTAAGAAAATAATACCATTTTTTTTTATGAAGTTAAAGAAAATCAAATTTACAACAAAAAAACTTATTGATAAAAATAAATAATTTCTGAAATAAGTGTTAAATATAAAATATACTTTGAAAGAAAAATTTGGGTATCAAAAAAGAGTAAAATTCATTATATTATATTTTACTCTGTAATAATATTCTCTGTTCTTATATAAAGGTAAAAAATAAACTCTATAAAGTTCCCTATATGCTCTACTCCCCTCTCCTACCAAAAGGAGAGGGGCTGGTGGTGAGGTTTATAAGGAAATGGCTCTCAAGTGAGGTTTATAGGGAAAGGGTGGGATTAAGATGGCTAAAAAAGAGAATAAATATATTTCTCAATTATTCTATTTTTTAAAACTTTCAAGTATTTCTTTTGCTATATCTTTTCATCAAAGACCAAAGGCTAAACCTCAAGCAATAGTAAGCATTGCTATAAATCAAGTTAAAATAGTATCTATTATAGTTTGATCAACAAGCTTAGTATAGTTTAAAACAACTATAAGTGTGAAAAAAAGTATTATAACCTTAGCTCAAACAGCAAGTACTTTGGATAAAGATTCTTGTTTAGCTATATTCATAGAATGATATATTATATCATGTATAAAATTGGCAAACCTAATACCAAAAAATAAAACTATTATTCATATAAAAAGACTTGGTAGATAATTAAGTAAATCATCCAAAAAAGTCTCAACTTCATTTGTAAATTTAGTAACTGACCACCTAAAAAAAAGTAGGAATACATAATAAGAAAAAGCCTTTCCTACGACTTGATCTATCTTTATTTTTTTACCAAAAACTTCACTAAATTTCTTTTTTGTTTTTTTGTTTTTTACATTTTGTTTGCTTGAATCATCTGTTTCAAACTCTATACTGAATTTATCAATAAGTTCCATTATTTTGAATTTTTTGAATAAAAATACAACAAACCTATAGATAAAAAGAGATATAATAAATCAAATAATAAGTATTATAATCGACCAAAATATATCTGGTCATTTTTCAATCAGAAAATCTTGCATACCTCAAAAAATTTGATCTTTTATCTTTAAACTGTTTTCTTTTACATTTAATTCTATCATTATTTCATATTATTAGATAAATAAGTTTCCAAAATAAGAGCAGCCGAAATAGCATCTTTTGGGAGAGGTTTATATTTTTTTCAAAAAGCAGATAAGATATTTTCAGCTTCAAAACTAGTAAACCTTTCATCAACTCCTATAATTTGGATTTTATTCTCTAGTTTTGATTTTTTTCAAAATTTATTTTCAAGTTCTCTTTTAAACTCATTTGTTTTATTAAGCTGTATCTTATCTTTTCAATATAGATCATAAGGCAGTCATAATATTATTTTGTCTATATCTATATGTTTTTGAAAATATTTTTGAAGTATTTCTATGATTTTTGTTCTTAAAACTACCTCTTTAGGGATAGCTACACCTTGAATTTCAAGAGCTATTCAACATTTTTTATCTCAATAATCTATTGCTATTGCTCTAGTCATTTTTTCTTTCTACAATTACAAACATTTTCGACATTGCATCTTTACCAAGTTTCACAAAAAATTGACTCTCTCAGAGTTTTTTAATATGTCATCATGGTAGATCAATATTGCTTTTGGTTAAATCTAGCTTAAATAGTTTTTTTATTTCTCCCAGTATATCTTTTTCTCATATTCATCAATAAACTTTTCAAGAGGAATCAGCTTTTAGCTTGAAATTTAGCTTTTGATTATTTAATTTTTCTGCTATACAGTGTCTATTTTCAAGTAGTTCCCTTCTATGATTTTCATTTCTTTTATTTTTTTCTATCATTTCTTCTTCTACTTTATCTGTGAGTTTAACTGCTAGGTTTTTAGGAAAGAGCATATTTTGTGCATAACCTGGTTTTACTTCTTTTATTTCACCTTTTTTTGCAACATGTAAAACATTTTCTAAAAAAAGTACTTTCATTTTTTTGATTAATTTTGTAAATTAAAAATATTATATTTATATAAAGATATAGTTCAATATGTTTTTAAGGAAAGGCTGAAGAATTCCTTAATTATAATAAATAGCTTTTTATTGACATATAAATAAAAACATTTAATATATCTTAGTAAATTTGATAAACACAAAATTAAAAAATTATGATACAGGTAAATATTCAAGAAAATAATTACAATTTTTCTCAAGTAAAATATATAGTATATCAACTTTGAGAGTTGATAATAGATAATATGTTTAGTAATTTGAAAGTTCAAGAAAAACCTTGAAAGGAAATTGTAACATGGTTAGATAAGGAAGTTGAGAAAGAAGCAAAAAAACTAATTAAAAGACATTACTGAAATGTGAATTTCGTGTGAGAAGAATTTTGAGAGGAAAATAATTGAAGTGAGATAACTTTTATAATAGATCCCATTGATTGAACAGAAAGTTTTGTAGATAGATCTTTTAACACAAGTATAAGTATTTGAATTTTGATATGATGAGTTATGGAGTATTGAATTGTTTATGATTTTATGAAAGGTTTTTTATATGAGTGAAAAACTAATCCATGCATATATTTTAGAAACAAAAAAGTACCTTTTTTAAGAGAGAATTATTCTGAAAAAACTAGAGTTTTAATAAGTGGTGGATGAGAAGAAATTGATGAATTACAGTATAAAATTGGTAATAATAATGATTTAAAAGTTATAAGAAGATATTGATCTATAGCTTTACAATTAGTTGAAACATGAGCTTGAAATTATGATTCTTTTATAAGGGTTTGAAAAGTAGGATCTCGGGATATTGCTTGAGCAATGCCTTTTATAAAAGGGTTAGAAGATATAGTCATATTATCAAGAAAATGAGAAGAGTTTGATTTTAAAAACCCTGAAGATTGATTTATAGTGGTGAAAAAAACATTAAGAAAAGAAATTTTAAATACACTAGATTTATAATTTATTGGAAAATAGGAAACTCCTAAAAATTAAGGTTTTGCAGAAAAAACAGTATTTTTACTTCCTTCAACAAAGAGGCTTTAGCTCTTTGCCATTGTAAATTAGTTTATTCTATAAAAAACTTACACCTAGTAAAAAATAATCTTGCTTTCTATTTTCATATGAAAATTCAGACAATAAAAAAAGAAATGCGAAGCATTTCTTTTTTATTCACTTTGTTCATTTTCATCATCAGAATTTGAATCTTCTTCTTCTTTATTCTCTTCTATAGATATTTTATAACCCGTAAGTTCACTTGCCAAATTTACATTTAATCATCATTTTCCCACTGCTTTAGCTCTTTCTCAAAAAGGAATATAAGCAACAACACTATCTTCTTCTGTTCAAGGAACAACTGCCAATACTTTTGCAGGAGATAAGGCTTTTTTTATAACTTCTTCAGCATTATCTATATTTGGTATTATATCTATTTTTTCACCAAAAAGCTCATCCATAACTTGCTTTACTCTAATTCATTTTTGACCTATAAGAGTACCTACTGGATCTATTTCAGGAAAATTAGAGGAAACAAGCATTTTAGTTTTCACTCAAGCTTGTCTAACAACCTTATCTATTGAAACAACTCATTCTTCTATTTCAGGGACAAATTCTTTAAAAATTTCAGCAACAAGTTCAGGTCTTTTTCTAGAAAGAGTAACCCTAGGAGCTCTTCCCTCTTCTTTCATAACATCTGCGATTAAAACATACATTCTAGATCAAGGGGAATAATTATCTCTAGCAACCTGTTCAGCTTTTGGGAGAGGGATTTTATTATCTTTATGTTCAAAAACTACCTTTAATCAATCAGCCATATCTATTTTCATAGGTATTATTTGTCATTTGGAGTCTTTGAATATATCATATATCTTTTCTTTTTCGGTTTCTCAAATCTTTTGGATAATTACTTGTCTAGCAGCTTGAGATGCTATCCTTCAAAAGCTTTCAGCATTTTGTTCGTTTATAACATCATCAGTAACATCTATTTCTACTAAATCACCTTCTTCAAATCAATCAACTTCATCTATAGATATTTCTAGATAAGGATTTATAACTTCTTTTACAACTGTTTTTTCAAGATTTATTTCTATAGATTCATTTTTTAAATCTAATTTTACATTTACTTCTTCATCTTTATTTCAGTAATCTTTTTTATAAGCTGTTTTTAAAGCAGCCTCTATTATTTCTACCAATTTTTCTTTTGCTATTTTTTTCTCTGCACTAATCATAGAGATAGCAGTATCTATTTTTTTTATATCCAACATAATACTTATTATTTAAATTTTAAAACAATTCTTTAAAAGAAAATGAGAACCCGGGAATCCCCAAACTCTCATTTTTCTTGCACACGGAAGCATTTTAAATTTTTTTGATATAAATGCAAATTTTTGTGATTTAAAGACCTTTATATTTAAATTTAGCAAATTTTTGTGAAAAAGAAGATTTTTCCTCAATTCTTTTTTCACTTATAGATTCAAGTCTTTCTAGATATTTATTTTTTAGAACAAGTTCACTACTTGGTAGTTTTTCAATTAAATGTAAAATTTGGCTAGATAAAAATTGAAATCTACTTTCAGGTTCTGAAATTTCAGTGTTATCTAATATATCAAGTAAATTTTCAATTTTTCTACAAAGTACCTTTTGATACAACTCATAAATTGATTCTTTGAGTTTTCATAAAAAATCTTTTTCTTCTGCCCTTTCTATTAAGTCCCTTAAGTATTCATGAGAAATATTTTCTATAGAATCTTCATAGCTAAATAATACTCAGTGTAGCTCTTGAAAAAGTATTTTTTCATATAAATCAGGAATTTGTTTTTTAATACTAGAAACTCCAACACCCTGTCTTTCTGCAATTTCACAATCTTCTTTAAATTTTTTATAATAAAAAGGAGAATAATTATTGTCTACTACTTTACATAATGATTCTTGAACTCTTTGATAAATTTTTTCTTTTTCAGAATCTGATGGAACTACAGTATGCACTGAGTATTTGGCTGCTATAATAGCTCTTTCAGCTCATGAATCTTTTTTTCCTTTTTTAGGATCAATTTCTAGTTTACCAGTATCGATACTTGTTGTCATATATATTTAAATTAAAAAAGTAAAACTTTATTGCTTTTAAAATAATTTGTAGTAAAATTACAATAATTTATTTGGTTTTGTCAAATACAAATTACCGATTAAAACAAAAAGTAAGAATATTTAAAAAAACAGTTTTTAAAAAAATTGATTAAATAAATTTTTTGAATATAAAAATAAATATTATTTTTAAGAAAAAATTATGCAAAAATCATATATTCCCAAAGCTTCCCAAGAAGAGTTTTGTGATTGAATTAATCTATGTAGTGTAAGGAAATGAAAAGACTGAATCTCAAAAATTTGAATAAAAGATTTATCATGAAATATCAAGGAAGATATATTGGAAAATATTATAAATTCTGATACTTACAATTGAAAAGATATTGTTAGAGTTTATTCGTCATGACATGTTTTTTTAAGTGAAAACAAAGAGAATGTTTTTCTTGTTACAACAGAAAAAAATTGAAAAATTCAACATCAATTTACTTGATGAAGTCCACTAGAAGAAGAAAACAAAGAAGTTATATATCAAAAAGATTGAGTTTACAAATTTGACATTGAAAAAGTTAGGATAAATGCAAAAATTAGAACTAAAAATAGAACATGAGTTGATGTATTGGAAGACTACAACGAGAATCCTCTAGTTGATTGGGCACTTATGGAAAATGAAGAAAATTGAATAATATATTACAAACTTGTTTGCTTAATGCATTTTGTAGTAAAGAAATATGAATGAATATTATCTTTTTCTTGAGAAGAATACACTATATGATGAAAATGGTATAAAATTGATGATTTACCAAATATACAATTGGTTGCACCAAATGCATATATTGTCAGCAAAGAAGCTTTAAAAATAATAAATTAAGGGAGCATCTAAAAAATTCATATTATTCTTTTTAAAAGATTTCTAATCTTATTTAAGTAGGGGCTAATATTTTTCAAAAATCATTTTTATTTTTAGTAGACAAAGAGCTATTAGCTCTTTGATCTTATATCTTCGTCAACAGAAGGCTTTAGCCTTTTGATTTTTAATAGACAAACAGCTAAAGCTCTTTGTCTATTAAAATTTCGTACAAAACTATGCTTTAGCTCTTTTTCTTGTAATAAATTTCTCTCTTTAAAAAAGTTCACTAGTTTATAAAAATGATATTTTTAGATTTACATATTATATTATTTTGAAGAATAAGGATCATTCATAACTATTTCATAAATATTAGAAAAAAACTGAAAAATCTCTTTTTTAATTTTCGGATCTATATAATTTTCTCATAAATGTTTTTCCCAATTAGAAAGAATAGAATCTAGATGAGCCTCTAAAAGAATTTCTTGTGAATCATCATTTTTTCATGAAATGTTTATTTCTTTTCAGTGAGGAACAGGAAAGTCAGAAAGTTTACCATCTTTTATATAATGTTTTCAAAGTGCTCTTATAGCAGTTTTTTTATATTTTTGCCTTATTAAAAGGGCTTTTTTATGTAAATTAGGATAGTTTTTTGTATCTGCTTTTTCCAAAATCCTAAGTCAACTCAATGCTCAACCTAGAACTTCTTGAAAATAATTTTCAAGTGATGAATACATAGAATATATGATTAAAATATTAAAAAATGGAGGAAGGGAGGGGATTCGAACCCCCGGTACAGCAAAAACCATACACACGCTTTCCAAGCGTGCTCCTTAAACCACTCGAGACACCCTTCCACTAAAAATAAACTCAAGGATAACTAAATATAAACAATTTTTGAATACATTCAATTTTTTTGCTTCAAAAGAAAAACAGAGAAAAATTTATTGCTTTTTTAAGAATAATAATTATAAAAGTATGAAATTGGCTTAAAAAATAATAATTAAAAGTGATTAATAGTATTAAAAAGATTAAACCAATAGTGCTTTTTTGACTCATATATTCAAAGAGTGCCATTGCTGAAACAAAATTAAGTTGCGAGAAAATATTTGATTATGATAACACTAAACTCTATGAAGAAGATTTATGAAGATACCAAGAAATAGTTGATAATTTTATTAGTATAAACGTTATAAAATTCAAAGAGTGATTCTTAAATATGTATTTTTCAATTGAAAATCAAAAATGATTTTTTATTGGTAAAAATTGAGATATAAAATACATATTTGATATATCATCTGGAAATTCTGGTTTGTGAGGATTAAATTTTGATACTCCAAAAAATATCATAATAGATAAATCAGAAAATAAGTGGCATCAATATGCAGTAGAATCAGATGAATGAAAGTTTGGAGAAATATGAAGTATTATACTAAGTTTATGAGAATTTTACCAGGACAAAGAGTGATTTTTTTGAATAGAAGGGCAGATATATCAAGTAAAAGAAAATAAATGAAAAAAATATATAAAGAGAAATAGTTGAAGAAACTATACTCTCCCATATTGATGAAATTTATTTTCATCAATACATACTACGACAAATTATGGAATAAGAAGATTATGAGAAAGGGTGTCAAGTTGATGTATTAGAGGGACCTCTGCAATATTGTTGAAAAGAACAAGAAAAAAGTGATTTTGAATAAAAATCACTTTTTTTGAAGAATATATAAGATAATTTCTATGAATTATGCCTTTTTTTAGGTATAATTTCCAAATTTAGGCACAATTCACCTATTAGAAAGCTATATATACCTCCTTGCCAATAGTTCAAAATTATAAATAGCACAAGATAAAAACCAGTGCATAGCATTCTTAACTAATCATCTATATCTTGTTTTATAATTTCAATATTTAGCCTTTAAAATAGAAAAAGGATGTTCTACTCTTGCCCTAATAGTAGATTTAATTCTATTTTGTTCTTTTTGATAAGAAGTCAACGGATTATTTCTAGATCATCTTTCATTGAACTCTCACTTAATTCATAACTCATCTAAAAATTTTATTTTATCTTTACTTATATAGGCACTATCTCAATATGCCTCTTCACTCTCATCTCAAGTAATTAAAGTATCAGATAATTGTGAATCATGTATCTTAGCTGTCGTATATGTTGTATTCATTACAAAGTCTCCTCTCTTTGTTGTTTCAATATGAGCTTTATATCAATGATAACTTCTTCAATTCTTCTTTGTAAAACTAGCTTCCTTATCTCTTGTATTTTCTCATTTATTATTCTTTCTTCATTTTGGTGATTCTATTATAGTACCATCTTGAATAAATCACTTTTCTACTGTAAATCACATTTCAGCTAAAATAAATTGAGTCATTGTAAATATAGTTTCCTGACTTCAGTTTTCTGATAATTCATTTCTAAATCTACATATTGTTGTTTCATCTGGTATATCTTTAGATTCAGATATTCATAGAAACTTTTGAAAGCTATTTCTGTCTCTTATTTGATCTTCTATTTCCGGATCTGATAATCCATATAGTCATTGAAGAAATAGTATTTTTAACATTTTTTGTATTTCCATTCTTGGTCTTCAAACTCATCAATCTGATATTTCTCTAGATAAATTAATTTTATTTGATATTGATTCCCATGGGACTACTTTATCTAATTTTGTTAGAAACTTTTCTGTTCTTGTAATTCATAACTCATTTTGGAAATAATTCAAAAATGTTTGTTGTTCTTTAAATGGTGACATAATCATTAAAAAAAAATTAAAATATTTATCATATTTTAATCTTTTTATTATATTTTTGTAATTTAAATCTATCTTTTTGCAGAGGTCCCTAGAATTAGTCAAAAAGTTAATGACCTTGTTTCAATATGTAGAAATAAAATATGATTATTAATGACTTGAGATTAAAAAACTATCAAATCTTTTTTATAACAGCAGGAATTATATCTTCAATATTTTCAATATCTTTTGGAATATCAAGCAAAGCCTTTTCTATAGAATTTTTATCATAACCCATATTGGATAAAGTTGAGATAATATTGTCTTTTAAACTTTTAGAAGTTTTTTGTGCTTCATCTTCTCATTTAAAGTCAGATATATAAGTATTTTTAACAAAATCTCTATCTTTAAGTTCAAGTATTATTTTTTCTGCCATCTTTTTTCAAATTCATTTAATTCACTCTATAACTCTATTATCTCACAAAGATATAGCTTTTATCAAGTTGTCTCATCACAAAGAAAGCATATATATAGCAACTTTTCATCAAATTCAAGATATTTTTATAAGCTCTTCAAAAACTTGTTTGTCTCTCTTTTCCAAAAAACCAAAAAGACTTTGAGAATTTTCACTAATACTATGATATACATAAAAAGCATATGTAGAGTTTAAAGACAAACTAGACAATATATTATCACTTATAAAAAGATCATATCAGACTCAAGAACTTGTAAAAACAATTATTTTATTTGACTCTATATCAATTACCTCTCAGTATATATAAGAAATTATCATATTTTTAAATAATATATAATCTAAATTAAATAAGTTAAATTTAGTATATTTAGCTTAATAAAAAAAGCAAAAATCATAATTGATTTAAAAAACAATAAAAATATAATAAAAAAACTTTAAACTATTCTAACAATAACAAACTAAACAAACAAAAATGATAAATGAAATACTTACAAAAATATTTGGAGATCCAAGCGAAAAAAAAGTAAGAATGTATGAGAGAAAAATAGAAGAAATAAAAAAATCAGAAGAAAAATTCTCCAATTTTTCAAAAGATGATATAAAAAAGAAAACTCTAGAATTCAAACAAAAGTTTGAATGATTAAATTTTGAAAACTGAGAAGATAAAGAAAAAATAACGGATATACTAGAAGAAATAAAATACGATGCCTTTGCTCTAGTAAAAACAGCATGTAAACTAATATATGAGAAAGAATTTGAACTAAAAGAAGGAAAAAAAATTATATGGAATATGATACCCTATGATGTGCAATTGGTTTGAGCTCTAGCCATACACGAATGAAATATAGCTGAAATGAAAACCTGAGAATGAAAAACCCTAGTAGCAACAATGCCTGCTTATTTAAATTCACTAACTTGAAACCCAGTACATATAGTAACAGTCAATGATTATTTAGCTAAAAGAGACTCTGAAGAAATGTGAATACTCTATGAAACTCTATGACTTACAGTATCTTTTGTAACTCATGATCAATCAAAACAAGAAAAAAAAGAAAGCTATAAAAAAGATATAGTGTATGCAACAAATAATGAACTTGGTTTTGATTATTTGAGGGATAATATGGTTATAAAAAAAGAAGACAAAACCCAATCAAAACTATTTTTCGCAATAATAGATGAAGTTGATTCTATATTGATAGATGAAGCGAGAACACCTCTTATAATATCAATGCCCGATAATGAGCCTACAAGTAAATATATACAATTCGCACAAATAGCTAAAATGCTTGAAAAAACAAAAGATTATAAAATAGATGAGAAACAGAAAACAGCAACTCTTACAGAAGAATGAATACTTAAAATAGAAAAATTATTAAATGTAGAAAACATATATGTGTCTGAAAACTACAATGACCTACATCATATAGAAAATGCTATAAAAGCTCAATGAGTATACATAAAAGACAAAGACTATATAGTATCAAATAATGAAGTAAACATAGTAGATGAACATACTTGAAGGGTACTTTCTGGAAGAAGATATAGTGATTGATTACACCAAGCTATTGAAGCAAAAGAATCAGTAGATATAAAACAAGAATCAAAAACACTTGCAAGCATTACATTTCAAAATTATTTTAGAATGTATCAAAAACTTTCTTGAATGACTGGTACAGCTAAAACAGAAGAAGAAGAATTTTATAAAGTATACTGACTTGAAACATTAGTTATTCCAACAAATAAACCGACAATCCGTGAAGATAGAGATGATTTATTGTTTAAGAATGAAAAAGGTAAGTTTGATTATACAGTAAAACTTATAAAAGAAATTAATGAAACAGGTAGACCTGTGCTTGTATGAACTGTATCTGTGGATAAATCTGAATATATAAGTGATATTTTGATGAGAAATAAAGTGAGACACAATGTTTTAAATGCCAAATATCACGAAAAAGAAGCTGAAATAATAAGAGAAGCTGGGCAAAAATGAGCTGTAACCATAGCTACAAATATGGCATGAAGATGAACAGATATAAAACTATGAGAAGGAGTAGCTAAGCTTTGATGATTATTTATAATAGGTAGCGAAAAACACGAAACAAGAAGAATAGACAATCAGTTAAGATGAAGAGCTGGTAGACAGTGAGATCCATGAACTACACAATTTTTGGTATCTCCAAGTGATGATATTATGAGAATATTTGGATGAGATAAAATGTTTTGATTATTCAATTCTCCATTTTTTTCAAGCTTACCGGATGATGAACCTTTACCTAGCTGACAAAGAATGCTTACAAGCAAGATAACAAGTGTTCAAAAACAAGTGGAATGACACAATTTTGATATTAGAAAACATGTGCTTGAATATGATGATGTGATAAATAAGCATAGAGATGTAATTTATTATAAAAGAAATAAGATAATTGATAGTGAGAATATTGATGAGGATGTAAAAGAAATGATAAATTCTCAAGTAAAAAAGCTTGTAATTTCGCAGTACAGCAAAGACTATAATTTGGATAAAGAGAAGCTAATAGAAAGAGTTAATCAGTTTTTGGAGTCAGATGTAATAACAGACAAAAAAGAAATATATGATATTTGTTCCATAGAAACTGGTGAAGATTCTGCAAAATACATATCTGATATAGCAATGAGAGAATTTGAAAAAATAAAAGATAAAGCTTCATGAGAAGAAGAATTTTTTGAATTAGAAAGAAAGATAGTTTTATCTTCTATTGATGAGTTATGGATGAGGCATATTGATTCTATGAGTAGGCTAAGGGAAGATGTGGCATTTGAATGATATGCCCAAAGACAGCCTTTGATAGTGTACAAAGAGAAGGCATATATGAAATTTGAAGAAATGCTTTGAGAGTTGGAGTATAAGATTACAAAGATAATTTTTGCACTTGATAAAAGTGAGAATATAGAAAATATAAGCAGTAGAAAGGAATCTGTTTTTGATTCACAGTATATAAATGTATGAGTAGCCTATGAAAGTAATCCCTTATTTGCAAAACCTAGAAAATCACAAAATAGAAGACCTCCTAGTAAAAAGAAGAATAAAATAAGAGTTTAGAAGTCTTTATATTTAATTTGATTCTGGACATATTATAAAAACAAAAAAATAAAAAATTACTTGACAAATTTTAAAATAAAGTTATAATGTTCCACGTAACTTTTAAAGTTATCAAATTTAGTTCTTTTAAATTTAAAATGGAGGAAAATTATGGATACTCTTATAATTCTATTTCTTATTGCTTGCTTGATTGTACCTATTATTATATATGAAATTGTGAACCATTTTCAAAAAGGAGGAAAAGAGAAAGAAAATATAGTAGAAGAAAAAAAAGATATAACAAATGAGGTAATGGGGGAAGACTCTAACAGTAGTTTTCATCCTAGCATCTTAATTCCAATAGGTTTTGTATTAGTTCTGGTTGCACTTATGATTGGAGCTACACAAGGTCCTACTGCGTCTGAAAAAGGAAAAATAGTGGTATATTTCATATTAGGATATTTTGGTTTTGCTATTGGTGCTGCTGTTATATTAACAACCATATTTTTTTTTATTGAAAAAATAACAAAAAAAAGGGGGAAAGAAAAGCAAGCTCAAACATGCTAGAAAAAACTCTAGTCATATAGAGCTTCAATCAAAGAAGGACTTCCTGCAAAGGAAGTCCTTTTTCTTTTCTAAATTTATTTATTGAGTATCTACACCATATGCACAATATGTTATGAACTCACACATAACGGTATTTTTTGACTTTGTTCATAAATCATTATAATCCTGATTACAATCTTATTTAACTTAATTTAAAGTAAATATGAATATAAATATATCATAAATTTAGTTCTTTATAAATTTAAAACAGGAGGAAATTATGAAAGACAAAACATTTCGGAAAAAAGTTTGTAGGTATTTAGAATGTATTTTTAAAACTCAGACAGTAGGTGTAATGCCTGGTTTAGTAACAGTTTTACATATCTGTTACCTATACTTTGAAGGTCTAGATTTGTCTCTAGGAAGTAAGATGTTTGTTGGTTGTTTACTAACTATGTTTTGTGTTTGGATTACATATATTGTTCTAAATTGGATTTTAGAAGATATAAAAAAGTTAGTAAAAGAAGACGAAAAAAGGGAAGAACAGAATCTCTATCAAGAGATAAAAGCTCAAACATGCTAGAAAAAACTCTAGTCATATAGAGCTTCAGTAAATATCTACCAGTAGAACTGGTAGCTTTAAATGGAAGCCCCTAGAAGGGGCTAAAATAGTTTTTACCAGTTTAAATCTAACTGATTTCCATCAATGGTTTTATCCTTATGTTGCTGATGTTGAACATAATTTTTTATCATATCCAAGTCAAGTCAAACTGTACTTACATAGTATCATCTACTCCAGAAATTCTTCGAGTACAGTCATTTCTTCTTACTATGTTTGTTATGAAGTATTATTGCACTCTTTCATTTCAATCTTCACAGAATTTCTGCAACAGAGTATTTTGGAGATATCCTCAAAACGAGATGAACATGATCTATCGTTATATTTCATTTTAATATCTCAAAATCATATCTCTTTGCAAGTTCATGAAATGTGTCTCGTATATCTTTTCTAACTGATTGAAAAAGTATTTTTTTTCGGTACTTTGGTACCACCACTATGTGGTAAGTGCAGTCCCAATTCACATGGGACTGCTTTGCGTATTTGTGGGACATATCTTTAAAAAGTTATTCCCCTCCTAGGTGCTTCCTAGAAGATTATACACAACTACCGGAACGGTAAAACCTCCACTACTCGCACCAGCAGAGCTGGTGGTTTAGTGTTGGATTAATTAAAGAAGGACTTCCTACAAAGGGAGTCCTTTTTCTTGTTCAAAGATTTTTTTAATCTTCACTTTCACTCTCTTCCACTATACTTGCCCTAACAATCATATCTGAAGAATCTTTCAGTTTTGTTAAAATAACTCATTGAGTTACTCTAGAAGTCTTTCTTATACCCTTGAGAGGGAGCCTAATAGTTTGCCCCAGCTTAGAAATCAAAATTATCTGAGAGCTTTTTCTATCCTGTTCACTCAACATTTTAGCACTAACAAGTTTTCAAGTTTTTGGAGTAATAGCCGTAGCTTTAACTCAAGATCATCATCTTTTTTGATTTCTATACTCTTCTACTGCTGTAATCTTTCACATTCACTGCTCAGTAATTATAAACAAATATTCATTCTCGGGGGAAGCAACAGCAACTTCTATAACCTCATCATTACTTTTTAATTTTATTCATCTAACTCAAGAAGCAGTTCTACCCATTGGTCTAACATCATTTTCATCAAATTGTATAGCTTTACCCTCTTTTGTAGCTATAAATATATTATCTTCTCAAGTAGTAGTTTTTACCCACATCAAACTATCTCAATCTTTAACTCAAACAACTTTTAGTCAATTAGCTCTTATATTTTTAATATCTCACATATCAAGTTTTTTTACTATTCATGCTTTTGAAACAAAAAATAAATACTTATTTTTTTGCCTGCTTATATCAAGTACAGCTGCTATCTCTTCATTTTTTTGTAAACCTAAAAGATTTATAATAGGTTGTCATTTTGCTATCCTACTTGTTTCTGGAATTTCATAAGCAGGTAGTGTAAACACTCTACCAAGAGTAGTGAAATATAATAAATCACTATGATTAGATGTAGAGATTATAAGTTTTATTTCATCATCTTCTTTTGATCAAGTGGTAACTCATTGTCATCATCTTCTTTGAGTTCTAAAAGAGTTTTCTTTGAGTCTTTTTATGTAGGAATTTTTAGTCAAAACAACAAAAACATCCTCATTTGGTATTGTATCTTTTGGGTTAAATTCTCATACTTTATTATCATTTACTCTAGTTCTTCTAGAATCCCCAAATTTTTCTCTTACTTCAGAAAGTTCCTCTAAAATAATAGAGTTAACTCTGTGAGGTTTAGCTAAAATATCTTTTAAATCTGCTATTAGCTCTAATTTTTCTTTTAACTCATCTTCTATTTTTTGTCTTTCAAGTCAAGCTAGTTTGTTTAGCTTCATTTCCAAAATAGCCTCTGCTTGAATTTGTGTAAAATCAAATTCTTTACAAAGAGCAGATCTAGCATCTTCCTTTGTCTTACTTGCCTTTATAGTTTTTATTATTTCATCTATATGATCAAGGGCTTTTTTTAATCATTCTAATATATGTGCTCTTGCTTCAGCTATTTTCAATTCATATGCAGTTCTTCTTTCAACTACTTCTTTTCTGTGATCTATAAATTGTACTAAAAAATCTTTTAAATTATGAAGCCTAGGTTGTCTCCCCCTTTCTGTCAGAGCAATCATATTAAAACCAAAACTTGTTTGAAGTGGAGTAAGTTTGTAAAGTTGGTTTAAGATTTTTTTTGGAAAAGCATCTTTTTTTAACTCAATTATAACTCTTATACCTTTTTTGTTTGATTCATCTCTAAGTTCACTTATTCAATTTATTTTCTTATCTCTAACCAAATCAGCTATCTTTTCTATAAGAGATTTTTTGTTTACTTGATAAGGTATTTCAGATATATTTATTATACTTCTACCTTTGGAGTTTTCTTCAATTTCAGCTACTCATCTCATTTTTACAGATCATCTACCAGTGGAATAAGCAGTTAAAATACTTTCTTTATCATAAATGATTCAACCAGTTGGGAAATCAGGTCATTTTATAAATTTCATTAGATCTTCTATACTTATTTCCTCTGTAGAATCACTTTTTAATAAGTATTCTATTGCGTCTATAAGTTCTCATAGATTATGAGGTGGAATATTGGTTGCCATACCTACAGCTATACCCATTACTCAATTCATCAAAAGGTTAGGTACTCTAGCTGGTAAAACAGTTGGTTCTTTTCTAGTAGAATCATAATTATCTTTGAAATCTATAGTTTCTTTTTCTATATCAGAAAGCATAAATTCTGCTAGCTTTGTCATTTTTGCTTCTGTATATCTCATAGCTGCAGCATTATCTCAATCCATAGATCAAAAATTTCACTGCCCATCTATCATAGGGTATCTAAGGCTAAAATCTTGTACCATTCTTACCATAGATTCATAAACAGCAGAATCTCCATGTGGATGATATTTACCTAAAACATCTCAAACAACAGTAGCTGATTTTCTATATTTGGATGATGATTTAAGACCTAAGTCATGCATAGCATATAAGATTCTCCTATGGACTGGTTTAAATCAATCTCTCATATCTGGCAAAGCTCTGCTAATTATTACACTCATTGCATAATCAATGTATCACTCCTCCATATCCTCTTTTATATCTTTGTCTTGATCTCAAGCATATGTTATATTTGAGTTTGTGTTATTTTCTATTATTTCACTATCTAAGTTATTTTCAGGCATAAAAAAAAATTAAATATTTAACATAATTTATTAAAGATACTCTCTAGAGTTTTAGTATTATAAATTTCAAAACAATAACCCTAAATAAAAAATCAGATTTCAATTCTCTATCTAGCACAAGAACTATTCTTAATATCACTCATATTTTAGATTTAGAAATTTAGAACAGGTAATTAAAATTCATATAAAGGTATCTTTAATTTTGTTTTAGGAGTATATTAAAAACTTGTGTTTAATCAAGAAAAAATAGTAAAAAATCCGTAAAGTGTATAACACCTTTTGTGATGAAAAATTAAAAAACATTTGACAATATTAATTTAATTAATATAATACATATAGTGCACATAAGTTTATGTGTATTTAGTCTACCAAAAAGGAGTAAATTATGACTATATGTAAAAAAAGCCTAGCTATATCTGTCTTAGTAGCTATTCTATGCCATTTTCTATTCGCTTTACCTATAAGTTCCGAAGCACCAAAATTCTTCATATTTGTACATGATAATATTACAATACCTCTTTGGGTGTGTATAATTGGATGTGGAATATTATTTGGGATTCCAGAAAAAAAATCTTCCTCAGATAATTTTAAATTGCTTCTGGGATTTATTCTTGGAGGAACCCTTGGATTTATTCTTGGAGGAACCCTTGGATTTATTCTTGGAGGACCCCTTGGATTTATTCTTGGAGGAACCCTTGGATTTGTTCTTGGATTTATTCTTGGATGGTCTCTAGGAGAAAAATTTAATTAAGCAATAAGCTAACATTTAAAAATCCATAGGAATTATGATTAAATATTTTTTAACTTAGGTTTCAAAAGCTAGGCAAAGGACACAGTTGATAAATCAACTGTGTCCTTTATATTAAAATCTAAAAAAGACTTTTTTTCTTCAAAATATTAATTTTTCAATCCTTTATTAAATATAAAAAACACAAAAACTTTTTGAAAAAAACTTTTTTTAGTTAAAGTTAGTACTAATTAAAAGCATTTGAGTTTCGCTATCACGAAACAAGGCTGGAGAAAGAAAGTTTTTAATAAAAACAAGTAGAATCTCCCGAAGGTGAAATACTTCGTTAAAAAAATAAAATTGAGTACAAGCTTTTTGGTGGTAACTTCCAAAAATTAAGGAGAGATCTCTCAATAACTTTGGACCTAAAAGCACACAAATTATATGTTTTTTGTGTGTTTTTTATTTTTTGATTTTGAGGAGGAAAAATGAATTATGTAAATGAACTTAAAAATTGGTTTGAAGAAAAAATAAAGATAAATGAAAAATATATAAACTTTGAGTATAGGTATAAAAAGTGAGATATATGGTATGCAAATTTATGAATAAATATATGAAATGAATTTAATAAAGTTAGGCCTGTATTGGTATTAACAAATAATAAATTTTCAAGATGAAATAACATTATAATAATACCAATTACAAGTTTAAAATCTGAAAAAAGAATACTAAACACAGATATAATAATTGATACAAAATTTGGTAAAAGACAAAGATCAATTATGAGAATTAACCATTTGAAAGATATTTCTAAAAAAAGACTTATAAAGAAAGTATGAAGAATAGATGATGATACTCTAAATAGACTGGGTATAAAATTAAAGCTATTGTTTGATATTAGAGAATAAAAAATGCCCTACCAAATTGATAGGACTAGACTTCTTAGAGTCAAACAAAAATGAAAGCAAGAGCTTTCTAGTTCTCTTAGGAACAATGCAATTATAACACTTTTTACAAAAAAACAAAACTTTTTTAAATCTTAACTTTATTTTACCTATGTTCCCAAAAGTAGACCCAAAACAATCTTTTCCAGAACTTGAAGAAGAAATATTGAAATTCTGGAAAAAAGAAAACATATTTGAAGAATCTATAGAAACTAGATCAAAAGATAATCCATATAGATTTTATGATTGACCTCCTTTCATAACAGGTACACCTCATTATTGAAGTCTTTTATCAAGTATATGCAAAGATGTAGTACCAAGATATTGGACTATGCAAGGTAAAAGATGTGAAAGAGTATGGGGATGGGATTGTCACTGATTACCTATAGAAGAAAAAGTACAAAAAAAACTATGACTAGAATCAAACAAAGATATAGAAAAAGTATGAGTAGAAAAGTTTATACAAGAATGTTATAGCTATACCAAAAATACATCAGCAGAATGGGAATGGTATGTGGATCATATTTGAAGATGGGTTGATTTCAAAAACTCATATAAAACAATGGATCAAGATTATATGGAATCAGTAATATGGGTATTTAAAAAATTATGGGAAAAATGATTGGTATACAAAGGACAAAGAGTTTCTCTTTATAGTTGGAAACTATGAACTCCTATATCAAATTTCGAAGTAGCAATGGATGATTCTTATGAAGAAGTATCAGATCCAGCTATAACAGTTATGTTTCCTATAATTTGAAAGTCTGAAGAAGAAGAAAATGAAACCTCACCCCTAGCCCCTCTCCTTAGAGGAGAGGAGTTAGGTTGAGGTTTACCCGAAAACAGATGAATCAATCCTTGAGATTACCTAATAGCTTGGACTACAACACCATGGACAATACCAGCTCATATGGCATTGGCAGTAAACAAAGATTTGGAGTATTCCAAGGTTTTTTGTGATTGAAAATATTATATATTAGCAACTCAAAGAATAGAGAGTGTATTTAAATGAAAAAACTATGAATTGATAGATTCTTTTATGTGAGAAAAATTAGTATGATTGAAATATCTACCTCCATTTGATTATTACTACAAAAACGAGAAATTAAAAAATGATGAAGAGTCTAAAAACTTCTTGGTTTATCATGCAGAATTTGTAACAGACAAAGACTGAACATGAATAGCTCACGAAGCACCAGAATTTTGAGATGTAGATTTCTTGTTAGCCAAAGAAAAATGAGTACATATATCAAATGCAATAGATAATGAATGAAAATATACAGAAGAGATAGAAGACTATCAGTGAATACATTATAAAGAGGCAAACGAAATAATACCTGAAAAACTAAAAGAATTATGACTTCTTTTTAAAAAAGAAAGTATAAACCATAGAGTAGCTATGTGTCCTAGAAGCTGAACACCTCTAATATACAAAGTTCAAGATTCATGGTTTGTAGATATACAAAAACTAAAAGAAAAATTAATAAAAGAAAATGAGGGAATTTCTTGGTACCCAGAACATTTAAAACACTGACAATTTTTGAAATCAATGCAGGGAGCTCCTGATTGGTGTATAAGCAGGACAAGATATTGGTGAACTCCTATGCCTATATGGATGGGTTACGATGAAAAGTGAAATGAAAAAGATATGAAAGTTTTTTGAAGTAAAAACGAAATATTTAAAGCAAGCAAAAAAAGTGGGATAATAAATAAATTTTTACTTATAAGGCACAGAGAGGCTATAAAAAATGTAGAAAGAGTAGAAGACTGGAGCTGAGATGAGAGACTGAATAAACTTACAGATAACTGAGAAAAACAAGCTTTTGATTTATGCAAAGAACTTTTGGAAAAAGAAGATATAGATGTAATTATATCTTCTCCACTTGGTAGATGTAAAGATACTATGAAACCATATTTGGAGAAAACAAAAAAAGAAATTATTTTTGATGATAGACTCAAAGAAACTAATCCTTGAATTTTGGATGGTAAACCATACAAAGTAATAAATACCACCCATTGGGATAAACCTTTTGAAAAATGAGCTGAAACTGGAGAAGAAGTCTATGAAAGAGTAAAAAATCTTGTGGAAGAAATTAATAAAAAATATAAATGAAAAACTATTGCTTTGGTATCTCATTGATACCCTATAATTTGGTTAAATAAAGTATTTTCAGATTTTGATCATAAAAATGAGGATGAAATAGAAAAAGTCTTCCCAGGCCAAGAATGATACCAAAATGTATATGTTTTTACAGACAATTCAAAAGCTATAAATTTACATAAACCTTATGTAGATGATATAGTTTGGAAAGAAAATGGATTAACTTATAAAAGAATTCCTGAAGTTTTAGATGTATGGATGGATTCTTGAAGTATGCCTTATGCAGGAGTTCATTATCCTTTTAAAATGAAGGATCAGACAGAGTACCAATCAGAAGAAAAAGAAAGAAGTCAAGCAAGGGGTCAATCAGAGGAAGAAAAAAATCAAGTAAGAGACCAAGCAAGGGGTCAAGACCCCTTGTCTAATGTGAATTGTTCATATAAATTAGAGTCTTCATCATTATTCAACAGCAAAAAAAAATTAACTTTTTTCGTAACAACGGTCACGCATAACTCACGAATCTCTGAAAGAATTAAGGGTAAAAAAATAAAAATTTGAGAACCTTTAGTATTGGATGACAAGCAACAGTATGAACTTACAAAGATATTTTTTAATATCAAATTTGAAAAAGATATTCATATATCTCAATATATAATAAATAAAGATCGTATACATTTCATTATCCATGTAGATAGCGAAGAAGAACTTACAAATTCGGTAAAAACATTAAAAAGTTTATCTACAAAGAAATTCAAAGAATTTTTATGAGTTGAAAATCAAGAACATTTTTCTTTATGGGCACAAAAATTTAATAGAAAGCAAATAAAGGATGAAAAATCATATAAAGATATATCTGAATATATAATAAACAACAGAAAAAAACACGGTGAAAGTAGTAAAGAATTCGAACAGAAGTTGAGAAAACTCATAGACAAGGGGTCTTGACCCCTTGAACAACCCTGACCCCTTGAACAATCTAAAAGTTTTAACAACAACAATAACATTGAATTAAAAGGACTTACATACCCTGCTGATTTCATAGTAGAATATATTTGACAAGTAAGAGCCTGGTTTTATGTAATGCATGTTGTGTGAGTAGCATTATTTGATAAAAGAAGTTTTACAAATGTCATTACAACTTGAATAGTAAATGGATCAGATTGAAGAAAAATGTCTAAATCATATTGAAATTATCCAGATCCAAAATGAACAATACAAAAATATTGAGCAGATGCTATAAGGTTTTATATGATAAACTCTCCCCTTATGCATTGAGCAAATATGAGTTTCAAAGAACAATGAGTACAAGAAGTTGTAAAAAAAGTAATCTTACCTCTATGGAACACATATAGTTTTTTTACAACTTATGCAAATATAGATAAGTTTGAACCAAAGAAATGAAATATTTACTATTGTAGACACTGAGAAACTGAAAATAATGAAAAAATGATAATGAACTGATGAGATGCAGAATCAGAATTAACACAAAAAGGTATAAAACAAGCAAAAAAAGCATGAGAAAAATTTAAACTAACTTGAGTAAAACTGGATAAAATAATAAGCTCTCCAAAAAAAAGAGCAATAGATACAGCAGAATTGATAAAAAAGCAATTAGGGTATGAAGTAGAAATAGAAGTAAATGAGAATCTAAACGAACAATTATCATGAGAATTTTTATGATTGTCCTTAGATGAAATAGCAAAAAAACTATGAATAGATATAAGGGATAAATATTTGTTGAGAAAAAGATATAAAGACAAAAAATATAATAAAATAGAGGATATATCTGATTTTGATGAAAAAGTAGCTAAAGAATTTGAAAAAATTAAAAATACCTACAAAGATAAAAACATTTTAATAGTATCTCATTCAGGAACTTTTAGACCAATAAATAGAGTTTTATCTTGATTGAGTATAAAGGAGGCACACTATATTTGTCATTCTTCTCCTAATTCAAAAATAATAAAACTTCCGAATGAAAAAAGAGAAAACCTACTTGATAAATGGGTAATATCAGAAACAAATAAGTTGATAAAAGATGTGGAGAAAGCTATGGAAAGCTATAAACTAAACGAAGCAACAAGACCAATAGCAAAATTTATGGATAAACTTACAAACTGGTATATAAGAAGAAGCAGAAAAAGGTTTTGGAAATCTGAAAATGATATAGATAAAATACAAGCTTATGAAACTCTACATGAAGTACTTGTAGAACTGACTAAAGTAATAGCTCCTTTTATGCCTTTTATAAGTGAGCATATATATAAAAACTTAACCGGTAATAAATCACTACATTTAGATAGTTTTCCTAATCCTGTGGATAGTTTCATATTGGAAAACTTAAATCAAGATATGGATATGTGTCAAAAGATAATAAATTTATGACTAGCATGGAGGCAAAATCACTCAATAAGAGTTAGACAACCATTATCAAACATAAGTATATGAGAAAAACTAGATGATTATTATATAGAGATAATAAAAGAGGAACTAAATGTAAAAGAAGTGATAATATTAGAACCAAGTAAGATAGCTAAAAAAATCTGTAAACCAAATGGTAGAATTATATGACCAAAGTTTGGTAAAGATGTAAAGTTTATAATACAAGAAGCAAAAGCTGGTAGGTTTATGGAAATAGACGAAAATAGTGTGAAAGTTTGAGATTTTGTTTTAGAGTGAGAAGAATTTGAAATAGCTTTTGAACCATGAGAAACAGAATATGAGATAGAATCATGATTTGGAATGGTAATAGCTATGGACTGAAATATAACAAAAGATTTGAAACAAGAATGATATGCTCGTGATATAGTCAGGTATATTCAAGAAGCTAGAAAAGAAGCATTATATGAAGTGAGTGATAGAATAAGTATAGAACTAAATACTTCAGAAGAAGATTTGAAAAAGGCAATAAAAAATTTTTGAGATTATATAGAAAAAGAAACCTTATCTAAAATAAAAAATAATCTAGAAAATCCTGACTTAGAAAAGAAATTTGAAATAGATAACAATAAGTTTGGCATAAAAATAAAAATTGACAATAAATAAAAAATAATTATAAATTGATAATTATTTTTATACATTAAGTCATGAATTTCAAATCAAGCAGTTTAAAAATATCTGATGAATTATTGCAAAATGAGTGCTCTAATATAAGAAATAATATAAAAAATCTACAATCAAAATCACCAGTAGCAAGTATAGTTTTTTGTTCATATAATGAGCAAGACTTTTTAATACCTACACTAAAGTCTATTTCTAAAATAGATACCAAACTTCCTATTGAAATAATAGCTGTAAACAATGCAAGCACCGATAGAACAAGAGAGATATTAGAGGAGTGTTGAATAATAGTTATTGATGAGAAAATAAAATGAATATCTTATGCAAGAAATGCTTGATTAAATTGAGCAAGATGAGATATAATATTACAAACAGATTCAGATACTAAAGTTCCAAGCACATGGGTAGATGAACATATATCATACTATGATAATCAGGAGGTTTGATGAGTAGCATGATATATAAAAATTGAAGGTGTACATAAGTTATATCATCTATATAAATTATGAGCTATCACTCTGCAATCATTTTTGCATATTTTGTGAAAATGACAAAATTGTTATTGATGAGCTAATTTATCATATAGAAAAAAAGAAGTACTAAAGGTATGATGATTTGATAAATGATCTAATTCATACGAAGATTTTTTAATTTGTAGCAAAATATCTAAATTGAAAAAAGTAGTTTGCTCGAGTAATAAATGAATATGTGTAATAACTTCTTGAAGAAGATATGACAGTTTTTCAAAAGTTAAAAGAGAAACTATGTTAAAAATTTCAGGGATAATACCAAGGATAAAATCAACTAATTGAGTAGAAATTGGAAAGGATTTTGTTGATATTAGATGATAAAAAATTAAAAATGGTTAATGCTTTTAATTAGATTTTAATTTTACTTGACTTATTATAAAAAATATTAATATATAAGTACTAATTTTTGCTTCATAGTTAAATTTTTAAAAAGGAGGTATATATGGAAAATATTATTAGTGAATTTCTTCAAAGTAGGAGAGGTTTTATCATTTGTTTTTTGTCATTACCTACCATGATTCTATTATGCATTGGAATTTTTTTCAAAACAAGTCATGGGTTTAGTATATTTCCAGAAATTGTAGGTATAATTATAGGTTTATTTTTAATTGCTTCTCAAGTTTACTACTGTGTTATAAATAACACTTCTAAAAAAATACTTATCTTATCTTCAAAAATTGTATTAATTAGTATTTGTATAGGAGCAACTTCAGGAGCAATTCCACTTATTGATTTAGGTGTTAATTTGGGAAACGCACTAGGAAGTTTTTTTACAGGTCTTTTCTTGATCTCTTTAGAAAAGAATTTTAAAGAAAAATCAGAGCTTTTATTCCCAGCTTTTTGGGGAGTATTAATTTTGATAATAGTTGGTTTTTCATTATTAGAATTATCATCATCTCTAGGACCTGATGATTTCCTAATAATACTTTTCCCAGCTATACCCATTTTGTATATGGCATCTCAATTTTATGACAAAATCAAAAATTATGATAATTGATTAAAAATTAAAAGCACACCTTGAAATCAAGGTGTGCTTTTTTTGTTTTATTTTAAAATATGTGTTAACATATAGTTATAATACAAAAATAATTATATGAGTAACAATATAGAAATAGCTACATCAAAACAAGAATCATCTTGAGAATTAGGGGGTTTAAATTGACATATAAATGGAACAAAAAATCAGTTAATGGAAGTCTTTTGAGGGTCTTTGAATGAAGGAAAACTAGAAGAATTTGAAGAAGAAATAAATATTTTTTTAGAAAAAAATAGTAGTGATGAATGATTTATAAAAAATATATTAGATTTCAGCAATGAATATGGGATAGATGATTGAATTACTTTGTTAAAATTGATAAATAATTGAATGCTAAATATAAAATGTGTTCATTATTTATTTTGTACTAAAAATTCACCATGAGTAGAAAGTTTTAATTTATTAGAAGCTATTAATTACAATTTTGAGAAAGCAAAAATAAATAAACTTATTTTTTGAAAAAATTCAGATGGAAATAGTGATTCTAATACAGTTATAAAAGAAGAAGATAGTTGAATTATTAGTAATATATGAAAGGATGAACGGAAAAAGGTATTTGATAAATTTGATAGAATATCTTCAAATATGGTGTTTGAATATCTTTGAAGAATTAGAGGGAATAAATGAGATGAAATTTTTAAAAATGAAGATTGTAAAATTCCATGATTAGCTCAATGTAGATGAACATTAATTTTCAATACATTAACAAATAAATATTTTGTCTTTCATTCATCAATGTGACTTGAAAGAGATATAGCAACAAAAATTGCTAAATTATGAAAAGGACCAAAAAAAGCAATAGTTATAGGAATCTTTTCTGGAAAGGAAGAGGCAGAAATTTTAGTAAATGATTTTAATATACCAACAGATATGATACAGCTAAAAGATGCATATACTCATTTAAATGTTATATATAATAATGAAGCAAAACAAATAGAGTTTATATATGTTAGCAAAGATGAAGAGTGAAAAGATAAATTTAATTTGTGAAAATACAATATTAGTAGTCGGTTTCAACAATCAAGTAATAGTTTGGTAGCCTAAAGCTTTTTCTTGATTTAAAAATTATATAGAATTTTTATTGACTTTATATATTAAATGTTTATAATTTAGATACTTTAATTTTTAAAATTTTATAATTATGTGAGTTAATGGCAAAAGTAAAATAGTAAAATGAAATAATCTTGAAAAAGTTCAAAGTACAAACATTTCAGAACAAACATCACAAACTACCAGGGATAATTCAGAAGATGTAAAAAGAATCTTAGAAATTGAAAGTGCTAATAAAGCATGCACAAATTTTTTACAGGGATCTGAAAAATTAATAGGAAATGTTCAGGCTAGAGAGTATAAGGGGGATTCAAACAGAATTATAATTTTTTCAAAAGAACCTAGTATACGAGAAGAAAATTATGTAAGCAGTAAAACTGTTGAATTAAGGGGAAAATTAAAAATAGAACCAATTCAATCATGTTTTTCTCCAAGTAAAAAAACTTTTAATTTTAAATTAGTTCATGAAAATCATTACAATGTAGATATAGGTGAAGATTTAATTCCAAAAGTTAGAAAATATTTAGATAAATCTGATTTATCATTATTTAAATTACTACTTAAAAAATATGAAGAAGAAAGGACCCCTAGGTTTATAGAAGAAATAGAATTATATAAGAAACAGATAAAAGCTATAGAAGAAGAAAATAATGAAGATGAATCTAAAAAATTACTAGATATAAAGTATTATAAAAAATTAATAAAACAGCTTGAGGAAGAACTAAAAGTACTAAAAATGGTTAAAAATTCCAAATTAGAAAATATAAAATATGAATTTATACAAAGTTGACATAGCCAGTATTTTTCAATTACCCCATTAAGAAAGGTTATTAAAACAAAAAAAAGAATATCCAAGTTCTTGAAAAGAAGAATAGTTAAAAAATCCTAATTACTAAACAAGCTATACCTTAATATACTTAAAAAATCTGTATTATCTAAGGTTATTTCTAAACTTTGCTTATATTTTCAAACCTGTGCACTTGATATTATATCTGAAATGGGTTTGGTAAAAAATTCTCAAGAATTCAAAGATTTAAGTTTGTAATTTAGTTTATTATTTGGATCAAGATTTGTTATTATTAAATAATTTTTACTATAAGTATCCAAAAATCAACTAGTACCATTTATATTTATTTGAGATAAAAAACTTCAATCTGATTTTTTACCATATCAAGTAGAGCTAGAACCTATAGAAGAATTTCATCAAATTCAATCTCAATTTTCAGAAACAATATTCCAAGCCATTTTACTCTGATCAGTAAAAGAACCTCAATTTAATATATCAAGACTTATATTTTCTACTTTATCTTCGCTGGTTAAAGATAAATAAAAAAGAGGAATAATAATTTGTTCAAAACTATAAAGCTCTCAAGTATAATTGTTTGTTTTAGAATTTAGATCATATCAAATAAGAACTTCTTTTTTATTATTTGGATCATCTCTGAGTATCTTTGAATCGTCAAAAGATTCTCATAGGATTATTTTATTATAAACTCCATAAGAATATTTTTTTATATCAAAAAGCGCAAGTTCCATTGCTGCCTCTGCTCAGGCATAAGCTTGTAAATAACTAAATTGCCCTCTGTTATCTTTCATTTCTCTAATAACTAAATTTAAAATTCAAGTTGTTACTACAATTAAAAAACCTATTATCATAAGAGTAATAAGTATTGTGTATCAAGAATTTTTAGATTTTAATCTCATATTTTATAATTGGAATAATATGATAAAAGATTAGAAGAAATTAATTTGTTTTTATAAACCTCTCGGAAATAGTAGTTTGAAAAACTAACTTTGATTTCTTTATAAGACTTGTTTTAATTCATTTCTTTGTAGCTGGTCTCATAGTAAAATTTATAACAAGTTTTCTTTTTTGTTCTCACATTAGGGTAAAGTTTAAATCTTCCAAAGCCACCCATGAATTTGTAAGCATACTTTGATTTTTTACTAAAAAACAATTATTTTTTAAAAGAGTGCAAATAGATTGCATATCAGAAAAATTAACTCTACTATAATTTCAAGATACATATCAGTCAGAAAGATAATATATATCATTTCATATTTTTAAAAAATTTCAATTTACTATATTAGAACTATCAGATAAAGAGTAGTTATCAACTATATTTTTTTTAACTCAGTTTATTCAATCTATTCTTACTGATTCAGATATAGTTGATGTAACGTTTTTTACATTTTCTTGCATTTGTCTGTTTATATCTATTTTGTTTGTAAGATCTAAGCTAATACTAAAAATTTGTAAAACAGAAACCATCACAATCATAAAAATACTAACAGCGACTATTATCTCTAATAATGTAAATGCTTTTTTATTCATAAAAATTTATTTTTTAAATATAAAAAATCTTCAACTTTCAGCTTTATACTTTTCAACTTCACACTAATCCCCTAGTATCTATTAAAATTAGTCAAAATAGTATTTATTTCAAATTCTCTATATTTTTTAGAATACCAAACTACCTTTGATTTTAGTTTAAATGCATTATTCATAACATTTCAAGAAGAATCTTTTAACTCACTAAGAACTACATATCTATACATATTAGTTTTCTTATCATCATCTAGACAATCATGGCTATACAAACTTGTATCTTTTTTTATACAAAGAGCATAGTCATTAAATTTTCAATTTTTGAAATCATCCTGAGAATCAGATGTAAAGAATTGATTTCAGTCAGACTTTAAAACAAAAGGATAGTTAGATGAAGAAAAATCATTTTCTAGTTTATAATAAACTCAAAGCTCAAATTTTTTTGTGAAGTCATTGCTTGGATTTGGTATCCAGTTGTAATTATGATAAGTTTCATAGTTATAATCACGAATGTTTCTAATTATCTCAATACCCTCTCTTGCTAAATTACTAGCAATTATACTATCTTTGTTTGTAGCATTTATATTTATACTAGAACTTATAAGCATAAAAATAGAAGCCATACCCATAGAAAATATAAATATAGATATCATTACTTCTATTATAGAAAACCCATAAGAATTTGAGTTTTTTGTCATAAGTTAAAGATTTTATTAAATTTGTAATGTAGGTTTTATTTTTTAATAATCACTTATATAAGTTTTTGTATAATAATCTAGTGTTTTTCTCAAATTAGAACTAGCTCATTTATAGGAATATTCTATTTCTATTTTATTATCACTGACTACTAAATCGCTTTTTACATTTTCAAAATCAAAATAATGTCATTTTCAAGATATAGCTTCAAACAAAAAAAGAACTTTTGATTTTCATTCTATTTTTTCAATCCAAATATCTTGTCAAAGGTCTATTTCTTTTAAAATCAAAGAATCATCATCAACTACTATTTGTGATCAGGTTTGATAACTATATGGATATGAAAATATTTTAACTATATTTTTGTTGTCCTCATCAAAATAAACTCAAATGGAAAGATTTCAAGCAGAAGAACTAATTCAATGTATTGCCATATTTCTTGATTCAGATAATGTTTTTGATATATTTTTGGAAGCATTTCTTAAATCAGCTTTTTTAATAAAAAGATTGTAAGGAGCATAGGTCATAGTCATCATAATTCATAAAATAGAAATAACTATCATAAACTCTATCAATGTAAATCATTTATTATTTAAAAACTTCATATTTCATATATTAAAAATTTTTTATTTATCAAACAGCTTGTGTTACTTGTAATATAGCACCAAAAACCGCAAAAGCAAACCATAAAACAAATAAAGCTGCAATCACTATCGCTAAAGGTTCAATCCATTTTGTAAGATTTGATAAGGAATAATCTACTTCTCTACTATACTGATCAACTATTTTTAGATTTATCTCTTCCATATTAGCTGTTTTTTCTCAAATTGCTAACATTTGTAGATATGAGTTGGGGAAGTAAAATTTATCTTCATCTACTGCCCTCATAGATTCAACTATTTTTTGTCAAGATTCAACTTTTTTCATTATTTCATTAAAAAGCTGTTCATAAATATAGCTTCCAGAAGATTTTCAAACTAGTTTCAAGACTTTTATAGTACTAACTCACGATCAGATAAGGTTTCACATAGAAGAGGATATATTTGTAATAATATAGTTTCTGTATACTTTTCAAACGAGAGGTAGAGATAAAAGCATGTTATCTAACTTTTCTTTTCAAGATTCAGTTGATTTATATCATACAAAAAAGACAAAACCACTGAAAAGAAAAAAAATTATAAATAAATAATAATTTTTTAAAAAGTCTGATGTGGCAACAAGAGCCTTGGTTGTCATTGGTAATTCAGCTTCAGAATTTTCAAAAAGTGGCATCAAAGAAGGAATAACATATATTAAAACTATAACAACAGCTGATAGTAAGAATATAAATATTATAAGAGGATATGTAAGAGAACTTTTTATCTTTTTTTTCAATATATCGTTTTTTCTTATAGATATAGCTAATGATTCTAAGGATTTTCACAAGCTACCTGTTGTTTCTCATGATTCTATTATAGATATTTCATGTTTTCCAAAAATAGATGGATTTTTTTTCATAGCTTTAGAAAGAGAATCTCAACTAGAAATGAATATAAGCATTTCATTTATTTTTTGTTTAAAATAAACATTATCTAGCTTCTCTGTAACACCACTTAGTGTTTCTCACATTCAAACACCTGAATTAAGCATAACTGCTATGTATTCATAGAAATTATACTTATCTTTATCTCAAACTTTTTTAAATAGAGTAAAATTTTGCTGAGACTCTAAATCTTCATATCCTTGAGTTTCAATGTTTTCATAATTTTCTTTTTCCATTTTTTTGCTATTTTTACTTACTAATTTGATAATTCATTATCAATTATATACATATCAAGAGGTAGGTTTATATTATATGGTCATGATTTTTCAATAGGAAAATTTAGACTTGTTATAAAAAAGCTATACTCATTATCTTTGGAAGTAAGGTATTCTAAAAGATTTTTCAAGCTAAATCTATCATATACTCTAATTTTTAAATTTATACTAACTTTTTGAAATCATAGCTCAGATTTTTGAGCTTCACTAAAAGATATATTATCTAGGTATAAGACTATTCTTCAAGAGCTTTTATTTACTTTTTCCACATAATCATTTATATAGAGGATTATCTTATCTTCACTGAATTCTCCTATAAAATTTTTTAGATCTTTTGTTATAATACTTTGCTTATCTTCCAAATCTTCTTTGAGTTTATTAAGTTCTTCCAAACTAGAATCAAGAGATTGCTGTTTTTCTATTTTTGTATTTTTATCATCTAGGTTAGTTTGTAAATCTATATAATATACCCTAGTAAAAAATATTAATACAAAAAAAGAAAACAGTATAACTAGCAAGACTAGAAATTTATTATTTTTTAAATCGTTCATTTTATTAAAAGTTATTGAATTATAAAATATTTTAGTTTTGATTTAATATATCCTGTTTCTTCTTTTCAAATTCCTGTTTTCTTTTTTCTTGTTCTAATCTAAGCATTTCTTGATCTTCTAATTTCTTAGTTTCTATGTCTTGGAGAATTTTCTCAAGATTATCTTTTAAATCAAGTTCAATACTAAAAACATTATCAACTCCTTCGTTTTTAGTAGATATGTTTTTAATCAAAGATAAATCAAAAAGGGACTCTAAATTTTGGTTTTCTCTATATTTACTAATAAACTCTGAAATTTTTTGATAATGTAATTTTCCAGAAGAATCGCTACTAGCAGTAGCAGAAAGTGATAATTTTCATGATGAATAATTAAATCATTTAAAGTTTATAGAATATATTCTGCTTATTTTCATAATATGGTCTATAAATAAGTTTATATTTGAATAATCATTCAGTTTTTGGATAGATTTTATATTTGATTTATATAGTCTAAAAATAAGAACTTTAGAATCTCTTTCAAGTTCTTTTATAGAAGCTTCTTTGAGGTTTATTTCATCATCAAGAATTTTATTATTGTTTACCAAATTCATGTTGTAAAAATAAAGTCCTGCCGTTGCAAGCAAACTAAATACAAAAAATAACACAGACAAAACTAGATAGTTTTTTCTTTTTGGTCTATAAGGTTTTTTTGGTTCTAAATCCATTATGATATTTTTAGGTATTAAATTATTTCAATAATGAACAAATATTACTGCTGTAATAATAACATAAATGATAAGAAAAAACAAAAAAGTCTAAGAAAAATACCTAGACTTTTTTGAAAAATCTTTTTATAAAAATTTTTATTTTACAAATTCCTTAAGTTTAAATCATTTTTCATTTATTATTCTAGCATTACCGTTGTTGTATTCTTTAATCACATATAATCCTTTTTTAAAGGCATATTCTCTGGAGTCTTTAGGTATACTTCTAGCTCAAACTAATCAAAAAAGTTTATACTTAGAATATTCTGGAAAATGTTTTCTAAAACTTGGGAGTCTTTTTTTCACAAATTCATCTATATGTCTTTTGCTAAGCCTTGTTTTTACCTCTGTAACAAAAACTTCATCTCAATTCACTCATACTATATCAAATTCAGCTTTTCAAGGTAGTTCAAGATTTCTGTATATTTTTGTAAGGTCTTTTCATTTTTCTTCAAGGAGTTTTTCAAAATTATCAAATACTAAATCTTCACTTATTTCTCCTTGGGTTACTCACATACCTATAAGTATACTTCATGTTTTTTTCAACTGCTCGTCTGTTTTTTTCAATTGCTCGTCTGTTTTTTCTTGAGCTCTTTTTAAATCTTGAATTTGTTCGTCTGTCTTCTCTTGAGCTCTTTTTAAATCTTGAATTTGTTCGTCTGTCTTCTCTTGAGCTCTTTTTAAGTCTTGAATTTGTTCGTATGTTTTTCTAAGTTGTTCATCTGTTCTTTCTTGGGCTCTTTTCAGTTCTTGAATTTGCCCATCTGTTTTTTCTTGTGAAATAGCTAACCTTGCTACTATTTCTTGTATTTCTTGGATACTTATCATAATTATTTTTTTAGTTAATAATGAAAATAATTTTTTTAAGGACTTCTACAAAATTACTTCGTTATGACAAAAATAGAGATTTTTTAGATAATTTTTACGAATAAAATTTTTTGTTTATTTATTTTAAGCCAAAAATTTCTCTGTTGAAAATTAGCAAAAAAGATCATTTTTTCATAGATGTTAATTTTAAAGAAGTCCTTTTAGATACTCTCTGAACCTGAACTTAATACCCCTAAAACAAAAACTAGTATTGGATATGCTAACCATATAACAGCTAGTCAAACTACTACATAAAGTATAGTAGACTTTTGTTTTTTTATAACCTCATCATCTCAAACAGATATGAGTATTCTAAATCAAGCATATATTATATATATGACAGAAACTATGGTCAGAAAAGAAAGTATATAGACAGTTATATCTTGAATATATTCAGAAAGAGGCCTTTCTGTTTCTATACCAGTAACAGTTCATTTTACTATATCAACTCAACTAGACAAGTTGCAGCCTTGTTCTCAACAATCAATTTTTACCTCCGCGGAATCTTCCTGGAATAAATCTCAAAAGGAGAAAGCAGATATATTTTGGATGATAATAAAAAAAGAAATAAAAATTATAAAAAGTATTTTAATAAAGATTTTCATATTTGTTTGGTTAAAAATAAATAGCAATTAAAAATATTTTAGTTAAGATAAAACAAATATCAAATAAAAACGAAAAACTTCAAAAAATAATGAAAAACTATATATATTTAATATCAATTATAATTCTTGTATTAGCTTGGTTCTATATTTCTTGATTTATAGGGTTAGTTCAACTTGGAGGTTTTATGATATTTTATTCATTTATATTTTATGTGTTTTATTATGCATACAAAAAAATATATATATTTTGCTTTAAAAAAGAAAAAGACATTTTGCATTATAGAATATTTTTGGAAAATTTTACAAAAAAAATATCCCTATCTATAATTATTATATCTTTAATAATATTTTCTTTTTGATACTATCAAATTTATATAGCTCCTGCAAAAATGTTGGAATATCATATATCAAATGGTAAAAAACAAGTAGTATTTCAAGAAATGAGTCATATATGAACTGGTGAATTTTATGAGAAAATAAGAGATAATTTAGCTTGATATAAAAAAAATTCTTTTGTATACTTCTATGAGGGAGTAAGACCTGGAAAAAACGAAAATAATAACAAGTTTAACGAACTTATATGAATAAAATTTGATGAGAATTTGTATAAAAATTTTTCCAAACTTTATTGAGTGACTTTTCAAGATAATAGTATTTATATGTGATTAGTGAATGATTTAGATTTCAATGTAGATGTTTGAATTGATTGGATAATAAAGGAATATAAAAAAATATGAGAAAAAAATTATTCATTGTCTGAAAATAAAGATATAAACGAAAAAAAAGAAGTAGTTGATTTAAACAAACAAATATTAGATTCTCTTTCAAAGCTAAATGAAAAACAATTAAAAATCTTGGTTTTTGTTAATAAATCTATACTAAATTTTTTAATAAAAAATGATAGAATACAAAATTTTGTAAAAGACGAGTTTACAAATAAAAATTTGTTTAAGATAATTCTAGAATGAAGAAATAATGTTTTAGCACAGGAAATCATAAATACAAAATATGATAAAATTTATGTTACATACTGAAAACTCCATTTTCATGGAGTTTTTGAACTTTTAAAAATAAGTGATAAAAATTGGAAAATTGTAGGAAAAAGAGAATTTGTTTCTGTGAGATAAAAAATCTTTTTAATTATTTTTATCTTTCACAAAAATAGCTGGTGTCATGAAATAGTTTACTCATTCTACGATTTCATGATCATTTTCTCATTTATCTACTCATATTCAAAAATTTAGATACTTACCAACCATAGAGTCTTGATATTTGGTAGAAGTAGGAAGTATTGTTCAAATTCAAATATGATAGAAATCTCTAGAACTAATAATTAGGATACCTGGAAATACTTTTAATAAATTATCAGCTCAGATAGTTTTTACTATAGCTTCCATCTCTTTAAAACTTGGCAGCCTAGATCATCTTGATTCAGCAACTTCAATTGCTTTGTCTAAACTAAAAAGATGTGATCATTTTGCTTCTCAATCTAATAATTCAAGATGCTTAGGTCCACTTAAAGAGTCTACTCTAAAAGTAACTCCATCATTAAAAATTTCCTGATATTCTAATCATCAATCGTTTAAACTGTCTATATCTAGCTTTAATAAATCTTCTCCCAGATATATTTCTTTTTCTTCACCATCAACAACGATTTTTATAAGTTTAAATCCTTCATTTTCTACATTTAAAATACCATCTACAGATCCATTTACAGTAGAATTAGTTCAAGATTCAACTCAAGTTTCTACTCAAGTTTCTACTCAAGTTTCTACTCAATTTTCTCCTATTCCAGGAGTATTAGGTCATGCCATAATAATAATAGTTATATAATAAAATTATGAAAAATCAAATTTCCATAATTTTACTATATTATGTTTTTATTTTATGTCAAGTTTTTTTTATGATGTTTTTTCATCATAGTTGAATAGCCAATTTTTTAAAAATAATTGACCCTTAAATAAAATAAATATAGTATCTAACAATATAACCCTAATAATCAATAAACTTTAAAAATGCAAGCAAATACTAAACAACAAGAAGCTATAGATAAAATAAACTGACCTCTTTTAATAATAGCCTGAGCATGAAGCTGAAAAACAGCTACATTGACAAAAAGAGTAGAAAATATGATATCAAACAAAAAAATAGAGCCAAGCTCTATTTTGATGGTAACTTTTACAAACAAAGCTGCGATGGAAATGAAACAAAGAGTAGCCAAAACTATGTGAGTAGAAGTACCAAGAAGTCTATTTTACTCTAGAAATTTTCCAAGTATTTGAACATTTCACTCAATATGAATATATTTTCTAAAAACAGTCCTAGATCCTAGAAATAATATATCACTAAACTCAGTTAAAGATATAGATAAATATAAGGATTATAGCAGTGAAATAAAAGAAACTCTATGATTAAAAAAGGACTTTGTCATATACGACGAAACAGACAAAATATCAATTTTAAAATCAATAATAAAAACAGAACTAAACCTAGATGAAAAAGAATTTAGTGCAAAACAAATATCTTTTTATATAAGTAAAGCTAAAAGTGAGCTTATAAATTCAAAACTATATGGAGAAGAAGCTAATAGTTATTTAAAACAAATAGTATTTGAAGTATACAGTAAATATGAAAAGAAACTAAAGGCAAACAATGCACTAGATTTTGATGATATATTGATAAAAACCTTAGAACTTTTAAAAATACCACCAATACTTGAATATTTTCAAGAAAAGTACAAATATATAATGGTTGATGAATACCAAGATACAAACAAACCCCAGTATGAAATAATAAAATTATTATCTTCAAAATATTTCAATTTAGCTGTGGTATGAGATGATAGTCAGTCTATATATTCATGGAGAGGAGCTAATTTACAAAATATACTAGATTTTAAAAAAGATTATAAAAATGCACTTATTATAAAACTTGAACAAAATTACAGATCAACAAAAAATATATTAAATTGAGCAAATAGTGTGATAAAAAACAATAAAAACTGAATGAAAAAAGAACTTTGGACTGAAAATGATTCTTGAGAAAAGATAAATTTAATTGAAGCTGTAAATGATAAAAATGAAGCAAAAGCTATATCTCAAATAATAAAAGAAAGAACAAATAAAGAAGAATACCCTGAATCTAAGTACTGAGATAATTTAATTCTTTACAGGACAAATTCTCAATCAAGACAAATAGAAGAAGCTCTTTTAAGTTCGAATATTCCTTATAAAATCATTTGAGGATTGAAGTTTTATGATAGAAAAGAAATAAAAGATTTAATTGCTTATTTAAAAATAATTTTTAACCCTCAAGACAATATAAGTGTAAAAAGAATTATAAATACACCTGCTAGAAAAATATGATCAAAAACAATAGAAACACTTGATAAATATTGTGATAACTTTTGACTATCATATACAGAAATATTTGGAAATATAGAGGAGGTAGATGATTTAAAACCTTCGTCTAAAAAATCTATTTTTGATTTATATGATAATATTAAAAATTTGATTAAAAAAAGCTTTGAACTAGAAGTAGAGGAGATTATAAAAGAAGTAATAAATTCTATAAATTATGAAAAATATATAACTGAAGGTTTAAATGAAGAAGAAAAACAATCAAAACTTGATAATATACAAGAACTTATAAACCTAGCATCTCAATATAAATGATTTGGACCAAGAGAAAGTTTGGATCAATTTTTGGAAGAAATATCTCTTTTAACAGATTTAGATAGAAGCTCTCAAAAAAATGAAAAATTAGAAGATGAGAAAGATTATGTAGTTTTAATGACTATACATACATCTAAATGACTTGAACAAAAAAGGGTTTTTATAGCTTGACTTGAAGATGGGATTTTCCCCAGTTTTAGGTCTATAAACGATAATAATTCTTTAGAGGAAGAAAGAAGGCTTATGTATGTAGCTATGACTAGAGCTAAAGAGGAGCTTTATTTGACTAGAGCTAAAGAAAGATTTTATTTTGGGAGTTATGTAAGAAATTTGGAGTCTAGGTTTATATGAGAAATAGAACCTTCTTTATTAGAAGAATATAATCTTTTGGATTCATATATTTTAGAAGATCCTATATTTTCTATAAATTATGAAGAACAGCCATTAAAAACTGATAGAAATTCAAAAATAGTAAGAAAAATAGCAGATAATGATATATCAAATTTTTCTAAATGAGATAAAATATATCATCCTAAATTTGGTAATGGTATAATAGTAATGTTGGATTGAGAGACAGCAGAAATTGCTTTTTCATGAACTTGAATAAAAAAAATGAATATTAGGATTGCACCTATTAAGAAAGTTGAAGATCAAGAATAAATTTCTCAAATTCAAATATATCTAGAATGTTAATTTCGTTAGAACTCACATTTCAAGACTTATCAAAATAAACCAATATTTTATTTTTATAGTTTAGTTTATTTAGAAGATTTAATTCCCTTTCAAAGTTTTCTATATTTAAATTGTGGCAAGTTTGGATAGCTAAATCATATTTTTCAATAATAAAATCTATTTCTCAAAAATTATTTTTTATATAAAACAAATATTCAAACTTTCTTAGTAAAAATAAATAAACTATATTCTCAAACCTCTGTCATAAATTATTTTTGTTCACTAAATTGGTAAATCAAACATCATTTAGATAATACTTCTTAGAAGTTTTTTTATATTTATCATTAATTTCATTTATAAAAAATATTTGCTTAAAATATTCTAAATAATTATATAAACTCTGCATTCATATTTTTACATTTTGTGATTTAAGTTCTCTAAAAACTTTTGTAGTACTAAATTCTTTTGTATTACTTAAGACTAACTTTTTAAATAAATATTTTATTACATATTCATTTGAAACTCAGTATCTTTCAAGTAAGTCTTTATATAAAACTATCTCAAAATATGATTTTATTAAATCATATTTTATATTTTCATCATTTATCAAAACTATTTCTGGATATGCTCAAAATTTCAAATATTCCAAAAAAGTATTTTTAAGTGTTCAAATATCTTTTAAAGTATATGTGTATCAAATACTTTTATCTTTGAAATCTAAAAATTCTTTAAAGCTTAGAGGAAATATCTTTATATCATAAGTTCTTCATCTAAATTCTGTAGATAGCTCACTTGAAAGTAGTTTTGAATTACTTCAACTTAGAAATATTTTAAAATTTTTATTAAAAATATATAAAACAGTTTTTGAAAAATTTTTTAACTCCTGGATTTCATCAAAAACAAAAAATGGTTCTATATCTGAGTTCATTTCGTAAAAATCTACCAAGAGTTCTTTGATATCAAAGTCATTGTCTAAAAGGGCTGAAAAGTCTATAAATATTATTTGTTCTAATTTAATTTTCTTTTCTTTTATAAGTTTTTGCAGAATAAGAAACATAAAATATGTTTTTCATGATCTTCTGGATCATACAAAAGTAATTATTTTATGAAGGTTTAAAATTTCATTTGGGAAATTTATATCCCTATTTTTTATTTTCTTTGATAAAAGTTCAGATTGAAAATCTTTTATTAATTCTTTATATTTTCACATAATAAGAAAAATATAGTGTAATTTTTCTTATTATATAAGAAAATTATAATAAAAACAAGTTTATTTATTAAAAAAAGGGGCATAATAGTAAAAAATCTCCTCCTACCTTTTTCAAGGTAGGAGGAGATATAGATTATTAATTTGTCATAATTAAGTACTCAGTTTGAGGAGGTTCCAAAGGTATCAGGAGAAGTCATGGTACCAGTTGAAAAATCCCTTTTAGCATCAGCTGTTTTAAGTACAGTCATATAATTGGTAATGTCCTCTGAAGAGTAACCAAGAATAGATGCAAAAATTACACCGGGAAATTTTCGTAACTTTGTTTTATAAATACGACCAAGATCAATTAAGGTAGTTTGATTAGATTCAAAACGGCTGAATTCAATATCAACAATCTGCTGAATCTTGGTGAAAACCTCTGGTTTAATTTCTGGATTTTGTTCTTGAATCCAGAGCATTGCACCTTTGGCTCCACCTCCACCATAACGAGTACCAATAGCGGCTTCTATACCACGAACAACTTGATCAGAGTATGTATTAGCAACTAAACCAGCCTGTTCAATTTTGACTCGAATTGAGCTATAAACCTGCTGGTTATCCTCAGATTTAGCGATTATTTGCTCTTGTAGACTAATCATACTATTATTGTAATTAAAGACCAAAATTGCTAATAAAACTAAAACTGCGGTTGGAATAATAAACTTTAGATTTTTCATAGTTTAACTCCTGTAAAAACCATATTTACGAGTTTGATTATTTTCTATAACTTGACTAGTTACAAAAACAACCGTACCCACCATAATCCACACAAGTAATATTGCCCACCAAGGCATTTCGATATCATGTAAAAGATGCTCAAGTTCGTCCATAGGAACACGCTTGAAATAATTTTCTATATGATTAACGAAAAGAGAAACAAATGCTTGAGGATCAGAAACATTTGCCTGAGTTTCGATAGCGTCACGTAATTTTACACGAAGTTCTTCATTTCCATGAAAAATCATAACACCAGCCCACTCTACATTGGGGAAATCATTAGTACCTAAAACAAGAACAACATCATTCTTTTTCCCATAGGTCCAATCTTCTTCAAGGGCATGTAAGAAACCACGATCAGTAGTTCCAACTACATAAACTAAAAGATTGACTTGTTTTTCTGCACCAAGAGAAGCAAGAGATTGATCAAGCTGTTTATCAACTGTATTAATCCAGTTTTGTGATACGTTTGTTTCAGATACAAGTACCCTAGAGATTTCAATTTTACCAAATTCTCCTTCTTCTACATTGGGATATTGGATAAGATAGTCTACATAGGCACTAGTAGTTCCAGATCTTCTCTGAAGAGATTTACTTGCTTTCAGATAGTTAACATATTGATGTGGTACAGCAGTAGGAACCATAGCTTCCAAATTGCCTTGCCATTTAGTAACATATTTGTCACCATCACCAAAACTAACTTGATTAATGCGTGTCAAATCTTCTTCTTTCTCGTTGCCAAACTGTGATACATATTGTCTATAGTTTGAACTTGAGATAGAAATTACCTCTCCATTTGATGTAATTATTTTCCACTCAGGTGGATGGTAATCGTGTCGGGTTCTTAATACTGAAGTACAAGAGGTACTATTTCCTGTACCTGTACATTGCTGTTCAGTGTAAGTTACTTCTTCAGTCCACTCCTCATAGTATTCAGCTTTAGATACACTTCCATTCCAAATCTCAAAGTCTTGTAAACCTGAAGACCAAAAAAGAAATGAACCAAAACAACCAATAGTCACAATTAAACTTATGAAAATTTGAAAAGGAAGTTCAATCCAGGTAAATTCTTGGGGATTACGAAATTTTCTCCATAATCCATAGGAAATACCTGATATAGCAATAAGCCAAAAATTCATATTATGACTCATTACTGTAGAGAGTTTATCAAGCAAACCAGGATTAAATAACAGGTATGCTGTTGAAAGAATAGCACCTAATAAACAAAGTCCTGCAAGTGCCATGATAGCCTTAGCTCCTATATCAGACCAATTGAGTTGTCTAACATAGGATGTAAATCTATTTTCTGATAACATAAAGTCTCCTATAGTGAGTTGATCAATTTTATCTAATCAAGTAGTTTAAATTGTATGATTAGATATAATTAATTCAGTTTATAACAAATTATTTTAACGAACATACTCTACAATAACAAAACATGAAGTAAAGTTACATAAAGATAACATTTATAATAATAATTTTAACATAAATGTCAAATTTATTTTTAAAATTCACACATAGAGTGTATAATACATAATGTGCATAGATGGAGATATCCAATGAATAAATTTATTCTAATAGTGTTAGATATCTTTTATTGATGAAATTATGAATTTAAATCCTATTGATGCTGCATAATATCTTATAGTTATGGGCTAATACCAAAAATGTTGCTCAAATTTGCATTATTAAAATATATATGATTTAATTATTATAACTTTATATTTTAATTTAAATTATATGCCTCTAAATGAAAATTTTAACATTATTGAAAACAAAAAGAATTTACTACAAGACAATATTTATTTTGGTAATGCTAGAGATTCTTTAATCGAAGGAAGAAGTGATTTATCAAAAGATGAAATTGATGAAATTATGAATATGAATCCTATTAATGCTACAGAATATCTTAGAAGCATGAATGCTAGAGATTCCTTGATAGAAGGAAGAAATGACCTGTCAAAAGATGAAATTGATGAAATTATGAATATGAATCCTATTAATGCTACAGAATATCTTAGAAGTATGAATGCTAGAGATTCCTTGATAGAAGGAAGAAATGACCTGTCAAAAGATGAAATTGATGAAATTATAAATATGAATCCTATTAATGCTGCAGAATATCTTAGAAGCATGAATGTTAGAGATTCTTTAATCGAAGGAAGAAATGATCTGTCAAAAGATGAAATTGATGAAATTATGAATTTACATCCAAGAGAAGCTATTGAAGAATTACTTGGAGAATATTACATAGTTCAGCCTTGAGATTCTTTATGGAAAATAGTAAAAAAAAGATTATGAAAATCAGATATTTCTGATTCGGAAATTGTTAAAGAAATAAATTTTTTAGTACACTTAAATCCACATTTAAACATAGATACTCTTAGAGTTGTTAATTGAGTATTAGAAAATTGAAAAGACTGAATACCTTGAGATTTAATTTTTCCATGAGATAAAATTAAACTAACTTGAACTTCAGATGATATAAAATCATATTCTAATCATCAATTAAATAATTTAAGAAATGAAATTAAATAGTATTATCCTCTACCTAATAACATAAGAAGTATCTAGTCTAAAAAGAAGCTCTCAAATAACTTCGCTAGAATTACTATCTGCAATTTCTAAAAGAATATAGTCTCAATAACTAGAATAATTGATATTATAATCACTAGAATTTGGTATAGATATCCTAGAATCTTTTAGTATAGAAAATACAGGTTTTTTCAAAGAATCTGTTTTTTTATAAATAGCCAAACTTCACGGATTATATTCTACAATATCTGGAAGTTTATAATAATCAAAACTATCCGAAACAAACTTGAAATATAATCAAGAAGTTGTTATATCATCAAAATCATCTATTACAGCTATATTGCTATCTGTTTCTCAAAACTTTAATTCTTGAGAAAATACAGGATTCCCAGATAAATCAGAAACTATAAATTCTAAGAAACTATCTTCATTTATAGAAACATCTACACTATAGGAAGGATCAGAAATAATTATTTTTCAAGTATTTTCATTTATACTAAAAGCTAAATTGTCTTCTACACTAACATCAACTAAATTACTAACCTCATTATTTAAACTAAAATCAAAATCTCAAGAATAAGTATCCACTTTTGTAGTACCACTTGAAGTTTCAAGTCTTTTAATCACTCATCATCTAAATCTATATAAATTTATAGGCTCTCAAGATAAAGACTCATTTATAAATCAAGAAACTTCAGAACCAGAATAAGAAGATATTTCCGGTATAGGAGTATATACCTCAAAATCTATATCTTTAGAATTAGTATTTCAATTTAAATCTGTGATAACAAATTTAATCTTTTTACTAAATATATCTTCAAATTCACCAAAATTAACTCTCAAACTATTTTCAGTTTTTCTAACTTCATATTTATCCTCATCAATTCATTCTATAACAAAACTAGATATATTAGAAATTCCAGTATCCTCATATACATTATCGGTTAAATCAACAAGTTTTTGTGAATAAACAGGTACTTTAATTTTACTATTAATATCTATTTCAGGAGCATATTTATCGGCAGCTTTTTGTGGAGAAAGAAGAACTCAAAGTGTTTTTGTAGAGAATACATTTTGTTTGAATCATGAAAGCCTAGAATAGAAATAATCATTTTGTGTATCTAGGTTTATAGAATATCTATCAGATTTTAATCCTAAATCATACAAAATATAAGATTTTATCTTTCTAAAATCAAGCCTTGATTCACTATCATCATAATATCTTATTCAAATATTACTTGATGTGGAAGTATCAAAAGAAGAGTTTATTTTTATTTCTGAACCAAAAAATATAGGTTTACCTAAATGACTATTAATTTCATTTCATTCTAATGTAATATCATCCAAAGCAGGGACATAAGCATCTCAGGAAATTCAAATAACTTTTATATAATTATCAAACTCTATATTTGTGTGAGCTTCTATTTTTAAGTTATTTGAAACTTGTGAATCTCAAACTAGATAGGTAATTTCAGTAGAATTATCTCAAGCATATATCCTAGTAGAAGCAGGTATATTAGCTATAGAAAGTTCACTTATACTATCCTTTATATTTTGAAGTCTTTTAGTTTTTAATCTAACTCAAGGTATATTATCTCAAACACTGTAAACATATGCCAAGTTTTTTCTTTTTACAATTCATCAAGTATTATAAATAGTAGAGTTATCATCACTAGAAACAAAAGAATCTACTATGCTAAGTTTTATATCCCCAGGTATATATCAAGGATTATCTTCATTTAAATATTTGTCTATTCTATCATAGTATTCAAGTCTATAGTTAGAAATCTCATTATTTCTCAAAGCTGAAAAACCTAAATTTAGAAAACTATCTGAAACTACACTCTCCCTTACATTATTTGGACTTTCATAAAAAATATCTCCGTTTAAAAATCTATTTGAATCAGAATCAAGTATTAAAACATCAGAATAATAAATTCAATCTTCTGATTCTGTTAAATTTTCTTTTAAATATAAATCCTCTTCAACAGAGTATAGAATGTCTAAATCAGAATCTAGATCAATGTCTATAGATGTAATAGTTTCATCTCCACTTAATTCATCTAAATAATCAAATAATTTGTAGTTTATTTTTGTGTCTCATTCTTCCTGTATTACATAAATTCATTCATATTTTCTCTGATAACTAGAATTTTTTGCCTGACAGCTACCTCCACTAGAACCTGATGAGTTTAGAGATGCTAGATATTTACCTGTATCTGATGAAGCTAAATAGTTATTTTCATTTTTAGCATTTTTAATACTTCTATAACTTCTTTTTGAATAATTATTTGTATTTGAGGATGCACTTAAATCATTTTCATATATAAGACCGGCATTATTTTTGAAATCTCTAATTATATATTCTCAATCTTCTTTTAGTTTCTTGCTATCCATATATTTAGGATTTACTAAAGACTTAGCTCTATTTTTAAAGTTATCGCTGTATTTATCAAAAGCTGAATTATAAGCTTCTATATGGTTAAAATTATCATTTGATATCATTTTATATGAAGACTCTTTTTTTATTTCTTTCAAATCATTTTTCATCTCATCTGTTTTTTTTATTTCTTTTTTTATTATAGATTTAAGTATTTCAAATTTTTCTAGGTTTTCTTGTTTTAAATCTCTTATAATTTTGTCTTCCTTTGAATAAGTATATCTATTAACAGTATCAAAAGTATTTCTAAACTCTCTAAATCTAGGATCTTTTATTATACTATCTTTTACTAATTCTTGGTTTATAAGAGATAGTAAAGATGCACTCGTTAAAGTATCTTTTGAATTTGTGTCTATATATTTGGTTAAAATATTAAATCATTTAGAAACATAGTTTGCAAAAAGCTCTCACAAAATAAGAGAAGTTTCTCCTCAGTTTCAAAGTTCTATATTTGCATCTTTTCATTCAACTGAACCAAAAGGTTCCATATCAGGAAGTTTAAAATTTAGTGCATTGGTAAAATTATTTGTAAAAACATTTATAGGATCAGCTATACGTGTTTTAGCCATTTCAACTAAAAACTCTGTTTCAAACTCCAAATTAACAAAAGTTTTTACTTGTATTTCATCTACAAAAGGATAAGAAAATTGAGGTAAGTTAAAATCTAAGAAATCGGGAGTTCTAAATCATCCTCCCTCTGTTAAAAATGCGATTAAATCTCAAGCTCTCCACTCTGGAACAAAAGGAGATTTTTTTACTATACACATTATTTTTACTATAAGTTTGAAAATATTTAGTACTCATTCAAGTTCAGCAAAAAGTTTAGGTAGTTTTGGGGCAGGAGGTAAATCCGGAAGTCTTACAGTAGGCAAGTTTGGTAAATCAGGTAGAGTTGGAATATCAATACTAGGAAGTACTTCAAGTTCTGGAATTACTATATTTACACTTGGTGCTGAAGGTAAATTAAGTTCAGGTAGAGGAGGGAGAATAATAGGTCTTTGATTAAAATCAAACTCTGGCAATACTATATTTAAGTTTAGTCTAATACTATGTAAATCTAAAACTATATCTGGCCATTTAGGAAATTGGATTACAGGTATTTTTGGTATAAGGAAACTAATTAACTGCATTATAAATGTCATGAGATCTGATCTTTCGTTTTTACATTCATGACACTGAGCTTCAAAATCAAAGAATATATCAGCCAAAAGTTGCCAAGATTTTAATATAGCTTTTATTAAAATATAGAGTTCAACCCAAGTTCTGAATATCTTACCGTTTCTAGATAACCATCATCATGTAATTTCTTGGATATTATCTATATTACAAAGTACCTGTTCTAGGTAATCTTGTTTTTTGTTTGCAAGCCTAGCAAGTTTTTGAGGAATTTCTCCATATGAATCTATAACCTGTATATTTTTTTCTACACTTGAAACAAATCTGTTTGCATCCAAAAGTATCTTTTGGGATAAAGCATTTTCTTCAAGACATTCTTCTTTTTCTTGAGGATCTGTTTTTTCATCACAAGAAAGTCATAAAGTCCGGCTTGCAACTGCTTGTTCTATTTCTTCTTTATATCATTCTAGGGAGTTTTGCCATAATAATTTAGTAGATTCCAAGGTTTTTTTGTCTATCCATGGTATATTTATATTTATAGGTTCTCAACTAATTGATACAAAAGGAACTCTTCATAGAAAATCATATACTTCTTTTATACCCGAAGTTTGTTTTTCTACACTTGTAGCAGTGTTATTTATAAAATCTCATCATACAAGATTAGTATTTCCAGGAGAAGAGCTGTTATAAGCATCTTGTTGTCATGATTCTAAATCTTTAAAATATTCTCACCAATCAGCACCTTGTATGCTTGAAAAATCAGGTAGTATCACAAAAAGTGTAGGAAAATCTGTAAGTTTGGTAATTATTTCTTCAAGCTGTGCTGTAACCCAGTCTGTTATAAAACTAGGAAACCCTGCGACTCTACTTTGAGAAATCTCATTTACACTACCAAGACTAAATCCATCTTCTGAAAAATCCAAAGAAAGACTAATATCTGATTCATCTCAAGTTCATCAATTTACAGAAATAATAGAGTTATCATTTTGTATATCATAGTTATTATAGCTACCAGGTTTGGCAGGATCCTCAAAGGCATTTTTAAAAGCATCTTTTAGATTATCAGAAACTTTTCAATTTTTTCTATATTCTAGGTAATATCTAGCAAGTCCTGTATTTATCATATTGGAAGATGGAAGTTTTTGATGTCAGCTACTTTGAATACTTGTTCATCATCCACTATTTCATCATCAACCACCACAACTTCAATTTACTACTCAAAATGATGATCATCAATAGGTTCCTCATCAGTAATAGTTTACTTGTCAAATACTTCAAGGATTTCAATTTATTTCTTCATCTTTACATAAATTTGGCATAGGAGCAGCAGCAACTATACAATTTCAACCTGGAATAGCAGGACTAGCTCAAGGTGGTGGAAGATTTCAAACAACAGAAGCTGGTCAACCAAAACAAGCAGCAACTCAAACTCAACCAGTAAGAGTTGGTGTTACATATAGCCTAAAAACATTTGTGGGAGAATTTGCTCAAAGCATTCATCATGCTCACATAGAAGTATTACAAGATCATCTAAAAGCAAAAGGAGAAATAGGCCATATCATAGGTACTTGAAAACATCACCAAGGACCGGGAACATTAAATCAAGTTAATCATGATATAATTGGTATACCTTCATTTACTTTTAATCAGTCTCAAATAGGAAATCAAAAAAGTGTAGGGTCTCATCCAGGAGCAAGTGGTGCCCAGTTAAGTGGAGAAGCAAAACAATTTCATCAACCAAATCAGCATCAAAATCATTGTATTAGGTTATCTAAATCAGCTGATACAGAATCAACTTTGCTATTTATTTTACCAATCATATCAAATATATCATCATCAGCATTTATCTTTCTAGAATCACTATAATCTTTTAAAGCTTCCTGAGCATATTCAGTTAGAGCATTATTATTGGTTTCGTATGAATCATCTAAGATTAAATCATCTGAATCATCATTTAGCTCATCTATATAATCAGGAATTCAATTATTGTTAGTATCAACATCATTTCTAGCAAGTTCTTCTGGAATTGGTGAGTTATCACAGCTTTGGGTTTGAGCTCATTTTTGGTATGATTTTTGAGAATTTGATCTAAATATTTCTCATTCTCAACCACAACTATTATTGCTACTGCTGACTCTAACATCTCAAAACGAATCATCTCAAGCTTCATCTTTTTCAAAAAGTCCAACCTCTATAGAACCAAAATTAAGTGCTTTAGTTGATACTCTATAAGTAATATTTATCTCTTCTTGGGGGTTTAAGCTAAATTTGTCCACCATAAATTTATATTTTCAAATACCTGGTCTTATGATTAAATCATCTCTATCTTTTTTGATAGAATCAAAATCAATTTCAAAAAACTCCATTGTATCTTCCAAATATACTATATCTCTAATAACTTGTGTATTTGTATTGTTTTTCAGGGTAACATTTATTTCAACTATATCTTTGTATTTAAGATTTCATCAATTTAGGTCTGTAAAAGTTTTTAATACATCTATTCAAATTTGAGAAGCAAACTCACTTTTTATAAAATCTGTTTGCTTGGTATGATTTTCTTTTGTGGGGTCTATATCGGGATCATATGCTAGTTTTTCAAACATCAATCTTTCAAGCATATTTACTGGTACTTCTGGAACTTCATCACTACTAGGTTCTTTTTTATCATCTATTCACCTAAAATAAAGAGCTCACATTTCATTTGTAGAATTTCAACTAAGGCTTATACCATATCAAGAATTTATGGTATTTTTTTCAAAATCTAGGCTTCAAGATTTTCAGTAAAAAATGTTTAAATCTCAGTTAGAATCTAGTGTAACTATATCTGTGATAGAATCTCAATCCATATCAAAAGATTTTGCATCTGTTATTCTTCAAAGTAAATCAAAATTATCTGTAAGATCAACACGAACAAAATCTTTCTTTGTATTATCTAATAAAAATGGATATCACTTGGAGTTTACGAAAAATATATCATCATAGTTATCTCATGAAAAATCACCTGTGCTTATAAGTTCCAAATCACCAAAATCTACAACTCTGGCTAGATTTTTTTGATCCAAAAAGGACTGCTCTATATTTTTATTTTCCAAAAGGGACAGAAATCAAGAATCTTCTACAAGTAATATATCTTCTCTAGAATCAGCATTATAATCAAAAGTTTTATAGAATCTTATAGGTCTTTTATTTAGTTTTTTTCATAAGGTTTTATCAAAATTCTTTGTAATACCATAAGATTGTTGTTTTATTTTTTTGAGATAAACCACAGGGTCTCAGAGGTTTATACTATTTATATCCATATTTTGTTTGGTAGACTCTCAAACATTTTGTCCACTTGAAAATGAAAGAAGGGTTTTATTGCTAGACTTCCAACCTAAATTTCAATCTTTGGCAAAATTAGAATAGGTATCAAGTCTTCATCTAGAAAAAGAATTAAGAGAATCATTAGTAGAAAATGGATCGTTGTAGTAAATATTTTTAACTTGAGAATCGTCATTTTCAACCAAACTGGAAATATTATAACTACTTGTTTCTAGATATATTATAAGTGAGTTTTTCTTTGTATTTAGATAATTATTAAGCCTAGGCATATCAGGAGCTACGATTACTTCGTCTATATTTATTCAAAATATCTCTTGAAAATTAAGTGAATCAGAATTAACAACTTTATCATAAGTGTCTTGGGTTACTTCTAAGTTGTTAAAATTTAGATATATTTTTCATATATAAATATTTAATGCTTTGTTGAATAAATCTAGATAATGGTTTCATGAGCTATCCTTTGTTAATGTAATACTTATGTCTTGGCTTAGGTCTGATTCATCATATATTTTTGATACAAAATTTTTCGTTATACTTAGAGAGTTTTTTGTATTGTATGGACTATTTAAAAGGCTAGTAACAGCAAGTGCTCTATTCTCTCTATCAAAAAGCATAGAACCTGCAAGGTAGTTTTCATGGGTTATGTCTCAATATGCTCATCAAACAAGTGTCGTATAAAGTGCATTATAATTGTTGCTAAATACAGAATCTCCAGAGTAAAAGAAAAATGTTTCAAGTCCTATAGCATTTTGACTCACTCAGTTTATTTCTACTAAATTATCTCATTCTCATATAGTGTGAATATTATCTTCCAGAGTTTTATCTATAGAAGCTTTTAAATAAGCTGCACCTGGAAGTTCGGTTGCATTTATCCTAAATTTAGTGATTCAGTTTTTAAGTGTTTGAGAATAGGAGTTTGAGCTAATAATTGATTTATATTCATCAAGTATTTCTAAATCTATTTTTGAAGAGTTATCACTAAATACTGTATTGTTATAAATATCTCTAAGTTCTACCTCCACATATATTTGTATATCTGGACTTGCTTCTAATTTATTACCAGAGGATATAAGCTCAATTGACATAGGTTCTGCATGCATTATAGCAACATAATCACTAAATACAGTATCAAATCACTCAACTCTAAATCTAACTTCTAAATCTTTTTTGGATTTAACTTTTGTGGAAAAATAAGCTATGGCTTTACCTTCTATTATTTCTACATAATCTTTTTCAAATTCTATATAGTTAATATCTGAAGAAATATAAACTCTTGAATTTAAGTCGTTTAGAAGGTTTCAATTTTTATCTTTTATATTAAGTTCTACACTATATCTATTGTTTCATACTTCTAGTTCATCTCAGTAGCTAGTCCCTATTTCTACCTCATCTATAACTCTTATATCTTTGCTTGTACTAGAAATTAGAACAGAGTCCTTTATTAAATCTATTTTTAATTTAGATATTCAAGCTTGATCACTTGATTTAAGCCTAAAAGCCTTGAATCATTCAAAGGTGGTTAGTGTAAGTGATTTGGAATCATTTGCTTCAAAAACTACACTATCTCATAAAATACTTAGTTCAAAATCATATACATCTCCTGAAACTATATTATCAAATTTGTCATAAATACTTAAGATATTATTAGAAACAGCCGAGTTTGATTCCAAAACATTTGTTCATAAATCTAGCTGTATTTTAGATGGAGCTAAAGGAAGTATAGTAAAATTATTTTGGGTTTTGTATCAATAATAATCGACTACTTCTATTTCATATTCTCATGATTTTGTTATAGAGTATAATTCTCTTATGGAGTTTAGCTGATTTTTGTTAAAGCTTTCTTCTTGTATTATTTCAGAGTTTGAGTCTCTTAAGGTAACTTTTATAGGGAAATTTAGATCTTTTTCGACTCATCAGTCTCAAAGACTAGATAGGGAAAATACTAAAGAATTGCTATTAACACTGTTTGTATCTAGGTTGGAATTTTTATCATCTATTAAGTATATATTCGTATCATCATTTGCATATGTATAGTTTAAAAATTCTTCCTCTAAATCTTGATTTACAAGTGTGGGGCTTAGAAAAAGCCTATCATTTCTAACTTTTACTATTAAATCATCAGAATTTAAACTAACGGTTTCTTCTCATTTGTGGTCAAGTAGACTTAGCCTAGATTTGAAATATATATCTGCTTGTTTTCACTTGGTGGAAAAAGAATAGTTTGCTCCTCAATAGTTTGATTTTATAGATATAGGTTTAAAAGAAATATATTGATTTATTATATCAGAGCTATAAAAGAAACTATCTTTTGAAGAATCATAAACAGTTTCATCTGTTTCTACATCAACTATTTTAAGAAGATCAAAATATATATAGCTAGAATTATCAATAAAAACTCTTTTAAGGTCTTTATCTAAAACTTTTGCTTCTATATTTCATTGTTTATTTGGTAAATATCTCAAACTATCAGAAGATGTCTCAAGTAAAGAGTCATCTTTTAGAGTCGATTCAAGACAATCATTAACTCAGTTTTTATCATCATCTTCCCTACATTGATCCCCTCCTCACATATATTTAGAATAAAGATCCTCAACTGAATAAATTGTTTCTCAAATCTCTTGTGACATTTCCTCTAATATATGACTACTTCAACAATTTCATTCTCATATGCTTATTTGTGGAGGCAACATATTTTCAAGCCAACATTGTACTGCTGGAAACCATTCCCAAATTGGTACTCAATCTGGGGGAGCACATTTGAAATTTGTATCAACTTTATTGCTGGAGTTTATAGCTCAAATTCAAAGTTTTGCATTATTCAGTGATTCATTTGTAGCAATTATATCAGAATATGGATTATCTTTTTCACCATTTGGATCCATTTTGATATACATATTTTCAGCATCTCAATGTCAGCCAATGTATGCTATTTCATATTGTTTTTTATTTTTAGATAGTATGTAGTCAAAATCTGTATCTTTGGAAACTTGATCGCTCAAATAGTTTTCAAATACAAATTTATATTTTGCAGATATATTATTCAAACTATTCCAGTAAATGGAAAAAACTAAGAAATCATAGTAAGATACTTCTTTTGTTTCTCATCATATTTCTAAATTTTTTACTGGTTTGCTTTTTAAAAAATTAACTAAATCAAAATCTTCTTCCATATAATCTCATACTTTTAGAAGTTCATAAATCTCTAGGTTTGATCAGCTAAGAGATTTTGGATTTTCTTCTCTTATTATATCATTTATATAGTCACTTTTTTCTCTTAAATATTCGTCTAGTTTTTGGGATACTTCTTGGCTATTTTTTCATGATAGCCTGAAAAGATATGGATAGTTTATCTTTTTATAATTTCAAAGAGCACTTATAAAATCAATATATCTATCTTTGTCTATTGGTAGATTTGGTGTTATAAATGAAGATAACTGAGCATTTACTTCGTCAATTGTTGGGGATTTGTGTTCTAAATATGAGTTTATAGATTTAAAATAGTATTTGTTTGTTTTCCAATTATTCCAACTGGTATTAGTTGAGGTAGACGATGATGTAGTATTATTTCACTTACATTCATAAACAGTCACTTTAACAGTTTCTCATGATTCTCAATAATCAACTTCTACTTCTTTTCAAGGATCACTATATGATAAATATTTAGCTTGATTATTATCTAGATATAAATGCCTTATTTCACATTTTCAAATACCTGAATCATTATATATATCCTCAAATACTAAATCAGAATTATATCTACCACTGGTATTATCTGTTTCACAAGACCATCTCTGACCTTTCAATTCATAATCTGCTCAATCATATTTTCTTTGTAATAAAAGATTATTATCCAAACAATTATATGGGGAAGGGTTCAGAGAATTATTTTCTATTTTTTTAGATCATATTATATCAAAGACAGGTTCTATTGCTCATTTTAAATTATAAGGTTTTAGCTCCATAACTCCGGTTTCACTAATTTTTTCATTATCTAGATTCAAAGGTGTATTTCATCACCATAATCATTTTAGAGATTTACCACTTTGGATTAATCGCTGACAATTGTTGTTAAGTCTATTTATATCTCAATCTATTAAATTGATATTTAATCCTCTGTTTGCTTCTACAAGTTGTCAGGAGTTTGCAGTATTTCCTCTGTATATACTACATTCATAAGATGAGTTTATGTTAGATGCTTTTTTACCGTGAAGATAGTTTTCAAAGTATCTATTATATCATGTTTCATTGTCTTTTTTATGAATATTTGTAGGAACAGCTATTTTTCTTGATAAAGAAGTTTTTACTAGATTGTCTATTTCTTCTTCTAAATCATTGTTTGCTGATTTTATAACTTTTTGACTTACTATATCTAAAACAGATATAAAATAAGGTATTAAATCAACATTTACTCAACTTGTTCACTCGTTGTATCTTCAAGCATTGTGAAGATTTGTTCTAAAATCAGATATAGATCATTTATTGAAAATTTCTATAAAAGTGTTTGTAGTACCATCTACAATTTCTTTGGTCATTATATCACTAGTATTTGTGGTATCTGGGGAACTTGAACTAGCAAAAGCATCTTTTAGCTCATCTGAATCAATAGCTCAAACTATATTTTCCAGTTGAGAATTTTGTGAATCAAGTACTTCATCTTTTATCTTGTCAGCCAGTTCTTTTGAATATCTATTGTAGCTTATATCTTCTATATTTTTCATATATGCATCATAACCTTTATATGATGAATAATCTATAGATTTTTGTTCTCTGATTCAGTCAAAATAAAAAACAGAAGGTGTATAATCAGAAGGAACCTCTTCTTCTCTGTTACCATTTAATACATTTATAGAACTAGAAAATTGATTTTCTCATTCATAGAAATCATGATTTTTATCAAGGAAATCTTTTATTTTGGATATATCTTCGTTTGTATCTCAAGTATTTGGAGATATAAAAGAATGCCATATTTCTGGCTTTGGATTTGAAATATTTCAATCATTTTTCTGAAATATATTAGTGTCATGATCGTATATAAATCCCTTATCATCAAAATCTACATATGGGAATACAGATTTGATTGTTTCTCAATTTTTTCAAACTATTGGTAGTGGTATATTTCATATAAAAATACTTCAAATAAGTCTAGACTCAAAATCCACTTCTTGGAGGGATTTATATCACTGGTTATAAAGGCTTTCGTTTAGAGATGCTATTTGAAAAGAGTTTGTTTCTTGTTTTATGGGTAATATTACAGCAATAGTTTTTTCAAGTGTGTTTTGTATATCTTTTGCATATCTCTCTATTTCATCATCAAGTTCTTCATAAATTTCTTCACTAACTATTATTGAAACTAGATTTGAAAAATCTTTGTTTGTAGCATAGGCTTGATTGAAAAAAGAAAAAATAGACAAACCCGTGATTTGTCCAAAAAAGAAGGCAAAAAGAAGGATATATGAAATTATTTTTTGTAGTGTGGAGTAGTTCATATATTTTGTGATTTATTTGCTTTTCTCAAAATAAAAAAAGCTTTCAAATATAATATTTGAAAAGTCTTTTTTCACAAATCTTTTGTGATGTTTTATTTCTGCAAAATTAAAGTGTATAAAAAAATAATCTTTTTTGAAGTTTTAGAAAAAATAGAAACTTTAAAAATTACATTTGACTTTAGATTTTAAAAAATTTTTTTGCAAAATATTTGAAATAATTATAATAGTTTTACTATCAAGCAATAGTGCTTAATAGTTCTTTTATATATAAAGGAAAATACACAAACCAAAACCAAATGGGAGAAAAATATGCGATATTTAGCATTAATGTCTGTTCTTTTATCTTTTTCATCTTTATGTATGGCATATGAGGTGGGAGAAGTAGATACCTCTTTCAAGATTTTAGGCCCCAACCACAAAATTGTAATAGAGGGATTCCAAGATCCACGAATTTCAGGTGTAACATGTCATATAAGCAGGGCTAAAAGAGGGGGTATTACTGGAGGTATTGGTATCGCTACTGATACTTCAGATGCATCAATTGCTTGTAGACAAACTGGTCCAATTAATGAAGACAAAGTTGCAAGATTAGAAGACGGAGAAGAAGTTTTTAAAAAAAGCACTTCTATTTTGTTTAAAACTATGCAAGTGGTAAGGTTTTACGATGAAGAAGCAAATACAATTGTTTATCTTGTTTATTCAGATAAATTGATTGATGGCTCTCCTAAAAACTCTATATCTACCGTTCCTATAATGAACTGGGATTAGGTATATAAATACTAAAAAAGTACCCCTCAAATTTGAGGGGTACTAAAATTTTTAAATTATATAAATAGTAAAAATGAATTTAACTAAAAACATACTTGATTCTACTTCAGAAGAACAGATAAATAAATGAAAGCTTGATTTAAAAGGAAACTCCGATTTGGTAGAAAAATTATCACAAAATGAATTAAAACAAGTAATATGACAAAGCTGAGCAAAAAAAGTATTGGTAAATATACTTGAAGAAGTTATTTCTTGAGTAAATATAAATAGAGAAAATTATCAAAAACCAATAGCAAGTAGCATATTTATATGACCAAGTTGAGTTTGAAAGACTTTGCTTGCTAAAATGATACAAAAAATTTTCAACAAACATTTTGAAAATGATTTAGAATTTATAAAAATAAATTGTGCCGATTTTGCATGAGAAAATTTGTATCAATTGTCTAGAATCACTGGTGCTAGTGCATGATATATATGATCTGACAGAAAACCCATTTTTCATCCAGATAATGTTGAGTGAAAATGAAGAGTTATACTTTTTGATGAGATAGAAAAATGATGACCTCTTTTTTGGAATATATTGTTATCAATACTTGATGATTGAACTTTAGATATAGATTATACAAGCAGGGATAAAGAAAATAATAAAAAAATTATATCTGGATGAAAAGAAATAGATTCAAGTGAAGTCTCATCTTTAAAAACATATTTTTCCGATTGTTTTATAATTATGACTTCCAATATATGAAACAGGGAGTTAGAAAATGAAATATCTTGAGGAAGTATTTGATTTCAAACAAGAGAAATAAATATAGAAGAAGTGGATACAGAGAAAATAATACTAAATGAGTTTGCTAAAAGATTCAAAATAGAAATGCAGTGAAGGTTTGATTATATAGTTCCTTTTTCTCACTTAAATAAAGAAAATGCCAAAGAAATAATAGACCAATTAATAAACAGACTTTTATGAAATACTTTATCAAAAGGAAATGGATTTGTGATAGAATTTTCAAAAAAAGCTAAAGAAAAAATATTAAGTGATGTTATATCTTCAAAGGATTTTAGAAAATTTTGAGGTAGATATATTGAATGATATTTTAAAAAAGAAATTATACCAAATGTAGCTAAAGCTATAAATTTAGGAAAATTTAGAGGTTCTAATAATTGTTTGATAATAACAGAAGAAAACGGTAAGTTTGTTTTTTCTAAAGTTCCTATATCGACTAACAAAGAAGTTGAAGAAATTTTGGATAATTAGTTTAATTTCAAAAAACTAAGAATTTTCAATTGAAAGCAAATATAATCTAATTCATTCAAAGTTTTTTTCATTAAAAAGTCTCCTAATTTCTTTTTTTTCTTTTCTGTAAAGAAAATCAAAAATTGAAAATGAATATTTTCAATTTTTAAATAAATGGTTTACAAATAGGTTAAGGCTAGATTCTTTTTTTCTATTTAGTTTATACAAAGAAATTCATTTTTCATAATAAAATTCTGCAAAGCTAGGATTAAGTTCTAATGAACTATTATACATTTCTATTGATTCTTCATAGTTTCATCTATCAAAAGAGCAAAGTCAATTCCAAAAGTAAATATCTGCGCATGTAGGATTAAGGTTTACAGCTATATTAAACATATATTTTACCAAATCATAGTTTTCATCATTATGTAAAGAAACTGATTTGTTACTAATAATTTGTGATAATAGTATCTTTTCTGGATTTCAGGATACAGCTATATTGTCTCAAATATTACTAAATTCTTTATAAAATCAGAAATTATGGTCATTTTTTACACTATTTCACCATTTTAATTCATACAATTTTGGATTAGAATTATTATCAAAATAATAACTTTTATTTCATAAAAAAATTTCTAAAGCCGAGTGTCTAGGAGAGCATAATCAATTGTGCCTTATTCAAAGTTCATATAAGAAACTATGCCACACTAAAGAAAATCATACACAATACATTTCTTTAAATTCTAATACCTTACTGGGTTGATATCAATAGTTTTCTAATGTGATTTGATATGGGTATGTAGAATATATTATATGTAATATCTTATCAACAGCTTTCTTTTCTAGCTCTGTTATTAATTTTTTATCGTTATTTTTCCTTGCCTCTTCTAACTCTTTTTTTAATTCATTTATTCATATTTTTTCCCTAAGTTTTTGTTCTCTAATATCTAAATCTTTTAGGGCAACTCTAGATGTAGCAAAATTTTCACCTACTCTTCTAAGTCTTGATTTTATTTCTTTAAATTCTTTTCTAGTAAGTGTCATGAGACCATATCTAAGCATATCTCTAGATTTTCTAAAGAAACTTAAGTCAAACTCTCAAGTATAAAGAATTTCTAGTAAACTATCTAAATTATCTACATCTTTTAATTTTATCTTTTTGCTTGTTCAGTTTTTTTGATTGCTATAATCTTTTATTTCTCTAATAGATTTTCTAAGAGAAAAGCTATCTGCTTCTAGTTCTTTTTGATATTTTAAAAAAGAATCTTTGGGTAGTCAATTCTCTGAAATTATGATGTTTATTTTTTCTTGATTTTCTTTTTTAAGTTTTGATATTTGTTTTGGTGATAGATCTCTTATTCATAATTTTGCATATCAAATAAATCTTTTTATATCCAGTCATAAACTAAATTTCTCATTTAAAAGAAAAATTATATAGAATAAGTCTTTGTTATTTAAATCCTTTGGTAAGTAAAGATTATATTTTTTTCAAAACTTGTCTTCTCAACTTTCTTTTAAAAATGCTCAATTTAAAGAATCAAACTCTTTCCTTTCAACAAATATAGGTTTTATATAAACCAGAGTTTTTAATATTTCTTTAAAAGCTTCTCTTGAATAATCATTTTCAAACAACGGATTATTTAAATTTTCTAAACTCATATAACTTTTTTTCTTTATTTTAACATATTTATTTTTTTATGTAAAAAATATGGTTTTCATTCTACAGTAAAAAATGGGTCTGTTGCAAATTAGATTTTAGCTATTAAAAAGAGAAAAAAGAGATATAATTAGATAGTAATTATATTCTAAGAAAATACCTATGTGAGAATCAAATCAAATAAGTTTTGTTATCCTAAACGAGCTAATTCCAGAAAATCATCAATATCGTAAATTTAAGAAATTGTGGAACTTTGATTGAGTAAATAAAATACTAAAAAATATAGATCTATGAAAAACTCATGTATGATATTGAGTAAAAAAATTATTTCTATGTTTACTAATCCAGTTTATGGAAGATCTATCAGATAGAGAGTTAGAGAAATATCTTGCAGAAAATTTAGCTGGTAAATGGTTTTGCTGATTTAAATTAACAGATAAAACTCCAGATTATAGTATATTCTCAAGAGCAAGAAAAAAGATATGAACAAATGAACTATCAAAGATATTTGAAGATTTAAAAAATCAATTATCAAATAAGGGGTATATGAGTGAAGTGTTTACATTTGTAGATGCTTCTCATTTAGTTACTAAAGCTAATTTATGGGAAGAAAGAGATAAATGAATAAAAGAATGATATGAAAAAATGAATAATGAAACTCTTCCAAAAGTTGCTAATGATAAGGAAGCTAAAATTTGATCTAAGTGAAAAAATAAATTTTGGTATGGTTATAAAAAACACGCTAGTGTTGATATGCAATCTTGAATGATAAACAAGATAGCTATAACTCAAGCTAATGTAACAGATGCAAAGTGAATGAAACATGTATTACCAAATTCATGAGCAGTATATGCTGATAAGTGATATTGTATTTGACCAGCTATATTATCATCAAAAAAGAAGTGATTACATTTATGTGCAATAAAGAAGAATAATATGAAAGAGAAGGATAAGGATAAAGATAGATTTTATTCTAAACTTAGATCTCCTTATGAGAGAGTATTTTCAAAAATGAATCATAGAGTGAGATATAAATCTGTAGTAAAAAACCAGTTTACTGCATTTATGGAAGCTATATCTTTTAATCTCAAAAGATTGGTTGTATTAGAGGAAATCCCAATAGCTTAGATTAGTTTCCTTAGGTGGATTTTGTCTAAAATCCTAAATTATATATAAAAATGGCTATAATTTAACAAAAAATAGATGAATTTTATAAATCTTTCATCTATTTAGTACTTTTCTTAATTAAAACTCTTTTTAAAATCAAAACGCAACAGACCCAAAATCTAAAAACTTTTAAAATATAAAAAGACCCACTAACTTAAAAGTTAGTGGGTCTTTAGTTAAAGCTATTAAGCTTTTATCTCCTTATTTTTTATTTTTTTTGTTTTAGATCTTGAGATTCAGGACCTTCTTCGCTTTCAGACGAAGTAACATTTGATTGAACTTCCTTATTTGAGTTAGGAGTTAATGCACTGGCAATAGCAACAGTTTGAGAAACATTAGCCGAACTCATATCTGCAGGTATGATAATAGTTTTACTACTTCTAGCAACATCTCTCCAATCAATACCAGCTAAAAGAGCTAAAATCTCTTGATCTGATACACCTTTAAACGAGTGTCGGAATTCATCCATTACTGGAGCAAAACCTTTAGCTATAACTTCTCTTTGGTCTACATAGGCTTTAGCTTTTAGTTTTAAACTTTCAGCTTCAGCTTCACCTATCATCAAAATTTTCTTACTTCAGCTTCAGCTTTAGCAGCTATTTCTTCTCGCTTAGCAGCAATAACCCTATTAAATGAGCTTTGCACTTCTTCACTAGGCATAGGCTCATCTATCAAAACAGATAAAATTTCATACCCATAGTTGGAAAACTTATCATCAAGCTCTTTTTTGACTTCTTTAATAATTCCTTTTTTGCTACTGTATACTTTCTCCATAGTCATAGAAGTAACTTTAGAACGAATAGTATTTAAAATCAAAGAAGTCATCTGTTTTTGAGGATTTTCTAACTCGTAAAAAGCTTCTTTTACCCTATCTGGTTTAACTTTATATTGAACAGACCATGGTAAATTTAAAAATGCATCATTTTTAGTTTTTACACCTACATTGCCAGATAACAATTGTATCTGCATATTGACCCTACCTACAATACTAGCAATGGGCCATGGAAATTTCAAGCTTAAACCTGGCTCCTTGGTACAGTAAAATTTACCAAAAACCTCAATTACAGCCACAGATTTTTGACGTACTATAAAAATAGAACTAAAAAGGATAATTAAACCAACTATCCCACCTATAACTGAGTAAAGTATATTTAAAATCATAATTTATCTCCTAGGTAATGATAAAAAAATCGTATGATTATAAAGAACAGCCAATTAATGAAAAATTAAGTAAATATCTACCAGTAGAACTGGTAGCTTTAAATGGAAGCCCCTAGAAGGGGCTAAAATAGTTTTTACCAGTTTAAATCTAACTGATTTCCATCAATGGTTTTATCCTTATGTTGCTGATGTTGAACATAATTTTTTATCATATCCAAGTCAAGTCAAACTGTACTTACATAGTATCATCTACTCCAGAAATTCTTCGAGTACAGTCATTTCTTCTTACTATGTTTGTTATGAAGTATTATTGCACTCTTTCATTTCAATCTTCACAGAATTTCTGCAACAGAGTATTTTGGAGATATCCTCAAAACGAGATGAACATGATCTATCGTTATATTTCATTTTAATATCTCAAAATCATATCTCTTTGCAAGTTCATGAAATGTGTCTCGTATATCTTTTCTAACTGATTGAAAAAGTATTTTTTTTCGGTACTTTGGTACCACCACTATGTGGTAAGTGCAGTCCCAATTCACATGGGACTGCTTTGCGTATTTGTGGGACATATCTTTAAAAAGTTATTCCCCTCCTAGGTGCTTCCTAGAAGATTATACACAACTACCGGAACGGTAAAACCTCCACTACTCGCACCAGCAGAGCTGGTGGTTTAGTGTTGGATTAATTAAAAACATAAAACTTTGTAAAAAATTCCTTCATAAAATCAGCAACCTAGTTTTATAAAAAATTCCCAAAGTAAGAAATGAAGTGCAATTAAAAGAGAAGAAAATATAGTATTCCCCGTAGGGTAATAACATTATTTTCTATTTGTCAAATAATTTTTTCAAACCTACCCACTTTTTTGTGTTTTATAGCTTATCCTTTACCTTTATATAAATGAAAACAGAGGTTCTATATTAATTGACTTTTGTAAATACCAAATTAGCTTAAATAAGTCTTTTATAAAACAAAAAAGATAAAGAACTAAAAATAGTCCAATATCTTTTTATTTAAACTAAAAGCTAAGTAAACTTTCTATAAAAAACATAATTCGCTATCACTTTGAGATTATCAAAACTAACCTCCAAACTTTTCTAAAACCCACAAAGAAATATTTCAAGAATCCAAAACCTTAATATTAGTACTTATTTTTTGATTATTCAAATTTATAAACACTTCCATTTTTCATGGTTTTTGTTCAAGCAAAAAATTCTTTAAATCAACCAAATCTTGTTTTTTAGCAAAACTAGGAATATCTATAACATACTCATCTCTTAAAATAATTTTTTCAAGATTTTCAGATTTATTGTCGTTAATTTTTTCATCTAAACTAGATTCAAAATCTTCAAGTTTTTCTTCATCTTCCAAAAAATCATCTCCCAAAGAATCAGAAATCTTTTTTTGATTTTCATCAAAAAGACCATTTTCTATAGCTTGATCCCTAACCTGTGATATACTGGCTATTTTTACTCAATCAATTTTAGGTCTAATAGACTTTCTAGAATATTCTAAATTTATATCCAAAAATCCTTCAACTATAATAATTTTGTAGAAATCTATCTTATCTCAGTATTTCTCAACATCTTTTGAAAACAAAGTAAGTTCAAAAGAATAATCATATCATTCACATTTTAGAAAAATCATAGGTTTTCAAGTCTTTGTGAAAATCTTTCTAAAATCAATTACAACTCAAATTGCTTCACATTCTTCTCTTTTGATCTCTTCATTTTCCTTCTTATTTTCTAAAGAATATTCAGGTAGTTTTGATAAATCATCAAAACTCATTTTTAGTTTATTTGTATTCATACTTCTTCTAGAACAATATCTAAACATACCATCTAAAGGATGTCCAGAAACCCAAAATCATATCACTTCTCTTTCTCAATGCAATTTTTGTTCAAAACTCATAGATTCTGTTTCTTCTAACTCTAGCCTTTCTTGAAATTCTTCAAAATCATCAAAAAGTCACATTTGGTTTGTCTCTTTTTTATCCTCATCTTTTCTAGAAAAATTTATCATATTAGGGACAGAAGCAAGCATAGATGCTCTTTCTCAAAATTTATCAATAGCTCATGATCTTATGAGTGCTTCCAAGGTCTTTTTATTTATAACTTCTTTGGGGCAAGATTCTATAAAATGTTCTAAATTTCTAAAAGTTCAACCTATTTTGTCTCTAGTTTCTATTATTTTGTTTATAGGAGTATCTCATATTCATTTTATAGCTTTGAATCAAAAAACTATAGTCTTATCATCTATATAGGTAAAATGTTTTAAAGATTCGTTTACATTTGGTGCTAAAACAGAAATTCATTTTAAACTACATTCAAAAACCTCCAATTGAACTCTGTCTATATTTTCTTCGTCAGAAACCATAAGAGAGGTAAGAAATTCTGTGGGATAATATGACTTTAAGTAGGCTGTTTGATATGAAATAAGAGCATAACAAGCTCAGTGTGATTTGTTGAAAGAATAATTGGATGCTGGTTGTATCATTTCTTCGTATATGTATTTGGTTAATTCTGGTTTATATCACCTAAATTTTTCTCATTTTTCTATAAATTCTTTTTTAAGTGCTTCTATAACCTCTACTTTCTTTTTTCAAACTCACCTCCTGAGTAAATCAGCTTCACCTAAAGAAAATCAAGCCATATATTGCACCATAAAAATCAATTGTTCTTGATATACAGCTATACCATAAGTTACATCTAAAATCTTTTTTAGATCCTCTTCTAGCATAAGTTTTTGCTCTTTTATTACCTCATCACTATATCAAGCTTTTTTCATTATTTTTATAAGTTCTTCTGGCATATATGAAACTTTCTCTCAATGTTTTCTTTTTATATATGTTGGTATATAAGCAAGTGGTCCAGGTCTATAAAGAGAAACCATAGCTATAAGATCATCAAAAGAATTTGGTTTTAGATCACGAAGATATTTTTTCATTCAATCAGATTCAAACTGAAATACTCCAAGTGTATCACCTAAGGCAAAAGTTTCTAAAGCTTTGCTGTCTCAGGTATCTAGGTTTAAAACATCTATTTTTTTTCATTTGTTTTTTTCAATTATTTCAACTGTTCTTTTTATAACAGTAAGATTTCTAAGTCAAAGGAAATCCATTTTTAGAAGCCCTAAATCTTCTAAAGGATATGCAGAATATTGTGTTATGATTGAGTTATCATCTTTTGGTGGATATTGAAGGGCTGTATATTTGGTCATCTTTTCAGGAGCTATAATAAGGGCACATGCATGTACTCATATTTGCCTAACATTTCACTCTATTTTTATGGCATTATCTATAATTTCTTTGTATTTTTTACTTTTATATGCCTCGGCAAATTCAAAAGAATCTTTCAAAGCTTGCTCTAGTTTGATTCAAACTTTTTCAGGAATGGTTTTTACTAGTTCGTTCATTTCAGAGAAACTTATTCCATAAACTCTTCATACATCTTTTATGGCTGCTCTTGCTGCAAAAGTACCGAAAGTACAAACTTTAACTACCTTATCTTTTCAATATTTTTCAGTACAATATTCAATCACTCTATGTAGTTCATTATCAGCAAAGTCGGTATCTATATCAGGCATAGAAATTCTTGCAGGGTTTAAAAATCTTTCAAAAAGAAGATCATATTTCAAGGGATCTAAATCAGTGATTCAAGAAAGATATGCCATCAAGCTTCATGCTGCTGATCATCTACCAGGTCAAACGGGTATGTTTTCATATTTGGCCCAGTTTATATAGTCTGCTACTATCAAAAAATATGCATCAAATCACATTTCATGTACTACTAAAAGTTCATATTCCAGCCTATCAATTATATTTTTTTTGTTTTCATCAAGAGAATTTATAAAATTCTTTTTTTCATCAGTGTAATAAGTAATTGATAGTTCTTTCAACTCATCTGGAAGAGTATCTGTGAGTTTTTTTTGTAAACCTTTTTTATCAAGTTTTTTTACAAGTTCAAAAATGATTTCCTCGCTCAAACAAAAATTAAATCTATAATTTAATCATTTAAAAGAAAGGTATCTTAAGTACCATTCAGAAGTATCAAGTTTTTTGATTGAGTTTTGATTTTTTTCTAGATTTATAGCTTTTTCATAAATAATTTGGTCTCTGTTTGGAAGCTCAAATTTTGGTATCAAAATATTTCATGTTTCTATTTTTATATCTATTTTATCTGCTATTTTATTTGTATTTTCCAATGCTTCTGGAATAAATCAAAAAAGCATTTGCATATCTTCATATGTAGTAAATGAATAGTCTCAATTTATAAGTGTTGGTCTATCAGGATTTTCTAGTTCATGTCAGCTACCAAGAGCCATTATAACATCTTGGGATTTCATATCTTCCTTGTCCAGGTAATAGCAATTTTGAGCTGCAACTATAGGGATTTTATATTTTTCAGAAATTCTTATGATTTCTTTTGTTACGAGTTTTTGTTTAGGTATATCTTCATGATCAAGTATTTCTAAATAAAAATCATCTTCTCAAAAAATATCCTGATAAAGTTTTATTTTATCAAGTATTTCTTCATCTGTTTTTCAAGATAATATATAAAACGGTATTTCTCAAGAAATAGGTCAGGATAGGGCTACAATATCTAAATTTTTTTTTGGATTGTCTGAAGGAGAACAAATACCTTGGTTTTCTAGCAAGCTGGAAGATTCTTTTATATCTTCTAATTTGATTCTAGATGTGCTTCAAGAGTTGCTTAAATTGGCTTTTGTAACTAGAGATAAGATATTTCTATATCCGTTAATATTTTTTGCTAAAAGTACTAGTTTGTGGTTAATTTTTTCATCCAAGCTTGATTCTACAAGTATTTCTGTTCAAAGTATTGGTTTTATTCACTGTTCAATACAAGATTTATAAAATTCGTGGCAACCATATACATTTGAAGTATCTGTAAGAGCAACTGCTTTCATACCTAGTTCTTTAGCTTTTTTGGCATATTCTGAAGGTTTAGGTAATCATTCTAAAATAGAGTAGTGGCTATGATTATGTAGGTGTACAAAAGACATAAAAGTAAATTGGGTTTTTAATTTTATTTAAAAAATTATAATAATTTAGAATTTTTATTCAAAAGTAAAAAATATTTGTAAATAGAGGTTTAAAAAAGCCCCTTTATGTGTTTTCAAGTAATTGAAAACACATAAAGGGGCTAAATTTTTTACTCCTCTTTATTTAGTCTAAGCTATAGGTTAAACACTGTTTTTTGAGAACAGTATATAATCCCCACAAAACCATGAAAGGTAGGCAAATAAAAGCAGAGACTATTAAAAGTATTAAAATTAAATATATGAATCCCAATATATAAGACATAAATGGATTATCTATGAATGAAATACCTATATATAGCAATAAAGGTAATAGTGCATATATTGGTCTCAAACGAAATGTAAAATTAAGTATTTTTAAGTCTTTGGTATATTTATCTTTTTCAACAGGAAATTGAAAGTCATCTGAATTCAAAAAAATCAAAAAACTTCTATATCCAAGATCATATATCTTGTGTCCCAAAAGAAGCTTATAAGAAACTAATAATAAGTAAAAAATTAAAAAAACTAAAATACCTATTAAAGTACCTATAAATAAAAAAACAAAACCAAAAAACATAAATATTGGTAAAAAGAATATAATGTTGTGTGTATCACAAAAATTCATATCCACCTTTGAAGATTCTTTATACTTATTAAGATTTTTATGGTAGTAAAATAAATTTCTAAAAGAAAGATATATAACCTTCAAAAAAATACCATCTTTTGATATTTTCTTTTGCTTAATGAGATAAAATAGACTACACCAAAGTAAGGCAAAAACTAAAAGCAAAGTTAATGCAATTTTTGATACAAGTTCAATATTTAGTTCTGTATAGTTGTGATAAATATATAAAGATCCAAATATTAAACAAGCAAGTAATACTATATTACAAAAAAATCTAATTCCACCAGAAATAAGAGGAATAGAGTTTGCTTCTTTTTTCATAATAAACTCCTTTTTATGTGAATGAACGAAAGCAAAATTATAGTATGTATAGATTTAATATTGTCAAAAAAATTGTATTTTTACATATATTTTCATTTTACCAAGTTATAATTTATAAAAATTAACTAATTTTTCTAAAATTTGACTTAAAACTCTTTTTTTATAAGATACCTTTTACAGTTTTTTTGACACAAGTTAGAAGTTTAAAAAATTGCCAATTTAGCTCAGTTGGTAGAGCACTCGCCTTGTAAGCGAATGGTCATCGGTTCAAGTCCGATAATTGGCTCCATTTAGGGCAGATTCCAGAGTGGTCAAATGGGGGGGACTGTAAATCCCTTAGCTACGCTTTCGGGGGTTCGAATCCCTCTCTGCCCACCATAAAGAAGCCCAAGTGGTGGAATTGGTAGACACGCTGGTCTTAGAAACCAGTTCTTAATCGAGTGAGAGTTCGAGTCTCTCCTTGGGCACCATTTATCACAAAAGATACAATATATAAAATTTTTATTAGAAAATAAATTTAAAAAATATGAAAACTTGAATACATCCTAAATCAAATTTAGTTAAAATAACCTGCTCTTGTGGCAGTGTTTTTGAATTAAGTTCTACAATTTCTTGAGATACAAGAGTAGAAATCTGTTCAAATTGTCATCCTTTTTATACAGGGGAACAAAAAATTCTTAAAACTGGTGCCGTTGATAAGTTTTATGCAAGAAGAAAAAAGACTGAAGAGTTGAATAAGAAAAAGTAAATTTTTGTTTTGAGACCTAAATAAAGAAAAAAATCATTTCGTTAATGAAATGATTTTTTTCTTTATTTTAAATATTTTTAAGGATAGAGTTTTATAAATCTTGTCTTGGTATTCCTCAGAGTTCTAAAACCTTTTTTAAACATGTATTATTTTGTCATCAATTATTCAATAATATTGTAGCTCATCTTAAAGTTCAAAATATTGTTCAATATCAAAAATATAATTTGAAAAAGTTACATACTCAAATAGTTTTTAGATCTACTTCTACTTTGTTTCAATCTTTATCTGTAATACTTGATAAAAGTATCTTTATATGTTCAGGATTTTTATAATCTACCCTTTTTATACCTAAATCTAGTCTTTTTATTCAGTAATATCATAAGATTTTTATTAGAGTTTTGTTATTTATTCATCAATTTCCTTCTAATATTTTAGTTCATCTTACCTTTCAAAATTCTGTTGAATATCAAAAATACAATCCAATAAATACCGCAACTCAAATGGTTTTTAAATCTATTTCTATTTTTTCTCAATTACTCTCTGTAATATTTGATAAAAGTATCTTTATATGTTCAGGGTCTTCAATATCGAGTTCTTCTTTAGCTAAATCTGGTCTTGATATCCAAGAGGACTCTAAAATATTTTTTAAGGCTTTACTAGATTTTAGTCAATTATTTTTTAGCAAAGTTTGTCATGATAACATTCAAAATTCTGTTCAATATCAAAAATATAGTCTTTCAAAAGATTTAACTCAAATAGCTTTTAAATTTACATCTATCTTGTTTCAATACTTATCTGTAATTTTTGATAAGAGTTTTTTTATATGTTTAGGGTTTTTACAATCTAATTCCATACTAGGCAAATCTGGCCTTGATATTCATCAAACTTCTAAAAGCTTTTTTAGATATATCCTATTTCTTCATCATGTTTTTATTAATATACTTTGTCATGATAACATTCAAAATACTGTTCAATATCAAAAATATAGTTTAGGAAAAGCTACAGCTCAAATAGTTTCTAAATCTACTTCTAGATTATTTCAATACTTATCTGTAATTCTTGATAAGAGTATCTCTATATGATCTGGATTCTCATAGTCCAGTAGGGGGTTTCAACTAAGTAAAAAATTATTATCAAATAAAATCTCTAAATTACTTTCATATTTATCAAAATATTTTATAGATATAGGGAAATCTCCATTTACCATATCTCACTTATTAATGCTAGATAAAAAGTCTGGCTCTATAATTCATTTGTAAATATATGTATCTTCTCATATTTGATTATTTATTAATATAGTTCTTGAAATTCCTTTTGTCTTTATTGTAATTATCCTATATGGAAGATTTATACTATTTGATTCAAGTGTTTCTATATATGTTTTTATTTCCACTCATTCTAATCTTAATCAATATTTCTTGTATAAAAGTTTTAAAAATATCTCATATTTTGGAACTTCTCTAAAATGTTCAGGATCTTCTCAAAATTGATTAGTTTTTGGAGAGCAGAAAATAGAAAAATTTAATTTCTCTTCACTACCTTTTTCTAACTCAATTATCTTTTTTATTGCTAAAGAAAAAAATCTATCATAACATATCTTTGTGTCCAAATATATACCTCTTAAAAGTAAGTTACTACATTTGGGTTCTACTTCTTTGTATATTTCTAAAAATCTATCTATAAATTCTTTCTTTGATATTCAATATTTAGAGGTTTCTTTAAATAGTAAATTCATTCTTTCATAATTTCAATCATTTTTAACTGATTCACTAATTGTAGTATCAATGTTGCTCATCTTAAAAATATTTTGTTGTTAGTTTATAAGTCTGGTCTTGATATTCATCAGGCTTCTAAAAGCTTTTTTAAAGATACTTTTTTTATTTGTCATGGGATATTGTACAAAATACCATGTCAACCAAACATTCAAAATTCCGTACCATATCAAAAATGTAGTTTAGAAAAAGCTGTAACTCAAATATTTCTTAAATCTGTATCTAATTTATTTCAGTCCTTATCTGTAATACTTGATAACAATATTTTAATATGTTTAGGATTTTTATAATCTACCTTTTTTATACCTAAGTCTGGTCTTTTTATTCAGTTATAAGATAAAATTTTTTTTAAAGTTCTGTTATTTTTTCATCAATTACTTTCTAATATCATAGATCATCTTACTTTTCAAAATTCTGTTAAATATCAAAAATACAATTCATTGAAGGTTCAGACTTTGACAGTATTTAAATCTATTTTTAATTTGTTTCAATTACTCTCTGTAATATTTGATAAAAGTATCTCAATATTTTTGGGATTTTTAATATCAAAATCATCCTTAGCTAAATCTGGTCTTGATATTCATCAAATTTCTAAGAGTTTTTTTAGATATATCTTATTTTCTCATCATATATTTCTTAATATCTTTTTTCAACTTAAAATTCAAAACTCCGTTTTATATCAAAAGTATAGATTAGTAAAAATTGAAACTCAAATAGTTTTCAAATCTATATCTAATTTGGTTCAATCCTTATCTGTAATACTTGATAAAAGTGTTTTAATATGTTTAGGATTTTTATAATCTAAATCTTTGCTTGGCAAATCTGGTCTTGGTACTCAAGAAGATTCCAAAAATTTTTTTAAATATATAACATTTTTTCATCAATTTTTTATTAATATTGTAATTCATGTTACAATTCAAAATTCAGTTCAGTATCAAAAACATAGGTTATAAAAAGCTAAAATTCAAATAGTTTTTAAATCTACTTCTAAATTGTTTCAATATTTATCTGTAATATTTGATAACAATGTCTTTATATGACCGGGATTCTCATGATCTAATTTTTTGTTTGGTAAATCTGGTCTTGATACTCATCAAGTTTTCAAAATTTTTTTTAAAATTATGTTATTTTGTCATCAGCTTTTTGTTAATAATTTAGCTCATTTTACAATTCAAAATACAGTTCAATATCAAAAAAATAATTCTTTAAAATATGTTATTCAAACAGTTTTTAGGTCTATTTCTAATTTGTTTCAATTTTTATCTGTAATATTTGATAAAAGTATCTTTATATGTTCAGGGTCTTTAAAATCTACTGAATTTATTCAGTCAAGTGAAAAATCACTGTTTAATAAAACTTCTAAATTTTTCTCAAACCTTTCACAATATTTTATGGATATAGGAAATTTACCATTTAATTCATCTCATTTGCTTATATTAGATAAAAAATTTGGCTCTATAATTCATTTATAAATATGTGTATCCTCTCATATTTGATTGTTTATTAATATTGTTGTTGAAATATCATTATTTTTTATTGTGATTATCTTGTATAAAAGTTTTCTAGAACTATCTAATTCAAGTTCTTCTGTATATGTATTTATTTCTAGTCATTCTAATTTTAGTCAATACTTCTTGTGTAAAAGTTTTAAAAATATTTCATATTTAGATGACTCTGTAAAATACTCAGAATCTTTTGAAAATTGATTAGTTTCTTGAGAATCAAAAACAGAAGTTTTTGGTTCTTCTTCATTATTTTTATCTAATTCAATTAATTTTTTTATTGCTAGAGAAACAAATTTATCATAAGAGACATTCAAACCTACAAATCAGTTTTTAAAAAGTATATCTCTATTTTTGGACTCTATTTCTCAGTATATATCAAAAAATTTATCAACAAAAACCTCTTTTGATATTCCGTATTTAGAAATTTCTTTAAGCAAAACCTCCATCTTTGTATAACTTGAATTAGCTATAACAGTGCTTTTATTATTCATTTAAAAAAGTCTTAATTAATATAAAATTATTGTCTTAATATAAATAAATTTTTAAAGCTAAGGGGAGGTTTTTAAAAATATTTATTTCGTTTTATGTTATAAATCTGGTCTTGGTATTCATAGGTATCCTAAAATTTTTTTTAAAGATTTACTATTTTCTCATGGTGTATTATATAATATACTATGTCAGCAGAACATTCAAAACTCTGTAGAGTATCAAAAATATAATCTAGCAAAACCTGTAATTCAAATAGTTTTTAAATCTATATCTACTTTATTTCATTTCTTATTTGTGATACTTGATAAAAGTATGCTTATATGTTTAGGATTTTTATAATCTATTTTTTTATTATATAGATCAAGTCTTTTTATTCAAGAATATAATAGAACCTTTTTTAAAGCTTTACTATTTTTTCATCAGTTATTTTCTAATATTCTAGATCATCTTACTACTCAAAATCCTGTCCCATATCAAAAATAGAGTTCGCTGAAAACTCAAACCTGAATAGTATTTAAATTTATATCTACATTCTCTCAGTCCTTCTCTGTAATTTTTGATAAGAGTTTTCTTATATGTTTGGGGTTTTTACAATCTAATTCCCTACTTAGTAAATCCGGTCTTGATATTCATCAAACTTCTAAAAGCTTTTTTAGATATATCCTATTTCTTCATCATGTTTTTATTAATATACTTTGTCATAATAATCTTCAAAATACCGTTCAATCTCAAAAATATAGCCTAGAAAAATTTGATGTTAAAATATTTCTTAAATCTACTTCTACAGTATATCAGTTCTTATCCGTAATTCTTCATAAAAGTATCTCTATATGCTCTGAATTCTCATAATCCAATAGTTTTAATCAACTAAGTAAAAAATTATTATCAAATAAAATTTCTAAATTACTTTCATATTTATCAAAATATTTTATAGATATAGGGAAATCTCCATTTACCATATCTCACTTATTAATGCTAGATAAAAAGTCTGGCTCTATAATTCATTTGTAAATATATGTATCTTCTCATATTTGATTATTTATTAATATAGTTCTTGAAATTCCTTTTGTCTTTATTGTAATTATCCTATATGGAAGATTTATACTATTTGGTTCAAGTGTTTCTATATATGTTTTTATTTCCACTCATTCTAATCTTAATCAATATTTCTTGTATAAAAGTTTTAAAAATGTCTCATATTTTGGAACTTCTCTAAAATGTTCAGGATCTTCTCAAAATTGATTAGTTTTTGGAGAGCAGAAAATAGGAAAATTTAATCTCTCTTCACTACCTTTTTCTAACTCAATTATCTTTTTTATTGCTAAAGAAAAAAAATTATTACGAAAAGTTTCTAGTTTTAAACAATTATTCAAAAATATATTACTATACCTAAATTCTATTCCTTCATATATTTCCAAAAATCTATTTACAAAATCTCCCTTTGATATTCAATATTTGGAAATCTCTTTAAATAAGATATCCATCTTTGTATAACTTCAAGTGTTTTTATTGTTATCAATAACTTTAGGTGTAGTTTCAATTTTGTTCATTTAATAGTTTGAATTTAAAAATAAAGTCCAAAGCAATATCTGTTTTTCATTTACAAATCTGATCTTGATATTCATCAAGCATCCAAAATCTTTTTTAAAGATTTATTATTTTGTCATAGATTATTTTTTAATATTCTATATCAACCAATTATTCAAAATTCAGTTCAATATCAAAAATTTAAATTGGAAAAAGCCCTAACTCAAATAGTTTTTAAATCTACTTCTACTTTGTTTCAATCTTTATCTGTAATACTTGATAAAAGTATCTTTATATCTCTAGAATTTTTATAGTCTATTCATTTTATGCCTAAGTCCAACCTTTTTATTCAGTAATATCATAAGATTTTTATTAGAGTTTTATTATTTATTCATCAATTTCCTTCTAATATTTTAGTTCATCTTACCTTTCAAAATTCTGTTGAATATCAAAAACATAATTCAGTGAAAATTCAAATTTTAATAGTTTTTAAATCTATTTCTACTTTGTCTCAATTACTCTCTGTAATATTTGATAAAAGTATCTTTATATGTTCAGGGTCTTCAATATCGAGTTCTTCTTTAGCTAAATCTGGTCTTGATATCCAAGAGGACTCTAAAATATTTTTTAAGGCTTTACTAGATTTTAGTCAATTATTTTTTAGCAAAGTTTGTCATGATAACATTCAAAATTCTGTTCAATATCAAAAATATAGTCTTTCAAAAGATTTAACTCAAATAGCTTTTAAATTTACATCTATCTTGTTTCAATACTTATCTGTAATTTTTGATAAGAGTTTTTTTATATGTTTAGGGTTTTTACAATCTAATTCCATACTAGGCAAATCTGGCCTTGATATTCATCAAACTTCTAAAAGCTTTTTTAGATATATCCTATTTCTTCATCATGTTTTTACTAATATACTTTGTCATAATAATCTTCAAAATACCGTTCAATCTCAAAAATATAGCCTAGAAAAATTTGATGTTAAAATATTTCTTAAATCTACTTCTACAGTATATCAGTTCTTATCCGTAATTCTTCATAAAAGTATCTCTATATGCTCTGAATTATCATAATCCAATAGTTTTAATCAACTAAGTAAAAAATTATTATCAAATAAAATTTCTAAGTTACTCTCATATTTATCAAAATATTTTATAGATATAGGGAAATCTCCATTTACCATATCTCACTTATTAATGCTAGATAAAAAGTCTGGCTCTATAATTCATTTGTAAATATATGTACCTTCTCATATTTGATTATTTATTAATATAGTTCTTGAAATACTCTTTGTCTTTATTGTAATTATCCTATATGGAAGATTTATAATATTTGGTTCAAGTGTTTCTATATATGTTTTTATTTCCACTCATTCTAATCTTAATCAATATTTCTTGTATAAAAGTTTTAAAAATATCTCATATTTTGGAACTTCTCTAAAATGTTCAGGATCTTCTCAAAATTGATTAGTTTTTGGAGAGCAGAAAATAGAAAAATTTAATTTCTCTTCACTACCTTTTTCTAACTCAATTATCTTTTTTATTGCTAAAGAAAAAAATCTATCATAACATATCTTTGTGTCCAAATATATACCTCTTAAAAGTAAATTTTTGATCTTGAATTCTACTTCTTTGTATATTTCTAAAAATCTGTCTATAAATTCTTTCTTTGATATTCAATATTTAGAAGTTTCTTCAAATAGTAAATTCATTCTTTCATAATTTCAATCATTTTTAACTGATTCACTAATTGTAGTATCAATGTTGCTCATCTTAAAAATATTTTGTTGTTAGTTTATAAGTCTGGTCTTGATATTCATATACTTTCTAAAATTCTTTTTAAATATACTTTTTTTATTCATCAATTGTTTATTCATAAAGAATTTTTAATTATTGTAACTCATTTTATGCTTCAAAATTCAGTTCAATATCAAAAATATAGTTCAGAAAATCTGGTTGATTTAATAGTTTTTAAATCTTCTTCTGCCTTCTTTCAATACTTGTCTGTAATACTTGATAAAAGTATTTTTATGTGTTCAAGGTTTCCATAATCTAAATCTTTGCTTGGCAAATCTAGCCTTGGTATTCATATACTTTCTAAAATATTTTTTAAAGATATACAGTTGACTCATAAATTTCTATCTAATATTGTAAATCATGTAACTTTTCAAAACTCAGTTCAATATCAAAAATCTAATTTAGAGAAGTCTCTCATTCAAATAGTCTTTAAGTCTATTTCAACCTTATTTCAATCTTTATCTGTGATACTTGATAAAACTATTTTTATATGTTCAGGATTTCTATAATCTAATTCTTTACTTGGCAGATCTGGTCTTGATATTCATATATCTTCTAAAATCTTTTTTAGGGATATCCTATTTATTCATAAATTATTCTTCAATATTATAGATCACCTTACAATTCAAAATTCAGTTCAACTTCAATAATAAAGTTCTATAAAATCCCCAACTAATATAGTTTTTAAATCCAATTCTACTTTATTTCAATTTTTATCTATAATATTTGATAATAATAATTTGATATGATTTGGATCTTCAAAGTTCCAATAATTTCTTGATATTCAAGCTGATGTTAAAATATTTTCTAAAGATTTAATATTTAATCATAAATTATTAAATAATATATTACGTCATTTCACTATTCAAAATTCAGTTCAATATCAAAAATGTAGTTCAGAAAAATCTCTAACTCAAATAGTCTTTAAGTCTATTTCAACCTTATTTCAATCTTTATCTGTGATACTTGATAAAACTATTTTTATATGTTCAGGATTTCTATAATCTAATTCTTTACTTGGCAGGTCTGGTCTTGATATTCATATATTTTCTAAAAAATTTTTAAAAGATATACCATTAACTCACAAGCCCTTATTTAATATAGCACCTCATGTAATATTTCAAAACTCAGTTCAGTATCAAAAATATAGTTTAGTAAAATATCAAATTCAAACAGTTTTTAAATCTAATTCCATTTTATTTCAATGTTCATCTGTGATGCTTGATAAAAGTATCTTGATATGCTCAAAATTTTTATAATCTATTTTTTTACTTGGTAAATCTGATCTTGATATTCCTCCATTCTCCAAGATCTTTTTTAGAGATATATTATTAATCCCTCCATTCTTATTTAAAATTAGACTTCATCTTACATTTCAAAATTCAGTTCAGTATCAAAAATGTAGTTCAGAAAAATTTATTAATCAAATAGTCTTTAAATCTGTTTTTACTTTATTTCAATGCTTATCTGTGATGCTTGATAAAAGTATTTTTATGTGTTCAGAGTTTTCTAAATCCAAATCATCTTTTATTATTAATACATTTTTTAAAACTTTTCTTAAACTACTTTTACTTAAATTTCAATTATTTCTCAATATTGAACTTCAACTTACAATTCAAAATTCAGTTCAGTATCAAAAATGTAGTTTAGAAAAATATATAACTCAAACGGTTCTTAAATCTACTTCTACTCCATTTCAATATTTATCTGTAATACTTGATAAAAGTATTTTTAAATGTTCAGGATTTCTATAATCTAATTCTTTATCTGGTAAATCTAGTCTTGATATTAATCAAAAACCTAAAATCTTTTTTAAAGATATACTATTAGCTCCTCCATTATTATTTAAAATTATAGTTCATGTAACCTTTCAAAATTCAGTTCAATATCAAAAATGTAGTTTGGAAAAATCTACAACTCAAATAGTTTTTAAATCTATTTCTAAATTGTTTCAATCTTTATCTGTAATATTTGATAATAACAATTTGATATGATTTGGATCTTCAAAGTTCCAATAATTTCTTGATATTCAAGCTGATGTTAAAATATTTTCTAAGGTTTCAATCTTTAATCATGAATTCTTAGACAGGATTTTTCATCACTTTACTATTCAAAACTCAGTTCAATATCAAAAATTTAGCTTAGAAAAATCTCTAACTCAAATAGTTTTTAAATCTACTTCTACCTTATTTCAATACCCATCCGTAATACTTGATAACAATATTTTAATATGTTCAAGATTTTTACAATCTACATTTTTTATACCTAAATCTAGTCTTTTTATTCAGTAATATCATAAGATTTTCATTAAAGTTTTGTTATCTCTTCATCAATTTCTTTCTAAGATTGTAGATCATTTTATCATTCAAAACTCAGTTCAATATCAAAAGTTTAATTTAGAGAAATATAAAACTCAAATAGTTTTTAAATCTACTTCTACCTTATTTCAATACCCATCCGTAATACTTGATAACAATATTTTAATATGTTCAAGATTTTTACAATCTACATTTTTTATACCTAAATCTAGTCTTTTTATTCATACAAGACCTAAAACTTTTTTTAAGGTTTTGATATTATTTAATCAATTATTTATTAATATTGTAGATCATTTTACCACTCAAAATTCAGTTCAATATCAAAAATTTAATTTAGAAAATTTGATTAATAAAATAGTATTCAAATCTACATCTATCTTATTTCAATCCTTATCTGTAATACTTGATAATAATGTTTCAATATGCTTAGAATTTTTATAATCTAATTCTTTGCTTGGTAAATCTGGTCTTAGTACTCATATGTATTCTAAAATCTTTTTTAAAGATATCTTATTTATTATTCATAAACCATTCTTTAAAATCATCCTTCATGTTACTTTTTGAAAAACTGTCATGTGTCAAAAATATCAATCTATAAAAGCTTCAATTCAAACGGTTCTTAAATCAATTTTTAATTCATTTCAATATTTATCTGTAATACTTGATAAAAGTATTTTTAAATGTTCAGGATTTTTATAATCCAATGAATCTGATCATTTCCGTAAAAAATCATCACTCAATAAAACCTCTAAGTTCTCCTTAAATTTATCAGAATACTTTATAAATACTGGGGATTTATCATTTATTTTATCTCATTTACTTACATTTGATAAAACTGATGGTTCAATAATTCAATAATATACATATGTCCCTTCTCATATCTGATTATTTATTGCTATTGTCAGTGATGTATTCTCTGTTTTTAATGTAATTATCTTGTACGGAAACTTTCTAAAACTATTTTTTTTAAAATTTTCTACATATGTATTAATCTCCACTCATTCAAGATTCAATCAATATTTTTTATGCAAAACCTTTAGAAGTGTTTCATATTTTTTGACTTCTTTAGGAGCTTCAGATTTATTATTAGGTTCTTTTCTTTTTTTTAACAAGTTTAGGCTAGGTTCTTTAGGAACAAAAATAGAAAAATTTAAATCATTTTCTTTATCTTTTTCTATCTCAATTATCTTTTGTGTTGCCAGTGATACAAATTTGTCAAAAAAAGATTCTACTTCTCTATATCAATTTCTTAAAAATACTTCACTATACCTAGATTCTATTTCTTCGTATATTTCTAAAAATCTATCTATAAAATCTTCCTTTGATATTCAATATTTGGAAATTTCTTTGAATAAAATATCCATCTTTGTATAACTTCAGATGTTTTTGCAAGGAGCAATAAATGTAGGTGTGTTTTCAATTTTGTTCATTTTAAAAATGTTTTATTGTTAATTTATAAATCAGGTCTTGATATTCATACACTCTCTAAGATTTTTTTTAAAGATATATTACTTCATCATCAATTATTTTTTAATAAAGATTGTCATGATAAAATTCAAAATTCTGTTCAGTATCAAAAATATATATGAGAAAAAGAATCACATCAAATAGTTTTTAAATCTAGCTCTAATTTATTTCAATCTTTATCTGTAATACTTGATAATAATATCTTTATATGTTCAATATCTTTAAAGTTTAATTCTTCACTTGGTAAATCAGGTCTCAATATTCATACACTCTCTAAAATTCTTTTTAAAGATATATTACTTCATCATCAATTATTTTTTAGTATTGTAGCTCATACTACAGATCAAAATATTGTTCAGTATCAAAAATATATATGAGAAAAAGAATCACATCAAATAGTTTTTAAATCTAGCTCTAATTTATTTCAATCTCTATCTATAATACTTGATAATAGTATTATTATATGTTCAGGATTTTTATAATCTAATTTACTACTTGGTAAATCAGGTCTCGATATTCATACAATCTCTAAAACTTTTTTTAAAGATATATTATTTTGTCATCAATTATTCAATAATATTGTAGCTCATGTTACAGATCAAAATATTGTTCAATGTCAAAAATATAGAGTATGGAAGTCCCTAACTCAAATAATATTCAAATCTGCCTCTACTTTATTTCAATATTTATCTGTAATACTCGATAATAGTATCTGGATATGTTCATCGTTTTCATAATCTAATATTTTTGTTCAATCTAGTAAAAAATTATCACTAAATAAAATCTCTAAATTCTCCTCAAATCTATCAGAATACTTTATAAATATTGGGGATTTATCATTTATTTTATCTCATTTACTAACATTTGATAAAATTGATGGTTCAATAATTCAATCATATACATATGTCCCTTCTCATATTTGATTGTTTATTACTATTGTTAGGGATATGTCTCTAATTTTTATTATAAGGGTCTGTTGCGTTTTGACTTTAAAAAGAGTTTTAATTAAGAAAAGTACTAAATAGATGAAAGATTTATAAAATTCATCTATTTTTTGTTAAATTATAGCCATTTTTATATATAATTTAGGATTTTAGACGCAATCCACCTAAGGAAACTAATCTAAACTATTGGGACTTCCTCTAAAACAACTAATCTTTTGAGATTAAAAGATATAGCTTCCATAAATGCAGTAAACTGATTTTTTACTACAGACTTATACCTCACTCTATGATTCATTTTTGAAAATACTCTCTCATAAGGAGATCTAAGTTTAGAATAAAACTTATCTTTATCCTTGTTCTTATCTTTCATATTATTTTTCTTTATTGCACATAGATGTAATCACTTCTTTTTTGTTGATATTACAGCCGGTCAAATACAATATCACTTATCAGCATATACTGCTCATGAACTTGGTAATACATGCTTCATTCACTTTGCATCTGTTACATTAGCTTGAGTTATAGCTATCTTGTTTATCATTCAAGATTGCATATCAACACTAGCATGTTTTTTATAACCATACCAAAATTTATTTTTTCACTTAGATCAAATTTTAGCTTCCTTATCATTAGCAACTTTTGGAAGAGTTTCATTATTCATTTTTTCATATCATTCTTTTATTCATTTATCTCTTTCTTCCCATAAATTAGCTTTAGTAACTAAATGAGAAGCATCTACAAATGTAAACACTTCACTCATATAACCCTTATTTGATAATTGATTTTTTAAATCTTCAAATATCTTTGATAGTTCATTTGTTCATATCTTTTTTCTTGCTCTTGTGAATATACTATGATCTGGAGTTTTATCTGTTAATTTAAATCAGCAAAACCATTTACCAGCTAAATTTTCTGCAAGATATTTCTCTAACTCTCTATCTGATAGATCTTCCATAAACTGGATTAGTAAACATAGAAATAATTTTTTTACTCAATATCATACATGAGTTTTTCATAGATCTATATTTTTTAGTATTTTATTTACTCAATCAAAGTTCCACAATTTCTTAAATTTACGATATTGATGATTTTCTGGAATTAGCTCGTTTAGGATAACAAAACTTATTTGATTTGATTCTCACATAGGTATTTTCTTAGAATATAATTACTATCTAATTATATCTCTTTTTTCTCTTTTTAATAGTCAAAGTTTAATTTACAACAGGCTCTATAACTATTCTATAAGGTAGTTTCCTAACAAGATCTTTATTAAGGGTTTCTATATATGTTTTCATTTCTACTCATTCAAGTTCTAATCAGTATTTCCTGTGTAGAACTTTTAAAAGTGTTTCATATTTCGGGGCTTCCTTAAGAATTTCAGATTTAATATTAGGATTACTTCTTTTTACCAAGTTTAGATTAGATTCTTTAGGAATAAAAATAGAAAAGTTTAATTCATTTTCTGTATCTTTTTCTATTTCAATTATCCTTTGTGTTGCCAGTAATACAAATTTATCAAAAAAAGATTCTATTTGTATATATCATTTTCTTAAAAATACTTCACTATATCTAGATTCTATTTCTTCATATATTTCTAAAAATCTATCTACAAAATCTTCCTTTGATATTCAATATTTAGAAATCTCTTTAAATAAAATATCCATCTTTGTATAACTTCAGGTGTTTTTGCTAGAATCAATAAATGTAGATTTAATCTCAATTTTGTTCATTTTGAAAATTAATTCATTAAATATAAATATTAAGATAATTATTGTTTGACATAAGTCAAATAAATAAAATTAAATTTTTTGAGACAATTTTTTTGACACAAATAAAAATTATATATAATACTTGCACTTAAATATTATTTTATTGTAGACAGTAGGCATTATATAAGTCCTACCGAGGTAAAAGAAATATGGTTTTTAAGCAATTAAAACTAAATCTCTTTTTTACCTATATCTTGTAAAAAAGGGATTTTTTAATTTTTAACTAAAATAAAATGGCTTTAAGCAAAGAAAAAAAAGCATATATATTAAATAACTTAAAAGAGTTAATAAAAGATGCTAGCTCTATAGCTTTCACAACCAACACTGGACTTTCTGTAGAAGAAATAACAAATTTAAGAATAGAGCTAAGAGAAGTTGATGCTTCTATACTATTGGCAAAAAAAACACTTATCAAATTGGCTTTTAAAGAAGTATTTGATGTAGAAATACCTGATGACTATTTACCTAGACAAATAGCAATGGTTATTTCTAATAAAGATCCCATATCTGGAATGAGCAAGTTAAATAATTTTAGAAAACAATTAGAAGATAAAATAGAGTGGTCTTCTTGTTTCTTTGATTGAGAACTAAAGGGGCCAGATGATACGAAAGTTATAGCTTCTATGCCTTCAAGAGAAACATTGTTATCTAGACTTGTTTGATCAATGCAATCTCCACTATCTTCATTTGCTAGATTTATAGATAAAGCAGCAAAAGATATGCAAGAAAAAGGTAAAGAAAAACTATGAGAGCTACAAAATTCTACTCCAAAACAAAGTGAAGAAGTTGAAAAATGAGAAAATGAGCTAAAGGAAGAAGAAGCTGTAAAGTAATTAATATCTTGGTATACTAAATCTTTATTTAAAAATAAAGATTTAGAAACTAGCTATTAATTAGTTAGGAATAGTAATATAAATACTATAAACATAAATTTATTTTGTAATATAAAATATTATGGCTGAATTAAGCGAAAATTCTAAAAAAATTATGGATTTAGTTAAAGAACTATCTATAGTTGAACTAAATGATTTAGTTAAAGCGATGGAAGAAGAATTTGGTGTTTCTGCTGCTGCTCCTGTAATGGTTGCTGCTGGTTGAGATGCTGGATGACAAGCTGAAGAAAGCTCTACAAAAAATGTAGAATTAACTTCTGCTGGTGCATCAAAAATTGCTGTTATTAAAATAATTAGAGAAATAACAGGTTTAGGTTTGAAAGAAGCTAAAGATATAGCAGATAATGGTTGAGTTGTAAAAGAAAATGCAGAAAAAGCTGAAGCAGATGAAATTAAAGCTAAATTAGAAGAAGCTTGAGCAAGTGTAGAGTTAAAATAAAACTCTTAAAAAAAGAAAATAAGTGGATTTTTAGAAATTCACTTATTTTTTCTTAAAGAAGTAAAAGAATAAGGGTTTTTGTAAATAAATTTTTGAGTTAGAATTAACAAAAGGGATTGTTTTTGAAAAAAGAATATAAGTTTTTATAGTAAACTAACTCGTAAATTAGAATATTTTAAAATATGAATTTAATTGAAAAAGTAATTTTCTATTATTTATCAACAGAGAGCTTTAGCCCTTTGCTATTATAAGAAGTTTATATTTTTCAAAAAGACTACACAGTTTATTCATAATATATATAGTAAGATAACAAGCAAGTTAGTTTACTATAAAATGAATTTTTCAAAGTTTTTTTGATTAATGGAGTATCGTCAAGTGGTAAGACCACGGACTCTGAATCCGTTATCGGGGGTTCGAATCCCTCTACTCCAGCCATTTTTTGTAATTATTTTTTCAAAAATATATTTTCAAATATATTACTAAATGTAATAAATTTAATATCTAGATTAGGATATTTACTTTTAAAAATTTTATATTTGTTTTCATTTATCTGATTTTTAGAAAATTTTATTTCATATGCTTCTTTTTCATCAAGTATAAAATCAACCTCATTTTTTTGTTGGGTTCTCCAAAACTTTATAAAAAAATCATTTCTATATTTAAACAAAAATTCTCTAAAAACTATATTTTCTAAATAAGCTCATTTATCCAACCTATCTATTATATTGCTAAAATCATTTAAAAAACAATTCCTTATTCCTAAATCATAAAAATATATTTTAGGCATTTTTGTAAGTTCTTTTCTTATATTAGTGTGAAAAGGTTTTATAAGTGATATAAAAAAACTTTTTTGCATTATATATAGATATTTTTCTACTGTTTGAAAAGATAAGTTCAATGTATTAGCAAGTTCATTTATGTTTACTAGTTCTCATGTTTGGGTTGATAAAATCTTTAATAAATTTAAAAACTTATTTTGATTTTCAATATTAGCCTCATAGATATCTTTTTTTATATAATCAAAACAATAATCTTTTAATCTTTCTACTTTTTCTTTTTTGTCTTTAATTAGAACTATTTCAGGATATCATCAATAAGTTATATACTCTAAAAATAAATTGTATATTTCATCTCTAAACAAATCTGGTATATTTTTACTCTCTAAACAAATTTTTTGTAGCTTAATTTCATTTTTAAATTCTAAAAACTCAAAAAAATCTAGGGTGTATATATTGAATATTTTTTTTCTTCAAACTAGGCTATCTTTAAATTTTTTATCAATATAAAAGCTACTACTTCAAGTTACAATAAGTTTTATATTATCTTTATATTCATCATAAATATATTTCAAAAAATTTGTAGGATTATCTAGATATTGTATTTCATCTATAAAAATAATTTGTTTTTCTTTGTATGAACTTCCAGTTATTTCAAAAAGTTTGTTGGGATGTTTGTTTAGCTTCTCTAAAATTAATCTGTCTTCTAAATTAAGAAAATAGGTTTTTTTATTATTCTTTGTTTGATGTTTTTCGATTGCTTTCAAAATAGTTGTTTTTCAAACTTGTCTAGCTCAAATAAGCAAAATAATAAGTTTGGAATTTAATTCCTTTTTTATTTCATTTAGGACTATTCTATTTTTCATAAACTTAAAAAAATTAGATAATATTTAACTCTAAATCTAATATTATCTAATTTTTTTATAAAACACAAGTTTTTGTTACATTTATGTAAAAAGATTTGTTACAGGGGTTAGATTTTTTTACTAGTATATAAATATTGCAGAATATATTGCAAAGAAATATGCTAATTTTGGGTTAATTTGCAACTAAGTTTTATTTTACAGAAATCCTGGTATGCAAATGAATAAATGTAAATATTGCTAACGGGCAAATGGCTGAATACAAAAATCTTACTGTGCAAAAGGCTAAAGCCTTCTGCCTAAAGAGATATATTAAATTTAGGGTAACTTTTAATAAAATTTATTTTATTATTTTCTCTCCCTATAATAATCTCTGTTCTATCTCCTCTCCTTCCAAAAGGAGAGGGTTAGGGTGAGGATTATACGGAGAAGGTTAGGATGAAATCTGTTCTACTACCCTCTCCTCCAAAGGAGAGGGGTTGGGGGTGAGGTCTGTACGGAGAGGTTCTGCTCGGGTGAGAGTGAGGGCTCAGATTAAAGTGAAATTTAAATTCAATAACTTCCATACTCTTAAAACAAACCTTAAAATTCCTATTTACCTAAGCCAAGCTGGATTTTGAGTTAAAGAAGAACCAAATCTTTCATTATTGTCTCAATTATCTTTAGTTTTAATATTAATTATTGGAACTCTAATATCTTTTATTTCAAAAACAGTCTTTCTATTAACAAAATCATTATATTTACAGTCATCTTGTGGAATTTCTATATCTATATTATAAATTTCTTGTCAAAAATTAGTTTCTTCTCAATTTAAAAATTTAAAACCAAAGGCAGAATAATAATCATTACCATTAGTATAATAATAATGTACTACACCACTACAGTCTCAAACATAAGTTTGTTTTCCTTCATTTGATATACTTTGAATATCTAAAATTCTATCATTTGTTAATTCAAATTTAAAATCTTCATCCAAATACTTAAAACCCTCTGATGTAAAATGTTGCTTAAATTCTAAATCTTCACTATATCATATTTTAGTCCACCCCCCTCAATCAGTACTCATATCACAATAAACCTCAAATTCATCATTTCAACTAGGATTTATCTTATAAACTCAATCTCAATTATCCAAACTAGATTCTAATATCCTCTTACAACTAGAATTATATATTGATTTTATTAATTCAATTCAACTTCAACTAATCTTATCATTATCATCTATATGGGATATATATTCATCTGCTGTTGTAGCTATATCTAATTCTCAACTATCTCTTACATCTCAAATCTCTTGAACTGGAACATTTAAATTATCTCAACCCCCTGTTAATATTCATAGCTTCTTTCAACTTACCTTAACTTGTCTATCTGCATAATCTATATCATTAGATAATACTTCTCCCTTAAATAAACTTACAGTTTCATTTGTTTCTTCTAGTAATGCCATTAATTGAAAGTTCTTTCTATTGTCTGTAGCATAGTATGAAAAATATGTATTATCTAGTGGGTCTTTACCTTCTTTATCATATTTAATTTTTTTTAGTACTTCTTCTCATGCATATCCTTGATATGCTATAGTATTTCAATTAGTTTTAACTTCTATATAGTCATCGGGTATTGGAAGTCTTCATCTTGTTAGTGATAGTTTTAGTCAATCTCATATACTTTCTAGTTGTACTGTTCTATTTGTATCTCTTACTCAAGATAGATAGTCTGTATAGCTTACAAATCATATTGTTCAGATTATAGCTAGTATTGTTACTACTACTATTAGCTCTACTAGGGTGAATGCTTTTTTTAGTTGGAGGGTTAGTTTGTTTTTCATTTGAGGGGGAGTTAAGAGTTAAAAGTTATAAAGTTAAAAGTTTTTTATAGTTTTTTTATAAACATTTATATTAGATAAAGGTCTGAATGCAAATAACTTACTGTACAAATGGCTAAAGACTTCTGCCTAAAGGGTGTAATGGTAATATGAGACAAATGGCTAAAGCCATCTGTTGAAATGAATATAATAATTTTTGGTTAATTTGCAATTAAGTTTTATTTTGCAAAAATCTTACTATGCAAATGGCTAAATGCAAATATTGTTAATTGAGCAAAGGATTGAATACAAATATTGTTAATGGGCAAAGGGCTGAATATAAATATTGTTAATGGGCAAAGGGCTAAAGCCCTCTGTTGAAGGGAAACAATAGATTTAAAAATAATTTATAGAGTAAAATTTATTTTATTATTCTCTACTCTGTAATAGTAATTTATATTCTATTCCTTCTGTTCTATTCCCCTCTCCTCTAAGGAGAGGGGTTGGGGGTGAGGTTACCTCGGAGAGGATTAGGGTGAGGTTTGTTCAGATCAAAACTAGGTAAGAAATTTTTCTAAACTAGAACTTATCTCTTTTCATATTAAATGTTCTATCTTACAAGCATTTATAACAGCATCTTTTTCACTAACACCAAGTTTCTCTATAAAAAACTTTACAAATAAATCTCTATTTTTTTTAGTTTGGGCAACTATTTCTTCTCAATATCTTGTAAGTTTTATAAATTTATTCTCATCCTCTTCTATCAATCACTTTTTTATTAAAGACTTTATTCATATAGAACAACTCCCAGGAGTAATATCTAGTTTTTTAGATATATCAACAGCTCTGGAATATCAATTTGATTTCAATAATTCCTCAACAGTAAAGAGATAATGTGTGGCTGAATGAGTTACCTCATTACCCTCAAACTCTTTCCAAACTGAACTTTGATCATAAACCATAATATATCTTTATATTTAATATTTTGTACTATTTTAATAAAATATATTATATATCAAAAGATTTTAATTATTTAAAAAACAATAAAAAAATCTTCATTTATATAATAATTGAAGACTTTTTAGTAGATTTTAGTAAGTAGTATTCTTATATATATATTTTAAGGAAATATTTGAGAATTAATTCAAAATAAAATGTAAATTTTTCAATCAATATTTGATACTTAAATCATACTATTCTTTAGAAAAAGCTGATAATCCTTATGCTAAACCATCATAATAATCTAAAACTATCTTTTTTGTATAATTAATAATTTCTGATGATTGCCTAGGAGATAAATCATCAAGATTTAAAAGAGATTTAATTTCACTCACAACCATACGAACAAAAACATCTTTATTTTCTTTGTCTACTTCTTGATTATCTTTCATAAATTCATAAATCTTACTCTTTAAAAATCTATAAATAAATTTCTGAGAATGAGGGTAAAACAGTTTTCTATTCTTACGACTATACACTTGGATACCCTCAAAGGTATTAATAAAATCTAGTTCTTTTAAATGTTCTATATATACCTTTTCTCTTAATATATTTATATCTTCTGAACTGAATCAATAAACATTAACAAGTTTATTTTGTATCTCTCTTATACATTGAGAATAATTTTTATTACTTTCTCCCACATCAATACTACAATAACCCACATAGTCAGAGCATAGAGAATATATTTCACTAAGTGTTGTTAGAACTGATAAATCATTGTCTTTTAAAATATTTGGTTTATCAATTTTTGTTTTTTTAAGCCTATGTTTATTTGAATTATAAGATACTTTAAAATAAATCTTTCATCAACTAAAAAAAGCATTTAAGGTGATATCTCATGAATCACATAGATATTGAAAAAATTCTTTAGAATGCAAAAGAGAGTTAAGATTACTTTCAAATTCAGATTTAAATACTCTTACAAGTTCTCTTGCTCATTTTTCTCTTGAATATCATAAATCTATAATATGTTTGTACAAACTATTATCTAAAGAAAGATTTACCCTAGATTCTTTATAAAACTTTTTTAAAGCATCATTAATATCTGAAACTTGAATTTCAAGTATTTTTCTACATTCGCTTAGTCAAATATTATCAAAAATTATTACATCATCCAACCTTCAAATAAATTCAGGAGAAAATTTGGTCTTCATACTATCATTAAATATCTTCTCAGATACTGATTTTATATCTCCTACATTATCTTGAACAAATCAAATAGGAGGAGTATACAAAGATTTATTTATTTCTGATTGTCATATATTGGAAGTAAAAAAAATTATTGAGTTAGCTAAAGAAGTAGTTTTCCCTGAAGGAAAATCTATTTTACCCTCATCTATAACACTCAACAAACTTTGAATAACAACAGGACTAGCTTTTTCTATCTCATCAAAAAGTATTATATTAAAATTATCCAGCTTTTTTACACAATCATGCAAACTTCATTTTCTTTTTGCCTTTTCATAAGGTTTAAATAATTTTCTAGCAGAAAAAGGTGTATCGTCTTTATATCACACATATCCTTTGGGTGATCAAAAAACATTGGATAATGTATGATCTTCAGTATAAGTCTCACAAGCTATTTTTGTAATACTTTCCCTATCTCAAAAAATAGCTTGTGCCAAAGCTTTGGGTATTTCCGTTTTTCAAACTCATGTAGGTCAGACTAAAAATAGAACTGAAATTGGTCATCTTCTTGGTCTAATTGATAAAATACTATTTATTATTGAATCTAGTATTTTATGTTTTGCCTCATTTTGACCAATTACAATTTTATCCAAAGAATTTAATAAGTCTATTTTATGATGATTAATGCTAGGAGCCTCTAATATTTCATAAGCTCTTTTTTTAAATCATTTTACTGGTCTTTCTGTAGAATTTATATAACTAGATATTCTTTTTTCTACAGGTTGAGAAGAGTCACTTGAATTAAAATCACTTACAATCTTTCTAAGATTTGATTTATCTCAACTTCACATCTTTAATATTTATAAATAAATTTAAAATTTGTCACCTTATATTAATAGGATATTTACATAAGTCAATTAGAAAAAATAATATTTTTTTACAATTTTACAAAAAGTTTTATATATTTTAGGGAAACCTTGAAGAATTCTAAACAAGATTTTAGATTTATTTGAAAAAATAAAAAATAATCTATGAAACAAATAATAAAAGAAATTAAAAATCCTAAAATAAATGATTTTGAGTTTTTATTTTCCGAAAAGAATTTAAAAAAATCTACAGATATATTAAAATGACTGCTTGATAAAGAAAAAAAAAGATTTAAAGAAAAAATAAAAAACTTTAAAGATGGAACTAAACCAAGTTTTGAGACCTTTCAAGATGATAGCATTTTAGATATATATTGGTCGTATTTAAATCATTTAAAATGAGTATATGACACAAAACAAATAAGAGATATAATAGATGATTTTGAACCCTATATAATAGAATTTTCAAACGAAGTAGCATACAATAAAACTTATTATGAAATGCTTAAATCATGTATAGAAGATTGTAATTTAAATGATGAACAGAAAAAAATAATAGAAGAAAGTATAAAGTATTATGAAGCTAGATGAATTAATTTAGAAAAATCTAAACAATCCAGATTAAAAAAAATAAAAGGAAAACTAACAAAACTTTCAAACAGATTTTCTAATAATCTACTTGATAGTCAAAAAGAATTTTTATATCATATAGAAACAAAAAAAACTTTGGAAGAACTACCAGAAGAGATATTGGAACAAACAGGGAAAAAAGCAAAAGAACAGTGAAAGGAATGATATATTTTTACTTCAAACCCTTCTGAATATATAGCAATTATGAAATATTGTTCAGATGGTAATATAAGAAAAGATTTTTACGAAAAAAAGCATAGTTTTGCTTCAAATTGAAAATATGACAATAGAAAAATTGTTCTTGAAATACTTAAACTAAGAGAAGAAAAAGCAAATATTTTGTGATATAAAAATTATGCCGAGCTATCTCTTGAATTTAAAATGGCAAAAAGCCCCGAAGAGATAGTTAATTTGTTTGAAAATATCAATAAAAAAGCCAGAATAAAAGCAAAAAAAGAAATAAAAGAGTTAAAAAGATATTTTAATTTATCAAATTTACAAGACTGGGATTTAAGCTACTACTTTAGAAAATACAAAGAAGAAAACTATAAAATAAACGAAAAAGAAATAAAAGAATTTTTTGAATTTGAGAAAGTACTCTTGTGATTACATCAAATCGTTTACAAACTATATTGACTTGAATTTAAAGTGAAAAAACAAGAATCTCAATTATTAGATAAAGAAAATAAAATATTTTGAGATGTAAGGTTTTATGAGGTTTACAAAGATTGAAGATTAATATCTTATTACATATTAGATCCTTTTTACAGAGCAGAAAAGAGATCTTGAGCCTGGGCTGATAATATTAGAGATAAATATAAATGAAGAATACCAATAATTGTAAATGTCTGTAACTTTAACCCACCTTGATTTGTGGATTGATCAAAAGAAAAAATATCTCTTATGAGTATTTTAGATGTAGAGACATTATTTCACGAATTTGGTCATGCTATACACGAGATAAGTAGTAAAAGTTATTATACTGAATTGACTTGATTTGATGTAGAATGGGACTTTATAGAGGTACCTTCACAGTTTTTAGAACACTATACAGGGGAAAAAGAATCTTTAGATATATTTGCTCTAAACTATAAAAATGGTAAAAAAATACCTAAAAATATTTTAGATTCTTTGAAAAAATCAAAAAACCTTTGAAGCTGAAATTTTGTGCTAAGACAAAATGAGTTTTGATTTCTTGATATTATTCTTCATTCCAAAAAAGCACCTGAGAATATAAAAAAACTAGATGAAATAACATTAAATATAGCTAACAAGTATGGGATAAATAAAAAAGAAGAAAACTATAAAATGTATGCTTGATTTTCCCATATATTTGCTTGATGATATGCATCAGGATATTATTCATATATGTGGGCTGAAATAATAGAGTTAGATATATGGAGTGAATTTAAGAAAAATTGAATTTTTGATAAAAAAACAGGAAAAAAGTTTTTTGATACCATACTTTCAGCTTGAAGTTACAAAAAAGCTCCAGATATGTTTTTTGATTTTATGTGAAGAGAACCAAATATAGAAGCTTTTATAAAAGATAAAGGTTTTGGGGTATAAAGATTTTCAAAATAAAAATGGGAAAACATAAATAGTTTTTAAAATATTTTATTTCATAATCTAACAAATATATATGCAACAAATTATTCAAATGTTTTAGGGTTACCTCAATCAACTATTTTACTTTGTTGAGAATGCAATATTAAAGGAGTATGAACCAAATTTAAAGGAAATTGAGAAATTTTATGTTTAGGAAAAATATAAATACCAGGATTAAAATGAGTCTTTCTCATAATCTTTTGAACCATATCTAGAAAATGAGTTTTGTAATCTAGTTCTTTTTCTCAAATCAATAAAGCCCCCATAAAATTTCATTTCTCATTTAAATCTTTATAAGAATTTATAAATTTTTCAATATTCACACTAGGTAAGTACAAATCTGTTGGCAAAATAACAAGATGAGTATTTCTATCATTCATACAATATCCTGTTAGTATATGTCATAATTGGGTTGAAAAGTAACTTAGTAATTTTCATGCTATATCTGTTTCTCTCGTAAAACTAGGAAGCTTTTGTTCCACAATATTTGGAATATCAAAAAATTCCTCACATCTTCCTTTAGGGATAATTACCTTTGAATCAAAACCTGGAATCCTATGTTCAAGAATTTCATCTAAAAATGTTTTTTCTATACCTGGAATTTTCAATCTACATTTAAAATTAACTCATTTTTCTTGGCAAATATTTTTAACTCTTGAACCTTTCCCTCAAGCAAGAAATAACATTTCAAATTTCATAATAATTTCAATTATTTAATCTTTTTTAGAATTTTTCCATTCTTCATGATTTTTTAACATTTGGGGAGATATTTTAAGTATTTCTTGTTTTTTGGAGTCAACCAATCACAAGGAATAATATCACATAGAATGTTTTTTATCATTAGAACCATATACATGGCAAAGAGTTAAGTTAAGTTTAGTTTAGATGAAATTAGTTCTAATAATTGTTCACTTGTTTTTATAGAATCAGATATATTAATTCATTTCACTCACAAGAAATTTGTATTTCTGTCTTCAAGTATTTTTCATATTTTTTCATTGGTGTCAGTTGCTATTGCATCCCATAATCTATACCAACGATTTTTTATTTTGATTATTTCACCATATTTTTCAAACAAACTAAATAAATTATTGAAAAAATCTCCACCTTTTTGTTTTATTATTTGAGAATTACCAAAAACATATAAATGTTCCTGTGCTCTTGAAATAGCTACATTAATCCTTTCTTCTTTTTCTAAAAATCCTATTTTACCATATTTATTACTCCTTGTAAGAGATAGCAAAATAACCTTTCTTTCATCTCATTGAAATGAATCTACAGTAGCCACACATTTTAACCAATTTTCTTGGTCTCACCTAAAAAGTTTTATTTTTTTAATTTCTGATTTTATCAGACCTACCTGTGATTTATATGTCGCAATTATAGCTATATCTCAAGGTTTATAACCTTTGCTAATAAGTTGAGATAATTTTTTGCATATAAGCTGTGCCTCAAGTTTATTGCTATAGGAAGTTTGATTTCTAGTTTCCCAAATCTTATCTAACAAGGAATAATCATACCAAATAACTTCTCAATCTTTCATATATTCTCATGGTTTCATTTTTCATCCATATGTAAGCTTTGAAACAATCTGAGTAATATTTTTAGAAGAACGATAATTAGTATCAAGAAATACATAAGGAAAAGGAGTATCTTTGATGACATTATTTTTTTTGTATTTATCAAGAACCGTAGTAAAAAAGCTATTACTTAATTTTTCTTGGTTTCTGTTAACATTACCAAGCTGTCTTGGATCTCCACAAAACACAATCTGTTTTTCAGCAAGTCATAAAGACATTATTAAATCTTCTTCATGCATTCTAGTAGCTTCATCAATAACAACTATATCAAAATTTTTTATTTGATTTATATATCATCATAGTGTTCAAAAGGTTCATGCTACCAAGACACCTTCATTTATTTTTTTTATTTTATCATCTCTGCTTGAACTAAAAAAGTTTATTCATAATTCATCTTGTTCCAAACTATACTTATCATCATTAAAATTTGATTTATTACTTAAGCTAGAAGGAGATAATTCATAGCGTCCATAAATTTGATCCAGCTCAGATTTTACAAAATTAATCTCTTTGGAATAGTGAGAAGATTTTCTCTGTTGAGTAGATTTAAACTCTGTTATAGGAAGTAAAGAATATGGAATTTCATTATGAGTTTTACTTGAAACTAAAACACTTTTCACATCTTCTAGTCTATCTACAATTTTATCAAGTGTTACCCATACTCATTTATTAGAATGAGATAAAAGAAGTATTCTTTTACCTTCCTTAGCATTTTTTAATAAAAATTCAGAGATTAGGCTAGACTTACCAGTTCAAGGTCATCAATGAAGAAATACAAAAGGATTATTAGTGTAATCCTTTGAAATTGATAAAAAATCTAGTTGAGATTTGTTGAAAGATATATCCGAGTCATATGTATTAATTTCTTTTTTGAAATGTTTTGTAAAATTTCACTTTGATAAAAATTTAAGTGGACTTCAATCAATAAATTTTGTTCTATCATATTTAGTTTTTATACCTTCTAGGTAAGGTGAATAATTTAGATTTTCTACTAAGATATAATTATTTTTAGATAAAAGTAAATCCATCCATTCATATTTATTATGAAGTGGTCAAAATATTTTAAACTCTGGTACTCCACCAAATAATAGTCCAAACATAGTAATTATGAAATATTCTCAATAATCTCATTCTGATATACAGTCGCTCATATCATTTATATCACGAAATGGTCATATTAATTCATAAGGTTCTGTATTAAGTGAAATATTATTGCATAGTCTTCTATATTGAGTTTTTACATTATCAATAATTGTTGAATCATTTTGATTTAGATTATTTATTTGATTTATATTCATATAATTATTATTGAGACAAAAATTTATATTTAAAGTTTAATAGAGAATTTTATAGGAATGAGTGATAGAGAGCAAGCTCTCTATCACTCATTTACGGAACCATACAAGTATGATAGTTTTACCTATATTTTATCCATAGAGGCCTGTGAAACCTCATTCCTCACTTTTTAGTTATAACAGAGGCCCGATCTAAGAAATGTTTGGATTTCTTGTTTTTATGACATTTGTCAAAATTCCTAATAAGGCAGGTTTTCGTACTATCAAGGCTCTTATAGCCACTACTTCCCTTTCTTTTCAGAACAAACAAGATTTTTAACATTTCCAAATTGAATTATATTGTGATAAATATATATTCAACAAATAAAATGGAAATGTTAGAAGTATTTTACTCTGTTTTTTATAAAAGTCAAAAAATTTCAAAACTCCCGAGTTTTTATAAAAAGTATTCTTATCTTTTACTTTAAATAAGAAGATATTGAACTATTTTTAGTGTTTTATCTTTTGTGTTTTATAAATGACTTATTTAAACTAATTTTATCTTTATAAAATTTAATCAATATAAAAACTCTGTTTTTACTTATATAAAGGTAAAAAATAAACTATAAAGCATAAAAACTCGGGAGTTTTGAGAAAAAATAATTTGACTTTTATAAAATAATCAATATAATGACAATACTTTAATTATTAATTTTTATAAATATGAGTGTAGATAAATTACATAGCTCTTGATCTAACAAAAGTGAAACTTTAGTAGATTGAGAAACAAACTCTAAAGTTTTAGACATATTAATGGTACAAACAAAGGCTAGAAAAACCAAAGAGGAATCTTATCCAAACAGATTTGAAGTTCCAGATGATAAAGCTTCATGGGGTTCAAAATTTGAATGATATTATCCAGGTTATTTTGAACATGGAGATTTAACAAAGTTTGATTGTACAAGATCAACATGATGATGGGCAGATCCAAGAGATATTAGTAAAGTTGATTTTACTAAAAGAGATAGTAATTACGGAGAAATAAAATTTGATGAGAAATGATATCCTTTAAATCCTATGGGTCGTACAGGCCTTAAAAGTAGAGGTATGCTTGGGAAATGGGGACCTAATCATTCGGCAGATCCAATAATATTAAGAGAAACACCAAATGGAATGGAATTATTATGTATATTAAGAAGTAATTGAGAATGGGCTATACCATGAGGTATGATAGATAATTTTGAAGAACCTATGACAGCTGCGTTAAGAGAACTTTGAGAAGAAGCATTAGGAAAAGGATTTGATAAGTCTATATTTACAAAAAATATGACTACAGTATATAAATGATGAGTAGATGATCCTCGTAATACGGATAATGCTTGGATGGAAACTCATGCTTATGCAACCATATTGAATAATGAAGAATCTAGATCGCTAAAACTAGAAGCTGGTGATGATGCTAAAGATGTTAAATGGATGGCTTTAACAGAAGAGAATATAGAAAGCTTATATGCAAGCCACGGAGAACTTGTAAAAAAAGCTATGGTAGTTTTGGGTATAAATAGGTAGAATAGATAAGTTAGTAAAAATATTTCTCTTAAAAGAAGATAAAAACGAATTTTTATCTTCTTTTTTGTTATTCTAAAAATGGTAAATAAAACTTCTATTATTTAATAATATAGGGTTAATAATACAAAAATCATGATTTTAAAACACGAAGAGCTATTTTTTTAATAAAAAAGTAGCCTATCATTGCGATAAGCTACTAATCGTTTTAATCTCCCGAGAAAATAACTTTTGTTTCAACTAAACCATAATGACCTTGTAAAACATCATAATAAGTATTGTTAGAATCACCATAAGTACCCAATACATTTTGGTTAGCAGAAGGAACAGTTTCAGCTTCATCAATATTAACAAAGCTCATATAAATAGATGAATAGATACCCGATACAGAAAATATATCTCCAGGCATAAATTCTTTTTCTGTACCATCATCCAAATCACACAAGACTCCAAAATAAAAATTTACATTTGTTTTTATTTCACCAATAACTACATTATCGGTATCACTAGCTTCAATTACATTAATGAATTCTTTACTAGCAAAGGATTCTTGAACACTACATCCATTATTTAGATATAGCTTTATCTCTATATCTGCAAAACTAGAAACTGGTAAAATAGTTGGAAAAACAAAGGTAAACAATAAGAACAATTTTTTCACGAAAACTCCTTTTTTAAAAAATTATTAAAGAATATTAGCATAAAAGCTAAAACCAAAAATTTAAGATACTCTCATTTAAAAATAAAAGTGTTTTGAATTATAATAAAAAAAAGTAAAAAGGCAAATTTTTATTGGCTTTTTATTCTTAAATTTCAAAGATATAATTTATGAACTATCTAAATTGGAAATAATATTGAAGTATTTATGAGGAAAACATATAAAAATTAAAAAGGAAGTTTAGTATTTTTCTCTTCTCAAAGGTGAGGTTTTTTATCTGGAGAATCATTTAGATAAATACTATTTTTAGAACTATTATCATTTTTTAATAAAAACCCTCATACAAAAAGAAAAATTGAAGAAACAAGAAGCATAATAATTCATCATCAATAACTTATATCAGAACTAAACATATTAAGTCAGGTTATTACTCATATACTATTTATAGATAAAATAAACAAAATAAGTGATATAAAAATTATTATTATATAATCCCTAAATATTATATTACTCCACTTTTTCATTTTTTCTTTTTTGTTGAAGGAAAATATTAAAAAAAGTATTATAAAAAGTAAAATCATAGTCATATAAGCAGTAAAGCTGGTTACATTGTTGATTGAATTTGAAGATATCAAAGGATCAGAAGAATTTATCCATTTCATAAACAAAGAAAAAAAACCAAGTATAACTCAGGATAATATCAATATTTTTGGGAAGCTAAAAGATTCTATTCTAAACCTAATACTATTTATTGTATTTTTCATCAAATTCCTTAATTTCCTTGCTTTTACTCTAGATTTTTGCATATTATTTATTAATTTATAAATTTGGTATCCCCGGTAGGAATCGAACCCACGCAAACCAAGGTCCGCGGCCTTGTGCTCTTCCACTGAGCTACGAGGACATAAAAAATAAATGTTTATTCTCAAATGATTTAGTTTGAAAACAATCTTATTTTATTATAATAATTTTGTTATTCTTTAAAAGAAAAATAATGGAAAATTTAAAAAAAGATCTGGAACAAAGATGATTTTTGCATCAATATACAAATGAAAAAGTATTTAATATATTTGATAAATGATGACAAAATTTTTATTTTTGAGTAGATTGTAGTTCTAATTCTATGACAATTTGAAACTTTGTTGCTTTACAGATGGCAATACATTTTATGCTTAGATGAAATAAATGTTATCTCTTGGTTTGATGAGCTACATCAAGTATTTGAAATCCTAGTTGAAAAGACAAAGAAAGACCAATTCTTGAAGAAAAAGATTTACTGGCAAATCAAAAAGGTATTAAAAACCAATTTGAACTACTTGTAGAAAATGTGTCTAGGATAACTTGAAAAAAACTAGAATATGAAATAGTTAATAACTATGACTTTTTCAAAAATATGAATGTTTTAGAATTTTTGAAAGAGGTGTGAAGATTTATGACTGTTAATTGGATGATATCAAAAGATATAGTAAAAAAAAGAATAGAAGACCCCGAAAAATGGATAAGTTATGCAGAGTTTTCTTATATGCTTATAATGTGATATGATTTTTATCATTTATATAAAAACTCTGGAGTAACTCTGGAAGTTTGATGAAGTGATGAATGGGATTGAATACTTTCATGAATAGAGATGATAGGTAAAAAACTAAAAAAAGAAGCTTTTTGAGTCACAAATAAGCTTATAACAGATTCAAGTGGTAAGAAATTTGGTAAATCAGAATGAAATGCACTTTGGCTTGATAAAGATAAAACAAGTCCATATTTGATATATCAATATTTTATGAATGCTTCAGATGAAGATGTTTGAAAATATTTAAATCTATTTACATTTTTAGAAGAAGAAGAAATAAAAGTTTTGGTTGAGGGACACAAAAAAACTCCTGAAAAAAGACAGGGGCAAAAAATTCTTGCTTACAAAGTAGTTGAAATGATACATGGTAGTAAAGAGGCAGAACTTGCATTGAAAATATCTGATTTTATGTTTTGAGATATAGAAGATAAAATAGGTTTTGTAGAAAAACTTACAAAAAAAGAAATTCTAAGTTTCAAAGATGCTTTGTGAGGTTTTTCTCATTCTTGAGAGAATTTTTTTGAAACAATTGTAAAATCATGACTTGAGTCTTCAAATTCTAGTTCTAGAAATGCTGTAAAGGCAGGTTCTATTTATGTAAATGAGCAAAGAGTGGAAGATTTTAATTTCAAGATTAGCGATAGTTTCCTAGAAAATAAAGTGTTACTTTTAAGAAAATGAAAGAAGAATTTTAGGCTTGTTTTGGGTTTTTAAGAAAGTAATTTGATTTAAAAAACATATATTTATAGAAAAGTAAAAATTAGTTTAATTTTTACTTTTTTTCTAAATATAAAACATTAATTATATTAATTGATAGACACCAATATTTATTGATATGGAATTGTATAAAAAAAGTATGATGATATAATAGATTTTGTGAAAAATTAAAATTTGACAAAGAATTAAAGCACTTTGTTGAATAAGTCAACAAAATTTTGAAGTTCCTTACTGAATAATATCAAAAAGTGTTGAATTTCTCCGTTGATCAAATTTGGCAAAGAGCTAAAGCTCTTTACTGAAATAATATAATAATTTTAGAATAAAATTTATTCTATTATGCTTTGCTATATAATAATATCTGTTTTATGCCCTCTCCTTTAAGGAGAGGTTTAGGGTGAGGTTTTGCTCGGAGAGGGTTAGGGTGAGAGCTTTACAGAAAGGGTTAAAATGAAATATTAAAAAGCTTTTAATCTTTTCCTTAAAAAAGAAAGAATGTCTAGCAGAAATTTTAAAAATATTTGATTTTTGAATATTAAAAGTCAATATATTTAGTATTTTAAGGAAAGGCTAAAGAATTCTTTAATTCTGACAAAATAATAAATTTTTTATTTTTATAACAGTAATATTAATATGAAAATTATGAGTAAAGGTTTTACCCTGGTAGAACTTATAGTAGTTATAACTATATTAGCTATATTGGGTACTATAGCTTTTGTATCCTTACAAGGTTATTCTCAAGATGCTAAAAATTCTAAAGTTGCATCTGATATAAGAACTATAGTTACATTTATTGAAACTAAACTCACACAAGGTAAGATATATATGACAGATTTAGTTGATGATGATATTGATTTAAGTTCTACAAATAAAAATGGTATAAACACATCTGAAACTTTCGGTTCTGGTATAAAACTCTCTGATAGTACATATAAAGTTGGAGCTATAAATTTCACTTGATTAAAACAAAATGGAAATGATTTTAAAGATAGTGAAAATAATGATTATGTAGCAGCAGTAGCTATAAATGGTTCTGATAATTCTTACTATCAAATTGCTGGTCAGCAAAAAAATACAGATGCTACATACACTACAGTAGTTAAAGGTAACTATGTACAAATCATTGATAGTGATACTGTTGGTTTAGTGTCTGAGACATCATCAAATAAGTGAGTAGTTAGTGGAGAAATAATATCTAGCTTATATTAAAAAAAATATAGTTATGCATTTGAAAAAAAATGCTTTTAGCATAACAGAATTAATAGTTGTAATAGTAATTTTACTTATATTAAGTTCACTTTGATTTATTCATTTAGCAGAATACTTTTGAAATGCTAAAAAATCAAAAATAATCTATGACATTAAAAGCCTTACTTCAAATACAGAAATAAAATTATCTAAATGATTTGATATAAAAGATTTGATAATAAAAAATGAAAATAACACAAATAAAGTTTATGGTTTAGTTACTATTGGTTCAGGTAAATATATACTGGATGAATTAAAATATGAAGTGGGTAGTTTTGATTTTTCGAAACTAAAAATTAACAAAAATGATTTTTTATACGAAGATTCTTGAAAACTTAGAGAATACATTTTTGGATATGCAAAAACTAGTAAAAAAGTTTATTACGAATTTGCATGACAAGTATTTGATTCTACTTGAAAATACGATGTTTTTGTTTCAGGTAGCTATAAAAAACTTTCAAGTACAGATACAAAAGGACTTATAAGTGAAAATTGATATTCATCTTGATTAAAAAATTGAATGACACTCACGGGGAGTTTATATTAAGTAGATTCCAGAATCTAGTGATAGAAATTTTTGAAAAATTAATGTAATTTAGAACAATTGAGAAACTCTAAAACAAAAACACTATTTTTTAAAAAATAGTGTTTTTTAAATATTTTTTAAAATATTAAGAGTTGGTTAGTACAAAGACTCTTTTATTAATTTAGGGTTATTAGCATATTTTATCCCTTCATCTTCTGTAATAAATCACATATTTATCAAATCTACTATATCTTTTTCCAATATCTGCATTCACTCTCTTGTTCACATTTGTAGTACAGAAGGTAGCTGATGAAGTTCATTTTCTCTTATCAAATTTGCCACAGCTCAACTATTTACTAGTATTTCTTTTGCCATTCTTATTCATGTACCATCCCTAGTTTTTAAAAGCCTTTGAGAAAATACAGAAACCAAAGAATCTGCCAACTGCATTCTTATCTGGCTTTTTTCTTGTCATTCAAAACTATCCATAATTCTTGTTATAGTTTGATAAGCTCATCTAGTATGTAGAGTTGAAAGGACTAAATGTCCTGTTTCAGCTAAAGTCAAAGCTATTCTTATTTCTTCTTTTGATCTCATTTCTCCAAAAAATATAATATCAGGAGATTGCCTCATAGCTCATACAAGTGCAGTTTCATAGTTAGGAACATCTTTTCAAATTTCTTTATGCTCTATAATGGATTTTTTATGATCATGTATGTATTCTATAGGATCTTCTATTGTTATTATGTGTTTTTCATAATTAGAATTTATATAGTCTATAATAGCAGCCATAGTTGTAGTTTTTCACGATCAAGTAGGTCATGTAACAAGTATAATTCATTGTCATTTTTTTGTTACTTCTTTGAATATATCAGGCAGATGAAGTTTATCTAAACTAGGTATTTCTGAAGTTAAAAGCCTCAAAACTATCATATAGTTTGATAGTTGAAAACTTATATTTACTCTAAATCTCCTATTACCAAAAGTAAGAGAAAAATCTAGATTTTTACTTTTCATAAGTTCATCATGTTGTTTTTCACTTATTATAGATTGAACAAATTCAAGTGTATCTTTCCACTTCAATTTTTCTATATTTTCATTTATAAAAATTATTTCTCATCATATTTTGACAGCTGGATATGCTCAAACTGTTATATACATATCAGATCCCTCGTTATCAATCATAACTTGTAACAATTGATCTTTCAATATATTTTCTTCCAAGATAACTTTTTCCATTTTTCAAAAAATTAATTTATAAAATATAACTATAAATTCTTAGCTACTTTTCACATTTCAAAGAAAGGAAGCATTATAGATATTATTATAGAACCTACCAAAAATCATACTATAACTATTATAATTGGTTCCATCATACTAGATAGGTTTCAAATATACCTTTTCAATTCCGAATTATAACTTTTTCATATTCTTTCAAGTGATTTTGATAAACTTCAAGTTTCTTCTCATGTGCTAACTACATAAGCAAATTCTTCTGTAAAAAGCTTGTTCATATAAACAGATGATTCATATTCTAAGTTTAATCACAAAGATTTAGATATAGTTAATCAAAGCTCTACTTCGTTTTTTATTCTTATTAATTCTTTTTTATAAGATAGATTTGAAACTACCTGACTAGATATTTTTAAGGATTCTAGGAGTAAAACTCAAGAATTTAAAAGTATAGTAAAACTCTTTATAAAATATACTATGTTAGATTGTTTTACTATATATCCAAAAATAGGAAGTTTTATAGCTATTTTAGAAAATATACTTTTTCAAAAATAAGTTTTATTTAATAATTTATAAATTATAAAAACAGATATTACTGTTCCTATGATTATCAAATAATCATTTTTTAAGAAGTTTGATATATTTACTATAATTTGAGTTGGAGCAGGGAGTGCAGCTCATGCTTTTTGGAAAGAGTCTGTAACTCTTGGTACTATAAATATCATCATAAATACTACCATTGCTATAGTAAGAGTAAATAATATGGCAGGATAAACCATGGCTCATTTTACTTTTGATTTTATTTCTATACCTTCAACCATATTAGTATCAAGTTCACTTAGAATATGACCTAGTTTTCAAGTTTTTTCTCATACTTTTATAAGAGATATAGTGAGTGTATCAAAAACTTTTGGATATGATGACATAGTTTCGTTTATAGATATTCAGTGATCAATGTTGTTTTTTATTTCTTTTACTATTTTTTTTAGATAAGGATTTGTAACTTGCTTTATCAAAATATTTAATGCTCCTTTTACGTCTATTCATGAATTTAGGAATATAGAAAATTTATTTATGAATTGCCATACTTCCTTTTTTGAAACACTATTAAACAAAGTTATCTCTATATTTGAAATTCATTTTCTATTTTTATTATCCTGATTTTGCTTTTTTCTTGCCTCAAAAAGGAGCTTAACAATCTTGTCATTGTTGAAGTTTCAATCTTTATCAAAAAATTTTTTTCAAAATAAAGCCATTTTTTATATATTTCAATCTTTAGATATTATATTTTCCGATTCTTGTATTACTGTTTCATAGTCTCCTTTTTTCATCAATTCTTTCATTAAATTGTATTTACTTCTTATTCTGTCTTCTTTCAAAGATATTTTATATTTTTGTTCATTTTCTATAGCCTTTTTCAGATAATAGTTTATCTTTTTATGTATATATCACTGTTTTATATATCTTTTTGCTTCACTTTTTAATTTAAGAACCTCACCTGTTAACCATAATTGTTCAAGTTGTCTTATTATACTTTTTAAATAATTTTCAGCTTTTAGTTTTTCTAATTCTTCTTGTATTTCTTGTTTAGTATTTCATTTTATTCTTCTTATATCTCTTTTAGGTATTGAGTTTATTTCTCAAATTTGTCTTAAGAAATCTTCTTTGTCTTTTATTTTATCCTTTTCAAAATCTCTTTTTAAAAGCATTAGAGTCAAATCATCATCAAAATTTGATCATCATCTAAAATTTTTGGCATCTTTTATTATAAAATCATATATTTTCCTAATATCTTTTTCAAAATCAGCAGCTTTTTTAAAAGTTTGGGATAATCTATCTATTGAATAAAACTCTCAATCTATAGATTTAGACTCTACTATACCATCACTATAAGTAAGAAGTATGTCATCTTCTCACATATCTATAGTACTTACTTTTATATTATCTGAATCTTTTATAAGCCTTATTCAAGCGGCTAATCATCAAGGAATTATTTTTTCAACTTCTTTTTTTTCCTTCCTGTATAAAAGTATGGGTTCATGTCAAAGCCCTACAAATCTAAGCTTATTTATATCTTCTTTTACTATTTCAAAAAATATTCATGTTATAAAATTCATTGATTTTAAATCTTGTTTTAATCCATTGTTTATTTCATATATGAGTTTTTTTATTTCATACTTTTCAACAAATTTATTAAAAAGTCTGGTAAGAAGTGTTATTATAAATCATGCTTTTATTCAGTGTCATGTTGCATCTCATATAAAAAAAGTATATTTCTTGGCAAGTTCACTATATCAAAAAGTATCACCAGATATCTTATGAGCACCCAAAATTTTACCATAGAGATCATATCATACTATATCTTTTTTTGAAATATCCTTTATTAAACCTTTATGTATATTTTCTAGTTTAGCTGAAGCTATTTGGTTTTTTACTTTATCTTCTTCTTCTATAAGAAGATTTATCTCATCTAAAAGCTTTTTCTTTTCTAGGTTTTTTTTGATTTTTTTATAAAAATTTAAACTTTCTTTGAGTTTATAGAAAATACCTTTTTTAACTTTTTTTTCTTTTTCTTTTTCTACTAAATCATTACTAACAGTTTCACCTATTAATTTCATAGCTTCTATTTTAGCATTTTGTTTAAGCTTTTGTTCTTCGCTTTCTTTTTCTTTTTCTATTTGTTTTAATATAAATTTTTTCTCTTTGTTATAAAAATCTATCACGAGTTTATTTCAAGAGTATTCCTCTAAAAAGCTTCATAGTAATTTCACAGCATCACTTGCTTTTCATGTTTTTGCTAAATGATGAGACTCTTGCTTAATATTTTTAAACCTAATTTCAAATCTTTGTTTTTCTATTTTATTTTGATATTTTTCTTTTTGTTTTTTGTATATTTCTGAAAGTTTTTCTATTTGGGTTTGTTTATCTTTGTATAATTTATTTAATTTTTCTTTTTGTTTCAAAATTGACTTATCTTCATTATTTTCTGACAATTTACTTAATAAATCTTTATACGAATTTTCCTCTTTTAAATATACTTCCCTTATAGATCTTTCTGCTTTTTCCCACTCATAAGTAGCTATAAAAAACTTAATTGCCTTTATAGCCTCTTTATAATTTTTTATATTTTGAGTTTTTATACCTTTATTCTCGGTTTTTCAAAAAGTACTAGAAAAAAATCCTTTTTTGTTTTGCTTTTTCTTAATTTCTATTTTTCCTTGTATTTTCATTTCATTTTTTACTTGTTCAACCATATTTTTATATTAATTTAAATGCTTCTTCCATAGTTGTTTCTCATAATAAAGCTTTTAATAAAGCATCTTGTACTATTGTTATCATTCAGTTTTTAATTGCTTCATCTTTCATTTCATTGTCTGAAGATTCTTCTAATATTAAAGGTTCTAAATATTCTTCAACTATTAAAACTTCATGTATTCAAAGTCTTCATTTATAACCTGTGTTATTACATTTATCACATCAAGTTCAATGATAAAATTGCATATTTTTTAAACTTTCTTCGTCTAGGATATCTTTTAAAAATTCATGTGCTTTTTTCATATCTGAATCTCTAGGGGTATATTTTTCTTTGCAGTTATCACAGATCTTCTTTCATAGTCTTTGGGATATTACCATTTTCATAGCCGAACTTATCAAAAATGGTTCTATTCACATATTTATAAGTCTTCAAATAGTTCAGGGAGCAGAGTTTGTATGTATAGTAGATAAAACTAAATGTCCTGTAAGAGCTGCTTCTACTGCTAGAGTAGCTGTTTCTTTATCTCTTATTTCTCATACCATTATAATATCTGGATCTTGCCTAAGGAGTGTCCTAAGTCATGATCAAAATGTATACCCTATTTCAGGTTTTACTTGGGATTGATTTACATATTCTATATCATATTCTATAGGATCTTCCAATGTAGAGATATTGTATTCTAGAGGATTATAGTTTTTTAATATTCAAAAAAGTGTAGTTGTTTTTCAAGATCATGTAGGACCAGAAATAAGTATTATTCAATATTTACTTTTTAATGCTTGTTTTACCCTTTTTAAATTTACATCTATTAATCCTAAAGCTTCTATGTTTGTAAGACTAGAATCTTGTTTTAATATTCTCATCACAACTTTTTCTCAGTATTTTGTAGGTAGAGTAGAAAATCTTATATCAACATTTTGTTTTTCAATTTCATGACTATATACCAATTTTCAATCTTGGGGTTTTTTGTTTTCGTCTATTTTTACTTTTGCAAGTACTTTTAATCTAGTTGTAATTGCTGATGTATTAGAATTATCCACTTTATCATATACAAAAAAATCTCAATCTTTTCTAAATCTAATCATTATAAAACTCTCATTTGGTTCTATATGTATATCTGAAGCATTATATGATATAGCGGCTTTAAAAATGTTATCTATGTAGTTAACTACATCTCATAATTCCTTTTTTATGGAAATGGAATCAAGTTCCTTTGTATTTTTTAGATTTGTTTGTTCCATTGATTTTTTATTAGAAATTTATTTACCAAAAATTAAGGGAAGTCTAGAAAAAATAATTTAAATGAAAAATAAATACTTTTTCACTATTTTCCTTAAATTTAATTTTAACATATGTTTTTATAAAATTTAAATTTTATACATTTACAAACAATGTTTTTTTGTGTTTTAGATATATTTTGAAGGTTTAAAACATAAAAAAAAGTAATGCTTCGCATTACTTTTTTTTGTTAATTATTTTGATTTATTATGTAGTTTTTCAGTTTATTTATCTTTTCATTTTTTATTTCTTGTTCTATAAAATTATTAAAATCTTCTATAGTTTCATACTCTTTACCTTTATATAATATAGTTTCTTTTCAGTCTAAAGTTTTTAACTCATAATCTATAGTAAAAGTTCATCTTTTTATGGTATTTGTTATTATTTCCTCTATATTTTCTTCCATAATATTTTCAATATAGGTTTCTCCTATACTACTTACCTCTTCAAAATCAATATTTTCATCCTGTTTTAATATCTGTTCTATTTCTGTATCTTCTACAACTTCTTCTTGTGTGTTTTTATTTTCTTCAAAAACTTGATTTTCATTAAAGTCTATATTTTCTTCAATATTTTCGCTTTGTGAAGAATTTTCATCATCTTTTAAAATGCTATCTTTTAAATCATTTTCAGACACACATTTCTTTGAGTCTATCAAACATTCAAAATCTTTTTTTGCTTCTAATAAGTTATTTTTGTAATTATCTAAATTGTGTATATCAGGTTTAGTAAAAAAGAATATAGCTATTCAAATAACACTGAATAATACGAAACTTAGGAAAAAAAACATTTTGGATCATCATTTTTCATTATTTTTAGATTTTTCTTGTTCTAATGAATCCTCTTTTTTCTCAGAATTAAAATCAGATTTATAGTTTACAAATAAATCTTTTTCTTCTTCAAGTAAATTTTCTTCTTTTTTTTCAATATCAAGTTTATCACTTTTAATATTTGATTCTTCTTTTTCTAAAATTTCAGAATTAGTTAAATGAATTTCTTCTTTCTTTTCAAAATCAATTTTATCATTTTTAATATTTGGGATTTGATTATCTTTTATTTCTGAAGTATTATGTTTTGGTAAAGCTATACCATTTTGTGTTTGATTAATTTTAGTTTCTTGTTTCGATGATAAATCTGATTCTATATTTGATGTTTCTTGTATTTTTTGCTCTGTTTTATTTTCCAAAGATTGTGATGATATATTTGGTAAATTTGAATTTTCATTTTCTTTTAAATTACTTTCATTTTGTACTTTTATAGCATCTGTTTTATTTTCTTCATCTTTTTTTCAAACATCTTTGCTCTTTTTTATAGAGGATATATTTAGTTTAAATCATTTTCCTTCTGCCATCTTTTGTTTGATAAAATATTAAATACATTGTTATGATATAATATTTTGAGATTTTAGTCAAAATTTAGCTTTTCAAATTACAAAAAAGATTTGACTTTTTATTTTTTATTTGCAAAATCCATTTTAATGTTTTTCTAAATTTACTAAAAGAGGAGGATAAAATGAAAACATTGAAAAATATATTTCTTACTTCAATACTACTAATCTTTAGCCTAAATGCTAATGCTTCGGTAAATGATTATATTATTTCATCTTTGAAAAGCTATAGCTGGTATGAAAAGTTGGAAAATTATGGCAGAAAAAATAATGGAGAAAGAAAACTAGACTACTATATACGATTAAGTATCGTAAGATATCTTGAAGATATAGGTCTATATAATGCAGGAGACACAAAAAATTGTAATGATAGCTCTCGTAATAGTGTAGAAACTGATACATGTTATAAAGGTACTCTACAGCAAAATATGAATCTATCTAAAACTTTAAAAAATCCAGAAGTGCAAGATATTTTGGGTAAAGTAAGCTTTTACACAATAGTTAGTATTCAGGAAGGAGTGATGTTAGAACATATTTTAAGCAGACAACAGTTTGCAAGTTCTAACCGTTATAGTTATGTGATTGGACCTTATTAGATACATAAAAAGTAAATCATAAACTGGATATGTAACTGAAGAAAAAAATTAGTTCCAAAGTAAGAAATATAAAAACCGGTGAGCGAGGCTCACCGGTTTTTTAAAAAAGAGTTTAAAAAAAGGTTTGACTTTTTATTTTTTATTTGCAAAATCCATTTTAATGTTTTTCTAAATTTACTAAAAGAGGAGGATAAAATGAAAACATTGAAAAATATATTTCTTACTTCAATAATACTAACCTTTAGCCTAAATGCTAGTGCTTCAGTAAATGATGAAATGATTTCGTTGCTGAAAAAATATAAATGGTATGAAGATTTAAAAAGTTTTGAGAGAAATGTAAGTAAAATGAGTTTAGATTACCACATAAGGTTACGTATTGCAAAGTATCTTGAAAATGTAGGTTTATACGATGCGGGAAATACAGAAAATTGTACTGATACTGATAAACTTCCCTATCATAACAAAAAGATTGATACATGCTATACAGGAACCCCTGAACAAAACATTAATCTATTGAATACCTTGAAAGAAGCAGAAGTAAAGAAAAATTTGAGGCAAGTAGATGCTTACACCATAATAAATGGTGTTAATAATATATTCTTAGAAGATATGGAAAATAAAACATGGACTCAAATACAGCTAAAATGAAATTAGCTCCAAAGTAAGAAATATAAAAACCGGTGAGCGATGCTCACCGGTTTTTTAAAAAAGAGTTTAAAAAAAGATTTGACTTTTTATTTTTTATTTGCAAAATCCATTTTAATGTTTTTCTAAATTTACTAAAAGAGGAGGATAAAATGAAAACATTGAAAAATATATTTCTTACTTCAATACTACTAACCTTTAGCCTAAATGCTAGTGCTTCAGTAAATGATGAAATGATTTCGTTGCTGAAAAAATATGAATGGTATGAAGATTTAAAAAGTTACGAGGAGAATATTCGTAGTGAATCTATACTAGAATATCATATAAGATTTAGTGTTGCAAAGTATCTTGAAAATGTAGATTTGTATGATGCAGGAGACACAAAAAATTGTACTGACACTGATGATTTTCCCTATCATAACAAGAATATTAACACATGTTATAATGGTACATATTCACAAAATTTCGGTCTATTAAATGCCTTAAAAACTCCAGAGGTAAAAAGACATTTGGGAGGAATAAATGCATACATAATAGTAAATGGAATTGATGATGTATTTTTAAAATACATGGAAAGTAATGCTTGGACCAGGGATATAGCCGAAAGAATGAAATTAGTTCCAAAGTAAGAAATACAAAAACCGGTGAGCGAGGCTCACCGGTTTTTTAAAAGAAATTTCTTGATTAAATTTAAAAAGCAAAACATCAAGTTTGACACACAATAAAACATCATTATTATGAAGTCATTACATGATAGAGATATTCTTTATTATTTGATGAAAATATCGTCAAACTAATTGAAGTTTATACGATTATGTTGGGGTTAATCCTATAACAATGGTAGATCTTGAAGTGTTATAGGGTTAACTTCGCAAAATATTAGTGCAAGATCTACCAGTAAACTTATTTTAAAGTTATGAATAAAAATAAAATACATACAATCCATAATCTTGGAATAAGAAAAGAAATAGGAAGAAGCTTAAAAGCTTCTTCTATTGATTTAATACGAGCTAAATGAGACATAATAAAGGTTATGAAATCTCTATGATTTAAATCTAAAAATTCATTTAAACCTAAAATAGTATATAGAAAAATTGATATAGACAGGAGTATGTATTTTAATTGTGTATTTCATAATGAAAGAACAGATTCGTTGATATTGGTAAAAAGAAATGACGGAGATGATTTCTATTATTGTTTTTGATGTGGTACAAGCTGAAGTATAATTGATTTAGTTATGGAAATCACAGGAAAAAATATCATACAAACTTTATTTTATATAAAAAATGTATGCAGGATAAAAGAAAAAATAGAGTTTGAAAATTTTGAAATCATTTATGAATTACCACCAGAAATGAATCACAGGCAATACTTAGATTATTTTCAAACATGTATGCCAGAAAGGGAAAATAATTATAGTGAATATATAAAATATTGTAATTTAACAAAAAGTAGTATAAAAGAATATTATCATGAAGAAGAAAAAATAGAAAATAATTATATAGACTATGATATAGAAATGGTAAAAAATAATTTAGACGAACAAGATGAAGATGAATGATATGAATTTGATTTTTTTTGAGAATATTCTTATTTTGATAGATGAAAAAAATCAAATTATGATATATATGTCAAAGAAATGGCAGAAAATATTTTAAAGAGAGGTTGAGAATATACTAACCCCTAATTTTAACCAAAAAACCTTTATATAAAAATTATGGAAAAAATAGAAGTACATACTTATAAAACAAAAATTTGAGAAATATTTGTGTCATCTTTCAAGTGAAAGATATGTATGTTTAATTTCAAAAAAAACAAGAGAACAAATACATATATAAATAGATTAAAAACTGAACTAAAAACAGATATAGTAGAAAAAGAAAATAGCATAATAATAAAAGCAAAAGAAGAATTTGAACAGTATATATCCTGAAATAGAAAAGATTTTAGTTTACCAATTTTCACAATTTGAAGTAGTTTTCAAAAAAAAGTTTGGGAAAATATATGAAAGATAAAATATGGGGAAAAAATATCATATTTAGATTTGGCAAAGAAAATAAATAACAAAAAAGCCATAAGGGCAGTAGGTACTGCTTGTTGAGCAAATCCTATCATTGTAATGATACCTTGTCATAGAATAATATGAAGCAGTTGATGACTATGAGGATACAGCTGATGATTAGAAATAAAAAAATTACTACTAGATTTAGAAGAAAGTAAAAAATAGAAATTTTGTTATACTTTCCATTATATTCTGTTCTATCCCCTCTCCTATAGGAAGGAGAGGGTTAGGGTGAGGTCTGTTCGGAGAGAGGCTGGGGATGAGGTTTGATTAGGCTAGAAGTTTGGTCTAGAAGTGAGATATGTTTGAGTTTGAGATAAAAAGAACTAAAATCCTCTGGTCAAAAAATTAAAATAAATTTAGAAAAAAGTTGCTCCAAGACACAAAATTTGAAAAAAGTTATTATTTCTTTAAAATATATAAAAAGTGGGAGTTTAAATTCTAATTTTTAAAAAAATGCCTAGATGAAGAAATAGTAGTATATCAAAAGTATTAAAGGATTATTCAGTAGCTTTTATATGATTATTTTTGATAATAGTACTTATATATAGCTTCTTTTTTTCATGAGGAAATGAAGTTTATAATGAAGCAGAAATAGAAAATAATTCCAGTTTAAATCAAGCACAGATATTTTTATCAGATGAAAATTCAGTTGCTTATATAATTTTTGAAAGCTGAAAAAAAGTCGAGATAAAAGATTCTATATATTTGAATAAATCTGAAAGAGTATCTGTAGAATCATGAAATGTAGATATAAGTTTTCCTTTGGAGGCAAATATGAAATTATCAGAAAATTGAGATTTTAGCTACAAACAAGATTGAAGTTTCTTTTTAGATTCTGGAGATGTATGGATAGAGGCACTTAAAGATATAAATGTTTCTATGAAGTATTGAGATGTTTATTTTTCTTCGGACTCTGTTTGAAACTTAAAACAAAACGAAATAGAAACAGGAGTATATTCTATATCTTGAAATATAGAAGTATCAAATCTAGCTTGAATATCAACTGATTTAGAAAATTGATATAAGATAGATATTAGAAATAATGTAGCTTCTTCAAATGATGTAGATCTAAATTCTTTGAAAGAGGAGATAGATGATTATTTTAGACTTTCTTCATGGTTCAAGTTAAATTGATGACCAGAGTTATTGAAAGATGTAGAAACAAATACTTGAAGTTTAATGGAACTCGATACTTCATCTCTAATAAATTTTGATAATGTAAAAGATGAGGGTTATGCAGATTCTAATCCTATAGATTTAAAATGAAGATTTAGTCCAAACAAGGTATGAAAGATAACCATAAATTCAAAAGAGGTGAAAATGGATAAAGACTTGGGGATATTTTGACTTCAAGGTTTGACTTTGAGTAAACAAACAAATGATTTTGTAGTCAAAATATTTGATCAAGAGAATAATATATTGGCAAAAAAGGTTTTAACTCTTTATTCAAATTCACCAATAGGTGGAAATGGTTTGAATAACAACTCTTCGGCTTGATTGGAAAACTATTCTGTTAATCAATCAGATTTTGTAATATATGAGCCAACAACTACTTGAAAACTTACAACGACAAGTTCCAGAGTTACTATTAGGGGTAAGGTTTCAAACAAGGATGTAGCTAGTGTTAGGGTAAATGATTATACTTTGAAGTCTTATAATGGTTCAACCTGGAGGTATCATGCTTTTGTAGAACAAGATACTTTGAAAGATTGAGCAAATAATTATGAGATAGAATATTTAAATAGTAAATGAGAGGTTATATATAAAGAGTATTTTTCAATTTTTAAGAGGAAGCCTTGAAGTATAGTTCCAGTGAGTAGCTGAAATATAGGGAGTCAAGATAAAGGGGTTGATTTGATGAGTTGAGAGGTAGAGATTGAATAGGGGGAGTAAAAAAAGGCTAAAGCCTTTTTTTGTTTGTAGTTAAAGTCAGTTATATTCCAGAGGTAAAGCAAAAAGTTCAACCAATTTATTCAGCATAGACCAATATCAAAGAGTACTATTTTGTTTTGAATTCAAACTAAATCTCATCATCATAGGACTTAAAGTTTTTGTGGTTCAATAGCTTCAATTTTTTTACTTTTTTTTATAAATATCTTCATTTAGAACAATATTTATTCTCAGAAATATATCAAAACATTTGTTTAGTTCTATCTTGAAAAGTTCAATCTCACATAAGTTTTTCTGCCTTTTCTCAAATTATTTTTCATATTTCTTTTTTTCAATCTGGTCTTGTTAATATATAATATTGTCTTATTTCCTTAATTGGTCTGTCCTCAGTATTCATATAATATTCAACTTCTCAACACCAAATTTCAGTTTTAATATTTTTTAATTTTTCTCATGAATCCCAAGTGCTTATCAACTTTTCTCAATCTTTTAGTTTTATTGTCAAATATCTTTTTTTATTTCAAACCCAATTTGTGAATCATTTTACATCAAACATAGTACATTGAAGAGTTGATATAAATGAACAAGCATTTTGATAATCTCATTTATTTAGAAAATCTATATATTTTTCAATTATTTCTCATCAATTAAGCTTTTGAGTACTAATATCTTGAGGATTATAGATATTTTTATAACTATATTTTAATTCATCTATATTTTGTGTTAAAGAATTTACATTAGCCAATATACTAGATATTGGAATTATCAATGTATATAGTCAGATTAATAATCATAATGCTGAAGATAATAAAGCTATTAAAACATACCAATTTTTATTTTGGAACTTAACATCTTTATCTAAATTACTTTTAAAAAATTCAAATTTTAATTTTAAAAATAATAATATTTTAACAACATTTTTGTTCATATATCTTTTAAAAAACTAAACTACCTCAAACTCTCTTCAACAATCTTTATTTCTTCCTCACTCAATCCATACAATTCATAAACCATTTCATCAATCTCTTTTTCAAGTTCTAACTGTCTTGCAGGAGGATTTTTAGAATCATAAAATGATTGTTTTGTAATCTCTAAAATTTGATCTGCTTTTTCAATAAAAGGTTTTTGTTTTTCTTCTGAAATTTCTTTAATAGGTACATTTGAGATAGGTGTAGCATACATTTCTAACATATCTCATTTTCTTTTTCATCTATTATAAAGCCAAAAATAATATAATTTAGAATTTAATAATGATAATATATAATATAAATCATATGTATCATCTTTCTGTAATATATATCATAGATCTTTTGATCAATAAAATCTCTCATTAGAATAACTAAATATATTTTTTTTATTTCTGTATGGAAATACTATCTTTTCTCAATTAAAATATTCTTCTTTCTTAGGAGTAAATAACACAAAATAGTTTCAATTTTTAAACCATTTTTCTACAATAGATTTAGCTATTTCATTTTTCAAGAAATTTTCTTTTAACTTTGTAATTAAAAACTTATGTTTTTCAAAGTGCTTATTTAAATCTTCAGGCAAAATTATTGGTTTTCAATTATCTTTTATATATATAAGAAATAAACTATTATTATTTGGCACATAATACCTAGAAATATCTGAATTTTTATAAAATGGTTTTATATATTCATTTTTAGTGGACTCTGATAATTGCAAAGATTCTAATTCTGTATTATTTATAACATATACTCAATCTCATTTTTTTACTCCTTCTAATTTAAATTTTTTAATATGAGCATCTGATATTTTATCAGATAATGATACTATTCACATAGAAACATCACAAATTTCTTTTATTAATTTACTTCACTTTATAATTTTATTTAGAATTAAATTATTAATATCTCAATTATCATTTCAGTCTAACCTAATATATAAACTATTACCATCATATAAATCTTTTTGTGTTATTGCTGTATACTTTGTGTTATTATTTTTTCAATCAAATATTTCACTTAATAGGACTCAAAGATTTGATCAAAATGATCATTTTTCTTGTGTACTTATATTTAATGATTTTTTAAATGGTTTATATCACTTTTCAATAAAAGAAATAATATTATGCTGTCATTTTGCATTTTCAAATATATTTAACTCATTAAAATTAATCAATTTAACAATAGAAGATCTTTCATTCAAATCTTTTCTTAAATTTATTCAACCATCAGCTGTTATATAATAATTAGTCGTTATAAAAGAAAGTATTCCTTCTTCTTTTAATAAATCTAATCAAATATGAAAGAAAAAGTAAAATATATCCATCCATCTTGTATAAAATCTTTTTCAAAAATTTGTTTTAAATATATCTTGGAAAATTTTCTCATTTCATTTTTCTCAAATATATGGAGGGTTTCATATAACAATATCAAATTTACTATTTCACATCATCAAACTAGGATCAAAGAATTCTGCTGAATGATTTGAATTAAAAGGCTCATATGTTTCTAATTGTTTCGTTCTTTCTGACTTTGTATTATACATATCAAGAACCAAGTTCTTTCAGATTCATAGAAATTTCTCTATTCTTATTTTAGAGTCCTCTTTATCTTTAATTCAATTTGCATTATAATATGAATTCATATATTTCCTCAATGTTTCCACATTTAATTCTTTAATTCATTCAAAATTCAAACTTGCCTGTTGTTTTTCTCATGCTAATGGTATCAAAGTATTCGCACATACAAATTTAAACTCAAAATTTGGAAGTGGTTCTGGAGTTTCTTCATCTACTACTAGAGATAACCAAAACCTAAGCCTTGCAATATCTATTGCACCAGCAGAAATATCTACTCAGTAAATATTATTCCCAATAATATCTCTTTTTATCTTATACATTGAAATTTTTCCTTGATCATTTTTAAATTCAGCACTATTCATACCAAAAGTCTCATAAATATAATATCTGATAGTGCTTATCTCATGTAAAATCCCCATAGGAAAAGCACCTGATCAGATAGCTGGATCAAGTATTTTTACTTTTTGAAGTTTTTCATCTACTTCTTCTATGATATTTGCTAGAGTTTCAAATACTTCTTCTGTGATATCTTCTTTTGTAACTAAGAATTTTTCTTTCAAATCAAATAAAAATCTGATCTTTCTTTCATTTTCTTCTTTTTTTCCTTTGAGGTTATTCAACAGATATGAAATGATACTTTCCTTTGTCATGTAGTGAACAATCTCTCTCGGGGTGTAAAAAGCCCCAAATTTCTTGTTTAATTCTTTATCTATTTCTATTTTTTTCTTACTTTCGTATATATTTACTATTTCATCTATGTTTTCAGGACTTATAGAGATCATTTTTTCAAAGATTCTCCCAAGCATTTCAGGATCAACTGCTATATCACTATCATATAAATCATCTTCATCTATCGTAAAATTATACAGATCAAAAGTATCTAAAATACCATCTTTGTTTTTATTTGAAAAAATGTCATTTGAGATTTTTGATACATTATCTCTCCATCATTTATAATCTTCTTTAAAAAGTCATCCATTTAAAAATGGGACTTTCTGATTGAAATATTCATTAAAATCATCATTATCTGTATTATCTTTGTTTAATCATGCAAAAAACAACCATTCTAAGTAATCATTATAAAAATAACCATGTTTTTCTAGAATAGTTTTTTCTCATGATGTGAAATCATTCCACATATTTCTCATGAAGTTTTTATCTCAATCTTCTCAGTATTTTCAATCTCTATCTACTCATAACCATCATTTCTTTTGAATAAAATATAAAAATACTATTTTTCAAAGTAAATTCTTTGTAAAACTTACTATTTCTATTTTTTGAGAATTTAATAGTTTTATAAAATCACTATCATCTGTAATCGCTTTATAAAGTCTGATATAAAGAGTAAGATAGTCATTGAAAAACTCTTTTCTTACTACTTCTACATCAAATCTTGATACTAGATCTTCAAAATCACTTACAGTTTTATCCAAATATTTCTCTGGAGTTTTGGTTTTTTCTCACTCTCATAGCAAAAAACTATATCTTTTAGGATTTGAAGTTTGAGTTTCTCACCATGATTTTTTTAGAGTCAGGAGTGATAATCTCCAAGAAGGGCTATGATCACTATAAAATACTATAAGTGCATTTTCTACTCACTTACTCTCCATAATCTTGAAAGCATCTCTTGTAAGAGTAATTCTTGGATCATTTTTTGATCTCTGCTTGATTTCAAAAATACTTACTTCTTTATCCAAAATGATTTTTCATAACTCAAAGCAACTATCCTTTTCAAAAAACACCGTTTTTCTATCAATTTGGATTAGTTTGATATCTTCATCAAAATTATCTCCAAATAATCTTACTCTTAGATAATTTAAAAAATCTCTTCTATTTTCTAAATTATATGCTTTATTAAATATCATTTACTCTTAAAATTACATACTAATTACATATTACTTTGGCTTAAGATAAGGAAAATTATTTTAATAAAAGTCTTTCAGTTACATACCGGTTACATAGATTATGCCCAATATGGAACATATATTACACTTATTGTGTTTAAAATTCTATATTGTGTTAATTTTTTTCGCTATTTGGTGGTTATATTATATTAAATATACATCTTTTATTGTGTTTAGAATTCTTTATTGTGTGGTTTTTATATAAAACCAATCTCATCTTGATCACTTTCTAACTAATTCTATTAATTTTTTAGATTTCATATTTCTAAAAATATTTTTACATTGATCATCAGTTAATTCTGGAAACATATCTTTAAGATCAGACAATTTAACCTTTCAAAACTCATCAATATGTTGTAAAACTAAATCATATTTATGTTGTGTCTTTACTCATTTACTTCTAATATATGATCATGTTTTTCATAATTTTGAAGATAACTCAGCTGATATATAACATTTCTGAGTTCTTGTTCATCTTATTTCTATATATTTATTTGATTTTAAAGATTCTGCCTCCTTCTTGGTAAAATCAATATTTATAGTATTTTTTCAACTTGCAATTTTATCTAATAATAATAAATCATCTAATTCAATATCTGTTCTTTTAGATACTAATTTTGCAAAATCTTCATTTTCAATTCTTCATGAAACTATAAAATCTACCCTATTTTCTCTTTGAAAAAATCTAATAGTAGTTCATTTTCTTAATTGAGCTAAATAAGCCTTTTGAAGACCTCATCTTTCCTTTTCCATTAAGTTTAAATGTAAGAAAAACTCTGACATAATTGGATTTAAGTATTCTTTTGACTGATTTTCTTTTAATACTTTTTCTAAATCAGCTCTAAATACTCATGGATTTCTAAATTCTAATGAAACTGGTGTTTGAATTATTTCATTCCATAAATTTATAGTCCAATCTCTATGAGCAAGTGCATTTATTAAAAGTTCTTCAATAGTTGCTTTCTCATCATATTGCCTTATATCTGTTCTAAATAAATCAATATCCTTTAAATAAGTATTAAATCTATTTATATTATATTTTACTCTTTCTAATGTTAAAATAAGAGGAGCTTTTTGATCTTCTATACTCATTCTTTCTTCTATATCATTCTTAGAATCCATGTATTTCCATGAAATTTTATTTCTTTCCATAATATATTTATCACTTATACTTGTTTTTCATAAAAATAAAATACAAGTATTATTAGGTATATTATCTGTTAATAATCATATTGAGTTTAATAAGTTTTTTAAAGGCATATTTAACCATTTGTCATCTTTTTTAGCTTCTTTTAATTTTTCTCTTAAGTATGTAACTGCATTTTCATCTAGGTCTTCTAATGTAGTTCATTCACATACTAATGAAGACCAATCAATTTTAACTAGAGGTTCATTTAATATTTCTATTTCTTTTTCAGAGGTCATATACTCAAGATTATCACCTATTCTTTGATATTTTTTATTATGGGCAATAACTATTTTTCTAGGATTATGCTTTGGAATTTCGAAAATCCATACTATTTTTCATGTATCTTCTGTTTTATATTCTTTTATATCAAATTTTTCACTATCTAAATTCAATGTATTTCATAAAATTCTTTGTTTTATGTTCTCAATTGTATATCAAGAAAAAGATTTTATTCATTTTATATCCAATGTTTCATCTTCTACTCAAACTATCAGAAAACCACCTTCAACATTTGAAAGTCATGATATATAAGAAATTACATCTTCTTTTTCTCTTCATGAAATATTTTGTTTTAATGACGAGAATTCTTTATGTTCAATATTTTTATTTTCCTTAGGAAATTGTAATTTAATATATTCTTTTAAATCTTTTTCTAACATATTAAAATAGTTTATTTATTAAATTCCTCACTGATTATTAAATCAAGTGTTTCTTCGTTGAAGTTTTTTGATACTTCTAATATTCATTTCAGATATTCTTCAGTAATCAATTCTTTAATTAGTTCAGCATCTTTTTGCCAAGTAGTTTTTGTGATTTTTCTTATTTTCTTCATATATACAAGAGGAAGACCTCAAAGTTTAATTACCTCTTTTAAAAGATTGAAATAATTATCATCAGTTTCATTGTATATATCTTCTGCATTTTCATATGCTTTTTTTTGCTGAATATTCATATTAGAATCAGCATGAGGGTTTTTTATTTCTTTTTTCAATTTTTCATATGATTTATAAAAACCTTTTGTAACTTCTTTAGGTTCTTCTGTAAGTTCTGATTTAAATAAGTTAAATGCTTCCACTAAACTCAAAGGTTCAACTTGAGATGTTTTCTCATTATAGAAGTAAAAAATTAAGTTGGATTTTTTCTTAGCAAAAACTAATACTCATTTTACTCATTTATTTATGGTTCTTAAAACTCTTGTCCTCCTAGGAATTTTTTCAATTTTATCTAATATTTCAGGATCGATTTCTTGAGCTTTCTTAAAGTCATTTAAAAACTCACTATCCCAAGATTTATCTTCATTTAAAGTTGTATCTTCTAAAATAGCTTTTTTATAAAATGATCATACCTCCTCATCTCATGACAGTGTTTTTACATCTACTCATAAGACTGTAGCTATCATTTTTATCTTTAATTTTGATATTTTCTTAATATTTACATGTTCTTCTCAAACTATTGATGGAAAATAATTATATACATATAAATTATCAAATACTTTTTTATTAATTCTGTTTATTCTTCAAATTCTTTGAATTACTTTTGTTGGATTATATGGTATATCATAATTTATAATCACTCATGCTCTATGAAGATTATATCATTCTGATATAGCATCAGTTCAAAGCAATATATCATAATCATTTTTTTGTTTACTTTCTTCAACTCATGCATCAAAATTTAGCCTAACTTGTTCTTTTAGAGTATCTGTTTTATGTTTTCAAGTAACAACAAGTACTCTATCGTTTAATTTCTCTTGTAAATATAGGATAGTATCTGCAAACATAGAAAAAACTATTATTTTCCTCGTCTCATCTTCCTGTCTAATTTCTTGTATTTTTTCTACAAAAGTATCTAGTTTCGGATCGTTTTTTATGCTTTCCCACTTTTGTAATAAATCATTTAAAAACTTTCTATCATATTTTAAATCATCTATAAATTTTTGACTTAAGTCTGACTTTGGAATTAAAATTCAATCTTTTGACTCGATTAATTCTTTCACCTTCTCTACACTTTCTGATATTTCTAAATCTTCATCAAATACATCATCAATATTTGGCAGTCCTCATTTTTTAATTACAGGAACTCCATGAAGTAATTCTAAATAGTTAAAAATATTATCAATAGAATTAACAATTGATGTAAGAGTCTTTTTAAATGAATATATCGAGCTTTCAAATCTAGATACTAATAATCTCCTTATAAAAGATGGCATATTTTTTTGTCTTCATTCTAAAAGTGCATACTCATATCATAGTGTTTCTTCAATTTCTTTTTGATATTTATCTGGATTATTCAAATATGTTAATATTTTATATCTTGCTCACTTAAAATAAACAGGATTTCACTGATTATCTGCATCTACCAGTTGTTCCAAAGTTTCAGTATAAAGATCTTCTATATCATCCAATGGAAAGTTTAATTCTTTTGGATCTGATACATTTGCAAATTCATATCACTCTTTTTCTAAATCTTCTCTATAGCTATCTATATTTTGTAAATCTACTCTTGATCTTCTAACGACCACGGGTCATATAATTTGCCTTATTTCTTCAGAGAGTTTTTTCACTTTTTTTAATGTCTCTTCTTCGCTCGTTAATGAATTTTTTCCATCTTTTCTTATTTCCAAATATTTATTTTGTAACTCTCCAAAATCATTTATTAATCATTTTTTTGTATGAATAGTTGGATTTGCTGGTATTTGAAATAACTTTATAAGGTTAAATATATCTTCAGGTTTATTATTAAAAGGAGTAGCAGATAATAAAATAACTTTTTTTCAATGACATATTTGGTGTAAATTTCAATAATCTATTGTTTCAGCATTTCTATATTTATGTGCTTCATCTATTAATACTACTTCAGCCTTATGAATATCATGATTATCATATAAAAATGCCTTATCTATACTTCATGAACTAAAGATTTCAGCCTTTAAATTAAAATCTTTTACATATTCCTTCCACAAATCTATTAAATGAGGAGGACATATAATAAGTGCTTTTTTATCTATATTTCAAAGTAAAGTTGATCAAATAATTGATTTTCATAATCATACTACATCAGCAATTATTACTCAGTTATGCTCATTAATTATTTTTAATCCTTTTTTTATTGCATCAACTTGATATTCTAGGTTAGAAAATTTCTCTTTTGTTAAATCTTTGGGTGTTTTTATTCACTGCTCATCTTTAAAATATTCATATAATAGTCTGATATAACAATAATATGGTTTTGTAAGTTTTAACCATGTTTCTTGCTTTAGCATTTTAACAACATCATCATTGTCTCATCAATTAGTTATTGAAATTGAATAATTCTTCCAAATATCCTCAAACATACCTTGAGCCATATTATAATTATCTGGAACTCTATCTATAGTGTTATATTCAAATCTTCACGATAGTCATGAATATGTTAAATTGCTTGATCATGATATTACCGTTCAAGGAAGTGTTCATCACATTGAAAAATCTCCATCATGAGAAAAAAGATACAGTTTTGTATGGTTTGGATCTATAGTTCTTCTAATTTCTAAGCTTCCGTCTATAATCTTATCTATATATATTTGAACAGCTTCTGATCATTCTAAATTATCAAGAGTTTCTGTTTTATTAAAAATATCTTTTAGTTGTTTTATTGTATCTGATTTAGTAGCAGTTTTAAATCATACTTCATTTACTTTTATAGCAGAATTAACAATTGATATTTCTGCATTCATACCAATAAGTATTCTAACTTTTTTATCTATTAGCTCCTTATATATCTCTTTAAAACCTGAAAAATAAAAAAAACCAACTAAAATATCCATTTTTGAAGTAGCTGGTAATATTTTTGTTATTATTTCAGATAATAGTACATCAGTATTTGTTATTGCTTTATAAAAAGACATTTTCCCTTTAAAATTTAAATATTATAATAACCTAGTTTTTACGGGTAAAAATTATAAAAAATTTTAGCTTAAAATCTAGCAAAAAACAAATAAAAAGAAAAGTTTTTCTAAACTTTTCTTTTTATTACTAAACTCAAAACAAAAAAAGTAATCAAAATCAAAACAATAGTAGCTCAACTAGAAGTGTCTAAAAAATATGAAATAAAAAGACCTAAAATCACACCAAGTACTGATAAAAAACTAGAAATTAAAAAAGATAGCTTTAAATTAGGTGAAATAATTTTTGAAATATTAGCAGGAATAACTAAAAAAGCTCAAATAAGAAGTATTCAAAATATTTTTATACTTATAGCTATAAACAAAGATAAAAATATCAAAAAAACTAAGTTGTAAATATCAACATTCAATCATCTTGATTTAGCCAAATCCTCATTTATTATTACACTGATAAATTTTCTTCAAAAAAAGAAGAAAAATATAGATAAGAAAAATAGTAAAAAAGACAAAATTAATATATCAAAAGAAGATATAAAAAGAATAGATCAAAATAAAAAACTTTTTATATCCAGAGTCAAATTGCCAAGAAATCAAGTGATAAAAATTCATCCAGATATTCAAATTTGTGCTATTATTTCTTTTGTAGACTCTTTTGTAATAAACTTGGTTTTTTCTATAAAAAAAATAGAAAAACTTCAAATTATTCAAAACAAAAAAGAAAATAAATAATAATTTCAATTAAAAAGCAAAGAAACAGCAATTCATAAAAACAAAAAATTAGATATAGAATGAGTTACATTTGCCTCCTTTCTCATAACAATAAATATACCTAAAAAAGAAGCAATAATAGATATTAAAACTCATCAAATAATTGCTTTTTGAAAAAATGGATATTGTAGTATTTCAAACATAATATAAATTTATTTATTTTTCTGCCAAAATGTTAATTTTTTCGGGATTCCCTTAAGATTCTAAATAAAAGATAATTCTTTTATTTTTGGGGGCAACAGAGAGCTTTAGCTCTTTGAACAAAGAAATTTCCCAGACAAGGGGTTTTAACCCCTTGCAAAATTCAACCCTTTGAACAAAGCAATTTACAGTCAACAGAGGGCTTTAGCTTTCTGATTTCATGTCCTTTTCAACAGAGAGCTTTAGCTCTTTGCTATTTTAGGAAGTTTTTATTTGCTTGTTATTTATCCTATATACAGTAAAACAATTTGCACCTTAGTTTACTATAGAAGATCTCTTCAAAATATAATTAGTTTTTACAATTCTTATGGGAGCTATGAGAATTAGGATTGTGTTTGTAAGGTGAAATATAGTTTCAAAAAATATTTTTAATAATAGGATTAGATTCAATTTCACTAGGGGTTCAATGACAACAAAAATTGTTATCATGAAGACAAACTACTTTATCACAGTTGCTATAGACCAAATTTATATTATGAGAAACTAGTATTATAGATATATGTGGAAAAATATCTTTAACCTCTTTTATAATTTTATAAAAAACTTCTTCTCAAACTATATCAATTCAAGCTGTAGGTTCATCAAGTAAAATTAAATCTGGATTTTTTAAAAGAGAAGAAACTACCAAAATTTTTTGAAGTTGTCATCAGCTCAATTTATCAACTCTTTTGTTTACAAGATCTTTAGAATTAAATTTAGATAAAAGATTTTCTATATCCTCCCTATTTACCTTTTCGTTATATACTTTTATAAATTCACTTACCAAAATAGGAAAAGATTCATCTAAATTAATCTTTTGAGGTACATATGAAAGTTTTTTATAATTTCTAAATATATTTCAAGAAATTGGTTTTTGTATCCCTGCTATTACTTTTAGTAAACTTGATTTTCAAGCACCATTTAGTCATATAATACTAAGTATTTCTCAAGAAAAAACGGAAAAACTTATGTTTTTTAAAACATAAGTTTTTTTGTTATCATAAGATAAATTGATGTTTTTTAATTTTAATACTTCCCTATTCATATATTTTTTCAAGTGCTTTTAAATTGTTACTATAATTATTTATATATCAATTTTTAGAATCATCACTTCAAAAAGGATTTAATATATCAACTTCCAAACTATAATCCAAAGCAAGTTTATCTAAATTGGAATCTTTAAATTGAGGTTCTTTATAAAAATTCTTTACTCAGTGTTTTGTTATTTCATCTATAATTTCTTTCATTTCTAAAGAATTTGGATCACTTAAAACATTTGTTCTAAATACAAGTTTTTTACTACTATCTATATTTAGTTCTGAAAAAAGATAGGAGTAAGCATCATGGAAAACTATAAACTCAGATTGAGTTTTTCAACTGATTCTATCCAAAAAGCTTTGCTTAATTCATAGTAATTCCTTTTCTAGAGATTCGTAGTTATTAGAAAAATAATTAGAATTTTGTGGCTGGATTTCTGAAAGTTTAGATTCTATATTTTTTGCAATAAGTAAAGCATTTTCTGCAGAAGTCCAAACATGTGGATCAAGTTCATGTCAATTTTCATAGTGGTCATCTTGATGTTCATCTTTATAATCATTTTCATTATGTTCTTCTCAATGGTGATCATCGTCATGAGTTTCACTATGTTTTTTATAATTTTTTTCTAAGTGGTTTTCCTCATCATGATTTTTATCTTCGTGATTTTCCTCATCATGATGTTCGTCTTCGTGGTGTTCATCTTCGTGATGATGATGATCATCTGATCATTCAATCATTTCTATTCATTTAGTAGTAATTAAAACATTTTTATCTTCCAAAGCTTTATCTAAAAATCAGTCAATATGGTCATATCCAAGTGAAAGTATAAGGTAAGATTCTTGAATTTGTATCATTTGACTCGGTTTTAAATCAAATCCATGAGGGCTAACTCATGCTGGAACAAGTGATTTTGCTTCTACATAATCTCAACCAATATAATTAGTAATAGAAGCAAGTGGAATAATAGAAGTAGTAATTTGTAATTTTTCAGCTTGTTTTTCAATATTAGTATTTTTTTGTGAGATTTGTTTTGTATTTTGGTTATTACAAGAAACAAGTAAAAAAGATAGCACAAGTATAATAAATAAAGATATTTTTTTCATAGAAATATTTTTTTAAATAATAAAGTATATATTAAGAAAACCCTGAAAAATTCATTTAAAAGAAAAAAAATCTTCAGCCTTTCCTTAATAACCTTCAAAGAAGATATGAAAAATTAACATCTATCAAAAAATACACTGTTTAATAGAGTATTTTGCATTTCCTGTTTATCTATATTTTTTCAAATAAAAACAATTCTTGATAATTTGTCTTTTTTATCCCATCTTTCATCAACTATGAGGGTAAAACTTGATCATGCTTTTTGAATTATATATCTATCTTTTGGATAATCTTTAAAATGTATAAATCATTTTACCCTAAAGACATCATCAGGTAAATCTCATAAAAATTGTTTCATATTTTCAAGTGTATAACATGGTTCTTCTGTTTTAAAAAAATACTCAGATATTCAATTGTCATGATGATGGTGATGATGATGTAGTTTTTTTTCTATTTCATCGTTCATTTCAAAACTTGTAGTATCAAGTATATAGTTCAAATCAACTTTACCATAATTTGTCTCAATAATTACACAATATTTATTTAGTTCTTTTATTGTTTTTTTTATTTGATCTATTTCTTCTTTTGAAACTCAATCTACTTTGTTTAATATCGCAAAATTGGCAAATTCAATTTGTTCAAAGGTAGTAGCTAGTTCTTTCATAAAATTTGATCTAAAATTTATAGCATCTATCAAACATACTATACTATCAAGTTTTACTCTTCATCAAAAATCAGTCATAAAAAAAGTTTGAGCTATTGGAAGAGGTTCACTCATACCTGAAGCTTCAATTATCAAATAATCAAAATCTTTTCAGCTATCAAGAAGTTTTTTTACTCCCTCTATAAAATCTCATCTAACAGTACAACACATACATCAATTTTGTATTTCAATAATTTCTTGTGTACTTTTTTCAATTAATTCTCAATCAATGGATTCTTCTCAAAATTCATTTTCTATTACTGCTATTTTATATCCCTGCTTATTTTTCAAAATATGGTTAAGAAGAGAAGTTTTTCCTGATCATAAAAATCAAGTTAATATTGTTACTGGTATTATTTTTTGCATAATCAAAGTTATATTAATTTTCTATTATTTGCCATTTGGGCAAAGGATCTGAAAAATTTTTCCAAATTTCTGGATTTTCCATTTCTTCTTTTGTGAGTAATGCATAATCAAGAAATCAAATTATTTCATCATTATTCATATCTACTCAAATAACTACTATTTCATTTCTTCTATCTCAAAAAGGTTTATCTCAAAATTCTTTTTCATATTCTTCATTTTGTTCTTTGGAATAAGAAATTCTCTCTTGTTTTGAAAAACTTCACATCCATCTTCACATTGGGTCTATTTTGATACTTCATCAGGCAAGACTCCAATTTCAAGCTATATCATTTCTAGAAGCTAACCAAAAAACACCTTTGGATCTGACAACTCAAGCCCAATTTTTATTAACAGCTTGCATAAATCTTTCAGGATGAAATGGTTTTTCTTTTTTATAAATAAATGAACTTATTCAATATTCTTCAGTTTCTGGAGTATGATTTATATGCCCTCATGATTCTAATTCTTTTATCCATAAAGGACTAGAACTTGCCTTATCAAAATCAAAAAGTCAGGTATCAACTACATTTTTTATATCTATTTTTGAATTTATTGTTTCAATTATTTTTGCTTCACTTTGAAGTGATTTAATAATTCATTTTATATAATGAAGTTCCTCTTTTGAAACAAGATCACATTTATTTAAAATAATTATGTTACAAAACTCAATTTGCTCTACAATTAGATTTACAAGTGGTCTATCATCATTTTCATCAATTCACATTTTTATGTCAGCAAGTGTTTTATCACTTCCAAATTGATTTATAAAATTATTGGCATCCACTACTGTTACCATGGTATCAAGATATGCCCATTTTCATAAATCAATACCTGTTTGCTCATCTACATAAGTAAATGTTTGTGCTACAGGAACTGGTTCAGATATTCAAGATGACTCAATGATAAGAGCATCATATTTTCACTCCTTAGCTAATTTTTCCACTTCTATAAGCAAATCTTCTCTCAAGGTACAACACACACATCAATTATCTAACTCTACAAGTTTTTCTTCAGTTTGGGATAAGTTATTTTCATTTTTTACTATATTTGCATCAATATTTACCTCTCACATATCATTTACTATAAGAGCAACTTTTTTATCTCATCTTTGACTCAAAATATGATTTAAAAGAGTTGTCTTGCCAGCTCATAAAAATCAAGATAAGACTGTTACAGGGATTTTTTTCATCTTTTATTTTAAATAAATTATAAACAATTCTTACAAGTTCAGACTACTCATATACTATGATTTTTAATCTCAAATCAGATTTTTTTTGCTTCTATAAATATTTTATCACAAATATATTTTGATTCAAAGCTAATTATAGATTCACATTTTTCACACCTCATATGTTCATGATGATTTTTTTCATCATTAAATTCATAAGTCATAATTTTTTCTCAAATATCTACTTTTCTAATAACTCATAAATCTAAAAACAAGTTTAAAGTTCTAAAAATAGATGCTCTTCAAATATTTTTAAAGTTTTTAATTATATCATTGTATGTAAAAATATGCCTTGTTTTTAAAAAATCAAAAATAGCTATTCTTTCGGGAGTAACTCTATTTTTATTTTGTTTTAATATGTTTTCTATTTTCATATAAATGAGATTAAGTCTCAATAAAAAAGGATTATATAATTTTTTTTATTTAGTCAAAATTTTTTTGAAAAAATGTATTATCTGTAACAGTAGATGGGCATCAATATTTTTAAATTAAAAAAAATTGACTTTTAATTTCTAATTGTTATAGTCTTTTTACTTTTGGAATTTTCCAAAGGTAATAGTAAAAAATTTTTTCAACAAAGGAGTTCATAATGAAAGCCACAGAAATAAACCAGAAAACGTATGTACATTTTCTATCTCCCGGATCATTTTTCCCTGAAGAATCAGAGATAGAGGTGACTGATAGAGATGTAGATACATTGGAAATCCCTAATGGCTGTTTCGCATTTAACTTTTTTGATATTGTCGAGGTTACATGTCAAGATGATATGGGGAAAGTGATTAAAACACATAGCAATCCCCTCAATGAATCTTCTAGGTATTATGTAAATGGTACAATTATGACTAAGGAAGAAATTGGTACTCAGGAAGGTTTTGATTCAATACTTTTTCGTAATATGGAATCAAACGGTTGGGAAGAAATTGTAAAGTGCAAGACTGGTAACTTCCAGCCATTTAATGAAGGTGATAGTATTGTTGTTAGAAAATAACAATTGCTAAAACCTCGTTGTTAGCCCTCTCTCTATAATGTGAGAGGGCTATTTTATAATAAATAAATTTTATCTCTCAAATAATAAATCTAAACTAAAAAATAAAACTAAGTTTAGCTGTTTCACAAAAAGTTTGACTTATATTATAAAATTATTATAAATACAATTAAAAAGTTATGTAAAAAATAATATTTTTAAATGGCAATAAATTTTATAAATAAAAAAATATGGAAAATAATAGCTTAAATATAAAGGAAAGAAACCTACTACCTAAAGATAGATTAAAAACTATTCTAAGTCATGAAGATTTCAGGGATTATGAAAGAATGTTTGAAGAATCAGAAGGTGTCATGTCTTGGCATAAATTGGAAAAATGTACTAAATTCTATAAAGATAGAAGATTGAAAGGTATAGAGTGGAAAGGAGACTTAAACTTAAAACGAAAAAACATAACAAATTTAGAAAAATTAACAAAAGTTCAGGGAGATTTAGATTTAGAATGAACATCTATAACAAGCTTAGAAAATTTGAAAAAAGTTTGAGGAAATTTGAATTTGAGGTGAACATTTATAACAAAATTAGAAAATTTGGAAACAGTTTTATGACGGTTAAGTCTAGAATGAACACCTATATCAAGTTTATGAAAGCTGACAAAAGTTTTAGGGTCGTTGAATTTAAGATGAACTTCTTTAACAAATTTAGGAAATTTAGAAATAGTTTGAGATTTTATAGCTCTACACAGAGCATCCATAACAGATTTATGAAAGCTAAAAGAAGTTAGAGGAGACTTAAATTTAAACTATACAAAAATAAAAAGCTTAGGAAATGTAACAAAAATCCAAGGGAAACTAATTTTAAGTTTAAGTTATATAAAAGATTTATGAAAATTAAAAAAAATTTGAGGAAATTTAGATTTAAGATGAATAAACAGAAGGGATGTAGAAAATATGATAAAGGAAGTAAATATCTACCAGTAGAACTGGTAGCTTTAAATGGAAGCCCCTAGAAGGGGCTAAAATAGTTTTTACCAGTTTAAATCTAACTGATTTCCATCAATGGTTTTATCCTTATGTTGCTGATGTTGAACATAATTTTTTATCATATCCAAGTCAAGTCAAACTGTACTTACATAGTATCATCTACTCCAGAAATTCTTCGAGTACAGTCATTTCTTCTTACTATGTTTGTTATGAAGTATTATTGCACTCTTTCATTTCAATCTTCACAGAATTTCTGCAACAGAGTATTTTGGAGATATCCTCAAAACGAGATGAACATGATCTATCGTTATATTTCATTTTAATATCTCAAAATCATATCTCTTTGCAAGTTCATGAAATGTGTCTCGTATATCTTTTCTAACTGATTGAAAAAGTATTTTTTTTCGGTACTTTGGTACCACCACTATGTGGTAAGTGCAGTCCCAATTCACATGGGACTGCTTTGCGTATTTGTGGGACATATCTTTAAAAAGTTATTCCCCTCCTAGGTGCTTCCTAGAAGATTATACACAACTACCGGAACGGTAAAACCTCCACTACTCGCACCAGCAGAGCTGGTGGTTTAGTGTTGGATTAATTAAAGATAAAAAAATATATATATGAGGTGAAATTAATTATGATTGAAAAGACATTTATCAAGAATTTTCAACTTTCTTTAAATACTTGTGAAAATTTGATGATCTAAATTTAGATAATTCAAAAATAGAGGAAAGTAAAGAAAAATTTATCAAAAAATACTGAACTAGTAAAACGAAAAGATCAGATTCAGTTAAAAAAGATTTAAATTTAACTGCAAACATACTTTATTACTTTTTTGTTGATAATTTTATAAAAGAATGAGATAAAATTAAAAAAAGAATAAATAAGTTAAAGAAAAGTAATAAAGATGAAGAAAGTATAAAAAAAGAAAAATTAAATTTAAAGTTAGCATTATATAATAAGCTAGAAGAAAAATTTAATGAAATAAAGTATTACTTTTGAGAAGATATTAAAAAAAGATTAGAAGATGAATTTAAAAAGGAAATGACAAAGAATAGTGATGATAATTAAATTTTTATTTAAAAAATAATGGTAGATAAAAACAACATTTTCAAAGAAAATTTAACTCCTAAAGATAGATTAAAAACTATTCTAAGTCATGAAGATTTCAAGGATTATGAAAGAATGGTTGAAGAATCTTACGGTAAAATATCTTGGGAGAAATTGGAAGAATATAGTGAATTTGATGAAAATCAAAACTTGAAAGGTATATATTGGAAAGGTGATTTAGATTTAAGTTCAACTAAAATCACAAGCCTAGGTAATTTAAATAAAGTTTGAGGAGATTTAGATTTAAGATGGGTTCCTATAACAAGCTTAGGTAGTTTAAATAAAATTTGAGGAAATTTAAATTTAATATGAACTCCTATAAAAAGCTTAAGCAATTTAAATGAAGTTTGAGGAGATTTATATTTATATTGAACTCCTTTAACAAGCCTAAGTAATTTAAATGAAGTTTGAGGAGATTTAAATTTAAGATTAACTCCTATAACAAATTTAGGAGAATTACAAAAAGTTTGAGGAAGTTTAGGGTTAAGATGAACCCCTTTAACAAGCCTAAGTAATTTAAATGAAGTTTGAGGAGATTTATATTTAAGCTGAACTTCTATAACAAATTTAGGAGAATTACAAAAAGTTTGAGGAGAATTACATTTAAGCTGAACTCCTTTAATAAGCCTAAGTAATTTAAATGAAGTTTGAGGAGATTTATACTTAGGCTGAACTTCTATAACAAATTTAGGAGAATTAAGGAAAGTTTGAGGAGATTTAGATTTAAGCTGAACTCCTTTAATAAGCCTAAGTAATTTAAATGAAGTTTGAGGAGATTTATATTTAATATGATTATCTAAAAAAAATATAAGAAATATAAAAAAAGAAATAAGAAATAAAAAAATACATATATGAAAAGAAATTATATGCTATGATAGGAGTAATATTTATCAAGAATTTTCAATTTTCTTTGACTACTTGTGAGAATTTAATGATGATGAAAATTTAGATAATTCAAAAATAGAAGAAAGTAAAGAAAAATTTATCGAAAAATACTGATACGGTAGTGCTAAAAGATCAGATTCAGTTAAAAAAGATTTAAACTTAATTGCAAATATATTTTACTATTTTATTGTTGATAACTTCATAGAAGAATGAGAAAAAATTAAAAAAATAATAAAAGAATTAAAAAAAAGTAATAAAAATGAAAAAAGTATAAAAGAAGAAAAATTAAATTTAAGGTTAAAATTACATAATAAGCTAGAAGAAAAATTTAATGAAATAAGGCATTACTTTTGAGAAGATATTAAAAAAAGATTAGAAGATGAATTTAAAAAGGAAATGACAAAGAATAGTGATGATAATTAAATTTTTATTTAAAAAATAATGGTAGATAAAAATAACATTCTAGAAGAAGAATTAACATCTAAAGATAGATTAAAAGAAATTTTAAGTCCTGAAGATTTCAAAGACTATGAAAGAATGATCGAAGAATCTAACGGTGAAATATCTTGGGAGAAATTAGAAAAATATAGTGAGTTTGATGAAAATCAAAACCTGATAGGGATATTTTGGGAGGATAATTTGGATTTAGATCAAACTGAAATAACAAGCTTGTGAAAGATAAAAGAAGTTTGAGGTTCTCTATGTTTAAGATTTACTAACATAATAAGCCTAGGAGATTTAGAAAAAGTTTGAAGATGGTTAAATTTAAGCTGAACCCCTATAACAAACTTAGGAAATTTAAAAAAAGTCTGAGGATCTCTAAATTTATCTTTTACTAATCTAATAAGCTTAGGAAATTTAGAATATATTTGATTAAATTTAGATTTAAGATTAGTCCCAAAAAAAAATATAATAAATATAAGAAAAGAAATAAAAAATAAAAAAATACATATATGATGAGAAATCATATATGACTGAAAATATATTTATGAAAAATTTTCAACTTTCTTTAACTACTTATGAGAATTTAATAATGATGAAAGTTTGGATAATTCGAAAATAGAGGAAAGTAAAAAAAAGTTTATAAATAAGTACTGATACGGTAGTGCTAAAAGATCAGATTCAGTTAAAAAAGATTTAAACTTAATTGCAAATATATTTTACTATTTTATTGTTGATAACTTCATAGAAGAATGAGAAAAAATTAAAAAAATAATAAAAGAATTAAAAAAAAGTAATAAAAATGAAAAAAGTATAAAAGAAGAAAAATTAAATTTAAGGTTAACATTACATAATAAGCTAGAAGAAAAATTTAGTGAAATAAATAATTACTTTTGAGAAGATATTAAAAAAAGATTAGAAGATGAATTTAAAAAGGAAATGGAAGGGTATGGTAACCATAAATAATTTTTTATTTAAAAATTAATGGTAAATAAAAATAACATTCTTGAAGAAAAATTAACACCTAAAGATAGACTAAGAATTATTCTAACTCCTGAAGATTTCAAGGACTATGAAAGAATGGTTGAAGAATCAGAAGGTATTATTTCTTGGGAGAAATTGGAAGAATATAGTGAGTTTGATGAAAATCAAAACTTGATAGGTATATATTGGAAAGGTGATTTAGATTTAAGTTCAACTAAAATCACAAGCCTAGGTAATTTAAATAAAGTTTGAGGAGATTTAGATTTAAGATGGGTTCCTATAACAAGCTTAGGTAGTTTAAATAAAATTTGAGGAAATTTAAATTTAATATGAACTCCTATAAAAAGCTTAAGCAATTTAAATGAAGTTTGAGGAGATTTAGATTTATATTGAACTCCTTTAACAAGCCTAAGTAATTTAAATGAAGTTTGAGGAGATTTAAATTTAAGATTAACTCCTATAACAAATTTAGGAGAATTACAAAAAGTTTGAGGAGATTTAGATTTATATTGAACACCTTTAACAAGCCTAAGTAATTTAAATGAAGTTTGAGGAGATTTATATTTAAGCTGAACTTCTATAACAAATTTAGGAGAATTACAAAAAGTTTGAGGAGAATTACATTTAAGCTGAACTCCTTTAATAAGCCTAAGTAATTTAAATGAAGTTTGAGGAAATTTACGTTTAAGTCAAACTCCAATAGAAAGCCTAGGAAATTTAAATAAAGTTTGAGGAAATTTAAAGTTAGGTCTAACTCCAATAGAAAGCCTAGGAAATTTAAATGAAGTTTGAGGAAATTTAGATTTAGATCAAACTGATATAACAAGCTTAGGAAATTTAAATAAAGTTTGAGGAAATTTGAATTTAAGATGATTATCTAGAAAAAATATAATAAATATAAGAAAAGAAATAAGAAATAAAAAAATACATATATGAGGTGAAATTAATTACGATTGAGAAGATATTTATGAAGAATTTTCAACTTTCTTTGATTATTTATGAAAGTTTGATGATGATGCAAATTTAGATAATTCAAAAATAGAAAAAGAAAAACAGGAATTTATCAAAAAATACTGAACCAATAAAACGAAAAAATCAGATTCAGTAAAAAAAGATTTAAATTTAACTGCAAACATATTTTTTTACTTTTTGGTAGATAATTTTATAGAAGAATGAGATAAAACTAAAAATCAGATAGAAGAATTAAAAAAAAGTAGTAAAGATAAAAAAAGTATAAAAAAAGAAAAACTAAATTTAAAGTTAGCATTAGATAATAAGATAGAAGAAAAATTTAGTGAAATAAGTCATTACTTTTGAGAAGAAATAAAAAAAAGATTAGAAGATGAATTTAAAAGAGAAATGATGATAGATAAAAATAATATTCCCGAAGAAAAGTTAACACCTAAAGATAGATTAAAGAAAATTCTAACTCCTGAAGATTTCAAAAATTATGAAAGAATGGTTAAAGAATCTTACGGTAGAATAACTTGGAGAAGATTAGAGGAATATAGTGAATTTGATGAAAATCAAAAGTTGAAAGGTATATATCGGAAAAATAATTTCAATTTATATTGAATTAAAATAACAAGCTTAGGAAATTTAAAATATGTTTGAGGAGAGTTAAATTTAAGTTGGAGCTCTATAACAAGCTTAGGTAATTTAGAAGAAGTTTGAGAAGACTTATATTTAAGGTGAGTTCCTATAACAAGCTTAGGTAATTTAAAAAAAGTTTGAGGAGAGTTAAATTTAAAATTAGTACCAAGAAAAAATATAATAAATATAAGAAAAGAAATAAGAAATAAAAAAATACATATATGAAAAGAAATTATATGCTATGATAGGAGTAATATTTATCAAGAATTTTCAACTTTCTTTAACTACTTATGAGAATTTAATAATGATGAAAGTTTGGATAATTCGAAAATAGAGGAAAGTAAAAAAAAGTTTATAAATAAGTACTGATACGGTAGTGCTAAAAGATCAGATTCAGTTAAAAAAGATTTAAACTTAATTGCAAATATATTTTACTATTTTATTGTTGATAACTTCATAGAAGAATGAGAAAAAATTAAAAAAATAATAAAAGAATTAAAAAAAAGTAATAAAAATGAAAAAAGTATAAAAGAAGAAAAATTAAATTTAAGGTTAACATTACATAATAAGCTAGAAGAAAAATTTAGTGAAATAAATAATTACTTTTGAGAAGATATTAAAAAAAGATTAGAAGATGAATTTAAAAAGGAAATGGAAGGGTATGGTAACCATAAATAATTTTTTATTTAAAAATTAATGGTAAATAAAAATAACATTCTTGAAGAAAAATTAACACCTAAAGATAGACTAAAAGAAATTTTAAGTCCTGAAGATTTCAAGGATTATGAAAGAATGGTTGAAGAATCTAACAATAAGATATCTTGGGAAAAATTGGAAGAATATAGTGAATTTGACGAAAATTCAAATTTGAAAGGCATATATTGGATAGATGATTTAATTTTATATTCAACTTCAATAACAAGCTTAGGGAAATTTGAAGAAGTTTGAGGAAATTTATTTTTGTGTGAAACTCCAATAGAAAGCCTAGGAAATTTAAAATATGTTTGAGGAAATTTAGAATTAATATTAATTTCTATAACAAGTCTAGGAAATCTAAAGGAAGTTTGAGGAAGTTTAAATTTAGGTCAAACTCCTATAACAAGTCTAGGAAATCTAAAAGAAGTTTGAGGATTTTTAATTTTAAGATGAATATCAAGAAAAAACATAATAAATATAAGAAAAGAAATAAGAAATAAAAAAATACATATATGAAATAAAATTATATATTATTGAGAAGGTATTTATGAAGAATTTTCAATTTTCTTTAACTACTTGTGAGAATTTAATGATGATTCAAATTTAGATAATTCAGAAATAGAAGAAGAAAAACAGGAATTTATCGAAAAATACTGATACGGTAGTGCTAAAAGATCAGATTCAGTAAAAAAAGACTTAAATTTAACTGCAAACATACTTTATTACTTTTTTGTTGATAATTTTATAAAAGAATGAGATAAAATTAAAAAAAGAATAAAGAAGCTAAAGAAAAGTAATAAAGATGAAGAAAGGATAAAAAAAGAAAAATTAAATTTAAAGTTAGCATTATATAATAAGCTAGAAGAAAAATTTAATGAAATAAATAATTACTTTTGAAGAGATATTAAAAAAAGATTAGAGGATGAATTTGAAAAGGAAATGGAAGGGTATGGTAACCATAAATAACTTTTTATTTAAAAATTAATGGTAGATAAAAATAACATTCTTGAAGAAAAATTAACACCTAAAGATAAACTAAAAATTATTCTAAATCCTGAAGATTTCAAGGATTATGAAAGAATGGTTGAAGAATCAGAAGGTATTATTTCTTGGGAGAAATTGGAAGAATATAGTGAGTTTGATGAAAATCAAAACTTGAAAGGTATATATTGGAAAGGTGATTTAGATTTAAGTTCAACTAAAATCACAAGCTTAGGTAAATTAAAATATGTTTGAGGAGATTTAGATTTAAGATGGGTTCCTATAACAAGCTTAGGTAGTTTAAATAAAATTTGAGGAAATTTAAATTTAATATGAACTCCTATAAAAAGCTTAAGCAATTTAAATGAAGTTTGAGGAGATTTATATTTATATTGAACTCCTTTAACAAGCCTAAGTAATTTAAATGAAGTTTGAGGAGATTTAAATTTAAGATTAACTCCTATAACAAATTTAGGAGAATTACAAAAAGTTTGAGGAAGTTTAGGGTTAAGATGAACCCCTTTAACAAGCCTAAGTAATTTAAATGAAGTTTGAGGAGAATTACATTTAAGCTGAACTCCTTTAATAAGCCTAAGTAATTTAAATGAAGTTTGAGGAAATTTATACTTAGGCTGAACTTCTATAACAAATTTAGGAGAATTAAGGAAAGTTTGAGGAGATTTATATTTAATATGATTATCTAAAAAAAATATAATAAATATAAGAAAAGAAATAAAAAATAAAAAAATACATATATGATGAGAAATCATATATGACTGAAAATATATTTATGAAAAATTTTCAATTTTCTTTGACTACTTGTGAGAATTTAATGATGATGAAAATTTAGATAATTCAAAAATAGAAAAAGAAAAACAGGAATTTATCGAAAAATACTGATACAGTAGTGCTAAAAGATCAGATTCAGTTAAAAAAGATTTAAATTTAATTGCAAATATATTTTACTATTTTATTGTTGATAACTTCATAGAAGAATGAGAAAAAATTAAAAAAATAATAAAAGAATTAAAAAAAAGTAATAAAAATGAAAAAAGTATAAAAGAAGAAAAATTAAATTTAAGGTTAAAATTACATAATAAGCTAGAAGAAAAATTTAATGAAATAAATCATTACTTTTGAGAAGATATTAAAAAAAGATTAGAAGATGAATTTAAAATGGAAATGACAAAGAATAGTGATGATAGTAAATATCTACCAGTAGAACTGGTAGCTTTAAATGGAAGCCCCTAGAAGGGGCTAAAATAGTTTTTACCAGTTTAAATCTAACTGATTTCCATCAATGGTTTTATCCTTATGTTGCTGATGTTGAACATAATTTTTTATCATATCCAAGTCAAGTCAAACTGTACTTACATAGTATCATCTACTCCAGAAATTCTTCGAGTACAGTCATTTCTTCTTACTATGTTTGTTATGAAGTATTATTGCACTCTTTCATTTCAATCTTCACAGAATTTCTGCAACAGAGTATTTTGGAGATATCCTCAAAACGAGATGAACATGATCTATCGTTATATTTCATTTTAATATCTCAAAATCATATCTCTTTGCAAGTTCATGAAATGTGTCTCGTATATCTTTTCTAACTGATTGAAAAAGTATTTTTTTTCGGTACTTTGGTACCACCACTATGTGGTAAGTGCAGTCCCAATTCACATGGGACTGCTTTGCGTATTTGTGGGACATATCTTTAAAAAGTTATTCCCCTCCTAGGTGCTTCCTAGAAGATTATACACAACTACCGGAACGGTAAAACCTCCACTACTCGCACCAGCAGAGCTGGTGGTTTAGTGTTGGATTAATTAAATTTTTATTTAAAAAATAATGGTAGATAAAAATAACATTCTTGAAGAAAAATTAACACCTAAAGATAGACTAAGAATTATTCTAACTCCTGAAGATTTCAAGGACTATGAAAGAATGGTTGAAGAATCTTACGGTAAAATATCTTGGGAGAAATTGGAAGAATATAGTGAATTTGATGAAAATCAAAACTTGAAAGGTATATATTGGAAGGGGAATTTAGATTTAAGTTGAACTTCTATAACAAGCTTAGGGAAATTAAAATATGTTTGAGGATATTTAGATTTAAAATGGACACCTATAACCGATTTAGAATATTTAGAGAAAATTTGAGGATATTTAGACCTAGAATCAACTTACATAAAAGATTTATGAGAATTAAAAGAAGTTTGGGGAAGTTTAAATTTAGCTTGAACTAAAGGGACCTCTGCAAAAAGATAGATTTAAATTACAAAAATATAATAAAAAGATTAAAATATGATAAATATTTTAATTTTTTTTTAATGATTATGTCACCATTTAAAGAACAACAAACATTTTTGAATTATTTCCAAAATGAGTTATGAATTACAAGAACAGAAAAGTTTCTAACAAAATTAGATAAAGTAGTCCCATGGGAATCAATATCAAATAAAATTAATTTATCTAGAGAAATATCAGATTGATGAGTTTGAAGACCAAGAATGGAAATACAAAAAATGTTAAAAATACTATTTCTTCAATGACTATATGGATTATCAGATCCGGAAATAGAAGATCAAATAAGAGACAGAAATAGCTTTCAAAAGTTTCTATGAATATCTGAATCTAAAGATATACCAGATGAAACAACAATATGTAGATTTAGAAATGAATTATCAGAAAACTGAAGTCAGGAAACTATATTTACAATGACTCAATTTATTTTAGCTGAAATGTGATTTACAGTAGAAAAGTGATTTATTCAAGATGGTACTATAATAGAATCACCAAAATGAAGAAAGAATAATAAATGAGAAAATACAAGAGATAAGGAAGCTAGTTTTACAAAGAAGAATTGAAGAAGTTATCATTGATATAAAGCTCATATTGAAACAACAAAGAGAGGAGACTTTGTAATGAATACAACATATACGACAGCTAAGATACATGATTCACAATTATCTGATACTTTAATGACTTGAGATGAGAGTGAAGAGGCATATTGAGATAGTGCCTATATAAGTAAAGATAAAATAAAATTTTTAGATGAGTTATGAATTAAGTGAGAGTTCAATGAAAGATGATCTAGAAATAATCCGTTGACTTCTTATCAAAAAGAACAAAATAGAATTAAATCTACTATTAGGGCAAGAGTAGAACATCCTTTTTCTATTTTAAAGGCTAAATATTGAAATTATAAAACAAGATATAGATGATTAGTTAAGAATGCTATGCACTGGTTTTTATCTTGTGCTATTTATAATTTTGAACTATTGGCAAGGAGGTATATATAGCTTTCTAATAGGTGAATTGTGCCTAAATTTGGAAATTATACCTAAAAAAAGGCATAATTCATAGAAATTATCTTATATATTCTTCAAAAAAAGTGATTTTTATTCAAAATCACTTTTTTCTTGTTCTTTTCAACAATATTGCAGAGGTCCCTAAAATAAAAAGTTTAGGAAAATTGACAAAAGTTTGAGGCTTTTTAAATTTAAAATGAAGTTCCATAATAAATTTAGGAGATTTAGAGAAAGTTTGGGGAAGTGTAAATTTAGATTGAACTAAAATAGAAAGTTTATTTAAACTAAAAGAAGTTTGAAGAAGTTTAGATTTATCTTTTACTTCTATAACAACCCTAGGAAATTTAGAGAAAGTTTGAGGAAGTTTAGATTTATCTTTTACTTCTATGATAAGCCTAGGAAATCTAAAAGAAGTTTGAGATAATTTAGGTTTGAGATGAATATCAAGAAAAAATATAAAAAATATAATAAAAGAGATAAAAGATAAAAAAATACATATATGAGGTGAAATTATATATGATTGAAGAGCTTTAGACATTTATAAAGAATTTTCAATTTTCTTTAACTACTTGTGAGAATTTAATGATGATGAAAATTTAGATAATTCAAAAATAGAAAAAGAAAAACAGGAATTTATCAAAAAATACTGAACTAGTAAAACGAAAAGATCATATTCAGTAAAAAAAGATTTAAATTTAATTGCAAACATATTTTTTTACTTTCTTATAGATAATATCATAGAAAAGTGAGCTAAAACTAAAAATCAGATAGAAGAATTAAAAAAAAGTAATAGAGATGAAAAAAGTATAAAAGAAGAAATAATAAGTTTAAAGTTAGCATTACACAATAAGTTGGATGAAAAATTTAGTGAAATAAAACATTACTTTTGAGAAGATATAAAAAAAAGATTAGAAGATGAATTTAAAATGGAAATGACAAAGAATAGTGATGATAATTAAATTTTTATTTAAAAAATAATGGTAGATAAAAATAACATTCTTGAAGAAAAATTAACACCTAAAGATAGACTAAAAATTATTCTAAATCCTGAAGATTTCAAGGATTATGAGAGAATGGTTGAAGAATCAGAAGGTATTATTTCTTGGGAGAAATTGGAAGAATATAGTGAGTTTGATGAAAATCAAAACTTGAAAGGTATATATTGGAAGGGGAATTTAGATTTAAGTTGAACTTCTATAACAAGCTTAGGGAAATTAAAATATGTTTGAGGAAATTTAGATTTAAAATGGACACCTATAACCGATTTAGAATATTTAGAGAAAATTTGAGGATATTTAGACCTAGAATCAACTTACATAAAAGATTTATGAGAATTAAAAGAAGTTTGGGGAAGTTTAAATTTAGCTTGAACTAAAATAAAAAGTTTAGGAAAATTGACAAAAGTTTGAGGCTTTTTAAATTTAAAATGAAGTTCCATAATAAATTTAGGAGATTTAGAGAAAGTTTGGGGAAGTGTAAATTTAGATTGAACTAAAATAGAAAGTTTATTTAAACTAAAAGAAGTTTGAAGAAGTTTAGATTTATCTTTTACTTCTATAACAACCCTAGGAAATTTAGAGAAAGTTTGAGGAAGTTTAGATTTATCTTTTACTTCTATGATAAGCCTAGGAAATCTAAAAGAAGTTTGAGATAATTTAGGTTTGAGATGAATATCAAGAAAAAATATAAAAAATATAATAAAAGAGATAAAAGATAAAAAAATACATATATGAGGTGAAATTATATATGATTGAAGAGCTTTAGACATTTATAAAGAATTTTCAATTTTCTTTAACTACTTGTGAGAATTTAATGATGATGAAAATTTAGATAATTCAAAAATAGAAAAAGAAAAACAGGAATTTATCAAAAAATACTGAACTAGTAAAACGAAAAGATCATATTCAGTAAAAAAAGATTTAAATTTAATTGCAAACATATTTTTTTACTTTCTTATAGATAATATCATAGAAAAGTGAGCTAAAACTAAAAATCAGATAGAAGAATTAAAAAAAAGTAATAGAGATGAAAAAAGTATAAAAGAAGAAATAATAAGTTTAAAGTTAGCATTACACAATAAGTTGGATGAAAAATTTAGTGAAATAAAACATTACTTTTGAGAAGATATAAAAAATAGGTTGAAAGATGAATTTGAAAAAGAAATGGCAGATCTAAATATCTATAAGAAAAAATCTAAAAATAAACTTAAATCAAAATACATAAACATAAAAAATATAGTAAAAAAATTATTTAAGAGCTAAATTTTTATCTTTTAATAGATAAAAATCTAGATAGTATTAAATAGATTCAAAAAAAAATTGACTTATAATAAATAATTATTATTATATATACTTGTTTTTACATTTCAAAATAGGAGAAATTAAAGTGAAAAACAAAAAACTAGTCAAAAAGACATATGTTTGTTTTATGTCTCATAAATCACTTTTGCCAAAAGAATTATTGATAGAAGTGAAAGAGCGTAATCCAGAAAAATTGGATATTCCCGTTGACTGTATAGCTTTTCAATTTTTTGATGTTATTGGTAGAGAAGATAAAAACAATCACAAAGAAAAAGCTAGAAAACATAGTAACAGGGTAAATATATCCAATTTATACTATGTTGATGCAACTATTAAGGATAAGGACCAAGTTACTAAGGAAAGAGGAGAGGATTGTCTACTACTTTTTAACATGTCAGTAAATGGTTGGGAAAAAGTCGTTCAATGTAAGAATGGTCACATAGAACCACTTAGAGTAGGTGATATCTTTGTTACTACATAGTAATAAAAATTATATCCTATTTGTTAAGCCTTCTTTATAAAAAGAAGGCTTAACTTTTACACAAAAAAAGAAGCCAACTCTTACGAGTTGGCTTCTCCTATTTTTGTTAAAATAAACCATACTTTTCTTGAAACAAGAAAGTAAATTTATCCACAAAAGCCTTCATTGGCAGTTTGACTGAAAGAACCAGCATTTTGACTAGCTCTTACAGCAGACTGACTGAAAACTTGAAAGGCCTTTCTAATCTCACTTTGAGAATTTCCAGGTGTGAGAATCCATTCATCACGAACACCCATATCCGAAAAAACTCGCTTGAAATTAGTACGACCATCATCAATACCCATACCTGCAATAATGTGAACTTCACTAAGAAGCATATCATTTACAATTTTTTTTACCTCAGGTGATTCTGCACGGGAATGTTCATCACATCCATCAGTAATAAAAAGTGTAGCTGTACGACAGGAAACTCCACTATCATTAAACTGCTTACATTTTGCAAGCACTGTTGCCAAGGTAACAATAGCTTTATCAAATAAAGGAGTTCCACCCATAGGAGAGTATTGCTGACTTATATCTATGTCTCCAGATATTGGCTGACAAGGATACAAAACTCCACTATTCATAGCAATAGCATAAACTAGTATGCTATCTTTTTGCTTAGAATCATATAGAGATTTAATTACCTCATCATGCCCATCAATAACAGTTTGAGTATTGTTGGAATAACCAATAGAACTTGAATCATCAGCCAATATTGAAACAATCATGACTTCGCTTGATTCAATATCAATATCCTCAGGAGTCAAACCAAGACCTTCTTGGATTTGAGCTCCCATATCATTGATTTTTATGACTTCACGAGCCTCAGGGGATATGGCCCCTTCTTGCTCAGAACCATCAAAAAGATCTTCTAAATTTTGATTACTCATTTTTAATTCTCCTTAATAAAAGAGGGATGATGGTAGGAAGAAAAGGTGTAAAGCTTAACTTCCTACCAATATTTTAACTAAAATTTGGCCAGTTACCAAAATCCACGGATTTGACAACATTCATACCCGCATTGCGATAACGATCCAAAGCTGCTTCAGCTTGAGGAGTATAATCAACCAAAATTCCACCCTGACCATCAGGAACTGTAACAGCAGACATACAGTCTTCCATTACATAAACCTTTTTGGAAAGTTCAGAATTTTTGCTACTTATCTCACCAATTAAATCATCAATAGATGACAAGACACAGTGGCTAGAAGCCTGACCAGCGATAATGATACGATCATAGTTCAACAAAGAATTGAAAAAATTCGTATTTTTCTGAGCAAGCTGTGTTCCCTTATTATCATGACGACCTAATACTTCAGGCCTCAAAATTGAATAATTCTCTGTAAGAGGATGTCCACCTTTTATTTCACAAAGACCCTGACTTCCTCTAACATAGCTGTGAAACAATCTTGCTTCCTCTATTACTCCAGCCAATGCATGTCCAGGAGAACCAAGAAAACAATGTTCAGGCCACAAAAAAAGCTGATATTTACCTTCTTTTTCAAGTTCTTCACAATAGTAAATACACTGTTTCAAAAGCCAAGAATAAGCTCCTTTATCACCTGTAACTGCTTCTGTAACCAAGGGATTTGGTTTACAAATACCTTTTTTGATATCATCAGCAGTTACAATAGTATGGGAATCAGGGTTTGATCCATCCTCTCTTACCCAAAAAAATGGGAAAAAGATTTGGATAGGAAAGTGAGTATCAAGAGTGGTAGTAATTTGAGAAATACTACCCATATTTTTATGGATAAACTCTGCTATCCTAGTAGAATCCTCTATGGCTCCTTTACCACTTCTACCTGCAACATACAAAGAACCTTCAGGGAAACAGAAATCCTTTTGCATATCTATAAGAAGTAAAAGTGTTTTAAGCCTATCCATACTGGCAGGTTTGATGGAATTGGTAGACCTAAAATCATTTGCTTCTGTCGAAATCCCTCTTCGATCCGGCTGATAATCATAAAGCCCAGAGTTATTAGGGTTGAAAAAACTTGGTATATTCATAATGTTTTCTCCTGTTATTTCATCTGGATATTCCAGATATCTTGGTTAGATTTAATAGCTATTAAGCCAGAAGATCCCGGCAATAAAAAGCTATGAGAGTCAACGAAGCGAGCAGTATCACGAAACTGCTTTGTTTCAACTAAGCTAGAGTTTTGTGCTTCTATACGCACAATTCCCTCATCACTAGATGAAAAAAGCATATTTCCTATAAAACATTTGCCTCGTATATTTGAAAGCCAATCTCCAGAGTTCTGATTTGATTGGCTTGAAGCTATAACCTGTCCTTTACTATCTATAAAGTAAGCTGAATTTATTACTTCTCCATTTTGTTTGATAGAAGTAAGAAAGCATACTCTATTTTTAGAAAAGAAACAAGTAGCATCTATTAGTTGTCCTTTGATACCAGGTATTGATATACTATCATTTATACCTCTGTAATCAGTATTAAATAAGAAAAATACACTCAAACCTCCTCCAAAGTAAAAGCCAAAACCCAAACTATCTCCTACCCAAAACAAGGTTCTGTTAGTCAAAACTTGCCCTACGGTTTCAGGATAAGAAGGTCCCATATCAGAAACTTTTATCAAACTACCATTTCTTATAAAGAAGCTATTTTTAGAATTAGCTCCCAAAATAGGTAGTCTTCCATAAGTTTCAGTATCTATGGTTTGGGTTTCATTTTTTCCTAAGATGACAACTTTGTCGTTTTTTCCAACAAGGGTTTTTTCTCCATTTATACGAAAACGAATATATGGATCCAAATCACCTTTGACAAAAGAATTATCTCCTTCACGAAAGTAGCTACCTTGAGAGTGATATATGTACCTAAGTTTACCATCTTGAACAGTTGCATAAAGTATTTTTCCAGAAGTTGAAAAAATCTTTTTAGCAGAAACTTTTCCTAAGATAACCTCTTTTTCTCTTATGGATGCAGTTTTTTCAGCAATTACAGAAAGTAAATTTCCTTGCTCATCAAACTTAAACCTATCCATAATAGAAATTGGGAATTCCTCTCTTTTATCTTCTTTGAATACTTCTTGCAAATATTGCAAAAACGAATCTGGAAGAGTAGAAAGAGGTTTAGCTGGTTTTGGGTATATTACATCATCTGAAAATAGTGTTATGCGTTTTAATGGACGAACTCTTTCAGGAACTCTATCCTTTTTATCTTTAGGTCTATATACACCACCATAAGGGCCTACATAAATCAAAGTTTGCATAAGCATAATTAGATATGCATACCAATCTGACAATTGATTGTGAGGTTTTACAAGTTTAGTAGATTTTGATTTTTTATCACATATCAATGGATCTACAAACTTATTGGTAAAAACATTACAAAAATAATTCCCAAACTGGACACTATCAAAATCTATCAAGTAAGGCTTATCTTTTTTTACCAAAACATTCAAGTCATTGAAATCTCCTATCACAACTCCAGCTTTATGTACGGATTTAACTATAAAAAACAGATTTTTGAATATTTCTATAACCTGTTTATCACTGACAAACCCTTGTCTAAAACTTTTATTGGAGTATCTAAGAAGTACCTCTGCATCTTTCACCATATCCATTGTATAACCTACGATTTGTTTTTTTTGATCAAAAGCAAAATCAATAGGTGTAATGACAAAAGGGGAAAAACCACTTGGTAGTTTCTTTAGTTTTGTTTGGTGCTCCTTTATTTTTTGAGAAGCACTTTTTTGATCTGAAGGAGAGTTTGCAAAGATGGGATGTTCTGGTGGTTTAAAGAGCTTTAAAGCCCTAGTTTTTGATATTTCATATATTTCAGCCTCTCCCCCACTACCAATAATTTGGTCAGGAGAAAGATTTACTGATTTATTACGTATCAAAACTTTCATTTACTTCCTCCTTTGTAGAATATTTTTTTTTGATAACTACTAGTGTAGTATCATCTTTGAGAAGACCTGGTAATAACCTTCCATTGTAAATACTTTCTCTGTTAAACAAAGAAAGTTTTCTTGTAATCATACTGGAGTTATCAACATATTTATCTTCTTCCCAAAATTGGCTAATATCTCCAACGATATTGTTGGTATTTGGAATAGTTTTGTCACTAGCTTTTATCAAATCAAGAACTCCATCGCTACCTAATAGTATGTTGTCATATTGTTTAGGTTCTAGAATTTCTTTTATACTGATATCAAGAAGTGAAGGGTTTTCATCAAATAAAGCTGAACCTGTGATATTATACATAATATATGGTGGAGCATTAGCTGGAAATGGTCCAGACTCTTTTATTTCACCATCTATTATATATACCCCATCTCCACAAGAAAATATATAAGCTTTTCCACGAACAATAACTATTCCTATTATAGTAAACAAAAAATATTGGTTTACTATTTCAGAAATACTATCACCCATACTTTCAGCTAAAACTGAGAGCTTGCTTATAAAACTCATTTTTATTCTATTCCAAAAATTGCTTTTTAACTGAGGATTATCTCCAGATTGAAGTAAACGATTTATCTGATCAAATATCAATTTTGAGAGAATCTTAGAAGCTATTTTTGCTCCTACTTCGCAGTGTTTAGAACTACCACAGCCATCTGCAATTACCGATACCAACACATCATCATTTTTCTCCCAAGAGAAACTATCATGATTATTGGTAAATCCGGGTTGTCCCGTTTTTATATGGTCAGTTCCCGCTATGGAACCTCCTGCTATTCTAATATCCATAAATAGTTTCTCCTGTTTTTTCATAGATGTTAATGAACTAAAGGTGTTGTTTATACATTTAAAGCATTTGTAAATAAAAAATTTTTTGCTTTTAAATAATAAACAATAGCTTTTAAATTTAAATGTCAAAATGACACTCATATTTTAATTTTTTATACTAGTTTTGTCAAATCTTTTTTTAAAAAAATCATTTTTACTTTATACAAAGCAATTATTATAACTGAGAAATTAAAATAGTATTGATATTTTACTATTTTTAAACATAATGTCAAATTTTTTTATAATTAAATTAATAAAAGTCAATTATCTGAAAAATTGACTTTTATTTTTGTTAAAACTGTAAAAATAGTTTGAACTTAATAAATTTTATATAAAAAACCACAAGACAAATACAATTTTTATTATCTATCCTCCTGTTCTATTCTTGTTCTATCCCCTCTCCTTCCAAAAGGAGAGGGTTAGGGTGAGGGCTTGTTTGGGTTAGGATGAGGTTTTATATGAAAATGAAATGACTTTACAAGTATATTAGAAATATAATGAAATCTTGAACAAATGAATGAAAATTACAATTTTTGAGAAAAATTTTTGACATTTATAAAAATAAATATATAATCGTATTCACGAGAATAGAAAATTTGCTTTTTCTGTTTAATTTTTAAACCTTTAAATAGCAAATCTATATATCTCGTATAGTTTTGCTGTTTCTTATTCAGGAAAATTGTTATGTGGATTTTTATTTCCGCTTTATCAGCTTCATTATCTCTATATGAGGGACTCGAAAGTGAAAATAATTTTTTTCTTTCGCTTTGTCTGTTCAGTTCATTCGGATTTATATACTTTATCAATGAATATAATAAACAGCAAAACTAGAAAGACTCCCCCAGTTCAAACTGGGGGGTTTTCTTTTTTCAAAAAATCAAACTAAATATAAAAATTAGAGATAAGTTATTTTCTTTCCCCTCTCTCTGTCCCATCCCTTCTGTTCTATCCCCTCTCCTTCCAAAAGGAGAGGGTTAGGGTGAGGGACTGCTCGGGTTAGGGTGAGGTGAATAAAATTAGTATGAGGAATTATAATAAAATAGAAGCAAGAAATGTTAAAAGAACCTATAAATAAAATATATTTAAAATTATAACTACCCTATATAATCTCGATTAATATGCAAATTTATGTGATGTCTTCATTTATCAAAAACAGATTGTCTAAAATTAAAAAATTTTGACCATTTTTTTGCATTTTCATATCTAAAATGTTTAAATTCTTGACCATAACTTCACTTATGCTGAACTGGTAAATTTGATGAATTATAACAAAAAATCATTTGAGGGATAGAAAACAAAAATAGATCTGAAAAAACCATATTTCTTTTTAATTTCAATTCTGTTGATTTTGATAAAGTACAAGTTGGTGAATCTCATCAATTAATCCTATAAAAAATTATAGAATAATATCAATCTTTAGGAATTCAATTCAATTGATCTCTTTTTAAAATTGTTGCATTTCAAACCCTTGCTCATTTTATTTCTAGTTTACTACCATCTTTTAATATTGCATCAAAATAAGGATTATTATTTGCTTTAATGAGTTTAGCACCAAGAATTATAGAAACAATTTTTTCTGAAAATTTTCATGTAATTATACTAGCACTTCGTGATACATTAGAATTTAAAATATTTCAAGTTTCATTTATTACTTTAGAAGAAACATTTTTACTAGAATTATTATTTTCCAAACTGATTAATTCTCAAGACTGTGTATCAAGTCAGAATCAAGCTACTCTATCATATACTATATTTCACATATTTTATCAAAAAATTATTTATTTTTAAGCATTTCTCTAAACCATAGTTTGTTATCAAACAAATAGCTAAGATCATAATGTGCTCTCTCCAAATTTATGGATCTATCAAGCATTTCTTCATCTATTTTACCTTTTTTTAATACTTTGTCTATTAAATTTATCTTTTCTTGATAATTCCTTCATCTCGTAGGAAATTTCACAGTATCTACATTTTTCAATTTGGAAAAAAACAAATAAGAATAAAGATTTAAATTATCTCATTTTGCATAAAAAGTAGCTAGCTCTAAAGCTTTTAGCTTAGCTTCTCATCAAATAGATTCTATTTTTCTCTTACTATATTCCAGATATGTTTTGAAAGAGATATTTAGTTCTTCTTCAAGTTTTTCAAGTTCTTTAAATATATCTTTTGATCAATACTTCGTTGATATTTCTTCTAAATCTTTGTTTTTGCATAAATCATTCAATACAGATAAAATTTTTTTAACAGCTCTCAAAAATATTAAAATATCTTTATTTCTTTTATCATTAAGACTTTTCATAGAATCAAAAAACAAGTCTACTCTATTTCTAGAGTTCCATACAATTCAAAGTAGCTTATCTAGTAAAATATTTTGGGAATCTCATATTCAAAGATCTATTTCTCATAAAATTTGTTCTGCTTGTTCAAATATATCTAAATATTTATCAGACATATTATCTAGTTTTTCTTTATTTGATAAATCATCATTAAGTATTATTCTTTTGAAATCAGCCCTAAACCTCTTTTTAAATACTAAATCATTAACAACAACCGTGCATATATCCTTGGCTCAATATTTATGCTCTGCGAAACATAATCAATTGTTATATCTACAAAAATCTCATTCTCAAAAAACTTCAAAATTCATTTCAGGAAACTCAGATGTTATTTCTTCTATTTCTTTCAAAGTAACTTCACGACTCAAAATCACCTTATTGACATTATAATTTTCCAAAAAAAAACTAATAGCTTTCTTGTTGTAAACTGCAAGTATTGTGGATATATTGATTTTTCATTTATAGTTTATCTTTTTCAAATATTCCAAAATTCATATATTACCACAAATTATTCAATCCATTCAAATTTGGATAAACTCCTCAACCATTTTTTCTATAAAAGGCATAGTTTCTGATGTATAGTACCAAGCATTTAGGTTGGCAAAAATTTCAAGTTTATGTTTATGAACTTGTTTTACTATTTGTTCTAAGGTATCGTAATTTGTAACTTGCTCGTGTTCCGCAAATCTTCAATTAGGGCTAACTTCAAAACCAAATTTATCTGACCAGTAGCTTGGATTATATCAAACAAAAAATTCTCATGCTCCAGATTCAACCAAAGAGTTTATATATTCCTGAACATCTTTTGCATTTTTTCAGCTAGAAGGAAATCATAGTCATACTATTTTTTTAAACATATTTTTATAAGTTTATTAATATATTGATTGTAACAATCTATAGCAAAATTAATATCTACTAAAAGGTAATTTTATCATAGCTCCCTATATGCTAATTTTGCCACAGTACCATAAATATTACAAAAGATTAAAGTCTTCTGTTGAACAAGGATTAAGAAATTCATTTAAAAGAAAAAGAATTGCTAAGATTTTAATTATATATCAATATTTTATTTTTATAACAAAAAAAGCAAGAAAATAAAAAAGCACCCTTGAAATCAAGCATTGCCTTTTTTATTTTTTAAGAATATACCAAAATTGAGAACTAAAAATAAACTTTATTATTAAGCTTTCTATAAGTTGATCTAATTATAGCAGCTTCTCTAATTTTTTTCTTGGTAGGTTTAAAAGTAACATATCTTTCTTTTCTAAGTTTATTGGTAATTCTAGAAGAAAAAAATAACTTTTTAAGCCTTAAAATAAGCTTTTCATTGGATTCTCAATCATTTTTTACAGCATATATCATAGTTTTTCTATCCCCTTAAAAGATAATTAAAAATAAGTTGCGATGTATTGTATTGTCAGATTTTAATTTGTCAAAAAAATATTTTTTCGTATGATTTTTAAGAGAAAACGGGCTTTAAGAAATCACTTTATTGAGAAGAGTTTGAAAAATAGAATAAGACTAAATTTAGACAAAATCCCCACTTTCAACCTCTATATATACCCACAAATTTTAAAAAAACTAAAATGAAAAAAGAAAGATTGTTAAAATTAGAAAGTATAGTAAAACAACTAGTATCAGAATATATATTTGAGAAAATTATAGATATAGAAGAAGATTTTGAATTGATAAATATAGTTTGAGTAAAAATAAGCTCTGATTTATCTTATTTAGATATTTATGTATCTTGTTTTAAAAATCAGCAAAACTTAACAAAAACACTAGCTACCTATGCTCCTGAAATAACAGGGAAACTTCATAGGAAACTAAGCACTAAAAAACTACCTAGAATAAGATTTAGATATGATAAAAGTTATGAAATATCTCATAAAATTACAGAAAAAATAAATAGCTTATAATAAAAAAATGCTAAAGAAAATATTTAGACACTTATCAAAAATAAAAAACTATACTAGGTTTTTTAGAAAAAACAGAAAAATAAAACAGTATAAGGATTCTTTATCAAAGCAGAAAAAAAAGGCAAAAAGAAATAAATATAGTATTCAGTTGAAAATAGATTTTAAAATTGAAAAACTAAAAAGAATTCTTTTTGTTCTTTTTATATTATTTATAGTCATTATAGGGGTAATAATAAAGTGACCTTTTTTGAAAATCAAGGAAATAAATATAATTAGACTTGATGAAAATATAAACATAAGATTGATAGAAAAAAGACTTGATGAACTAAAATGACAATTTCTTTTCAGTGTAAAACCAAACTATATAGAAGATATAATAAAAGAAACACAGCAAAATATAAAAAGTGTTTCTATATCAAAAATACCTCCACATAAAATAACTATAAGATTATCTTCATATGATACGATTTTTAGTACTAATGTAGTATGAAAAGAATATTTAATAAGCCAAAATTGAGTTTTTTTACCAAACAGACTAAAAATATCTAAATTCCCTAAAATAGAAATAAAGGGTTTAGAGCTACAAAACTATCCAAATTACAAAAAAATACTTAAAAGTGATGATTTGTATAAACTGGTGTATTTAAGAGAAAATTTAGAAAAAAATATAGCTAATTTAAAGATACAAAAAAGCATTTATTATAAGGTATTCAAAGAAATTCACTTTGTGATAAACAATAAAACAAGACTAATTTTTGATTTAGAATGAAACCTAGATGAAAAATTGAAACAAATATTTGTATTTAACAGAGAAAGAATAAATATAACAAAAGGTTGAATAATATACATAGATAATAGAGTAAATTGAAAAATTTATTATTGTGATAAAGAAGAGTTACCAAACTGTATAGAGAATATAAACTATATATATGATGAAGATATAAAGTCGAGTGATTATAGATAAGAGTAGTATATTTTATGTTTTCCTTTCAACAGATGGCTTTAGCCATTTGTCCTAGCTCTTCAACAGAGAGATTTAGTCATATATCATATATCTTCAACACAGAGCTTTTGCTCTTTGCCCTAACCATTCAACAGATGGCTTTAGCCATTTTCTACTTGCCTTATCTGATAAGAAGAATTTACTTTTCTCCCAACAGAGAACTTTAGATCTTTGTACTAGCTTATCAACAGATAGTTTTAGCTCTTTGAAAAAAACAATCTACTTCCTAGACAAGGGGTTTTAACCCCTTGCAAATCTAACCCCTTGCAAATTTTAACCTCTCGCAAAAATCATTTTCCTATCAATACGGAACTAAAAACCTTCATCTCAGAATTCTAATGTTCCCCCCCCCTCAAAAATTTAATCTTTTATAGGAGCATAACTCAAAGTTATTTTTGATAAAATAATTAGACAAAATGTCTAATTATTTTTTTTGTTTATATCTATTTTTTATGCTAATATTTACTTATATATATTGGTCTAGTTTTAAGACTAATTACTAAATTATTTTAATAAACAAAAAACATGTTTGATCCATCAAAAATAAACTTAGATTTAGAAGGCAATGAAGGTGAAAATACTCCTGAAGAAAGCAAAAAACAGGAGGAAACAATAATTAATGAACAAGATAATATAGATTCATTAGAAAATAAAGAATTGGAAACCAAAATTGAAAACAAAGAGGAAAATCAAAACCAAGAAGAAAAAGAAAATGAGGTTTTAATAGATAATATAGATGAAGAAAAAGTGGAAGAAAAAAAAGAAAACTTAGATGTCTTTGAAGAAAAAGAAGTAAATGAAACAGAACAAAATCAAAACCAAAAACAAGAAGAAGATGAAGAAATAAAAAAAGAAAATAGGACTCCAAACGAAAATGAGTCTTCAAATCAAAATCAATCCCCGATACAAGATAAGATAGAAGAAAAAGAAGAAGAAAAAATTATATTTGATATAAATATAAACTCTCTTGATTATTTAATGAAATACCTAGTATCAAAAGAATATGATTTTTTTGTACTAGAGCCAGAAGAAGACAAAATAAAAGTAAGCTTTAGAAAAGACAATTTAGAAAAAGAACTGAAATATATAAAATACCCTACCTATACAAATATATTGCTCAAAGCAAAAAGTCTCACAAAATTAAAAATAGAAGAAACAAACATAAGCCAAGAATGAACAGCTGAAGTATCTATGAACAAAAAAGTTTATAAAGCTTTATCAAAAACAGCACCAAGCACATCCTGAGAAAAATTATTTTTCAAAATGGCAAGTACAGAAAAAAAAGCAGAAACGAAAAAGAAAAAGGGGATGAGTTTTGGAAAAATGATGTCAATATTTTGAGGTTTATTTTTCACAGCAATATTGATTTGATGAGTATTTATATCAATAGTACTTTTCAACTCAAACTCCATATCTGACCTACAATTTTTCAATAATCTATGAGTAAACACAAATGCCATAAAAGATTTTGCAGCAAAAGTAGTAAATTGAGTTTTTGGAATGATACTTGTAGTTGAAATAATAATACTTTTTATCTTCTCATACAAAGCACTTTTAACAAAAAAAGATTTTAAAAAAGATAAAATAACAAGAATAATAATATCTATGTTTTTCCTAGTTTTATCAGTAATAACCTTTATAACTTGGATGTTTTTAGCTCAAAAAATTAACTCACTGAAAGGATTGAATTATTGAAAAGTTGAATTTTACGATAACTCCAAATATCTATCAGAACTATTTTGAGAACAATGATCAAAAATAAATATATCAGAAAAAATTATATGACCTATAAATATAAGATTCAACAACAAGGAATTTATCCAAAAACTAGTAGATGACTGATTTTCTCCGCAATCCGTAACTTGGGTAATATGAAAAACAAAAAAAGAAGTAGCAGTAGAAGATTATGAAACAACATATGAATTTAGAGAAAAATGACTTACAGATGTAAACCTTGTCATAAGTGGTACAAATATAAAATGAGAAATTGAAGAAATAGAAAAAAATATATGAAAAATAAATATTTCAAACACCGTAAAAATAGAAGAGATAAAACTAGACAACGGATGATCAAAATTTGTATTTGATGCTTCTGATCTAAGGTCTCTTTGAAAAGTAAAATGGTATTATATACCTTCTTTGGAATGAAAAACAGATGATGAGATTAATAATATAGTGGCAAAATCTCTAAGTAAAGAAAAATTAGAATGATATAAATTTAATTCTAAAAATATATTTGAATGAGAGGAGTATTATTGAATAAAAATAGTAAACTCTTCATGAGAACCAGAAGAGCTAGATAAATTATTTATTATATCAAAATGAGATAAAAATGAAGTATCATGAGAAATAGAAAGTATAAATGATCCAAATGATGATAAAAAATATAGCTTTGTATTTAAAAACCCAGAAACAAATATATGAGAAGCATATATAAGCAAATATGTTTGGAGAATACAGGATTTTGGTGATTCTGGTGAGGAAAACTATGTAGTTATAGAAAAAGATGCAAATCTAAGTAATTTAGAAAATTCAAGTAAGATAAGCTATACTTTTAAAAAACAGTGAATACATAATGTAGTACTTGATATAATAGACTCTGATTGAAAAACACAAACTTTTACAGATAAAATAGAGATTAAAAAAAGCCTAGATTTACTTACAAAACTAAGCTTCAAAGTTGATAATAGAGAGTTGAAATATGGTGAAGACATTATATATGAAAGAGAAAATAATACTTATTACCTAGAAAATATCCTTGCTCCAAGTTCTATAGAAATAGATGCTAATAAAATCAGAACTACGAGTTGAAGGTATGGATTAAAAACTGTAGAGTTTGATTTGGACAGTGATTGAAGTTTTGAAACGATAGAGAGAAAAACAAAATATGATTTAATCAAAGGTTGAATAAAAAGCTTTAAGGTGAAGTATAAATTTGTAAACAAAAACATACAAGAAGAAATAATTGATATAGTTGAAACTATTCATATAACTTGAACAGATAGAGAAGCAATACTAGATTTAAAAATAATAAAGCCAAGTTCTTATGTACCTGTTATAGTGAAATTTGATGCATCAAATTCTAAGGTAAATTGAAAAGATATAGAGAAATTTATATTTGATTATGGAGATTGAACAGAGCCTGAGGAAAGGGATTCTATAAATAGCTGACGCAGGTATGTAGAGGCATGAGAATATGATATAAAGCTAAGTGTAGTTACTTCTGATTGATCAAAGTATGATTTGAAGAAAAAGCTTATTTTGAGAAATAAACCTCAAAAGGCAGTAATAAGTACGAGTTTAAAAAAAGCTCCAGTTTATCAAACAATTGATTTTTCGGCTGAAAAGTCTATATGAGAAGTATGAAGTTATTTTTGGGATTTTTGAGATGGGAGTACATCCACTAAAATGTCTCATAGTCATTCTTATGATAAAGCTTGAAAATATAGTATAAAGCTAGAAATAGAGTTTAGTAACAAAAATATATTGAAAGATGAAATTGAAATGGAAATATATGAAGATTAGGAAATGTGAAAATTAAATGAATTTGGTAATGGTCCTTTAGATAGGTACCACCAATTTTAGCAAGATTATCTAGGATAAGGACAGGGAAATTATTAAATTTTGTAGGAAGAATTATATTACAACTTCTAAGTTTTTCAATAGGACTTAAACCGTTCATACCTATTCAAAAAGAAGGTCTATAATTATTATAAGTATAAATATATTTACTACTATGGTTTAAAAAATTAGGAAGAGATTTCATGCGATCAAGATAAGGTCTATATAATTCTTCATCATCAGTTCTATGAGATCTCTCTACAATTCATTGAAGATATTTTTTTCAAGCAGGAATACTCTTAAAACAGCAATTTATATTATTTAATATAGCATTCCACTGATTTTCCTTTCTCTTACTTCATCCACAAAAATCAGCAGGGCCATTATCTCATTGAAATTCCATATGATAATATATTCACATACTCCTAAGATATGTAGCTATAGTAAGTATAAACATAAGACCAAATTCAGAAGAAAGACTATGAGAATAAGCTATAAATTTATATTTTGTTTTAGCACATATATATGTCCATTGATATAAAGGAAGATTATATTTTCTTAGTATAAAACAAAGTTCTCATAAAGCTTCAAAATCTTCTATATGCTTTGTATCTACTTGACCATACTCAAAGGGAAGAATATTTTGATAATCGTATAGAGGTTTACTATCTCATTTTCTACGAGAATAATGATGCTTTTTTACTTTGTTTCTTTTTAGTATATTTCATATAGTAGAGGAAGAGAATGTTATTCCATATCTGAGGAATAAATACTTTGCTAGACGTACTCTTCAATATTTTGTTTTATTTCGTTCTTGTAATACAAGTCATTCTAAATCAGAAGATGTTTTTTTATTATGAGGAGTCTTAGGAGCTCTTGATATATTTTCTATAGGACCATCTCTACTTCTTCTTACTGTTTTACGAGAACATCATAATATATAAGCTGTTTTACTTACGTTTCCTTTGTTTTCTTCAAGTATCGACCTCGCGAGGATTCTTGCTGATTCTACTCCTTGCTTAGTACACATTTTTTCATATAATCATTTCATAAGAGGTTTGGGATTATAAAATAAAATTTTTTACAAAATCTATTATATCCTCATCCTCTTTTTTACACAATTCCATATCAATAAATAGTGGTACCTATCTACTGGTACAGATAATAAATTAAATGAATTTTTTCTTGACTTATATGTAATAATTTATATAATATAGACTCTTATTAACTTTTCCAATTTTTCAAAAAGGAGTTTTTTATGGAAAAAAATGATTCGGGTTATGATCCTATAAAAATTTTTTTTATTTCAATTCTTTTTATTATTGCCCTTATGCCGCTTATAATTTCTATAAATGCGAAAGAACAAAATGCAAATAAGTTTCTAGAACATTATGGGGTAAAAATAGATATTTTAAATTCAACCATAAGAATTAGATCAACTTTGGTTTTAGAAAGTTTTGGTAATTCTTTCCCCCATTATGATTATGATGGATATAGCCAAACTCATCTAGCAGATATTGATCTTTCGTATGAGGAAAAAGAAATTGTAATTGGATCTTTAGCTCAAAATTTCCCTTCTAATACTAAGCTAAGTTTTTTAAATTTTCCAGAAAATGAAAAAGGAGAACTTTTATCAATTATAAATGAAAATTTTCCTAATCATTACGAAAGTATAGATTTTGTTTATAGTAGAGAAGAGGATAAATATCCTAGCTTTTAACATTTAAAAACTAAAAAGGAGCTATAAAAAATTGAGATTTTTAGAAAAAATCTCACGAGAGAGCCAGCTTTGCTGGCTCTCTTTTCTTATTTTTTAATATTATGTTTTAGAATTAAATAAAAAACTTAAGATTTCAAGATTTTTTCTTGACTTATTTTAAAATATTATTATAATATATAGTACTTATTAAGTTTTCCAATTTTTCAAAAAGGAGTTTCTTATGGAAAAATTTAATGTGCCTGTGCTAAAATATATGAAAAAAGGCATTATATCTTTAGTACTTTTGGTATTTACTTATTGGGGATATACATTTTTTGATAAACTGCCTGACTCTCCGATTGAATTCATGGGTGTTCCTCTTGTTATTATTGTATGTATTTGGTTTCTTTTAGGAAATTCCAAAAAAAATTCAGCTTTAATTGCTTGCTTATTTTTATTAGCTTTTGCAATTTTTGGTATGAAAAATTCAATATCAAAACAAAGTGAACTAAATGAAATATTACAAGCATACAATGTATCTGGAGATTTTTATAGTAATGGAATACTTAAGGTTTTCTCAGTAAATAGTGAGCTTTCGTCTCAAAGAAAAGGAGAAATCAAACAAATTTTAGGAGGCATATATCCTAGTCATGAAATAGTATTTGTGACTAAATAGGATATACGAGAGAGCCAGCTTTGCTGGCTCTCTTTTCTTATTTTTTAATATTATGTTTTAGAATTAAATAAAAAACTTAAGATTTCAAGATTTTTTCTTGACTTATTTTAAAAATATTATTATAATATATAGCACTTATTAACTTTTCCAATTTTTCAAAAAGGAGTTTTTTATGGAAAAAGTAAAAAAGTTTTAGCTTTTCTTCTACCCCGGCCTGAAGGCACGGGGCTTTTATTTGTACTGAAATTTAAAGCTCTATCTCTTCAATCTTATTCTCTTCTTCTCACTGTTGTTCCACATAATTAGATATTATTTCTCAATTTATCTCTCATACACTAGATACAAAATATCATACTCACCATATATTTCATGTCTTCCAATACCATCTCTTAATTTCTTTGTAAAAATACCTCTTTATTGCCTTAGAACTTTCTCACTTTATATGTCATACTATTGTAGATATTGGTTTAGTTAACGGTATCCTACAATACATATGTACATGATCTTCTTCCATTCATATCTTTATTATTATTACTCATAGCTTTTTACTTATTCATCTTATGATCTTTTCCAATCTATCTTGTATCTCTTTTTCATGAATGGATTTCTGTATTTTGTTATCCATACTATATGGTATCTGACATCATATGTCGCATGACTACTTTTTTGGTATTTCATTCTCTCTAGTGTTAGTTTTTAACACTATTTTATTTATTCTATTGATTTTTTACACTTTTTTCTTTAGAATCGGCCTGAAGGCAACGGGGTTTAAAACCCTATGTCACAACACATCTCATTTATTCAATTTCTATCACTTACACCTTCGGTGTCTTAACTATCTAAAGATAGGGGTTTTTATCCCGATGTGTTGAAATTAAGTCAATAATCTTTCCTGTAATTTTGCTTTTAGGTACATTTGCTTATATTTATCTCAAAACTACCCACTTTTTATAAAAAGTATACCTATATTTTACTTTAAATAAAGGGAAATTAAGCTATTTTTAGTGTTTTATCTTTAGTATTTTATAAATGACTTATTTAAGCTAACTTTATCTTTATAAAATTCAATCAATATAAAATCTCTGTTTTTACTTATATAAAGGTAAAAAATAAAATATAAAATACAAAAAACTGGGTAGATTTAAGATTTATAGTTTGTCATATATTGATAAAAGTGTTTCAAAATATGTAGAAGATTTACTAAATGAATATGATATTTCTGCATCATACAATCCTGGAAAAGGTATTATTAGTATACATATGAAAGATTCTAATCTTTCTGACAAACAAAAAGGTGAAATTATAAACATTTTGAATGATGAATACCCAAAAAGGGGTGTATTATTTAAAAATGCTAGGTTGAAAAGGTAACCAAAATCGTTTTTTAAAAGAGAGCCAACAAAGTTGGCTCTCTTTTCTTGATTTTTAATTGATTCTTAGTTATTCAAAAAAATTTTTGTAATTAACTCTTTATTGTTATTATTATTTTAATTCCTAAAATACAAATTTTAATCTTTAAATATAAAAAAATGTATGATGTAATAATAGTTTGAGCATGATCAGCCTGATACCCAGCTTGAATGTATGCTTGAAGATACAAACTCAAAAACCTTATAATATGAGCTCAACCATGATGAGCATTGGCAACAAGTCACAGAGTTGAAAACTACCCCTGAATAATAAGTGCACCATGAAAAGAAATAATGGATAATTTCAAAAAACATGCAAAAACCTTTTGATCAGAAATATTACATGAAAGTGTAGAAGAAATTGAAAAAAAAGACACACATTTTTCAGTTACCACAAACTCACAAAAAAAATTTGAAGCAAAAAGAATAATACTTGCTACTTGAAACAATTATAGAAAATTAGGAGCAAAAGGAGAAAAAGAATTTTTATGAAGAGGAGTTAGTTATTGTGCTACTTGCGACTGAATGTTTTTCAAAGAAAAAGATATAGTAATAGTATGAGGATGAAATACAGCAGTAACAGAAGCCTTATATTTGTCCGAAATAGCAAGTAAAGTTTCATTAGTACACAGAAGAGATAGCTTTAGAGCAGAAGATTATCGGATATGAAAAATAAAAGAAAAAGAAAATATAGAGCTAGTACTAAGTGAAGAAGTAGAGGAAATATATTGAGATTTTTTAGGTATGAAATGAGTCCAGCTAAAATCATGAAAAAAACTAGAAGCAGACTGAATCTTTGTAGCAATATGAACAGTACCCAACACAAAAATAGTAGAAAAATTCTGACTGGAAAAAGACGAAGAATGATGTCTATTTGTAGATAAAAGACAGGAAACTTCATTTAAATGATTATATGCAGCTTGAGATGTAACAACTAATTCAAACAAATTCAAACAAACCATTATGTCAGCTGCCGAATGATGCCTAGCTGCAGACAGTATACATGAAGATTTAATGTAAAAAAATGATTAAAAAAATATCCTTAACTCAAGCAATACAATCCATATTCTTTGTAGTTATAATAATAGTTTTTTCATTGGTATTTTGAAAAAACTACTTAGAAAACTACGAAAAAAACATTACCGAGAAAATATCAAAAGAAGATTTAGACATAAGAATTGAATCATTTGAATTATCCAAAATAAGAGACTTAGAAGAAACATATTTTAAATATACTCCCGATAAAAAAGTCCTTGATGAAATAGTAGAGAAAATAGATAATTCTAAAAAAAGAGTATATATAGAGGTATACATGATCACTGAAAATAGGATAAAACAATCTTTAAAAAAGGCTAAAGATAGATGAGTAGATGTAAAAATATTACTAGAGAGAAATCCTTACAAAGCTAATAATATAAACAATAAACATTACAGCTTCTTAGAAAAAAGTTGAATAGAAATAAAATGGTCTAACCCTGACAAATTTAGTTTAAACCATTCAAAATTATTAATAATAGATGATGAGGCCGTAGTATCCACAGGAAACTTAACATATTCAAGTTTTACTTTCAACAGAGATATGTTTCTTTTTTTGAAAGATAAAGAAATAGTAAAAACTCTTTTAAATATATTTGAAAAAGACTTTTGATTTTCACTAGATATTGAAAACAAAAAAATAAAAGAAGAAAAAATAAAAAGTATTTATAGCCATAATTTGGTAGTATCTCCTGAATATTCAAGAGTAAAAATTGAAAAAATGTTTTTACAAGCAGAAAAAAACATAAAAATGTATTTTCAATACCTAAGTGATCAAGAACTAACAGACATATTGATAGAGAAATCCAAAAAAGGAGTAGAAATAGAGATAATTATAGACAAAACATTTTATGATGAGCAGAAAGAAAAGATAGAGAAATTAGAGGAATATTGAATAAAGATAGAAAAACTAGAAAAAATAAAAATGCATTCTAAAGCAATATTAACAGATGGAAAATATCTATTTATATGAAGTATAAATTTTTCTAAATATAGTTTAGACAAAAATAGAGAAGTTTGAATATTACTAACAAACAAAGAAATAATAAAAGATTTTGAAAATCTTTTTGAAAAAGACTCTTAAGGAGAAACTGAAAATTAAGATTCTGTGTGAGAAATGATTTTTTTGTCAACAAATGGCTTTAGCCATTTGCTATTGTAAGAAATTTTTATTTGCTTGTTATTTATCATATATATCAAAGAAACCTGTGACAAAATTAACATCTATTAAAAAATAATCTTTTTATTCAAAAGAGAGCTTTATTCTTTGCTATTGTAGGAAACTTGCTAATTATATGTATAATAAGACAAAGTTTAGGATAAGACTAGATTTTAGCCCTTTACAATTGTAGAAAGTTTCTCTTTTTGAGAAAAACTCCTCGGTTTACACCGAGGAGTTTTTAGAATTACTTTACAACCAAATTAACTATTTTTAAAGGAACATAAATCTCTTTTACTATCTGCTTTCACTCTAACCACTTACAAACATTTTCATTACTTTTAGCTTTTTCTAAAACACTATCTTTATCTTCACCAGAAAAAACCTCTATCTCTCATCTAAGCTTTCACATAACTTGAACTCAAATAACAACACTATCATCAACCACTAAATCTTTATCATACTCTGGCCAAGAAGCAAAAAATATAGATTTTTTCAACTCAATTGTATTTTTATTAAATTTTAGGCACTCTTCAATATGTTTTCTTTCTTGTTCCCATAATTCTTCAGACAAATGAGGAGCAAATGGATGTAATAATTTTAGAAAAATTCTTCTAAAATCAAACCATTTACTGTCTCTTCATTTTAGATTAGGTATATTTTTTAACAATATGATTAGAGAAGCTATAGCAGTATTAAATTTATAATTTTCTATATCCTCCTCTACCTTTTTAATCGTTTTATGTAATAGTTTCATAGATTTTTCATCTGATTCATATTCAGATTCGGTAATAGAATCATCAATCTCCATCATATTATCTTCAATCTTAAAAGCTTCATATACCCTATCTAAAAACCTCCTAACTCAAACTATTCCCTTATCATCCCAAGGTGCTGGATCCTTGAAATCAGCCATATACATTTCATACAATCTCAAACTATCAGCTCAATATTTTTCTATTATATCATCTGGATTGACAACATTTTTAAGACTCTTAGACATCTTTGATATAATTTTTCTCACTTCTTGTCAGTTTTGTTTTTCATAAAATTTTCAATTTTTCTCTTCCACTAAATCATTAGCCAAAAGTCATCAATTTTTTCTTTCAAAAGCATGTGCTAAAATTAAACCTTGATTTCTAAGTCTATAAAAAGGTTCATCATTTGATACAACTCATATATCATATAAAAATTTGTGCCAAAATCTCGCATAGAGTAAATGCAAAACTGCATGTTCAGCTCATCATACATAAGAATCAACTTGCCCCCAATACTTTTCCACTTCCCTGCTGACTAGATCGGTCTCATTTTTTGGATCCATATATCTTAAATAATACCAGCAGGATCAACCCCATTGAGGCATAGTATTTGTTTCTCTTTTTCAGTTTAGATTTGAAGCAAGTCTTATATTTACAAAATCTTCTACTTTTGATAAAGGAGAATTTCAGTCTCATGCTGGTTCATAATTTTTTACTTCTGGGAGTTTTAGGGGTAAATCATAATCACAAATCATATTACCATAAATTCAATCATATATTTTAGAAAATACTTGCCCTTTTATCATTAAATAATCTCAATCAAGTTTTTGTCTTACATATCATTTATTGAATGCTTTTGTTAATTTAAGAGATGAATAATATGTTTTTATCTCGTATTCTTTATCACTAATTTTATTTAATATAATCTTAAATATATAAGATCTTATAGCAATATATCATACCTTTTCACTCTCATAAAATATCTCGTCTATATATTTTAATATAGTTTCTCAAAATTTAATTCTAAAACCATTCTCTTTTCTGCTTTTTATGGAAAAATGTTTAACTAGTTTTTTTCAATCAAAAATTATCAATCATTTTTTTGTTTTTACTTTCTGCTTTATTTTATAAAATACTTTTTTGCTATCTTTTTTTTTGACTTTTTTTACATTTTCAATTATACTGATTTCAAGAAGTGGAGACATAGCTGTGTTACCATTACGAGTAACCCCCTCATTTATTGAGTAGCTGTCTTCACTTTTTTTAATTTCTCCAATTTTTTCCAACTGCTTTTCATAATCACTCTCTGAAATTCTAGGGAGTTTTTTTAATTCTTCTTTTTCTATGTGTATTAATGGTATTGGTTCTCACCAATATCTTTGCCTAGAAAAAAGCCAATCTCTTAGTTTATAATTTATCTTCTTTTTTCAAAACCCCTTCTCTTCAGCATAATTCATTAATTTTTGTTTTGCTTCACTGGAAGTTAATCAGTCAAAATCTCATGAGTTAACTAAAAATCATAGCTCCCCATAAGCTATATTTTTATAAATATAGTATCAAGATTTATGTTTTTCGGCTTCTATTCAATTGTCTTTATCTTCATTTGAATATTTTTCACTTCATATGGTTTGGATAATTTCCAAAGAGTATTTTTTAGCAAATTCAAAATCTCTCTCATCATGGGCTGGAACTGCCATAACTGCTCAAGTTCCATAGTTACCTAAAACATAATCTCAAATCCAAAGAGGGACTTCTTTTCAATTAAATGGATTTATCAAATAAGAACCTGTAAAAACCCCTGTCTTTTCTTTGTTATCAGTTGTCCTGTCTTGATCAGACATTTTTTTGGATTTCTCTATGTATTTCCTACAAATACTTTCTTGATTTGGTGTTATAAATTGATTTACTTTTGGATGATCTGGAGCTAAAATTGCATATGTCATACCAAAAACTGTATCTATACGAGTTGTATAAACTGAAATTTTGGGGATTTCTTTTTCCCTATTTAATTTGGATTTTTTAGTATTTTCAAGTAGAATATTTTCAGATGAGAGTTTTGCCTGGACATCGAGTCCAACTCCTTCGGAGATAGGTAATTCTCATTTTTTTTGTGCTAATTTCATTTCAAACTCACAACCTTCACTTTTTCAAATCCAATTTCTCTGCATCTCTTTTATGCTCTCTGGCCAGTCTAGTTTATCTACATCATAAAGTAGTCTTTCAGCATATTTAGTAATAGCAAGTACCCATTGTCTGATTTTTTTCTTTTCTACCTTTGTTCCACATCTCTCACATGTAAAATCATTCAAAACTTCTTCATTTGCTAATCATGTCTTACAAGAAGGACAATAATTTATCGGCAAATCTTGTTCATAGGCTAATCATTTTTCAAAAAGTTTTAAAAAAATCCACTGAGTCCATTTATAATAGCTAGGATCTGTTGTATCTATTTCTCTATCCCAGTCATAAGAAAATCAGATTTTTTTTATTTGTTTTCTAAAAGTATCTATGTTTTGGTTTGTTGTAATTTTAGGATGAGTACCTGTTTTTATGGCATAATTCTCTGCAGGCAGTCAAAAAGCATCCCATCACATAGGATGCAAAACATTAAATCATTTAGCATTTTTATATCTAGCTATTATATCATTTGCTGTAAATCATTCTGGATGTCCCACATGTAATCATGCTCATGAGGGATAAGGAAACATATCCAAACAATAATATTTAGGTTTTTTAATGGACTGTTCAGTAACAGTTCTTACTTTAAATGTCCTTGTTTTTTCCCAATAGTATTGCCATTTTTTTTCTATTTCTTTGTGATTATACATCAATAAATTTTTTAAATATTTAATTCTATTAGTTTGTTTATAAATGATTAGATATACCTGAACTAAGACGAGTTTTTTTCAAAAAAATATTTGATTAAACCTCACCCTAACCCTCTCCTTTGGAGGAGAGGGGATAGAAAATATATAGAAAACAGAGGTTACTATTATTACAGAGTAGAGAAAGTTACCATAAATTTATATCTTTCAACAGAGAGCTTTAACTATTTGTAGATAACAAATTCTTAACTTTATTGTCAAAAGAGAAATTTAGCACTTTGCAATATTTAGATGAAGTTATCATATTTAATACCTCATATCCAAACTCATTTCCTCATCTCAAGATTCTAAATTATGCTTACTCATTTTATTATCACTTATAGCAAAGGTATTATCTCAAATCCATAAGGCTCTTTTTATAAAACTATCTCTATAATCCCAGTTTTTTGAAGCTAAATATGAACCTATAGTACTATCTTCATAACAATAAGGTGGAATATAATAATTTCTCTTAGAAGGACAATAAGTATCTCCATTTATTAATTTCTTGCATTCTAATTTCTCTTCTTTTTTCTTTAAATATCAACTACAATCTTTTTCTCTTTTTTCCTCTAAATTAGAAGAGTTTATATGTGTAATTCTATATTTTTCACTTATACCCTTTTCTTTATCTATATTCAAAGCTAAAATTCAAGCAAAGAAATCTATATGATTGTAGCTAGTTTTACTCTCATTTGTATAGATTTTTGCGGGAAGTAAAAGTAAATTTTCTTTGGAATTCCATACAAACATTCTAGGATTTCTTAGAGCTTCACTATTACTTCAACTATCTCAAAAACTTTTAGTATATTTTTGAGAAACATATATATCTCAAATAGATTTCTGCCAGTTTCATTTAACACATATAGGTAAATCTATCTCTATAGTTGAATCCATTTCAGTGCATCATACATCATATGCAGTCTTATTTTTATTTAAATTACAAGTATTTCAATCTCCATCTACTCTTATTGCTTCACATCATCCAGATATAAGCTTTTCTATTTCTTCATCCCAACTATCAGATTTTTCAGGTTTTTTATTATAATCTATTTCATATAAATCAAGTTTTATTCAACCATTTCTAACACCTCACCACTGATTTTGATAAGTTTCATAACCTAGTCCTATTATATGATTTTCATCGTAAGGATGAAGATAAGTAGAATATCCAGGCATTTTTAGCTCTCATAGTATCTTTGGATTTTTACTATCAGATAAATCTATTACAAAGAGTGGATCAACCTGCTTAAAAGTAACTAAAAACAGTTTATCTCACATATACCTAGAACTTCTAAAAGTTTCTCAGGGAGCAAGCTTGGTTAAACTAGAATGAAGTTTTAAATTCTTATCCAATATATAAAGATCTGTATGCATTTCGTCTACTTTTCACCATGAGTTTATACTTGTAATTATTCTAAATAATCAATCTTTTTCGTCCATACTATACTGGTTTAGTGGGCTTCATGGTATCATATTTGAATTCAAATAATTTAAACTATCTCAATTTATAGATAATTTATGTACCATAGTATTTGTAGTTCATCAGTAATAATAAGGTGCTATACAAATATCACTAATTTCACATTTGTAGCTTTGGCTAGAATAAACTCTATCAGTTATATATAAATTATCTAAACTCATATATAACTCAGAACTATTCCCTGCAATAACTTTATTTTTTACCTCACTGCTTGTATCTTTGGTATCTATAATTGATATTATATTATAACTTGGATTAAAATCATACTTCTCCAATGTTTCTTTATCAGGAAGGATATATTGTATATCACTACATTTAGCTACATTTCATGAACTTGCTTTGAAAGGATATTTTTTATCATTTAGTTTTAAATTTTGTTCTTCTTTTATAGAAGTCTTTGAAATATCTATTTTTTTGGGAATTATTTTATCTGAATCAATTTTTATATCATCTATATTTTTAAATGTAGTGTAAGGAAAGTTGAAATAATTATTGGAAACCACATATAAATACCTTCATATCTTTCTAGATTTAGACATAGTTCAATCACTTACATATAACTTTTTTAATTCAGGATTTTTTTTATCTTTAATATCAAAAACTATTACATATGTCTTATTGTTTCTATTTATGTAATAGCTTTTATATTTATTGGTACTTTGTGAGTATCAGCTAGCTAAAACTACCAGGCTATCTTCGTCTATATATATTTTGGTATCATAGAAAAAACTAGGGACTTTTATTTTTTTCACTAATTCTAAATTCTCAGACTCAACTATATGTATGTATTTACCTTCATTATACTTTAATTTATCGTTGTAATAGTATATATAATTTCAATCTGTTTTGATTATATCTGCCTCATCTACTCATAATACTTGAATATTAGTTTTGGAGTAATTTCAATCTGTACTTTTTCTTGATAAAGTTTGAGAATTGTCTTGAAGTGAGAAATCGGCTTGCATTTCCAATGTCTCATCTATACTTGCATTATCTACAAATGCTTCATCCACATTTATTTCTTGTATTCATCCACGAATAAAAGGTCTCCTATATCTATTTTTGTTACTTTCCCAATAGTCTTTAATATATGTTTCCATAGTTTCTTCTAAATCATTACAACTCTCAAAAGATTTTAGTTTAAAATCCATATCTAATTCTAAAAATTCATCTTTTCCCAATTCTTTTGAGATAGAATCGTCTATAATTTCTGCAAAACAATAATTTGAAGTTACAAGTATAGTTATCAACACTAAAAATATTTTTTTCATAGACCTTAAAATTAAAAAATAACACTTTTTTGTATTATAGTGTTATTTTTTAATCTCAAAATTTGATTTTGTTTTTTTTAATTAAAATATTAATTATTTAAAACTTCTTCAAATATTTCAAACTAACTTTCAAGACTATTTTTTATAATCTCTTCAAGCTCAGAAATCATATTCGGATTATCTTTTAAAAATTTTTTGGCATTTTCTCTTCATTGCCCTAATTTAGTATCTCCGTAAGAAAAAAATGCTCATGATTTTTTGATAATTCAAGAATCAACTCAAATATCTATAATTTCTCATACTTTGGATATACCTTCATTATACATTATATCAAATTCTGCTTCCCTGAAAGGAGGGGCAACTTTATTTTTTATAACTTTTACTTTTGTGAGACTTCAAGTAGCTTCTTTTTCCATTCAAGTTCATATTTCTATCTTTGCTTTTCTCCTAACATCAATTCTTTGAGAAGAATAAAATTTCAAAGCATTTCATCAAGTTGTAGTCTCTGGAGAACCAAACATAACTCATATTTTCATTCTAATTTGATTGATAAATATTACCGTAGTACCTGTTCTTGAAATAGCTCATGTAATTTTTCTAAGAGCTTGACTCATAAGCCTTGCTTGCAAACCCATATGTGAATCTCACATTTCTCATTCTATTTCAGCCCTTGGTGTCAATGCTGCAACAGAGTCAATAACTATCAAATCAACAGCTCAAGACCTAACAAGGGAATCTGTTATTTCTAAAGCTTGTTCTCAATAATCAGGTTGAGATATTAATAAATTTTTTACATCAACTCATATCTTTTCTGCATAAGTAGGATCAAGAGCATGCTCAGCATCTATAAAAGCTGCAACTCATCAAGCTTTTTGTACTTCAGCTATAGCATGTAGTGTCAAAGTAGTCTTACCCGAACTTTCAGGTCAGTATATTTCAACTATTCTTCATTTTGCATATCAACCTCAAAGTGCTAAATCAAGAGATACCGATCAACTAGATCTAGTTTCAATTTTCATTCATCAGTCTTTATCTCCAAGTTTCATAATAGAACCTTTACCAAATTGTTTTTCTATAATTGATAATGCCTCATTTAAAGCTTTATTTTTATCCATAATATATGTAGTTATCTAATTAAAATGTTATATATTCAAAATATATATAAAGAGTATATATCTTATGTATATTTATGTCAAAAGTTTTTTAATTTTTTTCTAAAAAACTAAAGATGATTTTAAATAAAAAACATATAAATCAAAAGTTTATATAATCTTGCATATGAAAAAAATAATATATAATGAGAATCACTATTTAAATAATAAAAATAAAATTTATGTACACACAAAGAATAATTAATTTAAAAACTAGACTTTTAAATTCTAAATTTAAATTAATTAATAAAAAAGCATTCACCCTAGTAGAATTAATAGTGGTAGTAACAATTCTTTCTATTCTTTCAACTATAGGTTTTGTTAGCTATTCCTCATATCTAACTTGAGTTAGAGATACTTCTAGAGTATCTCAACTAAAAGCTATTTGAGATGCTTTACATATGTATTCTACCAATAAAAGCTTGCCTATTCCTGATAATAAAATCAATATCACCACAAATGGTTCTAACCTAATTGCTTATCAAGGTTTCCTTGGTGATAATGTTATTGAAACTATTTCTTATACATCAGAAGGAAAAGACCCTAAAGATGATACTTATTTCTCTTATTTCCTATCTGAAGATAGAAAATTCTTTCAGCTTCTTTCTTACCTAGAAGAAGAAAATAAAGATAGTATGGTTCTTAAAAATCATTACTCATTAACAAAAGTTAATGCTATAGACTATACTTCTAGATATCCCTATGTAGATTGAGATAAACTTTGAATACTTATTTGAGAAGACAATGCCCCAATTCAAGAATTAGAGACAGAAGTAAATTTATCCAGTCCTCCTACTTGACTAGTTTCTTATATTTCAAATTGAGAAACTTTGAGTTGAAGTTGAAACTTTTTGTATATGAACCCTAAGTATAATTGTAAGAGATTGTACCAAGTTGAAAGAAAGAGAAGAGATGGTGCTTATACTATAGACCCTGAAGGTAACTGAACTTGATATAAAGCTTATTGTGATATGGAAAATTGAGGTATTTCAAAAAATCTAGAAGATTGAAAAGAATGAAGTGAAATTGATGAACTTAATGATTAATATTTAAAAAATAGGAGTTGGTATCTTAAGATACCAACTCCATTTTAACTTTTCCTGATGTTTCCAAATAATGAAGAATCTCATTCAGGATCATAGGACTAATCTTTGTAAGTTTCCCCTCTTCCTTTAGAGAAATTAGTTTCAAGGCTAATTCATCTGGAATAAGTGTAATCCCAAAATAAGGTACAAAAAGATTTGTATTATACTTGGTTTCTCCAAAACTATCTGTTATTTCTTTAGGTCTAATAACTACAAAGTAACCTTCTTTAAGTACCGATTTAAAAGGTAGACTTCTTACAGGTTTTTTACCTTTCAAAATTATAAATTGGTTCGTCTTTGAAATATAACACCTAACTGCTAATACAAATGAAATCACAAGAAACGAAATAAAAATTACAATCATTATGTTCATTCCGTTCATATCTAACCTCCTTTTGTTAATTTAAAAAAATATAAATTACAAGAAAAATTAATCACTATCTACAAAATAACCCCACTCATAACCAACTCCTCTTCTAAATAAAAAACACAAATCTGCCCACTTGCTATTGCTCTTTGTTTTTTCTTAAAATTAATTTTATATATACCTTTTTCTTTGAAAATTACACATTCCTGATCATCCTGCCTATACCTAATTTTACATTTAAGTTTCAATCAATTCTCTAGATTTTTTTCACAAAGAAGAGGACTTACAAAAAAAATTTCTTTTATATAAAGATTGTCTCCATAAAGAGCTAAATCAGAAGATGTACCAACTATTATTTCATTTTTATCTATATCTTTCCTAACTACAAAAACAGGTTTTTTCAATCATCAAATATCAAGTCATTTTCTTTGACCAATAGTATAATAAAAAACTCACTTGTGTTCTCAAAGTATTTCACCTTTAGTATCTTTTATAAGTCATTTTTTTGGTTTAATTTTTTTTTCTAAAAAATCATACATACTTACCTTTCACACAAAACATATACCTTGAGAATCTTTTCTTTTTGAATTTGGTAGTCACAAATCTAAAGCCATTTTTCTTACTTGTGGTTTTTCCAAATCTCATATAGGAAAAATAGTTTTACTCAATTGCTTTTGATCCAATCATGACAAAAAATAAGATTGATCCTTGTTTTTATCTTTTCATTTCAAAAGATGGTATTGGGTTTTTTTATTTTCTCCTGAAGAAGATAAACTAGTTTTTATTCTAGCATAATGACCAGTAGCTATATAATCAAAACCTAAGCTCAAAGCTTCTTCTAAAAATAGCTTGAATTTAATTTCACTATTGCACATTATATCAGGATTTGGTGTTGCTCATTTTTTATAAGATTCAAACATATAATCTAAAACCTTTTTCTCATATTCTTTTATATATTCAAAAGTAAAAAAAGGTATTTTTAGATAATTTGCTACTTTTTTTGCTTCTTCTAGATCTTTTGTAGTATTACAATACTCTCATTTTGGAGCCAGGTAATTTATCATAAAACCAGCTGTAACATCATAACCCTTATTTTTAAGAATATAGGCCGATACAGCTGAATCCACTCATCCAGAAAGTCAAACTAATACTTTTTTCATTTTTTTGTATGAATATAAATACTCTTTATTGTCAGATTTTTGATATTTTTAGTTCCTCTAAATCATTTCAAAAATCAAGTAATACATACTTTAGAAAATAATTTAGTGAATATGATTCTAAGTTATTAATCATAGTTTTTATTTCTATATAAATATTTTTGAATTCTAAGTTACCTGAATCCCTTTCAATTCTAGATTCTAACAAGGCAGATATAATATCAGCATTTTTGGCAAGTCTTCAAATATCTCATGAAAATGGATCTAGCATATAGCTTGATATTTTTTCTTTATATTGTTTATCCACATACAAAAAGAAATAATCATTCATCATTTCTTCTTCTATTTTACCTAAAGTTTCTTTGAAGCCCGGTACAGAGTTTTTTATGGGTGTTATAATATCTCAAGTGATAGCTTCTGGTATATCATGATAAATTCATCTTACCATAATATCAAAAACATCATAGTTAGCTCATTTTTCATTTTCTAAATTGGCTATAACATATGAAATAAATGTAACTATAACCAAATGTCCCATTACAGAAATTGGATATTTTCTTTGTTTTCAAGACCATCTCATAGCATGACTAAGTCTTCTTATATGACTTAGATAATTTTTATAATTATCTTTTTTAAGAAGTTGGGCTAGTGAAAAAAGTTTGTTTTTATTTTCTTCAAAATATAGATCTATTTCTTTCAAAGCTACATCATAGGCATATAAAAATACCCTAGCATTTATTACACATTCTTGGTGTCATGCAAATTTCTTTGCTCCAGATATAATTCTATTTTCTATACTATCAGAATCATTATAAAAAATCTCTTTTATATCCTTTTTCAAAAAATCTCAACCTTCCATAGAAAAGAAATAATCAAATACTTTCTTTTCTAAATCATACATAACTTTAGGGTTTGTTTTTAGAATATAATCTCTAGTTCAAGAGTTTATATCTGCCAAAACTAAGGATTTGAGCAAATCAAAAATTATCTTTTTTATTATGTAGCATTTATCTATTTTTTTCCCGTTTTTTTCTTCCAAATGAGATAAAAATAGAGCTATATGTATTACAAATCATGCATTATCCAAAGGGGTTATATCCTCTACTCTGGGAAAGTTGTTCCACCTTTTTATTAAAAGACCTTTAGATAAAAGTAATTTTAGAAGAATTCAAATCATATTTTTTAATGTGTTAAATTTCTATGTTTTTATAGTGTGTAATTTTATAAGATTTAGTTTGTTTTAAAATAGCTATAGCATCAAATCTAATATTTTCAAAAGAGATATAATTCTTTTTACAGTAATATTGCATAGTTTTTCTACATTTAGATAGTTTATATTTAGTCATTGATTCTTCGGGAGATCAGTATTTCTCGTTTGATCTATATTTTACTTCTATAAAAACAGTAGTATCTTCCTTTTGAGCTATAATATCTATTTCTCAAAAATTAGAGAATCTAAAATTAGTTTCAAGTATCTTATAATCCTTTTTTTGCAAATATTTAATTGCTATAAGTTCACCAGAGTTTCATATTTTTGTATTTGAAATAGTCATGTTTTATAAATAGTAAGGGAACCTGAATTCAAAATTTATAAGGAGTCTATGAAAAATTAATATTATAAAGAAAAGATAATATTTTTATTTCTCATCAACAGATGGCTTTAGCTTTTTGCTATTTTGGGAAGTTTCTATTTGCTTATTATCTACAATCTATATAGCAAAAAAATTTGTACCTTAGTTTACTATCATAAGGTAGAGGTATCAAATATTTTAATTCACTGATATCAATTAGGGACTTTGTAGTTTTTTGTAAATCTATCAATAAGCTCAAATTCTTTTTTTACTCTTTCATCATCTCTCTTTCTATGCAAAACATTTTTTTTACAAATTTCTGGATTATTTTCAAAGTATAAAAAATCTATATTAGTTTTTATGTTCAAAGAAATAAATAGTGTGTTTAATTCATTTACAAATTCTTTTAATTTTAAATCTTGTGTCCATGCTATATCGCTTATAACTATGTTTTTATTTGTATTTAGTGATTTTATCAACTGTTCATAGTATACACTTTTACGAAGTGATTTACATTCATATTTATAATAGTCATCAAAAAAATCATAATCTTTCAAATGATTTTCTACATATGTAGTTTTTCAAGAACCAGGAATACCTATAATTATAAGTACCTTTTTCATAAATAGTTTTCAAAATAAAATAAAAATCGAAAAAATGAATATATTTTTCTCAAAACTACCCATTTTTTTGTATTTTATAGTTTATTTTTTACCTTTATATAAGTAAAAACATAGGTTTTATATTGATTGAATTTTATAAAGATAAAGTTAGCTTAAATAAGTCATTTATAAAACACAAAAGGTAAAACAATAAAAACAACCTACATTTCCCTCAGTTATCCTTATTCTCCTATGTCGATTTTATAAAAAGTGGGTAGTTTTGAGATTTTTAATTCTTACTATTCCTCTTCCTCTCATTTTCGGTTAAATATTTTTTTCTAAGTCTTATAGATTCGGGAGTTACCTCTACATATTCATCTTGAGAAATATAGTCAATAGCTTCTTCTAAAGTCATAATTTTAGGTGGGATAAGTTTCAAAGCATCATCACTTCAAGAGGCTCTTACATTTGTAAGCTTCTTATTTTTAGTGGCATTTACAGTTAAATCTTGTCATTTGCTTGATTCTCATATAATCATTCACTCATATATAGAGCTTGCAGGAGTTATAAATATGGTTCATCTATCTTGTAGGTTGAATAAAGAGTATGCCATAGCTTTACCAGCTTCACCAGAAATCATAGATCAAACCTGTCTTTTTTCAATTGGTCATTTATGAGGAGAAAATTCTTCAAAAGAGCTAGACATCAATCATTCTCATTTAGTAAGTGTAGTAAAAAGTGATTTAAATCAAAGGAGACCTCTTGTAGGTATTAAAAATTCTAAATTAACAATATCATTTTCTTCTGACATATTAAGCATTTGTCATTTTCTTTTTCAAAGTTCAGCTATAATTGAACCAGAAGATTCACTTGGTACAGAAATTGTCAATCTTTCTATAGGTTCCATTTTTACTCCATCTTCTTCACGCATTATTACTTCAGGTGCTCAAACTTGCAACTCAAATCATTCTCTTCTCATATTTTCAATTAAAACTGATAAATGAAGCTCTCACCTACCTGAAACTAAATAGGCCTCTGTTTTATCAAAATCTACTTTTAAACCTACATTTGTTTCAAGTTCTTTTTCCAAACGATCTCTTATTTGTCTGCTTGTAACAAATTTACCCTCCTTACCACAAAAAGGAGAATTGTTTACGAGAAATTCCATCTTCAAGGTAGGTTCATCTATTGTAATGCTAGGCATAGGTTTAGTTCAACTTTCTCAAGATATGGTTTCTCAAACAAATATATCTGGTATTCATGCTATAGTTACTATATCTCAAGCATATGCTTCTTTTGTTTTTCTTTTTTCAAGGCCATAATTTGTAAATATTTCTGTTATTTTACCTTTTCTTTCCACTCAATCATTTGATATTATATATACTTCTTGTCATACTTTAGCTTTTCATTCATAAACTCTACCTATTCCCAGTCTACCTAAGAAACTATCAAATCATAAATTGGCAACCTGCATTTTAAAAACTTTATTAACATCATTTGGAGCTTGTGGTACTTTTTTAATTATATAATCAAGAAGAGGTTTTATACTTTCTTTTTTATCATCATTATCTATCCATGCTTTACCTTCTCTAGCTATAGCATAAACTGGTTCATGTAATAATTCACATTGTTCATCATTTGCTCAAAGTTGGACAAACAAATCAAAGAGGCTATCTATAACCCAATCCGGTCTAGCAGTAGGTTTGTCCATTTTATTAATTATGATTATTGGTTTTAATCATAGTTCTAAGGATTTTTTAAGTACAAATTTGGTTTGGGGCATTGGTCATTCGTAAGAATCAACAAGTAGACAAACACTATCAACAGTTCTAAGTACCCTTTCAACTTCCGAACCAAAATCAGCATGACCAGGAGTATCTACAATGTTTATTTTGTTTCATTTATAAGTTACAGATGTATTTTTGGAATAAATAGTTATACCTCTTTCTTGTTCTTGTGCATTGGAGTCCATAACCCTTTGTTCTAGTCAAACCCTAGAATCAAAATCATCATCAGCTTTTAAAAGTTCATCAACAAGAGTAGTTTTTCCATGATCTACATGGGCTATTATTGCAATATTTCTTAAAGACATTATTTTTTTATGTTAAAATACAAAGTTGTCGGGAGTATAGGCAGTATTTTGTCAAAGTAAAGAAAAAAGCTCCTAAATAGGAGCTCTAAATTATCTTCTTACCCAACTATATTATCTATATATAGTAAGTGAGAATAATAAGGTCGTCGTTTTGGTTTAGCCTTGGAAGGTCTCTAGAAATCAGGTCTAGAGATTCTCCCATATTCAGTTTATATGGACTAAAAGGACCCAGAAATTTCGGTTCCATTTAATAGGAACATAAACTTACTCTAAGGCTTGTGCTTCATATGCTGTCTCGGCATAAACGCAATCACCACTTTTGGTCTATTCCAAAACGACTCGACTATAAATTTATATTAAAAATTATATAAAAAGCAAACTTTTTTATTTTTTGATACAATTGTTTATATTTAAAGTTAATTGTTTTTGAAAAAGTCTGCTTAATATATTTAAATTTTTGAACGAAAATTAGCAAAAAAGGATTGTTTTTTTAAATGAATTTTTCAAGTCTTTATTAAAATCTAACTTGAATCTTAATCTGTTTTATTATTATATTTATAATTATTGTTTAATATCTTTAAGTATGAAAAAAATTCTTGCCATAATTACAATATTGATATTTGGTTTAACATCAGTATTTGCCTTTTCTCCTACAAAAGAACTTCAAGAAAAAATAGATAAAGTTGTCTATAATTTAGAAGATATTATTGAAAAAGATTGAGAAAATACTCGTAATAGAATAATTACAAGCCTCAAGAATTATAAAAAAAAATACAGGGAAAATCAAGAAATCCTATACATACTAAATTATATAATTACAAAACTCTATAATGAATCAGGTGAAAATTTAGAAAATTTTGGAGATTCATTTTTTGAAGAATACAGTATAGATGACTGAATTTACTGAACACAAACATATGTAACATTATCGTGAAATCAAAGGAAAATTTCTACAAATGCCCTTCCAAATCACAAAACATGAAATTTTCCAAATTCTTGAAATCCTAACATTATAAGTTCACAAAAAATATCTTATAGTGTTCCTTATTCTGGAGAATATGTTTGAAATGAAACAAGTGCTAAAATTCCTGGAATAGCAGTAAATTGAATAAAATTTGAACCAGAAACAGCAGAAGTGATAAAATGTAACTCTGGAGAAGAATATAGAATAGAAGCTATTCAAGAAGTGGTAAATCTTGGTCTTGATAATCAACATGCTCATGTTCAACCCACAGGAGAATATCATTATCATGGTATTTCTGAAAGTCTTGTAGAATTTGCATATAATTGAGAAGATCTTGTACATATTGGTTTTGCTAAAGATGGCTTTCCTATGTATTACTCAAAAAGTGGAATATATAAACCCAGCTACAAACTTTCTGATAAACTTAGAAATGGGAAAGGATGTAGGTATAGAAATAAAACAATAAATTTAGATGATACAATACCTGATGGCACTTATGTTTCTGATTGGGAATATATAAAAGGTTTTGGTGATCTTGATGCTTGTAATGGTATTGAAATTAATTGAGATTATATATATCTTGTAACGGATGAATATCCATATATTGGTAGATGCCTTAATTGAGAATATATAGAAAAAAGAAAAAAAAGAAAATGATTTAGAAGATAGATTTTTGAGGATAATATCAAAAATGTGTGCTAAAATATATTATATAAAAAAGTAATCAGATTTAAACTAAATGACAAAGAAAACTTGGTAATGATTCAAAAAAAAAAATCTCAAAACTACCCAGTTTTTATAAAAAGTATACCTATATTTTAGTTTAAATAAAGGTAAATTAAGCTATTTTTAGTGTTTTATCTTTAGTATTTTATAAATGACTTATTTAAGCTAACTTTATCTTTATAAAATTCAATCAATATAAAATCTCTGTTTTTACTTATATAAAGGTAAAAAATAAAATATAAAATACAAAAAACTAGGTAGATTTGAGAAAAATTACTTGACTTATTTAAATAAATTATTATTATATAATTAATTAAATAATAATTTATAAATATGAGAGTAATAGCAATATGAGACATACATTGAAGAAGTTGCTGGGAAAATATGAAAAAATATGATGCAGATCATCTTGTATTCATATGAGATTATTTTGATACTCATGAAAATATAAGTAGTTATGAGCAAATAGAAAATTTTAAAAGAATTTTAGAATTTAAAAAATCATTTAAAGATAAGGTTACACTACTTATTTGAAACCATGATTTCCATTATTTTGGTACAAACAACAGATATGGTTGATATCAACATTTAAATGCAACAGATATTAGAATAGAGTTAAATATAGCTATAAGAGATAATTTACTGGTTTTTTCTAAAATTATAGATAATGTAGTTTATACTCATGCAGGAGTAACAAAAACTTGGCTTTCAGAGGTGGCTGAATTTGATGGAAGAACCGATCTAGAAGATTTTATAAATAACCTTCCTTATTCTTGTTTTGAAATACTGCCTTCAAAAGTAAGTAAAAGCTGAGATGATATATACCAATCCCCTATTTGGGTTCGTCCTAAAAGCCTTATTGATGACAAAATAGATAAAAAACAAGTTGTGTGACATACCAATGCTAAAAGTGTTTTTTCTTCAGAAGATAAAAAAGTTTTATTTATAGATATCTTAGAGGATGATAAAAAATGTGTGGTTTTAGAAGATAGTGAATTTAAATCTAGCATAGACCTGTAAAAAATTTTTTAACAAAAAAAACTACAAAGTAAATATATTTTGCCTTGATAACAAGTATTTTATAATATAATAGCAGAGGTCTTTAATAAACTTTAATTGTATAAGACTATATTTAGTTTAAATAATAATTCTTAAAAATTATGAAAACTTTCTTTGCTCTAATTTTTACCTCTCTTTTGTTATTACTTGTATCTTGCTGACATCATAAAGATATGTCAAAAGATTCAGAAACTGTAAGTCCTGAAACATGAACTGAAGCAGTTGAAGTATCTCAAGAAGAAGTTGATGCTAATGCTTGAAATGAAGAAATGCCTGATTCTAATTAAATTGACAGTTAGAAAATAACAAAATTTAGAATTTGTGATATATAAAACCCAAATTCTTACAAAATATTAGCATAAAAATACCAAAAATATTTTTGGTATTTTTTTTAATGTATATATAATTTTTTATAAAAATAAATTGAAATCTAAGACAAGAAAATGACCATAAAAGTAAAAAATAGTGATAATATATTTGATATAATAAGCAAAGTAAAAAAGTATAATACTAATAAAAAAAATATTGTTATTAACTTTCCTTTTTGACATGATATTTTATACAATAAGATAGACTTGAAAAGCTTGAAGAAAGCTACGGATAAAAAGATAATTATAAAAACAAAGGATGTATTATCAAAAAAATTATGAAAAGATCTTTGAATAGAATACAATTTAGTAGAATGAGATTATATACCAAATCATAAAAAAGATTTATTAAAGTACAATTATAGTTTTTATGAATATCTAAAATATGAAATAAAAATTCTTATAAAAAATCTATTGTCTTTAATTTTAAAAAATAAAAAACACATAGATCCAAGAAAAAAATATTTGAAATACTACAAACAAAAGTGATATCTAACAGTATTTATATCAACATTATTTATCACAGTTCTAATGTTTATATACATATTTATTTTTGCAGTAAATAAAACCTATGTAGAAATAACCCCTAACATACAGATAAAAACAAAAGCTCAAAACTTTATTTTTGATACTTCAGACTCAAACAACTCTAATATAGATTTAATAGTGTTTAAATGAGAAACCATTCTTACAGAAAAAATAAAGACAACCTGAGCAGGACAAAAACAAAGAAATAAATCTAGGTGAATAGTAACACTTTATAATAATTTAAAACAAGAGATAAGAATACTAAAAGAAACAAGACTAGAATCTGAAAATGGAATAATCTATGAAACAAATTCTTATGTAATAATTCCACCTGCAGTTGAAAATAAAAAATGAGAAATTGTGCCTGGATCAAAGAATGTAGAAATAACAGCAAAAGTAAGAGATAAGTATTGAGAAAAAATATGATCTAGATGAAATATAAAAGAAAAAGGAGATTTACTGATACTACCTTGATTGGACAAAGAATTTCAAGAGGATATTTATGCAAAAGTACCTTGAGAAATAAGTTGATGAAAAGATATTTTTGAAAAAGTAGTGTCTGAAGATGATATCAAAAATGCTAAAATATTTTTTACAGAAAGCATAAAAAGAAAAATAAGTAAGAAGTTAATAGAAAGTATAAATAAAACAAATAGTAAAAACAATGTTAGTTATAAGATACTTCCAATAAACGATATATATAAATATTCTGATTTGTTTATAGATATATGAAATTTGGAAGTGGGACAAGAATTGGAAGAGTTTATAATAAGTTGAAGTATAAAAGCAGAAACATACACATTCAATAAAAATTCTGTAATTTCAAAGCTAAAGTGATCAATAGAATGAAGTATACTTCCAGAAAAAGAAACTCTTTTGTATATAAACGATAAATCTTTGGGAGTTTTTCCAGAAAAGTGAGTTATTTATAGGGTAGAAGATCCATTTAAGGCTAAGGTAACACTAGAAATAGAATACCATGTAGAATATAATTTCAAGTGAGAAAAAGATAACTATATAAAGAGATTAAAACAAACTATAGCTTGACTACCTATACAGAAAGCTGAGAAAATTCTTATAAATGAGAGTTTAATAAGTAATGCTAATATAAGAGTAAGACCTTTTTTTGTGAAAAATGTTTCTAAATATTTAAATAATATAGAGTTTGATACCAATGATTAGAAGAATTTAGAGAGATCTATTTAAGGAAAATCTAAAGAATTCTTTAATTCTTATAAAATAATAAATTTCTTAAATCCTCATTATAACATCTATGAAAAATACAAACTACTTGAATAAAAATTTTTCATTTTTCAGAAAAAAGTTTATGAATTAAAAAATCTCATAATTCATTATCTTATGTGTAACAAATTTATATAGTTTAGCTGGTCTATTTGTAGTTTTATCTATCTCTCAAGTTTCTTGTATAATTCAAAGTTTCAATATCTTTTTTTGAAAATTTCGTTTGTCTATATCTTTATCTAAAATTATTTCATAAATTTTCCTAAGTTCGGTAATTCTAAATTTGTCAGGAAGTATTTCTTTTGCTACATTGGTGTATCATATTTTTGCTTTTAGCCTTTCTCTAGAATATTTTATTATTTCTTTATGATCATATAGTATATTAAATTTATCTAAGTCTTTATATTTTACTAAATCTACCTTTGTAAAATCTATAAGGCTTAAGAATTTTGCTCATCATACCAAAGCATAATATGATATAGAAAGTACATGACCCCTCCTATCTCTTTTTGGATCTCAAAATGTATATAGCTGTTCTTTATATATTCAGGTTATTCAAGTCTTTCTTTCAAGTATACTATCAAAATTTTCTTCCAAAGAGAATCATCAAGCGAGTATATTTCAAGGAAGTACATGAGAGTCTCACTTAAATTTATCAAGAACAACACAAAGTTCTCATTTATATATTGTAAATATTACTATATCAATTGAAGGAATAGGAATACTTAGTTTAGTATTCCATAAATCCATCATTTCTTCTTTTTTTAATAGATATCCCATATTCTAATTATTTATTTTTTGTATAATATACACTTAGTTTATTTTTTACTCCTAGCTTGTCAAAGAAAAAGAATGAATAGCTTTAAAAGCAAAAAATTGTTTTATTCTTTCTTTCATATTTTTCTTCTAAAATTTATCAAATTTTTTTATGTGTGTGAGTTCATAAAGGATTATTGAACATAATATAAATATAAAATGAATATCCTTTTAAAAGATATAAAAGAATTTTATAGAAAACTCCACAAAAATTGATATTTAGCTATTTTCAAATAAAATACAAAAAATTTAAATCTTTTAAGATAAAAAATGAAATTTAATTTAGACAGCTTAGTTTTGGAATTTGAAGAATTGGAACTCAAATTATCAAATCCAGAAATATTTAAAGACCAAAAAAAAGTTAGAGAAATAAGCTCTAGAAAAAAACAAATATCAAAAACTGTAGAAATTTACAAAGAATATAAGAATTTTATTCTATCTTTACAGCAAAACAAAGAAATGTTAAAAGATGAGAAAGATGAAGAAATGATAGATTTATTGAAAACAGAGATTTGAGAAACAGAAGAAAAAATTTTGAAATTGGAAGAAGAGATTACTTTATCACTATTGCCAAAAGATTCCAATGATGATAAAAATATTATAGTTGAACTAAGAGCTGGTACTTGATGAGAAGAAGCATCTCTTTTCGCATGAGAACTTTCTAAATCTTATATAAATTTTGCTTTAGAACAAGATTTCAAAGTAGAAATAATTGAAAAAACAGAGTCTGAAACATGATGAGTAAAAGAAATAATATTTGAAGTAAAAGGAGAATGAGCTTATTCAAATTTTAAATATGAGTCTGGAACACACAGAGTACAAAGAATTCCCGAAACTGAGAGTAAAGGTAGAGTCCATACAAGTGCAATAACTGTAGCAATAATGCCTGAAGTTGATGATATTGATATAAATATAGAAGAAAGCGATGTGGAAATGACTTTTACTCGTGCAAGTTGAGCTTGATGACAGCATGTAAACAAAACAGACTCTGCCGTACATTTAAAGCATATACCTACTTGAATACAAGTTTTTTGTCAAGATTGAAGAAGTCAGCATAAAAACAGAGAAAAAGCTTGGCAGATACTCAGAAGTAAAATATATTCATATGAAGAAGAAAAAAGACAAAAAGAACTTTGAGAAGCAAGACTTGCACAAGTAGGATCTGGAGATAGGTCAGAAAAGATAAGGACATATAACTTCCCTCAAGATAGAGTCACAGATCATAGAATAGGACAAAATTTTTCTTGATTGCCTTGAGTTATGTCATGAAGGCTAAAGCCTATTATTGATGCTTGTGCTGTAGCTGATGAACAGAAAAAACTTGAAGAAGCTTGAAAAAGCAAGCAGTAGAAAATGAATTTTTAGATTTAAGTATATTATTTTTCCAAATAAAATGATAAAATTATCAAAAAAATGATCATATGCTTTGAAGTCTATAGTTTATATAGCTGAAAGATCAAAAAAACTAATTAAAATTATTGATATCTCAAAAGACTTATCTATATCTGAATCTCTTTTAAGAAGAATAATTTCTGAACTTGAAAAATCTTGAATACTAATTACAACAAAAGGTAGATTAGGTTGAGTTAAAATATGAATGGAACTAAGCGATATTTCTGTTTATGATATATTGAATTCTGTATGAGAAGAACTTGGAATAAGTGAATGTAGCAAATGATTATATTGTGATAAAATAAACCACTGTAACACAACAAATTTAATTTGAAGCATACAAAAAAGCTTTAACGGAATTCTAAAGCTCCAAACACTTGATAAAATTATATCCAAACTAAAAAAATAGCCATTTCTGGTTATTTTTTTGTTAAATTAATAATTATGTATGTTGTAAAAATTAAGGAAAACATGAAAAATTAAATCATAATTTTTACTGAAATAAATCACTTGCATTCATTTGTTTGTTTTTTAGGTTTTTATCAAGGTCAACTATCTCACTATCACTTATAGTATTTTTAAATTTTTTTATGGATTTAAATCTATCTTTTAAATTCTCCATTTTCCCTTTCATATCTTTCAAAGGACCTATATCAACCATCATCAACTGTGATTTTACTATTCAATGTTTTCAACATCTAGGGCAAGAAATATCAAAATTTACAGTATTTCAAGCTGCTCAAACTATATCTATATTTGACTCCTCTATTCATGAGTTACAATCTGGGCACTTATAACTTGTTTTCAATGATTCAACTAAATTTTTAAGTGTTTCGTATATCATTTTTTAAATGTTAATTTTTTAAAACCTATATTTTATATAACTTAGTACTATTTATTAATTTTGATTCAAAATCTTGATAGGCTCAAGTAATCTATAAATAAGTATAACCTATTTTTCAAAAAATTCCAAAACTTTTTTTATTCTAAAAATTGACTTTTCTCTACCTAATATAAAAATCATTTCTAAAGCTCAAGGAGAATATACCTCTCAAGACAAAGCACACCTCACAGGCCAAAGAACTTGTCAATTTTTCATATTTTTTAATTTTATTTCTTCTATAAAAAGATTTTTTATTTCTGAGATACTCTCAAAGTCATTTTTGTTTTCAAGAATCAAAAGAGATATATCCAAAGATTTTTTAACCATATCTAAATCACTTATCTTCATTTTTTCATTAACAAAAATTTCTTGATCTAAAATTCCAGGTTCATCATAAAAATAAGAGGTAAACTCTCTGAATTCATCAAATTTTTTTATTTTACTTTTAATCTCTTCAAGTACTTTTTTGTTATAAGACTCATCAAATTTTTGTATTTTTTCAAGAAATATAGAGTCATACCTAGATAAATAATTCAGAAGTTTGTCATAAAGATAATTTATATCTAAATTCTTTATGTAATAAGAATTGAAAAAATTTAATCTATCTAAATCAAATACAGCTCATGACTTATGTACTTGACTTAAATCAAATCTTTTTATTAACTCTTCTATATTAAAAAATTCTTCTGTTGTTTTAGGATTCCAACCCAAAAGTGCTATATAGTTTATAATACTTTCACTTAAATAACCTTTTTCCATATAACTTTTTACAGAAACATCTCCTGTTCTTTTTGAAAGTTTTTTCTTATCTTTTCACAAAAGTAGGGGTATATGAGAAAATATTGGAACTTCCCATCAAAATGCTTCATACATTATAACATGCTTAGCTGTACTAGGAGTCCATTCATCTCATCTTATTACATGACTTATTCACATTAGGTAGTCATCAACTACATTAGCCAAGTGATAGGTAGGATATCAATCTGTTTTTAGAATTATTTGATCATCTATATCTTTTGAACTAACTTTAATTTTTCACTTTATTAAGTCTCTAAATTCAATTTCTCTATTTTCAGGTACCTTTAATCTTATAGTATAAGTTTCTCAAGATTTAAGTTTTTGCTCTATTTCATTATTACTCAAAAATCTACATTTTTTGTCATACTTCGTTGGAAGATTCATTGATTGTTGTTGTTCTCTAAGTTTATCTAGCCTTTCACTACTGCAAAAGCAGTAATATGCTTTGTCTTTTTCAATAAGCTCATCTACATATTTTTTATAAATATGAAGTCTTTCAGATTGATAATAAGGTCATAAATTTCAAGGATTATTTGGTCATTCATCAGGGATTAATCACACAGATGCTAAAACTTCAAGCATATTATCTACACTTCATTCTACAAATCTAGTTTTATCAGTATCTTCAATTCTAACTATAAACCTCCCATCATTTTTTTTGGCAAATAAATAATTATACAAAACAGTCCTTAAACTTCATATGTGTAAATATCCTGTGGGACTCGGAGCAAATCTAGTAACTACTTTCATATGTTTTTGGTTACTAATAAAATATCTTTAGGGACAGAGATTTAAAAATAATTTTATGAGGATTAAAGATTTTTCATACTAAATTTCATCTAAAAAGTTAATAATCTTATACCGACAAATGGCTTTAAATATTTGACAATTAACATTACATCAACAGAGGGCTTTAAATATTTGATGAGTAGGTTTCTATCAACAAATAGCTTCAGACATTTGATAAAAAGAACTTTGGAAAAAATAATCTTTTTTATTCTAACTATTAAAATTTTTCATCATTATTTTAGCTCTTCTATCCATATCTCTTTCTTTTAAAATTTGTTTTTTTTGATAAAGTTTTTTTCATTTTACAAGTCAAACACGGACTTTTATCAAACTTCATTTGAAATAAAGTTCCAGCGGAACAACAGAATATCAAGATTCTTTCATTTTACCAAGTAAAAAATCTATCGTTTTTCTATGTAAAAAGACCTTTCTATCTAAACTTGGATCTAAGCTGGATTTATTAGGTAAAGATTTCCAAATACTTATATGCATAGATTTTATATAAAGATCGTTGTTATTGCAAGTAATATAGCTTCATTTTAAATTTACAAAACCCTGCCTTAGAGATTTTACTTCATATCACTTTAGAGATATTCCTGCTTCCCAGCTATCTAGTATTTCATAATCAAAATATGCCTTTTTGTTGGATGTAATTGTGGTAGAATGTTTTTTTTTATTTTGCATATTATAAACTATCTAAAAATACTATCTTGATTGTCAAGTACATAGTCTAATGATTTTCATTTAAAATACCAGTCCCATTTCATATAATCTGAAATAGAGTACTTTCAAACCTTATCTTTATTATAAGGATTTTTATGTATTGGGAAGTGTAGATGATATTTTTTATAGTCTTTTTCAGGGACACCAGAGATACCTATTTTTCAAACTACTTGCGAAGGCATAACTATATCTCAAACTTTTAAATTATTATTTGAGGATGAAAGATGAGAATAAAAAATCACATCTCATTTGCTAGTTTTTACCCAAATTTGATTTCCTCTAAGAATATCTAAATTCTTTAATTTATCTTCGTAAGTCAAATTATCTCACCTATTTATTCTTTCCAAATCAGAAAATTTAAATCAATCAATTATTCTAATTATTTTTCAATAATCAATTGATATTACCTCAGTATATAAAGGGGCATCTATATCCCATCAATGATGTATTCAATCAGTATAAAAATCTCTATATGGTCTTCTGGCATTTGGTATTTCACTTTTATTTCTAGGTAGTTTATAATTTCAAGCTACAGGGATAACATATTTTTGCTTTCTAAAACTAAGTATTTCATTTAGAAAAGATTTTTGATACTCTAATTCTTTCAGTCTTCTTTTTATTTGAGCTTTTAAAAGAGGAGAGTTTGTAATATTTTCTTTTAGTTTAGAAATATTTTTATCTATATTTTTACCAATATTTTGTAAAGAGGAATTACTTCTATCAACAAAAAAATCAAATAATCTAGATTTAGAATAGAGGTTTAGTTTTAATTTGGATCATTTAACTATATCTAAGTCATTTGTTTGTAAATATACTAAAGGGGATAGACATTCTTCTAAATATTTAACCCTAAACACATATTTATCGTTTCTAGAATCTATAAATTTTCAGTCTATCTTACAAGGAGAGTTTATCTTATATTGACTTAAATCATTTCCACTAAAATAAAAAATATAGTTATTATTTAATTTATAATCATCTAAAAATACATTTTCTGATAGAATTTCTACTTTATCTATCTTGGGGTTAAAAACCAAATCTGTTCAAAATACTGTTATTACTCAAGATGTTACACAAATAATTAAAAATATATATAAGGATATCGTTTTAAAAAAGTTGTTCATGGGTATAAAAAGGAATTATGTTTTTAGTATTAGTATAAATTAATGTATAGCTATTAATTCAAAAGAAAAAATCAAAGTGGGATTTTCTATTTGAACAAAAATATCAGAAAGTAAAAACTATCTAATTTGAAAAAGTCTTCATCTAGAATAAATAGTTTCTTCTGTTGGAGAGGTTATAGCCGGTATTATAGTATCACATTTTCTCAAAGTTGATCTAAAATCTAGGCTAGAATTACAAGGACATGAAACACAAACTACATTTCAAAATATAAATCAAGAGTCTTTTTGATCTATCAGGCATTCTCAAAGTCAATCTAAATGATTGGAATCACTTTCTTCTTCTATAAATATTGGGCATCAGTTATTATTTGATTCTCATTTTACAAGAGGGCAGGTATCTTCACAATCATTTTTTCAATCTCAATCATAATCATTAGAACATATATTTTCAAGTACTTTTATCATAGTATTAGCTTTTCCTATAAGTCAATTACTATCAACAACTGTTAGAGTTACTTCATATAATCCCTTGTTTAGAAAAATATGTTTTAAAAGTTTTAAAATACTTGTGTCTCCATCTCACAAGTCCCAGGTATATTTATAAGGTCATTCTCATCAAAAAACTATGGGTTTTAAGTCTACCTCCAAAGGTCAATTTCATACTATGGGATTAGCATCTATAGAAACAGTAAGTGATATATCTTCTTGTTCTCATACTACTTTTATAACAGTAGTTACTTCAGATTCTAATCAATTTGAATCAACACATCTAGTCGTTACTTCATATACTCATGGTTCTTCAAATGTATGGGTAGTATCTTCTCACTCTCATGTGTTTCAGTCCCCATAATCCCAAGAGCAAATATGAGGTCAGGTTCATCATTCTATTATTCAATCAAAATTTACTTCAAGTGGTCATTCTCAATATACTTTATCTGCTATTACATCAAGTCATAATCAATCAGAAGAATCTTCTCATGTTACTGTTATAACAGTAGTTACTTCAGATTCTAATCAATTTGAATCAACACATCTAGTCGTTACTTCATATACTCATGGCTCTTCAAATGTATGGGTAGTATCTTCTCACTCTCATGTATTTCAGTCCCCATAATCCCAAGAACAAATATAAGGTCAAGTTCATCATTCTACTATTCAATCAAAATTTACTTCAAGTGGTCATTCTCAATATACTTTATCTGCTATTACATCAAGTCATAATCAATTTTTTACTCAATATATAGTCAAAGTATTATAAACTTCTCAAGTATTACCACAGTTGTCTGTAACTCTTAAAAATACTTTGTATTCTCAAGGAGATAGAAAATTGTAATTGTCTATATATTTTCAATATTTTATAGTTTGTTCTCAAGTTTTTTCATTGACAAACCTCCGAATATATCAGCTTTCTTCGTCAATTCATTGCTCACATACTCATCAAATTTCAGAATCAAAATCTAGTGTATCATCATAATCTTGCAAACTACATTCTCAGTTTAAAGACTTTTGTTCATCACAAGTTTGATCAAACATAATAATTTTTATAGCTAGTTCATTATCACTTATGTAAGAACAAGAATTAGCTTTTAGTGCCACAAAAGCCATTTTTAAAAAATCTTGTTTAGTTATCAAAGTTGTAGGCCTTAGGTAGTCTCAGGATTTTTCTACTAGTTTATAGATTTTTTCATTTCAAGAAGAGTCATAATCCAATACCTCATATTCTAAGGCTTTTTTGAAATATGGATAAAAAGAATTAGCTGTTCCATCATCATAAAGTGCTTTCATATCAAGGGCTAAATCAGGATATGCCTGTCAATTTTCAATCCCAGAAGTTATTACATTTGCTTCTTCAACTGTCATTATTCATCACATTCTCATTACAACTGCCAAAGCTTCCTCTAGTTTTATATTATTTTTTGTACAAAATGGTATTTCTCAATCTTCTTGAGTTCAATCGCTACACTGGACTCATTGGTCATAACCTAAAACAAATTCATTTTCTTTAGCATATGAAATACAATAGAAGTTCTTATTATCTAGTCATACATCAAAAAAAGGTTTTTGTGTATAGGAGTCTATAAATTCTTGTAAAGTGTTTGGGGGGATACATTTTTGACAACTGGTTTCAACTGCTATTCATACAAAATCATCTCTGTTTAATAATCTATCAGGGTGAAATTTAAAATCAGATTCTGGTTCTATTATTCACATATCATATAGGGTTTGAAGTTCATAGTGATATGTATAATCTTTTCCTATATCTAAAAATACATTTTCTACTTTTATAATAGACTCTGATAAAACACTAGGGACGAAAAACCAATATAATGATATTATAGGTAATAGTATTTTTATTAATTTCATATTCGTATTTTAATTATACTTTTGTTCTTGTGGGAAAAATATATTTAAATTTTTTGTGTTTCTGATATGGCATACATAGCTATTCAAGATGCCACAGAAACATTTATAGATTCTTTCTTTCATTTCATATTTATACTAACTTTTTTGTCTGATATAGTCAAAAATTTGGTGTTTACTCCAGAAATTTCATTTCATAATATTAGCACTACTTTTTCATATTTTTCTAAAAAAAGACTTTTATAGTCTATTGAGTCTTTTGTAATTTCAAGAGAAATTATCTCATATCAATTTTTTTTTAATTCTTTTATTATAGGTATTCAGTCTTTATAATATTCCCAGTCTATCCAGTTTTGTGCTCAAATAGCTGTTTTTGATATAAAAGATCTAGGAGGTGTTGGGGTATATCAGCTTAGGATAATTTTTTCAAAACCAGATGCATCTGCATTTCTAAATATAGATCATACATTTTGCATACTTCTTATATTATCTAAAAATACTATTTTCATAAATATATGTTAAACTTCTTTATATCTAAAACATCATTTTTCATGATCATTTACTATTCATACAGCCTGCATAAAGGCATATATTATGGTAGATCATACGAATTTCATACCTCTTTTTTTGAGGTCTTTTGAGATTTTGTCAGAATCTGGAGTAGATACTGGTATTTTGGAGAGAAGAGAAAACTTGTTTATTTTTCTTTTTCATCAGATAAGAGACCAAATGTATTTATAAAAACTTCAAAATTCTTTTTTTATTTCTAAAAATATTGAGGCATTTTTAATAGCTGATTTTATTTTCAAACGATTTCTAACTATTCATTTATCTTGTAATAATTCTTTAATTTTTTTATCATCATATTTTGAAACAATTTCTGGGTTAAAGTTGTCAAAGGCTTTTCTATAATTTTCTCTTTTTTTTAAAATAGTCTCCCAAGATAGTCATGCTTGAGCTCATTCTAAAGTCAAAAATTCAAATAATTTGTTATCATCATGAACACATACTCACCATTCTAAATCATGATACTTTACATATAGTTCATTTTTTAGGTTAACCCAGCTACATCTTTTCATATTTTTTAAAATATATAATGTATTGTTTTAAAAAGTAACAATATTTATATTTTTTTCAATTTTTTGTTATATTAATCAAATAATGGAAAATTCTTCATTTGAGACAAAAAGTAAAAAAGTTTTAGCTTTTCTTCTACCCCGGCCTGAAGGCACGGGGCTTTTATTTGTACTGAAATTTAAAGCTCTATCTCTTCAATCTTATTCTCTTCTTCTCACTGTTGTTCCACATAATTAGATATTATTTCTCAATTTATCTCTCATACACTAGATACAAAATATCATACTCACCATATATTTCATGTCTTCCAATACCATCTCTTAATTTCTTTGTAAAAATACCTCTTTATTGCCTTAGAACTTTCTCACTTTATATGTCATACTATTGTAGATATTGGTTTAGTTAACGGTATCCTACAATACATATGTACATGATCTTCTTCCATTCATATCTTTATTATTATTACTCATAGCTTTTTACTTATTCATCTTATGATCTTTTCCAATCTATCTTGTATCTCTTTTTCATGAATGGATTTCTGTATTTTGTTATCCATACTATATGGTATCTGACATCATATGTCGCATGACTACTTTTTTGGTATTTCATTCTCTCTAGTGTTAGTTTTTAACACTATTTTATTTATTCTATTGATTTTTTACACTTTTTTCTTTAGAATCGGCCTGAAGGCAACGGGGTTTAAAACCCTATGTCACAACACATCTCATTTATTCAATTTCTATCACTTACACCTTCGGTGTCTTAACTATCTAAAGATAGGGGTTTTTATCCCGATGTGTTGAAATAAAAGTTTCTCTAGAGAAACTTTTATTTTGCTACATATATATTTACTTTTCAATCATATTTTGATTTGAGTTGTTCAATTAAGTTTTCTATATGTCACTTTCAATAAACCATAACTCAAACTTGATCATCTCACATACTTTCAGACAAAATTTTTATTCAAACTTCATTTCTTTTTTCAACTATACTGTCTGATTTTTGTTTGTATTGTTCTACTAAATCAGAAGATGCTAATTCATCTATACTTGATGATATTTCATTTATTGCATCGTTTAAAATTCGTGAACTTAAATATGAAAACATTTTTTCATTGTATTTTAAAACGAATTTATAGTATTTTTCTTTTTGCTCCATAGTGAGAATATTAATCTTGTTAAAAGATTCTCTTAATTTATTTTCATTATAAGTTAAATCAACAGATACTTTGGATAAAATCTCTTGCATAAAAGGCTCTTCTTGTATTTCTTGATATTCCTTATCAGATATATCATAGTTTTTTAATTCTAATCAAGCGATTTCAAATAATTTAATGCTTATAGTTAAACGAATAATTATAGCTTCCATAGCTTCAAAATAAACTCATATATCTTCCAAACCTACATATTCAATACCCGATATATCCGCATTTTTTCAAATTAAGCTCATACCATCCCTTCAATTAAGCTCATTTTCCAATCAAATATTTTCTATTCAAAATTTTTCTTTTAGTATTCTTAAGGCAGAAACTTCAGGGAAATATGACTCGTCTTCCTCAACAATAATTTGATCTCAAAGCATAAGATATGAAATTGAATTTTTATCAGTATTCTCGTTATATTCATCTGCATGAATATCTCACACTATTATGTAGGTTTTTATTTTTTCTCATGTTTCATCATTAATTTCTCAATAATAATATGGAGGATATAAAGGTTCAATTTGAGTATCTGTAATAGAATTTAGTTTTGTGAATAAATCATATATAGAGTCATAACCATCTTCTATACTTTCAGGAGTTTGTATTTTTCTAGGAAGTAGTTTTCAATTTTCATCTCTAAATGGCAAACTATAATTGAAAAGACACTTTCTTGTTTCTTCATAAATTTTTAGTTCTTGTTCACTAGGTTCTCTTTCTGAATCTAGATAACATTTAGGTTCTTGGTCTTGACTTGACCCAAAAGATTCTAACATAATTTTAAAATATTAATATATATTATTATGTTAGCACAATTAATTTGATTTGTAAAATTTTAGCAATTACATATGAGCTTTTTCAAAAACAAATACAGTAATAATAGATAAAGAGTTTTTTTATTTTTATCTTGATATAAATATATATTTTTCAGCACACATTCAATTTTTGGTATTATTATAATAGTTAATAAATACTTGTACCTATCCACTGGCACAGTCAATTTTTATTTGAAATAAAATTTGACTTATATATATTTATAAATATAATATGATTATCAAAAGTAAAAAAATCTGTCTTTAAGGTCTTGAATTCAAAATCTTAAATGGCAAATTTATATTTTTGTTAGGTAAAATCGTTCAACTTTAGGAGAGTATTATGATTGCATTAGTTATGTTTTGGTATATTTCTATTCTTATTTTTGCTATTATTGCTTCATTACGTATTAGAAAAGCTATTGAAGAATATTACAACAAGGATATTAAGAGAGCCAAAAAATCATTTAGTTTATGTTTGTTTGCTGCTCTTTTTGTTATAATTATGGCAACTAACCTCCCATGGGAAATCTTCAATCATATTCCTTTACAAGAAATTGCCAAGAATTCTGTATATCTAAGAATTAGATAGTTCATTAATATGGATTATATCGGTTTAGAATACCTAGAATTGCTAAGATAGATCTGTAAAATCAATAAACAAACAACTTACAAAACATCCCGGTTTACACCGGGATGTTCTCTTTTCTATAAAAAACTTATCTAAACCTTAACTACTAATAATTCTACTACTTATGGTATTTAGTTCATTTTTTCATCATTTCAAATCTATATATCTGTTCAATCAAAACAAGTAAACACAGACTATGTGGCAAAGTTATTTTTCATAAAGACAAACTAAAATCACAATATCTTTCTAAATAATTATAGTCAAGTCAGCTTGCACCTCATATCACAAATATTATATCTGAAAAGATTTGTTTTTTCTCTTCTATAAAACTATAAATAAGAGAACTTGAAAGGATTTTCCCATTTAAATTTAGAACTATTTTAAACCCTTTGAGTTTTTCTAATTTTTGAGTAACAAGTAAAGTCTCTTTTTCTATAGTCTGATTATCATTTAAATTTTTTACAGGCTTTATCTTAATTATCTCACATTTTTTTGATAACCTCTCACTATATTCATTAATAGGAATTTCAAATTGTTTATATGAGTCAGTTACTGCTATTATTTTATACATAAATTATTTTGCTTATATTAAATTAGAATACTAGAAATTCAAATGAATTTTATAAAAAATAGTCTATTTTTCCAAAATAAACTTTAATTTGAAAATTTGTTTAATAAAATAGTTTGAAATTATAAAAATACAATTTGGATGTAAGATAAAAGATGACAACTTTTTTAGTTGGTTGTTCATTTGTATTTTTGTTAAGGTTTAATATTCAAAAGGCTAAAGCCTTCTGCCCAAAAAAATTAAAAATAAGTTGTAACATTTAAAGAATAAAAATTATAAACTTTATTAAAATGAATATTTTTATGGAAATAAACAAATCATTTTGAAATTTTTCAAATGATTTTGTAATTAACTCATGATTACAAACCTATGTATGATTCTTTGCAGACATACCAATATTTTTCTTGCCTATATTTCTTTTGTACTACTGGTTTTTCTATACTTATAAAGAAAAAAACAATAATCAAAAATCAAATCTTTTGAAAATATTTTACTCCACGATATTTGCAATATCTATAAGCCTTATAATTCAACAATTTTTTCATATAGAAAGACCTGAAAGTTTAGTTACTCCTATAATACAACATATACCCGATGCTAGTTTCCCAAGTGATCATGCTTCAGTTTCATTTGCTTTTCTATTTTCACTTTTTTTCGCAAAATACAAAAAAACATTTTTTGTTTTCACTCCTTTTGTAATTATTATGAATTTATCAAGAATTTCCTGATGAATACACTGGTTATTTGATGTTTTAGTGTGAATGCTTATAGGACTCTTTTCAGCTATTTTAGTATTTAAAGTCCTTTGAAATAATAAATATATGAAAAATTTTAATGAATGGATAATAAAAACTATGAATTTTATAAAAATGTAGAGAACTCTGCACAGCAAAGTTACCGAAAATTAAAGGAAAAAACAGAGAAAAAATGTTTCTTTTCAAAAAATATTAAAAAACACTCTATATTTTAAAAAATTAATACCCCTAAAAACCCTTTGTGAAGCAAAATTTTTACAAATTGATAAAATAATAAAAATTATCTTAAATAAAAATTTGACTTTTAAATTGATATAGTTAATATTGCCCATAAGTAGAGATTTTTTAACTTATAAAAAATAATTATTAAAAAATAAAATTATGTGAGCAACAATTTTAGATGATAAGAAAATAATGTCCAGTTTCTCAACTATGCTTGAAAGCTTATCAGACAAAGAAAAATCTGTTTTAGAAAACAGAGTTTGAATGTTTTGAGAAAGATTAACTCTTGCTAGTATATGAAGGTCTTTTTCTCCTTCTATAACAAGAGAGAGGGTTAGACAAATAGAAAATTCTTGAATAAACAAACTTTGAAGGATAGTAAAAAATACAGATCTAGCTCTTATACAAGACAGATCTAGGGAACTGATGAGACTAAGCTGAGGACTTATGACTAGGTCAAAACTTGTAAACGAGTTAATAAAAGACTTGAATCTACCTAATAGTATAAATTCTCATGTAATTGAAGTGGTAGTTCAAGCGGATTTTGATGTTTTGAAGTCAAAACCTAGACTTTGAGCAGAAACTTACTTTCACTTTCCAGAAATAAGTAAGCAAGTAATTGAATCTGTTCACAAAGAAGCTGTATTGATTTTGAAAAAAAGAAAAGATGTAATGCAACAAATATCTTTATACGAACAAATTAAAAATAATATAGGTTTAAAGTGTTCAGTTACACTTATAAACAGTATCATGGAAGTTTTTGATGATATAGTTACTTGAGAAGATAATCTTATATGACTTGAAGCTTGGAAAATCTTAAATCCTAAGACCTTGAAAGATAAAGCTATATATGTAATGAAAAAAGATAAAGTACCTATGCATTTTGTAACTGTTTCAAACAAAATAACAGAATATCTATGAAATACAGTAAAAGTTAATACTATACACAACGAACTTATTAGAAATGAAGAATTTGTTCTTATATGAAGATGATTATATGCTTTAAAAGAATGGGGATTCAAAGCGGGAACTGTGCTAGATGTTATAGTAGAATGATTGAAAAAGAAAGGTGAAGCCATGAGTACTGAAGAAATAATAAAATATGTACTTAAAGTAAGAGATGTTAAGAAGACAACAATATATATGAATCTTCAAAATAGAAAAATGATAAAAAGAGTTTGAAGAAATTATTATGATTTAGCATAATCTTATAATAAAAATTTGATTTAGTAAGATAATTTATAAAATAAAACATCATTTTAGATTAATCTAAGATGATGTTTTTTAGTACAAAAAACTTAATTTATGAAAAAAACTATTATAACTTTATTTTTAATGTTGATGACTTTTTCTTGCTCAAACGAAGAAAAAAATGATATATGAACTAAAGATAATAAAGCCAAAAAAAATATTTTAGCACTAGGAGATAGTTTGACAGCTTGATATAATTTAAAGCTAGAAGAATCCTATCCTATAATTTTACAGAATATTCTTGAAAACAAATGATTTAATTATAAGGTGGTAAATGCATGAGTGAGTTGAGATACATCTAAAAATTTATTGTGAAGAATACATCTTTATGAAGATAACTACGATATAGTACTTATAAATATATGAGGAAATGACTGACTTAGATGATTAAACACAAACGAACTCAAAGAAAATATTTTAGAAACAATAGACCACTTCCCTAACTCTAAAATTGTTCTTTTTTCTATAGATTTGCCTTACAATTATTGATTGAAATATAGAAATAGTATAAAAAAAGTGTATGAAGATATATCAAAGCAAAGAGACCTGTATTTTTATGGTTTATTTTTTGAATGATTAGATTATAAAAAACACTTTCAAAGTGATGGTATTCACCTAAATTTAGAAGGAAACAAAGAAGTTTCCGAAAATATATTTAAATATTTATTAAAAAATAAATTAATAAAAAATGATTAAAATAGAAAAATTATATAAAAAATATTGAGATACAAATATATTTAAATGATTAAATTTGAATGTATGAGTTTGAGAAATCTCTTGTATTATATGACCATCTGGATCTGGGAAATCAACCCTTTTAAATTTAATATCTTGAATAGACAGAGATTTTAGCTGAATTATAAAAATAGACGATGAAGATATTTCTAAAGTAAAAAAAGAAGCAGAGATGACTAGTTTTAGATGAAAAAATATATCTTTTATATTTCAAAACTTCAACTTAGTAGATAATTTAACTGTGGAAGAAAATATAGATATAGTTATAGATATAAATAAACTAAAAAGAAATTATTCCACTAAAGAAATATTAAAACTGGTTGGGCTTGAAAATAAAATTGGAGAATACCCCTATAATTTAAGTGGTTGAGAAAAACAAAGGGTAGCTATTGCTAGAGCTTTTGTATGAAAATCTAAATTATTACTTGCAGATGAACCTACATGAAGTCTAGATTCTGGAAATACGGATAATATTTGCAAATTGATAAAGAAATTAAATAAGCTGACTAAAAATACTATAATCATTATTACTCATGACCCTAAAGTTGCAAAAATAGGTGATGATATATATGTATTGAAAAATTATTGTTTAAAAAAATGAAATGATAAAGATATTTAAAATACTTTTTTTGTCTTCAAAAAAAAGCTTTTTTTTTATAAGTTTTATTATTTTCTCTTCTTTGTTTTCATTTATATTTACAGGAGGATTAATAAATTCGGCTCAAAAATATTTGGAAGAATCTGCAAAAGATTTTCTCTGAGCAGATATTGTAGTGAGTGATAGAAAAGAGTTCTTCTCCGATATAGAATGATATATCTTGAATAAGTATCCTAGTGAAACTTCAAAAAAAATATCATTTGAAACCTCCATTTTTAAAGATGATATTCCAGAGCTTTACACTGTTAACTACATAGAAAAAAACTATCCTTTTTATTGAGAGCTAAAAGAAAAAACGGTAAATAGCTCTTGAAGTTTAATTGTAAGTAAAAAGATTTATGATAATTTTAAAAATGAAGATATAGAAATACTTGGTAGGAATTACAAAATTAAATCTTATTTAGAACAAAGTTTTCTTGCTAACTTCAATCCTTTTTGAGGAAATGATATATATATGAGTTATTATGAATTGGATAAAACTCTAGTTGATAAAATAACGAGAGTAAGGTATTCTATGCTTATAAAAACAGATTATGTAGATGATTTAAAAAAAGATAAAAAACTAAAAGATTTCAAGCTTAATACTGAAGAAACCTCAAACAGTACCTTAAATGAAACCATAGAAAGGCTAAATATTTTCATACAAGTTTTTTACCAAATTATAATACTTTTAGCCTTTTTTATAATAAGTGTAAGTCTAAATTCTTATTTCAAAAAAATAACTGGAAGTTTAAAAACTCTAAATATTTTATGACTTTCAAATATAAAAATAATTGTGAATCTTTTTTTCATATATTTCTTTGTTTCTCTTATTTCTTCTGCATTATCATTTTTACTCGTATATGCTATATTTGAATTAGTTTTTAGTAGGTTTTATGATTTATCTCTAGATTTAAATCTACTATATAGCTGTATTTTTATTTCTTTTATAATAATATTTTCATGAAGTTTTTTAAATCTGATTAATCTAAAAGCTACATCTATAAATAGTTTCGTGAAAAAAGATTTTTTGAAACAATATAGGAAATCTATAATTTCATATTTTGTCTCACTTTTTTTAATACTTTTAAGTATTTCTCTTATTTCTGGAGTTAGTATATATTATTCTCTTATAAATAGTTTTTCTTTTATTTTATCTATATGTTTACTAGCTTTTGTTCTTGATAAGGTATTAAAATTTATATTTAGTTTAAGTAAAGAAAAATTAAAAAGTAGTTTTTATATTTTTGATTCAATTAGGTCTACTATTAAGCCATGAAATATATCGGTTATTATTATATTATCTAGTTTTATATCTTTGAGTGGTTTTTTGGTTTTTTCTACTTTTTCAAATGGATTTATAAGTTTTTTGGAGGAAAATAGTTGATGAGATGTAGATACTTTTGTTATAAATTTAGATAAAAAGGATATAGATGTTATTTCCGATTATTTTGATGATAGTGATTATTATGAGATAATTCGTTCTCGTATATTAGAAATTAACGGGGTTGCTCTTGGAAATTATGTGAAACTGAATGGTTTTTGATCTAGATTTTCAAGAGAGTTTAACTCTACAACTAAGGATTTATCTGATTTAATAAAAAAGGGTAAGAAGCTAGATAGTTGAAAATTATGAGTGGATGAGGATTTTGCTTCTGATTTGTGAGTTGGTATTTGAGATAGTGTTAAATTCCTTATTGCTTGAATAGAGAAAGAGTTAGAGATAACTCAAATAAGAGAAGCTGTAAGAGATGGTGTTTCTCCTTATTTTTATTTTAATTTTTACGAGAAAGATTTTGAAGGGTTTTCTAGAAATTATTTTTTAGCTTATGATTCAAAAGAAAGGTCTGAAGATTTTAGTCTTTTATTGTCAAAGAGGCTGTGAAAGCAGGTTAGTTTTATAGATGTTTGAGCTATTTTGGAAGAGGTAAGAAAGATATCTTTGTATATACTTTATTTTGTATATATAATACTTGCCTATATTAGTTTTTTTTCAATAGTGAGTTTTTTGGTTTCTATAAGTTTTTTAAAGTCTTTTAAAGATAAAAAGGTAAGAATTTATAATTTGTTTTGAGGAGAAAAAGATAAATTGGAGTTAGCTATATTTTACGAGTATTGTTATTTGATAGTAATTAGTTTTTTAGCATCTTTAGTTTTTTCTTTTTTTGTTTCTATTATTCTTTTTTCAACGAGTGAAATTTTGAAGTTTGAGGTGTCATATTTTGTAAAATCAGGTTTTTATAGTCTTGTTTTTATAGTTGTTTATATTTTTATAATTAGGGTTTTTTATTATTTGAAGAGGAGGGATTTTAAATCTTAAAAAAGTAGAATTTTTAGAAATTTTTGAAAGATTATATTTTTTATTCAAAATTGATTGAAAGCAAAGAAAATCAAGTTTAAAGTTGTTACATATTTCACAATTTTGTTTTGAATATCATACTATGTATATTCTATCTTCCCTTTTTTCTAATTCTTATCTTTTGATTTCTCAGTTTTTTGTTTGATATTCAATTCATACTTCTTCCAGAGTTTTTAAACTCTTTATTTTTCAAATATAAATCTAGGATTTCTTTGTAAATCTAATAGAATTTCTTGTTGTTCTTTTGGGAGATTTTTTAATTCATTTAATGAATAAAAATTCATTGTATCTTGTGTCAAAATTCAAAATTGTTTTAGATCTTCAAAGGTTTCGGGGGTGTTAATATACTTTTCTCAAAATATACTATAAATAGTAGGGTAGTCTTTTCATCTATGTAATTTATTATAATCAATATTAATATAGTATTCACTATACATATATATGTATATATATATCCCTTTCTCAATTATTCATCTTAATTCAAAATTAAGACATTTCCTATTATTTACATTGCAAAGAGTGTTTATCTCCCAAGTATCTCCTCAAAATACTGGTCATGATGTTTGTTTTCCTATATGATATTTTCATATTTTTGAATACAAAGTTTCTATATACATATTATTTTCTAATTCCTCATAATACATATCTTCTTGAAAAGATATATAATGATATCAAATAAAGGCCAATAGAAAAAAAGACAATATTATACCTACAAGTAATTTCTCCTTAAAATAAGTTAATCTGTTTTTATGCATAGATTTTTTTATTAATAAATTTTATATAAAATCTTTGATTTCCAATTATATATTTTTCATAATCATTTATCTTGATAATAACTAGCCCAAGAATTAAGAATATTTACTTGAAATCATCTATCATAAGTTGGAACAAAATCATAAATATCACTTATTTCCATATATAAATAAAATCCGTCCCCATAATGAATAGTACCGAAGTTCCATTCAATTTTTCAAAAACTATACTTAAAATCTTTATTTCTTGTATCATCATTAGTATCTTTTATTATATACATGTCTTCTTTGTGTTCTTGACCATCATAATTAGAGCTTTTATCTATTTCATATTTTCATCACATTTCTAAATTTATATATTCTTCTTTTTTTGAAATTGCTTGTTCTAATTTTTCTTGAAACCAACTAGTCTTTTTCACTTCTTCAGTTATCCAATGGTTGTTTCAATATAATTTATCAGTTCAGTCTCAATGCATAAATTCTTCTAACATATGGGAAGATATTTTGTATCATAAAAGTGGTCAATAAAGCCATATAGCATTTAATATCAATCATACTGATGTATCTTCTACTTCTCTCCAATATTTATTTCAAGCTATTTTTATATCTCAACTATCATTAGCTAATCAAATATTATTATTATAAATTTTTTAGATTGTTACTATTTATCTAGCTTAAAGATATACTCAAAAATAGCTAGAATGAATATCATAAATGTAAAATAAAAGAAATTAACATGAAATATACATATCCATAAATAATTCCCATGTAAATAATAAAAATATGATTAATTTTCTAATTTTCATTTTAAAGTAATTATTTAATTAGCTCCTTTATTTCTATAGTAAAATTATAAGTTTCTCCATCCAATTCAGTTTCATGGTAATATCACATTGAATTTAATGATTCAGTAAATATCTACCAGTAGAACTGGTAGCTTTAAATGGAAGCCCCTAGAAGGGGCTAAAATAGTTTTTACCAGTTTAAATCTAACTGATTTCCATCAATGGTTTTATCCTTATGTTGCTGATGTTGAACATAATTTTTTATCATATCCAAGTCAAGTCAAACTGTACTTACATAGTATCATCTACTCCAGAAATTCTTCGAGTACAGTCATTTCTTCTTACTATGTTTGTTATGAAGTATTATTGCACTCTTTCATTTCAATCTTCACAGAATTTCTGCAACAGAGTATTTTGGAGATATCCTCAAAACGAGATGAACATGATCTATCGTTATATTTCATTTTAATATCTCAAAATCATATCTCTTTGCAAGTTCATGAAATGTGTCTCGTATATCTTTTCTAACTGATTGAAAAAGTATTTTTTTTCGGTACTTTGGTACCACCACTATGTGGTAAGTGCAGTCCCAATTCACATGGGACTGCTTTGCGTATTTGTGGGACATATCTTTAAAAAGTTATTCCCCTCCTAGGTGCTTCCTAGAAGATTATACACAACTACCGGAACGGTAAAACCTCCACTACTCGCACCAGCAGAGCTGGTGGTTTAGTGTTGGATTAATTATCTTTCTATAGTCTATGATGTTATTTGAATATTCAGCTTCTTTTGGAAAGTTATATAAATCTGATAATCTTAATACGCTATATAGTTTTCAGTCTTCAGATTTATATAGATATCTTTGAACCCATATATTGTGTATTGAAAAAAACAAATCAAATTCAAATTCTGATAATTAGAAACTCATACTTTCTTTGATTTTTTCTCACTTTTCATTCAACTTATAATCCGTAATATCAATCTTCTCTCCTTTTTTAATATTATAATTCTTATATTCTTCTAGTATACTATTTCTTTTATTTTCATATTCTTCTTTTAGATCATATAGTTCTTTTTTTATTCTTTTTCTTTTTCATCGTATTTTTTCCATTTCCGTATCAATTTGACTTGACTCAAAGATTCTGTGTATCTCGTTGAGTTTATTTGTATTGTTTATATATATCTTCAGTCTCTTTTTCCCATTTCTCTATTCAATCTCTCCGGTCTCTTAACATCTCATAAAAATTATCAAAATCTATCTTTATATCTTCTTTGTATAATCATATTACCCATATAAAATCTAAATGTTTCTTTGAAACTTTAAATCTTATCATACCTATATAAAATTCAACTACATTTTTATCTCATTCTTTTACATCCTCTAATAATGAAATTATTTCTTGTATGTATAATAGGGATATGTCTTTCATATTTGTTACTATTTCACAATAAAAACCTGTATGTGGATCCATTATATAACTGTCATTCTGCATACTATGAGATTTAAAGCCTAAATCTGGTTTTTGATTTTCATAATGAACTATTGCATAGTCAATATGAAATATTTCAGGGGGTATCCATATATCTCCATCATATGATTCATTATATATAGATCTCTTACAAAAAGGTCATCCTTTTGTCTTTCATGTCTCTTTTTCCCAAGCGTCTATATAGTCACTCCAATCTCTCATCATATGTAAAATATCTTCTATTTTTAAGTCTGTTACTATATAATCATCTGCATAATTGTATGTAATAGTTACCTCAGAGTTAGGGTACTTTTCTCCATAATATCATTTTCATTTTTGATAACACCAAATTAATGTAGTTTCAAATCAAAATATAAACTTCTCTCTCCTTCATTGACTCACTTCTTCAAGTTTACTTACTATCTCTCGAATGTCATATGATCATAGCTGGTTTAGTTCTGTATTTAATAAATAGGGATCGTTACTTTCTTTCTCTTTTCAAATTCAATCTACCTTAATTTGAATAAATGGATTAACATTTGTTACAAAATAGTATTCAATTTTATTTAACATAATTTTTAATCAATAATAGGATAAAAAGTTCTTAATTCTTTTGTTCTCTCTATATATACAAACTCAATATTTATTCCATCAACTGTTGATGGTCACTTAAATATATTTAAACCTAGTCAGGTAGCATTTGGGTCTGCTAATCCCTTATTATTTTCTATTGCATAAGTTACTTCATCTATAATCTTTTGCTTACTCCAGCTATCTGGGAAAAACGAAGAATTTCATACAGGTTTTCATCATTTTTTTGTTAAAGTATTATTATTTCCATAATCTATAACTACTTTTGCACTGTAAGGTTCATTCCAAGTATCAATTGATTTGTCTATATCTTCTAATTTAGCTACTCATTGTTGATTACTTTTGTTATAATGAGTTATTGCCTTTTGAGAATGAACTCAGTTGAAAGTTCAGTCTGACTTAAACTTAATCTCTACAATATGATCTATCTTTCATTCTACTTTCTTCCTTACATCTTTCACATATTTTACTCATTTGAATGATTTTTGTATAAGTGATTGTTCTCTTACTTTCTTCAAAAAATTCTCCAAACTCAATTTATCTTTCAATCTAACTATATCTTCTATATCGTCTAGCTTATATTCCTTAGCAACCTCTTTTGCTACTTCAAATATCTCTTCAATCTTCATTCATAGCTCTTTTCATAATTTCTCTAGAGATTTATTTAATAATTCTCTTGCTCATGATCAACTTCATGCACCACTTGCTAATCATATTATTGTTAGAGTCTTTCAGAGTGTTCATAATTCATCACCTGTTATTGGATCTTTTCAGATAACTAGTGTTAATATATCATATCACTCTCATACAATTGGGATTAGTGATACTATTATACTTGTTGTATTTCAATATTCTTCTTTTAGATCATATAGTTCTTTTTTTAATTCTTTTTCTTTCTCATCGTATTTTTTCCATTTCCGTATAAGTTTGACTTGACTCAAAAATTCTGTGTATCCTGTTGAGTTTATTTGTATTGTTTCTTGTTTTGTTGGTTGTTCTTTTGTTTTTGATTCAATGTTTGCTATGGATGTATTATCATATCTTGCTATTAATCTTTCTTTGTAATAGGTGATTTTGTTATTTCTTTTTATGTAGGGTTTAAAATTATTACATATTTCACAATTTTGTTTTGAATATCATACTATATATATTCCATCTTCCCTTTTTTCTAGTTTTTGTCTTTTAATTTCTCAGTTTTTTGTTTGGTATTCAACTCACACTTCTTCCAGGGTTTCTGGGTCTGTGTTTATTTTGAATTTAAACTGGATTTTTTATAATCAAAATATCTTTTCATATAAAAAAATAATATTAGTGTGTGAATAATTGTTAATCAAATATAATAATAAAAATAATAATATGTTGTTGTATTTGGATGGTAGTTTAAATCAGACCAAACATCACTTATCAATAAAAAATAAAATATGTAATTAAAATATAAAGATATTTTAATTAAATATTTTTTATAAAAATATGTAATTAAAATATAAACTATAAATACTATGGTAGTTTTTATTAATAGTGAAAATTCCATCATATCATATGATCTATAATAACTATAATCATTATCAAAATTATGCATTAACATAAGTATATAATAAATATTTAAACATAAATAACATATATATATAGAAATATTTAATATAATCTTTACAATTTTATTCATATATTTTATTTAATATATAATTATAATTTTTAAAATATTTATAATATCCGCTTACTCTTTTTCAATATTTGATAGCTTTTTCGTCACATTCTCATCATTTTTTTACACAAGAAGGTCACCCATTCCAAGCTTTTCATATATTTTCTGCCGTTATTTCTTTTCACTCTTCTAATATTTTTCCCTTTATTACATTGATCCTATAATTCATTATCTTCAAATATAAATCTAGGACTTTTTTTTAAATCTAATAGAATTTCTTGTTGTTCTTTTGGGAGATTTTTTAATTCATTTAGTGAATAAAAATTCATTATATCTTGTGTCAAAATTCAAAATTGTTTTAGGTCTTCAAAGGTTTCGGGAGTGTTATATTTTTTTCACATAATATAATAAAATCAAGCATAGTAGATTCTTGAATTTTTAGACATAGAAAAAAATTCTTCTCATACTGAAATTGTATTATAATCTAAATTGAAATAATATTCATCATATATATATATATATATATAATCTCCTTTATTAAAGGCTCATTTTAAATGCCAAGATAAGCACTTTCTATTTTCAGAGTTACATATAGAGTTATAACGTTCAACAGGATCAAGTCAAAATCATGGAATAATTCTTTCTCATATATGATATTTTCATATTTTTGAATATAATGTATCTATGTACATATTCTTTTCTAATTCTCGGTAATATTGTTCATCTTTATGTGATATATAATAATATCAAGCCAATAAAAATAAGGAAAATAAACATATTAATATTACAAATAATCTATTTAGCATTAAAGTAATTTTATTTATATCAAACATATTTTAATAAATTTTTTCTAAAATTTCTAAATTCCAAAAATATGTTTTTCAATATCATATTTCTTCATAATAGCTTCACCATGAATTTAAAATATCTTTTAATAATCATTTATATCATTGATTAGGACTATATGTAGGTATAAAATCATATTTATCTGTGATAAAAATTTTCATATAAACTCAACTATCATCAACAACTGGTTCCATAGTCCAAGTAACATGTCAAAATGAAAAATATAAGTCCCAATTTCTAGTAGAGTTTTCTGAGTCCTCAATTAAAACTCATTTTTCTATTTCATCTCAATTAAAGGAATTATTTTTATAGAAATTTTCAAACTCTTGTTCTCTAATATTATACCAACTAGTTTTCTTAACTTCTTTTGTAATCCAGTGATAATTTCAATATTCTAACTTACTACCATCTCAATATATGAACTTTGCAAGCATAGCTGACGATATTTTTAAATTCAATCATTTTCAAGCTATTCATACCAAATTTAACATTATGGTAGCTGAAACTTTTTTATGTGACTGGTCTAAATAATACCAATAACTATTTCAAGCTATTTTTATATCTCAACTATCATTAGCTAATCAAATATTATTATTATAAATTTTTTAGATTGTTACTATTTATCTAGCTTAAAGATATACTCAAAAATAGCTAGAATGAATATCATAAATGTAAAATAAAAGAAATTAACATGAAATATACATATCCATAAATAATTCCCATGTAAATAATAAAAACTTAAATCTACCCAGTTTTTTGTATTTTATAGTTTATTTTTTACCTTTATATAAGTAAAAACAGAGATTTTATATTGATTGAATTTTATAAAGATAAAGTTAGCTTAAATAAGTCATTTATAAAATACTAAAGATAAAACACTAAAAATAGCTTAATTTCCCTTTATTTAAAGTAAAATATAGGTATACTTTTTATAAAAAGTGGGTAGTTTTGAGTAAAAATATGATTAATTTTCTAATTTTCATTTTAAAGTAATTATTTAATTAGCTCCTTTATTTCTATAGTAAAATTATAAGTTTCTCCATCCAATTCAGTTTCATGGTAATATCACATTGAATTTAATGATTCAATTATCTTTCTATAGTCTATGATGTTATTTGAATATTCAGCTTCTTTTGGAAAGTTATATAAATCTGATAATCTTAATACGCTATATAGTTTTCAGTCTTCAGATTTATATAGATATCTTTGAACCCATATATTGTGTATTGAAAAAAACAAATCAAATTCAAATTCTGATAATTAGAAACTCATACTTTCTTTGATTTTTTCTCACTTTTCATTCAACTTATAATCCGTAATATCAATCTTCTCTCCTTTTTTAATATTATAATTCTTATATTCTTCTAGTATACTATTTCTTTTATTTTCATATTCTTCTTTTAGATCATATAGTTCTTTTTTTATTCTTTTTCTTTTTCATCGTATTTTTTCCATTTCCGTATCAATTTGACTTGACTCAAAGATTCTGTGTATCTCGTTGAGTTTATTTGTATTGTTTATATATATCTTCAGTCTCTTTTTCCCATTTCTCTATTCAATCTCTCCGGTCTCTTAACATCTCATAAAAATTATCAAAATCTATCTTTATATCTTCTTTGTATAATCATATTACCCATATAAAATCTAAATGTTTCTTTGAAACTTTAAATCTTATCATACCTATATAAAATTCAACTACATTTTTATCTCATTCTTTTACATCCTCTAATAATGAAATTATTTCTTGTATGTATAATAGGGATATGTCTTTCATATTTGTTACTATTTCACAATAAAAACCTGTATGTGGATCCATTATATAACTGTCATTCTGCATACTATGAGATTTAAAGCCTAAATCTGGTTTTTGATTTTCATAATGAACTATTGCATAGTCAATATGAAATATTTCAGGGGGTATCCATATATCTCCATCATATGATTCATTATATATAGATCTCTTACAAAAAGGTCATCCTTTTGTCTTTCATGTCTCTTTTTCCCAAGCGTCTATATAGTCACTCCAATCTCTCATCATATGTAAAATATCTTCTATTTTTAAGTCTGTTACTATATAATCATCTGCATAATTGTATGTAATAGTTACCTCAGAGTTAGGGTACTTTTCTCCATAATATCATTTTCATTTTTGATAACACCAAATTAATGTAGTTTCAAATCAAAATATAAACTTCTCTCTCCTTCATTGACTCACTTCTTCAAGTTTACTTACTATCTCTCGAATGTCATATGATCATAGCTGGTTTAGTTCTGTATTTAATAAATAGGGATCGTTACTTTCTTTCTCTTTTCAAATTCAATCTACCTTAATTTGAATAAATGGATTAACATTTGTTACAAAATAGTATTCAATTTTATTTAACATAATTTTTAATCAATAATAGGATAAAAAGTTCTTAATTCTTTTGTTCTCTCTATATATACAAACTCAATATTTATTCCATCAACTGTTGATGGTCACTTAAATATATTTAAACCTAGTCAGGTAGCATTTGGGTCTGCTAATCCCTTATTATTTTCTATTGCATAAGTTACTTCATCTATAATCTTTTGCTTACTCCAGCTATCTGGGAAAAACGAAGAATTTCATACAGGTTTTCATCATTTTTTTGTTAAAGTATTATTATTTCCATAATCTATAACTACTTTTGCACTGTAAGGTTCATTCCAAGTATCAATTGATTTGTCTATATTTTCTAATTTAGCTACTCATTGCTGGTTACTTTTATTATAATGAGTTATTGCCTTTTGAGAATGAACTCAGTTGAAAGTTCAGTCTGACTTAAACTTAATCTCTACAATATGATCTATCTTTCATTCTACTTTCTTCCTTACATCTTTCACATATTTTACTCATTTGAATGATTTTCGTATAAGTGATTGTTCTCGTACTTTCTTCAAAAACTTCCCCAAACTCAACTTATTCTTCATTTTCACTATATCTCCTATATCATCCAGTTTATATTCCTTAGCAATCTCTTTTGCTACTTCAAGTATCTCTTCAATCTTCATTCATAGCTCTTTTGATAATTTCTCTAGAGATTTATTTAATAATTCTCTTGCTCATAATCAGCTTCATGCACCACTTGCTAATCATATTATTGTTAGAGTCTTTCAGAGTGTTCATAATTCATCACCTGTTATTGGATCTTTTCAGATAACTAGTGTTAATATATCATATCACTCTCATACAATTGGGATTAGTGATACTATTATACTTGTTGTATTTCAATATTCTTCTTTTAGATCATATAGTTCTTTTTTTAATTCTTTTTCTTTCTCATCGTATTTTTTCCATTTCCGTATAAGTTTGACTTGACTCAAAAATTCTGTGTATCCTGTTGAGTTTATTTGTATTATTTCTTGTTTTGTTGGTTGTTCTTTTGTTTTTGATTCAATGTTTGCTATGGATGTATTATCATATCTTGCTATTAATCTTTCTTTGTAATAGGTGATTTTGTTATTTCTTTTTATGTAGGGTTTAAAATTATTACATATTTCACAATTTTGTTTTGAATATCATACTATATATATTCCATCTTCCCTTTTTTCTAGTTTTTGTCTTTTAATTTCTCAGTTTTTTGTTTGATATTCAACTCATACTTCTTCCAGAGTTTTTGGGTTTGTGTTTATTTTAAATTTAAATCCTCATATTATTTCATCTATTAGGTTTTCTATGAAGTATTCTATTTCTATTAGATTTTTTTCTTCATTCGTGGTTTCTTTGGTATTTTCATTTTTTCCCTCTTCATCACTATCTTTTCAACTCTCAAGATTCTCTCATCATAACACTTTCAATAAAACACTTTCCTTATTTCATTCTCTATCTTCCATTCATATTATAACTTCTCATACTTCTATAGCCTTTATCTCAATATAGTTTGTTTCAAAATAATTTACTGGGTTGCTACTATACTTTTTATATAATAATGCCTTATTATTAGTCTTGGTTAATTGTATGTGTCAGTTACTTTCATATATTGGAAGTAGATATTTTTCTCAGATTTCTAGTTCTAATTCTTTATCTCTTTGAGAGATTACTAGATTTGTGTCTTTTATTTCAACTTCTATTTTTGCTTCTTGTCCGTATTTATCAAATATCTTTGCTTTGGTTTCTCATTTCTTTTTTCCTTTGATTTTTATTTCTCAGTCTTTGTCTACATCAAAATATATTATTTCTTCGTTGTATTCTCAATTTTTGTATCATCATCATCAGTCTAGTATTTTTCATTGGTATTTCTCATTTTCTTTTAATACTACTTTGTTTTTGTCTAACTTTATTTTAGGGGTTTTGTCTTTTATCTTTACTTTGAATTTAATCCGTTTCAAACATCTTTTTTAAGTTCCAAAATTACTTAATGTTTATACCCAGCTTCTCTCACTTGTGTATCACTACTATGAAAATCTCTCAAGGTTATTCATTCTTTTCAATCTCGTTTTTTTAACGATCCCAGTCATTTTCGTATAAAGTAAATAATACTCACAGCATTTCAAAACTCTCTCTCTAGTATCATCAAAAGAAAGCCATTCTCTCTTTATATCCTCTATAGCTTGCTTTGATTCTTCTTGTGTATATTCTTTTGATTTTACTAATTTATATTCTTTTAAATTTTCTCAATCTTTTTCTAATTCATGATATAATATTTTTATTTTCAATTTCCCATCTCTGAGTAAAGGATAGAGATAGTCTAGGGTAAGGTCTAGTTGTTTTTCTCTATTGTATTTAATCTTTTCATACTCTTTATCTGTTATATTTTCTCACCAAAATTCATTTAATCATACTGAATATTTATTTTCATATAAATCATAAACTACTACTGCTCTTCTTTCCTTGAATGAAAATCAGTCGCATATTCAATGTCTATCTATTATTTCATTTCAGTATCAATCTTTCGGAATTATTAGTCAATTAGTGTAAGCTTTTTTTAACATATTAAAATATTTCTATTTAGGTAATAAAAATTTTATCTCACTAGGTCAATCTATTCATCATTCTTTCAATAAATCCATAGTAACTTCATGTCTATACCCAGCTTCTCTCACCTGCTTATCACTACTGTGAAAATCTCTCAAGGTTATTCATTGCTTTCAGTTTCGTTTTTTTAACAATCCCATTCGTTTTCGTATAAAGTAAATAATACTCAACACATCTCAAAACTCTCTCTCTCTAGTATCTTTAATAGAAAGCCATTTTTTCTTAATATCTTCTATTACTTTTTGAGACTCTTTTTTAGTATACTCTGTATCATAAATCCAAGCTCAATCCCAATTAGAGTCCTGTAAGGAATTTTCAAAGTATTGCCTCCACCAATCATTAAGAGGGTTCTGTAATTCTTTTTTTAAATCTTTCTTAGTTTTTAAAAGTTTTTTAGTTTTTACTTTCAACTTTCCATCTCTGAGTAAAGGATAGAGATAGTCTAGGGTAAGGTCTAGTTGTTTTTCTTCTGGTATTCTATTATATGTTCCTTTCGGCATATCACATAACCAAAATTCATTTAATCATTTTGAATATTTATTTTCATATAAATCATATAAAAAATATTCTATTCATTCTTTATCTGTAAATCACTCTGTTATTCAATATATATCTTTTATGTCTTTTATTTTTTTCATAATTCTATTGATTAGGAAGTAAAAACTTTATTTCAATCCCTTCTCATCTTAATTTTTGTAGTTTTCAATCTTTCCACTTCAACAAATCTATAGTAACTTCATGCTTAAACCCAGCATCATTCACTTGCTTATCACTACTGTGAAAATCTCTCAAGGTTATTCACTCTTTTCAATCTCGTTTTTTTAACGATCCCATTCATTTTCATATAAAGTAAATAATACTCAAGACATCTCAAAACTCTCTCTCTAGTATCTTTAATAGAAAGCCATTTTTTCTTAATATCTTCTATTGCTTTTTGAGACTCTTTTTTAGTATACTCTGTATCATAAATCCAAGCTCAATCCCAATTAGAGTCCTGTAAGGAATTTTCAAAGTATTGCCTCCACCAATCATTAAGAGGGTTCTGTAATTCTTTTTTTAAATCTTTCTTAGTTTTTAAAAGTTTTTTAGTTTTTACTTTCAACTTTCCATCTCTTAATAAGGGATATAAATATACCAATGTAAGATCTAGTTGTTTTTCTCTATCATCTTTAATCTTTTCCCATTCTTCACCTGTTATATTTTCTCACCAAAATTCATTTAATCATACTGAATATTTATTTTCATATAAATCATAAACTACTACTGCTCTTCTTTCCTTGAATGAAAATCAGTCGCATATTCAATGTCTATCTATTATTTCATTTCAGTATCAATCTTTCGGAATTATTAGTCAATTAGTGTAGGCTTTTTTTAACATATTAAAATATTTCTATTTAGGTAATAAAAATTTTATCTCACTAGGTCAATCTATTCATCATTCTTTCAACAAATCTATAGTAACTTCATGCTTAAACCCAGCATCATTCACTTGCTTATCACTACTGTGAAAATCTCTCAAGGTTATTCATTGATTTCAGTTTCGTTTTTTTAACGATCCCATTCGTTTTCGTATAAAGTAAATAATACTCAACACATCTCAAAACTCTCTCTATAGTATCATCAAAAGAAAGCCATTCTCTCTTTATATCCTCTATAGCTTGCTTTGATTCTTCTTGTGTATATTCTTTTGATTTTACTAATTTATATTCTTTTAAATTTTCTCAATCTTTTTCTAATTCATGATATAATATTTTTATTTTCAATTTCCCATCTCTGAGTAAAGGATAGAGATAGTCTAAAGTTAACAATAATGCTTCTTCTTCTGATATTCTATTATATGTTCCTTTCGACATATCACATAACCAAAATTCATTTAATCATTTTGAATATTTATTTTCATATAAATCATATAAAAAATATTCTATTCATTCTTTATCTGTAAATCACTCTGTTATTCAATATATATCTTTTATGTCTTTTATTTTTTTCATAATTCTATTGATTAGGAAGTAAAAACTTTATTTCAATCCCTTCTCATCTTAATTTTTGTAGTTTTCAATCTTTCCACTTCAATAAATCCATAGTAACTTCATGTCTATACCCAGCTTCTCTCACTTGTGTATCACTACTATGAAAGTCTCTCAAGGTTATTCATTGATTTTAGTTTCGTTTTTTAACGATCCCAGTCATTTTCGTATAAAGTAAATAATACTCAAGACATCTCAAAACTCTCTCTCTAGTATCTTTAATAGAAAGCCATTTTTTCTTAATATCTTCTATTACTTTTTGAGACTCTTTTTTAGTATACTCTGTATCATAAATCCAAGCTCAATCCCAATTAGAGTCCTGTAAGGAATTTTCAAAGTATTGCCTCCACCAATCATTAAGAGGGTTCTGTAATTCTTTTCTTAAATCTTTCTTAGTTTTTAAAAGTTTTTTAGTTTTTACTTTCAACTTTCCATCTCTTAGTAAAGGATAGAGATAGTCTAGGGTAATGTCTAGTTGTTGTTCTCTATTATCTTTTATTTTCTCCCATTCCTCTTGAGTTATGGTACTATTCATAAAATAATTTAGTCACACCGACTGTTTATTCCAATACAAATCATAAATAGTTACAATCTTACCATTTTCCTCATCCACAGAAAATCAATCACAAATACCATAAATATCTTTGATTCTTTCTTTTTCTAAAAATTTTTTAAAGTTATTATCCTCCATAACACATATTATTGTTTAGGTAATATAAATTTTACTTCTTTTACCTTTCCAAATTCTCACTTATTGTTTGTCTTCAACAAATCCATAGTAACTTCATGTCTATACCCAGCTTCTCTCACCTGCTTATCACTACTGTGAAAATCTCTCAAGGTTATTCATTGATTTTAGTTTCGTTTTTTAACGATCCCAGTCATTTTCGTATAAAGTAAATAATACTCACAGCATTTCAAAACTCTCTCTCTAGTATCTTTAATAGAAAGCCATTTTTTCTTAATATCTTCTATTACTTTTTGAGACTCTTTTTTAGTATACTCTGTATCATAAATCCAAGCTCAATCCCAATTAGAGTCCTGTAAGGAATTTTCAAAGTATTGCCTCCACCAATCATTAAGAGGGTTCTGTAATTCTTTTCTTAAATCTTTCTTAGTTTTTAAAAGTTTTTTAGTTTTCACTTTCAATTTCCCATCTCTGAGTAAAGGATAGAGATAGTCTAGGGTAATGTCTAGTTGTTTTTCTCTATTATATTTAATCTTTTCATACTCTTTATCTGTTATATTTTCTCACCAAAATTCATTTAATCATACTGAATATTTATTTTCATATAAATCATAAACTACTACTGCTCTTCTTTCCTTGAATGAAAATCAGTCGCATATTCAATGTCTATCTATTATTTCATTTCAGTATCAATCTTTCGGAATTATTAGTCAATTAGTGTAAGCTTTTTTTAACATATTAAAATATTTCTATTTAGGTAATAAAAATTTTATCTCACTAGGTCAATCTATTCATCATTCTTTCAATAAATCCATAGTAACTTCATGTCTATACCCAGCTTCTCTCACCTGCTTATCACTACTGTGAAAATCTCTCAAGGTTATTCATTGATTTTAGTTTCGTTTTTTAACGATCCCAGTCATTTTCGTATAAAGTAAATAATACTCAAGACATCTCAAAACTCTCTCTCTAGTATCTTTAATAGAAAGCCATTTTTTCTTAATATCTTCTATTACTTTTTGAGACTCTTTTTTAGTATACTCTGTATCATAAATCCAAGCTCAATCCCAATTAGAGTCCTGTAAGGAATTTTCAAAGTATTGCCTCCACCAATCATTAAGAGGGTTCTGTAATTCTTTTCTTAAATCTTTCTTAGTTTTTAAAAGTTTTTTAGTTTTCACTTTCAATTTCCCATCTCTGAGTAAAGGATAGAGATAGTCTAGGGTAATGTCTAGTTGTTTTTCTCTATTATATTTAATCTTTTCATACTCTTTATCTGTTATATTTTCTCACCAAAATTCATTTAATCATACTGAATATTTATTATAGTATAACCTATATACAGTAACAATGATTCTATCTTTATCTGTGAATCAAGAACATATACCATGAAAATCTTTTATTCACTTTTTTTCTAAAAATTCATTCAATTCATTATCTATCATAATTCTATTTGTTAGGAAGTAAAAATTTCACCTCCTTTTCAATTGGTTTTAACTCTCACTTATTGTTTGTCTTCAACAAATCCATAGTAACTTCATGCTTAAACCCAGCTTCTCTCATTTGTGTATCACTACTGTGAAAATCTCTCAAGGTTATTCATTCTTTTCAGTTTCGTTTTTTTAACGATCCCATTCATTTTCATATAAAGTAAATAATACTCAACACATCTCAAAACTCTCTCTCTCTCTAGTATCATCAAAAGAAAGCCATTCTCTCTTTATATCCTCTATAGCTTGCTTTGATTCTTCTTGTGTATATTCTTTTGATTTTACTAATTTATATTCTTTTAAATTTTCTCAATCTTTTTCTAATTCATGATATAATATTTTTATTTTCAATTTTCCATCTCTGAGTAAAGGATAGAGATAGTCTAGGGTAATGTCTAGTTGTTGTTCTCTATTGTCTTTAATCTTTTCCCTTTCTTCATCTGTTATATTTTCTCACCAAAATTCATTAAGTCATATTGAATATTTATTATAGTATAACCTATATACAGTAACAATGATTCTGTCTTTATCTGTGAATCAAGAACATACACCATGAAAATCTTTTATTCACTTTTTTTCTAAAAATTCATTCAATTCATTATTTATCATAATTCTATTTGTTAGGAAGTAAAAATTTCACCTCCTTTTCAATTGGTTTTAACTCTCAATTATTGTTTGTCTTCAACAAATCTATAGTAACTTCATGCTTAAACCCAGCATCTCTCACTTGTGTATCACTACTATGAAAATCTCTCAAAGTTATTCATTCTTTTCAATCTGGAGATGTATACCTATAAACACTTCATTTATTTGATGGCTTTTTTTCTCACTTCCACCCCTTAGTTTCTAAACTTTTCATTACACCTTCAACTCCTTCCTTATCTCACAATACCTTCACTGCTCATCATTCTAATCATTTAACCTTATCTAATCAATCGACCTTTTCTAAATCCTGAGCCACTTTTAATATATCATCAACTCAAGTTATATCCTTAAATTTACTTGCTATAAATCAAGACCTTCATGTAGACCTTACCCTCTTCACAACCCTCTCACTACTCTTAGCTCATTTCAGTTTTCCGGGTCATACAAACATCAAACTAGAACTCACTCATACATATCATTCTATCCATTGTATATTATAGGATGTAAGATATTCTTTATAACCCTCATACTCATTATATACTTCCTCTATTTGATTATATAATTCTCATAATCATTCTTTCGCTTTCTCCCAATCTTCTTCTGCTGTTCTTTCTCAAGTTATATATCCATATAGTATTTTTCAGCTTCATTTTAACAAATTTATTATATCTTTTGGGGTATCTTGTAATTCTTCTATCGTGTCTTTTATTGCTTCTTTACTTCAATCTATATATCATTGATTATCTGTTTTTATTTCTCTTATCTTCTTTTTTATATTATAGAATTTTTCTTTTGTTTCTTCTACATATTCTTGTACTCAGCTTATTTCTAGGTTTTCTTCTTTGTTTTTAGTATTTGTAGTTCTTATTCTATTATCTGCAAATGAGAGGTATGTATTGGTGTTATAGTATGTTGTAGTATTGTTTGTGTCTATGAAGTATGGTTGAAATTCGTTGTAACAGTTTATACATATTTCTTTGTCTAATCAGAGTATATATATTCAGTCTTCTTCTTTTTCTAGTTTTTCTCTTACATGATTTCAATTTTCTCATTTGTATTGTATTCATATTTCTTTTAGGGTTTCTGGGTTTCAAGTTATTTCAAAGTATAGGCTTGATAGTCAATCAATACTTGTATTTGATGAATATTGGAGGTTAGTGAATTTTGAGGTTTGAGGTTCTTCTCAGTTACTTTCATTTCACTCTTTTTCATTATCTTCTATTTCTTCTTCATTATTCTCATCTCATTTCTCCTCCTCTCCTTCTCACTTATCTTCTCATCATAACACTCTCAATAACACACTTTCCTTATTTCATTCCCTATCTTCCATTCATATTATAACTTCTCATACTTCTATAGCCTTTATCTCAATATAGTTTGTTTCAAAATAATTTACTGGATTGCTACTATACTTTTTATATAATAATGCCTTATTATTAGTCTTGGTTAATTGTATGTGTCAGTTACTTTCATATATTGGAAGTAGATATTTTTCTCAGATTTCTAGTTCTAATTCTTTATCTCTTTGAGAGATTACTAGATTTGTGTCTTTTATTTCAACTTCTATTTTTGCTTCTTGTCCGTATTTATCAAATATCTTTGCTTTGGTTTCTCATTTCTTTTTTCCTTTGATTTTTATTTCTCAGTCTTTGTCTACATCAAAATATATTATTTCTTCGTTGTATTCTCAATTTTTGTATCATCATCATCAGTCTAGTATTTTTCATTGGTATTTCTCATTTTCTTTTAATACTACTTTGTTTTCTTTTAATTTTATTTTGGGGGTTTTGTCTTTTATCTTTACTTTGACTATGCTTATTATATCTCAACTTTGATATATATATAGTTCTGTTTCTCATTTGGTTTTTCATATTATAGAGAATTTTTCATAATTAGTTCTTTTCCCGTTTTCCCATATTCTTTGTTTACTTATTTGTATTATTTCCGGATTTGTTGTTGAGAATGTATAGTCTTTATTTATTTCTTGTTTGAATGATTCGCATGTTATTCATATTGGTACTTCGCATTCATATGTTCTTGGGGGTTTAGGTTTTATTGTTATTTCTAGTATGTGGCTTATGTAGTCTCAATCATAGGATTTTACATATATATTTGAAGTTCAGCTTAGTTTTCATTCTAGTTTTATTTTATTTTTTGTTCAGTTTATTTCTATTATGTTGGGTCTTGAATTGTTATAATAGTATCATCTGTTTTCTATTTTAAATAAGCAACTTTTTCATACTTCTGTTTCACATTTGTGTATTCTTGGGTTTGGAACTGGTTTTACTTTTACATTCCATATTTTCCTTAGTCATTTTCAACTTTTGTATATCTTTATTTTTGTTGTTCAGGCTTTTTTTCAGCATATTCAGTTTATTTTTTCCGTTTCTCAAGCTACTCTTTTTTTTATTCACCATTCAACACTAGCTATACCACTATTATCTGGCTTAAAGTTATAATCATCTCTATACCATGTTTTTATACAATCTGTTTCATTTAGGGTAAAATTTTCCTCACTTGCTTTGGATATTATTTTTATTTCATATCTTGGCCATTTCCTTCAATCTTTTTCATTTATGTATATTGTTGATTCTCAAATTTTATCAGGATCTATATACACTGTATCCTTTCATACTCTAAGTCTGTAATCAAATAATCATAAATTATCTGATTTTATGTCATAGTTGTCTACATTTTCTGGTAATATTAATTTTTGGGTGGCTCATACCTCCATTTCTATTTTGTATTTTTTAAATGGGGGTTTAGGTATTATTGTTATTTTATAGGTCTTTTTATTTCTTCATAAGGAATCTTTTACATAAATTTCTGTTTCTCATCATACTTGTCATCTTATGTATGTTTTTTTATCATGAGGTCTTCTTTTTATACTAGTAAAATGGTTATTACTGGTTATTTTGTGTCAAGGTGAAATATATTCTAGTATTTCATCTCATTGATAAATTGTTCTTGTTTCTATTTCTGGAGGATCTGTTATTATATTTATATCTAATATGTGCCTGACTACTCAATCACCACCTGATAAGTAATATTTTATCTTTCAAAATAGGTTTCATCTAAATTTCATTACTTTAAAATAATGATTGTATTCAAGTTTAGACATTGATTTTACACTATGTTCTCACTCAACTGAATAGCTGTAATATGTGTTACCTATTCAATATATATTTATATATGTTCATTCTTTTATGTTTAGAGTATGGATTTTTGGTTCTGGTAAGGGTATTATTTTTACTTTATGATTAGCAACATGATATCACCTAGTTTTCACATATAATTCTAATTCTCAATCCTTTTTTCATGTAATACAATAACCTTTTTCATATATTTCTAATTCAGCTAATTCTTCATTATTCGTGGAATATTCAGTTTCTATTCATACTTCTATACATTTCCTCTTTGAATTATATACCTCAAATACTTTTTCTTCTATTTTTGGATGCACCATTATATCTATAGTATATAGATGTATATTTTGATCATATACTCTATATCTTACTTTTCAGGGGGTTTTTCATAAAAGTTTTATATCCCAATTTTTTTGATGTGTTTCTATTTCTCAACCATCTAGCCTGTCATAATAAAATTTAAGATCCCTTCAATTAGTTTTAACTACTAAATCAGAGTATTCTCATTGTTTAATATTTAAATCATATTGTATTACCTCAGGGGCTGGTTTTATTATTAGTTTAATTATATATTTATTTGATACTCTTATATATGCTGTTCATATTTCTTTTGCTCTTATTGTGAAATCGCGATATCCCTTAGATAAATCTACCAAACTATTACTCGATATAGAGTAATTTTCGCTGTAAGCTTTTTTTAGGTATCTTTTGTATGCTTGTCATTTATAAATTTCTATTTCAAATGTAGGTGGAGGAGTTATGGTAAGCTTTAATATATATTGTAAATATCAATTTTTATCTGATACTTTAATATTTACAGTTCAAACTTTTTTTGCACTTAAAATATATTGATCCTCTCTAGTTCAAATACTTATTATATCATTATTAGATACTTCATATTTATGGTTTCGAGCATTTTTTAGATTTACTATTGAATTCTTTCATTCTTGTAATGAAATATTTTTAATTTCTACAGGTTTTATGTTTAACTTTAGAGTATATATATGTATATTTTGTCTATTTTTAATTTTTACATACAAAGTTCCAACTTTTTTTGTAAGTAAATGATAATAGTCACCTCCTTTAGAAAAACTAGCTAAGCTCCTATCCGATAATTCATATCTATATATCCAAGTAGCCGGTAATTTCTCAGAGTGTTTTTTTCAAACATTGATGCTTCTATCAAAAACAGGAATTCATTTTATACTAAGACTGACTTTATGATCTGTATGGCTACGACGAGGATCTGTTATTTTTATAGTAACATTTCAAGCTTTTCTAGCATATATACGAAATGACCTTCTTATTTTTTTTATTTCTACTAAACTAGGATTTGATACTTGAATTCTTTTGTATGAATGAACAAAATAATAATTTCAAACTGTTATACTTTTATATTTAGTAGGAAGGTATCTATTTATACTAATTCAATCTGTTTGCTCTTCTTGAAATGTTTCAGGTTCTATAATTAATTCCTCTCATAAATCATCGTTTTCTTCTAACATATCTCCATTTTCTTCTTTTATTTTTTCATTTTCTTCAAACTCTTTTATGTATAATTCTTTTTCTTGATTTTTATCTTCTAGATTATCTTCTCAAAGACTGTTTATTTCTATATTTCATGTTTCATCATTTAAAAAACTATTTTTCTCTATTTCTTCTAACTCTTCTTGACTTATAATTCATGGTTTTATTTCTTCTACTTCATTTCGTTTCATTAATTCTTCTAGCTCTTCTTCACTTAATTCTAACTCATAGTTACTCTTAGAACCATCAGAAAAATTATTTATTTCAAGTCAGCCATCCTCGTAATTTTCTATAATTTCTATTTCTTCTTTTTTTATCTCTCATATTTCTGAATTGTTATTTTTAAGATAATCTAGCATTTCTTTTTCTTCTTCACTGCTCAATTTTTCTTCGTCTTGATTATCTTTTTCATTTATTTTTTCAAATTTGAGGAACTCTATACTACTTTTTTCATCATTTCAAATATTTTCATCTAAATTATTTATTTTTATTCAATTTTCCTCTTCTATAATCAACTCCTTATCATAAAAGTCATTTATTCTCTCTAGTTTTACTTCTTTGTTTTCTAGCTTTTCTCATAATTCTAAACCTCATGAAAAACCATTTATAATCTCATTTGGATTATAATTTTTTACTTCTAACTCTTGGAAGTTTTCTTCTGTGTATAAACCATTATTTTCTCAAGTATTATTTATCTCTAGTCATTTTTCTGCTCAATCTATATACAATTCTTTTGTATGTTTCAATTCATCTATTTTTTCTTCTATTTCAATTTCCACATTTTTAAATCATTCTAAACCTAGTTCTTCTTCATTTATTTCTAGTTTTTCTTCCTTTTTTCATAGCTCATATTCTTCTAAAAACAAATCTTTAAGATCTTGTTTTTGATTATTATTTATTTCTACTCATTTCTCTGCTCAATCTATATACAATTCTTGCATTTTATTTTCAAGCTCAGGAGAATTTTCTAAAAAAGTTTTTTCTTCTATTTCTTCATTCTCATAAAAATCTTGAGATATATCTTTATAGTTAAAATCCTTTCACACAGGTATTCAGTGCGTTATTTTTTCACTATTTAATTCAGTATTTCAAATATCATTTATTTCTATATTTTTTATTTCTACATTTTCATCAAAATACCTGTCTCAAAAAATACCATCAAATTTCTTTGATTCTTCTTTTATTAGTTCTAATTTTTCTAATTCTCCATATGTAAATATAGATTTATTTTCTTTGTAATTTTGATTTATTTCTAAATTTTCCTTAGAGTTTAAAAAATTTAGTAAAATTGGATTTAGTTTTGTATTTTCAGATTCTTGTGTAGCTTCATTTTCTTCTATTTTTTGTTCTGTATCTTCTTTTTTTTCTTCAAGAAATTTACTACTTTCTATTAACTCTATTTTTTCAACTATTAAAGCATCATCTTTATTTTCCTGTAAATTATCTCCTTTTCCTTCCTCTATCTTCCCTTCTTCCACTTTTTCTTCAGTCTCTTGTTCTTGCTTAATTTCATCACTAATTTCTTCCTTATCTTCTTCTTTTTTAATTTCATTTTCTTTACCTTTATTCTCCTCTAATTCACTTTTCTTTTCTTCTATTCCATTTTCAACTGTTTCTTCACTTTCAACTTTCAACTTTTCCCTTTCAACTAAGCTTAATTCTAGTGAAGATATTATTTGATTTAAGCTGGCAAATTTGGAAATTGGTTTATTTGACTCTGTTATAATACTTGTAGAATTTTCTTGCAATATTTGCCTAGCTTGTTTTGTTGTAAGATTTGGTTTGTAGCTTTTTATTATTGATATTAATCATACTATATGAGGAGTAGCCATGCTTGTTCAGCTTAATCTCCTATAGTTTCATTTATTTGTTGGGAATGTTGAATATATTGATACTCATGGAGCATTTATATCTACTTTGTCTCAATAATTTGAGAAACTTGCTCTGGTATTACTTTCATCTATTGCTGCTACTGATATTGTTTCCTCGCATCATCATGGAATATAGTTTCTTGTATCAGTATTTCAGTTTCAACTAGCTGATACAATTATTTTTCAGTTTCTAGTTGCTGATTTTATTCAATCACATATTGGATTACTGTTAGGATTTCATCTTCATCAAAGACTCATATTTACTATATCTATATCATTTTCTTTTATATATTCTAGTGCCTTTATTACTGCATAATTTGGACAAAATCAATTCTTATCACATATTTTTAGTGGAATTATTTTACTGTAGGGATTTATTCAAAGTATTCATTTTCAATCTAATTTTGATGATATTGTTCAAGCTATATGAGTTCAGTGTCATTGGTCATCCTGAGTGTCTTTTTCTGGATTTATAAAATTTTGTCATTTTAGAACCTGTCATTTTAGATCTGGGTGATTTGAATCTATTCAAGTATCTATTATGGCTATTTTTATTTTTTTATTATTTTGTTTTTGATAAATTTCTGTTTGTTTTTCTAGTTTTAAAAGGTAGTTTATAGGATTATATTTTCTTATACCCCATGTTTTTTCCAAATTTTCCAAACCTAGTTTATTTTGAATTTCTTTATTTCTTTTTAAAAATTCTTCATCTTTTTCTAACACTCTTCATATATCCTTCTCTCCTTTAAGGAGAGGGGCTAGGGGTGAGGTCTCCTCAGATTGAGTCGGGAGTGATGATTGTTCAGACTTGGACGAACTTTGGTTTATAGAATATATTTCTGGTTTTACTATTTTTATATTTAAAAAATTTTCTGGAATTTTTCATATTTCTATTTGTCATAATATCTCTTCTACAAATATTCAACTTTCTGGTAGTGTTATCTCATAATATTTTTGTTTTCAATTATTATAAAGGTAATTTATCTTGGTTTTTTCTTCGAATTTTTCAAAAATATTTTTTACATGATTTTTATTTTTGTTTGTTTCTACTATAAGTGTATAGTTTTTTTCTTGCTTTAGCGAATTTTTCAGTGTATCATAAGCTTGTTTTTTCTTTCTTAGACTTGGTGCTATATCCTCATCTATTCAGCTTGATAATTTAGTATCTTTACTAAGACTTGATACAGCTTTTAAAACAACTTTCTTTCTTGTATCTTGGGCTATTTTATTGATGTTTTTTGTACTTTTTTCTTTCTGTATTTGTTCTTGAGCTTCCTCTAAAGTCTCTTTTATTTCTTCTTTTTTTTCTTCTAGTTTTTCTTGCAACTCTTCATCTTTTATTACATCTTCCATTTTATCAGTTGCTTTTTCTAAGACTTTTTCTACTTTTTCTAGAAATTTTTCTGTTTTTTGCCTAGTTTGCTCTATTTGAGCTTTTTCTGATTGAACAGATGCATAAATTATTTGTATGTTGGTATTTCATAAAAGAAATACCAATAAAAGAAGTTTGCATATTGTTTTTTGCATAAAAATAAAGGTTAGTTATAAAATTTACAAGCTAACCTTATATTTACAATATTAACAGGACATTAATTTTTAGAATTTTTTAATTGACGAACGCTAATTAATCATTTTTACATTACATTAAAGTACTAATAGATAATATCCTAACTATATTTTTTATAACTTTTAAATATATTTTTCAAGGTAACTCTGCAGAAAAAGTAATCTTTTTACTATTTTTCAACAGAAGGCTTTAGCCTTTTGCATTTTGTTCTTAAGGTTTCGAGCAAGACTAACCTTTAATCTTTTATTCTTTATTTTCCTTCAACAGAAGGCTTTAGCCTTTTGTCATTTATTTTTCGTGAACAGAAAACTTTAGCCTTTTGCATTTTATTTCTTATAGGCAGAGAACTTTAGCTCTTTGTACTTAAGGCTTCGAGCAAGACTAACCTTTAACCTTTTATTCTTTATTTCCCTTCAAAAGAAGGCTTTAGCCTTTTGCCCCTTATTTTTCATCAACAGAGAGCTTTAACCTTTTGCCTTTGTGAAAAATTCCTCTTTTTTAAAAAAGCTCCTCAGTTTAAAACAAAGATACTTTTTATTTAGTTTGTTATATAAAATAACTTGTAAATTAGTTTAATACAAAATCAAGTATTTCTAAATCAAATCCTTCACCATATACTCTCAAATTAACTCATATCATAATTTTTCATAATAAGCTCTAACTCATACCCCTGCTATTACAGCCATTTTCTCAAATCAATTTTGCTTTACTATAAGTTCAGCTTCTTTTACTAACCTTTTTCAAAATCATATATGTTGTCAAAAATGCTCCCCTTTCTCTCAAATATTTAACTGTTCTCAAAAACTATGAAGCTCTCTTATAATACTACATCAATCTAATTCTGGAAAAACATCTGTAATATCTAATTGATTATTTTTTGATTTTTTAAGTTCTTTTTTAAAAGAATATTTTGAAGGTAGTCTAAGTCTTAATAAAGAAAAAATCGTCCTGTCTTTTGGATCTTCAAAAGTCAAAAAATGTTCTTGTCAATCAGATGCATCATAACTAAAAATATTTAATATAGCTTTTTTGGGATCATTTTTTCACTCTTTTATTTCTCTGTGTCTAATATCCATTAATTTTTTTCACTTCTCTTCTATTTTTTTCTCTACAAGCTGTCTCAAATTTGCCAATTTACTTCATTCAAGTATTTCAGAAGAAGGTATATCTCTGTATGTTCTATTAAGTCTAACATATTCTGGGATCATCATTTGTAATTCAGCCGTTAGATCTATCAATGTATCATCATCATAAGCTTTGAATCACCCCTTTTTCCATATATCTGTAAGTTCTGATTTATCAGTAACCATCATAGGATATATTTTTATTTCATCTGGTCTAAACTCTGAATCATCAAAGATTTTTTTAAAAGATTTTTTATCTAAGCTGGGATTAGAACCTAGCAAATTAGGCATCATATGTGCAACAACCTTGAATCAAGCATTTTTTAACATTTTTGTTGCTTCTATACTTTCTTTATTTCAATGTCATCTCTTATTTAACTCATTTATTTCATCAATTGTAGTTTGATATCCAAGTTCTACTCTTGTAATTCAATAATTTCTAAGTCTCTTTAACTCTTCCAAATTAACCCAATCCGGTCTAGTTTCTATTGCTATTCATACAACCCTAAGTCTTGATTTTTGATTTATATGTTTTGCTTCCTGTAAATCTTTTGATAATTTTGCCTTATATCATTCTTTAAGTTTAAATGTAGCAAATCTATCATTATCATAATTAGTTTTTTCCAAATACAGTTTCATATCATCATATGTATTAAAAGCATCATAAATTGCTTTTATAAACATTTCTTGATATTCCAAAGGATAAAAAGACCAAGTACCTCAAATTATTCTCACATCATTTTTATCTATCTTATGACCTGTAATTTCTAAAGCTCTTAGTCTATTATGTATTTGCATAATAGGGTCAAAATTATTCAAAACTGCTCTTTGTACAGCTGGTTCATTTGGAATATATGATTTTGGTAAACCTTTGAATGTAGGACAATAAACACATTTACCAGGACATCAAAAAAATTTAGTTAAAAGAGAAATTACACTTACTCAACTAAGACTTCTGACTCATCTTTTTCTTAAAACTTTTTTAAAAAATAGGTTTTCTTCCAAACTAGAATCAGCTATAAGCTCATCGTATCTTTCAATTAATTCTATTGATTGTAAAGGTTTTTTAATACCATATTTTTTGTAAACTTCATTTTTTAGCTTATGAAAATCTCTTTTGGAAAAGTCACTGCTATTTTTTATAGCATGAGAGACTCAAAGTTTCAAAATCTCATCAATAATTTCAGTTTTATTTTTTGTAATTAAAGGTTTTGTCATTTCTCGTTCAATTTTAATTTTTGATATTAATAGATTATATGATAAATTGCTTTTTTTCAATTTTAGTATAGCATATTAGAAATAAAATACATTTCTAAATTTATAAAAAATGCATAAAAAATTAAATGCTTTTACATTTGTGGAGTTGATGATAGTTATAATAATTTTAACTACAATATCAATGATATGATTTTCATCCTATACTTCTCACCTATCTTGAGTCAGAGATACAAATAGAATTTCACAACTAAGAGCTATCTCTGAATCTTTAAAAATATATTCTGTTTTCAACAGACTACCTTACCCAGATGAAAGAGTAAGCATAAAAAATGATACAGATTATATAGCATATCAAGGTTATTTATGAGAAGAATCAATAACTCAAATAAAATATAGCTGAGATTGAGTGGATCCCGAAAATTGAACTCCATTTTCATATTACTTAGATTCAAATAGGAAAAATTTTCAGCTTATGAGTTTTTTAGAAAACAATAAAGATAAAATTACTTATAAGGAAACAGTTTCAAAGACCAATGCGATTGATTATGATTCAATTTATCCTTATGTAGATTGAAAAGATTTATGAATAATGACATGAACTTGAGATGATTTAAATAAACCAATTCAAGAACTATGAATAGATGAAATTGATATTTCTTCTGTTTCAACCCCTTATGTATCTTATATAAATAACGACCTTAAATTGGTTTGAAACTCAGAAGTTTTATATGTATTAGAATGAATAAAAGATGCTTGAGGTATATGAGCCAACTGTAAAGAACTCATAGATTCAAGACCAAGCTTGGAATGAAAAGATTGATATTATCTTATAAAACCCAGATGAGAAAAAGCTTTTATAGTACATTGTAATATGAGTCTTTATGGTTGATGATGGACTAGATATACTGAATATAGCTCATCTATGTACTATGTAAATGAACTTTGAGATTTAGTAGAAAATTTTGATGAATTATTTTATTCATATAAAAGAAGCTGAATAAATGATAAATATGCTTTTAGATTTAAAAAACTTTGGACTAAACAATGTGGAGATGAACATTGACATAAATCTGATTTAAAACTAGCACTTAGAGATTATGTTGACCATATAGAAAATGAATCATGGTGATATTGTTGACGGAATAGCACAACTGGAGATGCAAATGATATAGAAATAGAGAAAATAATAAATTTTGAGTTTAAAAATGATGATTGTGTTACCTGAAACTTAAATAAAACAAGTGGTCGGAATTACTCTTGGTCTAGTGTTACAACATCAGATTGAAAATCTGTGGGAGATCATGTACATCGGATTTCTAATCATACTGTACTTTTTTGACCAAGGTGAAACTGATCATCCCGGTGTGCCTGAGCAAATTCATGACCGAGTGCATCTGAAGTATATATGTATTTGAGATAGTTTATAATTATTTTATATGAACCAAACAAAAGTAACAAAAAAGAGATAAAGATTGACTTTATCTCTTTTAAAATAATTTTTAAAACTTATTAACTTTTAACTTTTAACTTATTTTCCTTCTCAGTATTTTTAATCTTTTTTAATTTGAAAAACAAAGAAAATATAAAATCTTTTATTTTAACAAAAATCAAGAATATATCATATAAAAAAGGTATTTTATAGTTAAGGTTTCAAGCTTTGAGATTTCATATCGCAAAAAATAAAGGAATTAACAAAAATAACTGGTATTTATTATCAAAAGAATAAATCAAGGCCAAAACAATAAAAGAAATACTTATTAAAAACCCATTTATTATATGATTTTTTTGTTTTGAATTTAAGTTAAACAAAGATATAAAATTTATCAAAGGAATATAAACTAAGTATTTATTGAGCTTGAAGTTTTCAAGACTTTTCAAAAATTTTAATTCAACCTGACTTCTTTTATTCTCCGCATCAGAAAAATTTTTAAAAAGAGATTCAAAATCTCTAAACTCTTTTTTTGAATTAATATAATTATAGAGATATACAAAAGATACCTTTAAATAGTTTAAAATCTCTCTAGGAAAAGGAAATTTATCAAGTTTTATATTTATAACTTCATTTCTCACAAAAATATTTATAGAACTATAAACCATAAATATTATATAAATAAGAAGAAGGAAATTTGCTAAGTTGTTATTTCAAAAAACATATAAAAAAATTATAGTGCCAGTGAAAATAAGGTTAAATTTTGTATTGTTTTCTATTAATTTATTTTCCTTGTAAGAAGGAAGTATTAAAAAACCTAAAATAGGTATTCTTGAAAATATAAGAGTTACTTTATTTTTCTCATCAAAACTTCAGCTTGAATCTATATCTAAAAGGTTTTTATGGTTTTTGTAATCCATAACCTGTGTCAAAATAAAAAATTTACCACAGTAAGCTTTGTACATAGCTAATAACATAAGAACAAAAAGACCAAGATAAACTACAATAGCTATTATATCACTTATAGTATATCCCATAATTTCCCCGTAAAATCATAGTCAATAATATGCAAATATAATTGTATTTATCAAAAATCATATATGAATCATTATAGCTGTTTTTGTATGGGATTTTACAAATTCACTATTTAAAAAACTATTATTTTTACTGAATAAAAACAATATATTCACGAATATAAAAAGATAAGCTATAATAGCATTATTTCTTATTTTTTGATTTATTTGTATTTTTTCATCCATATTTTTGTGTTGGTTTAAAAATAGTTATTTTTGTTTTTTTATTTTTACTCTATAATAATAACATATTTTAGTTCATTAATCAAAATATGAAAATAAAAAGTGCTGAATTTCTAAAATCTGTATTCATAGATGATAATAAAGTCTTTTTTGATGAAAGAAAAGAGGTTGTTTTTGTGTGAAGATCAAATGTATGAAAATCAAGTATCATAAACCGTTTATTAAACAAGAAAGATTTGGTAAAAATTTCCAAGAAACCATGAAAGACTAAAACTGCTAATATTTTTTTGGTAAACAAAAAATATTATTTTACAGATTTACCATGATACTGATTTGCTAAATTATGAAAAGAAACCTTGGAAAAACTGGATGCTATTAATTCTTGGTATATTTGAGAAAGAAAACAATTTATAAAAAATATTATACTTCTAGTAGATTCAAAAATAGGATTACAAGAGAAAGATATAGACATGTTTAATTATATTCAAGAGCTAAATATACCTATTATAATACTACTTTCTAAAATTGATAGATTAAGTAAATCTGAAATAGAAAAAGCTAAATCTGATACAGAAAAAAAACTTTTTTGACAAAAAGTTTTTGGTGTATCTTCACATAAAAAAATATGAACTGATGAAATTTTAAAAGAGATATCAAGAAGTCTTGAAGTTAGATTTTAGATTACTGATAAAATTTATCAGTATCTTGTCAACAGAGGGCTTTAGGTCTTTGTAAAAATTAGCCAATTTAAATAAGATATACAATTTAAGCTTTTTATTGAAAGAGTAAATTTAAACTTTCAAACAAAATTCTAAGCCCTAGATTTGTATTCACCCGTTTTCGTATCAATTATCAATTTATCACCTATATTTATAAACAAAGGAACCTGTAATACAAAACCAGTATTCATAGTTGCTGGTTTTTTCCCTCAAGTAGCTGTGTCTCATTTCTCTCAAGGTGGAGTTTCTATAACTTCAAGAACACAAGTAGCTCATAAACTAACATTTATAGGATTTCAATTATACTCTTGAAGCAAAACCTTATCTCATTCTTGCATAAACAATTCTGCTCATCACAATACATTTTTATCCAAACTTACTTGCTCATAAGTATTCATATTCATAAAATAATAAGTTTGCCCCTCATTGTATAAATAATCATAAGTACTTGTAGTAATATCAGCTGGAGGAAAACTATCTTTATCTGAGAAAGTTTTTGGAATACTAGCTCAAGTTATTAAATTTTTTGCCTTAATATTTATTATCGATCATCCTCTACCCATTACTTTTTGAGAATAAGTTATAACTTCATAGGGATCTCAATCCATTATAAATCTCTTACCCACCTTTAGTTCGTTTCAAGAATACATAATTGAAAGTTATTAAATTTTAAATATTTAATTTTTTACCTAAAAATACCTCTAATTCAATCACCTATTGAGCTTGGTATACTATTTCTGATAAAAGTAGTAGTTTCCTCTTTTACAACATGAACAATAGTTTTTATAATCTCTTTTTCAATTGCATCCTGATCAATTCATGTTTCCATACCACCTACCTGCTTATTTATATTATCTCTAATTATTGGCCTTATAGTATTTATTGTTTCATTTAATACTACATTATATATCTCTTTTGAAAGCTTATCTTTATCAATATTCATAGAAGATGACTTTTCAAAATCCCTTTCTATACCTTCTTTAATAAGTGGCTCAATATATGAAACAATTTTATCACTTATCTTTTCATACAATATATCTTCAAATTTTTCTTTGTTAAACTGTAAATCTCATCATGAAATATTATTGATAGTAACAAAAAAACTTATTATTAAAACTGTAAATACAGATAAAATACATATCAAAAATAGATAAAGTATTTTTGTTTTTTTGTTTATATTATGTAATAGTTTTTCAATCCTTTCTTCATTCATATTCTATGCTTAATTATAAAAACTATTTAGCATATTCTATAACTCTCATCTCTCTTATTAAATTAACCTTAACTTCTCAAGGATAAGATAATTCTTCTTGTATATTTTCAGCTATTGCTTTTGCTGTATTTTGAGCATCCAGGTCAGAAATAGTATCTGAGTCCACAAATACTCTAATTTCTTTACCAGCACTTATAGCATAAGCCTTATTAACACCAGGGAAAGAATTTGCTAAAGCTTCCATTTCTTGAACTCTTTTTATGTATTGCTCTATAGCTTCCCTTCTTGCTCATGGTCTAACAGATGATATAGCATCTGCTACCTGTACTATTGAAGCTTCTAAAGATATGGAAAACTGCTCTCAATGATGATTTTCTATCATATCAATAATTTGAGGTTTCAAACCATATTTACGACATAATTTTCATCATATTTCAGGATGAGTTCATTCTATTTCTTGATCTAATGCCTTACCTATATCATGCAACAATCCTCATATTTTTACTATTTTTGGATCAGCTCATAAATCTTTGGCTAAATTCTCTGCTATAATAGCTGTTTCTTTAGAGTGCTTTAATATGTTTTGTCCATAGCTAGTTCTAAATCTAAGTTTACCTATTATAGGAATTATTTCATCAGGTATATTTTCTATATTAAGCTCATCTAATATTTTATTTCACAACTCTTTCAATAAAAGTTCAGCATCTTGCATAGTGCTAGCTACTATTTCCTCAATCCTAGCAGGTTGAATTCTACCATCTTCAATAAGTTTTTCCAAAGACTTTTTTGCTATATACCTCTTGTACAAATCAAATGCAGAAATAAAAACGGTATCTGGTGTATCATCAATTATAAGAGATACTCAAGTTTCTTTTTCAAATGTAGTTATATTTCTACCTTCTTTTCAAATTATCTTACCTTTTATATCATCACTAGGTATTTTAATAACTGTAGTAGTAACTTCACTTGTAACATCAGAAGCATATTGTTGTATAGACTTAAGTATAATTTCCCTTGCTTCTTCTTTTTTATTTTCTTCAAGCTTCTTTTTATATTTTTTTATAATTTCAATTCCATCATTTTGATATTTTTCTTCTATTTGTTTTAAGAAAAGATCCCTTGCTTCCTCTTCACTAAGTTTTGATAATTCAGATAATTTTCATTCAAGCTCTATTTCTTTGTTTTTTAAATTATCTATCTCTATTTTTAAATTTTCTTCTCAAATAGATAACTCTTCTCTTTTTTTATCAATTATATCTAGTTTTTCTTCTATTTTCTCTTCTCTTTCAAGTATTCTTTCTTCTATTTTTTCAGATTTTCTGACAATAGAGTCTGCTTGTTTTCTAGCATCCGTTAGAATTTGACTAGATTGCTTCCTAGCATCGGTTAAAATTTGATTGGATTCTTTTTTAGAATTTTCCAACATATCATCTCATGCTTTTCTTTTTTGCTTAATTTTTGAGTTTTCATATAAAAAGAAAAATACTGATGAAATAGCTACTCAAAATATAGCAGAGATGATTAATAATCATATTTGCATAAAAAAATTTGTTATAAATTAAAAAAATTAATTTATAAAAATATTCAATTAATTCTATATATTTCTAGTATAAAATAATAGATAAATTACGAAAAATGTATTTGAATTAGTTGTATAAAACTAGTTTTTTGATTTTAGTTTATAGACTTTTTTTGTCTTTGTTTAAAACTAGTTTTTATAAGTTTTAAATATTTTATAAATATCTTGTCTCCTTAAGAAAAAGCTATTAATATGTTAATTTTTAAAGCTTTCCATTAAATGCTTTTATATAAGTTTAAAAAGTTAATTCTAAATTCTAATCCTTTAATTATCAAAATAATTTTTTCTAAAAAAATATTTAACTTTCAAAAATTTCTAAAGCGATTTTTATATTAATGATTAGACAGAAAAAATCAAAAAAACTTTTATTTTTAAAAAAACAAAAGTTTAAAAAGACAAAGAGGCAGGTTTTAACCTGCCTCTCTTATTTAAGGATTATTAGCTCACAATGGCTTCATTATACTTCAACGAAGCTTGACAGCAACAACTTAGATTTATTTCTCCCTGAAGTTACATTTACGAAAACAAAGAGCTTTCACTTCCGCTTCCAGCTTAAGAATATCCAACTTGTGCTGTTTCAATCTGAGCTGGTTCAGTCTGACATGTTTAAGGGCAAGTTCTAGTTTAGCAATTTGACCTTGAACAGACTCCACAGATGTAGAATTTAGTTCATGCAAGTTAGATTCGGAGGCACAAACAGAACCAATGGATAATAATCCAAAAATAATTGCAATAAACATTTTTCCCATATCTTACTCCTTTATAAAAATTGAATGGAAAATATAAAAACTTCATTCTATGCAAAACAAAACTTGTAATACAAAGAAGAAAACAACTTAGTTTTTGAATATAATTTAAATTTGAAAACTTAAATAATTCTAAAACTTGTTCGCATTATAAACATAAAAAATATTTTGTCAAAAAATTTTTTAGATTTTTGAGTTTTTAAAAAGATAAAGAGGCAGGTTTTAACCTGCCTCTTTTGCTTAAGGATGATTAGCCTTCAATTCGTCCAAAGATAAACATTTAATCTTAACAGCAATTACTTGTTCTCTCCCTTTTCGAGTATAATTCCTAACTTCCAAAATTTCGCATATATCTTCTTTATTTATGTAATCTTCACCTGATTTGTTATCGGCTAAAAAATCCCAATATGAAGAATAAATATTCACCTTATAATCTGATTTACTGATTGGTGAATATTGAACTATATCTCCTTTAAACGGGTAAACACCAAGCTTATACCTATATGGATAAATAGAAGTATTATGATATACATTTGAATATAAATCAATATTATCAATGCTAGAAGATTCTTTTAACATTTTAAAATATGTACTATCTTCTATCCAAAACATTGCTCTATCAACACCTACACTTGCTGTAAAACTTCTCGAGGCATACTCTACCCAAAAGCCCCCAGAATTATCTTCTTCAAAATTTGATTGAAAAGATTCATCCGCAGCATTTGAATAAAATGAATTGATTTCAAAAGCATGAACAGAATTAATGTATAATAATCCAAAAAGTAACATAAATATTTTTCCCATATCTTACTCCTTTATAAAAATTGAATGGAAAATATAAAAACTTCATTCTATGCAAAACAAAACTTGTAATACAAAGAAGAAAACACCTTAGTTTTTGAATATAATTTAAATTTAAAAACTTAAATATTCTAAAACTTTTTACATTATATATATAAAAAATATTTTGTCAAAAAATTTATCTCAAAACTCCCGAGTTTTTATGCTTTATAGTTTATTTTTTACCTTTATATAAGTAAAAACAGAGTTTTTATATTGATTAAATTTTATAAAGATAAAATTAGTTTAAGGGTCTGTTGCGTTTTGATTTTAAAAAGAGTTTTAATTAAGAAAAGTACTAAATAGATGAAAGATTTATAAAATTCATCTATTTTTTGTTAAATTATAGCCATTTTTATATATAATTTAGGATTTTAGACAAAATCCACCTAAGGAAACTAATCTAAGCTATTGGGATTTCCTCTAATACAACCAATCTTTTGAGATTAAAAGATATAGCTTCCATAAATGCAGTAAACTGGTTTTTTACTACAGATTTATATCTCACTCTATGATTCATTTTTGAAAATACTCTCTCATAAGGAGATCTAAGTTTAGAATAAAATCTATCTTTATCCTTATCCTTCTCTTTCATATTATTCTTCTTTATTGCACATAAATGTAATCACTTCTTTTTTGATGATAATATAGCTGGTCAAATACAATATCACTTATCAGCATATACTGCTCATGAATTTGGTAATACATGTTTCATTCACTTTGCATCTGTTACATTAGCTTGAGTTATAGCTATCTTGTTTATCATTCAAGATTGCATATCAACACTAGCGTGTTTTTTATATCCATACCAAAATTTATTTTTTCACTTAGATCAAATTTTAGCTTCCTTATCATTAGCAACTTTTGGAAGAGTTTCATTATTCATTTTTTCATATCATTCTTTTATTCATTTATCTCTTTCTTCCCATAAATTAGCTTTAGTAACTAAATGAGAAGCATCTACAAATGTAAACACTTCACTCATATACCCCTTATTTGATAATTGATTTTTTAAATCTTCAAATATCTTTGATAGTTCATTTGTTCATATCTTTTTTCTTGCTCTTGAGAATATACTATAATCTGGAGTTTTATCTGTTAATTTAAATCAGCAAAACCATTTACCAGCTAAATTTTCTGCAAGATATTTCTCTAACTCTCTATCTGATAGATCTTCCATAAACTGGATTAGTAAACATAGAAATAATTTTTTTACTCAATATCATACATGAGTTTTTCATAGATCTATATTTTTTAGTATTTTATTTACTCAATCAAAGTTCCACAATTTCTTAAATTTACGATATTGATGATTTTCTGGAATTAGCTCGTTTAGGATAACAAAACTTATTTGATTTGATTCTCACATAGGTATTTTCTTAGAATATAATTACTATCTAATTATATCTCTTTTTTCTCTTTTTAATAGCTAAAATCTAATTTGCAACAGACCCTTTAAATAAGTCATTTATAAAACACAAAAGATAAAACACTAAAAATAGTTCAATATCTTCTTATTTAAAGTAAAAGATAAGAATACTTTTTATAAAAACTCGGGAGTTTTGAAATTTATGATTTAGTGAAAAAAATAGATTTTAAAATACTATTTAAACTTAGAATAATCAAACATTTTAACTTCACTATTAACTTTTCTTATAAGATCAAGTATTACTGAAACTATGATAATTAGTCATGCACCACTTATAATAAAATTTATGGTCTCTCATCATCTTACCAAAGAAACAATATATGGTAAAACAGCTATCAATGCCAAAAAGCTACCTCAAAAAAGATTTAGATGATTTGAAACTTTATAAAGATAATTTGCCGTATCATTACCTGGTCTAATTCCAGGAATATAACCTCATCTTTTTTGAATATTTTCAGCAACTTGTTCTGTATTAAATGTTATGGAAACATAGAAAAATGAAAATGCTACAACAAGTACAAAATAGAAAAATACAAGAGACCAAGTAGGATTATTCATATCCAAATAAGTATTTAGAAAATTAGCAACACTTTGAGCATTAGGGGAAGAAGAATTTGCTAAAAGCTGTCAAATTATAGAAGGAAATGTAACCAATGAAACAGCAAATATTATAGGTATCATTCAAGCTTGGTTTACTCTTATAGGAAAATAAGATTTTTCCTCTCTACCTGTTCTAGTATAAATAACAGGAATTCTCCTATTTCACTCTGTAAATTTGATTATAACATATATTATAATTAAAGTAGCTATAAATATTCAGATAAAAAGAGGGTAGTCTCCTCTGTTTACATAATCCATAAGTATTCAAGGTGTAGCAGCTAAAACTCAGGCTGTTATTATTATTGAAATACCATTTCAAATACCATATTCTGTCATAGTCTCTCAAAGCCACATCAAAAACATAGTTCAAGCTGAAATTATAATCATAGCAGATAATATTACTGAAAAATCAGAGGTGTCAATTATAGGTTGTCCAGCTAAACTATTCATAAGAACTATCATTCAGTAAGATTGAGCAAAAGCTAAAGGTAAAGTTAACCTTCTAGTCCATTTAGTTATAATTCTTTGTCATTGTTCTCATTGTTTTTGTAATTCTCCTATTTTAGGAACTATTACTCAAAGAAGTTGTAAAATAATAACAGCATTAATATAGGGAGATAATCACATAAGAATAACGGAAAAATTTGTTAATCATCCTCACATCAAAGCTGAAAAAAAGCTAAGTCAAGAGTTTTCTCATCCTTCAAATATAGAAGCAAGTTGGCTAGTATCAGCTCAAGGAACAGGTATAACAGACAAAATTTTATAAACTAATATCAAAAGTAATGTAGCTATAATCTTTTTTCTAATATGAGCTATTTCAAAAACAGATTTCAAACTTTCTATCATTTTAAATTTTTATTAAATTAATTTTAAAGTATTTTTCTTTAATAGTTTTATGTATATTTCCTAAGTAAAGGCTGAAGAATTCTTTAATTCCTATAAAATAATAAATTTTTTACATTATTATACTTTTTTATAATACTTATTTTATTCTATCACATAATCTATTCCTTCTTATTATATTCTTGTTCTATTCCCTCTCCTCCAAAGGAGAGGGTTAGGGTGAGGTCTTATCCAGAGAGGGTGAGGTTCTTACCCAGAGAGAGTGAGGTCTTGCCGAAGAAGGTTAGATTAATTTGAGCTAAGGTAAGATCTGCTATTATAATAGTGGGATATAAGATTTATTTCAATAGTATACTAAAAAATTAACATTCTGCAGAAAAAATAATATTTTTTGTTAATTTTCACCAGAAAAATTTTTTACTTAGCAAAAATAAAAAACAAGGCTTATTTTCAAGCCTCTAAATCTTCACTATTAATCAATTCTAAATTTCCTCATAAACTCTCAATAGATTTTTTAGCAGAAGCAGATGCTTTATCAACAGTAATATTTATCTTTTGGCTCAAGCTTCATTTTCATAAAAGCTTTATTTGCAATTTTTTATTGGATACAATTCAATTATTCAAAAGAACTTCTTTATTGATATCTAATACTCAATTTTGAGCTAATTTCTCAACATCTGATAAATTAACTATACTAAAATGTTTCTTGAATCTAGAATTAGAAAATCCTTTTAATTTAGGTAATCTCCTAAATAAAGGAGTTTGACCTCATTCAAACCAGTCAGGAACACCTCATCCAGATCTAGAATTTTGACCATTATAACCTCTACCACATGTAGTTCATTTTCAACTAGCATTTCATCTACCAAGCTTTTTAGAGCTTTTCCTAGAACCCTTGTTTGGTTTTATATTATTTAAAGATATCATAAATTTTAATTAAAAGTTGTAAAATATATATACTGTAAAAGACTATTTAAAACTCTTAAGTGCTTTTATAGTTGCTCTAGCATTATTTATAAGATTTGAAGATCAATACCTCTTTGCTAATACATCTTTATATCAAGCAACCATCAAAACTTTTCTAGCAGCACCTCAAGCAATTATTCCAGTACCAACAGAAGCTGGATTTATCATAATTCGAGCAGCCTTAAACTTAGCTTTTACATCATAGGGAACACTACCTTCTTTAGTAATGTTTACAAGAGTCATATTTTTTTTAGCATCAGAAGTAGCTTTTGCAATAGCATCAACAACTTCTCAAGATTTACCAATTCCTAGGGCTACTTTACCCTTACCATCTCAAAGAAGCATTACTGCTCTAAATCTAAGCTGTCTACCTCATGCAGTAACTCTAGTTACCCTATCTATACCTAGAAGTTCTTCCCTAAACTCTTTTTTTTGTTTTAGGTTTTTATCTCATCATCTCTTAAAATTTTTAGAATCTTGAGCCATATTTAATATATAAGTAATTAAAATTTTAATCAGTTTTCACGAGCAGATTCAGCCAAAGCTTTAACTCTACCGTGATAAGCAAATCCTCATCTATCAAAAACTATATTTGTAATATTATTTGATTTAGCTTCACTAGCTATTTTTTCTCATACCTTAGAAGCCATTTGAGTTTTTGTTCAGTCCTTTTTCATTTTCAAATCAGAAGCAGAAACTAAAGTTTTTCAACTATCATCGTCAATTATTTGAGCATATATATTGGAGTTACTCCTAAAAACACAAAGTCTAGGTCTAGATGCACTACCTCTTAGTTTTGATCTAATTCTAGTATGTCTTCTTTGTTTTTTCAATGATTTAGCTAACATAGAAATTTAATTTATAAATTAATAAAAAACATTTGTATTATTTTCAAGTCTTTCAAGCTTTTCTTCTAATTTGCTCTCATACATATTTTATACCTTTTCATTTATAAGGCTCTGGTTTCTTTTTCGATCTAATTTTTGAGGCAAACTGTCAAACAAGTTGTTTATCTATACCTGATATATGAAGTATGTTCTTAGCTTTTTCATCTAGCTCAACTTTTAAGTTACTAGGAAAAGGAACTTCAACTTTATGAGAATATCAAATACTTAGAATCAAACTGCTTCATTGTAGCTCAAATTTATATCAAACACCATTTATTTCAAGTGATTTCTTATAAGATTGAGTTACTCAAATAACCATATTGTTTATAAAAGCTCTAGTAGTTCACCACATAGCTCCACTTTGATCATTCTTTGGTTTAACTAAAATTTTATTATCTTGTTTTTCAACCTCCACTTGATCATCTCTATAGATGGAAGAAAGTTCTCAAAGTGGTCATTTAACTATTATATTATTTCATGATATAGTAACCTCCACTTTATCTGGAATATCTATTGGTAATTTTCCTATTCTTGACATATTTTTTCGTTAAAAATAAATTTTTTTATATTAAAAAACTTCACAAAGTAATTCTCAACCTACATTTAGACTTCTTGCTTCATAACCAGTAATAACTCATTTAGGAGTAGATATTATAAATATTCACTTACCATTTCTTGATTTTTTTATATCAGTCGCTGATATATAAATTCTTTGACCTGGTCTACTAATTCTTCTCAAAGTAGGAACATATTTAGTAACTCTAACATCGTTTAAAAATACTTTTATAGTTTTTTTATTAGATTGATTATCTACTATCTCATAGTTATAAATATACTTATTCTTCTTAAGAACTCTTAATATGTTTGCTTTTATAGAAGAAAAAGGTACATCAAAACTTTCTAATCTAGCCATATATGCATTTCTTATTCTAGTCAATAAATCTGCTATTGGATCTATTATCATAAGTCTTTAAAATTAAATAATTAAATTCTTTATTTTTCTAAAAAGTAATAAATTTTTGGGTTTTCATTAAAAAAATTTCATTCTTCTAAAACACCAAGCAATCTTTTTTCAGTTAAATCTCTAAAAAATGACTTCAAGACTACCAGCTTGATTTTCTTACTCCTGGCAATTCTCAGCTATTTGCTTTTTCTCTAAAACAAATTCTACATATATCAAAAGCTCATAAATATCATCTAGTTCTTCAACAAACACTACAAACATTAAAGCTTTTAGTTGCTCTTATAGGTTTTCTTCAATCCCTAATTGCCCTCATAAGCCTTGTTTTCAATTTATTTGCCTTAGCTATTTTAGATTTTCTAGCCATTTAAAAAGTGTTAAAAATTAAATATCTTCGTGGAAAATAGTCTCTACATTATTTAGAGAAAGGAAAACCTAATTCTCTCAAAAGTGTCATTCAATGCTCACTATTTTTAGCTGTAGTTTTAACTGTTACTTGTAATCCGTGTGTTTTTACTACATCTAGTTGTGGAACTTCTAAAAATATAGTATGCTCTTTTAATCAAAAGTTAAAATTTCATTGTTTATCAAAGCTTTTACTACTAACTCATCTAAAATCTCTAACTCTAGGAAAAACAATATTTATAAGCTTTTCTAGGAAGTTATACATATTATCTCATCTTAAAGTAACACTAAGTCCAACAGGCATTCAAGCTCTTAGCTTGAAGTTAGATATTGCTTTTTTTGCATATCTTACTGTAGGAGCTTGACCAGCAATTAAAGATAAATCTTCTTTCAAAGAAGAATAATCCTTACCTCAAGATTTTATAAAAGTACCTATACCCATATTCAAAACTATTTTTTCTAGTTTTGGAACTTCCATAATATTTTCTATTTTCAATTCTTCCTTTATTTTAGGAACAATTTCTTTTTTATATTTTTCTTTAATAGACATTTAGTTATCAATTTAGCAAAAATAAATATTTTTAAAACGAAGCAAAAACCTATTTTATAATGGCACTAATAGCATCTTTTTTATCTCCAGTTTTCACAGCAACCTTGGAAAATCTAAATTTCTTTTTCTTACCTTTTTCTTCTACAAACACAAATCATACTCTTGTTGGTTTTGATGTAAAAGGGCATATAAGCATTACATTGGAAGCATCAATTGGTTTTTCAAATTTAACAATTTGTCCAGGTGTAGCTCACATTTTTTTTATGTGCCTAGTAACGATATTAACTCATTTTACAACAATTTTATTTTTAGATTTCAGTACCTTTGTAACTTCAGACTGCTTTTTTTTGTCTTTTCATGAAAGTACCAAAATTTTATCTCATTTTCTTATTTTCATAAATATGTTATCAATTATATATTTAAATTAGACAAAAAATTATTATAGAACTTCAGGAGCTAAACTTACAATTTTTTGGTATCATTTAGTTCTAAGTTCCCTAGCTACTGGTCAAAATATTCTAGTTCATCTTGGATTTCAAGAGTCATCTATTACTACACAAGCATTGTCATCAAATCTCAAATATCATCCATCTTTTCTTCTTATTTCTTTTTTAGTTCTGACAACCACAGCCTTAACAACTTTTTTCTTTTTAACTTGACCACTAGGGTCAGCTTTTTTTACAGCACACACTATTAAATCCCCTATTGAAGCATATCTTCTGTGTGATCATCATAAAACTTTAATACACAAAACTTCTTTTGCTCCAGAATTGTCAGCAACTCATAAAATAGATTCAGCTTGTATCATAAAAACTTAGATTTTATTAAATTAAATTTATTTTTGTTCTGTAACAAGAACCCATCTTTTCAATTTAGACAATGGTCTTGATTCTTTAATAGTAACATTATCTCAAATCTTTGCAGAATTATTCTCATCATGAGCATAAAACTTTTTTGTTACTTTATATCTTTTTTTATATTTAGGGTCGCTTTTATATGTATCAACCGAAACCACAATTGTCTTATCTGCTTTATCACTAACGACACTACCTTTAATAGTTCTCATATTTTAAAAAATTATTCATTTAGTAAGATTTATAAGGAAGAATTCCCAATATTTATAAAACTTTAAGAAAACTTCAAAATTAGCCAATATTATAATTATTTTCTACAGCTACAGTTTTCATAAGAGCTATATATCTCCTAAGATATCTTAAAAGATGTGTTTGCTTTAATTCTCCCAAACTCTTTTTCATACGAAGTTCATAGAGTTTCTTTGAATTTAGAGTAATTTCATCTTTCAAAGATTTTTGATCTAGTTTTCTCAAATCATCAATTTTTTTTAATTTTAATCCTTTCATAATTTAATTATTGAGCTAATATTTTAGTTTTAACAGGGAGTTTATAAGAAGCAAGTTTAAAAGCTTCCTTTGCAACTTCTGGAGATACTCAAGTTATTTCAAACATAACTCTTCCAGGTTTTACAGGAGCTCTATAACATTCAAGCGATCATTTACCTCAACCCATTGGTACTTCTAATGGTTTGGTTGTATATATTTTGTCAGGAAAAATTCTTATCCAAATTTTTCATCACCTTTTTATAAATCTAACCATTGCTCTTCTAGCAGATTCTATTTGCCTAGAAGTTATATACCCTCTAGTAGTTGCTTTGATAGCATAATCACCAAAAGCAATATTTGAACCTCTTATAGCTTTTCACTTTAATCTTCACCTAAAGGTTTTTTTGTATTTAGTTTTTTTTGGTTGTAACATTTTTAATGTAGAAGTTAGTATATAATTTTATATATTTAGTCAAATTTTTGTTTTCACAAAATAATTAAGACTTTTTCTTGTAAATATCACCTTTATATATCCAAACTTTTAGACCTAGAGTTCAATAAACTGTTTCTGCCCTAGTAGATACATAATCAATATCAGATCTAATGGTTTGCGTGGGGATATTACCCTCTTTAAAAGTTTCTTTTCTAGCAATTTCAGCTCAATTAAGTCTACCTCAAATTTTAATTTTTATTCACCTAGCTCAAGATTCCATACTTTTAGATATAGATTGTTTTATAGCTCTTTTATATGACATTCTTTTTTCTATTTGATTTTTTATATCAAATCATACTATCTTAGCATTCAGGCTAGGTTTTTTTATCTCTTTAACATTTATTATAACTTTCTTTCAAGTTTTTTTTGTAAGAAGATTTTGTATTCTTTCTAAATTTTCTCAAGATTTACCCATTATAAGAGACGTCTTTATAGTATAAACATCAACTTTTATAAAGTCTTGCTCTATTGAAACAAGCACATCTCACATAGGTATTCAAGTTAGTTCTTTTTCTAAGATTTGCCTTAGAGTTAAATCAAAAGAAAGCTCAGTTTTGTAATCTTTTTTACTAGAAAACCAAGAAGATTTCCATGTTTTAATATATGGTATTCTAAAGGATGTAGGACTTACTTTATGTCACATAGCTTAAATAATAATTTTTAAGTAATAAATTTATATCTACCTTATTTGAAGTTCTAAACTTACATTGGAAGTTCTTTTCAAAATAGGATGCATTCTTCATCTAGAAATAGGTTTTCATCTTTTATATACTATCCCTTTGTTTACAGAAACTGTATCAATTACAAGATTCTCTAATTCTTGCCCTTCGTTGTTTTCAGCATTAGAAACAGCCGAGTGCAAAATTTTATATAAAATTCCTGCACCTTTTTTAGGAGCAAATTTCAAAAATTGTAATGCCTCCCCAGCATCCATTCCTCTAATTATATAGGCAACTACTCTTAGTTTTTTAGGAGAGATTCTTATATTTTTTCCGTAGGCTCTCATTTTTTAGGTTAAATAAGTTTTAAAATTAAGGTTAAATATAATAATAACAAAAATATATATTATTTTCTATTTCAAGAATGACCTTTAAAAGTTCTTGTAGGAGAAAATTCTCAAATCTTGTGTCAAACCATATCTTCGGTAACAAAAACAGGAATATGTTTTCTTCAATCGTGAACTCAAAAAGTATGTCATACAAATTCAGGGATAACAGTACATGATCTAGACCATGTTTTTATAACAGTTTTTTTTCATAGCTCGTTCATTTTTTCAACTTTTTTTAATAGTCTTTCATCTATATATGGTCATTTTTTTAAACTTCTAGACATTTTTACTTATATTTAAAGATTAAAAATTCAAATTTACACCAAAAGTTTACCTCTTCTGGTTTTTAGTATCCATCTATTTGTTATTTTTTTCTTGTTTCTTGTTTTATAACCTAAAGCTGGCATACCCCAAGGAGTTTTGGGTGCTTTCATACCTATTGGAGAATGTCATTCTCAACCACCATGTGGATGATCAACAGGATTCATAGATTTACCTAAAACAGTTGGTCTTTTTCACATCCATCTAGATCTTCAAGCTTTTCAAATTACAACTTGAGAATGATCAATATTTGAAACTTGCCCTAGAGTTGCATAACATTTCTTATGTACTAGTCTAATTTCTCAAGATGGTAGTTTAACTTGGGTATATTCTCATTCTTGAGATACTATAGTAGCAAAACTTCAAGCTGATCTAACACTGCTAGCTCATTGTCAAACTATAAGTTCAAGATTATAAATTTTTAATCAAGTTGGAATATTAGCTATTTCCATCCTATTACCAGATTTAAGTTCAGTTTTTTCATCAGAGATGATTTCGTCTCAAACTTTCATTTCGCTATGAGCAATTGTATATCTTCTTTCTCAATCTCTATAACACAATAAAGCTATAAAAGCTGATCTATATGGATCATATTCTATTGTTTCAACTTTTGCCACTATTCATTTTTTGTCGTTACCAAAAAAATCTATTAATCTATATCTTTTAGCATGTCCTCATCATTTATGCCTTACAGTTATTCTTCAAGAATTATTTCTACCCGAATGTTTTTTTAACTTAATAGTAAGGGGCTTGTAAGGTTTATTAGTAGTTATTTCATCATATGAAACAACACTCATTCATCTTCTACCCGGAGTAGTTGGCTTAAATTTCTTAATTCACATAAATATTTAAGTAAAATAGTTAAGTTTTTTATTATTTTATAATAATTATATTTTTATATTATTTCAAAATAGAAAAATCTATCTTATCTTTTGGATCTCTTAATTTAACATAAGCTTTTTTCACAGATTTTCTCTTTATTTGAGTTCATTTTCTACCAAATTTAAACTTCTCTCTTGTATTAACAATGTTTACATCAGATACTTCAACATCATATAGTTCAAATATAGCTTTTTTAATATCTATTTTAGTAGATTTTTTATCAACTATAAAAGCATAAAGACTACTTCACAATCAAATTTTTGAAGTCTTTTCTGTAACTACAGGTTTTTTTATTATTCTATAAAGTCTCATTATCTTTTAGTTAAATTATTATTTTTCTGCTTTTGAATTTAGCTCCTCCACAGAATCTTTAAGTAATACTAAACTATCATATTTCAATAAATCTTTAACATTCAAGTATGACAATAAAATATTTTTTACATAGGGTAGGTTATTAGCAGATTTAAATACTGTATTATCTTTTTCTTTTAAAGTTAAAAGAACTTTATCACCAATAGGTAGAGATTTAAGTATTTGATTCATATTTTTTGTCTTTATTTCAGACAAGGACAGTTTATCAAGAACTATTAATTTCTCGTTTCTAACTTTATCAGAAAGTAAAACATTTATCGCTAATCTTCTTTCTTTTTTATTCATAGAAATTGAGAAGTTTCTATCATTTCTTGGTCAGAAAACAACTCATCATTTTTTTCTAATAGGTGATCTATTGGAACCCATTCTAGCTCTACCTGTTCATTTTTGCCTATAAATTTTTCTAGTTGATCATCTTCTTTCTCATCTTGTTTTTGTATGTGCAATATTTATCCTAGAGCTAGAAAGTTGATAAACCAAAGCTCTGTGCACTATGTTTTGATTTAATTCCAAAGAAAATACAGAATCGTTTAACTGCATTGTTCAGTTTTGTTTTCATTTATCATTATAAACTTTAATTTCCATAATTTTAACTTTATTATTTTAGAATATTAAAAAGATATATTTACGATTGAATTTCTGGCACCAGGAACTCATCATCTAACTCATATTACATTAATATCTTTATTCACTAATTCTAAAGGTACTTTTTTTATTTTAATGTTTATATTTCAATGGTGTCAGTGCATTTTTTTTCATTTATGAGTCCTTGTTGGTTTTCTGTTACCTATAGAACCAAGTGCTCTATGGAACTTGGACCCATGACCAGAAGGTCAACCATGAAAATTGTGTTTTTTCATAGCTCAAGTAAATCATTTTCATTTTGATTTAGAAACTATATCAACTTTTTCAACTCAATCTAATATTTCTAAACTTATTTCATCTCAAATTTTAAATTTTTCGCTATCTTCTTTACTCATAGGAAATTCCTTTAAAATTGAAAACTCATTCTTACTTAAAGTAGTTTTTCATTTTTTTAAATTTCCCTCTGATTCCTTTGATAGTAAACCAACAATTAGAGCATCATATCAATCTTTTTCCAGAGTTTTAAATCAAACTATTTTTGATTTTGGAATTTCAAGTAAAGTTATAGGTATAAATTTATCATCTTTGACAATTCTAGTCATTTCCAATTTTTTAGCTAAAATTCAAGCCATTTTAAAAAATGATTACAAATTAAAGTTAGAGGTTAAACTTTTCTAAATTTTTTTAGATAGTTTAACTTAACCTCTTCTTAGAATAAACTTTTCAAAAAAATGATGTTTTTCAAAAAAAGCTTTAGCAAGGATTATATAAAAATTATATTAAATGCAAATTTTTTTATTATCAAGTGTATTTTTAGGGTTTTATAAGGTCGTAAATTTAGGAAAAGTAGGAAATTATTTTAGATTTTATACAAAAAAAGCCCCCCATCGAGGGGGGCAAGACACGAATATAGATTCGTGTGCAAACCTACAACATTTAAACTGTCGATGTTAGAGTATTCAGCACGTTAAGCTGTTAAGATTTGACTTTTGACTGTTTTAAAAATAAAGAAACAGTCTCGTACTTAAACATATGCCTATGAATAATTTATTCATCCTCAAACATTATATTGACACATCAAAAATAATTAAATTCTTGATATTAAGTGCGTCTCAAGTTGTTTTACAATTTCGAATCGAACAACTGCAAATATTATAATTTTTATATAGCTAAAGTCAAATTTTTGCAGAAAAATTTTCATCATCCCTCAAAAATAGCTTTGTAAAGAGGTAATCATTGTTTTATTCTTTGTTCTTAAAGAAATTCAAAAGCAATATTTTAATAAAAATATCTGTACTTTGTATAATTTTATTGTACAATACATTATCTGATCTTGAGTGCCTTGTTATAAAAATAAAACCATGGCATATAGTTAAAAAAAGAAAAACCTCGATTGTTCTGCAGAACAATCGAGGCTGGCACGGATCAAAAATCCGTGTGCAAATCTAAAAAATTTTGGTTTCAGGTATTAGGTATGCTAAGTATTTAGATTTGACTTAAATTTGGCTACCTCAACTACTGTAGCACTAATTTACTTAGACGATACCCGGAAATGATTTTTTTCAGATTCATCCCCAACCTTTTTCTTCAATCCCCGAACCGTTAGAATCTGAATTTCTAAATTAGGTTCGTTTGAATCGTTTTGGTTAACAATTAAAAGTAATTATAATTTTTATATAACTAAAGTCAAATTTATTACAAAAAACTTTTTTATCATCTCCAAAAATACCTTTATAAAGCAATAATCTTTATTTTATTTTTTATTCTTGAAGACATCCAAATGCTATATTTTAATAAAAAATATCTGTACTTTGTATAATTTTATTGTACAATATATGTTTGTTTTTTATAAAAACTAGCTAGGAGAAGTACTTACTACTTGTTCTTCATAATAGCTAGCAAGAACCTGTATTCATACATGTTCCATTCAAGCAAAAAATAATCATTGACCTACAGAGGCATTTAAAAGTATATATTTTTCTTGTTCTGTGAGTTTAAATATATTTTGAAGTGAATCTATAGAGGCACTGGATTGCTTTAAAAGAAGTTGGATTGATGAGTTTGTAACTATAGGTTTTCAGTAAGTTGAGGCTATGAAATCTTCTATATCTTGAGTTATAGTCGTAATTCCTAGATTATATTTTCTAGCTCTTTTTACCAAACCAAAAAGAAATTTAGCAGAATCATCATGTTGCATAACATTCCAAGCTTCATCTATAACTAAAAGTCTTTTTTTAGAACTAGATCTTACCTTATTCCATATATAATTTAGTATTACATACATGGCTGTAGGTCTCATTATATCACTTAAATCTCTTACAGAAAATACTTGTAGTCACTCTTTTAAATCTATATTTGTTTCTTTACTAAAAATACCTGAAAATATTCAATTGGTATATTTTTCAAGTTTCAAAACTAAAGGGCCAGCTCAATCCATAGTTTCTAATACATCTTGTAAGTCTTTCATTATAGGCATCTGTTTACCAGTAGCATCGTCATTTTCCATAGTAATTCATTTTAGACTATATGCAGTTATTATAGCTTTTTCCATTACAGATTCTTCAGTAGCATCAAGTTTACCAAGCATCAAATTCATAAGTCAAAGTACAGATATGACGGCAGATCTCAAAAGATCACCAGGTTTTTCATCTCTATCTTTTAATCATAAAGGTAAATCAAAGGGATTTATTCTTTGGTTTGAGTTTAGTGATACATCCAAATAACTTCATCATACAGTATCTATAAGAGCTTTATATTCATTTTCAGGATCTATAACTATTACATCAACTCACATCATCAAGCTTCTTAGTATTTCAAGTTTTACAGCAAAAGATTTACCTCAACCAGATTTAGCAAATACACACATATTTGCATTTTCACTTTTAAATCTATCAAAAAGTATCAAAGAGTTGTTGTGTGTATTTACTCAATACAATATACCGTCATCATGTGAAAGTGTAGAACTTGAAAATGGGAAAGTAGTTGAAATACCTCATGTAGACATATTTCTGTATACTCAAATTTCATCTTTGGCAAAAGGTCAGGTTGAAACAAAACCTTGCATACTTCTAAGGTAAGCTTGTTTTTGTAATACATTTCTTCCAGAAAGTATGGTTTCTATATTTTTCAAATTTTATCTAGTTGATCTAAAGAATCAGAATATATGGTTATATATATTGATAGGTGAAAATATTTTTCTTCTCATCTAGTAAGTTTGTGTCTAAGTTCTTCTACATCTTGGATTTGGGCATCTATGGCAGGATCATTTATCAATCATTTATCTGCATTCATACTTCTTTCAGAATTTAGCTGAACCAGTCTTTTTTTTAGGAATTTTTGGACAAATGCTGAATCAATAGGATATGTAAAAAGACTCATATCAAATTTTACATCTAGGTTTATCAGAGGAGAAAGCCAGTTTCATTCTAAAAATGTAGGGTATGAATATACAAAAAATGTTTTTGCATATGTATTGTTTATATGAATATAGTTTGGTGCTTCTTTTAGAAAAGCTGGAGATATAGCATCTTTCAGAAAAGCTAGAGCTTCTTTATATTCTTTCTCTGTATCTAGTAGCTTTTGTTTTTCTTCTTTACTTAATTTTTCATCTGTTTTTTCAACTTTTTCTATTGTTTCTTTTGTTTTTTTTGTTTCATTTTCTTCTTTTTGTTTTTTAAGTGTATCCTTTGGTATATCTACTTCAAATCAACTTATGTCTCCAGTATATCTTTTTTTTACGAGTTCAAGCAATTTTTCGTTTTTGTTTGACATTCTTGGCAGTTTACTAGTAAATTTTTGTTTATTTTATACTTCTATAATCCTTTGTAAAGCTTCTTAATGTTTTTTAGGTTGTCAAAAATATTAATAATTGCTTAATAGTTTTTATTTAAAGAAAATTCATTGATTTTAGAAATTATTTTTTATATAAAAACCAGCCTTGAATTTTCAAGGCTGGTTTACACCACTGATATTGTTATCATTTTGATTCTTCTTAGAAAGTAACACACAAAGAGTTACAGCAAAAAGAATAATAACAACTATTGGAAACAATGATGGGGGATCAATTCCAGGAAACATAATAACTTACTCCTTTTTTTTAGGGTGTTTTAATTTTCAAAAAATCATTATTTTTTGAAAAATGATTTTACCCACATAATAGCTATGAAGGCAACAAGAAAGCCAAAGATCAAAAAAAATATAGTTCCCATATTTATACTCCTTTAATTGGAAAGAAAAATGAAATTAAAATGCAAAAATAAAATTTTTAAATTTGTATTTCACAGGTATTGTAAAGAGTAATTCCTTTATGTCAATATTTTTTAAGTTTACGCTTCTTTCGAATCCTTCCATCAAGAAAACAACCTAAAGAATAACCTATTATAGAACCGAAAATAAACACAAACAAGAATATGTAAATTAATTCTTTCAATTCATACTCCATATTCAAAGAACTCCTTTTTAAAAAGAAATGATAAATAAAAAAGTGAAATTTAACTTGTAAATTTCAAGGAGTTTTTAATAAATAATTTTTATTTGTCAAAAATTTTATCAGTGAAAAGTATTCAATCTAAATGATCTATTTCGTGTTGTACTATTCTAGAGGAGAGTTCTCCTAAAATTAAGACTCTATCTTTAATCTTATTATCTTTGTAAGATATTTTTATACTATTATATCTTTCCACCTTTCATTTTTCTCAGGGAAGTGACAAACATCACTCTTCACATACATTTGTTTCTAAAGAATGGTCTAATATCTTTGGATTTATCATCATAATTGTAGAAAAATCTTTATCTTCCCAATTTTTTAATAAACTCACAACTATTATTCTCTTATTATATCATACTTGAGGTCCTGCAAGTCATACTCAAGAATTTTTAGGGTTTTTGATATATTTAATCATTTCTTTACCTAATTTAATATATTTTTTATAATCTTTAGCTTGTATTTCTTCGCTTATTTTTCTAAGTATTTCATTTTGATTTCCAGTTTGTATAGATAGCATAATATATTTTAAGATACATATAATAATAAATACTATTATAGTAAAAAAATCTAGCCTGGCTAGATTTTTTACTTTTGTTATATTCTAATTACATATACTGTTAACCTATTAATTCCTATCCTGTATTTATTTTGTATTAACATTATTATGTTTTTATTTCGTTTTAGTCATCTCAATCATTTTTCATAAAATATTTCATCTGTTGTTTATTATTACATCATAACCCAATATCTTAAATCATTTATCATTGTCATTTGAATCATTTATAGGATTTAAATATATTCATTTAGAACTAGCACCATCTATTCATTTCAAACTATAATTAATAACCTTATTTGTCTCTAAATTCTCCAACATAAGTATGTAATCATTACTTCTAAAATCAAATGTATAACTTCAAGTCGTATCATCTTTTAATTCAAGGTTTCATCAAGTATCAATACTTATATATCATTCTCAATTTATTGATCAGGTAAGTGTCTCTAATCTCTTGAATTCCCTATATTCTTTATATCTCTCTTTATCTACCTTAATCAATTGTAATTCTGCTTGTCATGAAACTTCCAAATGAATAAATCAATTTTCTACTTCTCATAGTTTTTCGTTGAAAGAATCTGTATTGTTTGGATTGTCTTCTATGTATTTTTCTATTATGTAGTTATTCCAAAATATATTTTTTGTAACTAATGGGTAAACATATCAATTTATAGTTTTTCTAGTTTCATTGTCATTGTCTTCATATTCTAAGGGTTTTACTATTCTTACTGTATCTGTTTCTTCAAGTTCGGTAGAGTTATTGGCATAATCGTAGGCTATTATTTTGTGTTTGTATCTATGTCAGTTTTCTCCATTGTCTTTTGTGTAGGTCATTTCAAAAAGATTGTCATTAAGGTCTATATTGTCTTTTGTATATATCTTTTTCCAAGCTCATAGATTATCAGATTCATATAGTTCTATTTTACTTAGTTTGCTTCATCATGTGTCTTTTGCTTTAAATGTTATGTCATAACTTCCTGTCTCTATGGCTCAAAGTACATAATTTAAATATAGACTGTCTGGTTTTATTTTATCTAGTTTGTAATGTCAGTTCCAAGTATATGTGTTTCAAGCTCAGTCTTTGGCACATAGATAAAGTATGTGGCTTCCATTTGTTTTTTGAATTATAGTGTTTCAATTATTGAAATTGGTTCAGTCCCAACAGTGTGAATTGTTCCATCTGTATTTCTTTACTGATAATCCACTTCATCATGTGTCTGATACTGATAGTTTAATTGATATGTCTGAGTTCTTCCATGATGCTGAATTATTGTCGGCTGATGCCTTAGGATTTGTATTGTCTAGTTTTAATACAAAATTTCATGTACTACTGGCATTTCAAGCATTATCCCATGTTTGGTATCTAATGGTGTTATTGTAGTTGCCAGATTTTGTTATAGTTGTTCAGGTTGTTCAAGTTGATAGATTACAACTGCTTCACTCACACCATTTTGTTGTCTTTACTCCAGATCATCATGAATCACTTGGGGATAAAGTTATGGTTCTTGTTCAGTTCTTCCAGATATTATTGTAAGAGTAGTTATTACTGACTGTGGGTTTGGTATTGTCTAGTTTTAGTAAAAAACTTCATATACTACTTGTATTTCAGGCATTATCCCATGTTTGATATCTAATGGTGTTATTGTAGTTGCCAGATTTTGTTATAGTTGTTCAGGTTGTTCAAGTTGATGGGTTACAGTTATCTCACTGACACCATTTTGTTGTCTTTATTCCAGATCATCATGAATCACTTGGGGATAAATTTATGGTTCTTGTTCAGTTCTTCCAGGTATCATTGTAAGAGTAGTTATGGCTAACAGTAGGTTTTGTCTTATCTATTCTATATTTTCAACTCCAGGTTTGTGTGTTTCAGGCTCAATCTTTGGCACATAAATACAGTGTGTTATTTCAGGCTGTACTTCTAGTTATAGTATTTCAGTTATTGAATGTAGTTCAATTCCAACAGTCTGAATTGTTCCATCTGTATTTCTTCAATGATAATCAACTTCATCATGTATCCGATGCCGATAATTTAATTGATATGTCTGAGTTCTTCCAGGTTGTGCTTGAATTTGTTGCCGAAATACTAGGTTTAGTCTTGTCTAGTTTATATTTTCAACTCCAGGTTTGTGTGTTTCAGGCTCAATCTTTGGCACATAAATACAGTGTGTTATTTCAGGCTGTACTTCTAGTTATAGTATTTCAGTTATTGAATGTAGTTCAATTCCAACAGTCTGAATTGTTCCATCTGTATTTCTTCAATGATAACCCACTTCATCATGTATCCGATGCCGATAATTTAATTGATATATTTGAATTCTTCCAGGTTGTGCTTGAATTTGTTGCCGAAATACTAGGTTTTGTCTTATCTATTCTATATTTTCAACTCCAGGTTTGTGTGTTTCAGGCTCAATCTTTGGCACATAAATACAGTGTGTTATTTCAGGCTGTACTTCTAGTTATAGTATTTCAGTTATTGAATGTAGTTCAATTCCAACAGTCTGAATTGTTCCATCTGTATTTCTTCAATGATAACCCACTTCATCATGTATCCGATGCCGATAATTTAATTGATATATTTGAATTCTTCCAGGTTGTGCTTGAATTTGTTGCTCAAATACTGGGTTTTGTATTGTCTAGTTTATATGTTCAACTCCATGTCTGTGTGTTTCAAGCTCAATCCCTAGCACATAAATACAGTGTGTTATTTCAGGCTGTACTTCTAGTTATAGTGTTTCAATTATTGAATGTAGTTCAATTCCAACAGTCTGAATTGTTCCATCTGTATTTCTTCAATGATAATCAACTTCATCATGAATCTGATACTGATAACTTAATCGATATATCCGATTTCTTCCATGAACTACTAGAATTTGTCGCTGAAATACTAGGCTTGGTATTATCTATCTTTAGATTAATACTTCATACAGTACTAGAATATCACATGTTATCCCATGTTTGATATCTAATTGTATTGTTATAGTTTGCATATTTTGTTATGGTTGTTCAAACATTTCAGTTTGATATATTACAAGCACTTCACTCACACCATTTGGTAGTCTTTATTCCAGATAATGAATCTTTCGGATATAGAGTTATGGTTTTTGATGAACCATTTTTCCAAATATTACTGTAAGAATAATTATGAGTTATACTAGGAATATTTCTATCTATTCTATATTTTCAGCTCCATGTTTGCATATTTCAAGCTCAATCTTTAGTACATAAATATAGAGTATGATCTCAACTGTTAGCTTGAACTATGTATTTTCAATTATTAAACATAGTTCATCAATTCCAACAGTCCGAATTATTCCACCTATATTTCTTTAATGATAATCCACTTCATCATGTGTCTGAAGCTGATAATTTAATTGTGATATTTCAGTATTTCCATGAGTTGCTAGAATTTGTTGCCGAGGTAGTAGGTTTTGTCTTATCTAGCTTATATGTTCAACTCCATGTCTGTGTATTTCAGGCTCAATCCCTAGCACATAAATATAGTGTATTACTTCAAGTTGTACTTCTAGTTATAGTATTTCAATTATTAAATGTAGTTCCATTCCAGCAATTTGAATTGTTCCATCTATATTTCTTTAATGATAATCAACTTCATCATGTATCTGATGCTGATAGTTTAATCGATATATCCGATTTCTTCCATGAACTACTAGAATTTGTCGCTGAAATACTAGGCTTGGTATTATCTATCTTTAGATTAATACTTCATACAGTACTAGAATATCACATGTTATCCCAAGTTTGATATCTAATAGTATTGTTGTAGTTTGCATATTTTGTGATGTTTGTTCAGATTGTTCAAGTTGATGGATTACAGCTACTTCATTGACACCATTTTGTTGTCTTTATTCCAGATAATGAGTCTTTTGGATGTAGGGTTATGGTTTTTGATGAACCATTTCTCCAAATATTACTGTAATAATAATTATGACTAATTATTGGGGATGTTCTATCTATCCTATAATATCAAGACCATCTTCTTGAATTTCAAGCATTATCTCTAGTACATACATAGAGTATATTATTATAGTCTGAAGTTTGTGTTATTTTATTTCAATTATTAAAATAAGTACCTCCATTCCAACAATCTGAATTATTCCATCTATATCTTCAATCATAATAATTATAAACACTTCTATATCTCCACTCTGAGGTGAATCAAAGGCTATATCTATATTTTTCTGTATGAGAATAAACTTTATATTTCGATAATCCACTTCATCATGAATCTGAAGCTGATAAAGTAATTGATATATCTGATTTTCTCCATGAACTACTAGAATTTGAACCATAACCACTAGGCAGTGTTTTATCTAACCTATATGTTCAGTTCCAAGTTTGAGTGTTTCAAGCTCAATCTTTGGCACATAAATACAAAGTACTGCTTCAATCTGTACTTTTAGTTATAGTGTTTCAATTATTGAATGTAGTTCAATTCCAACAATCTGAATTGTTCCATCTATATTTCTTTACTGACAATCAACTTCATCATGAATCTGAAGCTGATAAAGTAATTGATATATCTGATTTTCTCCGTGAACTACTAGAATTTGTCGCTGAAATACTAGGTCTTGTATCATCATATTTTCTACATTTTATTTTTGTTCAATTTTTTCAAATAACTCTGTCTTCACCATCACACATAGTCATAGTTCCTTTGGAAGTACTTTTTTCATAATCCGAACTTGAATAATAATTATGGGTATTGCAAGTATAAGATGTTCAAGATTTATATGTATCTGAGTCTCTAGGAACACTACTTGATCAACAATCTGTACCCTCATTTGGTCATCATCAATAAATAGTTGTTAAAGATGCTGAAAAAGCTAAATTATAAAATGACAGAGTAAAAAGAAAGAAGAATAATAAAAATAATTTTTTCATAAAAATTAAGAATATAAATATAATATACTCTTATTCTCTCACAATTATTAAAAAAAAACAAAAAAATGTATGATTTTATTTTGAAAAAGAATTAAAAAATCTATTTAGAGAGAAAAAATAATAAAAAAATTTAAAGCTTTTTAATTTGTCTCAACATCACTTTGATAATTGTCATTATTAAAATTATCATCAAATCAATCAGATTCATTATAAGAATCTTCACTTATAGTAATTTTTGTATTATCGGTGGTAAAATTTCAAATGAAATCAGGTCATGAAGATAGATTAATGGTCTGATTATTATAGGTTGCTTTGGAAAATCAATCATGATTATCATTAAAAAAAATTTCTAAATCTTTGTTGTTGTAATCACTTAAACATATAACTTGTCCTTGTTTATCAAAAAGTGCAGATTTAATTTCTTCTCTTTTGGTAGATCCACTCATAACTATAAGTTCACTACCTAAAACAGAACCTGGACAAGATATGTTGTCTACAAATCCTCATCAGTCATTGTTTATTTCAACCACATCTTGGCTAGATGAATCTGTATTTGATTTTATATTAATATAAAACTCTTTTTCTACTTCTATACTTTGAGAATTTATCATAAGACTTACATGATTATTCATAACTACTAAAGCTAGAATTAAAGCAACACTTGTGAGTACTATAGAATACATTAAAACACTGGCTTTTTTTATATTTTTCAATTTTCAAAATGGTTTAAATAAAATAAACTTTATAAAGATAACTAAAAATTAAAAACTATTTTTTCTATTTTCAAGTTTCAAAGAACAGAGTATTTTTCTCAGTTTGTTTCTTTCTCATAATCAATATTTGAATATATAATTACTTCAATTATCTTTCATCAATTATATATATTTAATTGGAAATCTTTTAATATCATATCTTCAAATATTTCATCTCTGTTAAAGCTATATTCATAGATTTTATCTGGGCTTGTATTTAGCTCTCAAAGTTCAGAAGAGCTTATTTTTCTATGGGCTAGTACTTTTTCTGAAATATTATCAATGTTGCCGTTTGGATCTACTTTTAAGGTATCTTTATCTATGAGAGCAAATATATATCATCACTGTTCTGGTTCTCCTGGGTCTGTTTTTAAAATCAATATATCACTTCAATCTCACTCTAAGTTATCTTTTAAAATATCACTTAATAAATATTTTTGCCTTAGAGTTCTTATTTTATACTCTACCTCATATAGAGATATAATCAATTTGGTTTTTTTATTTGTATATGATATTTCATCAAAAATACTTGCTAAGTAATTCATCAAAAACAAAAGTACTATTGCACTTATAGTTATAGCTAATATGAGTTCTACGAGTGTAAAAGCTTTTTTAGATTTAATCATATTTTTGATTTTTTATTATCATTTTTTATAATTATTATAATAAAAATAGGGTTAATTTAAAAATTTATTTCGTGGATGATGAATTCAATAAAAAAAGCAGAATCTCTAGCTTGAATAATTATAGGGGTTTTTATTTTGTCTTTTGTTTTATTGGGTATTTGAGCTCTTGTTTGAAGTTCTAGGGATATAATTGATAATTTTGATAAAAAAATAGATTTAGATCTCTTAATTTATAGTTCTAATTCTGTAGTTGGTAGTATGGATCTTTCAAATTTATCTGATGGTGATGAGTTTTATTTACACAGAGACACTGTTAATTGAAATTTTGATATCTATACATGATCAAATAATTCAAACTATCAGTATATAGATAGGCATTGATATAAAGTAGATGATATAAATAGTTTTGAAGGAGATATATATAGTAGGATTTTTAATGCTACAAAGGTTGAACATAATGGTGAAGAGAAAATGTCTATAAAAACTGTAATAGATAGAATATCAAAATAAATTTTTTGACTAAAAAATTAGGAAAAAAGGGATTATTTTTTATTTAAATAACTCTTTTCAGAGTGCTCAGCAAAATTACTTCGTTCAAAATAAAGGTAAAGGTTTTTTAGATAATTTTTTGTTTAGTTATTCTAAGACAAAAAATCTCGGTGAAAATTGGTAAAAAACTACTTTTTAATATATGCTAATTTTGGAAATCTTCTTTCAATATATAATTAAGAAATTTCTACTAAAACAATGTTTTGTTCAGATTTTTTCTTTTTTAGTAAACTAATAAGGTTTTTTATTTCAGTATAAATAAATTCCACAGACATATCTTTATTTAGATACAATATTTCTTCTCTTTTGGATAATTTTTTATCTAACATAATGGAAGATATTTTCAATTTATCTTTATTTTTTCATATAAATTGTTTAATTAAATATATCCCTTTGGGGCTAAATACTTGGCTTTTCTCTGATATATTAATAGTTTCTTCTGGATATGTTGGAAACTTAGATGATATAAATTCTGGAATTAATCATAAAGGGGTGTCTAATTCTTCCATAGCATATTTTACTTGGTAATAAACTTCTGAATTAGTATTTAAATTATCGTTTGAGTTTTGAGATAATTTATCTCAAAATTCATCCAGATCACTACCAATTAAGATCTTTTCATAAGCATATAAAACTTCTTGTTTAGTACAGTTTGATTTTTCAATAAAGCTGTTTAGCTCTTGAAGTCAAGAAAAGTAATCTGCATCTGATACTGGTATATCTGTAAATCTTTTTAGTGTTTTCATAATTTTTAATTAGCTAGTAAATCAAATACTTTGTTGTTGGTTTTTTCAAGTAACTTGTGAAATCCAGTCTTTTGTAATTTTTATAGTTTTTTCTATATCCTGAGTTGGTATATTAATGTTTTGGGCTATTTGTAATATTTCTTCATCTGTAAGAATATAATCACCTTCTAAAAATAACTCTTCTGTTTTCTTTTTTGAATATATTTGCTGTACAAATTCAGCTATATGGCTTGCTGTCCCTTTTTTAAAAAGTAAAGTATCTTGTATAGATAACATTGCTTTTTCTGAGATTTTTAGACCTTTTTCTTGTAAGTGTATTTTTAGTATACCTACTTTTTCTTCTTTGTTTGGTAAATAAAATTCAATTATATTATAAATTCTATTTGGTCTTATTAATCTTTCTGAGAGTTTTGAAGGGTCGTTTGCAGTAGCAATAACACTGACAGGCACAGATCCTATTCATTCAAAAAATACTGTCATAGCTTGAGCTATTTCATCATTTGTTCCATGAATTTTTTCGTTTATTATTGTGTCTATATCTTCTATAACCATTATTACAGGTACTCAGGTATTTTGATATATTTCATCAATCCTAGTTCTAAATCATCAAAATCAGTTTATAAGCATACTTTTGAAAGATTGCAAATCTATTGATATAACATTTGCATTTAGTTTAAAATTTTTACCCTTGTATAGGAAATCTCTATTTTTTAGTATTTTTAGCAAAAATTGAGATTTTCAACTACCATATATTCAAGATAATAATACATTACTTGGTTTTATACCTAGTTTATTTCACTCTAAACTATGAGGGATTATAAGCTTTTCCATCAAAGTAGAATACTGATGGGAGAAAAAAGATATATCATAATCTCTGTTACCTTCATAGGTTTTTTGATTGTATTTATAGTAAATATTAAAATATAGTTGTTTTCTATCAATAAAGGTCTTAGTCTTAAGATAATGTGATATTTGAGATATTAAAAAAATATATATATCCTGTCAGAAATAATTTAGAGTTAGTCTAAGTCTTTTTTCCTTGGTTTCTGGGTTTTGAATTGAAATAAGGCTGTCTCATAAAAATCCAATTCAAGAGTTTTCAAAATGTCATCTATATTCCAAGGTTCATTCAAGTGTCCTTATTGGATGGTTAAAATTTTTTGGTTTAGCTTTTGAATCCGAATTAAGATTTAGATCAAATCACTGCTTATTTAAAAACTTTAAAAGGTTTATAAAGTCCTCTTCATCTAAATCATTTTTTAATTCCCATTCCAATATATATTGATAAATACCTGTATTATTTGAATTATTTTCTTTAGATTCCTCCGAACTGTTTTCTTTACCTGACTTGTTTAATTTTTTTAATTTATGGATCTGTTGCGTTTTGATTTTAAAAAGAGTTTTAATTAAGAAATGTACTAAAATAGATGAAAGATTTATAAAATTCATCTATTTTTTGTTAAATTATAGCCATTTTTATATATAATTTAGGATTTTAGACGCAATCCACCTAAGGAAACTAATCTAAACTATTGGGACTTCCTCTAAAACAACTAATCTTTTGAGATTAAAAGATATAGCTTCCATAAATGCAGTAAACTGATTTTTTACTACAGACTTATACCTCACTCTATGATTCATTTTTGAAAATACCCTCTCATAAGGAGATCTAAGTTTAGAATAAAACTTATCTTTATCCTTGTTCTTATCTTTCATATTATTTTTCTTTATTGCACATAGATGTAATCACTTCTTTTTTGTTGATATTACAGCCGGTCAAATACAATATCACTTATCAGCATATACTGCTCATGAACTTGGTAATACATGCTTCATTCACTTTGCATCTGTTACATTAGCTTGAGTTATAGCTATCTTGTTTATCATTCAAGATTGCATATCAACACTAGTATGTTTTTTATATCCATACCAAAATTTATTTTTTCATTTAGATCAAATTTTAGCTTCCTTATCATTAGCAACTTTTGGAAGAGTTTCATTATTCATTTTTTCATATCATTCTTTTATTCATTTATCTCTTTCTTCCCATAAATTAGCTTTAGTAACTAAATGAGAAGCATCTACAAATGTAAACACTTCACTCATATACCCCTTATTTGATAATTGATTTTTTAAATCTTCAAATATCTTTGATAGTTCATTTGTTCATATCTTTTTTCTTGCTCTTGAGAATATACTATAATCTGGAGTTTTATCTGTTAATTTAAATCAGCAAAACCATTTACCAGCTAGATTTTCTGCAAGATATTTCTCTAACTCTCTATCTGATAAATCTTCCATAAACTGGATTAGTAAACATAGAAATAATTTTTTTACTCAATATCATACATGAGTTTTTCATAGATCTATATTTTTTAGTATTTTATTTACTCAATCAAAGTTCCACAATTTCTTAAATTTACGATATTGATGATTTTCTGGAATTAGCTCGTTTAGGATAACAAAACTTATTTGATTTGATTCTCACATAGGTATTTTCTTAGAATATAATTACTATCTAATTATATCTCTTTTTTCTCTTTTTAATAGTCAAAGTTTAATTTACAACAGGCTCTTTATTTGTTTCTGAAAAAATAATTTGATCAAAAATAGGCATAGTTCATGAAAATTTTTGGACAATTTCTCCAGATATTACTCTGAAAAAATTTCTGTATATTTCTTTGAGTCTATCTAGACCAAAAAGTTTCATACCTGTTTCTAAATCTAAATCTAAAAGTATAGGATTAAAGTCAGAGATTCCTATTCTTTCAGTAGAAGATATTTTTTCAAGATATTCAAGTTGTTTTATGTTATCTGAAGATCATGCTTCTCAGTCTTTAATTATAGCTATTCCAGAATCATTACTTATTCATTTTTCAAACATAGATATTATTTCTTGGGGAGAGTTTCATAATTTTAGTAATTTTATAAATCTTTCTTGATATTCAGGTGCTAAACTGTTCAAAAAAGAATTATATATTCTTGCAATATTTTCATCAGAAATATCAGTGTAAGTATCTATTATGTTGATAAGACTTTGATCTACAAAAGCACCATGAATATGATCAAATATATCATCATCTATAGAATTAATATTTAATATATCAGATATTAATTCTTTTATTTCATCTTTACTGTATCATTTTTTCTTTAAATGATACAAAATAGCTTTTTTCTTGGAATAATGAGTAAGTGTATCAAAGTCTATGGATTCTATATTAAACTCTTCTATAGAAAAGGAACTTTCTGATAGTCTAGATATATAATTAAAAATTTTGGAAATAAGTTCTTTATTTTTTGATTTATGAATAATATCTATGATTTTTCTCAATTTTTTTATCTGTTCAGAAGTACTTTCAATATCATCTAAGCAAAGTAGGTGATAATTATCTCATAAATCAAGAGAACTATATAATTTGATAGGTGTTTGTCTTGAGTTTATAGGTTTTTCATCATCTAAATGTTTAGCATTACCATTTACTGCAATAAATTTTTGACCTAGGTCTTTAACAGAAGCACCATTTCAATTTTTAAAGGGTGTAGTTGTAGGGGTTTGCATAAATAAAAATAATTCTTTTTTAAAATAAAATTAATTTTATTTAATGATAGCTTTGTGTCAAATTTTTTGTATAAGTAAAGTTGGGAAGTTAAAAGTTGAAAGTTGGAAAGTTGGAAGTTGAAATTAGCAAGGGGTCAAGACCCCTTGTCTTTTTAATTGTATGATTCTTTTTTTGATATATCAAAAAATCTCTCAAAAAAATTATTGAGTTTATCGATAACTGATTCTTTTTTTTGTGTTCTTGCATTGTCTTTTGAAAAACGGGAAATTGGTGGTAGGATTTCTGCTATTTGTGTTCATGTTTTTTGTATGTATCCATCTCTGAAAGCATTTTCTATGAAAGTATAGGTTTTTTCTTGATCAAGGTTTTCACTTTTGATGATTTTTTCTAGTTCTTCTCTTTTCTTTTCTTCTACAAATTTCATCCAATCTTCATCAACGGATGAATACATATCAAGTGACTCAATAAACTGATCTATCAGATCTTTTTTATTACGAAGCTCAATACTTGCATTGATTGCTTTGTTAATATCAATTAAAATTTCTTTATCTTTGGTATTGTTTAGATGATATTTTTTTATGAGCTCAATAATATAATCAATATTAATTTCTATTTGTTTTATGAGTTCCATTTCAAAAACGAGATCATCGTTTATATTTTCTTTTTCCCCTTTTTCTCATTTTCTAAATTGAGTATAAAGGTCTATGTATAAACCATGATAGTCTTGCAAATTTCTTTCCGTTAAAATTTGTTTGTCATGAAACTCATCAAATGTTTTTAAAATATTGAGAAGTTTTAAGACTCAACTATAGAGTTTCACGAATTCTTTTTGTTTGCTTTCTGAGATTATTGGTTCTCAGAGTGGGAATTGGTGTTTTAATTCGGATATTAATTTTTTGTATCATTTGATTTCTTTCTCTTCATCCATATATCCGTTGTAGTAATCTTCAAAATCTTTTAAAAGCACCATACCACTTGCATTTTTATCACCAAAAAGAGAAATAGCATCGTCTGTAGCTTTTTCTAGTTTTCTAAAACATATGACATTTCCAAAGGTTTTGATACTGTTTAGTATACGATTTGTTCTTGAAAAAGCTTGAATAAGTCCATGGTGTTTTAGGTTTTTGTCTACCCATAGGGTATTGAGAGTTTTTGCATCAAATCAAGTTAAAAACATATTTACGACTATAAGTATGTCTATTTCTCTATCTTTTACCCTCTGACTGACATCTTTATAATAATTTTGAAATTTATCTGAGCTGGTATCATAAGATGTGCCAAACATTTCGTTGTAATCTCAAATTGCACTTTCTAAAAAGTCTCTGGATGTCTTGTCTAGGTTACTTGTGTCTTCTAGATTTTCAGATGTAGTACCATCTAATTCTTCTTCATTTGTAGCATAGCTAAATATGGTAGCTATTTTCAATTTTTTATCACTTGGAAGTCAATCCATTTGTTTTTTAAACTCTTCATAGTAGATCTTTGCCATTGAGATAGAAGAAACTGCAAATAGAGAGTTGAATCCTGCGAGTCTTTTTTCATCGAGTTTGTAAAAACTGTTTCTTTTGGTTTTTTGATCAAAGTGTTCGAGGATGTATGCAACAATATTTGAAATTCTTTTGCTTGAAGATAGAGCTTTTTCTCTGTCAATATCTGTAATAGATTTGTCTTCTATATTTTCTTGTTTCTTAAATGTAGAGATATAGTCGAGTTTAAATGGTAGCACATTTTTATCAGCAATAGCATCAACAATAGTGTATGTGTGAAGTTTTTCTCAAAATGCTTGTTTTGTAGTTTTTAGGTCTAGGTGTTTTCAGGATGATGAGTTTATAGCAAATATGGGTGTTCAGGTAAAACCAAAGAGATAGTACTTTTTAAATGCTTCGGTAATTGATTTATGCATATCACCAAATTGCGAGCGATGGCATTCATCAAATATCAATACGATTTCTCCATCAAATATAGAGTGTCATTTGTTTTTTTTGATAAATGTATCGAGTTTTTGAATCGTTGTGATGATAATTTTTGCTTTTGGATTTTCTAATTGTTTTTGGAGCTTAGCCGTACTCGTATTACTATTCGCTGCTCATTTTTCAAATTTCTCATATTCTTTCATGGTTTGATAATCCAAGTCTTTTCTATCAACTACGAATAATACTTTTTTTATATGTGGTAGTTTACTGGCTATTTGTGCTGTTTTGAAACTTGTAAGTGTTTTTCATGAACCTGTCGTATGCCATATATATCAGCCTGCTTCTATGCTCCCATATTTTTTATGGTTTGAGCTTGTTTGTATTTTTTCAATTATTTTTTCGGTGGCTATGATTTGGTATGGTCTCATCACTAAGAGTTGTCTTTGGGAGTCAAAGACACAGTATTTGGTCAGGGTTTTTAAGAGTGTGTTTTTAGCAAAAAATGTTTTGGTGAAATCAACTAGATCAGTAATTGGTTTGTTTGTATAATCAGCCCACCAGCTGGTAAACTCAAAACTGTTACTTGTTTTTTTTGATTTTACGGATTGTTTTTTTGTTTGTTCTTTTACATGTGAGTATCGAGTTGTATTGCTATAATATTTTGTGTGTGTTCCGTTTGAGATGACAAATAGTTGGATGTATTCAAAGAGTCCACTATCTGCCCAAAAGCTTTCTCTTGAATATCTGTTTATTTGATTAAATGCTTCTCTTATGGCTACTCATCTTCTTTTGAGCTCTACATGTACTAGCGGGAATCCATTTACGAGTATTGTTACATCATAACGGTTTGCTCTTGTTCATGTATCTGTTTTGTATTGGTTTATGACTTGTAGGTGGTTTTTGTGGATGTCTTTTTTATCTAGCAAGTAGATATTTTTAGTTTCTCAGTTATCACGAGTTAAGATTTTTATGTAGTCTTCTTGGATTGTGGCTGTTTTGTCTTCTATGTTTTGGTTTGGGTTTGATATTTCGGTTTTGAAAAAGGTGTTCCATTCATTGTCACTAAAAGTGTAGTTGTTGAGTTTTTCTAGGTTGTTTTTTAGGTTTTTTACCAAATCATCATTGTTACTAATATTTATATATTGGTATTCTTGGGACTCTAGTTGTTTTATAAACTCTTTTTCAAGTTCATCTTCGCTTTGATAGTTTTCTGCTTTTTTTGCAGATGGTGTGTATTTTGATAATATGGTTGGTTGAGTTTTTGGAGTGTTTGGGTTTATATTTTCGTTTGTCATGATGATGTATAATTTAGTAATATTTATAAGCAATTGTATAGTTGGGGAGTCTGGCAATAATTCCGTATTTTACGGCTTTTTCTATTTTTTTTGATAGTCTATATCTTTTTGATTTTCCTTGGTATTTTAGTGGTACTCCCATTGGGACAGTTGGAGCATTATTGTCGGGAGTGTAGTTTGAATTTTCTGAGTTTTTACTTTCAGGGGGATTGATATTTTTAAAACTCAAAAGCTTTTCTCTATAGTACTCATATTGTTTTCTTCTGGCTTCTATTTCAGCTGGGAGACCTATGGATATATCGTTTACGAGGGCATCAAATGTATCAAGTATTTTTACTATCTCCTGCTGTCTTTCTAAATCAGGTTTTCAGTTTTTGTATGGGATAGGCATAGTAAAACTCGAATACTGCTTAGCATTAATGTTTGGTTGTGATCATGTACTCTTATTTTTTTCTACAAATGTATTATAATAAGTAGTCTTAGTATAGTGATATACAAAACTAGATAATACTTGAGTGTTATCTGCAATGAAACGAATCAAATAACCAGCGAATATTGATTTTCAATAACTGCTAACATACCTGCATGTTTTTCATACGGTAGCACCACTACGGGCAAATAGTATATCTCATTGGTTTAAAAGATATTTATCTTCATAATAGCTAGGTGATTTTCCTTTATTATTCAACAATCCATCATCTGATATATCTGTTATTCTAACATACCTAACATCCCCATCAAATTCTACTGCAGATGCTCAAGATCAATACTCTAGAGGTTTCACAGTAAGACTTCACAATTCCTTCCACTCAACCTCCTCATCTTCAAAACTCAACAACTCATCCCTATAATACTCATACTGCTTCTTCCTCGCTTCTAGCTCCGCTTCTAGCTCCGCTTCTAGCTGGGTGAATGTATCAAGTATTTTGACTATTTCTTGTTGTACTGGAAGGGGTGGGATGGGGATTTGGATTTTTTCAACATCTTTTGTATAAACATGAGGAACCCCACCTCCCTTTTTGAGGTCGTGAATTTTATACTGAATACTCAAAAGAAAATGATAAATAAACTTGATAGATATATCACTTTTCGCTTTGATTGAGAATGCATCTGAAACATAAATTGGCTTATTCCAATACATCACAAAACCAGCATAAGCACCAGAACCAGCAACCGTAATAGTTTCTCCGATTCTATTACTTTTATTATGGAAATAAGCAGGTTTTTGTCCTCAAGCAATAACAGGTATTCCCCCAACAATAATATCTTTCTTTGTAATCGATTGACCTCTTTTTAGTTCACAAACCTCCCCAAACTCTTTAAACTCCACCCCATCTGGACACAGCTCTTCAATAAGTTTTTCAATACTTGTTTGATTGTTACTCATAGTTTTATTTTCTTATTTTTTTATGAACTTTTTTCTGTAAATCCTTCAAAGAATCCAAATAGCTTTTCACTACTACGAATATCTCGTATACGATCAAGAAGCTCTTTCCAATAATTCCTTCATCATATTCACTTCAATTTTTCATCATCCATCGTAAAACCTTTGATCATATATTTTTTGAGTCTTTGAGTTGCCCATTGACGGAAATGAGTTCATTGAAGAGAACGAACTCTATATCCTACGGATATTATAACATCGAGATTATAATAATTTGTGAGTTTTTGCTGAAATTCGGAATTTCCGAATTTCTGTAATGTTTCACTTTCTAACAATTCTCATTCACTATAAATATTTTTTATATGTTCATTTATTGTGGATTTTGCTTTACCAAAAAGAGCACTCATTTGATCTTGTGTTAGCCAGACTGTTTCGTTATCTAACTCCACCTGAAGTTTCAAATCTCAGTCATTTCATTTATATATAATTATTTCACTCATACTCTTATTTTTAAAATACTAAGCTCTTTCTATCTCTCCAACGTTCTGATTGCATAGGTCACAAATTTTTGAATATAAATTTTTCAATTCATCTATTCCCATATCTAAAATAGGTTCATACATAAAAGAATTGAGATGAATATTCTCGGGAGTCATAATATTAACGCTCTCCAACGTTCTGATTGCATTGGTGTGTAATTCGTATTCTTTAAATTCATCTTTATATCTTTGAAAGAGTTTTCCTGTTTGATTTCCAATAATTTCTTTTTTTTCAGTAACTTGCCACCACATGTATTGTTCTGCCTTTAGTCTAATTGCTATTGCGAGAATTATTTTATTTTCAAGATTAAAATCTGTGTCAGAAATGTCATTGGCTATTTCTTCTATCTTAGAAAATACAATATCACTATCCCCAATAGATGAATCAAAATCATCTTTGTCTAAATACTGTTTATAAACTTTCTTTAAATGCCCAAAGTTTACTTTTTCTGTTCCAGACTTTTTGTGCAAAAGTTTCGTTAGCAGGTCAAAGTCCCCACTTGCCCAATCAAGCCCACTTACATTGTGATCAACTCCATATTCAATTAAGTTTCTCACAAAAGGGACAAGCGCAATTATATGCTTTATTGCATCTGCACTTGAATAATTTTTATCATAATATATGCCAACTGACATGCATTCTTTCCACGTTTTAAATGGTGCATTTTGGTATACCTCTTGGTTGAGTATTATCTCATCCTTATTTTTCATAGCATGAAGTCTGTTTTTTCGCTTAGTATTTAGTCGACTGCAAATTGTGCGATAAAAATCAAAGTTATGGGTGAAAATAATTGAATAAAAGCTTTCTTCTTTAGACAAATCACTTAGATATTCCACAATCGCATACTTATTCTTATAATCAAAAGAATCGGCAATATCGTCGATAATAAATAGTGTTTCTTTATCCTGTAATTTTCTAGATTTAATTCCAAAAATGACATTCAAAAGATAAAAAGCTCTCTTTTCTCCTTGGCTTAGTATATTTTCAACCATATCTTGCCTATCAATAGTTTTTCCCATATATGAAAACTCTAGTGTTGGAGTTTCGTTTTTGAGCACAGCATCTGGTATATTTTTGATATGCATTTCAAATGGCATATCAACAAATCTGTTTTTGAACTCTGCAATGGCATCTTGCCATGCTCCTTTATTTTTATTTGCTTCATCTATTAGCTTTTTTAGCTCATCTTTTTTACTGTTGTAAGATTTAATTAATTCTTCAACTCCTGGCTGTATTTCCTTCAAAAAAGAATACCAAACAACTTTCCTAAACCCTTCGTAGTCCTTGAGTCGAGTGAGTAGTTCTGGATTTTTGTTAATAGCTATTTTTAATCTTCGCAATTCCTTATTTCCGTCCAATGCTTTGTCTAATTTATCAAATGTCTTTTTTAAATCAGGGTTAGAAAAAATGCTTGAAATTTCTTTTTCGATAGTTTCTTCTAACTTACTTTGATTAGTAATTGATTCTCTATCATTTAATGATAGACCATGCCCAACAGAGAAATATTCTCCACCTTCTAGGCTCTTGTTAAGAGATTTTGCTTCAGCTGTTCCAAATGTGGTTCCATCCTTAGTGCTAAAAAAACTAGACTTTTCAATAAGGCTTTTATATTGCTGAAAATATTCTTCCAAAGTTTCCGAGTGATTTTCTAAAAATCCTTTAACTTTTCCATTTGCGTCAAAAACATCATTATATGCAAATTCAAATTTTTCTTTAGAGGCTTTTATTGATTCAATAATTCCCTCTAAAATCTCATAAATATTTTCCTTTTTTAGGTCAGCAAATGCTCCAAGAATTTCTTCTCCAAAATTTGAACTTCCAGAAATCTTTTTTAGACCAGAGAAAGCCTTTGCTTTCTCGCCTTCAATCTCCTTATATATTTTTAAGTAGCGTTCTCTTTGGTTATCATCTGCTAGCAATATCAAAATATTTTTTTCAGAGTCTAGGACTTTTTCGTTATATGGCTCAATTACACAAAATTGCTTAGGATCTATTTTTGTGCCTTGTTCACTATCAATCAAAAAATTATATTGAGATTCTAAATCAGGATTGACTTGATCACAGGGGTTTTTCCCATCAAATAAGGTTTTAGCTGTTTTAGCAAAAGACGTTTTCATCACCCCGTTTGGAGCATAGATCACAAAGGTTTTGCACTCTGAAAAATCAAACTCATGCTCAAGTTTTTTTATTCCATAACAATGCTCTAGTTCAATTTTTAACTTTTTCACTTAGTTAGTAATAAAAAATTAAGAATATATACCCCAATCTCTCGGTACATCCCAATCATATGGAGGATCCCAACTTATATAATCAGCTGGATCAAAATGTTCATCTAAGATCTCTATATTTATAATATCTTCGCTCTTTGCTGACGAGGGATGCCCTGTTTCAATGTGCCAAGACCAATATCTCTTTATATTATCTTTAAATTTTTTTCAAACAGCATAATCATGGGGAATACATTTTCTTTCAATTATACCCTTTTCTTTGGAATTTCTTTCCATTAAGATAACTTTTTTTTCCTTGATTGCTTGTAAAAATTTGTCATGATTTGTCATAGTTTATTGTAGTTAAATTATAAAATATATACTAAATTACTTAGCTTCTATCTCTGCAACTATCTCATCTATTGATGACCTGAGAACACTCTGCTTTTCTACGATTTCTGCTATATCTTTATTGAGTTTTACTATATCAATAACTTCTCTTGTATCTTCCTGCTCCACATAACTAGAAACAGCTATATTATAATCATTTGATTCTATTTCTGAGTTTTCTACAAGCCTAGAAATATAGTCTTTATCTTCCCTTTTTGTAAAACAATCAAGTATATTTTTGATATTGTTTTCACTGAGTTTATTTTTGTTTCATCATCTAGTGCATTCATTTGTCGCATCAATAAAAAGAGTTTTGTTGTCTTTTTTAGATTTCTTTAAAACAATTATACAAGTAGCAATTGGGGTTCAGAAGAATAAATCAGATGGTAGCTGAATAACACTATCTATATAATTGTTATCAACTAAATATTTTCTGATCTTTTGTTCTGCTCATCATCTATATAAAACTCATGGAAACTCTACTATAGCACAAGTCCCCGTCGTAGAAAGAAAAGACAACATATGCATAGTAAAAGCTAGATCAGCCTTACTCTTTGGAGCAAGTACTCATGCTGGAGAAAAACGGGGATCATTTATCAAAATAGGACTAGAATCTCATTCCCATTTAATTGAATAAGGAGGGTTTGAAACAATTGCATCAAAAGGTCCACTATCCCAGTGATTGGGCTCTAAGAGAGTATCTCCATGAGTGATATCAAATTTCTCGTAGCTAATATCATGGAGAAACATATTGATACGACAAAGGTTGTAGGTAGTGAGATTTATTTCTTGTCAATAAAATCCCTGTCTTACATTTTCTTTTCATAGAACTTTAGCAAATTTTAGAAGTAAAGAACCAGAACCACAACACGGATCATATACTTTGTCTACTTCTTTTTTTCAAACAGTAGTTATTTTAGCCAAAAGTTCACTTACTTCTTGGGGAGTAAAAAACTCTCATCAAGATTTACCTGCATTTGAAGCATACATCGTCATGAGATACTCATAAGCATCTCCAAAAGCATCAATACTATTATCAGCATAATTCCCTAGTTTTAAGTCTGCTATTGCTTCTAATAAGTCTGTAAGTTTTTTATTTCTTTGTTCTACTGTTGCACCGAGTTTATTTGAGTTTACATCTAAATCATCAAATAATCCTTTTATATCATCTTCACTATCCGTCCCGCTTGCTGAAGCTTCTATATTTTTAAAAATTTGTGAAAGTGTTTCGTTTAAATTGGGATCATTTTTAGCTTTTTTCAAAACATTTACAAAAAGTTCACTTGGTAATATATAAAAACCTTTTTCTTTTACTGTTTCATCTCTTCAATATTCAGCATCATCATCAGATAGTTTTGCATAATCAAAATCAAACTCATCTTCGTCTTCATTTATGTATTTTATAAGATTTTCACTTATAAAACGATAAAAAAGCATCCCTAAAACATATTGTTTAAAATCCCAACCATCAACACTTCCTCTAAGTTGGTTTGCTATCTGCCAAATAGATTTATGCAGCTCTGCTCTTTCTTGTTCTTTTGTCATATACCTTTATTTTAGAAATTTATAAAACTTTTTAGTCTATCCTTAATATAAAAATAATGAAAAAAAAGTCTACTTGAAAATAGAATTTTAGGAACTCTGAAAGATTCACATCTAAAAAATAATCCCTATTGAAAATAATAAAAAATACATTAAATTGTAAACATAAATTTATATATTTTATAATTTAAGAAATATTTATGGAAAAGAAAAATCTAGGAAATACTGATATAAAAGTATCAAAAATATGTCTTTGAACTATGACATGGTGACATCAAAACACTGAAGAAGAAGCATATGAACAGCTTGATTATGCTTTAAATAATGGTGTGAACTTTGTAGATACAGCTGAACTTTATAGTGTTCCCCCTTCCAAAGAAACATATGGTAAAACAGAAGAGTTTATATGAAATTGGTTTGAAAAAACTTGAAATAGAAAAAATATTATACTAGCTTCAAAAGTAGCTTGACCTTCTTTTTTTAGACATATAAGAGGTTGATCAGGTTTTAGTAGAGAAGGAATTTTAAGTGCACTTGAAGATAGTTTAAAAAGATTAAAAACCGATTATATAGATTTATATCAGCTTCACTGGCCTGAAAGAAGTGTGCAGTTATGGTGAAAACTAAACTATGATGAAAAAAGTCATAGTGAATGAAATAGTGAGAAAATAGAAGAAATACTTAGTGTTTTAAAAGAAATACAAGATTCTTGAAAAGTTAGGTATTTTGGTTTATCAAACGAAACTCCTTGGGGACTTATGAAATTTTTGGAAATAGCTAAAAATAAAAACTACCCTGAAATGGTAAGTATTCAAAATTGTTATAATGTCATAAGAAGAGATTATGAAGTAGGTTTATCAGAAATATCGATGGAAGAATGAGTTTGACTTTTGGCATATAGTCCACTAGCTTGATGAATATTAAGCTGAAAATACAATGATTGAAAATTTCCACCAAAAGCTCGTTTTTCCACATGGTGAAAGGGTAGAATGGGATATTATTTAAATGATAAAACATTTAGTTGTATAAAAGAATTGGAAAAACTAGCTTTGGAGCTTTGAATAAGTCTAACCGAGCTTTCTTTGGCTTTTGTAAATGATAGGAAATTTGTAAGTTCAAATATAATATGAGCAACTTCTATGGAACAGCTAAAAGAGTGTATTTGATCTGCAAAAATATCACTAAGTGATGAAGCTAGAAATAAAATAGATGAGATTTTTACAGCTTATCCTAATCCAGCTTGTTTTTAGTTTGAGAGAGCGATAAGAATTTGGAATATATAGTTTTGTGTTATATGGAATGCAAAGGCAAACTAGAAAAAATTCCCCAGTTTACACTGGGGAGTTTTCTTTTTTCAAAAAAACAAATTTCCTACAAAAGCAAAGAGCTAAAGCTCTCTGCCAGAAAAATCAAACTAAATATAAAAATTAGAGATATACTAAATTTGGGGTAACTTTTAATAAAATCTATTTTCTATCTCTGTTCTACTCCCCTCTCCTACAAAGGAGAGGGGCTGGGGGTGAGGATTATAAAAAAAACATCAATCCCCCTTCTAATAATTACCCATAGAATAATCAAAAAATCATGTATCTTCATTATATTCATATATTATTCAATAATCTTCATATTGCTGATAATCTACAGGCAAATAATCAATATATTTCTCATCATACAAAACTTTGGCACTACTTGCCGAAACTCAATCATTATCAAATTTATACTTCTCATTTGCATCTTCTACATAATACAAATTTAACTCACGAATAGCTTTATTTAAGAAATTGGAACACTGATTATCATTTTTAGGATCAAGATCTTTTTCTTCATCAAATTTACCAAAAATCTCATCTCTAGAATCACTAACATATTTTATCACAGAAGATGAAATTTTATCCTGCCTAAAAATTTGAAATCAAAGACTTTCTAATGTTTGACCATAAATACTACATACCTTATCTTCAGATTGATCAAGACTTTTTCACATATTTAAAAACATCAAAAAAGATTTTTCTCTATCTCATCATTTTCATTTCATTATAGCAGCTAAAAGTTTAGCTCACTCTAGTCAGTCCTCATTGGCTGAAGCTATCTTGTAATAATCAGAAGATGTCTTTGGATCTTTTAAATGAAAATAATATATGTAGGCTAGATAATATGGAATTTCATAACTTCTACATGGATTTTTATATTTATCTTGAGACCATATCTTCTGTAAATCATCTTGTTTTTTTATGAGTTCTATCTTTTGTAAATCGCAAAAGTTTTTTATTCATTTTAGTCAAATACTTTCAGCTTGTTTTATATATTTTAATTGATTCTGACTATTTACATTTTCATATCTAGGATTGTAGTCTGGGAGTAACAACATTCACAATTTATAAGGTGCATCAAAATATGGGTTTAAATGTGTTGTAATATCAATTATTGAAAACAAGTATTTTTTATAAGCTGAACTTACTGCATTTCATCATATATATTGTATAGTTTCAAGCCATAACATATCAGCTCTTATATTCTCAAATCAAAAAGAACTAGCTTTGACAAATTCCTTTTTAGGGAGCTTTTCAGGATGATCTATGATTTTACTTTTTATTTCTTTTAGCTGTATATAATTTGATTTATTGACCTCCAAAAAAAAATTGGACACAAAAAAAAGAAGTAAAAACAAAAAGAGTATTTTTGATATTTTTCTAAAATTTTTGCTCATTTTTACAATCTTTGCTTGTATTTAAATATCTTCTCAATCAATATCTATTTCAAGTTTTGAATCATTTTTATAAGTATGACGAGGTCTATCAACATTATTTCTTGAAAGGATTATAAAAAGTCTTCTTTCTCTTCATTCTCATCTACTTTGGGTAAATATTTCTGGATCTTTTAAATCTGATATATAGCCATGTACTTTTTTTCTCTCGTAAGAGTTTAAGACAGGTAGTTTCATATTTCTTCCTGTTTCTTTGGCTTTATTTATTTCTTTGTCTATAAAAGAGAAAAGTTTCTGGTCTTTATTTTGAGCATAATCGTTTATTTCTAAACGAAGTTTGGTTTCTTCTCAAAATTTGCTTTTAAATAATTTTCTAAGCAAGGTTTGTAGAGACTGGAAAGTTACTCAATGTGTTCATATCATAATCCCTGAATCAGGAGTATCAATTTTTAGAAAAAATATGTTTTCTTCTTGCTTTGTAACTTCTATTTTTTCTATATCAAGACCTAGTTTATCGAAAAAAGTGTGACTAAAATCTTTTATTTCTGCTACCATAAAAATTGTTTGTTTATTTTTTAAATTGAAAAGAATTTTAATCACAAATCCCCTTTTTACAAATTTTTGAAAATATTTTAATTTCTTTTTTTATCTAAAACAGCATTTTTGCAAAATTGTAATAAATATATTAATATAATAATATAAATAAGTGAAAACTTGTTTTTCTTGATAGAAATAGCAGGTTTTACTATTTGTAAGATTTGCTGTTTTTTAACTTAAACCTTACAGGAGAAAGTCATGACACAATCTGAAGTTGTAAAACTTATGGAAAATAGCACATCAGAAGAAAACTGGCTCAAAAATGCCGACCAAGTAAAAAAAGCTTGTGGAGGATTTCCCAGCTTCTGGAATGATGCTATCGTCGAATCAGGATTGATGAAGAGGGTTACAACATCAAACTGGTAGACAGCAAATCCCTAGGGCTATTGGTTTTAACCAATAGCCCTAAATTTTTTTATAAATTTAGATATAATAAAGATTGTGCTAATATTTTAATTTTTAGATTTTTTGTAAGGGAAGGTATCACTATATATACATCAACAATAATTTTGTCTGTATATATTGTGCTTCTTAGTGTATTCTACACTTCTCCCAAAACCTCCATTTTTCCTAAAAGCTATTTTTAAAAACTCAAGATTATCCTTCTCAATATTGGGATTATTCTCCTGCAAATTAGATATACTATATTTATCTCACAGTTTAAACATTTTTTCTAAATCTTTGTGAGGAGAAGTATTTAGTGTGGAAGTCCAGTATTTTATTCAAAGCTTTCTTGCTTCCAAAGCTGATCTTCTAAGTCTCATATCATAACATTTCTCACATTTTTCTCATCTTTCAGGAGTATGCTCTAAACCTTTTATTTCTTTAAAAAAATTAACTACATCATATTCTCATTTTATATATGATACTCCCTCAATTTTACAAACTTTCACAAACTCTTCATATCTTTTTTCATATTCTTTTTTTGGTTGTATGTTTGGATCATACCAAAAACAAACAACTTCAAATTTATCTTTTAAATCCATTATAGGCACAGTAGCATCAGGTCAGCAACATATATGAAGTAATAGTTTTTCTTTTTTTTCTAAAGCTTCTTTCACAGGTTTATATGATAATCTATGAATTCAAACTATATCTCTTTTATTAGATAAACTTTCTTTATGTTTTTTAGTTCAATATCATTTATGGTTTTCTATTCAAAGATTTGGGTATAGACTTGAATATGTAGTTAGTAGCTTATCTCTAAATACTTTGGCAACAATTGAAGCTGCACTTATTTCTTTTATTTTGCTATCTCCAGATATTACATAGATAGGTTTTTTCTCTAATTCTTCAAATTCATAGTTATCATTTCAATCTATAAAAACTCAAGATATATATTCTGCTTGCCCATTTTCACTAAATTCTGGCTTTATTTTTCTCAATAGTTCTACAAGTGATCTCCTCATAGCTTCTTTGTTAGCTTGTTTTACATTTATTTCGTCAATTAAGTAATTGTCTACAATTCAAACACCAAAAAAAACTTTTGGATTTTTTAAACTAGACATTTTTATTATTTCTTTATATAGACTTTCTCTTTGAGTTTTTGATAGCTTTTTAGAATCATTTAATTTCTCCAAAAAATCATTTTGTGGTAGATTTGATGGATTGAAGGCAAGACTACAAGCTACAATTCATCAAAGCCAAGGTCATCTTCATGCTTCATCTATTCATATTTTATACATTGAAATTTTGTTATTTTTTAATAAGATTCAAATTGATTATAATAAACTAAAATATTTTTCCAAAATGAAAATAACTCAAAACTTAAGAAATAAGAATATAGATTATACTGTTATAAAATCCATTATTTTTAAAGTTTTAGTAGATGTATTTTTGGAGAAAAAAAATATAGATATTAAAGATAATATAATATCTATCAAAGAAATTTGAAATATATTTTTAGTTAAAACAAATAAACCCATAATTTCAGGAGAACTTTATTTGATAAATGAAGAGATAAAGGAAAAAGCTTTAAAAAAACTAGAACATATATGATTCATTTTTAAGGATTTTGATATAAAGTATAAGTAGATTTTTAAAATTTTGAAAACCATATCAATAGGCAAAATTGAAATTTTTAGAAATATAAATACTATAAATACCTAATAATTTTTAATAAAAAAATATGAGATATATAATGTTTATAACTATTCTTAGTCTTTTTTTGTCCTCTTGTTATAAGCAAGAAAAGAAAGAGGTAGTTAATTTAAAAGAAAGTATAAATATAGAGATTTCAAAAGATTCACAGGAACTTTCTATAGAAAAATCTGAAAATAACTCGAAACCTAACCCTCTCAATACAGACCTCAACCTCTCCTTAGATGAGAGGGAACAGAACAAAGAGGGTATAACAGAGTGAGTAGAACAGTACTCATCTAAACTTGATCAAACCTCAAATATAGCAAACTCTGATAAAATCAAAGCTGAAGAAATAGAATCTATAATCACAAATGAAGAAGAAAAGGAAATTATTAGTGAATTAGAAGAAGCTATTAATGATATATGAAATGGTAACTGAGAGAATGAGTTGAAAAAGATAAATGCTTTTTACAAAAATCCAAAAACACAGGTTGATATGATTATAGAGTATAGTTTGGATGAAGAGGGTAAGATAGAAAAAATAAATGCAAATGCTACAACCTATGATCTAACTAAATTTGACGAAAACATACAAATTTTAGTTTGAAAAACTATTGATGAGGCAAAAGAAACATATATATCATGAGGTTCTCTTACTACAAAAGCTTTCAAAGAAGCTATAAAAGATTTATAAAATGTTTTTCTCAAAAGAATTATTTTGATCTAGACTTGATATAAAAATAGAGGAAGAAAATGATGATTTACCAGATTTGATAGAAGAAGTATTTGAAGAAATATATAGCTTTGAGATGAAGTATTCTAGATTTATCAAATGAAATTTTCTCTATAATTTAAATAAAAATAAAAAAGCTTTAATAAATAGAGAATTTTTTTCTATACTAAAATTATGCCTAGAGGTATCAAGAATAAGTGGATGATTTTTTGATATAACAGTATTGCCTTTGCTAGAAAATATGTGATATGGGATAGAAAAATGAAAAGTTGATAATTCTTTTTGATATAAAAATGTAGTTTTAAAAGAGAAAGAGGTAATTTTAAAAAATAATGTTTGCATAGATATATGATCTGTATGAAAGTGATATATGGTAGATAAAACATACAATAAGCTAAAAAAACATTGTGATAGTTTTGTTATAAATTTTTGATGAGATATAAAAATAAAATGAAAAGAAAGAATTTTTCTGGAAGATCCGAAAAATGAGAATAAACATATTTGAAGTATAGATATAAAAAATATGTCTATATCTTGATCAAGTTCAAATAAAAGAAGGACTAAAAAATGACATCATTTGATAGATATGTGAGAAAAAACTTCAAAAAATGATAAACTATCCGTTTATGTATCACATAAACTTTGTGCATTTTCTGATATATTTGCAACAGCTGTTTTTGTTAGCCCTTTGGAAAAGTGATTAGAAATGATAAAAAAAGTAGACTGACTAGAAGCTCTTATTATTTGTTCTAATTGAGATATAATAAAATCTAACGGTTTTAATTGTAATTTAAATATAAAATGAAAGCAATAAAACTACAAATAACACTATCCCGGATTATAATAATTTTTTCTCTTTTTATAATACCTATATTATGGCATTTTTACCCAGAAAAACACTTACTTTTTTGGGATATAAGTCTTTTTAGTGTTTTTATAGTTATGTCTTGTAGGCCTCTTAGTATTATATTTCCCAAAGTAAAAATTTTAAAAAAATTAATATTTTTCAGAAAGGCTTTTGGTATATTATCTTCAGCTATAGTTGTAAATGCTTTGGTTTACAAATTTGTAGTTGACATAAACGAGTTAAAGTATTATTTTTCTTTGGTAAACTGGGATTTATACTATCCTTTTTTATCTAGAATAACTGAAGTAACTTGAATAATACTTCTTGCTACTTCAAATACTTTTTCTCAAAAAAAGCTATGAAAAATGTGGAAAAAGATACACAGGCTAAGCTATATTTATTTTGTAAGTTGAGCCCTTATAGCTTGAATATACTCTCCTATAAAATCATACAGCCTTTTATGAATAGTTGTTCTTTTGTGGTTGTATTTGTTTGTGAGAAAACTAGAATTTTTTTCCAAAAAGAAATAAGTTTGATATATTTGGGGAAAGTATTATAAATTATATTATTCTAACTAAAATTATTCATTTAAAAAGGAGGGATATTATGTTTAGTAGAATTTTGGCACTATGTTTCTTCTTACCTGCAATTCTTTTATGGGGTGGGCCTATGTTGTTAAATAACCCTAAAATATCTTTATTTAGTACCTTAATGGCAATAGGTTTATTATCTGTAGACTACTTAGTAAAACAAAATACTAAGTTTAGTTTTCAGGTAATTTTTAGTACTGTGGTAGTAGTGATTGGATTTAGCAGTCTTTCTATTGCTATAGTTGATATCTTAGCAGGAGATATTTATGGATTAGATTTTGTAATTACTATGAGTTTAACCATATTTATATTATTGCTTATGTCAGAAGAAATATATGAAAATGTTTTCATGTATTATGCTGAAAAGCAATATTTACCTCTATATTCTTCCTTAGTAATATCCTTGGGAATTATTGCTTTGGTATCATTTTTGCCTGTATAAGAAAGTATGTGCTTACTAAAAATTAATCCCTTTTCACTTATTTAATTGAAAAGGGATTTTTTAATCTAAATTTAGACATAATTGTAAAAAATGTGTGGCTAAAAATGAAAGTATTTGGTATAATATCCTACCAATCTTTCTCCTCTCAACTTTCAAGTATAGAATTATCAAAAAATGGATTATCAAAAAAACCATTAAAAAAATCTGTATTTTGATTAAAATCTTTGTTATAAAAGTTTCATATATTTCTTTGTTCTTGCTCCAAATCTCTAAGTTTCTCTTCCAAAGCATTTTTCAAACCTTCATTCAATCTTTCATCTAAATTGTCATTTTCTTCAAATTTACTATCAGATGTGGGCTGTCCAGATTGTGATGAATCTTGTTCTTGAGAATTTCAAAATCCATCCTGTTCTCCTCCCCTCTCCTCTAAGGAGAGAGGTTGGGGGTTAGGTTCGTTTGGAGATAACTGGGGGTGAGGTTCCCCTGGAGATGGGCTGGGAGTGAGGTCTGGTTGAGGGGACTGGGTGTTGGATTCATCCGAAGATGACTGGGTTTTTTCTTGAGAGTTTTGAGTATTATTTTGTGATTCAGAAGAATTAGAATTTTCATTTGAAGATGATTTAGATCATTCTTGACTAGAATTTTTTGAAGAAGAATTTTGTCTTTCTCTCAATTTCTCACTCACAAATTCTAAATTCTTGCTAGTTTCTAAATCAGATTTTAAAAGCAAAACATTTTGATAACTTTCTATAGACTTTTCTAAATCATAAGCTTTGTAGTAGGAATTTCATAAATTATGAAGAGTTCTAAAATTTAGCTCTAAAGAGTTATCCTCCTCTAAAATTCAAGAAAAACTAGAAATAGCTTTTTCATATAATCCATCTTCGTAATATCTATTTCATAGATTATACCAACCTTCTAAATTTTTTGATTTTTGGTAATTTCAAGAAACATTGTAAAAAAAGTTTGATATATTTGAATAATTTAAAAATATGAAAAATAAAAAAATAACAAAAAAGTATATATTTATTCTTTTCATTTCTTTATAAAGTTAAAAAATAAATAAAAAAGGAAGAAAAACATAGAAACTATAGATAATATCCTTCAAATATCTAAGGCATTTTCTCAAATCTTTTTCTTTGTAGAATTTTTTTCTAGATTTCAAAAGCTTTTTTCTAATATGGAGTAAATATCTTTTGAGCTAGCATTTAAATAATCAAAACCTAGAAAAGAAGAAATATCTTTCAATTTTTTCTCATTGAGTCTGGTAACTACGTATTCTCATTTATACTTTTGATAAACCAAATTTCAAAAAATATCTCTGTCTAAAGGAATTCTAGAACCCTTTTTATTTCATACTCAAACTATAAGTCAGCTTATAGACTCACCTTTTAGTTTTTCTATAATGCTAAAATTATTTTCCTCATCTCATCAATCACTTATGAGTATTATTGCTTTGGGATTATCTTCATCTAGTTTAAATCTATTATAAGCTAAAGATAAAGATTTTTCTATCTCACTTCACTGACCTCATATATTTTTATAATCTATGGAGTCTAGGAAATTTAATAGTATTTCATGATAATCTGTAAGTGGAAGTAAAGAATTTGCATCTCAAGCAAAAATTACAAGACCATATCTATTTTTTGGATTTTTTTCTACATAACTAGCTATAATATTTTTTGAAAAACTAAGCCTTGAAACAAGCATATTTCAATCTTTATAGTCAAGAGAATTCATTGATTTACTTACATCCAAGATAAAAATAATATCTATTCATTGAGGAGTATAATCAAGTTTTTTTTGATTAATTTTTATTCAAAAGAAATAAAAAAGCAGTACAAACAAACTCAAAAATAAAAATATATATTTAATGTAAAAATATTTACCCTGATCAAACAAAAGAAAATATTTCTTCTTGAGTCTTTCTCTTTTGAAATAAAATAAGGCTAAAAAAAAGATACAAGATAAACTTATAGCAAGAAATAATCCAAAAGAAGAGGGAAAATTTGAACTTTCTATTATCATATTTTTAATTTTTAACCTTTCTCGTTTCTAATAAAAATAAAGTAAATATAAGAATTATAAGTAAGTATATAAAGTATTTATAATACTTTGTGAACATCTTGTTTATACTAACTTCTATATCATTTTTTTCTAATTCTTCTAGTTTTTTAAATATATTTTCAAGACTTTCATCGTCTCAAGCCCTGAAAAAATATCAATCTGTTATTTTAGATATTTTTTTTAGTTCTTGTGTTTTAAGTGGAGGGACAATAAGTCTTTGAGGAAAAAATGGGTTTCATCAACCTATCATTCATCATTTATCACTTCCTATTCATATGCTAAAAACTTTTATCCCTTCTTCTTTTAAAATTCTAGAAACAAGTACAGGATCAACTCATTTATTTGCATCTCAGTCAGTGATTAAAATTATTACCTTTTCTCTATCCTGCTCTTTAAATAGTCCTTTTGACAATAAAATAGCATCTCAAATAGCTGTTCATTCAAATCAAGATATATTTTGATTAAGACTTTGGGTTGAAGTATTTTCTAAAATTTCAAGCAAAATATCATAATCAAATGTAAGAGGTATTCAAGATAGTGGTTTTCAAGCATATATTACCAATCACAATCTATTTGTTTTTTGTTTTTCTATAAAATCAATTAATACTTCTTTGGCTTTTTCTATCCTACTAGGACTTAAATCATTTGCATCCATTGACTTAGATACATCAAAAGCAATTACTATGTCTATTCAGTTTTTATTAATCTTTTCTTTTATATTTGTTTTTTGTGGATCTGCTAGAATAATAATATATAAAAACAAAATTAAAAAAATTAGAAAAAGCTTTATATAGAAATAAATATTTGTGGTTTTACAGGTAGTTTTTATATCATTTAAGAAATCAATTTTTGTCTTATGTCTTTTTTTAACCATTAAAAGAATATACAAAAAAAAGGGTAGCAAAAAAATTAAGTATAAATAAATTTTTTCAGCAAAATATATATCGTTTATTTGCATAACTATATAAGTTTTATTTTAATTTCTGTTTCAATTGGGTTAAGATTTTAGTTCTTTCTTCTATTGAATCAGATAAATTGTTGTATTCTGGAAAATATATTTTTTCATAGATGTTTAGTAAGTCTTTTTTTATTTTTTTATTTTCTTTTAGCTCTGAAAAGCTCTTGTTTGAAAGTCAATTTTCTATTTTTTCATCTAAATATTCTCTAAAAATTTGAGATAGCTTTGAATAAAATATTTCTTTTTTAGATTCTAAATACTTCTTTTCAAAATAGTTTATCATAGATAAATAATTTACAGGTTTTTTTGGAGTTTTTATTTCTAAAGATTTTTGAGTATATAAATATTTATTTAAAATTTTTTGATATAGTAAGTATAAAAGTAAAGCAAGTAAAGATATAAATAAAAAATAAATAGACTCTTTGCTTACAATTTTTCAATACATATTTCATTTCAATCAATATATATCTTTCATTTCTTCTCAATCTATTCAAAAAATAGTTCTTGAAGTAATATCCTTTTTTTTAAGTCATAAATCTACATCATCTAAATTTTGTTCTTCATCTTGAAGGTTTCAACTATTTATATTGTCAGTATTTTTCCTAAGCATAATACTATCTCCTGAAACTTTTATTTTTAAAATTTCTGATTTAATTTCACTATCTCTTAAGTATGCAGGTCAGATAGTATATTCTCCTGACTTAAGAGCTTGTAAATAAAAGCTAAATTTTTGGCTAATATTTTTTTTTGAATTGATAATACTTATATTCTGGGATTGTCTTTTTGATACAATATTGAAGTTTGAAAGTCAATCCACAAGTATTTCTCATCCTTGATCTGTATTTCATAATATATCTATATCCAATATTATATTTTCATCAATATTGTAGTTTTGTTTGTCTGTTGATAAATTTATTTCCAGAGAAGAGAAACAATTGTTTATAGATAAATATAAAAAGATAAATGTGATAAATATTTTTTTCATATTTTTATTTTTTGGATAAAGAAAAATTAGGTAAGAAATAAAGATTGATAGAGAAGTAAATATTTGGTAAGGGATAAAAGTCAAACAAGGGGTCAAAAACGAGCAAGGGGTTAAGGATTAGCGAGAATTTAAGTATGAGCAAGGGGTCAAGACCCCTTGTCTTATTCAGATAACCAATAAGTCTTAAAGTTAAACTTATTATATTTTCTATAATATTTTACATTCTGATCTATTCTAATTCCTCTGTTTTCTCCATTTTGTTTTCTCCATTTTGTTCTCTCCTCTCTGTTCTCTATCTCTTCTGTTCTATTCCCTATGTTCTTTTCCCTCTCCTTTAAGGAGAGGGTTAGGGTGAAGGTAAGTTGGAGAGGGCTAAGGCAAGATTTTTCTCGGGTCTCAAAATAAAATTTAGCATTGTAAAATATTTATCTCAAAAAAATTCCTAAGTTTTCTTATATTCTGACAAAAATTTATAAGTTTTGAGAAACAAATCATCTCTATTATCTATATGCAAATATTTTGTGTTGTGTTTTTTTAAATTCATATCCAAGAATTTAATTCTATCCTTTCTAAATTCCCTATATTTGGTCTTCTTTTTTTTAAAAAAGAAAGAAAAAATATTTTGAGAACTAAATTCAAAATCATCTTCACTCAAAAAATTTTCAAAATGGTCAAATATATTGATATAAACAACCTCATTTTTTATATTCAAGTATTTAATTTCATCTATATTTGGTTCCAAACTATCAGATAAAAAGAAAATTAAAGTATTTTTTAAATTTAGTTTTTTTAAATCTTTGTTTGAAATAAATTCTTTGCCGTCAAGATTTTTAAGTGTTTTTATAATATTTTTTTCATCTTTTCTAAAATCTAAAAAACAGTTGTTTATGAATACTCAAATCTCATATCAATTAGAAATAGATGAATATGAAAGCAGGAAAAAAAATTGTTTTAATATATCTTTTTTATTTTTATACTCACTTCAAAAATCAAGGCTAGGGGAGTTTTCTATTACAAAAAGAATTTTTAAATTTTTTTCTGCTTCATAATTTTTGATAAAAACATCTCCTAGTTTAGCTGTTGTTTTCCAGTCTATACTTTTTATACTATCTCAAGGTTCATATTCTCTTATAGAATCAAACTCTATTCAGCTTCATTTCAAAAAACTAGAAAAAGCAGATAAAAAATCTGATGTAATCTTTTTTTTTGTCTGAATTTCAAGTAATTTATAATTTTTATACATAGCTTAAGTTATTTTCACATTTTCTAATACATCTTTTATTATTTCTTCTGGTTTTATTTCATCTGCTATAGCTTCATAGTTTAAAACCAGTCTATGAGCCAAGGTTGGGATTGCCATTTCTTTGATATCTTCAGGAGTTACAAAATCTCTAGAGTTTAGAAATGCCAGAGTTTTTGATGCTTTTAAAAGTGCTATACTTCATCTAGGAGAAACTCAATAAGAAAGGTATTTATGATTATTTCTTGTTTGAGTTATAATATTTGTTATATAGTCTATAATATTTTCAGAAACATGTAGCTTTTGTATTTCTTTTTTTATGTTATCAAGCTCTCTTTTAGAAAGTATTTTTTTTGTTTTAGAGTTTTCTATATTTTCTATATTTTTTAAAATAGTTATTTCATCTTGTTTACTGGGGTATCAAACATAACTTTTCATCATAAACCTATCTAGTTCTGCTTCTGGAAGTTTGTATGTTCCTGATTGCTCTATAGGGTTTTGAGTTGCCAAAACTATAAAAGGTTCTTGTATTTTAAAACTTGTTTCTCAAATAGTTACTTGTTTTTCTGCCATAGCTTCAAGTAGGGCTGATTGAACTTTACTTGGAGCTCTGTTTATTTCATCTGCTAGAAGAAAATTAGTAAATATTGGTCATTTTTTTGTTTTAAATTCTTGGGAGTTTGGACTGTATATTTCTGTCCCTATAAGGTCACTTGGTAGTAGATCAGGAGTAAATTGTATTCTTGAAAAATCCATGTTTAATGTTTTGCTAAGTGTGTCTGCTGTAAGGGTTTTTGCTACACCTGGTACCCCTTCGATTAATATATGTCATCCAGAAAAAAGTGATATTATTATATCTCTTATAAGATTTTCTTGTCATATAATTTTTTTATGTATTTCAGAGGTTATTTCTAGTATTAAGCCATTTTTTTCTTGTATTTCTTTTTTCATAATTTTTTATTTAGATGTTTAAGTTTTATTATTATATATTTTTTAAATTTTTTTAAAGTGGAATTTGTGAGGTTTTAGTGGTGTAAATTAAATATGAGGAAAGTCCAAACACACAATCCAAATCTTTTTTGTATTCCACAAAAAACAAATATAATTTTTCAAAAATAAATTTAAATACATAAAAATGAAATTAATAATACTAGCAGCTTGAAAAGGTTCAAGGTTATATCCATTGACAAACACAATTCCAAAACCATTAATAAAAATACTAGGAAAACCTATAATAGAACACAATCTGGAAAATATAATAAACGATAAAACTAAGTTTGATGAAATAATATTTGTAATAAAATACAAAGGAAAAGAAGTAATGGATTATTTTTGAGACTCTTACAAATGAATAAAAATATCATATAAAAACCAATGAGAAGAAGATTGAACTTGAGCAACATTAAAATGAATGAATATCAAAGATGACATATTAATAATCAATTGAGATAGTATATTTGATAAAAAAGATTTAGATGAAGTCATAAAATATCAAGGATATTGTGTTTTGGCAAAAAAAGTTGAAGAAACTGAAAAGTATTGAATTTTTAAAACAAACAAAGATTATTTTATAGAAAAAGTTATAGAAAAACCAAACACATTTGTGTGAAATCTAGCAAATTTATGAATATACAAATTTAGTTCAAAAATTTTTGAATATGTAGAAAATATAAAAATCTCCCCTAGATGAGAATATGAACTCACAGATGCTTTGAATGAATTTGCACTACATCATCCCTTAAAAGCAATAGAATCTAAATGATATTTTATAGATATAAGCTACCCATGGCAAATACTTAGTGCTAATGAAATTCTTTTATCAAAATTAGAAAAAACTCTAATAAAATGAAAAATAGAAGAAAATGTATTTATAAAATGAAATATAATATTGGAAGAGTGATCTTTATTAAAGTCATGAATCTACATAGAATGAAACTGTTATATAGGAAAAAATACTTCAATATGACCAAATACATATATAAATTGAACAAATTCTATTTGAAATAATTGTGAAATATGATCAAATAATGAAATTAAAAATAGCTATATATGAAATAATACCAAAATATCTAGTTCAAGCCATATATCAGATTCTATAGTATGAAACAATATAGAAATAAAATGAGGATTTATAACAGGAAATACTAGAAATGATGACGGAAATATATCAGTATATATAAAATGAGAATTTAAAGATACTTGATTAAAAAATTTTTGATGTATTATTTGAGATAATTATAAAAACTGAGTTAATTTCAGCTCTCAACCAGGAGAGATTTTAGAAATAAAAAAATAAATATTTTTTTCTACTCCAACTCTTTTTCAATATCATCTAGTTTTTCTTTACCCCTTTTATAAGCATAATACCATATAGCTACTTTTAATGCCTCAAGAACTCAAGTTAAATAACCCAAAAATAATATAAAACCTATAAAAACAACAACTATTATTATAAGAGTAAGAGTCTTTAGGATTTGAGTTGTTACAAATCATATAGCAATCATCATAATAATAGGAAATATAAGAAAAACTATAAAATTAAATATAACCCTTATATTTAAAATAAACATCAAAAAATAAAGCTTAAAAGTATTAACCAAATTTATAGTAGCAATCTTTGAAGATTTTCATATAGAATCAAAAACCTTACCATTTTCAAGCATTATTATATATTTACTATAAGAAAGAAACACATTTATAAATACTGAAAATAAAAATATAGCTAAAAATATATAGCTTATTTCTTTTATATACTGAAAATCAAAAAACCTCAAAATAAATAAATATCAATTCAAAATAGATAAAAATTTAAATTCTGAAAATAAGTTATTATATTTAAAAAGTGGTAAAAATTTATACAGACCTATACTAACTGATTCTGATACTTCTAAATCTCAATCAACATCCTTTTTTGATATATATTTTATCAAAGCACCTTCAAAAATAGGTATAATTATTATATACAGTAGTATAAAAGCAAGAGCAAAAGCTATGGACTCTATAACATAAGTAGAATGTATAAAATTTATTAATTTATCAAGGATTTCTTCTCTTCTATCTGTTAATATTAAATATGTATATAAAGACTGGTATACAAGTATAGTAGTCAAAAGAATTATAGATAAAATCCCCGGAATAAACTGCATTTTCTTTATTCTACCATCATCTTTTACTAGGTTCCAAGCAGGTATTACAATATCTTTTTTTATGTCTATTTTCATAAATCTGTTGTATAACTTATTGAGAAATATATCACCATTTTATGAGAAATTATAATATTTTTATAAAAATAACAACTATCACTATGCCTAATATTTAATATTTTTTAATTATATAATTCCTATCTTGTATATACCCGTGTTCTATCCTTTCTGTTCTGTCCTTTCTCCTCTAAAAAGGAGAGGGTTAGGGTTTACTCAGAGAGGGTTAGAGTAAGTTTTTGCTAAGGTGAGATTAAGTTGTAGAGGGTTAAGGTGAGTTATAGAGAGTTAGAGTAAAATTTTATTTGATAAGGTGAGGTATATTTGGAAAAATTTAGAATAAGCTATATTAATCATTAAGATGATATATATATAAAGACATCTATAGTAAAATCTATTCAAAAAAACAAAACCTTTAAGGAAAGACAGAAGAATTCTTTAATTCCTATAAAATAAAAAATTTTTTAGTAAAAATTAGCAAAAAAGAATTGTTTTTATTTTAAATGAATTTTTCAGGGTTTCCTTAAAATAAATTACCAACCAAGAATTTAAAAAAACCTAAAAAGCTCTTAGTATCTTTATCAACTATTTTCTCTTTTAAAATATATGATTTTGATAATGGATCAAATCTATAAGAGTCAGAAGGGATTAATTCTTCCAACTCATATCATTCTATATTTTTTATCACTAAATTTGAATAATAAGGAGAATATAAAGGCTTAAAAACAGCTTCCTTTTGAAGAACACCAACTATAGCTTTTTGTAACTCAATCATTTTATCTTTAGTCAAAAGACTAGATTTAAGATCTTCAAGTATATTATCTAAATCACTATTTTTTATCTTGGATAAGTTCTTCCCTTCTCTTATTTGTCAGGAATAAAAATATTTAGATATGTTAAAATTGAAATACCCTAAATTTATACCTGCTAATAACATATCATAATTTTCTTCATCATTTCATACTTTTTTTGTAATATTCAAAAGAGTTTCAGCTAAAATTTCAACCTTTATTCAAGATTCCTCTAAAACATTTGATATCATAGAAGCAACATCTTCTGCTTGTTTGTTACCACTTATATAAGAAAGATTTAAAGAATAAGGGCTAAAATCCTTGTTATAATAGAACCTATCATCAAGCTCAGAAATTAGATTCTTTTTAATCAAATTTTCTTGATTTATCACAACTTCATTTTCTTTTTTTACTTGAGCTTTTTTAAGCTCTAAAAGCTCCTTTTCTTCTTCTATTTTTTCTTCTACCAATCTAGCAACTAGATCTGCTTCCCACTTCTCTAAGGTTTGTCTATCCTTATTATAAAATATATTTATACTTTCTTTCAAAGATTTCCTTCAATTCTCTACAAAATATATATCGTATTTATTCTCTCAAACCTTTATATTTCATATACCAGGAGATATTTTGTAATAAAATTTACCAACTAAAGGACTATATCTAGTAAGTTTATAATCATTTATATAAACCAAAGATACATTTTTATTAGTTTCTCATTCAAGTGTAATAGTAGGATTTGTAATATAGTTATATTTATCAACCCAATCCGGACTTAAAATTATTTTTGATTTACTATTATAATTATCCTTTGTTATAGAATTTTTTATCTCTGTTATATTTATCTCTAGAATATCTTCATCTTTTTTTATCTCAACTTCATCAGAATAGGTATTTATATCTTTATCTAGATCTACAAGACCTTTTAAATAGTAATCTTTTTTATAGTATCATATACTATTCATCATTTCATCTATAGATGATTTTCATAGAAATGTATCAAGTTCTACTTCATTTAAAAAAGGTGATTTTATGGATTTATATGAGTTTTCTCATATTTTTTTTAATACATCTTCCCTGTTTATTTTTTCTAAAATATAGTTTCTTATATTAGGGTATTTTACCTTATCTTTGTTTATAAAAATACCTACATATTGGGGTAAAATATAACTATATTTTTTCAATTTAGGTATAGAATTTCATATCAAATTTTTCTTATCACCAAATATATTTATACTATCTTTTTGTTGCAGTAGTGTAGTATAATCTTTGTAAAATTTGAGAATTATATTTTCTATATAAACAGGATTTCTTGAATAAAATTCATTTTTTTCTAAAAATATTTTTCTAAATCAAACTGTATCATCAGAATCTACTTTTGAGATTTTATATTTTCAAGAGTAAATTCAATTAATAGGGGAAAAGTTACCATTAATATTTTCAATATCTATCTGTTCTACCACATTTTTTGGCAATATTTTTTGAAAAAATATATTTAATATATTTACATCATTTCATTTTGTTTGAAAAATTATACTGGATTTTTTAGGTATTATTTCCACTTTTTCCAAAATAGATTTCATAATAGGATTTGCATCCGTTTGCTTGAGTATATCATAGGTAGCAACTATGTCTTCTATTTCTATATCATCTCATGAAGACCATTTCACATTGTTATCTAAAAAACACTCAATTCTAGATAAATCTCATATATCACACCTAGTAAGATCTCAAACTATTTTTCACTGAGCTATATCATAAGTTAAAAGACTCCTATAAAGAATATGATTTATATATGAATTATGATCATTGTTTTGATATTTAAGAGGATTTAAGTCAGGAAAATCTCAAACAAAGCTTTCAGATATAGTTCATCATTTTTGAGCAATCTCTTTACTATCATAATATATATAATTGTATATTAGATGAGATAAACTAAGAAACAAAAAAACAACACTTATAAAAAATAAGTATTTTTTAAGTTTTTTTATTGCATATATTTTCTCCATACTATTTTTATCTTTTAGGTTTTAACAAAAAAAGCATAAGTGAATTTTTCAAATTCTATTGAACAAAGGAATAAAGTCGTTTATTTTTCAGATTTTGATAATTTAATTACAAAGTTATAAAAAGCAAAATACCATTAAGAGTAAAAATAACAGCCAATACTATACTAATATTTTGCAATATTTTTTCTCATCCTCTTTTACTCACTTCTCACATATCTCCACTCATAGATGAGATATTTAGAGTTACACTTTTATTTTGTAAAAGCACAACTATAGTAAGTAATATAGACAATATAATTTGTATGTTTAAAAGCATATTTTATTTCTTAAAAAATAATAAAGAGTAAATTATGTTTAATATAGTAAATATTATAACCGCAATAACAAATTCTACTGTTCAATTTATGTCATATCATATTCAGTCTATAAGCAGTAAATCTGTCAAAATATAATCAAGGAGAAATAGTATAATACCATTTATAAAAAATACAACCAGACCGAAAAATAAAAAAAACAGAGGAATAGATAATATTTTTAATACAGGTTTAACAGTTATGTTTATTAAACCAAGTATTATTCCTCATAAAAGATATGTTTTCCAAGCTTCTATACTATTATAAGCACAATCAAGACATCAAAGTTTTATTCAAGATTCTAAATTTTTTAAATCATTTGCTCATAAAAAATAAGCAATAATAAAAAGTATTGAAGCATTTATTAATATGGATAAAAGTATTTTCATATTTTTTATTATAAGTTATATCTATTATATTATTTCGTCTAAGAATATAGTTTAGAGTTGAAAAATACAAACTTTTCTATTGGGAGTAGTACTCTTTTTTGAATATAAGAATATTGGTTTTCTAAATTTTTTTTATAAAACAATTATTATCTTTTATAAATTTTTCTGATTCGTCTCAAATATTATGTTTAAATTCTTCTCTGTAAAAAATATTTTTTATTCAAGATGATATAATATTTTTTGTACATTCATAACAAGGTTTGTGTGTACAATAAATACTAGCTCACTCTATCCTAACACCATTTCTAGCTGACCATAGCAAAGCATTCATTTCAGCATGAATTTCATATTTTGAGGACCATTCATGATGTAAAGTTCTATCTTTTCATTTCATATAATCATTACAATTCACATATCCACTAGGTGTTCAATTATATCATGTAGAAAGTATTCTGTTGTCCTTGACTATCAAAGCTCAAACTTTTATAGATATACATTTAGATCATTTAGCTATCTCATAGGCTATATTTATAAAGTTTTCATTATCAAGCATTGTTTTAGTTTTTTAATTAATTGATCAAGTTCAAACTATTTCTTGTAAGCCATCTCATACTTCTTTAAGATCCTCTATAACATCTTTGGCTTTTTCAATCTTTTCTCAAGCATCTTCTATAAATTCTTTTGTTTGTTCATATTTTTCTTCCAAATCTTTTGCTGTCTTTCTAATATCGTCTATATCTTCTTTCAAGTTGTTTACTGCATCTTTAGCTCAAGAATAAGCTTCTTTGATTTCATCTTCTGTAGGAACATTGGTAGATAAATCTCCAAGCTTTTCTTTAAACTCCAATACTTCTTTGTTTATATGTCATATTCACAAAGTATCAAAAATTTTTTCTGCAATGGATGGCTTTGTAAAAAGTAAAAATACATATAAACCTATAAGAAGAAGAAAAAACCAAATAATTTTTTTCATATTTTAAAATTAATACTTTAAAAAACAAGAAGTATTATAATTTAAAGAAGGTTTTTTGCAAAAAATTTAGAGAATGTTTGTATGTATTTTATCAATTTAAAATACAAATTTTATTATATCAAATTTAAAAACGATAAAATATCCTCTTAAAAACTAAATCTAAAAAAATACGGTATAATATTAAAATTTTATCAATATTAGGATAAATTTCTACTTCTCATTTAAAACAATATTTTGTCAACTTAATTTTTTGGAAATAAAAAATTACTTATGATAAAATAATAAAAGCAATAAAAATAAAAACAAAAACAAAATGACAAACGAAAAAAAAGATATCTTTGATATTTTTGAAGATATAAAACAGGAAGAAAAAGAAGTAAATATAGATTTTTCTTATCAAACAGAAAATATAAATTATAATACATACAGCTTCAATTATAAAATAAAAAAACAAATAAAAGCATTAGTAATATTAAAAAACTTATTGAAATATATTTCTACAAGCTTTTTGATATTTGCTGTTTTAATTTTAACTACAAACTACTCAGCATATATAGAATTGCTTAAAAGTGATCTATATTCAGATAAAATACAAAAAGAATCAAGTTCTCTTATAAATTCGGTAGAAGCTTCAAAAATAAAATCCAGTATACAAGAAAAAGAAGAAATAAAAAAAAGAGTAGATGAAGAAATATCAAAATCAAAAAAATCAAAATATTCTTTAAAAAACTTATCCCTTGAGACAAACAAGGAAAAACCAAAATTAGACATAGAGATAACACCATATGAAAACAGAATAATAATACCTAAAATCACAAAAAATATACCTGTATTGGACCTAAAGCAAAAAAGTGTATCTTGAGAGAAAGAGCTTGAAGATATTTTTATGAAAGAGCTTGAAGATTGAGTAGTTAGATATCCCGGTAGTTCGAAACCTGGAAAAAATTGAAATACATTTATTTTTGGACATTCATCAAACTATCCTTGGATAAAATGAGATTACAATGATGTTTTTGTAAATTTAAATAAACTTGAATATCAAGATGAGGTCATACTTTATTATGAACAAGAAAAATACACTTACAAAATAAAGGAAAAAAAAGTTATAAAACCAGGGCAAACTGATATTTTAAAAAGGAATAAAAACAAAGATGAAATAACATTAATGACTTGTTGGCCTATTGGTACGACTCTTAACAGGTTAATAGTAATATGAGAAAGGGTTGAAATATAGTTTAAAATAAATTATTTATGATAGAAATAAACTACACATACAATTCAGTTGAAAAAATATTTAATGATGTAATACTGATAAAAGATTTTGATTTGATTTGATATTCAATACTTATTTCATTTTTAATTTTTTTCTTTATTAGTGTTACATATATACTACCTACTTTGTATATTTTTAAAGAAGAATATATAAAAAACAGAGAGAAAAAATCAAAAAAACTCCTTTTAAAACAAATAGTTATGCAAAAGGAGCTAGAAGATGAAATACTTAAAGAAGTTAAAAAGCATTAAAGATAAACTAGAATAATATTTTCAAAAAAATCATGGAGCCATCAACGAGACTTGAACTCGTGACCTCTCCCTTACCATGGGAGTGCTCTACCAGCTGAGCTATGATGGCAGAAATTTTAAAAAAAATAACTTTTCTTTTCAAAAAAGCCATTCTAAAAAATAGAATGACAAAAGTAGCTATTTTTTATTTAAATTGTTTCAAAATCTAAACTACAGAAACATATTTTTCTTTATAAATTCTACCATCAAATCTAGTCCTGTTTTTTTCAGTAAAAACTACATTTCATTCTTTAGTAGCAAATAAGGTAAAATCATGTCCTTGTCATACACCATCTCAAGGCCAAAATTTATTACCTTTTTGTCTAACAATAATATTTCATGCTATAGCTTTTTGTCCTCAAAATAGTTTAACACCAAGTCTTTTGGCTTTACTATCTCTACCATTATTGGTGGATCATTGGGCTTTTTTGTGAGCCATATTTGTTTAAAATTATTAAAATAAAATTTATATGCTTTTCTAGTAGTTTAATCAATTATCATTTTTTGATCTCCTATAAATATAAGACTTTTCTATACAACACGGGATTTTAGTCCTTTTTATTCTTTATCTCAATGTTTAAGTATTAAGGTTTAATAATTACCCTAGTTCTCTATTTTTTCTGTTCTATCACCTCTGTTCTGTTCCCTCTCCTTAAAGGAGAGGGTTAGGGTGAGGTTAATTTGACTTAGGGTGAGGTCTGCTCAAGTTAGCATAAGGTCTGTTCAAGAAAGGCTAGGGAATAGATTAAGATTTTTCAAAGAGTCAAAATCAAAAAGTATTCAATATTAGTAAGGGGCCAAGACACCTTATCTTTTGGACTACCTAGCAAACCTAGCAAAAGCCTTATTGGCTTCAGCCATTTTGTAAACTTCCATTTTCTTTTTTATAGAATCTCCAGTTTCATTTGCAGCATCTATCAATTCTCAAGCAAGAAGTACGGGAAAACTAGCACCTTTTTTCTTTCTAGCTGCATCAAGTATCCATCTAGATGCAAGAAAAAGCTGTCTTTTAGTTTTAACTTCTTGTGGTACTTGATATATAGAACCTCATACTCTTCTAGGTCTAACTTCTATTTTTGGCATAACATTTTCCAAAGCTCTGATAAATATCTCTTTTGGTTTTTTCTGTCATTTAGATTTTATAACTTCAAAAGTTTCTTGCATAAGGTTATTAGCTAAAGATTTTTTACCATTTAGCATCACATAATTCGTAAACTTTGCCAAAAGGCTTTCAATTTTTGCATTTTCCATATTTTTAAAATAACAATTAATAATTATAAACGAAATTTAAAATATTTTCAGCAATTGTTAAACTTACTCTTTTAAATTTCTTTAGGGATAAATTTAATTAACAAATCTTTATCACTATTCAAGATCTACTCAAAACAAATTTAATCCTATTCTATCATCCCTTTGATCTATCACTTCTATTCTATCCTCTATTATTTCTGTTCTATTCCCTCTCCTCCAAGGAGAGGGCTAGGGTGAGGTGGAGAGAGGGTTAGATTAGGGTTAATTTTAGGTTAGGATGAGGTCTTGCCTAAGCTAGGGTTAAGTTTGCTCTAGCAAAGTCTTTTCTAGGTTATTACAATGTCTTATTCTGTCATAACCAAAATATTGCTCGAATCAAAATAAGACTTACTAATTGGAACAATATTTCAAATCCTACTTAGGTTTTTTAGAGCCATATTTAGATCTACCTTGCTTTCTGTTAGCTACACCTTCACAATCCAAAACTCATCTAACTATATGATATCTAACTCAAGGTAAATCTTTTACCCTACCTCATTTAATAGCTACAACAGAGTGTTCTTGTAAATTATGACCTTCTCAGCCAATATAAGCATTAACTTCATATCAATTAGTAAGCCTAACTCTTGCAACTTTTCTAAGAGCAGAATTAGGTTTTTTAGGTGTTGCTGTATAAACCTTTACACAAACTCCTCTTTTTTGAGGACACCCTCAATCTATAGCAACTTGTCTTTCTTTCAAAGAATTTTTAGTTACTTGCAAAGCTGGAGATTTACTCTTTTTGTGGGGAGTCTTTCTTTTTCTTTTTAGTAATTGGTTAATAGTTGGCATAATTTAGTTTAGTAAATATTTAAGTTTCAAAATATATTAGAATTATATTACCTTTTAGACCATTGCATTCATTTTCTAGCTTTATGTTTTCATGGTTTTTTCCTTTCAACTTTTCTTGAATCTCTTGTAAGAAATCAAGCTTCTTTTAATATAGGCCTAAGTGATTCATCTTTAGATACAAGTGCTCTTGAAATACCTAATCTAATAGCTTGTGCTTGAGCTGAATCTCAAGATCAAGAAACTTTAATATCCAAGTAAAAGTTGTCTTTTTGTTTAGTAAGTTTTAAAGGAGAATAAACAACATCAAATAAATCTGTTCTTGAAATATATTCACTTATATTTCTTCCATTTATTATATCACTTCATTTTCATTCAAACATTTTTACTTGTGCTGAAGCTGTTTTTCTCTTTCAAATAGAATATGTATATTTAGCTGTTTTAGCCATGGTTTAAAATAAAATTATAATTGTATAGTAGTAGGTTTTTGTGCAACAAAACAGTGAGTCTCTCACTCAAAACCTTTTAGTCTAGAAATCATAGATTTTCTTAGTTTATTTTTTGGAAGCATACCCGAAACAGCCAATTCTAAAGCTTTTAGTGGTTTTTTAACTAACATATCTTCCAAAGAAATTTGTTTAAGTCATCATAAATATCAACTATGTCTATAATAAATCTTATCTGTAAGTTTCTTTCAAGTTACATTGAATTTATTAGCATTTATGACAACAACATAATCTCCATTATCTACATACGGAGCAAAGTCTGGTTTATTTTTACCTTTAAGAAAAATTGCTATTTTGGATGCAAGTCTACCTAAAGTTTGTCATTTTGCATCTATAATATACCATTTTCTTTCATTAGATTTAATTTGTTTAGGCATTATAGTTTTCATCATTTTAAATTTATCTAATTAAATTAATTCTAGCTTAACAAGTTTAGCATTATCTCATACTCTGTATTTTATAGGTATGATTCTTGTAAATCAAGAAGTTTTTTTATCTTTATACTTAGGTGCTACATTCCTAAAAAGCTCTAAAGATGAGTCCTTTGTATAAATTATACTATTGGAAAATCTTATAGCATTCATTTCATCTTTCGTATTAACAACATTTATCAACTTATCAATTATAGGTATGATAGATTTTGCTCTTTTTTCTGTAGTTTTTATAGATTTATGAAGAAAAAAAGAGGTTACTAAATTTCTCTTCATAGCATCTCTATGAGCAAAACTTTTATTGTTGAATTTCAAGTATTTTCTAACTTTATGTCTCATTTTTAAGTATTTAGATTGTAATTATTAATTTTTCAGACTCTTTTTAATCATCTCAAAGTAATCTAAGCCCTCTATCTGCCAAAGCAGCTCTAATTTCAGTCATAGCTTTCTTTCAAAATCATTTTATAGAAGAAAGTTTTGTTTCTGTACATTTAGTCAATTGTTCAACAGAAAGTACAGATCAATTTATAAGAGCATTTAGTGTTCTAGGGGATAATCCCATAATTTCAATAGGAGTATATGTTTCTTTTTCTAGTTCTACTTTTATCTCTTCTTTTTCTTTTTTAAGTAAGGTTCTTACATCTGATATAAAGTTTCATCATACTTGTAATCATTCTTCATTGAATAGTCAAAAATAAGATTTAAGCATATCAGAGGAAAACTTAAGAGCTTCTACAGGAGTAATACTGGAGTTTGTGGATATTTCAATTATAAGTTTTTCTAGGTTTGATATATCTCAACTTCTGGTTTTTTCTACAAAATATTTTACATTGGAAACAGGAGAAAAATTTGCATCAACAAGTATAATATTAGGATCTTCTTCTACAGCTTTCAAATCTTCAATACTTTTGTACCCTACATTTTTTTCTACTCTTATATCTATATCAATTTCTAATCAATCTTTATCAATTTCTGTGATATATAAATCTTTATTAAGGATTTCTATACCTCAAGAAAGCTTTATATCTGAAGCTGTAACAACTCAAGCTTTCTTTTTATTTAATTTAATCCATTCAATACCTTCTTCTTTTTTGTCTAATATTAAGTCTTTTAAATTTAAAATTATATCAAACATACTGTCTTTTATCCCTGGTAAGGTTGAATACTCATGAGATACTCATTTTATTTTTACTCATGTTATCTTCGTACCAGGAAGACTAGAAAGAAGGACTCTTCTTAAAGAGTTTCAAACTGTTACACCATAACCTCTAGGAAGAGGTCAAACTTCAAACGATGACACATTACTTTCATTATCTTTTTGAGAGATTTTAGGAACTCATATTAGTTCATGGATGATATGCATATTGTTTTTGAATTAAGAAAATAACATAATTTTTACTATTTTGAGTAAAATTCAACAATTTTTTGTATATCTATAATAGCTTCAAAATCTTCCTGTGTAGGCTCAGATTCTATAGTAATTTTCAATTTATTAGCATCAACTGATATCCACTTAGAATTTGTAATCTTACCTTTATTAGATTTGGCAAATTCTGATAATTCAGAGGCAAGACTTTTGTAAAGATTACTTTCTCTAACTCTATCCCTTAGCTCAATAGTATCTCCTGGTTTTAAATTTATGGAAGGGACTGTAACTTTGACTCCATTTAATTTAAAATGAGCATGGCTAGCAAACTGCCTAGCTTGCATCCTAGTTCTAGCAAAATTAGCCCTGTATATAACATTATCTAGTCTAAGCTCTAGTAGTTTTAGCATTTTTTCTCAAGTAGTACCAGAACTTCTAGATTTTTGAGCTTTTTTAAAGTATGATGCAAACTGCTTTTCGGATAAAGCAAACATTCTTTTTGCTAGTTGTTTTTTTCTCAGTTGAGAACCAAATTCACTAGATTTTCTAGATCTAGGTAGAGTCTTTTTTGATTTGCTAAGATCATATTTTTCTGTTCAAAAAAGATTAATTCATTCTCTTCTACAGAGTTTTTTCTTTGGTCAGGTATATCTCATTTTTTAATTAAAAGTTATCAAATTAATTTTTAGATTTTATAATTTTCTAATTTTTTTCTTCCTACATCAGTTATGAGGTATTGGTGTTATATCAAATATAGCATCTATATCAACTCAACCAGAAAGTAATCATCTAATGGCTTGTTCTCTTCAAACTCAAATTCATTTTACATAGACTGTAACATTTTTTAGTCCGTGTAGTGTTACTGCTTTACTTGTAGCTTGTTCAGCTACGACTTGAGCCGCATAAGGAGTTGCTTCTCTAGCTCATTTAAATCAAGCACTTCATCAAGTACCCCAAGTAAGGGTATTTCATTTTTCATCTGTAATTGTAACAATAGTATTGTTGAAAGAAGCTTGAATATGAGCTTGTCATTGTTCTATAACTTTTCTTGTTTTTTTACTTTTTTTAACTGGAGTTTTTGCCATATAGTTTATAAAGTTTTAAAATAATAAATTTATAATTTTATTTTTTCTTACCTGCAATTGCTACAGATTTTCATTTTCTTGTCCTAGCATTGGTTTTTGTGGATTGTCATCTTACAGGAAGCCTATTTCTATGCCTAATTCATCTGTATGATCTAATTTCTTGAAGTCTTTTTATATTTGAAGTTACAAGCCTTCTTAGGTCTCATTCAACAGTATGATTAGCTTTTATTTCATCTCTTATTAAATCAAGTTGTTCTTCTGAAAGGGTTTCAATTTTGAGAGTTTTTTCTATTCAAACTTTTTCCAATATTTTAGACGAATTACTTCTTCCTATACCATATATATAAGTTAAAGCGATTTCTACATGTTTACCTTTTGGTAAATTAACTCAAGCGATTCTAGCCATTTTGTTAGATTTTAAATTAAAAATTAAAACAACCTAGTATTTTCAAATAGGTTTTATCCTTGTCTTTGTTTGTGTTTAGGATTTTTACAAATAACCCTAACAATATTTTTCCTTTTAATAACCTGGCAATTAGAACACATAGGTTTAACAGAAGCTCTTACTTTCATAATAATTATCTTTAATATAAATTTTTTAAAAAATTACTTATTTCTAAAAGTAATTCTTCATTTTGTTAAATCATAGGGAGTTAACTCTACTTTAACAGTATCTCATTCTATAAGTCTAATATTGTTGTTTCTCATTTTTCAGCTTAGGTATCATTTGATAATATTTCATCAAAAATCGTCTGGTAATTGTATATCAAAAACCAGACCAGGTAAAGCTTTGACGATTACTCATTCTACTTCTATTTTATCTTCTTTACCAGACATATAAAAAGGGATGTTTGTAGTTAAATAACCGTGACATTATATAAAGATATATTTAAATGCAAATTTTTTGTAAATTTTTATTAAAAAACATCAAGAAATCTGCTAAATATAGATAAAAATTAATATCATACTAGCTCTCTTCGAGCAAGACCTCACTCTAAAACTCAACCTAACCCTCTCCAACTTCACCTCACCCTAGCCCTCTCTATCTATACCTCACCCCCAACCCCTCTCCTTAGAGGAGATGGGAGTAAAACAGAAGGAATAGAATATAAATTGTTATTACATAGTAGAGAATAATAAAATAAATTTTACTCTATAAATTATTTTTTAATCTATTGTTTCCCTTCAACAGAGGGCTTTAGCCCTTTGCCCATTAACAATATTTGCATTCAGCCCTTTACCCATTAACAATATTTGTATTCAATCCTTTGCTCAATTAACAATATTTGCATTTAGCCCTCTGCTAATTAACAATATTTGCATTCAGCCCTTTGCATAGTAAGATTTTTGCAAAATAAAACTTAATTGCAAATTATCCTAAATTTAGTATATTCCTTTAGGCAGATGGCTTTAACCATTTGTCCCATATTACATTATATCCTTTCAACAGAAAGCTTCATCCCTTTGCCTAGTAGAAATTTTGACAAAAAACTATGATAAACTTTTAACTCTTAACTCCCCCTCAAATGAAAAACAAACTAACCCTCCAACCAAAAAAAGCATTCACCTTAGTAGAGCTAATAGTAGTAGTAACAATACTAGCAATAATCTGAACAATATGATTTGTAAGCTATACAGACTATCTATCTTGAGTAAGAGATACAAATAGAACAGTACAACTAGAAAGTATATGAGATTGATTAAAACTATCACTAACAAAATGAAGACTTCCAATACCCGATGACTACATAGAAGTTAAAACTAGTTGAGATACTATAGCATATCAAGGATATGCATGAGAAGAAGTACTAAAAAAAATTAAATATGACAAAGAAGGTAAAGATCCACTAGATAATACATATTTTTCATACTATGCTACAGATAATAGAAAGAACTTTCAATTAATGGCATTACTAGAAGAAACAAATGAAACTGTAAGTTTATATAATAGAAGAGAAGTATTATCTGAGGATATAGATTATTCAGACAGACAAGTTAAGGTAAGTTGAAAGAAGCTATGAATATTAACTGGGGGTTGAGATAATTTAAATGTTCCAGTACAAGAAATATGAGAGATAAAAGATAATTGAGAATTAGATATAGCTACTACACCAGAAGAATATATATCCCATATAGATGATAATGATAAGATTAGTTGAAATTGAAGTGAATTAATTAAATCAATATATAATGCTAGTTGTAAGAGGATTTTAGAATCTAGTTTAGATAATTGAGATTGAATTTATAAGATAAATCCTGCTGGAACAGAAGAATTTGAGGTTTATTGTGATATGGAAACTGATGGGGGTGGGTGGACTTTAATAGAGAGTTTTTCTTTAGAAAACAAAGATATTTATACATTTGGAGCTTTCTATGAAGATTTACCAAGAAACGAAAATACTCCAAAAAATTTTGAAGACTTTAGATTGTCTTTAAGTAAAATGGAAGACTTAGTAGATATTTCAACTGAAGTTAGAGCTGGATGTAATATGGAAATAAATCCATCAAAAGACTATGTATTTTTTGATTTGTCTGAATTAAATATTTTAACATTTCAAGGAATTGGAGAGTATAAAAAAACAAAAAAATTAAATGTAAGAGGAAATTTTTATGAAAATGAAGATCTAAAATGGTGGCAAGGAAATAATATTGGTAATAATGATCATCTACATATAGATTCAAATATTGATAATATTCCTAACTCAATTTACTCAGAAGATAACTTCGGCCATTATAGGTATATAAACCAAGAGTTTTCTTGTACTTCTTCTCAAAGTTCAACAACTAATTGGTATTTAAGATAAAAATTTACAAATCATAATCCAAAAACATATGAACAAAACAAACGAATCTTCTAGATTAATATTATTTAATCTAAGCATACTTACAATAATAGCAGTAGCATATCTGATGTATATATGAAGCTCTCTTATACTACCTTTTGTAATAGCACTTCTAGTAAGCTTTTGAATAATATCAGTATCTGGATTTTTCAGTAATATGGGTATGAATAAATTTTTTTCATACCTGTTTAGTGCATTTTGTTTTTTTATATTTTTCTTCCTCTTATGATGGATAATAAACAACAACATAGAAGAAATAACAAAACCAAAAAACATAGAATTTTACCAAAACAGATTTGAAGAAATATTCTCTCCGATGCTAGAATACACAACCAAACTTAATATAAACCAAGAAGAACTAAGACAAAAATTTTTAAAAAGCATTGATTTTTCAAATGTATTTTCTAGTGTAACCCTAGTTATAACCTCCATACTATCAAGTGCCTGACTAATAATAATATACATATTGTTTATACTCCTAGAATATAGATTCTTTCAAGAAAAAATCTCACTTATATCTCCCGATGTAACAAAAAGAAAAAAGATATCTTCTGTAATAGAAAAAATAAAAAACGATGTAAAAACATATTTTTTGATAAAAAGTCTCACATCATTTTTTACAGGACTTTTGACATATATAGTGCTTTCTATATTTTCTGTAGATTTTGCTATGTTTTGGTCTTTTACAATATTTATACTAAACTTTATCCCTACAATTTGATCAATAATATGAGTATCAATAGTTTCTGTTTTTGTAGTAATACAAATATGATTCACTGCAGTGCTTTTCTTGGTTATTCTAAGTTTGATATGAATACAAACACTTATATGAAATATAATAGAACCAAAACTTATGTGAAATAAACTAAATCTAAGCCCTCTTGTCATAATACTATCTCTTTGATTATGGTGAGCTATATGGTGAGTAGTTTGAATGCTTCTATCAGTACCAATAATGGTAATAATAAACATTATCCTATCAAATTTTGAATCAACTAAACCCATATCTATAATGCTAAGTGAGAAATGAGTACTAGGAGATGAAAAAGAAATAAATATAGCAAACACTAAAAAAGAACTCTATAAATTAATTAAAGACAATTTAAAGAATTAAAAATCTAAAACTCTATTTTTTCTAACTCTGCTCTAATATAAACATTGATGTTAGATTCAAACTAAAAAATATTACAATATATTTGTAGTCTAAAAATGATAAAAACACAAAACCTATTTATAAGATTTATTGATGCAAAGAAGTTTAGAAAGGAATGCAAATGGCTGAAGACATCTGTTTAATAAAATTTTGGATAAATATAAAAAAGGAATAATGCTCTTTGTAGTGAATATGGTAGAAGCATAAAATACAAGATTTAAAATTTTCAAATTTATGAGAAAAATAAAAAACTCTTTTCTTGAACTAATACTTTTTATAATATCTTTCATACTCACTTTTTTTAGATCAATAAAGTCTTTTTTAGGGCTAAAAAAAGTTAAATGAAATTTATTTTTTGATAGTCTGGATTTTACCTTTAAAATATGGCCCAAGTATTTTTGGTCCAAACCAAGCCTATACAAACTATTTTCTTTTTTCCCAGATTTACTTAAATTTGTACTAAAAAAGTAAAATATTTAGAGCTTTTTATACAAGAATTTAAAAGTAAGGATATGATGGAGAAATGTTAATATCTGTTCTATCCCTCTCTACTCTGTTCTATTTCCCTCTCCTCCAAAGGAGAGGGTTAGGGTGAGGGCTTTACGGGTTAGGATTAGGTTTTGCTGTAGAGGGTTAGGATTAGGTTTTGCTGGAGAGGGGCTCTCGGGTGAGGTCTCGGGTTAGATTGAAATCTTGAGCAAGTAAAAATCTGGGTTTAAGAATAAAATCTGGAATAAATTTATTCTTGTAAAAATATGCAAGGGGTCAAGACCCCTTGTCCTAAAGAAAAACCAAGTAAAAAATTTAAAAGAAAATTATAAAAAATGAGCAAAAAAGCTTTTACATTAATAGAAATAATGATATGAATCTTAATCAGTTCTATGATAATAGTAGTCTGATTTCAGTCATTTAGCTATATAATGGTTTGAAAAGTAAAACTTATAGAATCTACCAATATAGAAAAAGAAAGTTTTAGTTTTATGCAAAAATTCTTTGAAGAAATAAAAGCTTGATGATTAATAGACTATGAAGAATATTTCAATAGAGCTATGATAAATTGAAACTCATCATGAAACTCACTATATTCTTCCTGACACTTCAAGAAAAAAAGCTGATTTTGAAACTTTTGAATAAATGGAACTTGATGAACAACTAGTTACTGAAATTGATTTTATTATTGTAGAAGTGATGGTTGAAAAAAAATGACAGGAACATGATGTATAGCTGAATTTAATACCACATGAGCTTCTGTTTTTTGAACAAATCAAAGATATGGGCAATATAGTTTTCATTTTATAGACTATAACTCAAATTTTGATAATGACTGATGAGATGAAGATTGAGATGGAAGTATAATTTGAGATGATGATGATGAGTATTTAGGAAAATGACCAAATGTATTTGATTCTTGAGAAGATGTAGTAGAACTATATCTAATATCTGCAGATAAAAAAAGAAGAACATTTTTCAGATGGAAAGTAGTTGATGATCCCTATATAGAAAATTCAGTAGCTAGCTGTGATTTTACCGATCCAAAAAGTCCAACAGGGTCAGGATGTCTAGGAACAATAGAATTTTTAAAATTAGACTGAAAAGACTGGGGCTTTGATCATGATATAAGTAATTCAGCAAAAAATTGAGAATATGATTGAGTAGTTGATACTTGGCTTATAGATAGTGATTTCTCTGAATTTGCAGGGCAAACTTGAAATAAAATAGCATGAAGTGATAATATAGACTATTGGATACCTCTGTTTCCAGATTCTATAAGTGTAAAGTCATTTGATGTGAGAGTTTATCCACACAAGAATATAAAAGATGCTTGGAGGGAGCAATGAATTGATTTATCTCCGTATGTTAGAGTAAGTATAACTCTTACCCCCAGCTGGAAAATAAAAAAGAAAATAAGATGAAAAGTCCCAGAATTTAATATAAGTACAACTATTAATTTAACAGATATATTTAGTAGATAAATATGAAAAAAAACAAAAAATGATTGTCCTTAGTCGTTGCTATATCTATGGCATTACTTATGTGACTTTTGGCAATATATATTTTGGAGTATATGATACCTTTTTCCAAAAACACAAAAGGTATAGAAAATAGTGTTTGAGCATATTATCTGGCAGACTCTGCAATAGAAGATGCCCTTTATTCTATGAGCTGACAAACACTAGGATATAAAAAAACAGATTCACTATCAGGAAATAGAGATTATTCTATAGCTATGTCAGCAAATTGAAATACCTTGCCACCTTCTGGAGAATGAAATAGTGAGTTTGATAAAGATTACAATATATTGAGATTATGAGACCCTATTCAAATAGAAGTTTGAAGTGGGGCAATTACTAGTAGTTCTAATTTTAAAATATATATCAAAGTACCAGACCTAAATTCAGCAAGTGAACAAGATGAGACATTAAGTTGAGCAAGTTTGAAGATAGCAAATTGGCAATTATCCTCAAGTAGTGATGTATTAAATGCAAGTGGTAGTCAAATAACAGCTACAGAAATAAATAATGATTGAAGTAGTTGAATAAGTTTATGAAATAAAGTTTGATCCAATTTAGCAAATGATTCAAAAACTTTTTCTAATTTCTATTGATCAGAGTGTAATGGTTCATGAGAAGTATGTAAACTAAAAATTTCAGTAATTAACAAACTTGAATTAACAAACGGAACAAATGTGCCTTATTTAGAATGGAAGATAGTAAATGGTAGTAGTATACCTCTAAGATATACAATAATAGACACAATTTGAAGATCCTATGGTTTTAGAAAAATCCTAAAAGTGAAAGTCCCTCAACAAACTGTAAATGAAGCTTTTGATTTTACCGTATTTCAGTAAAAAGGTTATTTTTGTTGATATAATCTCTTAAGAGACAATTTAAAATTATACAGATCCTCTCTAAAGAAAATATTTAAATACCTACAATGGTTTTTTCAATTTTTATTGACAAAAATTTATTTTAGCATAATATATACTAACTTTATTCACTTAAAAAAGGAGTTTGTTATGAACATAACTACAATTACTGTGTTTAGAAAATTTCTTGATTCATTTTTCAACTGTGAGGTCTAAAAATGTTTAAAACTATAAAAGATATAGACAGTAAGTTCAGCAAAAAAATAAGCAATTTTAGATTTACTCCTCTTAAATTAATTATAATTCTAGGATCAACATCTGTATTTTTTACTTGTTGTTATCTACTTAGAGGATTTTTAGTTGAGAATCCTGCTATATTTCTTGTTGTAGTAATTTTGTTCTATGCTATCACTTCATTTTTTAGAGATCTTTTAAAAGATGATTTAAAAATAGGTTAATTTTCAGGATATTTTCTAAATACAAAATGGTCTTGTAAACTATAAAGTAAGAGAGTCTATTTTAAAGCCCCAGATTTTTAAAAAATCTGGGGCTTTAATTTTTAAATAGAAACTGAAAAATTGCTTCATAATGACAAAAATAAATATTTTTTAATTATAAAAATTGGATAGGATAAATCTCAAAACTACCCACTTTTTATAAAAAGTATACCTATATTTTACTTTAAATAAAGGGAAATTAAGCTATTTTTAGTGTTTTATCTTTAGTATTTTATAAATGACTTATTTAAGCTAACTTTATCTTTATAAAATTCAATCAATATAAAATCTCTGTTTTTACTTATATAAAGGTAAAAAATAAAATATAAAATACAAAAAACTGGGTAGATTTAAGTAAATTGCTTGACAAAATTAATTTAATCCATAAAATACACAAAATTAATTTACTAACTTTTTAAAATTATGTCTAAAGATATAAATAAAATAAATAATTGATGAGATGCTCCCAAAGAAGACAAAGTATTGTTTGAGTTAATTAAAACTAAACAAACTATTTGAAATATACTAGAAGGAGATAATGGAAGCTTATTGTCATTAGAGAATTTGAAAATAAATAAAGAAACTTGAGAAATTATAGGTTGAATTGCAAAAAGCTTGCAACAGGAAAAATTTCCATTTTGGAAACAAGAAGATAAATATGTACTAATAAAAGCAAAGTGAAAATATAACTATATTGATATTAAAAGTATTGATAGGGATAAAAAAACATGAGAAATACTAATTTTTTCTATAAAAAATAACACCCCTATTGAAAGAAATTATTTTTATAAAGAAGCAGGTAAATATAAGAAGCTTAAAATAGAATGAATTGATAGCATAGAAAAAGCATGTAGTATAAAATTAAATGAACAAACAGGAGAAATAGTAGGATGACGCTTTGAAGAATCTATTAATAGCTCTTGAGTTTTCATCAAAAAAGATAATAAATTTGTTAAATTAGAAATAGAATGAGTTGGTAATATTAGGAATATACATAGTTTAAAAATAGATGAAGAAACTTGAGAAATAATAGATTGAGTAGTAATATGTAAAAACCTCAAAACATTAGCATTTCAAAAACAATGAAATAAGTTTATTAAATTAGAGATAGAATGAATTAACCATACCATGGATATAGAAAGTTTAAAAATAGATGAAAAAACATGAGAAATATTAAGATGAATAGCCCTAATAAATGGATTTGACACTTGAAACTTTATGCCTTTTTACAGAAAAAATGGTAAACTGACCAAATTAGAAATAGAAGGAATTGATGAAATTTTAGGTATGCATGATTTAAAAGTAGATGATGAAACCTGAGAGGTACTAGCTTGAATTGCAGTAGATAGAAATCAAGGACAAACTGCATTTGAAAAACAATGAAATAAATATGTAAAAATAAAAATAGAAGTAGAATGAGTTGGTGAGATAAAATGTAAGTATGATCTAGCTACAAATGACGAAAATTGAGAGTTATTAGCTTGAACTGGTCTAGATAAAAAATGATACCAAATACTATTTTATAAAAAATGAGATAAATATGAAAAATTAAAAATAGAATGAATTAATAATGTAGAAGGAATAGAAACTATAGAAATGGACGAAGCAAAAAGAGAATTAATAAGTTGAGTATTAATAATAGAAAATTGCAATCTTGTAGCTTTTTTAAAAGATAATGATAAATATATTAAGTTAGAGATAGAATGAATTAATGAAATTAAAAATATATATAATATAACTTCAAATAAAGAAACAGGAGAGATATTTAGCTGAATAGCTGAATATGGAGAACTTAAAACTATACCTTTTTTCAAAAAAGATAATAAATTTATTAGGTTAGAAGTAGAAGGAATTGATGAAATACAGGATACAAATAACTTAAAAATAGATGATGAAACTTGAGAGGTTTTAACCTGAATTGCAATATATAAAGACTATTATGAAATACCATTTTTTAAAGAATGAAGTAAATATGTTAAATTGAAGATAAAATGAGTTGATGAAATAATAGATACACCTATCAATACATTAAAAATAAACAATAAAACTTGAGAAATATTATTTTGATTTGCGGTGTGTGAAAACTGATATGAAATACCATTTTATAAAAACTGAAATGAATATGTTAAATTGGAAGTAAAATGAGTTGACGAAATAGTAAATACGAAAAATTTAGAAATAGACTATGAAGCTTGAGAGTTATTAACTTGAGTATTAACAGATGGAATTTGAAACGAAATATGATTTTATAAAAGATGAGGTGAATATGTAGTTAAAAAAGACAAAGAATACGATTTTGTAGAAGAGGATGTTTGGTAGAGTCTAAAAGAGTTGCACAAATTAGGATTTTTGTTATTAAAAGCAATTATTCAAAATTTCCTTAAATTTTATAAGTATCTTTTTAAAATAGAAGCAAGAAATTACTTCTATTTTTTATAGTAAACTAACTTGCAAGTTAGACTATTTTAAAAGGCAATTTTAATTGAAAGGGCAATTTTTACTTTTTGTCAACAGAGGGCTTTAGCCCTTTGCTATTGTAAGAAGTTTCTATTTTTGAAAAGAGACTATCTAGTTTATTATATATATTTGAATTTATAAAGAAATTTAAGCTAAATCTAAACTGTCAAGCTAATTAAAACAATTAAATTTGATATTTTAAATATTTTTTATATGATACGTCAAATTTCAAACTAAAATTGAATTTATTATTATAAAATATAAGTTAATTTTTTATGACAAACTCCGAATTAATAAAAAAAATACAAGAATCTTTCTTGCAAAAAGACAGAGAAGAAATAAGAACATGAATGGAAGTGGAAGTACATCAAATAATAAAAGAATGAAATAAAGAGAGAATACAAAAGTTTAAAGGCCTTGTTATAAAGGTTGCTGGAAAATCTCCACTAGAAAAAACCTTAACTATTAGAAGAAAAATAGGTGCTTTTGGTGTAGAGAAAATATTTACCCTTCACTCACCAAATATAAAACAAATAGATATTATAAGACAATTTAAAGTTAGAAGAAAATCTATAAAATTTATCAGAAATCTTACTGGTAAGGCAGCAAGACTTAAAGAAGTTAAAAAAAATACCAAAAAGAAATAAAATTAATTTAAAAATATGGAATTTAAAGATTTGTCTTTGATAGAAATAATAGAAAAAATAAAATCTGGAAAAACGACAAGCCAAGAAGTATTTGAATATTTTATAGCTAGAATAGAAAAATATGACTCAAAAGTAAAATCTTTTAATTTTGTAAACAAAGACTGACTAAATAAAAACTCAAAGTGAAGTATACTTGAAGGTGTACCTATTGCTATGAAAGACATATTTTGCGAAAAAAATATACCAACCACATGAGCTTCTCAAATACTAAAAGACTTCAAACCTCCTTATAATGCCACTGTAGTTGAAAGATTACTTGAGTCTTGAATGAGTTCTATATGAAAAGTAAATATGGATGAATTTGCTATGTGATCAAGCAGTGAAAATTCATCTTTTAAAAATACCCTAAATCCTTGGTGAGAAAACAGAATCCCTGGTTGATCAAGTTCCTGATCCGCATCTTGTGTATCAGCCTGATTAGCTCCAGCTTCTTTTTGAACAGATACATGATGAAGTATTAGACAACCAGCAAGTATGTGTGGAGTAGTATGATTTAAACCTAGCTATTGAAGAAATTCTAGATATGGAATATCAGCTATGGCCTCAAGTTTGGATTGTCCAGGAACTATAACAAAAACAGTTAGAGATGCTGCTTTTTTATATGAAATAACAAACGGTGAAGATAAAAAGGAAAATACAAGTATAGAATGAAAAGATAGAATAAATCCTAAGATATGGTCTAGAAAAGATTTTAAATGAATGAAAGTTTGAATACCAAAGCAATTCTTCGAAGAATGACTAGATAAAGGAGTAAGAGAAACTATAGAAAAAGCTATAAAAGATATTGAAGAGTTATGAGCAGAAATTGTTGATATTGAACTACCTATGACCAAATATGCTATAGCTACATATTACATAATTATGTTTGCTGAGATGTCTACAAATTTAGCTAGACTTGATTGAATAAGATACTGAAAAAAATCAGAAAAAAACTATTCCAGTTTAGAAGAACTTTTTATAAATAACAGAAGTGAAGGACTTTGAAAAGAAACTAAAAGAAGAACAATACTGGGTTCTTATGTACTGTCTGCTTGATATTATGAAGCATATTATAAAAAAGCAGCAAAAATAAGAACCCTTATAATAAAAGATTTCAAAAAAGCTTTTGAGTCTTGCGATGTAATTGTATGACCAGTATCTCCCAGTGTATCATGGAAAGTATGAGAAAAACAAAACGATCCTCTAAAAATGTATTTATCAGACTCTTATACTATCCCTGCATCCCTAGCTTGACTACCTGCAATGTCTGTCCCAGCATGATTTGCATTATCTAGCGATGAACAAAAAGAAAAACTCCCTGTATGATTACAAATAATTGCCCCTCAATTCCAAGAACAAAAACTTTTTGAATTTGCAGGAATTTATGAAAAAATAAATAATCATTGAAAGCTATGTCCCCCAGGTTTTGAGTAAAAAAACAATCTAATTATTTGGAAAAATAACTATTTATATGTTAAAATTATAATAGTTATTTTTTTATAAAGATTTTATGGTAAATTTATTCAAATGAGGACCACAGGTATCTGAAAATTTCTCAGATTCTCTAGAAACAAAAGATCCTCTAACTAATTTAGAAGGAGAACAGATCACACCAGATGGTTGATGAATGTATGGAAAATTTGAAAGACCTAAAACTCCAACTGATCCTTTAGAAGATGTTGATGAAAGTGGTTGAATATTAGATGTTTTGGATGAAGAAGAACCAAATAATGGGAATAGTGGAAATGAAATAGCAGATCCTTTTGGAAGTATTGATGATAGTAGTTTATCATCTAATAATTTAAATGGAGCTGAAAATTTAGACAATTCAAACAACAAAAACGAAATAACTGATCCTTTTGGAGATATTGAAAACAATGATTGAGCATTAAATCAATCAGATTGAACTGAAGTTTTAAATAATTCAAATGGTATAACACAAACAACAGAAGATTTATTGGCTTCCACTAATTTAGACGGACTTAGTGAAGAAAAATTATTAGAAAGACAAGAAAATCTAAAAAACAAATCAAAAAATCTAGATACACTAATAAGAGATATTGAGACTATAAAAAATCTAGATTCTTTGTATAGTTTGGATATAGATTTAGCTACAGAGGAAAAAAGTTTTAACTCTGAGGTTTTAAATAAAATTTGATGAAATTATCTAAAAACACCTCTAGAAAATTGAGAGTTTGATTTAGAAGCTGATTTTAGTATGGCTATACTTGAAACAAAAGCTGAAATAATAGATGAATGTGCTAATATAAAAATGGATAGCGAGACTTACAAAGTTGCTATTAGAAATATAGAATCTGGAGATATAAAAAGACAGCTAGAATGAATAGAAAGTCTTTATTATTTAGCTTATTCAAATGAGTGAAAATTATGAAAAGCTAGTTTAGACAAATTTAAAAATAAGAAAAAACAAAGGTTAATAGATGAAGGAAGAAAGATAGATGAGAAATTACAATTAGCAATAAATCAAAAAAACGAAAAAGAATTACTAAATAAAAGAAAGCAGGAAATTATAATGGAATTATCTGAAATGACTTGAATAAAAGATTGAGAAAAAGTAGAATGATGAGATGTGTTTACAGCAAGTATGAATGAGCAAAATGAAAGAGGAAGTTTAGAAAAAGAAGGGCAGGCTTAGAACTGAAACTATAACATCGTTTTTTCTTTCAACAGAGAGCTTTAGCTCTTTGTAGACAAGAATTAGGAAATATTCAAACCACTAACTTATTAAAACAAAAAAATAAATGAAACTTTGTTTCATTTATTTTTTTATATATCAAATTTTACCCTTCAACATAACTAAAATTCACTTCATCTATTCAAAAAACATTTGAAAGAGAATAATAAGTTTCACTATCTATAAACCAATCTGCTTTTATATTTTCGTTACTAGATTTTAAATTCAAAACTCCACCTGATTGATCCAAACTAAACTCAATAGATTCTGAAATTTCTTCGGGAAAATATAGCTTAATTATTTCTATTTTATCACTTGCTGATATAGAAGATGTATCTTGCCTTACTTTTTCCATATCTAATTCTCATTCCACCATATATTCATCATAACTTAAATCTTCACTACCCATTGCATAAGAAAATCCTGAAATTCAAATCAAAGCAATAATTGCTGCAATTCTTTTCTTTCAAGAAAACTTACTAGTCTTAGAGATAGCATCTCTTAAAGCTTCTCTTGGACTTGGCATTACTCTAGCAGTTTTGTAAAGTTTATGTCAAATTTCAGCTGTTCCTCTTCATATATCATAAATATCCATAATTGGTTTACCCAAGTATTTAATCTTGGATTTAAGTCATTTTTCTTTAATTAAGAAATATCAATCCAAAGCAAGAAATCATCATCATAAGACAAGCTGTTCTAAATTATCAACTTTTACACCATCATTCCAATCAATTCATGAATTTCAAACAAGTGCTATAGGTCATACAATAGGTATAAGATATGGAACTTGGTTCAATAATTCTTCTAAAAATGGTTTTTCAGAATGAGCAGAAAATCACACAATGGATATAATGGGAAGTTTATTAAAAAATCATTTAATTAGCTCTGGTGATGATTGAGCTAATACATTCATTTTTTTAAAAAAATTTTGTGCTCAAGCTTTATCTTGAAATTCAAAAACTAGTTTATCAGATAAATGTGCAACTTTTGAAACAGAAAGTGTTTCTCTAAATTTAGAAAAAACTCAAAATCATCTATCCAATACATTTTGCTGATGTTTTACAGCATTTTCTATAGCTCTATTTAGCTCTTGCATAGCAGAACTTTTTCAAAATCAAAATCCTACTTCTTTAATAAGATGATTTTTATTTGCTTGAAATTTTATTTCAAAATCTTCTGTAAAACCTGATCATACTCTTTGAGAAGCTAGTTTAGATATATCATCAAGATCACCATAACTATTTATATTAAAATTATTTCACATATAATTATTTATAAAAGAAGCATTTTTTCAGCTCATTTGTCTTTTAAATCAATCTATATCTCATGAACTTTCAATAATATGCATCATTCTATAGTTATCTTTGAGTTTACCAATTACAGCTTCAACTTTTGTAATATAAATATTATCTGCTACTCAAGTAATTGCTTGTTCAAGCCTTGCTATATTTCTAAACTGTTGTTCCGGTCATTTTAAAATACCATCCTTAAATAGTTTTAATCAATCTACTCATGTATTTGATGGTAAAACAACATCAAGTCAGACTCTGGCAATACCCGCTGATAAAGAACCAACAGCACTGAAAAATATTCATCATTTTCTATATAATAATCATATAAGAGCTGCTCTTTTATCTTCATCCATATTGTTAAGTTTTTCTATTAGTGAGTCAGTATCTATATTTCAAGATAATCATACTCAAGGTATGGCTATATTTATAATATCATTAGAACTTCAAACGAAATCCCAAGCCATATCAAAAACACTTATAATTCAACTTCACACTAAATCCAAACCAAAACCTACAGAACTTCATAAAAGAGGGTAAATTTCTTTTATTTTTAGATTTTTGTCCTCAAGTATTTCATCCAGTTTACTGCTGGTTAAATCATCTGATAAAAAATGTTTTTGTATTAGTAACTTCAAAGAAGCTTGTTGGTCTTCATCCAAAGATGTATCAAAATTTCCTTCTATTAAAGATTTTATATCATCAAAATATTTCTGTCCTAAGTTTTCAAAAACTTGATTAAAATCTAGACTGGCAAAATCCTCTTTTAATTCTCATATAGTTATTCATTCTCAACTTTTAATTTTATTATGGTAATGTGTAATTTTTGCCTGTGTAAAAATAGTTTCATTATCAAGGATAATATCTACTTGATCTTCATCAAGGTTAGGAAAATATCCTAAAATACTAGATCTTATACTATCTTTGACAGATTTTACTTCATCGTGATCTATTAATTCTTGTAATTTTTCTTGGGAATTTATCCCATTAATCATCTCATATCAAGTTTTTAAGCCTAAAAATCCCAAAATAGCCATTCAAATGGGTTTTTTAAACATTGAGTAAAAAGTGTTTCAAAGAGATGATTCACCTCCTTTAGTATTCATAAAATCTAAAGCAAAATCAAAGATATATCAACCAAATCAAAAAAACTTCTTACTTGCTACTTGTCTTAATTCCTTTATTTGTTCAGGATTATTTCCTTCTAATATATCTGAAATATTTGTCTCTCTGTTTGAATTTCAAGACACAAGAGGTTTTTCAACTAAAGATTTAAGGTACAGGTAATGATCTTCTATATTTGATTGTAAATTTTCTAGCCTTGAATTTATCTCCATTTCAAGTTCTTCTTTATTTGAAATTTCTTCTAATCTTTGTCTTATTTCTTCCCAGTTATATCATTCCTGTTCAAATCTTTGCTGAATTTCTACTTGTTTTCACCCAAAGATGTCTAAATTTCTTGAACTCATTTTTTTTAATTTAATATTTATTTAAAATAATTCTCTACACTATCTGATCAATAAATCAATCTTCTTTAATTCAAAGTTTTTCTAGTGCTGTATGAAGTCAAGCCATACTTATTATTCATAGCTTATACATACCATAAATATTTCAAGCTATAGCTCAAATATTTACTAAATTATCCATAGATAACAAATCTTTATTTTCGTCAGCAATCGAAGAAGCAATATTTACAATTTCATCATCAGACAATAAAAAAGCTATTCATCCTGATACACCTTTATAGAAATTAGGATTTTTCTTCAAATGAGGTCAAATAAAAGGTAGTTTTTCTAAGTATGATCCTAAATTTGCATAATGTAGTTTTCAGTCTACCCATAATTTTGCTGCTTTTAGTTTATCCAGTGATGAATTAAATCATCTTTTGAAGTCCACATTTTTAAAAGATGCAGATAATCTAGGAATAGAAGATATAGCAGGATTAGAAGCTATAAAAAGCCTTTCATCCATCTTAACAGCTAAAGCTTCTATAATTTTTTCATCTTTTATATTTACTTGTTGCCCATTAAATTTTGTTGTTATAGCTCAATTGTCATTAATAGAAACATTGTAGGTTTTACCATCTACTTCAACCTCTATATCTTTTCAAACAAAATGCTTTTTAAATTTTGACATCTCAATATTGAAAAACTTTATTTCTTCAAGCACTCAATCTTTGTCTCATATAGCTTGTTTTAACTTTGTTCTACGCATAGAAGCAGATATACTTCATACTCATCATATCAAAGCCAAAGGAGCCCAAGCAAGATTGTTTACAAAAGATGCACCTAGGTCATAATCATGTTCAAATAACATAGCCCTTAGAGCTTCTCATCACATTCATATCACAGCTACATCTCAAGCCATTTCAGTTCATACTACTCATAGAGCAGTAAGCCTCGAGGTGTTTCTTTTGAGCATAAATTTACTAAGCATATTTATACCTTTAGCTGCTCATCCTTGAAGTCATAGAATTGCTGTTTCTCCAGCAAATTCTCAAATTCAATTACTTTCTCATCTGGCTATAGTATTTAGAGTAGTTCATGCTACAGCACCTCATCAAATAATAGCTCATCAAACTAATACTCAAGGAGCAAAAAATATAGTAGCTGCTGTTGCTCAAACCATTGTTACACCTCATCATACATTTTGTAATATATTATCTGTTGTTTCTTCTTCAAAATCAAAAAATCATATACCTCTGTTGTCTTTTAATATTGATATTGCCCTTTTTACCAAAGGATCTCTACTGTTACTATTTATTTCTATGAAATGTTCCAAGTCTATATCAAATTTTTTAATTTCTTTTTCAAAGTTAGGGTCATTTAAATCTGGAAATTTAGGACATCAATCAATATCTTGAAGTATTCAAAGTGCCATAATACTTGATAAGTTATAGTTTCTCAAATGATCATTATCTAGTTCTCAAACTCATCATGAGTAATATTCAGCTAAAAATATATAGGTTTCTCTTAATTTACTAGATAATTCAGGGTTATTTTGCTCTCTTATTCTAAGTTCAGAAATTATTATAAGTATATCTTCATACTGTGACTCTAATTCTTTGGAGTAATGTTCAATTGTATCTTTTTTATTCCAGACAATTCAAAGCATATTTTCTAAATCCTCTGTCTTTTGGGCTATAATTTTAAAGTTTTCAAGTCTAAAGCTTAGACCATTTATAAGTTGAGAGTCAGAAACATTTTCTGGAGATTGTGTTATTTGTTCTAAAATACTATCGTCTTCTACATCTATATCAGGAGTAGTTGTATCAAGAGTATTTGGAATATTGTTGTCTTGTGGCAATACTGGAGCTTGTTCACCTAAAGAAATTTGATTTTGTGAAATGTTTGCATCTTGCACATTAGTTTCAGTTCAAGATAAAGAAAGTATTACATCAGAAACTGTGCTTCTTCCATCACCTTTATTGTTAACTAAATATTGTATAAATTTAGGTATATCTTCATCTGTTATTCATGCATTTTGTAAAGCTCTTTTTTCTGTATCATTAAGTAGGAGAGCATTTATAGTAGTTATATCATCTATAGAATCTATATATTTTCAAAAGAGTATGGTATTTGAAGAAAAAACAGATGTAAGAACAGAAATTTTATCTCTTCACAAAGCCTCTGATCATCTATCCAAATCCATATCACTTATGGAAGAAGAAGCATTTTCTAAAACTCTACCTGAGTCTATACTGTTGCTTCATAAATTTGCACTACTGCTTCATAGATTTGTAGTTATATTATTTATAGCATTACTTCTAACTCTAGTTTGTTCAGGTGTATTTGAAAATCAAGAGCTAAAAGTATCTGTAACTTTATCAGAGGCATGACTTAAAAGTTCTCATCATCATAAGAATAAAAAACCTAAGGTTAAAGGTATCCTAGTATACCATTTTTCTCATCAGGGTATTTGTCTATACATTTCTTTTGGTATACCAAAAATTAATGATAATGTTAAAAATAACATACCCATTGATTTCAACCCTCACTTATTTTTATCAAACCATGATCACCAGTCTTCTTTTCATTCAAATACTGGTATCATTGATCAGAAAAATGTTTTTGATGCCCCAGTTGGAATATTTTGTTTAGGGTCAACATTTTCTAAAACTTCACTATCTTCAGTTTTGTCAAAAAAACTGTCCAGTTTTTCAAAAAATATGCTATAATCATTTGTTTCATTTCATGTGGGTGTAGATCTAAACTCAGATAAAAAAGCCAAAAGACCTTTATCTTCTGGTGTTCATACAAAGTTAAGTCAAGATATATTGGTATTTTTGTTTAATACAGAGAGTATTTCTATTTGATCTTGGCTTGATATACCTTGCTTGAATGAATCATTTCTAAATTTTTCCAAAACTGTTCAGGCTTTCATTTCTATATATGTCTCTTTCCCAAGTATTCAGTCTTTTGATATATTGTGTTCTTCTTGATAGTTTTGAATAGCTTGTTTAAAATCTTCAAACACAAAAGGATCTTCTACTCCCAAAGTTTCTTTTGCTAGTCTCAAAGCCTCACTTCTAGATATACCTATTTTTTCAAGATTTGAGGAAGTTAGTTGCATTTCATGGTTTGAAAGTCTTTCTTGAGTTTCTTCTATAATATCTTCTTGGGCATTATTTACAGCTTCTAATTCTCATGTTTCTGCTTGCTCTTGAGATTCTGGCCAAACTTGTACTGGTCTTACCAAGCCTATACTTCATTTTCCTGGAATATTTATTTTACCACCTACTGGAATATTTACTCCATCATTTATATCCATTCTCCCTACATCTAATTCAACATTTTCAATATTTCTAGACATATTTTTTAAGATTATTATATTATTTTCCTTAAATATTTTAACACAAAAAAAAAGCCAAGACAACCATTTGAAATTGACAATAGCTTATTTTATTTTTAAAATGTTGGATTAATGTTTAATAATTTTCAATTTTGAGTTTTTTAATGTTGCTATTCCTATTTTTAAATCATCATATATTAATTGATAGTATTCTTTTTTATTGTTAGAGTTTAAATCTATTTTTTTATATTCAATTTCTTGTCAAGCTAAGAGTTTATCAAGCTTTATTTTATCTATTTTTAGAGTGTTTTTTTTGAAATATGAAAACATACCTACATACTGGCTAGGTGTAAATCCTCATGATTTGATGTGTCATATATTTATTCATATTTTGTAAATAAATATTTTTTCCCATATATCACTCAAACTTTTATTACACATATGTATTTCTCAATTGTAGATGTAAATAAAGTATTTTTTTATATCAAAGCCAAAATTTTCTAAGAAGAATTTTTTTATCAATTTTAACTCTGCACTACTTACTTTTTTAATATTTTGCCTTAAAAAGATTTCTTGTTTTTTATCCCATTTATCTTTTTGATTATTTGATAATTCTTTTTTAGATTCAATTGATTTGATTTTTTTTATCTTTGCCACAAAAAAACCACCTGCCAATTCCAAATGTGGCCAGCTTCTTTTGAAAAAATCATTTAAATTAGAATTTTTTTGAAGAGTTTTAAAATGTTTATTTCAAGGTGTTGATTTTTCATCAAGCGGTAATAGTTCAATAAATTCTCAATATTTTTTAAATAATTTTTCTATTACCTGTTCGTTTTCAATTTTATTTAAAGTGCAGGTAGAATATACAAGTTCTCATTTGGGCTTCAAAGCTTTTATTCAGCATTCCAAAAGTCAAAACTGGAGTTTGGATATGGTTTTTATATTTTTTATATTCCGATATTTTAATATATTTTCTTCTCTAAATGCTGTTCATTCTCAACTGCAAGGTGCATCTATTAATACTTTATCAAAAAGTTCAGTAGTATTTTTGAAAAATCTACCATCGTGATTTGATACAACCACATTTAGGCTACTCATTCTATCAATATTTGAAAAGAGTCACGGAATTCTTTTCTTTTGTATTTCATTTGCTACTATCAAACTTTGGGGATAATATTCGCTTAATTGTGTGGTTTTTCAACCAGGGCTTGCACTCATATCCAAAATAAGATAGGGTGTTTCATCTTTTTTGTCATTACTCATATAAAAAGGTGATGAACTTGCAGATATTTCTTGTATATAAAAATAACCTGAAAGATGTTCGGTGGTGTTTCAAAGAGGAGTTTCTTTGGAGTTTTGTCTATCTATATAAAAGGTGTTTTTTCAGAGTTTGGTTGCTTCTAGTATCCACTTATTTTTTTCTGCTCTTTTCTTGAAATCTTCTATACTTATTTTGTTAGTATTTACTCTAATTGATTTTTTAAGAGGTTTTTCTAGAGAGTTTTTAAACTCCTCTATTTGTTCATCATTAAAGCTAAATTCTTTTTTTATATATTTTATAAAATCTTCTTTCAAGTGTTTTTATTTTAATATGTATTATAGAATGGAAATTTATTATATAGTAAACTAAGATGCAAATTGTTTTGCTATATAGATGATAAAAAGCAAATAGAAACTTCCAATAGCAAATGGCTAAAGCCATCTGTTTACGAAAAATAAAAAGGTTACTTTTTTTGCATAATTTAAATTTTTTCAAGCTCTTTTCTAAATATAACAAAAATTTTCAAATAATCTAAAAAACTATTTTAGCACATCTAGTTATTCCAGAATTGTCTTTAAAAAATTCAAATTTTAGATTCAGGTTTTCTAAAAAAGATTCACATATTTCTTTTTGATCAAATCAGATTTCTATAAAAAGCATTAGTTTAAAACTACTTGGTATTAATCATCTAAGTTTTATGATTTTTTTTATAAGTTTTTGATACAATTCAAATCAAGTTATTTTTCATCAATAAAGTGCTTTTTCTGGTTCATATTTTATGGTTTTAATATCCATATTTTTGAAGTCATTATCTTTTATATAAGGCAAGTTTGCTGTAATTATTGTGTTTTTTGTAGAAAATCATTTTTTTTCTAATTTAAAGTAAGGAAAAATATCATCAAGCAGATTTCAACAAATAAGTTTTGTTTTTTTTTCAAGTCAGTGTTTTTTTAAATTTATTTTTGCTACTTCAAGTGCATCTTTTGAGATATCTATTCAAAAAGAGTTTATATTTTTTGAAGGAATATATAAGCTTTGTTTCAATAGGGCAATAGTTATACATCAGCTTCAAGTTCAAATTTCTATAAGATTAAATTCTTTGTATTTATTGAATTTAATTTCATCTAGAGTTTTTTTTACTAAGATTTCAGTATCATCTCTGGGGATTAAAACTCTTTTGTCTACGAAAAAAGTCAGTCCATAAAATTCAGCTTCTTTTAGTATATATTCTATAGGTTCTCATTTTTCATATCTTGAAATATAACTATTTAGTTTGTCTTTTATATTGGAATTTAGTTTTGGGGGTTTTAAAAATAACTGCTCTCTTTTAAGACCAGTTATTTTTTGAAGAAATTTTTCTTGTATTTTTTTATTCATTATTTTATGTGTATTTTTTATAAAAAGTTGGTGGTTTTAAAAAATGATTTTAAAATTAGCAGAATGTTTGAGTTTAGCAAGAAAGTGTTTAGGTTTGATAAGGGAGTTAAGGTTTAAGTTCAAAGTAAGAAAGTTGAAATTATTAAGGGGTCAAGATTTATTAAGGTGTAAAAATTAGGCAAGGGGTCAAGACCCCTTGTCTTTGGGATTTGAAATATAAAATTAACTTAATAAATCTTCATATTTGGTCCACACTATTCAATCTAGGTGTAGTAGAGGTATTTTTAGTTTTTCTGATAGTTCAAGATAGAATTTTTTTATATCATCGTAATCTTCTTTATATTTATTAAAAATGGCTATAAGTCTTGAATCAATGGGTATAAATATTGTTTTGGGAAATTCTCTAAATCCATAAATATTTCTCGCTGCATATCAAAACATTTTTATAGCAAAAACTATTGTTTTTGCATCTTTTTTTTGATTCATGGTTTCTGCTAGTTTTTCTAGTAGTATTTCCATATTTTCATAAAAATATTGAGGTTTTTTGATAAAATCATCTAAAAAGGGTAGTAGCTTTTCAAGTCTTTTGTGTTTCATAGAAGTAAATCTCCTATTATTTTTAGAGTTTGATATAAAATTTCATAGCTCTTCAATGATTTGTTTTGAATTATTTTCTTGTCAGGAAAATATTTGAGATTTTGAAGAAAAATACTGGTTAAATTCTTCCCAATAGAGTTCACCTTTTCAAGATAGTTGATAGCATATAAGGGAATTTGATATTACCAGAGCTAGATATGAGTTTTTGTTTTCCACATTTTTTTCTAGATTTTTTAGTGCAATAAATTGCCTATCTTTTTCTTCAAATAATATTGACTCTTTTATGTTGTATTTTTTAAGTTTATCGTATAGTTTTTGCATATTTAAGATTTTATTTTTAATTTTCATTTATAATAATTAAATTTTTAAAAGTTTAAAGCTTTGTTTTTAGTTGTTATATTTTATATTTAAAAAAGCTAATTTTCAGCTTGTTTTATGCGAAAAGCTGGAGGTAAAAAAATTTGACTTGATTTTCTTTTTTAATAGAATTCTTTTCGTTTCTCGTGTTTTAGCAATATTTAAGCGGGTGTAGCTCAATTGGCTAGAGCATCTGCCTTCCAAGCAGAGGGTTGTGGGTTCGAGACCCATCACCCGCTCCAAAATAAAAATTTATTTAAGAGTAGAAAGTAGAAAGTTTATCTAAATGCTTTCTTTAGGAAGTCTACTTTTTTTATTTATAGGGTTTATTTAAATATTTTTCGGGTGTATAGCTCAGCTGGTTAGAGCGCACGACTGATAATCGTGAGGTCGGAAGTTCAAGTCTTCCTATACCCACCATGCGGAGACTGGCGCAATTGGCTAGCGCACACGGTTTGGGACCGTGGGGTTGTGAGTTCGAGTCTCACGTTTCCGACCATTTAAGACAATCCATAGAAATAGCATTAACTTTTCCGAAGTTGGTGCTATTTTTTGTTGGTTCTAAACTATCTAATCAGCCACCTCTATTATTTAGTTCATTTTCTAGCGTTTGAAACCAAGGATACAGTTCTATAGCCAATACTCAGTCTTTTAGAGTAAAGTTCTGACCAAGTGTTGATAATATTTCTTTTTTCTCCTTTAAACTTCATTTTATAAATGATTCCATTGCTCTACATGCAAAATCAAATACTTTTTCAGTTAGTTCTTGGACTTTCTCAGCTTTTGTATCTAGTCATTCTCTTTGCTCTTTTAATCTCTCTATACTTACTTTTAAATCTTCTTTCTTATTTAAAAACTCATCTTTGGATATGATTTCATCTAATAATAAGTCAGTTAAGTTTTTCGGCTTCTCTTCTTCACTATATATATTTTTGTTAATATTCTCATATATTTTTAGCTTTTTCTCTATTTCTTCTGAATAGTTCTCTTTTAATGAGCCTGTTGTAAATTAAACTTTGACTATTAAAAAGAGGAAACAAGAAGCTGAAAAAATATACACTTGGAGTATCCCTACAAGTCAATGATTTACTGAAAAATCTAAAATTATTAGTTATAATAAAAATATTATACAACCTTCTTTTATTAGCTTTGATAGTGAGAAAGAAGAATGGTTTATAGGATATTTCTTAGAAAAATCTGAATTAGTAGAATTTTGGTATAAAAACTGGACATCTTCAGAACAATTTTTTGCAGTTCCATATATTGATAAATATTGAGAAAAACAATCTTTTTACCCTGACTTTATAGTTTACCTTAAATCTTGAATTATATGATTATTTGATCTTAAATCTTGATTTACACTCAAAGATTGAACTTTAAAAGCGAAATGATTAGAAGAATATATAAAAAATAATACTAAAAAATGAAAAAAGATTATAGGATGACTTATTGAAGTAAATAAAGTCCCTAATACTGAGACTATAACTATGCTGATTAACAATACTTGGAACTATTCTCTTGAAAATAGAAAAAACTTTTCTGTATTTAATAACAATTATATTGAAAATTATAGTTTTGAAGAAGTAGCTTGAATTTCTGAAAACTATAAAAAAGATATTCAAAATGAAATAGAAAAATTATTTCATGATCTAAACAACAAAAAAAGTAGTTATGTTTTCTTTATAAATGAACAAAAAGATTCTTGAGATTTTGATTTTGAAAAAGCCAGTGAATTAAACAGAGAAATTAGTGAAATTGAGAATAAAATTAAAGAAAAAGAAAAAGTCCTAAGTGAGTTAGTCTAAAATATCCCTTTTTACTCCAAAAAGTCCTTAGAAAATTTATATTTTTCCTTATTTAAAGGCAAAAACTATATATTAATTTTTGAAGTATGATATACATGTTTTTCATATATTAAGACAAAGTCAAAATAATTGCCAAAATATCTCAAATATGCTAAAATTATTACTAATTAATAGTAATAATTTTTTTGATGTTTAAAGATGAAGAAATTATTGAAAAAATCAGAAAAACTAAATTGTTTAACTCTAAGCTTAAACAAGATATTATTTGATACTTCAATTTCTTAAATCAAACTCAGAAAAATAACCTATTACAAGCTCTAAATACAGAAACAAAAATTATAAAAAACTTTCTATCAACCTTAAAAGATAAAGAAATAATCAAATTTGAAGAAATAAAATGAAATATTGATAATTTACAAAGGCAAGATAGAAACTTAAAGGAGCTAAAAGAGAAAGCTCAAGATGAATTAGAAATAGATAACTTACTAAATAAACTAGATATAGTATAATGTCAGCAGAAGCATTAAAAGGCTTTGATTCACAAGAATCAGCTATAAATTCTCAGGAAAGACAAAAAGAAGCTATCAGACAAGAAACTGATAGGCTTTATTCTAGTTTAGATAATTTCAATTTAGAGCAAATGCAAACCTTAGTAGATACTTTATCTGCTAATAATCCTGAATTTAATCAAGAAATTACAAGCTTCCAAGATACTAATTCAACAAGAGTAGTAGAAATGTTAAAAGCAAATAGCGAAAGCAATGACAGTTCTAACTTTGAATATTTTTGAATTGATACAGAACAAATATGAGAAATACAATGAGAACTTGATAGCCTAGATTTAGATATAAATAATATACTTGATTGATATAAAACCTATATTGAAACAAATTTAAGCTGATTAACAAAAGAGCAAATAGATAAAGTAAAATTATCAATATCAAATAGAGTTTTAGGATTATGAAATGAAATAAAAGATTTAAAATGAGATTTAGATGATTGAAAAGATTTTAAAAACAACAGATGGATTATTAATGAAAAAATTACTGATAATTTTTCAGATATAAATAATAAATTATTACCTAGCCTAGCTTTATTATCTAAAATCAATTCTTGAGAGAATATAATTTTAAGAGAAGAGTGACTTTATGATGTAAGAGATAAATTAGAAGAAATCAAGAAAATGCTATGAGCTGAAGTTTTATCTGATTGAGATTTTGATAAAACTTGGAAAAGTATGGAGTTAATAGATGCTAATACCAATAATTGGAACATATTAGATATAAGAGAAGATATTGATGCTAGATTTTTAGAAGAAAATTGAATAACAAGTATTGAAGATATATCTTTATTAAGTGAAAAAGATAAACAAATAGAAAGTACTGCTCAATATACATTTTATGCATTATGGGTCTGTTGCAAATTAGATTTTAGCTATTAAAAAGAGAAAAAAGAGATATAATTAGATAGTAATTATATTCTAAGAAAATACCTATGTGAGAATCAAATCAAATAAGTTTTGTTATCCTAAACGAGCTAATTCCAGAAAATCATCAATATCGTAAATTTAAGAAATTGTGGAACTTTGATTGAGTAAATAAAATACTAAAAAATATAGATCTATGAAAAACTCATGTATGATATTGAGTAAAAAAATTATTTCTATGTTTACTAATCCAGTTTATGGAAGATCTATCAGATAGAGAGTTAGAGAAATATCTTGCAGAAAATTTAGCTGGTAAATGGTTTTGCTGATTTAAATTAACAGATAAAACTCCAGATTATAGTATATTCTCAAGAGCAAGAAAAAAGATATGAACAAATGAACTATCAAAGATATTTGAAGATTTAAAAAATCAATTATCAAATAAGGGGTATATGAGTGAAGTGTTTACATTTGTAGATGCTTCTCATTTAGTTACTAAAGCTAATTTATGGGAAGAAAGAGATAAATGAATAAAAGAATGATATGAAAAAATGAATAATGAAACTCTTCCAAAAGTTGCTAATGATAAGGAAGCTAAAATTTGATCTAAGTGAAAAAATAAATTTTGGTATGGTTATAAAAAACACGCTAGTGTTGATATGCAATCTTGAATGATAAACAAGATAGCTATAACTCAAGCTAATGTAACAGATGCAAAGTGAATGAAACATGTATTACCAAATTCATGAGCAGTATATGCTGATAAGTGATATTGTATTTGACCAGCTATATTATCATCAAAAAAGAAGTGATTACATTTATGTGCAATAAAGAAGAATAATATGAAAGAGAAGGATAAGGATAAAGATAGATTTTATTCTAAACTTAGATCTCCTTATGAGAGAGTATTTTCAAAAATGAATCATAGAGTGAGATATAAATCTGTAGTAAAAAACCAGTTTACTGCATTTATGGAAGCTATATCTTTTAATCTCAAAAGATTGGTTGTATTAGAGGAAATCCCAATAGCTTAGATTAGTTTCCTTAGGTGGATTTTGTCTAAAATCCTAAATTATATATAAAAATGGCTATAATTTAACAAAAAATAGATGAATTTTATAAATCTTTCATCTATTTAGTACTTTTCTTAATTAAAACTCTTTTTAAAATCAAAACGCAACAGACCCATTATTAGCAATTCAAATATGAGCTGAATTTACACCTGCTTGATGGACTATTTGAGCTTGAATTGATTGATATGACCTTTTTTCTGATAGTGAAGCATTAATAGATTTATGAAAAAAAATATGAGTTATAGATGAAAATTATAAAACTGAAAAAACTTTGGTAGACAATGTTTTAGCTGGAATTTGATTAATACCTTGAATGACTATATTAACTAAATGAGATAAGTTATATACATTTTTTAAACAAATGTGACCAGAAGATAAAACTTTTTTTATGGAGCTACTAGATAAAGTATGAGAAAAGTTAGGTATAGCTTGAGAGTATTTAAATAAGTTAAAAGATAAATTATTTTGAGTTAAAAGTAATAAAGTAGATAATTTTCGTAATTTTGACTGAATAGATTATAGTTATACATCTCCTATTAATAAGATAGATGAATTATTGAAATTATGAGATTTAGAGAAGGTTGAAGAATTATTATTAACAAATAGTAGAAAATTATATTTTCCAGAAAATAGTTATAGTGAATTTAATAAATATATAACTCAATGAAATTATAAAGAAGCTTTTGAAATTTATAAACAATCAGAAGCTAAAAGTATAGAAAAATTGAAAAATATATGATTTTCTATAGAAGATAATCTAAAATTTTATGAAGCATTAAAAAATTGAAATATTGATGAAATAAAAAGGCTTTTAGATAAATCAAAAAAAATCTCATGAGATGTATATAAATGAGACTATAAAAATACTTCTGATTTGTATTGAATTTCTAGGGATAAAATAACTGATGTAGAGAAATATAATAAAAAGGGGAAAATGATTAATCCTATATCATGAAAAGAAGAATTATTAAGTAGAAATGAGTTACATGAACTTATTATATCAAAATTTCTAGATTGAATAGAGAAAAAAGATACACCAGTATTTTTAGTATTATGATGAATGAGTTGAAGTTGAAAAAGTGAAATAAAGAAATGATTAAATAATGAAATATGAAATCATATTGAAGTTGACCCAGATGCTGTAAGAAGATTATTACCAGAATTTAAAGAAAATATGCCAGAAACAAGTATTACAACACATCAAGAAAGTCTATTTATATCAAAACAAATATTAAATAGAGCTATTGAAAATAATGGTAATATATTAAGAGAAACTATAATGACTAGAAAAGAACCATTATTGAATTATATTGAAAAATGATGAGAAACTCATAAAATGGACTTTAGATTTGTATTTTCATGAGAAGAATCTTGGCTTAGAAATACTTTATGAAGAGATAGAACAGTAAATCCACAAGTTTATGTTTCTCAATTTAAAGCATTTGAAACAGTAGTGGATATGATGTGAGATAGTAATATAAAAAATTTAAAAATAATACTAAATCTAAAAGAAGAAGAAATTATTTTTAATAAAATAAACTGATTAGCAAAACCTACATCATGAGAATGAATGAAAAAATTTTTTATATTTAATGAAATATCTAAAAAAATTAATAATTAATAATTATATTATGGAAATAAATCAAAAGGATTATGAAAAATTCTTAAAAGATATATCTTGATGACAAGATATATCTAAAATACCTGAAAAATTAGAACAAACTAAAGAAGAAAAAGAACATTCTTTGTTTGTTTATATGTGCTATGTTGTTTCTTGAATGAATCCACCATTTGAAATAACAAAAGAAAAATGGAATGAATTAATACAATTTTGAATGGTAACTTCAGAAATTACTAAAAATTGAATAGAGTATAGCATTACTGAGAAAGCACTTGAATATGTATGATGAGTAGATAGTGATTATGCAAAAAAAATAGAACCTTATAAAGAAGATAAATTATTATGGATAGATAGGGATAGTATTGATTGAAATTTATGAAAAACTAGAGAATCTATTGATAATATAGTTTAATTCAAAATATTTATAATATAGGTATATTAATATAGTCATCATAGCTTTGAATCTCAGTTCTAATCTCCTGCACTATAGCCGACCATTTAATGTATTAAAAAAAGCAACACCAGCCTTTTAGGCTGGTGTTGCTTTTTGGTATTAGCCCTTTTTTTCTGCCAAAATATTAATTTTGCAGAAATTCCTAAATATTTTTATATACTTATGTCTACATTATCCAATGTTTTTTTATATTGTTCCAACATAAATTTATAATACTTCTTTTTATTCCCTGATTTGCATGAAGAAATAGAATTAAAATATGCTTGTTTATTTTCTGTAAATACTATCATAGGAAAGAAGTTATTTTGCAATAATATTTTATTCATAATAAATCTACCTGTTCTTCCATTTCCATTTTCAAATGGATGAATTTGTTCATATTTTAAATGAAAATCAAATGCTTCCTGTAACGAAAAAGTTATCTTTTTATTTTCCCTGTATCTTTGAATTAAACTATTTATTTCTCATGAAACATTTTCAGGTGCTGTAGTGGTAATATTATTTACAATATTTACTATTTTCTTAAATCCTCGTGGATATCTCACTCCTGTTTCTTGTAGTAAATCCTTCGTAAGAATATGGTACAACTTTTTTATATTAACCTCATTAAAAAGAAATTTTTCTTTTATAAAATTCCAAGACTTTATTGAATTTTCAACTTCCTGTATTTCATTTTTTAATTTATACTTATATTTTTTATCATCTATAATCTTTTCCACCTCTTCTTCTGGTATCTTACTACCCTCTATATTATTTGAGTTATAAATAAATTTTTTTGGAAAAACATATTCCAACCATGTTTTAATATTATTTCAAATTGATAATACTTCTATATCACATGTAATTTTATTTTTTTGAATACATGAAATAATATCAACACTGTTACTGAATAATTTAGACTGAAATATTACTCTGTTCAATAAATCTTCACTATAAAAATATATTAAAAAATTCTTATAACTTTGGGAATTATAAATAAATTCACATTCTTTTTTTGTAAGCTGAATAATATTATTCTTTCTAATTTTCTCTGAATGTATTTTTATTAGAAATTTATTTCAAAAAGATTTTTTAGCCAAAAATAATCATGAATCTTTTTTTTCTATAAACATATGAAATGTAGTTATATTGATTTTAGGTACCCATAAACTAATACTTTTTGCCTAAAAAGTCAAATTATTCTTTATATTAAGACATCAGTATTACCTAAAAATAAGTAAAAAAATACAGGAGACTAAAAGGCATAGTTTCAGGTTAATATTACTTAGAATCTAGTTTACACAAATTTTACAAAAAAAAGAGAGCATCTCTGCTCTCTTTTTATTTTCTCCTCTTTATACTTCAGATTTTTGGGCATGTACTGGATTGTCTTTTGCATACTTAAGTACACTTGACACAATATCAGACTGTAAGAATTCCTCACAAATCTGAACAGAAGCACCGATGTAATTCATTGGATCAAGTTTTTCAGGAAATACAACTCCTTCAAACTCTTTATATCCACCATTTTGGAGACGCTGTAGAAGATCATTATCATTAATATCACCATTAGCAATATCAAGCCAAACCCCCTTACATCTTTCCATAATGATATGATGGGTTTCCTGACGAGGAGCACCTTGTTTAACTGCCAAAGACAGAACTTCCTCAGTAGCAAGAAATGGAAGCATTTTTGCCAAACGTGTTGATACAACATTTTCAAACACATTTAGACCTTCCATAACCTCAACTGCAAGCTTTAGACAAGCATCAACGACTAAGAATGACTCAGGCAGGTAAATACGACGACCTGCAGAATCATCTAGAGTGCGTTCAAGACCTTGAACTTGCTGTGTCATATCTGCCATAAGTTTAAAACCAGGCAAAGTACGAGCAAGAGAGTTAAGTCTCTCATCTTTCATAGGATTTTGCTTCCATGGCATTGCAGAAGAACCAACCTGATTTTTTCCTCTAGGTTCACCAACTTCACCAGTTCTTGCAAGATGACGAATATCAGTTGCAAACTTAGCCAAGTTATTCCCTAGAGAAGTAAAACAAGACAGTAATGCCACTTCCATACTACGATGAGCCGTTTGACCAGGTACTAAATCAGTAACTGGAATATCAAGTTTTTTTGCTACAGAATCTTGGAACTCTTTAACTTTAGCAAAATCACCATCAACCAATTTCATCATTGCTTCGTAAGTACCAGTTGCACCACGTACACCTTTCATATTCCAGTTATCTAGAAGATATTCAAGAGTATTAAGATCTTCCATTACTGGACCTACCCACATAGCAATTCTTTTACCAAGTGTGACTGCAGCTGCAGGCTGTAAATGAGTTTCACCCAACATAGGTAAAGATTTAAACCTATCTACTTGCTCAAATGCAATCTTCAAAAAGTTTGCAGTATGAGCCATGATATGTTTAATCCATTCTCTCTGCTGGATAATCTCACCATTAGATGTTGCATCTTCAGATGTCATTGCAATGTGAAGAACTTCACCCAATTCAGGAACAAGATGATTACACACATAGCTAATATTAGCCATTACATCGTGTTTGGTCTCACACTCAATTTCACGGATTTTATCCCAATCAAACAATGTAATGTTATCACGAAACTTTTGAACAGCCTCTTTTGATGGTGGTTGAACAAGTACACCCATTTCCATCTGTGTTTCCAAAACCGCTAACCATACGGTACGTATGCAAGTCCATCTATAAGCCTCACTTGTAAGAGTTTTAGCTTCCGTAGAACAGTAACGGCCAGTTAAAGGTGATGAGTAAATATCACTCTTTCCAAATTGTGAAAGCTCAATAAACATTTTTTCCTCCTATCTTTGAATTATAGCCTAAAAGCTATAAATTTTATATTTATAAAAATTTAAAAGTCAAAATATCCTCGATAGAATCTATCACGAAATACACAAATTTTGCAAAGCAAAAAGAGCCATTTATGATTAATTTCTTGTGCTCTAAAAATTTAGAGTAAACTAACTTGTAAGTTAGGCTGTTTTAAAATGCAATTTTAATTGAAAAGGAAATTTTTATTTTTTCAACAGAGGATTTTAGCCCTTTGCTATTATGAAAAGTTTCTATCTTTAAAAAGAGACTATCTAGTTTGCTATAATAATTTTCTACAAAAATCTGACCCTTTAAAAATTTCACAAAAACTAGCAAAAATTTTATAACCTTTTTTACAACCCCTGTATTATCTTACTCATAGAATCAACTCAAAATCATGTCATTCATTTGTTTGCAAGACCATAAGCTTCATAAGAATTTAGGGCTGTTCATGCTATATCAATATGTGTATATTCTTCCTCTCTTGATAAAAAATTGTATATAAATGCTCCTCACATGGTGGATCAAGCATATACTCATTTACTAAGATTTTGTAAATCTGCTACTTCTCATTTGGTTTTTTCTATAAAATAATCATCAAAAGGTAGTCTATTGTATTTTTCAAAATTATCTTCTGAATATTTAATAAACTTATTTATTAAATCATTATCTGTTCACATTATTCAAGCATGTCTAAATCACAATCATACTATACAAGCTCAGGTAAGTGTAGCTATTGTTAAAATTTTATCTAACTTGTAGTTTTTTGAAATATAGCTTACTCAATCAGCTAATATAAGTCTTCATTCTGCATCTGTATGCACTATATCTACTGTTTTTCAAGAATAAGATTTTATTATATCACTTGGTTTAAATGATTCTCAAGAAATATGATTTTCAGCCAAAACCAAGCATGCTATAATATTTACATTTAGCTTTTTATCATCTAGTTCTTTCATCAAACTAAAAACTTGGGCCGCTCAACACATATCTCATTTCATTTCATACATACTATCTCATGGCTTTACCTGTATTCATCAAGTATCAAAAGTAACTCATTTTCATACTATTCATATAGTTGGAAGTTTTTTATTTACTATGTTTTTTAAAATTATGAGTGATGGTTTATGTTTTGATCATTTTCAAACTGCTTTTAACAAATTTAATCATATTTTCTCAATCTTTTTATAATCAAAAACTTCTATTTTAGTATTTTTAAACTTGGTTTTTTCAACTATTTTTACAAAACTTTCAGGATAAAGTTCATTTGAAGGCATAGATCAAAGATCTCTAGCTAAAACTATATTTTCTAGTGTAGATATTCTTGCATTTATTGCCTTTTCTCCAATGTTTTCTTTATTTAATAAAATGTTTATTTTGTCTTTCTTTTTTGATTCCTCATCTGTTTTGAAATCAGTGTATTTATATCTTGATAGAACTGATATATCAAGCATATTTAAAAGCATTTTTTCATCTCTAGAATATATAGTAAAATTGCTATTTTTATAATTTCTAAATATATCAGAAGCGAAATAAATAAAATCCTTTTTTTCTTTATTCAAATAAAAAATAACTGTAATATTTTCAAAACCATCTTGTCAAACAAAAAAATCAAAACTTGTATTTTCTCACTTTTTTAAAATTTCTTTTATTTTTTCACTTATTTTTTCTTCTGTATCAAATTTTTCTAAAATTAGATCTTGAAATTCTTCTATATCTGATTGTTTTTGTATTAAACAAATCAAGTTACTACCTTTTATTTTAGATAGATTTTTTTCTATTTTTATCATAATTAAAAATTATTAAGTATTTAGTCTTTTTATTTTGTAGTATGTTAAAACTATGCATAAAAATTCTCAAAAAAATATAAGACTTAAATTAAATAAATCAATATCAAAAAAATATATAAAATATATTAATCAAAAGAAATTGATTAAATAAGATATGAAATAAAAAAAGTAATAATCAAAAGAGTATTTAAATTTATAAAAATAGGTCAAGATTATAAATTCAAGTGCTATAAACATAGTAGTACAAAGAAAGATAATTCCATCATCTATTGGGTAAAAATATGAATAATAAAGGGAATATAGAAGAAAAATCAAAGTTATAATTCAAAATATAAGGGATATATAATTTTCAAATTTGAGATGTATAAATAAATTAAATAATCACAAGTAAAGAGAAATTAAAACTATATAAATATCTAAAGGGTATTTTATTATATATATAATTATTAAAAATATTGATATATACGAAAGTATAATAGAAATAATTCTTAAAAGTATTATTTTATCCCTAAATCTTTCCAATTTAGTTAAATAAAAAAATATAGCTCCACTAAAAAAAGATAATATAAATACCAAGTAAAAAATTATGTTTTTGTATAAGTATGTATAAGCAAAATAAAACAAAAAAAATGCTACTAGCAATATAAAAAATCCAAATAAAACTTCTTTTTTATATTTAGATAAAAATTCATTTTTCTTATTTTCTTCTTCTTTTTTGTTTTCAGGTTCTTTTTTTATTTTGAAAAATATTCATGTTAGATATATGTATAGAAAAAATCAAACTAAACTAAATCCAATTGCTTCTAAAATAGGATTTCAAAATAAACTTTCAAAATATATGTTGTTTTCAAAACTATAGTCAAGAATAGTTTTATTTTCATTTGATAAATAAAAAAATAAAAAAATTAATGAGAAAACAATTGATATGCTAAGAGTTATAAGAGCCATAGTTTTTTAAGTTAATTTTATCTATCATATTTAGTTTTTAAATCTTTTAAATCTATTTCATATACAACTGGTCTTCAATGTGGACAGGTAGAAGAATAGTTTAATATAGCATCATTTAATAGTTTATTCATTTCAAATAAACTCAGTTTATTACCAAATTTTATTGCACTTCTACAAGATGTATATGCAAATATTTTGTTTCTTACTTCATCTAGAGTGTTTGATTTATTAAATCAGTGTTCTCATATATCTTCTATTACTCAGGTAAATATTTTAGCTATGTTTTCTTTTTGGATAAACTGCGGTATTCAATTTATCATAACAATTCATTTTGATAATATCTCAAAGTCAAATCACATTTCTATAAATATATCCTTGTTTTCTTCCAAAATACATAACTCTTGGCTTGTAAGTTTTATGCTTTCTCAAATTAATAATCATTGAGTTTGTGCTTTTTTGTCATTTTTGACCAATTTTTCGTATATTATTCTTTCTGCTAAGGCATGTTGATCTAATATCTGTAATCCATTTGATGTTTGAACAGCTATGTAGCTATTGTGTATTTGTCATATAATTCTTCATATTGGGGTTTCGTGCAAATCATATTGCTTATTGTCTTGAATAGAATCTTTTTCGTCTTCTAGATCTTTGGAATATCAAGACATTATTCATTTTGAAAAATTTATAGCTTGATTTATTTTTGTTTGAGATGGATTTATAGATGTGTCTTTATATGGGGAATATGACTTAAATTTTGTTCAGGATCATATGTAGTAGTTTGGAGTGTTATCATTTATTCTGTTTTCTTTCGGTATCTCTTCTTCTCATTTTTCTAATCATAATGTATTAAAATTAGAGCCACTTAAACTTACATTACTTAATTTATTTTCTATGGCATTGTAAAATCATCTAAATATTTTAGATTCATCTGCAAACCTTATTTCTAGTTTTCTTGGATGAACATTTACATCAATTTGGGTTGGATCAATTTCAATATTTAATATATAAGCTGGATATGATTTTGGAGCTATAAATCTGTTGTAAGCATCTGTTATTGACTTAAATATTAGAGGTGATCTAACTATTCTTTTGTTTACAAAAAGGACTTGTTTGTTTTTGTTTGAGAATGATATTTTGGGGTCAGATATATAACCTGTTATTTTAAATCAAGGTATTTCATAATCTATTTTTAATAGGTTTAGACTGAGTTCTTCTCAGTATATATTATAAATTCTTGTTTTTAACTCTTCTTCTTTTTTGTATTTAAATACATTTTTTCAATCATTTTGAAATTCAAATCAAATTTCAGGATAGCTAAGAGATATTTGCTCTATAAATTCCTTTATTTTACTATACTCAGTTTGTGGTTTTTTTAAATAGTTGAGTCTGGCAGGGGTATTAAAAAATAGGTCTGATACTATTATCTTAGTTCAATTTTCTGATCATATTTTTCAAATATTTTTATCTTGTGTTCAGTTTGTTTCTAGGAAATATCAAAAGTTGGAATCTTTTGTTTTTGATATTATTTTAAATTTTGACACTGATGATATACTTGACAATGCTTCTCATCTAAATCAAAATGTCATAATATTATAGAGGTCTTGTATTGTTTTTATTTTAGATGTAGTATATTTTTCTAGTACTATAGATAGACTTTCTTCATCTATTCATTCTCAATCATCTGTAATGATTATTTCATCTATTCATCAATTTTTAATTTCTATTTTTATATTTTTAGTTCAAGAATCTATAGAATTTTCAACTAATTCTTTTACTACTGATACAGGTCTCTCAACTACTTCTCATGCTGATATTTGGTTTGTGAGTGTTTTGTCTAGTTTTATTATTTTTGCCATTTTTTTAATTTTTGATTATTTTTAATGTTTCTTTAAACTGTATTTTATAAATTCTTTATTTGATTCAAAATTTATTATTTTAGAGATTTTTCACAAGTTGGTATAATATTTAGTACAGCAAAAAAGATTTCTTTAATTTTAAAGAAATCTTTTTTTGGAAATTAGAAATAGGAGAATTAAATTAATTTATTATATCAATAATATTTTTGGTGAAGTTAACATTTATTCTTTCAATTTTTCAGTGATTTTCATCTTCTCTGTTTATCCATTTTCAATCTATCATTAAAACTAAGCTACCTGAAATATTAACTATGTTTCAATCAAAAGAAAAACCATAATCCAATTCAATTCATTCTTGTTCATAAATTTGATAAATTAAATTACCTTTCATATCTTTATATTCTTCAAAGGGTATTGCTTTATAATTTTCTACATATGGAGATAATCATTTCAAGTCTTCTATTTCATATCTGTTAAATTTTTGAGGAATATCCATTCATAATAGACTATTAATTTGTTCAGTTGCATGTTTATTTCTTACTCCTGTGTTTTGATCAAAAATTGCTGATACAATATCACTTTGCGTTAGCTTTTTATCTTTTGGTACTCATCTGATTCATCAATATATATTTAGTTTATTTGTTGGATCACTAAACGATTCATATATTCTTCATGCTCTTCAATCTTCATTTGTAAGTTTATATCATAACTTACCAAGAGTTTCATCAATTAACCTTATATTTTCATTCAAAGATTCAACTCATTCGTTTGTACTTTCCGAAAAATTGTTTGATTCTATACTCATAATTTATTTGTTTATATAATAAAATAGATTTTAAAGTTTAATTTTAAAATAATAGATTGATATTTTTAAATTTCTTTATCTTTCTTCCCTATATAACTCCAACAATTCATTTAGTTTTACTTGTACGTCCATTTTACTGTCTACTTTTCAAAGTTTCATGTCTATATCGTTCCAAAAATAGGATCAATCTAATTCAATTTTTAAAGCAACATTCCTCCCTTCGTGATTTCTACCTCATTTTATAACTACATCTTTTATTTCTCAATCCTCATTGGTATAATTTCATACAACTATTTTTCCATAATTACTTTTTAATTTTTTTATTTCTTTAAGAAGAGTTTCGTCATCCATAGTTATTTTATTTATTTTGAAATCAATTCAGTCTAATCTTTCATCTGTACTTATTTCATCTGTAGTTGATTCATGGTTATCTTCCTCGGCATAATATCTTTCAAGTAGTTTATATAACCTTGTTCCTAAATGCCCTCTAATTGCTCACTCTCTTGCTCATCTCAATGAATCTATTTTTATTTCTTCATCTATAAACTTAGATCAATCTAACTGGATTCTAAGTCATTTTTCTTTTTCTCATACAACAAGTATTTCTCAAATACCTCAATCTTTTTTCTTATATCTTCATACAACTATTTCTCCGTAATAATCTCTCTTTTCAAGTTTTCTTATCCTTGAAATTTTTTCACTATCTACATCTATTACATTTAATTTTACTTTTTCGTGATTTGCCTCTATTTCCATCTCTGTTTTTATAGGCATGACCCTAATATTTGAAATTAGTGTTGTTAATTCTTTTCTTTTTGTATTTAGTTCTGTTGTTGCAGTTTCAATTTCTTGAGAAGAAGCATTTCTATCTATAAGTGCTTTCAAATATGCCTTAGATTGCTTATAACTTCCTTCAGCAATATCATATAATCTTTTATTTTCTATATATCTATCTGCTGATTTACTTGAATCCCCTGGAAATTTTGTTAAATTTCTAAGTTCTGCATCGTTAAGAAATCTTACTCTTTCTGAAATTGCTGATTCTGCTTCATTTAAAATTCTTGTTCTTTCTGCTGTTGCTTCGACTTCTGATTGAATATTAGCTCTTAATTCTTGAATTCTTTGATTTACTCTTTGTGTTTGTGCTTGTGTTAAAATGTTTTCACCTCCAACTTTTATCTCTTTTAATTTTTCTAAAGAATCTATATCTTCTGTTCCTAATATATCTTCAAAATTATCGTTTACTGATTTTTTAATTTCTAAGTTAATATATCTTATATTGTTTGATAAAATTTGTTCTATAGGGAAATTACTAAAAATTTGTGTTTTAGTTTGATCATCCATTGGATCCAAAAAAGTAAGAGTTTCTGTAAGGTGTTCTCTGTCTTTTTTTAATGAGTCTATTCTTTCAAAAATAGAATCATTTTGATTAAAAGAAACCATTTCAAAATTTGTTGCACTAGCATTAAGGTTTGCTATAAGTTGTGTTTTATTTTCAAATTTTAAACTTTCCGCAGATGCTATATTTGAAAAATCTCTATATCTATCTTTGAGAACTTTTAAATGTTTTTTAAGATAATCTAATCTTTTTCATTCTTCTAAATTTCAATAATCTTCTTCACTTATTATTTCTGATAAATAATTATCTCATAATACATTTGGAGTTCAAAGATTTACACCAATTGGCACAGTTATATCATCTTTTCAATCTACTTGACTTGAGCCATCTACTCATGGCTGTTGTGTTTGAGGATTAGCTATAGTAGCCTGTCAATCTGTTTGATTTTGTTCTATTGGTTCTTCAACTATTTGAGATTGTACTTGTGTTTGTAAATTAGCTATAATAGCAACTTCGTCTAATTCAACTGTTTGAACTTCTTGTTCTTGAGCAGGTTTAGGTATGGAGCCTAAACTATTTGGCATTACAGGTAATTTAATTTTATCTCAAATCCGTAATACATCTCACTTTATTCAGTCTCTAAATTCTTTAGGGTCTTTATCTTTTCCAAGTCTTCTTGCCATCTTACCATCATTTTGTGAATCAACTACATAATTAACCATTTTTGCTATCTGTGTATTATCTGTTAGTCAATAATGATCTCTTACTATTTTGAACAGTGTATCTCATTTTTTTACAGTATAAATTGTTTCACTAGATATAGTTTCTACCTCCTCTGAATCACTTCAATTTTCAGTTAAATCATTTATTCTACCTATATTATCGTCAAATATACTAGAATCTATTCAGCTGGAATTATTTGATACATTTTCTTCTTCTCACTCCCTTTGTTCCCAGTTACCTACCTTTGTTGTTTTTCTAGAATTTCACATTCAAGTATTACGTTCATATTCTTTTTTTATTATTTCTCAGTTTTCATCATATCTCATCACAAATGTGTCCTTTCTTCAAAAACCATCAAACCTTACTTGTATTTCTCAGTTTTTTATTATGACTCAGTGGAAATAGCTATTTTTATCTAAACTTGTATTAGAATCTGAAGTAATTCAATCATAAGTATAATATCTTAAATTATTTCTAGTATTAGATATAATATCTTCCCAGTTTGGAATCTTGTTTCAAAATTTTTCTACAAGAGATTTAAATCTATTATAGGATTCTTTATCTATTGCAGAAAATCCGTTTTCTAAAATACTTGCAGATAACTCTTTTAATCATCTACCAGTTTCTCAATTAATATCTATTTTTCAATCCTCATAAGCTTCATCAATTACAGAAACTTCTTCAGGAGTTACTATTCAGTCATTTATAAGTTTATCTTTAAGTGCTTTTATATCTTCTTTATCATCTCAGTCAAAATCTTCCACAGATAAGCTAGGTTCACCACTTGGTGATGAATTAGCAAATGAGTTTTTTAAAAGAAAATTTAGTAAATTTTTATAGCTATTTATTGCAAACATATTTTTTTATTATATATATAAATTTTTACATCCTTTTATTTACATTTTCAATTGTAACATATTTATAAAAGTATTTTCAAGTAAAATTAATTGACTATTTAGTATTTTATTTTTTATTTAAAAATACATCCCGTTTTAAGATGTATTTTTATTTTTTGAGAATAATTTTTTCAAATTTATTTTCAAAGAAAAGTAGAAAGGTAGTTTAATAGTTGATAAAATAATAAATTTTTCAGCATCTCTTTAAGATCATGTTTCAAATTTCTTTTTTTCAAATATAACTACCGTAAGATAAAGTATTATTATTAAGTAAAACAAAGAGTAAATTCCATTATAAAAAAAGAAACTATTTGGTAGCTCTACAAAACTTCCAATGTAGCTTTTTGTATTTAAAGCTTCGTAAGGAGGGAAAATAAGTTCTAGTGTTCTTGCTCAAAAAGATATTATTTCATTCTTACTTTTATTTACTAAGTCAATTAAGAGACTAAATGAATGTCAAACAAGATAGAATAACATTGATACAAGGATAGTTATTATATTTGACATAAAAGATCAAAAGAAAAATACAAGAGAAAGTAGCAATTCTAGTTTTAAGAATGTGAATATTATTGAAATTATTATAAGGGAACTTATTTCTATTCCTTTTATATATAATACTCAAAAGTATAGGATGGATTGAAAAAATATTATAAGTAAAATAGCCAAACTAAAGCCTAAAAATTTTCATATTATAAACTCATATCTTCTTATAGGTTTACTAAGTATTAAAAATATAGTCTTTCATTCTATTTCTTTAAAAAGTAGCTGTGATCAGACAAAAAGCACTCCTATTATTCAAAATATTTCTATCATCCCCATTCCAAAATCTATGATAATTTTTTTGTCATTTCACATAGATAAGTTTCAAAGTATTATTGAAAATAGTATAAAAACAAAACCAAAAAAGATTATCATATAAAGAAACTTATTTCTAACTATTTCTCTGAATGTATTTAAAGTAATGTTAAACATAATATATAATTTAAAATTTTAATATCCTATATTTTCTAATTTTTTTGAGTTTAGATGTAAATATATCAAGAATGAAAGGTATAGGCTCCTTTTCTACTCTTAATGGTTTTACCTAAGGGGTCAAGATCCGAGCTTATCTCAATTACCACTAAAAAGCAAGGTATCAAGATACCCTGTTTAAGTAGTATTATAAAAATTATTTATTTTTTTACTCAAAAATATAGTTTAAAAATTCTTTATTTCAATTTATAAAAGAAAGTATATCAAGACTATTTTTTCATTCAAGTTTTACTTTTTTTAAAACTAATATTTTTCCTCATTTCACCACAATTCATATAGTTTTTTTATCTATCTTACAAACACTTCATATTTCCTGTTTTCATAAATAATCTTGTAAGATCACCTCTTCAAAGTTTATCTTTTTTCAATTAAAAAAACTATATATTAAAGGCCATTTATAGTATGCTCTAAATTTATCATATATTTCAGTTCAATTTTGCTTTTTGAAAATGACTCTTCCGTCTTCTTTTTTTATTTTAGAACAATAACTTGCCTTGGAATCATCTTGTTTTAAAGGTTTCATTTCTCATTTTAAAATTTTTTCAAGTGTTTCTACCAAAGCTTTTGGAGCAATATTTTCAAATTTAGCAAAAATATCTGGTGTTTTATCATCACTTTCTATTTCTATTTCCTCTATTTTTAAAATATCTCATTCATCCATTTTTTCGTTCATATACATTATAGTTATTCCTGTTTTTTTATCTCAATTTTTTATTGCTTCTTGTATAGGGCTAGCTCATCTATAATTCGGCAATATACTTCCGTGTATATTTATACATCAACTCTTAGCTATACTAAGTATTTCTTTTGGTATTATTTTTCAGTATGAAACAACAACAATAAAATCTAGGTTTAAATTTTTTAATTTTTCAAAAACATCTTTGTTTTCAAAAAGAGTTGTTGGTTGTATTACTTCAATACTTTTTTCTAGGCAAAAAGCTTTTAGTGGAGTTTCCAGTAAAATCTTTCTTCTTCATACGGGTTTATCTGCTTGTGAAACACCTAAAACTACATTCAGTTTAGTGAAATAATCTTTTACAAGGGATTTTAATATATTCGCTGAAAAATCTCATGTTCAGAAAAATGCTATATTCATATTTTATTTTGTTAATTTTAATACTTCTGTTCTTCAGCTGTAGTCCTCAAATGTTAGTATTATTTCATTAATAGATTCATCATCTCAAAATATTTTTTTTCAAAGTATACTTTTTATTTTAAGCTCACTTGAATTACTATTTCCTCAATATTCTATATTTTTCAATATTGTATCTTTTTTTTCGTTGAAATAATTAAAAATTATTGTATTTAGTTCAGTTCAAGAAAAACTTCACATTATTTTGTATTCTCAGTAATCTTCCAAACTTCCTGTAAAATAATTATTATGCCCTACATCTTCTTCTTTTTGAAATTTGTATGATTTGTAATATTTAATTGATCAAGTTCCAGAATTTGTTCAACTAAAACTAAATTTTCAAATACCCTCATTGTTTAAATCTTCAAAATCCAAGACTAAATCTAAATCAAAAATATTTTGATTTGAGTAAAAGAAGTTTTTATCCTTTACAAGCACTATCTCATAATCAAATATTTCTCTGTTATTTATTTTTTCATCTAAGGAGTCAAAACTATCTTTTATATTTGCTATATTTTTTTTAAGTTCTGTTTCATCTATAAACTTTGTAAAATAAAATACTGTTCAGCTAAAAACTAAGGTCATAATAGAAACAACTACCATTAGTTCTATGAGACTAAAACCAAATTTTCTTATTTTCTTCATATTTTTTTAGTAAAAAGTGTTATTATCTCGTTTATAAATATAACCACAAATACTATTATTATAAATACAATTATTTTTCAAATTTTATCAAGAAAAAGTGAGGTTATTCAGAAAAAAAATGATAGTGAGAATATAATAGTTAAAACCTGCTTTTTACTTAATCATATATCTATAAGTCTATGATGAAGGTGTGTAAAATCTCATTTTAGAGGATTTTTTTTACAGTATATTCTTTTTAATATTACATATATAGAATCCACACTATATATTCAAAAAACTACAAGAACTGTTGCTATTTTTCATCCAGATATTATTGCAAGAGAGGCTAACATAAATCATAAAAACATAGTTCCCGTATCTCACATAAGTATTTTTTCTTTTATATCAAAAATCCAAAAAGGTATTAAAATTCAAACTAATATTATCGCAAGTTGCATTATAAATTTAGCATTTTCTACTCATCATTCATAATTATCTCTGCTAAATAAAACTGCTCACAAGATAAAAAGTATTAAAAAAGATATTATTCAAAGTCATGATGTATTTCACTGTATTCAGTCTGTCCAATTCAAAGAGTTAAATATAAATACATACCATAAGATAGTGAAAATCAAAGGTATTATATATATGGTGTAGTCAAAAATCTGAAAATTGTATGTTTCAAGGTTTATTATTCAACCAAAAATATTGCTTATATATCCTATTTTTATTGATGTTAATCAGATTACTGCTCATATAATTATTTGTATAACTAGCCTTATTTTTGCACTTAGTTTAAATCTGTCATCTATAAAACTTATTATTGTTATCACAGATCCAAATAACCAAAGCAGATAAAGTTTGTAGTTATGTTCTACAAAAAAGTAACTTACAAAAATAAAAACTATACAAAAAATTATCCCCATAGAATAAGGAATTGGCTCTCTTTTTTTATTGTATTTTGAAGGGTTATCTACTATCTTCAAACGATAAAATAGCTTAATAAAAAATATTATTAAGCTGTATGACAGCAATACTGAAACTAAAAATGTTATTAATATATCAAGCATAAGTTTTTTAGAAATATACTACATTTTTCCATATTTTTTGCTTTTATTTTACAGCTGTAAGTATAGCTTTGGTATTTTTTAAATCAAATTTTGTTTGAGTTTTTTAAGCTTAGCTTTATAATAACTCCTAAATACTTCAGTTCTTCCTCAAAATAGCAATTATTGTAGGAACATCTGCAAAATTACTTCTTTATGACAAAAGTAGAGATTTTTTAGATAATTTTTACGAATAAAATTTTTTGTTTAGTTATTCTAATACAAAAATCTCTCTGGTGAAAATTAGCAAAAAAGATTATTTTTTCATATATGTTAATTTTGCAAATGTCTATATAGTTTGGTTTATATAATTAATTTTAAAATCTTTGTATCCATTTATTGATATTTACTGATACAGAATATATATTTTTGGGATAGTTCTTCTTTTATCCTTTTTCATATTTTTTTATATACTTAAAAAACTTAGAGATAGACACAGCTTTGATGTAAGAATATTTACAAATAATTCCCTTTGGTACTTTTTGTCCATATTCTTTTTTTCAAGGCTTTTTTATGTTATTTCTAGATGGCATGATTTGAAATATATAGAAGATTTTGGACAGTTTTTTATAACTACTGATTATGACTTTTCCTTGTTTTGAGCTATGTTTTGATTCTTACTAGTATTTTTCATAAATATAAGACTTAGAAGAGAAAAATTGGTAAAATATATAGATTCTATAGTTTTAGCTTTCCTACTAGCTGTATCTATTTGATATATATGAGCACTCTTTTGATGACAAGTTTATGGTAGTTCTACAAATATATGAATAGAAATATCTTATAACAGTCCATTCTCTCCAATATCATCTACACCTGTATTTCCTCTAGCACTGGTTTATTCCTTGATTTTTTTTATAGAATTTGCTGTTTTATATATTCTTTCAATGTATATAAAAATCAAAGGTTTTATATGATATATATGACTTTTAATTTTCTGACTGACTATATTGGTTTTTGAAAATTTTTCGGGGAAACATGATATTTTTAATAGTCTAGTTTTTTTAAATATGAACCAAATTTTATCTATATTTTTAATGGTTTTTAGTTTTTACAGGCTATACTCTTTATCCAAAATTTCATCTAAAGATACTTCTGTTATAATAAATCACAACGAGTAATAAAAATTATGTGAGGAGGTTTTTCAAAAAATATATTTTTAAACATTTTTCTCACTTCTTTTTTATCATGAATTTTTCTAAATAACATCTTTTGAAACTATGTTTTATCCCTACTATCACTAGCTTTTTTATTGGTATTTTTGATTAATTTAATAATGTATCTAGGAAACTATAAAAGCTATATAGTTTGCCTTTTTGTTATTATCTTATCTTTCTTTTTTTGAGTTTTAACTTCAAACCACAATCTAAATATTATAGAAAAAAATAGAGATTTCCTAAAAGCTTATGATTCGGGATTTAATCATAACTTAACTTTTGAAATAAGAGATGTATATAAAATAAAAACTTATGAAATAGAGTTTCTTGCCAAACTAAAAAACATAAATGGTCTAGATTTAGATGTAGAAAAAAATATTTTATCAATTGTGAAAATAGCAAAAAATTATGAAATTGAAAAATGAGATATTATTACAAGCAGAGCTAGGGTTGAGTTGATAAAAAACTTCAACGATTTTGATTACAAAAACTTCTTACTTTCAAAAAATATTTACTTTAGATCATATCTTCCTTTTATAGAAAGGACTTGAAAAATAAATCCTAGTTTTATACTACAATACATAGCTAATGTTAGACAAAAATCTTTGGACATAATATATGGAATGTATCCTAAAAATGAAGCTATTTTTCTTGCTTGAATATTACTTTGAGCTAGAGAAAGTTTACCAGAAGATGTTAAAAATAATTTTAATAATTCTTGATTAACTCACTTTATAGCTGTTTCTGGTTTTAATATAACTATACTTGTTATTTTCTTTAGTTTTGTTTTCAAATTTTTACCTGTTTTTTTAAGAGTTATATGAATTACTTCTGTTATAGTAGCTTTTACCTTTTTAGTTTGAGATACTGCTCCTGTTGTTAGAGCCTCTATAATGGGTCTTATCGCTTATTATATAATGATGTCTGGGAGAAAATCTGCTAATTTTACTATTCTTTTGCTTACTGCCTTTATTATGTCCCTTTTTTCTCCTCTTATTTTAAACTATGATGTAAGCTTTGCCTTATCTTTCTTGGCTGTTTTAGGTATACTTTATACTCAAAATTTTTGGGAAAAAGTTTTTAGATTTATGCCTAAAATTTTTGCTATAAAAGAAGCTTTTGTTTTGACTATGGCAGCACTTGTTTTTACTTTACCAATAATGCTTTTCAACTTTGGGCAGGTTTCAGTTTTGGCTCCTATTTCAAATGTTTTGGTTACTTGGACTATACCTATAGCTATGCTTTTGTGATTTTTATCGGTAATTTTTTATTTGGTATTTCCTCTCTTTTGATATTTAATTTGATATTTTGCATGGATTTTTTTGAAATGGGATATGCTTGTTGTGGAGTTCTTTTGAACCAAAGATTTTAGTGTACTTAAATATGATTTTTGAGAAAACTCTTTATATCTTCAAATACTTTATTTTGTTATTATAGTTTTTTTAGTTTTGTTTTTTAGATGATAGGATAAGTAAAGTAAATATTTTTATGATATATCTTTAAGAGCAAAAATTCTATTTTTGAACCTAATTTTAATCTTTTCAAAAATACCTTGCCCCAATATTCCAAGAATCAAAACTCACCTCAGTCCAAGACCTCAACCTAACTTGGAACCTCAGCCCCAACCCCTCTCCTCTAAGGAAAGGAGGAATAGAACAGAGGAAGTAGAACATTAACTAAAAATTATTTATTTCTTTTTGAAACATTTTTACAATTTTATATAATTTTTTTAAATATTTTACATACAATTAATTATATAAAAAATATGATGGATCCTTTTAAAAATGCTTTGAAGCAACTTAACGATTCTTGCAGTCTTTTTGAGTACTGTACAAACAATGAAAATATATTTGCTCAAATTTCACAGCCTAAAAGAGTTTTGGAAGTAAATCTTCCAGTTGAAATGGATGACTGAAGTATCAAAGTTTTTACAGCTTATAGATCACAACATAATGATTCAAGATGACCTTTTAAATGAGGTATTAGATTTCATCCAGATGTTACTTTGTCTGAAGTAAAAGCTCTTTCTTTATGGATGACTTTTAAATGCTGAGTGATTGATATTCCTCTTGGTTGATGAAAGGGAGGAGTAATTGTAAATCCTAAAGATTTAAGCGAGAGAGAATTAGAAAGACTTTCTAGGGCTTATGTAAGAGCTATATTTAAATATATTTGACCTGATAGTGATATTCCAGCTCCAGATGTAAATACAAATCCAAAAATAATGGCATGGATGATGGATGAATATTCTGTTTTAGCTTGAAAATATTCTCCTTGAAGTTTTACATGAAAGCCTCTTGAAATATGAGGAAGTAAGGGAAGAGCTACAGCTACAGCACAAGGTTGAGTTTATGTATTGCAAACTATTTTAAAAGAATTCTCACTGGATATTAAGTGAAAAAAGATTGCTATACAATGAGCTTGAAATGCTTGATTGACAGCTTGAGAATTACTGAAAGATTTATGAGCTAGGATAGTTGCTATTTCTGACTCTAAATGATGAGTTTATGATGAAAACTGACTAGATTTGTGAGAAATTTCTAGACTTAAAGCTTCTAGGAAGTCTGTTATAGAATATAGTTGAGGTTCTATCTTAAAAGCAAAAGAAATTCTTGAACTTGATGTAGATATTTTAATTCCTGCCGCTCTTGAAAATCAAATTACTTTGAAAAATGCTTCCAGTATAAAGGCTCCTTTTATATTAGAACTTGCCAACGGACCTGTTACACCAGAAGCAGATGAGATTTTAGAAAAAAACTCTATAAAGGTAGTTCCAGATATTTTAGCAAATTCGGGAGGAGTTATGGTTTCTTATTTTGAGCAGGTTCAAAATAATATGAATTTTTATTGGGATGAGCAAGAAGTTGATTCTAAACTTTATAAAAAGATAAGTAGTGCTAGTATTGATGTTTTCAATACTTCTAAGCAGTATGGTTGTAGTCTTAGAAATTGAGCATATATAGTTTCTATAAAAAGAGTTATGGATGCTATGAAACTTAGAACAGAGGTTTAAAAATTTCCTCAAAAAATTTTTTCAACAGAGAGCTTTAGATTTTTGCTATTGTAGTAAATTTCTATTTTTGAAAAAAGAAAGCCCCGGTCTGGAACCGGGGATTTTCTAGTTTTGCTTTTTGTTTAAGGTTTCACTAATATGTAACATTATTCTTTTTTCTGCATCACTAATGTGTGATATTATTACTTTTCTTAAATTACAAATAAGATCACCTATTAATAAAATGAAAAAAAATAATGCTAACACAAAAAAAAATTTATTCCCTTCAAATAAGGCCACATGAAGACAAAGAAGTGGTAAAGATGTAACCACTATTTTAGAAATCAAATTTACTATTTTAGCAATATTACCAACAATACCAAATTCTTCCATAACAGTTCTCCTAAAGAAGAAACAGCAAAACTATACGAGATATATAGATTTGCCATTTAAAGGTTTAAAAATTAAAACAGAAAAAGCAAATTTTCTATTCTCGTATATTGATTATATCATATTTTTCACATATAAGTCAAAAAAATCCCCGGTCTGGAACCGGGGAGAGTTTTGTCTTTTGCTATCCTGTTGGCATTTCTTGAGAGATAAAATTCTTATCAAAATTTACCATTTTATCTATCGTTGATATAGCGATAAACATAATAGAAACTCCTCCTCCGATAAAGCTTGCTATAATTAAATAGTTGAAATTACCATAATCATTTGAAAACCCATAGTTTATAGCACAGTTCATAAGGTGAAAAATTCCTACAACAATAAGTGATAATCCTAAAAAACAAAAAATACTTTTAATGTTTTCCAAAGAAACTAGTGAAGATTTTTTCATAAAATATTCTCCTTGGATGTAACAGCAAAATTATATGGATAGATATAGATTTGCCATTTAAAGGTTTAAAAATTAAAACAGAAAAAGCAAATTTTCTATTCCTCCATATATTTAATTTTAATTATAAGACAAATAATGTCAAAATTTTTTATTCACAAAACTCCCCATTTTTTTTAACAAAAAAGTCTAAAAAAAGCTTGACAGAGGGGATAATCTAATAATTGAAGTAATATATTATTATTACTTTTTTTATGCAAGAAATACAAAAAATAATAAACAAAGAACTATGATATTTAATGAAATATGAATGCAAAAATGATAAAAGATTTATTAAAGAGTTTTTTTGAGATATAATAAAGCTAAGAACAACAATAATGAACAAATTATGATTTTGAAAATATAAAAATCCTAACAAAATGAGTGAAAAAATAAAACATTTCTTTGAAAAAGATAGTTTTAAAAATTTTAACCTAAAAGTAGAAAAAAGATGTTTTTCTATGTTATGAAAAATAAATAAAAATGATTATATAGTTTTTGATGAAGTTGATATAGCAAAACAATACTCAAAGAAGCTAGAAAATTTATCTAAAGTAAGAGATTGAAGTACTTGAAATATAGTTTCTTGATATATGTATCATTGAGTAAGTATAAATTGAATTCCTGTAATACTTGAGTATGAAGATTTAACTAATAAATTTAAATCTGAATATTTTTGAAAATTAATTAAAAAAGTAGAAGATTATACTAAATGAAAGTGAATATATGTATATGATGCTTGATATGATATAGCATCATATATAGAGTTTTTAAATAATAGTGTAAATAGATGGATAATAAGAGCTAAAAAGAATAGGATATATTTTGATTTAAAAACCAATAAATATTTGAAATTAAAGGAATTTAAAGATTGAGTTCATAAGGTAAGAATTAATTCAGTTAATGAATCAATATATCTTCATATTAAATCAAATCCTAAATTTCCTGAACCAATGAGGATATTATCAAATTCAAGAAAAACAGATATAGAAGAATATAAACAAAGACGGGAAATAGAGACAATATTTAAAACTATGAAGCAGGAGTTTCAGCTTGAGAAACTTCAAGCTAAGAGTTTAATAGTATTTAAAAATTTTGTTTCTACTATACAGTTGGCTATGGCTTTGACTAGGACTATATATAAAAAGAATAATTCTTTTTGTGAGAATCAGAGGTTTATACTTTCTTCTAGATTTAAATCTAGATTTAGAGATTATACAAAATCTCGATGAATAACTATGAATTCTAATTCTCAAAACTACCCACTTTTTATAAAAAGTATACCTATATTTTACTTTAAATAAAGGGAAATTAAGCTATTTTTAGTGTTTTATCTTTAGTATTTTATAAATGACTTATTTAAGCTAACTTTATCTTTATAAAATTCAATCAATATAAAATCTCTGTTTTTACTTATATAAAGGTAAAAAATAAAATATAAAATACAAAAAACTGGGTAGATTTAAGCTAATTCTATTGTTAAATTTATATCTTATTGTTTAACAAAGTTGTATAAACCTCCTAAAAAACATATTAAAAATTTAAACAATAAAAACAACCTACATTTCCCTCAGTTATCCTTATTCTCATATGTCGATTTTATAAAAAGTGGGTAGTTTTGAGTACCAACAATACCAAATTCTTCCATAACAGTTCTCCTAAAGAAGAAACAGCAAAACTATACGAGATATATAGATTTGCCATTTAAAGGTTTAAAAATTAAAACAGAAAAAGCAAATTTTCTATTCTCGTATATTGATTATATCATATTTTTCACATATAAGTCAAAAAAATCCCCGGTCTGGAACCGGGGAGAGTTTTGTCTTTTGCTATCCTGTTGGCATTTCTTGAGAGATAAAATTCTTATCAAAATTTAACATTCTATCTATCGTTGATGTAGCGATAAACATAATAGAAGCTCCTCCTCCGATAAAGTTTGCTATAATTAAATAGTTGAAATTACCATAATCATTTGAAAACCCATAGTTTATAGCACAGTTCATAAGGTGAAAAATTCCTACAACAATAAGTGATAATCCTAAAAAACAAAAAATACTTTTAATGTTTTCCAAAGAAACTAGTGAAGATTTTTTCATAAAATATTCTCCTTGGATGTAACAGCAAAATTATATGGATAGATATAGATTTGCCATTTAAAGGTTTAAAAATTAAAACAGAAAAAGCAAATTTTCTATTCCTCCATATATTTAATTTTAATTATAAGACAAATAATGTCAAAATTTTTTAGTTTCTAGATTTATCCTCTTGTATTCCTTTAAAAATAACTAATTTTTTTTTGACTTCAAAACACTTTTTTATAAAATACCTTTGCTTTTCAAAAAAAGCTTTTTATCCTTCTTTTTATTTAATTATAAAAAGATTTAATCCAAAGGAAAAATATGGCAAATTATGAACTTATGTTTATAATAGATCCTGCTTTACCAGAAGAAGATAGGAATAAATCTATTGATAAACTAAAAGCTGTTTTTGATAAAAATTCTATAAAAATAGAAAAACAAGATCTTATTTGAGATCAAAAACTAGCCTATAAAATAAATAAGTCTTCTAAATGATATTATGTTTTATTAGATTTAGAAATGGACTGAAAAGAAATCAAAAATATTTCAAAAGACATAAATCTAGATAAAAGTATTTGGAGATATATGTTTACAAAAAAAGAAATATAAGGCCTTTTCGAAGAATATAAAAATATTTTATTAAAAAAACTAAAATGAGAACAATAAATAAAGTTATACTTATTGGAAATATAACTAAAGATCCTACAGTGAGGACTACTGAAGGAGGTAAAAAAATAGCTATGTTTACTATAGCTACAAATAGAAATTTTAAAGATTCAAATGGAGAAGATAGATCCGAAGCTGAGTTCAACAACTGTGTTGTTTGGTGAGCTTTGGCTGATAGAGCCGAATCTTTCGTAAAAAAAGGTAAACTAGTTTATGCTGAATGAAGATTAAAAACTAGGGTTTTAGAAAAAGAAAATGGAGAAAAATCTTACAGAACAGAGATAGTTGTATCAAATTTGATATTTTTAAACAAAAAATCTGATTTTGATTGATGAGAAGAAACATCTGATGAACTAGATTCAATAGATTCAGATGTATTTTAAACTATATTTTAATTAAAAATTATTTATATGACTAAAAAAATATGTCCGTTGGACTGACAAAACATTGATTATAAGAATGTATCTTTATTAAAAAAATACATTACTAAATTTGGTAAAATAGTACCTAGATACTATTCTGGAGTTTCATTGAAAAACCAAAAAAAACTATCTAAAGCTATTAAAAGAGCTAGAATTATGGCTCTTATACCTTTTGTTAAAACTTATGATCCAGAATACAATGGATAGTATTTAGATTTTCTTTCATTATTATATAAAAGCAAAAAACCTCTTTTCAGAGGTTTTTTTAAGCTAATTTTTCAGTCTCTCCTTAAATTCCTTATTTATAGTTTGCAAAGAACTAAGACTCTCTTTTGAATTAAGAATATATTAAACCTTATGTCTTAATAGAATAATCTTACAGAAGTTCATACAAATAAAAAGTTTATATTACATTAATAACCTTTAAACTAAAATTTTAAAATACATTATCAAATCATCAAAATTAACTTTTTCCAACTCAACTTTTAAATGATCTCAAATTTTATAAAAAATATTTTTTCTTTTATCTTCAAACTGCATTAGTTTTTCGTTATAAAAAAAATTATTTCTGTTATTAGATTTTTTTCAATTTTCTAGGCTTATAAAACCCTCTGACCCATTTTCTAGAGTTATAAAAAGTCACCTTGTATTTACTCCAGAAATATATGTGTCAAATACTTCTCAAATTTTATTTTCATAAAATTTACATATGTAGAAATCTCTTGCTTTGTATTCCAAAGATTCAGCATTTCTTTCTTGTTTTGAGCAATTATCTGCTACATTATCTAAAATAAGCTTGTAGTTATTTAAAGCTTCTTTTGAGAGTTTGTTTTTAATTTTATCTTTTATTATTCTGTGTATTTGTAAATCAGGGTATCTTCTTATAGGTGAAGTAAAATGGCTGTAAAAATCAATTCATAAACCAAAATGTCACTTATTTTTTGTAGAATAGTTAGCCTTGGATAATGATCTTAAAATTACTTTCTCAATTATTTGTCTGCTTTTATGGCTTTTAATTTCCTCTAAAAGCAAACTAAATTCCTTACTGTCATATTTTTTAAACATAAAATTTATTCAAAATAAATTTAAACTATCCTGTAAAATATTAATATCATCTAAACATGGTTTTTCATGAACTCTGTATAAAAAAGGGATATTTGAGAAAAGTTTTCAAACACTTTGATTTGCTGAAACCATGAAAACTTCTATAAGTTTATTTGATTCAAATCTAGGCTGTTTTTCTATTCATAAAACTTCCCTTTTTTTGTTTAAAATAATTTTTAATTCTGGGAATTCAAAGTCTAAAGTTCATGATTCAATTCTATTTTTTTCAATAAGATATTTTATCTCCCAAGCTAAATTGATATTATTTTCTAATTCTTTATCTAGAACTCAATCTCAAAAAAGCTTATCTCATATATTTAAAACTTTATTTTTCTTATATTTATTAGAAAACTCATATTTTTCTTTTGCTCAAATTTTATCAACTTCTTCATATGTAAGTCTAAATTTTGACTTTATTAAACTTTCATATACTTCTGCTTTTTTTATATTTCAGTTTTTCAAGACTAGCATTTCGCATGTTAAAGTTAATTTTTCGGTATTTGGATTTAAACTACAAAGATTATTTGATAATTTTTCTGGTAACATAGGCAATACCCTATCTGCTAAATATACAGATGTAGCTCTTTTTAGTGCAATTTTATCAAGACTGGAATTTTTGGAAACATAGTTTGAAACATCAGCTATATGAACATATAGTTTATAGCTTTGTTCGTCTAACTTTTCTACAGATATTGCATCATCTAGATCTTTTGCATCTGGAGAATCAATTGTAAAAGTAAATAGATCTCTTAAATCTTTTCTTGATTTTTTGATTTCACTTTTTATATCAATTGTTTCTTTAATTTGTTTTACCTCATTTTCCACACCTTCTCCAAATTTTTCCCTAAATCATGCTTCTAGTATATAGGCATCTATATACTTGTTTTTTGCACTTCAAAAAACTTCAATTATCTTTCATTTTGGAGATTTTTTATCATCCCAAGAAACAACTTTTACTCACACTAAATCTCAATCTATTGCTTTTTTGAAATATTTTTCTGGAACAAATATATCGGTTTGAATTTTTTTGTTTTTTACTAAAACAAATCCAAATCTATAATAATTATTTTTTGATTTTTTTGATTTTTGAAAAATACCTATAAATACATCTCTTTTTCTTTTTAAGATTTTTTTTATTACTGCTTCTTCTCTTCCTCTGAAAATTTTTACTTCTGCTAATACTTCATCTCAATCTAGTGCTTTTTTTCTATTTGAAAAATGTGTGAAATATCATTTTTTTGTACTTTCTACATCTACAAAACCAAATTCTCATGATTTTGAAGAGTGATATATTCAAATTATGTTTTGTTTTTCTTTCATTTAAATAATAATTTTTAATTATTCTTGTTAATTAGTTTTATAAAAGAAATTTAAAATATTTCAATGATGAGTTTTTTAGAAAATACTTGTATATATAAATTTAATATGATAGAATTTTTATGTATTTTATTTTAATAACAAATTTTTTATGAATTTTTGAGATATAGCAAATATAGCTAATAGTGTTAACAATATGGCTAACAAATGAAATAATAATTATTGAAGCAATAATGAAAACATTAATAAAACTTGAGTTAGCAATAAAAATAGTAATTTTTCTAAAAAGAAAAAAGTTCCTTTTAAAGAACAGCTAAAAAACACATTTTTTCTTTTAAAAAATACTTTTAAAATTTTAGGGAGAAATAAAGATATAGTTAAACCCACAATGTTTTCTGTATATTATAGTTTGATATTAAGAATATGATTTTATGTAATGATAGTATCATTTGTTTTAAATGTTTTATTATGATTACTATTATTATTGATATGGATTATAGCTTTTATCTATAAGTTTTTTTATTTAGCTAAACAAAAGGCTAATCAATCATATTTAGTATATAATATAATCTCTTGAAACAATATTTCATACAAAAAATCATTAGATTATACAAAAAATGATTTTAATAAATATAAATCAATTGCATTTATAGATATGGCTAGATGATACATAGATAAAGCAAATGATTGAAAAGGTGGAGGGATTAAATGAATGTTAATTGGTTTAATTTTATCATGACTAGAGGAAGTTTTAGATTTAATTAGTAATTATTTACTACCTGCAATGGTAATTGAGAACAAAAGTATGCTTGAATCAAAAGATGATTTAAAAGCTGTAAAAGACAATGTGCCCCAAACTCTTGCATGAGTTTTTTGAATAGATTTTTTATGAAGTTGTATTAATAGTTTACTTTGATTAACATACCTTATTATGATAGTAGCTTCATGATTAATTGGTTGGTTAATCTGATATTCTTCAGAAAATATATTTATGGCAATGTTGCCTTCAATTATAACTTTTGTGATAATATCTCTTATTTCTATAGTAATACTTAGATTAGTAGATGGTGTAAAAGTTGTTTATTTCACAGTTTTTTATACAAGTATAATGAAGTCTGAAAGTATCACAGATGATTTAAAGGATGAATTACAAAATTATTTACAATTTAAAGAAAAAAATGAAACAAAGAGTATGATAAATGAAGAAAGATTGTGATAATATTTTGTTAAAAAAATTGATTAAATATAAAAGCCAGAAACAAAAAAATTTCTGGCTTTTTTTGTCTTTGATATTTTCTAGATTATAGCTATATTGTATTATATATCTTTTAAGAATATAGAATGCCAAAATTTAATGATTTAGATATGAATAGTGATAAAGATTTAACATATTCAAAAGCTATTGAACAGGTTATGCTAAATAACGGCTTTTATGCTACTCTTAAATTACTTTATGAAAAAATTTGGGATTACAAAGATAAATCAAATATTGTAGGGAAAACACCAGATATGACTATTCAAGAAAGAGTACAAAGAGACCCTAGGTTTACAAGGATTGCAAAAGGAGTTTATGCACTCACTGCCTTTTTAGAAAAAGTTGAAAAAGAAGATTTAGGTTTTTTTACTGTAAACAAAAAAGGAGATATTGTTTTCAAAAAGAATCCAGATTTTGAAACAAGGGTTTTTGAACAGACTGAAAAAATCGTTCAACAAAAAGCAAGAAAAGGACAATCATATTTTAGGGATGTACTTTTAAAAGAAATGCAAAGATGTCCTATAACAGGAATTGATGACAAAAGGCTCTTGGTTGCAAGTCATATAAAACCTTGGATTCATAGTGATAATGAAGAAAGAGTTAACTCAAAAAACGGTATATTACTTTCTCCATTGTTTGATAAGCTTTTTGATAAAGGAATTGGACTTATTACATTTACAACTGATAAAAAAATTTTAATTTCAAATAAACTCTCAAAAGAAAATATTGCCAGATTAAATATTTTTCCAAATAAAACTATAGAGAATTTAGATATTATTGGAAGAGAAAAATATCTTGATTACCATAGAAAGTATATATTTCAATGATAATTTATTTTTTTAATTACAAAGGACCCCTTAAAATCTACTCAAAACTACCTCTTCCAAACAAAATTCAAATTATCTTTATATTCATAAGTAATACCACTATATGTTCACAGCTCATGAATCTTTTGTAAATCTATTTTAACGAGCTCTCAATTATCATCTCTCAATACTGAATTTTCAAAAACTGTCTGAAATGCTCATCACCTATTTGTTCAGTGTCAATGACTAGTGTCAACTATTATCCCATCAAAATTATTATCACTAGCAAAACTTACGATATTTTTTAAAATGCTATTATATAAGTCTTTGGAAGACACTTTGGATGTAAACTCTTCACTAGGATTTGGACAAAAAAGTAAATATTTTTTATTATTATCTTCTATCTTTAAAAGCATAGTAGTTCAAATATTTTTCTTTCTATCTAAATCCATAAGTAAAAATTCAAAATAATTTGGATTACTCCACATCTCTTTATCATTTCAAATACATATTCATCAAACTCATCTTGCTTTAGCTTGCTCCTTTGTCTTTGAAAAATATCAGATAACATTTCTATCTTTTGATGATTTTTTTACCAATTCTCAATTTGATTTTTGTTCTAATTCTCTTTTTTCTTCATATTTATCATTTTCCTTTTTCAAAGTTTTATATATTTCTCACTGTAGATTATGAATCATTTTTAAATCAAGATCTATTTTATAATTATCTTGTAAAAATTTTAATACATTTTTTTCTAGTTTTATTTCCAGTTTTTTAATATTTTCCTCATTTGATAATGCTTTAAAATCCTCTAAATCAAACATATTTACCAAATCTAAAACTCTTTCTTGTAAAAAAGAGTTTGTTTGCAAAGTTGTTGAAAATCTAGTTTTTAAAGATTTCTCTACAATTTTAAAATTTAGCTTATCTTCAGGAATATTTATAAAAGATCTAATTATTTGTTCTAAAAGTCTTTTTTTTACTAAGTTTTTATATTCAGCTTTTTCCTGTAAATTTTTGGTTTTAGGAGCAATTATTTCTAAATCTTTTTTATCTTGTGAGGCAACTATTTTTCTCTCAATAGCATTAATAGTTTCTTTTAGACTATCACCATATTCATTTATCAAAGCTTCCAGTTGAAAAGCATTTTTAGAGTGCTTGTTACTTATCCTTAATATTTTATCATTACTTGCATTTTGAAATTCCTCAAACCTTCAAAGTAGCTGATAAGCTAGTAAAACATCCATATCTTCTATATCAAATTTCTGTTTATTCTTTTCAATTTCTTTAAAATATTGGATTATCTGGAATTCTATTTTTTCACTACTAAATTGAAAATCAGGTATTATTTTATTTAAACTATCTTGCATAAATTTAGAAATATGACTCTCTCATTTTGACATTTCTTTTATATTTTCTACCCTTTTTCTAAAAATATTCATTAAATTTTCATCAACTTTTTCTCAATCTTTAAGTTTGTATCAGTTCAATCAAGAAAAAATCATTTTGTATCAAGTTTTGTCATATATATAATCTTTTAAATGGCTTGAATTGTCTTTATAATCATCCAAGGTTTCAGGAGTATAATAATCTACTCCATTATATACCATACAGGCAATATCATCTTCAAATCAATAACTAGATTTTATAGGTTTCAATTCAATTAAGTTATTTACTATTTCATCATACTTTAGCAATAAATCTTTTTCTTCTTCTTCACTATTTGCTTTTAAAAAATTTATTATAAACTTAGATGGAGCATCTATTCACTTTAAATGAATAATTTTAATGAATTTTTCTACACGATTAGAATCAAAAAAATTATTATGTTCACCTGAAGATAAAAGACCGATTAAATTATTAAGTATATTTCAAAATTTATCATATTTGTTAGGTTCTCATATTTTTCATATATACTCCATAAGTATAGATATATTTCCTCAAAAGCTTGTAAGTGTTTTATTATATTTTAAAGCCTCTATTATATCATCTTTTTTTCATAAATATTTAAATAATACTTCCTTTCAAAAATGATTTTCTAATTGCAAAAGATCATTTAAATGATTGCTGTACATACTTGATATCTCAAACATCTTATCTTCTGATTTAATATCTTTTTCATCAAACTCTAATTTATTTATTATATCTATATGATGATTTTGTATTGATTGATTTCTAAAAGAAGTATAAAATCATTTAAATTCTAATAAATCATCTAAATTATTAATTTTATTAGAGAAATTTTCTTTTAAAAACTTAAAATAAATTTTGAAGTCTCTAAATGGAGTAAATATATCATTATATTTTTTAAAGTCCTCAAAGCTTACTTCAATTCAAAATATCTCTTCTACACTTTTAACATTAATAATTCAAGTTGATGTTATTAGTGAGTAAAATGATGGAAATTTATTTAAGGATCAGTCTTCAGATCTTAATGCAATTGGAATTAAATTATCTAAAAATCATTTTTTATCTCTTAAAAAATCATCTCAAAATTTTGAAAATATATAATTGTATCCTTTATAATATTCAAAATTTTTAGGCAAAGTGCAATCTGAAGAAATATCGTAAAATTCTTTAAATTCTAATAAATCATCTAATGTTTTTATTTTATCAGGGAAGTTTTCTTTTAAAATCTTAAATTCATTTTCAAGATTTTGCCTTGCAATAAATATCTCACTGTATTTTTTAAAATCTTCAAAACTTATCTCAAATCAAAATATTTCTTTTATATTTAAAATGTTTCAAATTCAGTTCAAACATCCATAATTACTTTTTAAAATATCTAAAAATCATTTTTTATCTCTTAAAAAATCATCACTATACTTTGAAAATAAATAACAATATTCTTTTTCTAATCCAATTAAAACTACATTAAGATCATCGCTAAATTCTATAAGTTTATGTTTGAAGAAATTTCTATATGAAAATATTTCTGGTATAGTTTTTTCTATTTCAAGATATTCTTTTAAGATATCTTCCCATTTACCTCAAAATATAAAATTTAAGAATTCAATTCAATTTTTTCATTGTAAATCATATTCATCTATAATTCAATAACTACCTCAACTTATCAAATCAGAAGCCTTATAGTCTGATTTAAAAATTCATCTTAAAATAAGTTCTTCTTTAAAAATATCGTCTCAAAATCTAGAATGTAGCAATTTCAACAAATCAAAATTTTCTTTTTCAGTTTTACCTCAAAAAGTATTTTTATTTAAGATTTTTAAAACTTTACAAAAGTCACTATTTTTATCTAAACTTATATTTCATTTTCAAAATAGTTCCAATGAATTTCTTAAAACCTCGTTATCTATGCTAAATAGGTTTTCTACCTGACCTATAACTTCTACTAGTCTTGGAATATCTTTTATTATAGGATCTCCTTCTAAATTATTATTTAGGTAAATTAAGTTATTTAATCAATCTTTAGGATATAAGGAAAAGAATAATTCTGTAATTTCTAAATATGAAATAAATTTCTCATCATCTGAATTATCTATGTTTAAAAATTTATATAAATTTATAAGTTGATTAAAATCATCTAAATCTATTATAGAATAAAATAAACTATCATAAGTATGTTTAATTATTTTATTATATATAAATCATTCAATAGAATTTCTAAGCTTTAAATACTTATCCAAATTTTCAGTTAATAAATCCCTTAGATTTTCTTCTCTCAATATATAAAAACATAGTTTATTATCATTTGAGTAAAAATCTCATCTAATTTCTTTGAATTTTTCTAAATCTAAGTTCTTTAAAAAATTAACTCATTCATAACTACATATTGAAAATTTATTATGTCCTCATTTTTTAATATTTTCATAGTCATTATCTAGTATTCATAATCAAAAATAGTTAACTTTTTCTATCAATCATTTATTTATTCACAAAAACTTAAATGATTTTAACACAGACAATCAAATCCTTCAATTTTCATCATATCAAAATTTTTTTCAAAGAATATCAATAAAAAGATTTAAGTTATCTATTTCTTCCAAAAAATCATATTCACTTTTTTCTCACTCTACCACTCAATATTCTTTTAATATTTCTTCCCTTGATTTTAGATTAACTAAATTCATAGCTTTATTTTTAGTATCAAGAACATCTAAAGAAACTTGACTTTCATTTCAGCCTTCTTGTTTTAATCATTGATGTATTTCTAACTCACTAAGTGTCATTTTTTGTTTTTATTTATAATTTTTTTTATTTTATCATATTTGACTTAATGAAGCAAAAAATATGGCATAGAAAATAGAATTTTTAGCTTAAAGAAAGGCTGAAAAATTCATTTAAAAGAAAAAAATTCTTTTTTGTTAATTTTTACCAGAATTTTTTTTTGGCTTAGTTAATATTCTTTTGTAATTAAAAAAACCAAGCATTAATTTTAAAATTAATGCTTGGTTTTTTATATATTGAAAAAATTTAACAAAATTAAGATCTATGGATTAAGTTATTTATAAACTTATCATCTACTTTTAAAGCAAAATCTTTATCATTATCTGATAATATTCATCTTAATGAATCATATATATTTGATAAAGAAAGCTCTAATCATCTACTAAGCATATTTTTCCAAAATGTAGTATCGCGATTACGATTTATGTTATAAATTGCACTACGAATAATATATTCTCTAAAAAATTCTCTTACTCTGCTTTACTCTGCATTTTAAATATTATATCCAAAGAAATTTTTTTAGGGATAAATGGTAAAATAAAAAGAGCAAACCTTTGTCAAAATGTTAATCAAGATATAACATCCATTTTTCAATTTAACATTGCATTATATCAATCTAAAGCAACTTTGTTTGCAGAAGCAGTTTTTGCAAATAATTGGGTTTTTTGAAGTCATGCTGTTTTTTCAAATCATGTTTCAGTTGCTCATGGCATCAAGTTTGTAACAGTAACTCATGTTCATTCTAATTCTCTTGAAAGTGCATTTGAGAAAAACTGAACAAATGATTTACTAGCATAATATACAGCTTGTAGTGGACCTGGCATATATGAAGCAGTAGATGATACATTTAATATTTTACCAGATCATCTTTTAACCATATCTTCTAAAAAATATCTAGTTAACTCCGTCAGAGTTGTAATATTAAGCTGAATCATATTTTTATCATCTCTAAAGTCTCTTTTATGAAAAAATCACTGACCCCCAAATCATGCATTGTTGATTAAATAATCAATTTCTATCCCTTGTTTTTTTATTTCATCGTATAATTCTTTAGGAGAATTTGGATTACTTAAATCTTTTGAAATAACAACTACTTTTCTCGAAAAACTACTTTCTATTTCATCTTTTATTTTTTCTAGTTTTTCTTTATTTCTTGCTACCAAAACTAAATCTCAGGTTTGTTTAGCATGTATAAATGCAAATTCTTTTCATATTCCTAAGCTTGCACCAGTTATTAAAGCTACATTTTTCATATACAAATATATTAAATTTTAAAATTATTTAACACTTTATTAATATATAAAATTAAAGGTAAAATATCAAAATATTTTTGTAATATTTTTTAGAAAGTAAAAGGAAGCTTTGATATTCCAAAGCTAAATATATTATTAAAGTAGCTCTATTTTACACTGATATTAAAAATTTAATGACTAAAAAAAGAGCCCCCGAAGGGGCTCTGTTGAATCAGGTTTTATCCTGAAGTTATTGTTACCTAATGACTTATTGGCTTCTCATCTGATCTAGAATATTAGCCTTTTGTTCATCAGAAAGACTTTCTCACTCACTATCAGCTTGTTTAGCATCACGAGCATTTTGCTTTCTTGTATCAGCTCTTTTAAATCGTTCAGATACTTCAAGCTGTTCACTGGTAGTAGAAAGATTAATATCAAGATTATCAAACCCTGAAATATCAATGATTCCACTTCCACCATCCATGAACTCAACCCAAACTGTATCACCGATCAAAGTTGGAGGAACTTCATGTGAAACACTAGATGAGGTTATAAATAATTTATTATCTATACCATCAAGCATTATGTAATAGAAAGTTTCTCCATTTTTGATATCACTTGAAAAACGAACGACATCACCGGTATATGTGTAGCTTTGAACAGCTCCATCAGGAACAACTGATCTACCATTGCTTGCAATTTCACTTCTATATGAACGCAAAGCATCACGGATATTATTCCCTACACCGACAATACTGTAGTCTTCAACGGACACCATAGCAATCATCTTGATCAGTCCACCTTTGTCTTTAAGTGACATTACATAAGTTGGAATACCAGAGATATTGTAAAGAATAGGAAATGAAGTTGCATAATTTTTTTCCGGAACTTTTCCCCGTGCAGAATCTTGTGCTTTAGTTTCAGTTGCACCAGCCTGCTTGTACCAATGACTTTCTTTAGTACGAGTATCAACTAAGACAAAACCAACAGTAGAACCATCTCTACCAATAGAAGTAATACCAGAATACCAGTAGGATTTGCCATCTTTGCCATATACAAGAGACATACCAGGAGTAGTTTTCAATACACCTTCTTTGGAACCAAAACCACTTTGATTCAACCAGCCTTTTCCAAACTTACCCCAGTTATCAAGTTGGGTAATGATAAAACTCTCGGGTTGTATTCTATCAATCCATTCGGGTGCATTTTCAGGTTCATATAATTCGCTGATTTTACCTGTGTTAGGATTGACTGTAACAACACCAATTGCATCACTACCAAGATAACCAACTTCTTTATCATAAACAGTAACTACCCAAAAAGGCATACCATCATCACGAACCTCAAAGGTATAATCATAAAGACCATAACCCATATATCCATTGGTATATAGATGTCTTTTTAGATTATCACCAAAGTATGCATGGTTTTGATAACGAACAGAAATCTTTTTACCCTCAACTTGAGTTACATATTCAACATCACGGTCATTTGTTGCAGATACTTTCACGTATCCAGGAGTAGAGTCAAATCTAAGCCATTTCCAAAAACCAGAATGAACCACAGGAGCAACCCAATAAAGATCACCATTTATTTGTTGAATACTAAATTTACCCAACTCTGCACGACTACCTAATGCATTTGGTGCTTCCCCAAGAACTACTTGACCAACACGTTCAGCAACACTCTGATCCACAATACGCATCTGAGTAATATCTACAGGAGCTATATCTTGGGTAAATACACTTTCTCTGACATCACCTATAAGTCTGTGGTATTCTTTTGCATTAAAAGGACTCAAGGAAAATATAGGCATAATAAAAAGAAAGAGAAAACCAATACTAGATATAACAATACCACCTATTCTATGAGTGAAATAGGAAATAATACCACCAGATAGTATTAGGATAAAAGCCCAAGTTCCAAAACCATAAGCCATTACAGGCATAGGAAAGTAGTAAGAAAACAAAAGAAATAATAAAGTTAATATTACCCCAGAAATCTTAGAGAATGTCCCTAGAGTTTCTTTGAAATATTTCATAATTTTTCCTCAATATTTTAGGATTAATTAAAAATTAGTAACACAATGTGTTACTACCATAAAGCCTACAATGGTAAAAAATACCGAAAGCAGGTAACATTTTTGTTATTTTAAAAGCAATCACATAAAAATGATACTTTTAAAAAACAAAGTTTCTGTTTACTAAAATTATTTTAAAGAACACAAAAACATATGGATTATAACTATAATAATTTGTTTGTCAAAAAAATCCCAAAAAAATACTAGAATTAAAAAACTCTAGTAACTTCCAAACACCTTTTTAAATTTTAAATATGTACTTTACTCCACCTCTTCAAAATAAACTCTATATCTTTTTCAGTCTATAATTATTAGATTTTGAGAATTTAAAGTATTTTTAGCTTCTACCTCCAATACATTGTTTTTTAAACTATCAATATTATTGCTTGGAATTAAAATTCAAACACTTATTATTAAAAAAGATATACCCATTATCAAAAATAGAGAATCTTTCAACTTAACATCAAACAATTCTTTGTATGCTTTGTATAAAATCTTTGCCATTATCCTTTATTAAATCTAAATATTTTTATCCCCTGAGGGATGGAGGCATATACATTAAAACACACTTTTGACATAAAGTCAAAAAAATGTATGAAAAAATTATAAAAATATTTAAAAATAATAAATTTTTTTGAAAAAACTTGAAAAATTAGAAAAAACAAAGACTCTATCTTAAATCTTTATTAAACAAAAACCACATCCATTTTTGATAAACACTCATACCATAAGTTTCATCATAAGATCTATTTTTTATGTTAGAAAAATCATCTGTATCTTCACTGGTAGCATTTACAAATTTATTAAAATCCTCTTCTTCTTTTAAATAAACAACTATTTCTCACCTATTTTTTAAACTATCCTGCTTTAAAATCTTGTTTTGATAACTCTTAGATTTTTTATATTTTATAGTTTCTTGAGCCTCTTTTATATATTCTCTTATTTCTAGATTTAACTCATTTATACTCTTTATATGTTCAGCTATCTTGTATTGCCTATATTTATGATCTACAATACTATACAAAATCAAAAGCAACAAAAATATTAAAATCAAAAACATGTAATACCTTCTGTTCATTTTTTACTTGATTAAATTCATCAAAAATTATAATACAATATAGATTAAATAATATCTAAAAAATTAAAAAGTAAATCAAAACTAATGAAAACACCACAGAGCAAATTTTTGTTTATAGTTCTATTTTTTATAAGCATAATAATAATATATGTAGTCTTTGATAAAGTCTTTAATTCCAAAATAGATAGAAGCTCATACGTGTCTCTTCTAAACTGAGAAGCATTTTTAAATGAAAATAAACTAGAAATTGAAATAAAAAATAAGCTTGAAACTTGAGATAAAATAAAAACTATATGACAAAGCTCTTTAGCAGTGATAAAATGGGGGGATTGAAGTATTACCAGACTTTGATGAGACTCTTCCCTGGTAATAAAAGAAGCAAACATTGATAAAAAGTTACTCAACATAAAAATAGACTTTGAACTTGAAAAGTGAAAAACTTGGTCAAATGTAGTAAGCTTTATGTGAAATGATTCTTATTTTTCTCAAGAATTTGCTGATACTACAGCAGCTGTTAGATGAACAATATTTGAGGTAAATCTAGAGAAAGATTATGTTTATACTCATTCTCATGAGATAAAACTTACAAAAAAAGATTGAGAAACAAAGACAATATCTGAAAATAAACCATTTATAATATCACAATTTTCTTTTACAAGTTTAGTAGAATTCATAAAAAACTTTAAAGATGATAGCTTTATGAAGCTAAACATAAACCTTGATAAAGAATTTTATAATGATTTAGTAAAAAATATTTGAGATTTAAGTAAGTTTGGTTCTGATAAAATATCAGATATATCAAAACTAAGCCCTGAAGATAAGAAAAAACTTTATAATAAAATTTTATCTCAATATCAAAACTTATGATTTGTAAATCCAGACTCAAAAGAACTTTATAACAAAAAAATTGAGATAAAAAAATCTCTTTTAGAATTAGCAGATGATAGCGAAAAACAAAAGATATTAGTTGAAAGTCTCTATGATTTCAAAGCTTTAGCTAAAAACAAACAATTTGAAGAGCTAAAAAACCTAAGCATAATACTTGCCGAAAACAAAGATGCTTTATTTAACTCAAATATAAGATGGGAAAACTATATTGATAAAAGCTTTATTGATAAATTAAATGATCTAGATATAGCAGAAGGTTTGAAAAAAGAATTTGAGAAAAATTTTAACGAAATCAAGACAAATCTAAATCTGGAAAATATAGACCCTCTTATAGATTCAGCTAAAAAATCTATACAGTGAATAAAAGATAGTTTTAAGGATAGTTTTAAAAATTAGCATTCTACAAAAAAACAATTTTTTGTAAATTTTTGGCTTGGAATAACTAAACAAAAAATTATCTAAAAAATGGTTATTTTTCTTCCAAAGAATCCCATTTTTAAAACTATCCTTGATAAATTTATAGTAAATTAACTCGTAAATTAGACTATTTTGAAATACAATTTTAATTAAAAAATAATTCTTTGTTGCTTGTCAACAGAGGGCTTTAGCCCTTTGATATTATAAGAATTTTATATTTTTGAAAAAATACTACCCAGTTTATTCATCATAACATAGTAAAATAACTCGCAAGTTAGTTTACTATAAACAAGAGAACTAATCAAAATAACAAATGGAAATATTTAAAAAGAATTTATTTAAAAATAAGTTAATACTAACCTCTATTTTATCACTTTTTATTTTCATAATAATCTTTTCTCTACCTAAGTTTTTTATAATCCTAGATAAAAAAATATCTTATTATTTTTTAAAAAATCAAAATAAAAATTTTGAGGTATCAAAAGAAATAGTAGTGGTAAATATTGATGATTTATCTATATCAAAAATATGAAGTTTTCCATTTTCTAGAGAAGTTTATTCTACGCTTGTAAAAAACCTAGATGAAAAAAAAGCTTGAGTAATAGCTTTTGATATAATTCTGTCTGATAATTGACCAGATAAAAAAGTGGATGACAATCTATCTTCCAGCATATTTGAATCAAAAAAAGTAGTACTTTGATCAGCAATAGTAGATAATTGACTAGAATCTATAATACCCCCTTTGAATAAATTTCTAACTTGATCCACAAAGTACTGATTTTTTACACCAAACATCCATAAAATATCATGAGAATCTTATTCTTTTTCACCAATAAAAAGGTTAAATATAACAGAAAAACTAGAAGATTTAAGAGTTAGAAACTCAAAAAAAGATTTTAATCACTTTTCTGTTGAGATATTAAAAAAATATTTCAGTAGAGAAAATATAAAGTATTACAAAAACTCTATAGAAATAATACCTTGAGAGAAAATACCCTATTCAAATGCTAAAAATAAAGAAATTTTAATTAACTACCTCCCAAATAAAAAATTTAAAAAACAAATATCACTTTCAGATATATATTTCAAAGAATGAAGATTTGAAAGCTTTGATTTTGAAAACAAAATAATTCTTCTTTGAGCCACAGCAAAAGGTTTAAAAGATATATTCAACACCCCTAATTGAGCTGATTTTTGAGTTTATGTCCATGCAAATATACTAAATACCATTTTATCTGGTAAATTTTTAGTTCTATTCAATGAAAAACTAGAATGGGCTCTTTTAATTTTAATTATAATTTTGGCTGTTTATTTCAATTTAAGTAATAACAATAAACTTGTAGTTATATCAAATTTGGTTTTATTTTTCTCATATATAGCTTTATTTAATATTCTTCTTTCACTTCAAGTTTGAATAATGCTTAATTATCCTGCATATACTATATTTGCTTTTATTATGGCTATAACTATTTCAAACATAGCCAAATACCTAACAGAAAACAAAGACAAAAAAAGAATGCTTGGGGCACTTAGTGAATATATATCAAAAGATATAGCATCTGAAATACTAAATTCTTCATGAAATGTAAATCTATCGGGAGAAAGAAAAAACATATCTATATTTTTCTCTGATATTGAAGGTTTTACAACTATTTCTGAAAAGATGAATCCAGAAGAATTAGTTGAATTTTTGAGAGAATATCTGTGAGCTATGAGTAATATAATAATGGATGAAAGATGATTTATAGATAAATATGAATGAGATGCTATTATGGCATTATGGTGAGTATTTGGTCACGAAAACAAATCTAATTATGATAATTGTATTTCTGCTTTGAAACAACAGAAAGCTTTAGAAAAACTAAATGTAGCTTGGGAAAAAATATTTGGGCAGAAGCTAAATATTAGGATGTGATTAAATTTTTGAGAAGCTATTGTTTGAAATATATGAGCTAAAGGAAGAAAAATGGAATTTACAGCTCTTTGAGATTCTGTTAATTTAGCTTCCAGACTTGAGTCTATAAACAAAAAATATGGAACAAGTATATGTGTTTCTCAAAGTGTTTATAATAACCAAAAAGATAATTTTGAATTTAGATATTTAGATAAAATAAGAGTAAAAGGGAAAGAAATAGCTACTGATATATATGAACTAGTATGAGAAAAATCTCTTGTATCTGATTTCAAGATGGATATTGCAAGAAGGTTTAAAGAAGCCATATGATTTTATTTGAAGAGGGATTTTGGGAAAGCTAAAGATATATTTCAAGATTTATCAAACTTGTGAGATAAACCAAGTAGTGTTTATTTGGATAGGTGTATTATGTATACAAAAACTCCACCACCTGAAAATTGGGATGGAGTTTGGAATATGGATTCTAAGTAGAGTAAAGCTTATAAAATAGATTTTATTACAATTTACCCTAAATTTTAGTATATGCTTTCAACAGAAGGCTTTAGCCTTTTGTCCATTGGTCCATTTCTGATTAGATCTAACTATAACCCTCTTTCAGCAAAACCTTACCCTAACTTTATGGAACAGCCCTCAACCTAACCTTCTACATCTATACCTCACCCCCAAGCCCCTCTCCTCTAAGGAGAAGGGAGTAGAACAGAAGGAATAGAATATAAATTACTATTATAAGAGAGAAAACATAGATGATAGAGCAGATGTGGATAAGATAACTAAAAACAAATTAATAAGTTCATAAGATTTTATATTTTTATGAGGTAGCAAAAATATATAAATCTTTACTTTTCATCCCTATCTTTTCAAACAGATGATAGTATTTCAAATATTTTATTTTTTACCATTTCAGGAACTTGAGAGTAGGAGGAAAGATATTCTTTGACTTTTTTGTAGTAGGATACAATCTCTAAAACAGGTCAAAGTATTTTTATTAATCTAAAAAGAAAAACTCACAAAAGAGTTCAAATTATAGAAACAAATATAGAAAGTACTATGTATAGTATATCAAGAGAAGTCAACATTTTATTGAAAATTTAAGATTAAAATCTAGGATTCTTTCTTCTTCTAACTATCTCCTTTTGCCTCTTCATCTTTTATATCTTCAATAGATTTAATAATATCTAGATCCAAAGTTTTTACAATAGTTTTTATATGTTCTTCTCAATATATGGTTTTTACTAGTTTTTGGTTTGTAAAAAGAGTCAGACTTGGTGTTTTGGAAATGCTGTATTTTTTTAAATCTTTCAAATCAATATCTGACATCTTGAGAGCTATTCATCAAGACCAAGCTTTAGCCATTAAAACAGGCATTTGTATTAAAGCATCTTTATAAAATTCAGAGTTTTTTTCTGTAAAGATTATTATAGAATGTTTTGTGAAGGTTTTTTCTTCTCATGTTTGTTTGTCTTTGAAAGTACTACTTTTTGATTTATCTATATGAGCTTCTAAATCTTCAATTTTTTTTATTACCAAGTTTGATTCTGATAGTTTTTTTGCTCATGTAGCCACAGCATCATTTTTTATTTTTATTGCTTTTTCTTTAAGAGCTTTAAAATCCATAGTAAAAGTTTTTAATTTTTAAGTTTTTATATATCAAAAAGATTATATCATAAAATTTTTTGAAAAACAAGATTTGAGAGAGTTTTTATATATTATCTAATAAACCAAGAGCTAGCAATATTTTCATATCCCCGACTTCAGTCCCACCATCATTTATTTAATCAAGAGGAATCTATTATAAAATGCCATCTACTATCTTTATTGTTATTGTCACCACAATACCGTATATCAACATCAGATATAGTATTATAGTGACCTCAGTACATCAACCGTGAATTTCAACAATTTTTATTATCTAATCAAGAAACATTTGATCTGTTAATGAATAAGTCATTTTCAATGCTATGAGGATATCAAGTTATATTATTATGCATTATATCTTCTATCTGATTCTTGAACCGTGGTTCTAGTACTGAAATCCATCTTCAGTCTGAATATCTATGATGCCATTCTTCCCATCTATTTCAATTAGTTTGACAAGCTCAATTTTCTCCAAAAACTTTTAGTGGACATCATCACTGATCTCTAGTAGTTGTTCTTCAATTGTTATAATCATTTACAGGTCATGTGTTTGTAGCAACTAATTGCCACCCCCCTCCATCAGTACTCATATCACAATAAACCTCAAATTCATCATTTCAGCTTGGATTTATCTTATAAATTCAATCTCAATTATCTAAGCTAGATTCTAGTATCCTCTTACAACTAGAATTATATATTGATTTTATTAATTCACTTCAACTTCAACTAATCTTATCAATATCATCTATATGGGATATATATTCTTCTGGTGTAGTAGCTATATCTAATTCTCAATTATCTTTTATCTCTCATATCTCTTGTACTGGTACATTTAAATTATCTCAACCCCCAGTTAATATTCATAGCTTCTTTCAACTTACCTTAACTTGTCTGTCTGCATAATCTATATCATTAGATAATACTTCTCTTCTATTATGTAAACTTACAGTTTCACCTGTTTCTTCTAGTAATGCCATTAATTGAAAGTTTTTTCTATTGTCTGTAGCATAGTATGAAAAATATGTATTATCTAGTGGGTCTTTACCTTCTTTATCATATTTAATTTTTTTTAGTACTTCTTCTCATGCATATCCTTGATATGCTATAGTATCTCAACTAGTTTTAACTTCTATATAGTCATCGGGTATTGGAAGTCTTCATTTTGTTAGTGATAGTTTTAATCAGTCTCATATACTTTCTAGTTGTACTGTTCTATTTGTATCTCTTACTCATGATAGGTAGTCTGTATAGCTTACAAATCATATTGTTCAGATTATAGCTAATATTGTTACTACTACTATTAGCTCTACTAAGGTGAATGCTTTTTTTGGTTGGAGGGTTAGTTTGTTTTTCATTTGAGGGGGAAGTTAAAGGTTAAAAGTTTAAAATTTTTTTATAAAAATTTCTACTAGGCAAAGGGATGAAGCTTTCTGCTGAAAGGATATAATGTAATATGGTACAAATGGTTAAAGCCATCTGCCTAAAGGAATATATTAAATTTAGGATAATTTGCAATTAAGATTTATTTTGCAAAAATCTTACTATGCAAAAGGCTGAATGCAAATATTGTTAATTGAGCAAAGGGCTAAATGCAAATATTGTTAACGGGCAAAGGACTGAATACAAATATTGTTAATGGGCAAAGGGCTAAAGCCCTCTGTTGAAGGGAAACAATAGATTAAAAAATAATTTATAGAGTAAAATTTATTTTATTATTCTCTACTCTGTAATAGTAATTTATATTCTATTCCTTCTGTTCTAATCTCCTCTAAGGAGAGGGGTTGGGGGTGAGGTATAGATGGAGAGGGTTAGGTTTTGGGTTAGAATGAGTTATTCCTCAGATTAGGTTGAAGCTTTACTCAGAAATATTCAGGCTTTGGCTTATTTGAATTAAAGTGAAATCTACAAATCAATAAACCGCTAAATTTTTTTCTATTACTCCTTAATTATTCAAAAGTATTTTTTCCTCATTCTCACTAAAAGATATATCATATATACCATTTTGATTAACTACAGTTATAACTCCATCTTTTTCTACAAAAAATCATATTATTTTTGAATCTCTAGATTCTATTTGTCATAGATATTTCATAGAAGTAGTTTGTTTATAAAATCTAGTATTAGGCTTAAATATCCATATTTTATCTTCAAGTAACATATATATATAATTCAAATCATTCCTTGCCATCATTTCTACATTTGATTCACTCATTCTCTTGTAATTATCTGGAAGATCATTTAAAGCTATATTTTCAATTCTATAAGGAGAACTATAAAACTTTATTACAGATAAATCATCTCTAAGAATATAAATTCAACCATCAATAGCTATACTCAATATAGACTTATCACCCATATCCTCTTTTTTTAAATAAGGTTCTGCTTTTTTAAAATTATTTCAACTTCTAGAATGCTTAAAAACTTGGTTAATTTCTCATCAGACTAAATAAATATTATTTGCATAACTTTTGAGACTCCTTGCTTCTTGCCAAGTGTCTTGGTTTAAAACATCTCTAAACGAAAAACTACCCGATTGTCTAAATTCTATTACTTTTCATAATTTTGTAAGCAAAATCAAGTTTCATTTTAGCTCTGTAACATCTATATATTCATCTTCTCCTAATTCCTCAAAACTATAGCTTTGGGCCTCTTGATCATTTAATATAGGTCAAACCACCAAGTTTTTAGTAATCAAATAAAGTTTTTTATCAACTCTTAAAATCTTAACAAAATCTTTTACATATTCATAAGGAATTTTGTTGATTAAACTTTTATCATCAGCTTGCCACTGTTCTACACGATTAAATGTCTTTTTTATTACTGCTATTTGTTCCTCTAAGACTTTTATATCATCCAAAAATATCTTCTTGCCTTTTAGTTCTCTTATTATATCTTCACTAGATTCTATATTTAAGTTAAAAAGCTCTGGATTCGTGTAATTATCACTAGCAGTAGTTTTGTATCTCTTAGCATTTTCAAGCAACATTAAATTCTCTTCATTATTTAAATCTTTACTTACACTGGATACAGCTCATGATAAAATTTGGAACAAAAGAATACTTGCGACAAATATTCAAGACACCAAAAGCAAATTTTTTACCAACATAGATTTTTTATCAAGCCATTCTTCAAAAATTTTGAAACATGCCACAGATAATTTTATCAAATTATTATCTATCAATTTCAATCATATTTTTCAAAATTTCTCTAAAACCTTATTTTTCTTCTCTTCTTCCTGGGAATCTTTTGAATACCTTATAGCTAAACTTCAAATATTTCTAGATAAACTCTCACTGCCTAGTATAAGTTCAATATTTTTGTTTATTTTATCTATATCACCTAGAGAAACAGAATCTGTAAAATCACTATAAGAAAGATAATCTAAAAGCCTAGATGGTGCCATGACTAAAATATCCAAGTGTTCAAGTTTTCATTCAAATATATAAGAAAATTCTTTTTTGTTCTCATTTTTATCTGTTATTTCTATTGTCTCATTTGTTTCTTTTATCAAGTACAGAGAAGATGATCATATATTTGAAAAAATAAAATCATCTTTATTTAGTATAGATATAAGTACATTTAAATATTTATCGTTTTGATTATCATTATCGTTTTTTGAAACATATGACTTTATTACACTGTTTATTTTCTCAAGAGCTAAACTAAAATCCTTATAACTTCACTTAATACTTATTTTGTCTATTATGAAATCTAATATTTTATTTTCTATAATATTTGCATAATTTTCATCATTGGAATCAATAACCATAAAAAAGTCCAGTTTATAATCTAGACTTATATGTTTTATTATTATTTTATTTGGAAAACCTTTTTCTATCTTAAATATATTGTGTTCAAGCATTTTACTTTAAAAAAAGATTATTTTATAGGAATTAAAGGATTTTTGCCACAGCCAACTTAATATCAAAATTTTCACAAGAAATCTTTATATGAAGCCGTATTATAACAATAGGATTATAAAACTCAAATTTATTTTAAATCATAAAATTCTCCCTGTATTAGGTCTCAATTTATAGTTATTTCAGTATTTTCATCTTTAGAAATTTTTATTTTGGTTTTAAGTATTTCTATACCCACATAATTCTTTTCAAGTTTTTGTTTTTCTGCTTTTTGGGATTCTGAAAAAAAGTATCAAACAAAAAAAGATGTAATTATAAGCACACTTGAAATAAATATTTTTACATCTTTCATAATTTAAAAAAGCTTATTTTTGGTTTAACATAAAAATACTTAATTGGGACGGAAAAAATTGAAAACCTAAAAAATTCTAAAGTTTTAACATTCTTATAATTTTTTCGCTAACACTAAGCTGATCTTTAGGGCTTTCTTCTAAAAAATTATCAAGTATTTTTTTTATATCAGATAAAATTTGATTATCTATTGATAAATCAATATTTCTTGTTCATATTTTATTTGGCATTATAATTCTAAGTATAACGGCATTATCATTGTCATATACAATTGAGTACCTCAATATAGAACCAAAATTGTAAAGATTATTATCTACCTTTATTCAAGAATCTAGTATCTCTACATTTACCAAATCATCACTATTATTTTCTATGTAAAATGCAAGTCACAATAAAATTATTATCACAAAACTCATTCAATACTGTTTTGACAAAAATCACCATATTATAAGTCAAACAGAAATCGATAAAACAATTATATACCATAAAGAACCTCTGTTTTTTCTACTGTCAAAACTCCAAGAATAAATTGATTCAGACATTTTTATATAGTTAAAATTTACAAAAAAATTATTATTTTTTTCACTACTTGTAGGGGGCTATGAAAAATTATCAAGAATTAACTTTACTATAAACCACGAAAGAGAAGCTAAGGCAAAACCCATAATCGAAGCCACTATTGTATCTCTTCATTTTGTTTTATCTTGTTGTAAAGCACCAAAAAGTATCTTGTATGCTCAAACTATTATAAATATCACAGCTACACTAGCTGCTATACCCATAAAAAAATTTATAGCATAAGTTATCATATTTGGTATATCTTCAAATCCTATATCTCCCCTTCTTAAATCATCTCAATTATCACTTCAAAGTATCCCTCAATCTAAATCATTAGAATAAATTCTATTAATTAAAAGAGAGAAATAAACAAAAAGTAGACTAAAAATTCTTATTATGTTTTTCATTTTTAATAAAATTAATTTTTATTTAATTAAGTCATAATTATCTATTCAAGTTTTCATTTCAGTAAAATTATCAAGTCTAGGGTTATAATAATCTATTAAAAAGCTTACAAGTTCGCTTTTACTCAGTTCTTCAGCTTTTACTCACATATTTTCTATTCATGTTTTTATAGAATTTGATCTAGAGCTTAATTCTTTCTTGGTATTGCTAAAATTTCTTAATCAAGCTTTTATGGTTGCTATATCTACTCAAGAGTTAAATATAGAATTCCAAAAAGATTTTACTGGTCAAAACATTGTATTGTCTCTGACAGAAGTATTATCAAGATTGTCATAAGGGACTATTATATAAAATTCTTTTTTCATTATTTGAGCAACTTCTATAAGTTTCTTTAAATATCATATATACTCATAAGTTTGATTTTGTAAAAGAGTATTTTCCTGTTTTAGAGCTTTTTCTTCTAATTTTTGCAAATAACTATCTATATCAAGTTTTTTTGATCTAATAAGTATTTGAATTGGGAACTTTAGTGTATTTAAAAATCTTTGGAAACTAACTATTATAGCATCTTGTTCTTCAGATGATTTAAGTAAAAAATTAATTGAAGAGCATTTCAAAATTATTCTAGCACTTCAATCTTTCATTAAAACTATATTATCTCTAATACTACTAAAAGCCAAACTCCTTTGGGTAGAATTATCAGCTAAAGGCTTTTTGCTAGATTTTACAGAATTTTTACTCATATTTTTTTGTTTGTATTAACTATATTTTACTTAATTTTTCTTTTAACTCGTCCAGTTTCTCTTTTTTATCTTCTAGATTAACTGATTTTTTATCTTCCAAAACATTTTGTGTCAAATATCATATTTCCATAGGTTCAAAACTATCTGTTCATTTTACCCAAATTTTAGGGTCTCCATTTATGGATAATCTTATCAAATTTAGTATAAATGGCACAAATGTCATTTCGCTGTGTTTAAATAAAACAACCATTAAAAATATCAAAAATATTAAAACAGAGGGGACCAAAGATATTTCTAATCAAACACTAGGAGCTAATCATTTTTGTGTCATATAAGCTAAAGCTCATCATATCATAAGTATGATAAGTTGCCTTAGGCTAAATGGTCATATTATGGGATCTTCGTTTTCTATTTGTACAGGTATTTTGTATTGCACTTGGAAAAAAATAAAGGCTAAATTTATTTTCTAAATTAATTTACAAATAATATAGGGAAAAATAACTATTTTTCAAATACTTCTTGCCATATTGTTTTTTCAAGATCATTCATCATTTTGTAATCATTGTCTTCTGTATGATCATATCATAGTATATGAAAGACTGAGTGTATCAAAAGTTTATAAAATTCTTTTTCTTCTCAAAGTCCATAATATAGGGCTTGTTCTTTTATTTTTTCTTCACAAAAAAGTATTTCTCATGCTATTTCATCAGGTTTTAAATTTGAAAAATCTGAAAAATAATGAAAACTCAAAACATCTGTTATTTCATTTTTATTTCTGTATTTATCGTTCAATTTTTTTATACTTTCCTCATCTAAAAACACTATATTCAAGGTTCAATTTTGTTTTATTTTCACTTTATCAGAAATTTCTTTTAATATCTTGTCAACAACTTTCTTTTCTGGCTTTATGCTTGTGTTTTTTATGAATAAATTGTATCTAAACATCTTATAATTTTTAGTAAAAAATTACCAAAAATTATACAAATACTTGAAAATTATACAAAAATAAATAGAATAGTTTTCGTATAGGATCTATTTTAGAGGCTGCATGCTTGGAATATTTTCTCTTACGGTAAATATAATTAAGAATCGCTTTACTACTTTCTATAGTAGGATCTTGTATGAGAATTAAGTTTTTCTGATGGATCGAAGGGTTCTTTAAATCTTTTGAATTTTAGGGAGTTACTAAATCTCTAAACTGACCTTGAAACGGATCTTGTATATTTGAATTTTATTTTATAAAAAAGCTAAATTTAAACGGTTTAGCTTTTTTTATTACGAAAAAACTAATTGGGTTTATGGGAAAATATATAAAGTGTATTTTAGATTTAAAAAAGATTTTTTTAGAAAAGTAACCCAAGAAAAATGAGCAACGAAAATTTGCAATTTTAGGGTTTTTTATATAATTATTTTTGCTTTTACAAAGCAAAAAAGCCCAGGTGGTGAAATTGGTATACACGGGGGACTCAAAATCCCCTGACCTTATGGTCGTAAGGGTTCAAGTCCCTTCCTGGGTACCAAAGTAAAAATTCAAAAAATAGCACTTAAAAAGTGCTATTTTTTATATAATTATATAAAACGGAATATTTCTATAAAATACAATTTAGAATAAATTTAAACATGAAAATAATATGTAATTTTCAAAAAAGATGTTAAAACTTGAAAGGCAAACTTAAAAATTCTTTATTTAAAAATATGTCTAAGCAGTGTACCTTGGCCTATAATGAACCTCCAATTTATCTGGATCATTTAATATACGATCAACTTCAAGAGAAGATTTTTTAAAACTGTATTGTAAATAATCAGCAATAATAATACGGGTATTTTGCTTAAAAATTGGGCTATTCCTACTAATTTTACCTGCTTGATTAAAACTAGAACATGGATTTCCAAATTGATCTTCTAAATTAAGGTTAGAATATTTATTATTTATATTTCCATCTAAAATTAAGTCTGGTTCACTAAACTGATACTCACGAATACAATATTGTACAAATATCAATTGTTCTCTTGTTAAATCATCTTTACTCAATTGATCTAAAATATCAGAATATGGTTTTCATTCAGATATCATAACAAAGGCTCAAGATAAAATATTTCTTTGTTTCTCTTCGCTAGTAATATTTTCTGAATAACTATGTTCTAAATCGGAAAATCTTATATAATTGGTATCTGATTCATTATACCCTAACCCAGGTTTTTCTCAATTAATATTATCTAATCTATATATTTTAGGAGATTTAGAATAACCTTGGCTTTCTATTTTATTACTATTATTTCTATCCATTACATTATCTTTAGTTTTAGATTTTGAAGAAGAACCAATAAAAGGAATTAATCAGATAAGCCCTCTAAAATTTATTGAAGAAAAAAAAGATAAACTTTTTTCTTCTAATTCATTTTCGTCAGCTACCAAAGGCTTTATTCTTGAACGATGAAAAGCTTCTATTAAGTCAGATTTCAAACAATAAATACGAATAATCTTTGATGAATCAAGTTTTGAAGGTCTTTCTTTATACCACCTACCTTTTATTTCATCCCAAAAAATACCCTGAGTTTTCATCCTTGCATGAATTCTAGGACTCCATTCTCTTTTTAAATTGAGTTGATTTATTCAAGATAAGTGATTATCATTAGAATGTTGATTTTGAGAATCTAAAGCTTCATTAATTTCGTTAGTTTCATTAGTTTCTTCAGATTTTAATTCATCTGGAGTAATAATATCTTTAGGGAAAATTCATTCAAATGGTTTTCTAGCTTCTTCTATTGCATTTCTAGGTTCATCAAGTTGGTTAAAAAGATCTGCCAAATATTTTGAATATTCAGGTCTTGGATCTTTTTGACTAAAATTTGGGGAAAAATCAAAAGAATCCATTGGGGGGTTCGACGAAAGTCATTCAGAATAATATTGATTTGATGGAGTTTCTGGAGTTTTTCAAGCTCTAGAAGAATTTGAAATTGCCCTTGCTTCTTCTGCTGTTATAATTCATTTCTCTTCCAATTCATCAACATATGAAGGTGTAGGATGAAAATTAAGGAATTTACTTCTAGATGTATCATAAACTTCTCAATTAAAATTAAATCAAGAATCATTTTTTCAATTCATTTTATAAAAAGTTAAAAAATATTTTTATATATAGTTTAAAAATTTTATCAATAAAGTCAAGTTTTTCGTGTGATTTTTTCAAAAAAGCATAATTTTAAAATTTAAAAATAGATTATTTTTAAATTTTTCTATTAAATTAAGAAATGATTTTAATTAAAATTAATATAAAAAACAAACAAACTTTTTAATAAATTAAAGCTTATATATAATATTATTATGTTTCATCTTTATTAAATATAAAAAAAAACATTTAAATGTTTGAACTACTAAAAAACATAATTGCCCCTAAAAAGTGTTATTCTTGTTGTAAAGAGTGATTTTTTCTGTGCAATTCTTGCTTTGAGGAAATAGAGAAAAAAAATCCCTTTGATGAAATATGCTATGTTTGCAAAAAATATTCCAAAGATTTTGAAATACACAATAAATGTAAAAAAGAGATTTTTTATGACAAAACAATTATAGCTTCTCATTACAAAGAAAATCTAATAAAAAGACTAATAAAAGATTATAAATTTTATTGAAGAAAAGATATATTAAATGATTTTTGAGAAATTTTGGTAGAAAAAATTATAAAATACATGAAAGAAGAACTTCAAAGTTTTAGAAAAAAAGATTTTCTAGTAGTTTGTCCACCAATGGATTTTTTTAAGAAGATAAAAAGATGATACAATCATTCTGAACTTTTGGCTATATTTATATCAAAGTATTTTTGATTTAGGTTTGAAAAAAATCTAGTTTTAAAAACTAGAAAAACTAGACAGCAATCAAAATTAAGTAGACAAAAAAGAATTTTAAACTTAGAAAAAGCCTTTAAAATAAACGATAAAAAAGTAGACATTGTAGACAATAAGATAGTTTTAATAATTGATGATGTAGTTTCTACAGGTTCTACAGTCAATGAAATCTCAAGAGTTTTGAAAAAATCAAAAGCAAAAAAAGTAATAGTTATATCAATTGCTTCTGATTAAAAAATTAAAAAAAATTTAAGCTAGAATCTAAAATGAGTTACATAAATTAATATTATTTTTTGCGAAGAATGAAAAATGACAATAACATAAGTTTGAACCTCTAATAATATTCAATATAGAAATTTCAAATTAAATTCACATTCAGTTTTTTTCTAAAATTTTTAACAATTCATCTAGTTCTTTTTTAGAAAGTTTTTTATATTCTCAATATTTCAAATTTCAAATTTTTATATTTTCAATTCTTACTCTTTTTAATCTCTTGACATCAAATCATAGTTTTTTAACCATTCTTCTTATTTGTCTATTTCTTCATTCTTTTAATATTATACTAAATTTTCACGAAGATATTCTTTTTACTTCAGCTTTTTTTGTTTTGGATCACAATATAAACAATCACTTTCTCATAGAATCTAGAGAAAAATCATCTATAGGACCAAAAGTTTGCACCACATACTCTTTTTCATGTTCATATTTAGGATGCATTAAATAATTTGCTAACCTTCAATCATTAGTAAGAATTATTAAACCTGATGTTTCTTTATCAAGTCTTCATATAGGAAAAACTCTCTGTTTTATGTCCACTATGTCTATAATATTTTTTTCACCATACTGGGCACAGGTGGTAATTATACCTCTAGGTTTGTTTATTTTATAGTAAACAAGATTTTTATTATCTTCTAAAACTTTGTCTACTATCTCTATTTTGTCTACTTTACTGTCTACTATTTGTCATATATGAGCAATTTCTCAATTAACTTTTAATAAGCCCTTTTTTACATATTCTTCAGCTTTTCTTCTAGAACATATTCAAACTTGGCTCATGTATTTTTGAATTTTCATAAAATTGACTATTTGTAATAATTTAATAAAATAATAAAGATTTTTTTAGTTTTTCAAATAAAAGGAGTATTTAATGTTTAAAAAAATCTCAAAAATTGTGCTTTATTTAGTTGCAAGTGCTATGTTACTAACAGCTGGAATGTATTCTTTTTATTGGTTTGCAACACTATCATTTTAGTATTTACTAGAGAAGCAGACTTAGTAAAAGAAAAATTCTTTTATAAAAGGAGGTTTTTATGTATAAAATTACAAAAATAAATCTTATTTATTTAAGTATAATTTTATCACTATTTTTAGTTATTGCATTTATTGTATATTTAATATTTATGGCAATTTTGCCAGATATAAACGAAACAACAATGAATACAATAGATAATTTTGTGTTAAACCTTCAACTTATTCTTTTATCAATTGGACTTGCGAGTCTTTTAGTTGGGATAATAGATTTGTATATTATTAACCCAAGATTAGATAAAATTGATTCTAATTATAAGTGAAAAGGTATTAAAGTATGTAGGTTTAAAAACCTACATACTTTTTTAAAGCTAGTTTGAGAAGTTAAAAAAAGATTATTTTTTATATAAAATGTTAATTTCTAAAACTATCCTTGGTACACTATTTTTACCTCATTTACAAGATCAATTCAAAACTTTTCTTTAACTTTAGCTTTTGCTAAATCTATTAATTCAAGCAAATCTTTATATGTTGCATTTCAATCATTCATCAAAAAATTTGCATGTTTTTCAGAAAAATAGGCTCATCATATTCTATATCATTTAAGTCATGCCTGTTCTATCAAATATCATGCAGGTTGTTTGCTGTTTGGATTTTTAAAAAAGCTTCAAGCATTTAATCACTTTGGTTGCTTATTTTCTCTAAAATCTATGTTGTCTACATCACTTTTGTATTTTTCTACTTTTTTTGATAAATCAAAACTTGCTTTAATCAAAAAATATCTTCATTGATTTTGCTTTAAAAAAGAGTTTCTATAGGAAAAGTTTATATCTATTTTAGACATAGTAGACAATTGTCCACTATTTGTGTCTACAACTTCTGCTTGTAAAAAATTATTTTCTATTTCTAAACCAAAACATCAAGCATTTCAGTAAACAGCTCATCAAATACTTCCAGGAAGTCATATAAATCTATGCCATAGATTTTGTCAAAAAGAATTTTCTAAAGTTTCTGCAATATTTGATATATTTTCATTGGAATACGATTCCAATATTTTTGTTTCCTTGTCATAAGTCCATCAAAGCAAATTGTTCTTAATTATAATTCAATTAAAAATATCAAAAGCAAAAAGCAAATTAGTTCATCATCAAATAAAAAAAGTTTTCAATTTATTGTCTTTAGCAAATACAATAATTTCCTTCAAATTACTTAAATCTTTTTCATCTGTTATCTCAAAATAAAATTTGCTCTCTGCCTTTGTTTTAAAATTAGAAAATTTTGTAATATCTTTATTTTTTTCCAAAAAATCTAGCATAATTATTTGTTTTTATTGATATTTGCATTGTATTTATTAAACTAAAAATATTTAATCAGAATTTTTTCTATATTTATTTTTTATTGCTAATTAAAAATAGAATTATAATTTCTAAAATCTATTATAACAAATAAAAAAATATTATAAATTCTGCTTTTCTAAATATCTTTTTATAGCATCAGCAGTATATGATTTTTTACAACTTTTTACCTCTTCTATACTTCAGCTAGCAACTAAATTTCATCATTTATCTCAACCTTCCAATCATATATCTATTATATAATCTGCATTTATTATTACATCCATATTATGCTCTATGACTAAAACAGAATTTCCTTTGTCTACTAAAGAGTGTAGAATTGTCAAAAGTCTGTCTACGTCTTGAAAATGTAGTCCTGTAGTAGGCTCATCTAGTATATAGAATGTTTTTCAAGTAGACTTTTTAGACAACTCAGTAGACAGTTTTATTCTTTGAGATTCTCATCAAGAAAGAGTTGTCGAACTTTGTCATAGTTTGATATATCATAATCATACATCTACTATAGTTTTTAATATTTTATTTATTTTACTATGATTAACAAAAAAAGATTGTGCCTCTATTGCGGTCATATTTAAAATATCAGATATATTTTTTCATTTATATTTTACCTGAAGTGTATCTCTATTATATCTAGTTCAAGAACAGGATTCACATTCTACGTATATAGGTGGTAAAAAATGCATTTCTACCTTTTTTACTCAATCTCAATCACAATTCTCACATCTTCAAGCTTTAGTATTAAAAGAGAATTGTCATGCAGAATATCATCTAAGTTGAGATTCTTCTACCATTGAAAATACCTCTCTTATAGGGGTAAAGACTCCAGTATAAGTAGCAGGATTACTTCTAGGAGTTTTTCATATAGGTGATTGATCTATAATTACAACCTTATCTAAATTCTCTAATCACATTATTTTGTCTACATGTCCATTTACCCTCTTGGCTCAATTAAGGTTATTTGCTAAATAGTTAGACAAAATATCATTCACAAGTGACGACTTTCAAGATCAAGAAACTCAAGTAACAACAACTAAGTTAGAAAGGGGAATATCAACATTTATATTTTTAAGATTATTTTGTTTAGCTCAAAAAATTTTCAGAAGTTTATTTTCTTTTTTCAAATCATTATATTTTGGTCTTTTATCCCTTTTTATAATAACTTTCCTTGAACTATCTAAGTATTTTCAAGTAACTGAATTCTTATCTGAGATAATATCATTCAAACTACCTTCAGAAATTATATTTCATCATCATATTCATGCTTCTGGTCATATGTCTATTATATGATCTGATTCTCTCATAATATCTTCATCATGCTCTACTATTATTAATGTATTTCATATATCTCTAAGTTTCTTCAAATTATTTATAAGCATATAGTTATCTCTAGGGTGTAATCATATGCTAGGTTCATCCAAAACATAAATTATTCATTCAAGTTTAGTTCATATTTGAGTTGCAAGCCTTATTCTTTGAGCTTCTCATCAAGATAGGGTTCAAGATCTTCTGGATATTGTCATATAGTCAAGTCAAACTCATTTTAGAAAATCTAGTCTATCAAGAGTATTTTTTAAAACTTTTTTTGTGATTTTTTGCTGAGATTTAGTTAATTCCAAAGTAGACAAAAAATCTATTGCTTTGTCTACTGGTTTATCTGATAGTTGTCAAATATTTAAATCTTTTATATAGACAGATAAACTTTCTTGTTTCAGCCTGTGTCAAAAACAATTTCAACATTCCATATCTACTACAAAATCATCATAATGTCATTTTTCTGCTCATCAATCAAAATATCTTCTTTTCAATGTATTTATAACTCATTCAAATTTAGAATTATATGTATTTGATTGTCAGAATTCGTTTCTAAAATTAACTCTATAAACTTTGTCTCAGGTTCAAAACAATACTATATCTTTTTCTTTTTGAGAAAGAAGCTCCCAATTTTTATTAAGATCTATTGGTTTATGTTTAGATACTTCCTTCAAAATAGAAAAAAAATAATCTCATCAAAATCAAGGAGCTATAACAGCTCACTCCAACAAAGTATGATTTTTATTTATAATATTTTCTTCTAAAAAAACTTTTTTTACACCTAATCAATGACAATCTGGACAAGCTCCAGAGTGGCTATTGAAAGTAAAACTTGAAATTGTTAGCTCTTCTGGTGTATGTCAACAATTTCAACAAACAAAAATATTAGAAAAGTTTTTTTCCTGTCAATTATTGTCATCTACTAATTTTATACAAAGCTTTCATTTTCATACTTTAAAAGCTAGGTTTAAGGAATCTTTTAGCCTTTTAGTTTCAGAAGAATGAGAATCAGAGTAGTCATTCACGACAAGCCTGTCTATAATTATGTCTACATTAAAAGTAGAAAAATTATTTAATTCATCAATAAAGCCATCATTTACACTAAATAAAAATCAATTTATAGAAAACCTTATAAATCAAAGAGACAAAATCTCACTTTTTATTTTCTCAAAAATATCTTTTTTAAATGTATTTTTGTAGTCTTTCGTTTTTACAAAATTTAAAATTAAAGGTGATTTTATCATAAATTTTGTATTTTTTTCTATTGTAGACAAATATTCTATTATATCACTAACAGAATCTTTTTTTACTTCACATCCACATTTAATACACTTTCTTTTTCATATGTTTAGAAATAAAAGCTTATAATAATCATATATTTCAGTTATAGTTCAAACAGTTGATCTAGGATTTTTATTAACTGTTTTTTGATCAATTGATATAGTTGGAGAAAGTCATTTTATTTCATCTACTACTGCCTCTTCTTTCATTCATCATATAAACATTCTAGCATAACTACTTAAACTTTCTAAATATTTTTGCTGTCAAACAGAATATATAGTGTTAAATGCAAGTGAAGATTTTCAAGAGCCAGAAACACCTGTTATGACAGTCATTTTGTTTTTAGGTATTTTTACATTAATATTTTTTAAATTATGTGTTTTTGCTCAATATACTTCTAAAAAATCTGACATAACTATTTATTGTAAAATAAATTAATATTTGATTATAACAAAATTTATATTTATTCAAAAAGGACTTTTTAATTGATTTTTTTTAATTTTTTATTATTAAATATATATTAATTTTTAATATAATAATTTATGAATAAAAAACTATTTACGATTCTGTTCTTGTTTTCTTTAGTTTTTACAAACTTCAACTTGCAAAATACTTTTGCTATTACAAAATATAATGCATGAGAGGCTTCAAAAAGTAGCTCTGTTTATATATGATTAACCGAAGATGAGGCTAAATCTAAAGCAAGGGAAATTTGAGATATTTTTAGGGTAATAAAAAGGGACGGAGAAGACTTACTAGTAACAATGGATTTCAGACCTTGAAGAATAAATGCAATAATAGAAGATGATGTAGTTGTATCTGTTAAAATTGAATGAAAAAGCTTAGAAGGTAATTATGATATTGAAGAAGTTAAATGAAACAGAGAAGAAAGTTTTTCTACTGGAGAATATGGCAAATGACAAAATTCAAGTAATATGTGAAGGGTAGGAATACTTAGTAGTGCTTACATAGGATTAACCGAAGATGAGGCTAAATCTAAAGCAAGGGAAAATTGAGATATTTTTAGAGTAATAAAAAGGGACGGAGAAGACTTATTAGTAACAATGGATTTCAGACCTTGAAGAATAAATGCCGTAGTAAAAGATAGTTTAGTTATATCTATTAGTAGAGAGTGACAAAATTTAGAAAATAGTGCTAGAGCAAATTTTGTAGAGTCAAACAAGGAATCAATATCAAGAAATAAGGGTAAATTCCAGAAAAAAATATGAAATAGATTAGAAAAAGTTTCTACTGATAAACTTGGAGAACTTCATTTAAAAATAGAAAAACTTATAGAAGATACATTTGAAAATTCAGAAATTACCGAGGAAAGAAAAAATTCTATGTTATCTCAATTTGAAGCATTAAGAGAAATAGTAGAAAATGAGATATACAAAAGAGGTATTGAATAGTTTTAAAAGGATAAAATTTGGGGTTTCAACAAAATATAAACTATAAATCTAAAATCTTTTTTACTAAATTAGAATCTTTTCTCCAGTTTCTCCTAACCTTAACTCTAATATGTAAAAAGATTTTTTTTTCAAAAATTCATTCTAAGTCAATTCTTGCTTTTTCTCATATGATTTTTATAATACTACCATTTTTTCAGATTAATATCTGCTTTTGGGTATCTGTTTCAGTATATATATAAGAAACTATTTTTAGTAAATCTTCTCAAATTTTGGTTTTTTCTTCAGATAATTCCTCTACATTCACATAGACGCAATGAGGAATTTCATCTTTTGTATTCAAAAAAATTTTCTCTCTTATATTTTCAGATATTCTAAAATACATATCTTGCTTAGTATATAAATCAGAGGAAAACAAAAAAGGTCAAAAAGGTAAACTTTTTTTTATTTCATTTATCAACTCACTAAAACCGTATTTTGTTTTTGAGCTAATCTTGAATATATTACTAGATTTTGAAAATTCTAGCTTAGGCTTTAGATCAGTCTTGGTATAAACCTTTAACAAAGGAATATTTACTTTTGATAATATATATTCTAGATTTTTTTCCTCTTCCCCATAATTCCTGGAAGAATCTATGAAATACAAAATTAAATCAGAATCTTCTAAAGATTTAACAGCTACATGATTTATATTTTGGTTTATCTTTTTACTAGATTTATGTATTCAGGGAGTATCAAAAAATATTATTTGAGAATCTAGATCGTTATATATAGCTAAAATTTTATTTCTAGTAGTTTGAGGTATTTTTGAAACTATACTAACCTTTTCTCACAAAAGAGAGTTTAAAAAACTAGATTTTCATACATTTGGTCTCCCTACTATTGAAACATATCAAACTTTTCAGCTTTTATCCAGATCATCTGTACTTTTCAAAACATCTTTTAAATTTAATTCTTTCATTTATATTCAAATTTGTTTATCAAGAAATAAAGGTTTGTAAGTACCTTAAGTAAATATCTACCAGTAGAACTGGTAGCTTTAAATGGAAGCCCCTAGAAGGGGCTAAAATAGTTTTTACCAGTTTAAATCTAACTGATTTCCATCAATGGTTTTATCCTTATGTTGCTGATGTTGAACATAATTTTTTATCATATCCAAGTCAAGTCAAACTGTACTTACATAGTATCATCTACTCCAGAAATTCTTCGAGTACAGTCATTTCTTCTTACTATGTTTGTTATGAAGTATTATTGCACTCTTTCATTTCAATCTTCACAGAATTTCTGCAACAGAGTATTTTGGAGATATCCTCAAAACGAGATGAACATGATCTATCGTTATATTTCATTTTAATATCTCAAAATCATATCTCTTTGCAAGTTCATGAAATGTGTCTCGTATATCTTTTCTAACTGATTGAAAAAGTATTTTTTTTCGGTACTTTGGTACCACCACTATGTGGTAAGTGCAGTCCCAATTCACATGGGACTGCTTTGCGTATTTGTGGGACATATCTTTAAAAAGTTATTCCCCTCCTAGGTGCTTCCTAGAAGATTATACACAACTACCGGAACGGTAAAACCTCCACTACTCGCACCAGCAGAGCTGGTGGTTTAGTGTTGGATTAATTATACATTTATATAAGCATAAATCCAAATTTTTTCCCAAAATAACAAAAAAGAGTCACAAACTATAATTGTAACTCTTTCTTTAAGTAGATACTTTAAGAATTCTTTAGTTCCTATAAAATAATAAATTTTTTAGGTAATTTTTAAGAATAAAAATTAGCAAAAAAGAATTGCTTTTCTTTTAAATGAACTTTTTAAGGTTTCCTTAAATAATACATTTAAATAACTAAAAAGGTAAGTCTTCCACAGATATTTCTTCTTCTTCTTGATTTTTAGTTTTTTTAACAGCAGGAGTCTTATTATCAACTGGCCTATCAGAACTAGAAATATTATCTATATTATTAACACTTCAGGCAGCAGATAACATTATCATATTTTCTCAAACTATCTCCGTTTTATACCTTTTTGTTCCATCTTGAGCTTCCCAGCTTCTAGTTTGAAGTCTACCTTCAATATAAACTTTTTTTCATTTTTGCAGGTATTGAGCAGCAATTTCTGCTAATTTTCACCACAAAACTACATTGTGGAATTCTGCTTGGTCTTGTTTAACTCAAGAACTATCTGTCCAAGACCTATTGGTAGCTACAGAAAGAGTAGTAACATTTTGACCATTTGGAGTCTGTCTCAACTCAACATCTTGTGTGATGTTTCATATAATTTGCACTTTGTTTAAGTCCATATCTAAAATTCATGTAAAGATCTAAAATAATGTTAATGTTTTAAGTTAACAATACAGATATTATTCATTGAGGCATATTTTGTCAAAATTTTTTATATACTTTTTATATTTTTCTAAATAAAACTTACAAAAAGACAGCTAAAAATAGCAAAAAAATTTGCATTATAAAAAAAAAGTTCTATATTGTGCCTGTTATCTTATTTATTTAATAACATTTATTATGAAAAAACAAGACTTTATTAGAGTTGTTGCATCTGATGCTAACTTAAGTCAAGATGCTGTTTCTAGGGTATTAGGTTCTATTATTGACACTGTTACTAATGAACTTAAAGCTGGTAGGGAAGTTAATATTACTGGTTTTGGTGCATTTAAAGTATCAAAAAGAGCTGCTAGAAATTGAGTTAATCCAAGGACTTGAAGTAAAATTAAAATTGCAGCTATGAATTCTCCTGTTTTTAGAGCTGGTAAAACTTTAAAAGAAGCTGTAAGATAGTTGTAAGTAAAGTAATTTAATACATTTAAATATTAAATTAAAAAAAACCAGGGATTTAAATCCTTGGTTTTTTTGATTTTTTTTAAATTTATGATATACTTTTTTAGTAATTTCTTTTTATCATAAGATCACTTTAAATGGAACTGATAAATTTAGATATAAATAAAACCCCCGAAATAGGTAGTGATTTTTTTGAAAAACTACTAGTAGATAAAGATTTTGAAATAAATATAGACTTTGTTTCTGATTTTAAAAGTGCAAAATTATTAAGAAACTTTGTTTCAAGCTTATCTGAAAAGATATCTATAGATAATATATGGAAATCTAGGCTAATTTTAGTAGCAGATGAGTTAAATAACAATGCTATAGAATATTGAAGCAAAAGTTGAGAGATGAATTTATTCAAAATAACTATAACCCATATAGATAAAGGTTTTAATTTGAATATAGAAGTTCATGACACTTGAAATTGACCAAAAGCTAAAAAATCTTTTGAAATGGAAGAAATGAGAGATAATAAGAAAAAAGAATGATTTAGTAATCATAACTCTATAAGAGGTAGAGGGCTTTTTATGATAATAGAGAAACTTGTGGATGAACTTTATTTTAAAGACTCTGAAAGCTGATGACTTATAGTTTGAATAAATAAAAAATTTGAAGCTAAAACAGATTAAAGAAATACAAAAATAAGGATTTTTTTAGGAAATTTTAATTAATAAAACCGATGTTATAATTTAGTAATTAAATATAATCATCGGTTTTTTGTGAAAAAGATTAACCTCGAGCTAATACACAAAATGTGTACAAAAAGAGAAATTTTTTACAACAGCAAAGGTCTAAAGCTCTCTATTGACAAAAAGTAAAAATTGTATTTTAAAAATAGTCTAACTTACGAGTTAGTTTACTATAGTATAAAGATAGCTTTGGCTCTTTGACCTTATATCTATTTCAACAGAAGGCTTTAGCCTTCTGAGCTTTATTATTGGTCGATATAAGACTTTAGCATTTTTATATTGTAGAAAGTTTATATTTTTGAAAAAAGCCCCCAGTTTACACCAAGGATACTTTTAGTTTTTCATATTATTTGTCCATATATAATAAGATGACATTATAAAAACAAAGCTTTTCCCAGATTTTATGCTTTATAACCTTCTATTCTAAAAAAGGGAGCTAAAAGTAATATTTTAATTTTAGAATTAAAAAACATTTCAAAATAAGGTATTTTATAATCTTTTAAAATCTTTTTTATTGGTTCAAAAAGTATTCTAGACCAAGGATCTATATCATATAAATCTGACTTAATCATAGATTCTACTTCTGAAATATCTAAAAATTCTCCACTATCTAATTCTCAATCCAAAAGCTCAAATTTATCTCACTTAACTTCTAATAAATAGGCTATACCTATGTGAACTCTCCCAACTTCGTTGTTATCATCATTTATATATCAAACTAATTTTGTGTTAACTATATTGTCTTTTTTTATACTTAGTTCTTCCTCAACTTCTCTAATAAAGCTGTCTCTTATAGGATTCCTTGAAAATCTATCTTCTTTTTCTATATGACCTCAAACTCAAAATGATAGCTTATCATGTAGCCTATGTTCTCAAGCACTAGATTTTGATCATCATCTCTTATAAACAAAGATCTTTTTTTTGTCATTTATTACCAGTCAGTAAGAAATAGGCTGTTTATATTCTAGATTGGTTTCAGCCTCTTTTCTTATCATATATTCGTAGTTGGATAAAACCTTTTGTTCAAAATCTGACTCTAAACTAGGATAAAATTTAGTTTCCCTATTTATATCACTAAAAAGTGCCTTATTAGGAACAACCATTATTTCCCTGTTCATTTTTGCTTCTACAACTTGGTTCATTTATTTGATTATTAAATATTTAAAAATAAATACACTAAACTATGAAAATTTACTACATTCAAGTACAACTTTGATCAGCTAAACTTCAATCTTCTTGCCTTATTTGATATTCTCAATCTCATATAGATTTTCTTGCATCTTTTATCTCTTCACAGCTTTCAAAACTACTATTTTGAGAAAATGATCATCTAGACTCAGCTTTTACCAAAATAGTATCAAAATCAGTAGAATCACTTACAGGAGATGTTCATCAATCAAATAGGTAGGGCAAATTATGAGATAAATCATCAAATATAATTCTCTTTCTAAAATTTGTTACTTCAACACTGCTTGTAGATTCCATGGCTAAAATTATATTAGGCAAAACATTTTTTGCTACTGATTTATAATCTCACATAAGTATAGCTTTAGGGTTTTCATCATTTTCTAAGGTTCAAGCTATTTGAAATTCTGACTTATTTGTGGTTATACTATATAAAAATGGAATATCTGCTTCAGGATCTAAGGGGATTTTATCAATAGTTGATAATCACACATTTGTTCAAAGTTTTCACTGCCAAACAACCACATTTGAAGATGAACTATTTGTTATAGTAAAATAATCTTCTGGGATAGGGTAGCTTCATTTATTTTTACTATAAAGCTTCATAGCAGCAACTACTTGGGAAAGACTAGATTTTCTTTCTGCATCTCTAGAATAGCTTAAATTTCACACAAACGAACTAAATCATATAGCTCAAAGTATAGCAAGTATTACTGTTACTATTATAAGCTCTACAAAAGTAAAGGCAAGACTATATTTGGTTTTTAACATAAACTTTATGGTTTAAAAATTTATTATCACCATACCATATCTCTATATTCCATACCTCCCCTCTCCTCCCAAAAGGAGAGGGGTTGGGGGTGAGGGCTTTAAGGAAAGGATTTGGGGTGAGGGCTTTACAGGCTAGAGCTGGGGGTGAAGGTTATACGGAAGAGGCTAGGGTGAGGGTTATACGGAAGAGGATAAGGTGGGGGCTTTTACGGAAAGGACTTGGGGGTTAGGACTGTTCGAAAATGTTAGAATAAGGTTAATTTGGTAAGATAAGGTCTGTTCTATTCCCTCTCCTCTAAGGAGAGGGCTAGGGTGAGGTTAATTAAGGCTAGGTCTATAAAAGTTATAGTAAGACCAAAACAGAGATTTTAGTATAAATAGATTATTTTCTCCGGATAACATCACTTTTTTCAAGACTTTCTTAAATATACAAAAAAAACAAAAAAGAGCTAATTTTTTTATTTGAATTACAAATAAATAAGTTTATCCAAACTTATATCCCTTCAAGCAATTTCAATACTTGGAGAAAAGTCTTTTTTTTCATCTTTAGATTCAAAAAAGAAATCATTGTAAGCATTTTCGTCCCTCAAAATATCTTTAAATTTTTTTTCTATTTCTTTCATAAGTCCCATTTTATCCATTACATCATAAATCCTCATTACAGCCTCATCATTGGAAAAATCAGTCATTCTAACTATTTGTTCAAGTCTCTCTCAACTAGCTTTAAATTTCATATCTCAAAGATAACTAATACGAGGTTTTTTATCTTCCACTCTATATTTTAAATCAAACAATTCTACCTCATCAGTATAGTCTAAATTTTCAGATTTTTCTTTTTTTAAATTGGAAGATGAATAACTATCTATCAAAAAATCTTTTAAATCAGTTATTCATTCTTTTGTAGCAGAAGAAATCACAAAAACCTTTTTAGACTTATATTTAGATTTAAATTGCTCCAAAATAAATTTTTTCATCTCTTCATCAAGTAAATCTCATTTTGTAAAAACTATTATTTCCTCTTTTTCATCTAGTTTCTTAGAATCATTATCATATTTAAAATCTTTAGAGAAGCATTCAAGTTCATATCTAATATTTTTGTAGTCTTCAAAGATATTATCAAGTCTGGATAAATCTAGTAAATGAAGTAATACATTTGTTCTTTCTATATGCTTTAAAAATTTTATTCACAAACCTTTACCTTTACTAGCACCAGGTATTAAACCAGGTACATCTTCTAAAACTAAGGATTTTCATTTATGTTCCAAAACTCAAAGATTGGGAGTTATTGTAGTAAAAGGATAATCTCAAATCTTTGGTTTTATATTTGTGATATTTCAAATGAGGGTTGATTTTCAAGCAGAAGGAATTCATATAATTCAAATATCAGCAACAAGTTTTAATTCTAGCTTTAAATCTCTTTCTTCACTCACATCTCAAAGTTCGGCAAATCATGGAGCTTGTCTAGTGCTAGAACAAAAATGAGCATTTCCATATCATCATCTACCACCTTTAGCAACAAGTATTTTAGAGTTATTTAAATTTAAATCAGCTATTAAATCATTTGTATTAGAATCACGAATTACAGTTCAAACAGGAACACTCAAAATCAAATCAGAAGCATCTGCTCCTGATTTAGTATTAGTTTTTCATGATTCTCAAGATTGAGCTTTTAATACCTTTTTATGTCTATATTCAGACAAGGTATTTATATTATTATTTGTCTTTATATAAACATTTCAACCATTTCAACCATTTCATCACCAAGGTCATCATTTTGGTATATATTTCTCTCTCCTCCAAGATACTATTCCATCTCAACCTTTTCAAGAAATTACTTTTATTTCTACTTCATCTATAAACATAAAAATACAAGTTTTTTAAGAATTTTATATGGTATCCCCAGCTGGAATCGAACCAACATCTAACCCTTAGGAGGGGTTTATTCTATCCATTGAACTATGAGGACATTTTTAAGACCCTCCTTAAATAAAATCAAAAAAAAGAACTGATAAAAAAACCACAAAGAAAACACATATAAAAATTATCATAAGTTTATTAGTAGTCTTTTCATATTTCAATTTACCAACAAGCATTTGTTTTTCAGACAACTCTCTTTCTAGTTTTTTAGAAAACTCTTTATTTGATTGTTCTGCTAAAAATTGAGTTTTTTTATACTCCATTACATCAACTTTGTTATTATTCTGTTCCAAAGCCTTTCAAAGCTTTATAGACAACTCCTCTATCTTCTCATCTTTTTCTTTTATTTCAGATCTAAAAGTAGAATATATATTTTCAAATGTTTTTAATATTTTATCATAATCATCTTTTTTCACTAAATCAGAACCACTAGAAGAAACCAGTTCTTTTTTTGAAACAACATCCATTGAGCTTATAACATCTTGAACAGGTTTTATATTTGAGTTTAGATTTTTTATATCATCATCATTTAAAAGTATAGTCTTTCATTCTTTTTTAAATCTAATTTTTCCAGACTTAATATACCTATCTATACTTCTTGTAGATAGGTTTAAAATAGAAGATGCCTGTTGTCTGTTTATATTATACAATTCTATATTTTAAAAAATTAAGTAAAGGAAATCCTGAAAAATTCACTTAAAAGAAAAAGAATTCTTCAGCCTTTCCTTAAAAAAGGATATTGTAGAAATTTCAGCAAAGCAAGCGAAATTATATATCTTATAGGGTCTTTTGCAAATTTATCAATAAAGCAAAATAATGAATTTCTCTGTTAAACAAACTTGACAAAAATCTAAAGCTCTCTGTTGAAAGGAGTTTTCTACTTTATTATAATAATCTCCATTCTCTACCTGTTCTATTCCTAACTGTTCTACTCCCCTCTCCTCCAAAGGAGAGGGGTTGGGGGTGAGGTCTGTACAGAGAGGGGCTGGGGGTGAGGTTGGTCCGGAGATGGACTGGGGGTGAGGTTTGTCCGGAAATGGGCTAGGGGTGAGGTTTGTCCGGAGAGGGTTAAGGTAAGGTCCAATCAAAAATGATCAATGGGCAAATGGCTAAAGCCATCTGTTGAAGGGATATACTAAATTTAGGGTAAATCCCCTATAATGGTAATTTCTGTTCTATTCATTCTGTTCTACTCCCCTCTCCTCCAAAGGAGAGGGGCTGGGGGTGAGGGCTGTACGGAGAGGGGCTGGGAGTGAGGTTTTCATGGGTGAAGGTGAGGTCTGCTCGGACTAGCTAGAGTGAGGGTTATACGGGAAAGGTTAGTGTAAGGTTTTCTTGGATTAGACTAAAATACTTAACCTTCCCTCATCATAGTATGAAAAATATCATCTGTTTTTCTGGAATAAGAAACTCATATAAAAGGAATCTCATAAACATGACATAAAATAGCAGAATGAAGCCTCATAGAAAAACAAATATCCATATCTTTTTGCTTATAAACATTATAAACCTCCTGCATATTATCTTTTATATCAATATTAACTCCTGAAAAATCTTTTAAAAAACTATAATCATCACTATAAATATCATCTTTACTAAAACTATGGGGCAAAAGAATAACCTTTCAAGAAGATTTAACTATATAGTTTACTATTTCTCTAAGTTTTCATTCCTCTATTTTAAGAGACATATTTGATTTTTCTGCAAGAAAACCTTTTCTAAAAGCTATCCCTACAGTCTTGTTTTCAAAATCAAACTCTTTTATCTTAGTCATATCAAAATTATAAGAATCTATCTTTCATATAATTGATTTTTTCAAAGCCTTTTTATCTCTATCAAAAAAAACCGGGTCTTGCTCTAGGCTTGATTCTATTCAAGCTTTTTTCAATACATTTTGACTATACAAATCCCTAACACTAACCTCTAGGGCATTTTTAAATAGTTTTTTAAGAGCTTTTGTATTCTTTTTATCTTTGACATATACTCAAACCCTAAAAAAACAAACCTTTTTAAAAAGAAGACCTACTAGCCTTTTTCTAAAAATCAGGGAAGGAAGTGAGTTAGTTTTTTTTCAAACTTCTCAATCAAAAAACAATCAACCTCATCCAAAAACTATCAAATCTGATTTAATTACAGATCAAACAAAACAAAAAAAACTAGATATATTTTTAAATATATATTTTAGATTTTTTATATTATCGGGAAAGTATGGTTTGTATTCTATATAATCCCTTTTATAAAAGGGATTTTTATGATCATAAGAAAAAACTAAGAATTTTGTATTTTTGTTTAAATATCTCATTCTTAGTATTTCTATCTGATTTTTCAAGATTAACTCATCTCACAGATTTTTTTTTCAAATAGATGCAAAAATTGAAATAAGCATTGGGAATTTATAAATTATAATAAATTTGGACTATTTTGAGTTTTTTAATTAATATCATTTATATACATCTCATCTTTTCTTTATTAACTCAATAGTAATATTTCAAGAAACATCTTTAAAAATAATTCTGTAAGTTCATACTCTTATTCTGTAAAGATTTTTGTATCAAGTCATTTTCTCAACATCATATAAACTATAATTTCAATTTAATATGTCCAAAATAATTTTATCAAAATCTATTTCAGTATTTGATTTAATGGCATTCAATTGCTTTATCCATTTTTTAACCATAATACTTATTTTTAACTAGATAAATAACTCAAAAATTCTTTTTTTCATAGTCATTTTTTTCAAAAATCAACAACTGTTTGCCAGTTAGAATCATCTATTTTATATAACTCTTCTATAGTTATTGTTTCTTTAGTATTTATTTTCAAAGCTACAGATTCTGGAACTTCTACATTTATTACAGCCATAACCTTAATTTAAGTTTTAAAAACTTCAATATTATATAACTTTTTACAAATTTGCAAAAAACAAAAAAACCCCTGGCTAAAGCCAGGAGTTTTTTCGAATGATAAAAATCATTTAGAAAATCAAATATTAGTTAGTAGAATCAGTATAAGTACCAAGATCTATAACATCATCATTTGAAATTTGATATGTATCACCATCAATAGTAAAATCTATACCGTTAGAAACGATTCTAATTTCAGCACCATCAGTTGAAGGTTTAAATTCAAATTCATCACCATCAACAATTGAATTATTAGCAGTAAGAACTAATCAAGTTCCAGTATTATCTGTTATAGTAATACTATTACTGTCATCATTTCTAATTTCAATACCACTAGCATCTGCTGTTTCAATTTCAATACTAGTAATAGCTATATCATCTGAATCTAATACGTTATTACCTTTATCTACATCAAATCTAATTTTAGCGTATTGATCATCTGTTCCAAGAGTATTATCAATAGAAACAGTAACAAGTGCAGGAACAACAGAAACTCAACTACTATTTGCATTACCACTAGCAGCAGTAGAATCAATAGAGTTATCAGATTGAGCTCATTCTAAATCAGCATAATCTGTACTTGCAGCTGTAAATGCTTCTACAACTATACTTCATAATTGAGCTGAAGTTTCACTTCAGTCTTTAGTGTATTTAGATATATCAGCAACTATAGTACCTTCTATCTCATCATCACTATCCCTTACAATAAAATCTTCAAATTCAATTATAGTATTAGTTCAATCAAAAGTAGTAATACCACCATCAGCAATAACAGAAGAACCATTCATCAACTTAACATCAGTTAAAGTATCAGAGAAGTCTGAAGCATCACTAGCTTCAACTTCAGCATTAGATAATGTAAAATCTGTACCAGCCGTAGCAGCAGTTAGAACTATCTCTCTATCTTGAGCACCTGAGTTAGTAACTGTAGCTGTAGTAATACTAGATTCAGCTTGTATCAATGCAGCAAAAGCAGCAAGTGTAGTATCATTATCAGTACTAAAAGCTTGGCTTATTTCTTTTCAATCAACTGTAACCTTTATAGTATGACCATCTTTAAGATCTGCAGATGTAGTTAAAGTTTTTACAGCAGCAACAGCAGGAGATTGTGTTATTGCAACTGTTATATCAATTTGATAATCAGCTGCTTCATTAACTGTAGCATTTGAAATTGAGAATGTTTTATTATCAACAGAAGTCAAAGTAATAACATTACCACTAACAGCTCCTGTACCAATATTAGCATCTGCTTCAAATTTAGCAGCAATAGCAGCAAGAGTAGTTGAATGATCAGTGCTTACTGAATCACTATAATTAATAGCAGCATCACCAGTAGCAGAGATTACAACTGTATCACCAAATCTTAATTCATCAGAAAAAGTTATAGTAGTTACCATTTGATTACCAGTATAATCAGAAGGAGTAGCTTCAATATTTTCAGTTGTAGTTTCTTGAGTAACATCAACACTAGTAAGCTCAGAACCACTAACCTTTAATTTCAGAGAGTTAACTTCTATATCTTCTAAATCAGCTTCCATTCTAAACTCAGCAATAGCCACATTGGAAGAACCTGCAAGAACAACATTATTAACATCATCTTTATTATCACCATCATTTATAACAGCAAATTCAAATGTTCCTTCAGATTTCAAAGTAGTTCTAGTTAACTTATCATTAGCATTAGAAGTATCAAGATCATTTGAACCTAAATTTTCATTATCTGAATCTTCTACATCTAAATCACTAGTATCTAGTTGTAACTCAATAAATTCATTATTTTCTACAGAATCATTATCTTTTAAGCTAGCTGTAACAAGTATTTCTACATTATCAGAACCAGCTGTAATAGTATGATTTATAGATGAGAAATCTACTCTAGTACTTTCAACATCTCAATCAAAAGTAGCTCCTCCTATATTTAAAGTAGCAACATCAATTATATCATCTAAGTCTTCATCAGCTATATTGTTACTAGATGTTTCTTCTAAATCAAAATCTTTAATAGTTACATCATCTGCATCTCAAACAGATACTTTAGCTTTATAAAGTACAACTTCCACTCCGTTACCTATAACTGCATTTCTGTCTGTAACAGAAACATTAGTAAGAACAAAAGAAGCTGTTTTAATATCTATCTTTTTATTATCTAAACTAGTAGATGATAAGATTTCAGATAAACTTGGACTACTTGAAGAAGTATAAGTAACATTTTCTTCATCATCAACAACTTCAGTAATTTCAACTTTAAAATCTAGTTCAACACCACTATAGTCAACATTATTATCTGTATCATTTTCATCAAGACTAAAAGTCAAAGGAAGAGACATATCTTCTCAACCCTTTAAAACTATATCTTCAAATATATAAGTAGCTTCGGTTTGAGATGAATCAGAAGAGTCATCATAAGAAACACCATCTAATTCAACATCTTGTAATAAGTCTGCAAAAGTTTTACCACTAACATTAAAAGTTGAAGAAGTAACAGTAACTTTTACTTCAGTTATTTCGTAATCATCACTATCAGTAGATAGTTCTAAATTACCTACAAGTACATCATCAGAATCTGGTTTAGCTTCATCAACATCTGATTTATCAAAAGAAACATTGATTTCAGAACCTTCAATAGTTTCTATATCAGCTATATCAGCTGTATCAGCTTCTTTTCCAGAAATAAAAGATGCATTTATACCTGTACTAGCTCAAATAGCATATATATCATCAGAATTTTCAAAAGCTAGCTCAATAGTTTCACCTATAGAACCAGTAACTACTCATTCTAATTCAAATTCTACTTTTTCATCTTGAGGAATTACTAAGTCTAAATCAACAACTATTTCATCATCAGAGTTAACACTTAAGTTAGAAGCAACTTCTTCTCCATCAGCATATAGTGTTAAATTTGATAAATCATCCTCAGCATCTATAGAACCATTAACATGGAAAGTTATAGATTTAAGTAAAGCATCTTCATTATCAGCTACTTCTTCTATTTCAAAACCAGCTAATTTTACAACTTCACCAACAGTAACTGTATCAGAAGCTGTATCTTCTTCTACTTCTAAAATTGCTTTATTAGAAACAGAAACTGGTTCTAATCTAGCACCAGAAATATCACTAGACATTAATTCTCCTCCATCAGTTTCTAAACTAGTTAGAGTTAATTGATGAGAATCATTACTACCATTTTCATTTGTTATGTAAGCAGTAATAGTCAAAGATTTAGTTTCACCAGCTTTGATAACTACATTTTTATCAAAAGATAAATCAAGCTCGTTATCAGAGAAATTTTTAGTTTTAGAAACTTTTTCATTTCCCATATATATAGAAACATCATCTATATCTCTAGAATCAGATAAACCTGTATATTTCAAAGTAGCTTGTTTAAGAGTTAAATCTGAATCTCAAGAAGTAACATCAACAACAAGTAGTGCTGTTCTAGGAGTTTCAGAAGCAACATCACCATCAACTGGAGTTTCAGGAGATAAAGTAACAGAAGCTCATTCACTAGAAACAACAGTGTTGCTGTCAGACATATCATCAGAGCTGTCTTCACTAGACATATCGTCAGACATATCGTCAGACATATCATCAGCTAGATCATCTTCAAGCTCACATAAACCTAAAATCATCATAGATTCATCACAAGCTAAATCAGCCATAGGAGCATTATTCATAGAGTTGTATGAAACACCAAATATGAATGCTCTTTGAGCTGGTGTATTATAATCAGAAAAAGCTGAATCAATAACACCATTTTCTACAGCGAAAGCTACAGTTTCAGCTTGCCAGTTAGATACATCTGAATAAACATCTGTAAATCAAGCAGCCTCTACCATCATTTTAGTAGCTTCAGCTTTTGTCAAAGTAGAATTTGGGTTATAATTTGCATTAGCAGAAATTTTCCCAGCATCTAACAAAGCTTCAACATAACCACACACCCAATCATTTGGAGTAGTAGAAGTTACGTCTTCAAACCTGTTTTCACAAGTTGCATTAGGAGAAAGATCATCATCTAGGTTAACAGCAATTTTTGCTGCTTCAGCTCTAGTAAGTGTTCCTTCAAAGTTATAACCTGCAGGATCTGCAGCATTATCGTTTATGACTCAAGCAGCAGCTAAACCATTAGCAGCAGTTAAGTCATCGTTTGAGTAAGCATAAACACCTGTTGCAGAAGTTGATACAACCAAAGCAGCAATAGTAATGCTTGAAACAACTTTTTTAAATAAGTTCATAAAAACATTATTTAAGAAATAAAATAGATTTCCGTAATTATCAATAATTTAATATATCAAAAATATATTGAATTTAAGAGATGAAAACAGAAATTGGTGAATATTTTTGCGAAAAATACCCAGAAAAACATTTTGTATGTATATAATGAAACAATACATACAGAGTTAAAGCCTTAACCCTAAGCTGTATACATAAGCTCGGGATTTAAACAGCAAAGTTTAGTTACTATCTAAACCCCAAACTCATTTATAAACAGACAAAAAGCCAAGATTAAAACTCAAAAAACATTGAAATTTAAACTCGTTTTGGATTATTTTAAAGAACCTATTAAATTTAAAACGATGAAAATATTAAAAAAATACAAACATAAAGCAACACCAAAGAGCCAGTTTTCACATAATCTTCACAAAAAATATTTTTTTATAAATTTTGTTTTTCAAAAAACAACTAGATGATAGCACAAGCTTTCCTGTCAACAGAGGGCTTTAGCCCTTTGAAAATACAAAATCTCCTTCCTAGACAAGGGATTTTAACCTCTTGAACATAAAAAACTCACTCCTAGACAAGGAGCTTTAGCCCCTTGCAAAATTCAATCCCCTTGAAAAAGTCCCCTTCGTACAACCCTCACCCACAGCCCCCCTACTTAGTCAAAAACCTCACCCTAACCCCTCTCCAAGGGAACCTCACCCCCAGCCCCTCTCCTTTTGGGAGGAGAGTCCTATTATGAGGAAAGTCAAAAGAAAAAGAAAAGAAAGTACTAAATTTTGGCAAAATTAGGATTAAAAACAGAGTTATTTTTAAGCAAAGCAAATAAAATATGAATCATCTTCTTCACAACATTAATAACACAAACAAAATGATGCTTTCATTTTTCTCTAGCCCTATCATAAATACCCTTAAACAATTTAGAATGCCTAGTAGCACAAAAAGCAGCCTGAAACAATTTTTTTCTTACATAAGGATTTCACCTTTTTGTAATTCTGGCTTTTCAATTAAAAGTTCCACTTTCTTTCAATTTAGGATCATATCATACAAAAGCATACATAGACTCTTTAGAAACAAAATCTTTATGAGCAAAAGAGACATAAGATACAGTAGCAATATATTTAGAAAAACCTGTTATAGAACATATTAACTCTATTTTTTTATCTTCTACTTTTCAAATAGACTCCTCCTGAATTTCTTTCTGAAGATTTTTAATATTATCCTCAAGTTTAGAAATAGATATATTTATATTTTTTACATTCGAAGAAATATCTAAATGAATTTTTTGGTTTATTTCATAAAAGCTTTTTATAGTCATTTTTAATGATTGAATTTGTTTTTCAAGATTTGCTACCAATGATATTTTTTTACTAATAGCAATAAAAGCTTTAGTTTTATTATAAGAAAACAATTCATTTTTATTTAAAGCTCAAATATTAGCTAGGATATTAGCATCTATTTTATCTGTTTTTATTCATCTAATAGTGGATTTAGTGTAATTTTTAGTAATAATGGGATTAATTTCTTTTACATTGAAATTTGCTTTAGAAAGTAACATGCAAGCCAAAGTACTATAATCTCAAGTTGACTCTATAACTAGAGGTATATTTTGATTAAAATTATTATTTTTTAATCAACTAATGAGATTAGAAATTCATGTTTCATTATTTTTAATTTGTAAGAAGAAATTTTTTTCATTGCTATGTAAGCAAATATCTATTTTATTTTTACTTACATCTAGCCCTATAGAAACGATTGATTTTAAATCAATTTTGTATAGTATATTCTTGCTCATAATTAATATGGGTAAGGAAATAAAATGTTGAAAATCAATTATGTTTTTAAAATTGCCTACTTAGTTATACAAGCTAATATATATATTCTTAGGAATATGAATATTGCTTTACCTATTGATACATTATTAAAACATAAGAGTGAGATAGGAATTTACTCTCTTAAATATTTTTTTATATTAGGGGACATTCACTCTCTATCTCACTTGATTTTCTTCATAATACTCTATATATAATTAACATTTATTCCATCTTTTTATTTAATGTTTCTTATAGTAGGGGAGTAGAACAGAAGGAATAGAATAGAAATTACAATTATAGGGGAGTAAAACAGATTTTATTACAATGTTACCCTAAAGTTAGTTTTTCCCTTCAACAGAGGACTTTAGCTCTTTGAACAAAGCAATTTCTTTTCCCTAGACAAGGGGTTTTAACCCCTTGCAAAATTCAGCCCCTTGCAAAAATCCCCTCCGTACAACCTTCACCCCTCCTACTTCCTAAAATATCAAACTATATGCCTAATAAAAACCTCTCTAAGAAAAGGCACTTTTGAAAGAAAATCAAGATTTTTCAACATATAAAAATTAATATTATGAGAACAAGCATATTTTTCACTAATAATCCTTGAAACTACATTTTCAAAATCCTTTCTTTTTATCTTATTCAAATAAACAAAAGATTCTAAACCTCACTTCTTTCAAATCCTCAAATTAATCCTTTTTTCTGCATCACTAAAACCCTCTAAAGACCTCTTATACAACCTTATCAAAAACTTCTCTGTGAAGAATATGTGAAGCCACGGAATTTGCACACTATCCCAAATATGATGTCAAAAATAATGATAATAAGAAGCAAAATCAAAAAACACAAATCATCCTTTCTTCAAAATTCTAAAAGACTCTTTGAATAAATTGTAAGTATCAGGAATATGCTCAATAACATCTGACATAATTATTATATCAAACTCTTCATCTCTAAATCATGTACAAATTGCACTTTCATTAACAAACTTCACACTCTCTTCAAGATTTTTTTCCTTTGAAAAACTATTAGCCTGGTTTAAAAAATTGGTATTTGTATCAAGTCAAACAACTTTTGAACCATATTTTTCAGCTATATACACAGACTTTCATCATCCTCCACATCAAACCTCAAGTATCTTTTTACCCTTAAAAAAATCATCCTTTTCTTTTTTAGAGCAGAAATTCATTATCTGAAAATACATATCTAAAACATTTCAAGTATTATTATACTCAAAATCACTATAGTTTAGATTTAAAACTCAGTCTTTCTCTTGATTAAAAGGATGAGATTTCTTGAAAAAGAATCTTTTGTTGATTTTTAAAATTAAATCTATTACAAAGTCTTGCATATTTAAAAAAGAAAAATAAAAACCAGTAAATTTTACTGGCTTTAGCTTATATTCAAAATTAAAATAGGACAATTATTGATTAGAAACCGTGTCTGCTAGATTCATTATTGGTTGCATTATAGCCATAGCTATAAATCAAACAGTTACAGCTAAAAAAACTATAATAAAAGGTTCTAAAAGTTTATTCAAAACAGCAATAGTATTGTCTACTTGCTCATCATAAAAATCTGCAACTTTTACTATTGTATTATCTAAATTAGCCGTTTCCTCTCAAACTTGTACCATTTGTACCATCATATCGGGAAATAGTTTATTTCATTCCAAAGATTCATGTATCCTTATACCAGATTTAACATCTTCTGCCAAAAGAAGTATCTTTTGTCTATAAACCTCATTTCAAACTACCTCTGAAGTTATCTTCAAAGATTCAACCATAGAAACTCAACTTCATATCAAATTTGCAAATACTCTTGAAAATTTGGACAAAATTATTTTTTGCAAAACTTCTCAAAATATAGGAACACTAAACAAAAATTTATCAAATAAATATCTTCAAGAAGGTGTTTTTTTCCAAACCCCTACTCATATAAATATAAAAATAAAGAAAACTATTATCAAAAACCAATATCAAATCAAGAAATCTGATATAAATATAAGAGTTTTAGTAGAACCAGGTAAAGCTGATTTATCATCAAATATTTCTAAAAGCTTAGGCACAACCATAGTCATCATAACAACAATAACTCATATAACAACTACAAGTATAAAAGCAGGATACATAAGAGCTCATTTAAGTTTTCAACTAACTTTAGAAACCTTTTCAACCTGATCTGCTAAATCAACCAAAACAGAGTTTAGCTTTCATGTCTTTTCTCAAGATTTAATTATTCAAATTTCAGCATCGGAAAAAGCTGTTCAATAATCTTCTAGACAATCGGAAAGTTTTTTTCAAGATTTCAAACCAACTTTAAACTCTCCAAGCATATTTTTTAAAACTGGGCTTTTTTCTTGTTTTTCAAGTATAGAAACTGATTTTACCAATCAAACTCAAGCATTAGCCATAGTAGACAAAAGTCTATAAAAAACCAGTTTGTCTTTTATTTTAAGCTTTTGCATAGAGATGACATAGCTATTTATTTTGTCTATTAACGATTTAGCTTCCATAGTTATTTAAATATTATAAAAATTATTCTAGTGGGGTGTGGTACAGATGAAAAATAAACTAATCTCATACTTTTACCACTCTATAAACCTCTTCTAAACTTGTCTCTCAATTAAGAGCTTTCATAATTCCATCTTGTTCCAGACTTATCATTCAGTCCTTTATTGCTTGTCTATTTATATTAAAAGCGGAACTTCCATTTAATATCATTTCTTTCACTCATGGAGTAATTTCAAGCACCTCATACAATCAAACTCTTCACTTATAACCAGAATTATCACATTTTTCACATCCATTTGGAGCATAAAAAACAGGATTTTTTAATTTATCTCAAACTCTTGTTTGAAGTTCTTTTTTGCCTGTTTTTGATATAGCTGCTTTTATATTTTGTAAACTCTCTGGTCATAAATCTTTTATTGTAAGACTTTTCTTACAAGGACAGAGTTTTTTTACAAGCCTTTGAGCTATTATAATGTTAAACGAGGCTGGAACTAAAAATGGTTTAACTCACATATTTAAAACTCTGGTAATTGTTTCAGCTGCAGAATTCGTATGTATAGTAGACAAAACCAAGTGTCATGTAAGTGATGCCTCTATTGCAATATCAACAGTTTCCTTGTCTCTCATTTCTCATACCATTATAATATCTGGATCTTGTCTAAGAGCCGTTCTAAGACCATAAGCAAAACTATATCATATATCTGGTTTAACTTGGGATTGACTAATTCAATCAACTTGATTTTCAACAGGATCTTCAAGCGTCATTATATTAACATTTGGTCTATTTAACATCACAAGAGCAGAATAAAGAGTAGTAGATTTTCATGATCAAGTCGGTCATGATGTCAAAATAATACCATTTGGTAGAGATATAGCTTTTTTAATTAAATCTCCATTTTGTCATTCAATTCACAATTGCACAAATTGTGGAATTTCTTTGGATTTATCAACTATTCTCATTACAACCTTTTCTCAATGGACAGTTGGCAAAGTAGACACTCTGAGATCTAGGGATTTTTGTCAAATAGTTTTAGATATTCTACCATCTTGGGGTTTTCTAGATTCATCTATCTTTAAATCAGATAATATCTTGAACCTAGCAATTATTCAAGTATGCAAAAATGATTGGTATTCGAGTATTTCTTTTAATTCTCAATCTACTCTATACCTAAGTCTTACATATGATGTAAGTGGTTCTATATGTATATCTGAAGCTCACTCAAGTACAGCTCAAAGAATCATATAATCACAAATTTTTTGAACATCATCTCAAGAATACACAAGTTCTTTCAGGCTATTTATGACTTCTGTGTAATTCACTTAATTTTTGTTAAAGTATAATTATTCAAATATATAGTTTTTAGAATAAATTTTTTGTTTATCTATTCATAAAGATTTAACTATTATAAATGCTTCTTTGTCTATTTTTAGGAATATATCTTTGTATTTAAGAGCTTTTAAATATATAGAGTTTAGATTCTCTTGTTTTTTCAAATCTTTTTGTAAGCTAGCAATATCTTTTTTAAGATCATTATTATCAAGATAGATTAACATATTATTAACCTTTTTGCTATAATAAGCATTCTTTTGCAATGTAGGATTTGAATTTAGTTTTTTAACTACCTTTGATATATTAGTATAGTTATAATGCAATAATTCTTGTTTATACTCTCCTGTTTTTTCATCTTTTTCAAAATTTCAGTATTTATCTAGTTTTATCTTAGTAAAGTTTTTTCCTATTATACCATTTATTTCATTTATTATTTTTTCCGAGCTTATACCACTAATATAAAAATTGATTTTTACATTTACTTGTATTATATCATTTGATTGTCAGCTTTTTAGCAAGAAATTTTTCAAAGAATAATCTTGTGTAGATCTTTTTTCAGAAGATGAGTCTATATAATCAGAAATACTAAATGTATCTATTTCTGCCAATTGTGATATTTCTCCATTTTCATTACTAAAATCAAAATCATTTTCCACAAATTCTACTGCTCAAGAATTTTTTACATATCTTAAAAAATCAATTATTCATATTTTGGTTCAAACAAGCTCTAAATCCAGAGGTATATAATATATATCATCATCAGAATTTATAACATCACTTGTAGCAGGTATGATACTTTTAGCTCAAATAACACTCTTAGTTTTTAAATTAAATTTTTTAAGTAGTATCTCCAAAGAATTTACAAATTCTAAATCTGTAAGTCATTCTTTAGAATCAAGTTCTACATAACTTGAATATTTGGGAAGAACCAAAGAAAGATTTCATTTTCTCTTATTAAATTTTTCAGAATTTTTTACTTCTAAGAGTCTCTTATCAATATCATCTAAATGATCTATAAAAGATGAATTATTGTTTTCAAAACCTTCATATCATCAATCATATATAGCTCCCTCATAAAAAGATTTATCAACCATTTTATAAACTGATTTATAAAACTGTGAGTTTATAGATTCATACAATTCTTCATCTACATATATATCTTCTCATGTGGAAGGATCTGTTTGTTTTCATCAATAAACAGAATTTAGTAGTTTGAATTCTACAAAATTAAATCATTTTTTATTCAAAACACTATATCTATCAAGCTTTTCAGATAGACTAACCTTTCTATCTTCTATGTCCAAAACACTTGGATATATATATTTAACTATAGTTAATCAAAATCATGCAAATACTGCTATAGCTAAGATTAATCATATAATTGCTTGTTTTTTTTCTCTATATTTCATAATATTTAATTATAAAGATAAATCAGCCCTACCATATTCAAATTTTATCTTAAAATCTGTTTTATATGTATAGTTTCATTCTCAAAAATAAGGTTTACTTTCAAAAGTTTTTTGTCTATCAAGAAGCTTAATATCGGGTATTTTGGATAAGTAATTTATGAAACTACTTGCTAAAGAAATGGATGTTCATTGTATAGTGTTTATTTTGTCTCAATCTATTCAAGGTATATTGTCATACCAAAGAGTTGAAAAAGCACCACATTTTGCTTCAAACACATTTCAAGTTATGGTAATACCATCACATTGTATTTTTTTCTTATCAACAGAAGTAAACTCATTTATTATTTTGTCAAATTCATTGAGTATATAATATGGATCATTTTTATTTCTATATTTATCTATTATAAATATAGATTCTTTAGAATTTTTTACATTATCTATTTCATAGGTTTTTTGTAGTATTGATATAATGCTTGTTAAATAGTCTTTTTGTAAACCTTTAATTTGATCATCTACCTTTTTTGTAGAAACAGACAAAGCAGAACAAGTCTCTGAATAAGGAATATTTCAATTTAAAATCGAGCATACAGGGGCTAGATATTTTTGATCTTTTAGAAACTCAGCATTTGTATTTTGCAAAAATATGTATCAAAGTCATAAACTTATCACTATAAACATGGTATAATTGAAAAACCTTAAAACATTTCAAAATTTATCTAAGTAATAAAAAATATCTTTTTTTATAGAACTTTCTAAATTATCAAAGTCTTTTTTGGTTTCCTCATCTATTTCAAATTCATCAAAAATGTTACTAGTATTTACCTCTTCTTCTTTTTTTTCTATTTCTGACATAGTTTTTTGGTTAAATAAATATTTATAATTTCCAACTAAGATATGGGTATTATTTAATATTTATAATTGTAGCACTTAATAAAAGTAAAAACAAAAAATTAAGCTTTACAATTAAAAAAAACATATTTTGAAAAATTGAAAAATAAATTTTCATATTAAAAATAATTTTAATATTTATTTTTTGGTTATTTATGAATAAGTTTATTGAAATTAATATAATTTGGTTATAATGGAACAAATTTATGATAATAAGAACTCAATGAAAAAACTTTTAACTTATATACTAATAGCATTTTTTAGTTTTTTGTTTACAAACTTTACTTTAGCCAACTTTGATTCTGACAAGGTTTCTTTTCTTATAAAATATGTAGATGATAAAATAAGTGATTTAGAAAAAATAGGTAAAAAATATGATATAGAGAATGATGATAAATTTATTTCTAGAGTAAGAAAACTTGAAGAAATAAAAAAAATCCTTGTAAGAACAAAAAGGACTTGAGAATATAATAAATATATAGCAAAAATAACTGAGCAGTTAAAAGAAAATAACAATTTGATAAAAACTGAACTGAAAGAAAAAATAAACATTCAAAAAAATGAAGCATTAAAATATTCTGACCTGTATTATGATAAGGTTAGGGTAAAAATTAAAAAAATAGATAAAATCATAATAGATATAGCAAGAAAGTTAATGGAAAAAGAAAAGCTAAGCGATAAAGACAAACAAATAGTTTGATTACTAAGTTTGGCTAAACAAAAACTTGATGATATTAAGGATATAAAGAAAAGAAACTGGAATTCAAAAAATGAAGTTAAGCAATATATAATATCAAGCTTCAATCAAATAGCTTATAATTTTAAGCAAATAAGAAGTATAGTTATGAGTAGGTAGAGAAAACTAAGAAATTCTTTCGATTAAATTTTCTTGAAATTAAAATAAAAATAAATATTATTCAGATAATATTTATTTTTGAAATAAAAATTATATGTATAAAAGAAACATTGAGAATAAGTTTTTATCTTGGTTAGATAGAGATGAAATACTTATAGTAACAGGTTCAAGACAGGTTTGAAAGAGCAGTTTTATGAAAAGTATTCAACGAAAACTCAAACAAAAAAATATTTTTTTTAATTTAGAAGATTTTGATATATTACAAACATTTGATGAAACACCAAAGAATCTTATTAAAATTCTAGATGAAAAGTTTTGATTAGAAGAAAAAATATATGTTTTTATTGACGAGATACAGTATTTAAAAAAGCCAAGTCAATTTTTAAAATACATATATGATGAATATAAAAACAGTATAAAACTTATAGTTTCGGGTAGTAGTGCTTTTTATATTGATGAAAAATTTGATGATAGCCTAGCTGGAAGAAAAAAAATTTTTTATCTAAGACCTCTTGATTTTAAAGAATTTTTAATATTTAAAGACGAGGAAAGACTTTGAGAAAAAATAATAGAATTTGATGAATTAACAAATATAACTAAAAATAAAATATATAAATATCTTGAAGAATTTCTTATTTTTTGATGATATCCTAAAGTAGTCCTAGAGAGAGATAAAGAAATAAAAAAAGAACTTATATGAGAAATAGTTAATTCTTATTTAAAAAAAGATATTTTAGAGTCAAAGATAGAAATGCCTGAAAAGTTTTTCAAGCTTTATAAAATATTATCAAATCAAAGCTGAAAATTAATAAATGCAAAAGAATTATCAAATACACTGGATATTAGTACAACATCTATAAATAGATACTTACATGTACTTAAAAAAACTTTCCACTTTTATGAAGTAAAACCTTTTTTTCAGAATATTAGAAAAGAAATCACTAAAATGCCCAAATTTTATATTCAAGACCTTTGAATAAAAAATTACTTTGAAAAAAATTTCAATAAAATAGAGTATAGAGTTGATTCTGGAAGTATTTTTGAAACTTTAGTTTTTCATGAAATAATAGGAAAAACTCATTTAGATAGTATAAATTTTTGGAGAACTCAAGATAAAAAAGAAATAGATTTTATAATTGATAAAATTCCATATGAAGTAAAATTAAGGTATGATTGAAAAAGAATTAATGTAATTGAATATTTTAAAAGAAAATACTTTGAGGAATGAAGAGTAATAACATTGAAAAAAGCTGATAATTCTAAATATTTACAATTATACCCTTGGGAAGTTTAACGAGTTATCAAGAAAACCCTGAAGAATTCATTTAAAAGAAAAAGAATTATTTAGTTTAATGTTTCAATTTCTAAAGTTGGAATATTATTTAAAAATTTAAGTAATTTTTGAAAAAATCTATAATTTCTTAAAGATAAATAAATGTTCATGCATAATCAGTAAAAAATTAGCTTCTTTAGATTTTTTCACCCAAAATCAAGTTGCTTTACAGTTATGCTGTACTTTTATAATATCTTCTTTTAGGTAGAATCAAACATTCAAAAATCTTTCCATTACTTTAAAAGCAATGGGTTGATACATTTTATTTCTTCTTGTATCTCACATCAATACAGCACAATATTTTCATGGTTTTAATACTCTATAACTCTCTTTTGCTACTTTTTCTATCTCGTCACAAAATTTATCTATATCATGAATATTTGATAAATCTTCTTTTATTTTTCCATCACTATATTTTATAATATCAGCATAAGGAGGATGCATTAATACAAAATCAATACTTTCTTTTTTTAAATCTTTATTTTTTTCGGTGGCATTATATTTTTTTACTATAATTTTAGGTTCCTGTGATAAATAAGAGGTTTCAAAATCAAGTAAGTTTTCTGTGAGTTTAATTGCATCAAGATTAATATCATAACAAAGCAAATTTCTATTGAGAAGTTTTGCCTCAATTGCCGTTGTTCCTCATCAGATCATAGGGTCAAGTAAAAAGTCTCATTCTTTGGAATATCTCAAAATAAGGTTTCTCACTACTTCCGGAGACCAGTTTCATCTATATTTTGAATTATGTGTCATCCAGTTTCATCTTCTCGGGAAAGACCAAACGGAAGAACATTCTTGTTCAAATTCTGTTGGGGGAAGTTTAAGTTTTTTAGGCATTTTTCTCAATAAACATATAAAGTTCTACTTCATCTAAAAAATCTAAATATTCAAATTCTTGCCCTACTAAGACAGACTTTGAAAAATAAATATTTTCAAGTTTTTCTATTTGTTTACTCCCATTATTTTCTGAAAAGTACCAATCAAAATTTCTTCTTCAAACAGTTAAAAAGTTATTCATATTTATTTTTTTAATGTCTTTTTCTGATAATCCTTCTTGAAAAACCGGTATACAAAATATTTCTCTAACTTTCAATGTGTCTTTAATTTTTTCAAGCTGATGATAATAAACTTTTTTTAAAGTTTTCATTTTTTTCTTTTAATAAAATAATAATTTCAAGTCAAAGAAAATTAAGAATTTTTTGCAAAGTTGGGTTATCAAAATTTTTTGTTCTTATAGATTTATAAAAATTTTGTTTTGATATTTTTAATTCATTATAAATATCACTTTGCTTTAAGTTTCGTTTTTTTAAAAATTCTTTAATTTGTTCCTCTAACATTCTTATTTTATTAATTCTTTAAATTAAGTCAACTAAATTAGTTTACTTTTTGTATATTAAAGATAGACCATTAGAAAATTACTAAATTTAATAATAATGTTAATATTTTTCATAAAAAGGTATTTTAAAATATAAACTTATGTAACTAAATCATTTAAAATACCTTTTTTAAGCATTTCAATATTATAAATATTTCAATCCATTTTATTGTAAGCTTCTTCTAATGGTTTACTAGCTTCATTCCATCATAACCCATCAGTAATCCAGTAAAATGATATATTTTGATTTTGCATAAAAGCATACAATCAGGCAAATTCTCAAGCTACTGCTTTTAATTTACTACCTCCTCATCAATAGTAATTTACTTCAAACAAATATAATTTATGATTTTCACTATTATAAACTGCAAAATCAAATCTTCTACTAGATTTATCTAATTGAACATCAATTCACCACTCTTTTTTCATAAAAATAGTTGTTGCTTGCTGTTTATACTCAAGTCATGGATTTCTTTCACATAAATCTTTTACAAATTCTTCTACTAACTCTTCCATTAAATCTCATGTTCTGTTTTTTCTCGCATTAGAATCAAGTCATGTTTCTACTCAAAAAACATAGTCATTTAAATTTGATATATTTTTATTCTCAAAAACATCTTTTAAACCGGATTCTCTGAAAAATAAAAGCATATCAGAATCTTTAAAATCTTTTTTGCTATTAAATAAGTGTCTTACTTCAGATACTTCTAGAGTATTTTTATTAAGGATTTGCTTATCAAAATCTCTTACAGCTATTAAAATAGGTAATATCTCTCTTGTTTCAGGATATTCTTTCAAAATACTTAAAAGCTTATCCTCTATATTATTTTCTCATAAAAGAGAATTTAATATATTTAATTGAACTTTTATTTTAAAAGTATTTTCTTTAATTTTATTAAAATCTGAGAAATAATCCCAAGAAAATATAGAAGATTGCAATGTGGTTATTAGATTTTGAAAATTTTGCATATTATTAAATTTTTACTTCTTTTAATTCTTTGTTTAAATAATCAGAAAAATCTTTTGATTTAGCTGTATGTACAATATTGTCAATTCACTTTTCCGGAGACTTATCATATGAATCTAATATTTTTAACAAAATTCGTAATCAACTATTAAAAACCTCTGTAGATAAATCCTCTAATTTAATTCATTTAATTTCAATAAAAGTATAATCATATTTTTGTAAAACAATAACTGTTGTAATTAACATTAAATGAAAAGTAAAATTTCTTATAGAAACTCAATAATTATTACTTATTAAATCTTCTTCCATATTTATAATTGAACCATTAACAAACTTATTAATAATACAAACTTTCAAATAAAGTTCTAATGGGACTTTATAATTAAATATTTTTTTATATGTCTCTGCATCTTTTACTAAAGATGTAGGATTTGCCCTAGCAGTTCAAGGACTTTTAAATAAAACTGTCTCAATATATTGAGCAACTTTAGGAATATCAAATATTTTATTTCTGTCTTTATTTAAATTTTTATAATAATTTTTTCTTCTATCATAAAAATAACCTTCAGAAATAAAATATTCTTCAATATCTCTTTGTAGTCAATCAGTAGCTTTTAGATCAGCAGGTCTAACTGCTGTTTGACTATTTGTAGATTTTATAATTTTATCAATTACTTTTAAATCATTACTTTTTATTAATTTTATTAATATGGTTCTCTTTTCATCTTTTAATAAGCTATTATTTTCAGTGAAAAAATTAAAAATTGAATAACTAGTTTGTAATCAATTTACAATTTGTGAATTTTTTAATCTTAATTTTTTTCATGGTAAAGGAGTTACTTCATCATTAATTATAGTAATTCAATTATTTAACCACAAAAATTCAATATTTGAATCCTCTTTTAAAGTTTCATAAATGTTATTATTAACTTCAACATTTCATTGCCAATGTCTTACATTATTTTCAAGCATATGTTCTTTAATTTTTCAGTTATCTCAACTAATAAAATTAAAATAATCTTTTATTTTTGCTTGAACAATATAAGCAACTTTTTCATCGTCTCATCAAAAAACTGTATTTATATCATTTTCATATTTTAATATTAATTCATTATCTTCTTGCATTAAATATAATTCTCTTAATTTATGCCTTCAAATAATTGATATTTCAACATCCGTTGGGATTTTATCTTTTATAAATCTACACAAAATACCAGATTTATTTTTTACTCACTCTGAAATATTACTTTCATTTCACTTAGAAATATAAATAATATTTATTTTAATTTTATTTGTATATATTGGGAAATTATCTAATCATTTTTTTACCATATCAAATTTTGAAATTAATCCTTTATTATAATTTTTTTCTTCTAATTTATCATCAAAATAATTATGAAAAGTTGCAATTAACTTATCAAAAGTAATCTCTTTAAAACTATCTGAATCTTTATTTTGAATGAAATATATTTCAAAAGTTGTATTTTTATTAATCTCTTTATTAGTAATTAAGCTATCTAATTCATCTTTTGTTAAAATAAACTTATCGTCAACTAACAATATTATTGAATCTATTCAACCATCAGATCATTTATCAACTATTGAAAAATAAATATCTTCAATGTTAATGTTTTTATTTTTTAAAATTTGAGAAATTGAGAAAACATCAAATAAGTTTTTTGATGATAAACAATTATTTTTTCAAAATTGAGTTATTATTGAATCAATTAATTTAATATCTATTCACATATATTTATTATTAAAAACTAATAATTAACAACCACAACCTCTTCAATTTCTCCTCTTCAACTCCCATTACTATTTACATTTCTTCTAGCTTTCACTATTTCAAATCTAAATCACTTGTATAATTCTCTTATAAAAGGAGTATTATGGTTTGATAACATTACATAAACTCATTTTTTATCTAATGCTCTAAATACCTTCGCTAATTTAGATTGCATATCTTGTCAAAATCATGAACTATCATAAGAAGTGAAATTTGCACTTGTAGAAAGTACATCATAAGGAGGATCAAAATAAACAAAATCTCATTTTTTTGCTTTCGTTAAGACTTTTTCAAAACTTTGTAACTTTATTTCTGCTTTAGTATTATTTAGTAACCTTGAAGTATTTATAATATTATCTCTTTGAATTATATCTGGATTATTATATTTTCAAAAAGGCACATTAAATTCTCCTTTTGAATTTACTCTGTATAAACCATTAAAGCAAGTTCTATTCAAGTATATAAATCTTCAAGCTCTCTGCAAAGAAGAATATTTTTTTTGAAAATTCTGTTCTCTGTCCCAAGCTCTAATTTCTAAGAATTTTTCTTTTGAGTATTCTAAAGACTCTAAAAAAGTAATTAACTTTTTAGGTTTTGTTTTAATTGTTTTATAAACATTAATAAGTTCTTCATTTACATCAGATAAAAAACTTTTTTCTCTCTGCAAGTTAAAAAAAACTGCACCTCATCACAAGAAAGGTTCAAGATAATCATTAAAATCTTGAGGATATAGTTTTTCAAACTGTGAAATGAGCTGTCTTTTACCTCAAACCCACTTTATGAAAGGCTTTGCTTTTATCGTATCAATATTTTCTTCAAAGAATTGTTCTCAAGATTTTAAATCATTAAAAAATCATCTCTTAAACCAAGATTGCACAACTTGGATACTGATTCAAAACTTATTAGCTAATTCTAAATTTATTAATGTAATACTTGCCATATTGATTATTTTGCTTTTTTAAACAAGTTCCTAGTTTTTGTTCTAGAAAACTTTTAATCCTTCACAAAACCAACTTCTAAACCTCCGTAATCATAGCTATAACCATAGGTTCTCTATCAATCTTTCTAGACATAAAAGACTCTAAATCTGTCCTTATAATCTTTAATAAATCCTTTTCAGGAATATCAGGAACATCTTTTATAGTATTTTCATAAGTTTCTCTAGATTTTTTTATCAAACTTCTATGCACATTTTTAACTTCATCTAAATAAACAAGACCTCTAGTTTCAAGTTTTATATGCCCAATTATAGCTCTTGTTTTTTTATCTGCTCTATAATTTATAACCAAAACACCTGCTTCCATCATCTTCTCCCTAGCTTTCAACACATGTGATCAAGCTATACTCATAGCATATCAATCAATAACTATTTGCTGTATAGGAACCTTTATCTTAGATTTGAATATATCTCAAGTATGGGGAGCAAAATCAACTATCTGACCATTGTCTAACAAAAGTATATTATCTTGAGGAAATCAAATACATGTAGCTGTTTTTCAGTGAATAGTCCTAAAATATAAATCTCAATAAACAGGCATAAAGTATTTTGGTTTTATCAAGTTTAAAAATATTTTTTGTTCTTCTTGAAAAGCATGTCATCAAGTATGATATTCTCAATCATCTTTTGTTAAAACATTTGCTCAAAGTTTTATCAGTTTATTTATAATGGCAACTACACTTCTATCATTACCCGGAACTACACTTGATGAGAAAACTATAGTATCTCACTTTATTATCTCAACTGCACTGTGTGTTCATTCTGCCATCCTAGAAAGAGCTGAAAATTGTTCTCACTGACTTCAAGTAGTTATTATAATTTGATTATGAGGAAGTATTCATTCAGTATTTTTAGGTGTCATTTTTTTTACAATACCAAGTTTAATATTTAAATAACCAAGTTTTCTAGCTATTTCGACATTTTCAATCATACTTCTTCAACTTAAAAATATGGTTTTTCAGTATTTATCAGAAATATCTATAAGTTGCTGTACTCTAGATATCCAAGACGAAAAAGCAGCTATTATAAGTCTTCATCTTTTGTGATTTTTAACTATCTCATCAAGAGCTTCTCAAACATTTTTTTCACTCATAGAATGTCACTTCCTAGGAGAACCTGTAGAATCAGATAAAAAAAGAGTTATTCATCTAGATCATATTTCTCAAATTCTATCTAAATCAGCTGGAGAATCTATAGCTGGATTTAGATCTATTTTAAAGTCTCATGTATGTACAAATTTAACTCAAGTAGGAGACTCCATATAAAATCAAGCACAATCAGGAACAGAATGATTTACCTTGAAAAATTCAAAGCTAAGTTGTCATATTTTATGTCTTTTATTACTTCAAGCATCTACTTCTATAAGCACTGCTTTGTCCAAAACTCAAGCCTCTTCTAATTGTTTTTTTACAAAACCTATTGTCAGTTTAGTTCAATATAAAGGAGGAAAACCCATTGCAGGATATACATGTTTTAATGCTCAAATATGATCAAGATGAGCATGAGTAATAACAAAACCTTTTATTTGTGATGTATATTTTGTAAGAAAAGAAACATCGGGTATAGAGTAGTTTACACCCGGTAAGGTATGATCAGTGAATTGAACTCAACAGTCTATAAGTATAATATCTTCCCCGTATTGTATCATACTCATATTTTTAGAACCTGTTTCATCATTACCTCAAATAGGTATATATCTAGTATAACCTTCTCTAATAGTAGGAAGATAAAATTTAGTTTCTGGAAATTTTGATATAAATTTTTCTTGATAATTTATCTGATTTGTATTATTTCTATTGTTTTGATTACTTTGATTTGATATTTGGTTTTTATTATCTTGTGTATTTTTTGATATAGTTTGGGAAGAATCTTTTTTAAGATTCTCTGATCACAAAAGCATATCGTCTAGTTCATTATCTAGCTCATTTAAAATATCTGTCATATAGTTAAATATTAAGGTTTATAAAATTTATTGATAAAATTGGAACAAACAGTCATTAGAAAAAAAGACAAAGTTATTGAAACTAAAGGCAGTTAATGATAAAATTTTTTATCTTACTTGAATTTTAAAATAGAATCTTTTTGTTTATAGGTCTATGATATGATTGTTTTTGAAAGAATTTTATTAAAAAGGAATTTAAAAAATTTATTTTCTTTTATCTAAAACAATTATATTGTTTTTTGTAAAAAATGCAAAAAATAACAAAAAAATGTGGGATTAAAAAAATTTAACAATCAAAAAAGTATAATAAAATATCTAGTTTTTTATAAAAAATGGTGTTATGATTCAAGAGAAATCAAAGGTTATAAAATAAGAACTCTTTATTTCTTCTAAATCATCTAAAGATATTTTTCATATATAAAGATCCTCTAGTTTTCATCAATTTTTTATAAAATCATCTAGCTTAAAAAATCAGTTAACATATAGACTATCTTTTGTGAAAATTCATTCATCTGAAAAACTACCCATTCATCTTTTTAGTCTGAGTATGTAGTTAAAAACTTTTTCTAAATCTCAATTATAATATTGAATCATTTTTTCTAAAAGGTTTTTGTAGGAATTATTCAAAGCATAGCTTAAAAAATAGTATCTTTCAAATATAGAGTAAAATTTCCTATCAGATTTTCAAAGAAATCTATTTTGGTTATATATAGCGACAGCCTCTTCTATTTCTAAATAGTTAGCAGTTCAAGAGCTAAAAATTTTATACTTTATTTTTTTTCAATTAATTCTTCTAAGATAGTGTCATTCTATTTCATGTGCTATTATACTTCTAAGTTCTTTTTTTCAGACTTTAGCTCAATTTCTAACATAAAGTATATTTCATTTCATCACAAATCTAGCAACTTTCAAACCTTTTTTTAGTTTTATATCTATTTTATAAATATGATTAAATCTCTTTATAAAATCATTTATTTCATTGAAATTTAGATATTCTTCTTCAACAATCAGAGGCTTTTTTTTATTTATTAAACTATCACAATAATCAAGACTATCTAGGTTTATATTACCATACAATTTAAGAGAATAGTTTGTAAAAGACTTGTAATCTTTGTTTTCAAATGCTCTCAAAAACATTATTTTATTTTTTATTTCGCTGTGTTTTCTTTTGTATAGTGAAGATAAAGGAATATCTGATATTTCTATTTTATTGAGTTTTTTTTCAAGCTCATCTAAATTTATATCAAGTTTATTATACTCAAATTTGGGTATATATTTTCAAGAAGATTCTATGAATTTGTTTTTCTCTGTTAATATATTTTTTGGTTTTACAGATTCTATTATATTTAGTTTTTTGTCTATGTTTACTATATCATTATCAATGTTTTTCAAAAGTTCTTCATAGTTTCTTTTTATAGCTATATTTTTTGTTCACTGATTGTCTCAAAGGCTTCAAATAGGAAATTCTCATTTTTTATATTTAAATGGATCAAGCAAAAATCATCTAAGAGATATTAATCATAATATTATGTTGGTTTTTCATAAATCATTTATAATAAACTTTGTCTTCTTTTTTTCTCAAAGTAGAATTAAATCTAGTTTAATGCTTCATTTTGATATTTGAGAATCACTTAGCTTCAATACATTTTTAGCAAAATCTATATCTATACAACTTTGTAAAACACTTGGCTTTATCTCAGAGATGTATTTGTATGTTTTATTTTCATAAATTATATGTAAATATTCTCTAGATCATAAAACTTTTTTTCATGAAATGCTTTTAATTTTATCTTCTATATCTCAAGAAAAAAGATCTCTTCAGAGTCTAACTCATTTTTCTACACTGTTTACAAATATTCCATCAACTTTTTTTAGTCTATCTTTTAAAGGAGACAAATTTGCCATTTGTAGTTCTAAGCCAGGTCTTATATTAAGTTCTAAAACTAAAGGTCATTTATTTTTATCCAAAACTATATCACAACCTAAGTATCATATCTTGCTAACTTGCTGGGTTTTTACTGCAAGAGACAATGCTTCTTCCCAATTTGGCAGTTTTAGTCATCTTACATCTCAAATACCAGGTATTGATTTTATAATATTTGTATTACTTGTTATATAGGTTAGTTTTCAAGTACCTATATCAATTCCAACTCAACATGCTCAAGAGTGTATATTTGCTTTTCATTTAGAAAGTTCAGTAGGAACTCTAAGCATAGCCATCACAGGGACCATATTAAAAACTATTACCCTAATATCTGGTAGTCAATATTTTCATAGTAGCTCTATTTCTTCATCTAGCTCAACCTTTTTTTCTATTATTATCTTGTCTCTGTTTCAACTTAAAGAATAAAATCAATCTAGTATATTTGAAAAATGTGATATCATATCTTTTTTTTCAAAATATTCATAATTGTTTGTAATATATTTACCTTGTGATGAAATTTGAGTAAAAATAAGTATTCATCTGCCACCAAAGCCCCCACTTGGTTTTACCACAAATGGAGGAATTAGTTTATCAAAAATACTATAATCAAGCATTTCATGGTTATCTAAAATCTCTATTGTATCTGGAGTTTTTATAAGATTTGTTTTTAAAAATCTTTTAGTTTTTATTTTAGAATCTGCCAGATTTTTCGCTATTTTATTATTATATCATTTTATATAATCTAGATTTCTAGCATTTTGACCTAAAAGTCAGTATGTTTTGAAAAACAAAATAATTAATTATTCAAATATTTTTTAGATGAAAAATATCAACTAAATGCTCAAATTGTTATGAACAGTAATAATTCCAGAGGAAATATTTTTGAAGCATTTTCAAGTACAAATTCCAAAGAATAGTCTATTCAAAATAGCTTTGGAATTCATAGTTTTATAAAGAAGTAAAAAACACTAACACTAATACAAAAGGCTATTATGGAATATATAGCTCATTGAAGGCTGAAAGGTCAATATATAAACGCTTTGCTTCATCATACTAACTTAGTTATATATATTTCTTCTCTGTAATAATATATAAAATTTCATATTATAGAGTATGTTATTATTCATATAGCAAAAACAAAAATTCAAATTATAACATAAACTCATATTCCTAAAGATTTTAGTTTTTTTATAACTCATGTGATTCTAGAGTATTGTGATTTATAACTTGAAAATATATCATTTTTTCTATTAATTTGGTCGTCTCAAAACAAATAAAGTTTTCATTCTATTATATAGTTTATTTTTTCATAGTCACTTAAAGGTATTTGGCTTATTGTAATAGTATTTGGAAGGGGATTTTGTTTTTCTAAAATTCTTACAAGTTCTATATCTTGTTTTTTTATATCTTCAAGGACTTCTTCTTGTGATCTATATTTTATTTCTGAAAAAGAAGATTCTTCTCTAAGTTTTGATATCAAATCTATTACATCTTTTGAGTTTTTATCATATTTGGAATCTAGGTATAAAGATATACTCATCTTATTGTTTACATAATTTATAAGTTCAAAACTTGTGTGGTGTAAAACAAGAAGTAGGTTTATAAAAAACATAAGCAAAGTAAGAACAAGTATAGAAGATATACTTAAAAATTTATTTCTTAATATATTTTTTATGGAATATTTCAAAATTCTTTTAAACATATTTTTTAGTTAGTTTTTTTGTTATTTTAATATTCTATTTTGTTTTGGGCTTTTTGCAAGAAGTGAGAGAACTTATTAAAGGGGCCTCTGCAAAATTAACATCTATTAAAAAGTAATCTTTTTTCCTAATTTTCACCAGAGAAATTTTTGGCTTAGAATAGCTAAACAAAAAGTTTTATTCTTATAAAAAATAAGATTTTAGCTAAAATTCTGTCTTTATGTCATCTTTTATTATTTCTAGCATATCTTTTTTTAATGGAGCTACAAACTTATCTTTTTTTCAGTAAATATCAATATCAATAAAATAAGCATGAAGGGCTTGTCTTTTTAATCAATAAGTATTTTCAACTTGTTTGTTAATTTTTGTATTTCAATACTTTTTATCTCAAATTATTGGATAACCTAGTCATGATAAATGTATCCTTATTTGGTGTGTTCTACCTGTTTCTAGTTTAAGCATAAGCAAACTATATTTGTTATCTATGTGTTTTAAAAATTTTCAATGAGTAATTGCTAATTTGGGATTTATGGGGTTATCTAGAGTCATTTTCTTTTTATCTTTAGAATCTCTACCAACATAACTTTCTATTTTGAATTTTTTTTTATTAAATAAAGGACTAACAATAGCCAAATAGTATTTTCAAATCTTTTTTTCTTTTATTTGTTTTGATAAACAAGACATCATTTTGTCGTTTTTCGCTACCATAATTAAACCAGAAGTATCCTTATCTAATCTATGAACTATACCAGGTCTTTCAACTCCGTTTATACTGGGTAGATTTTCTCCACAGTGATGTAATATTCAGTTAACCAGAGTAGAGCTCTTGCCTCATTCTCAGGGAACAGGATGAACATTTATTCATGAGCCCTTATTTATTATAATAATATCTTTATTTTCAAATATTATATCTAAGTCCATTTTCTCAGGAAAAACTCAACTTAAAGAATTTATTATTATTTCAATATCAATCTGATCTCTATCTTTAATTTTAATATTTTTTGTAACAATTTCTCAATTAACCTTAATTTGTCATTTATCTATTATGTTTTGAATGTAGCTTCTAGAAAAATCCTTAAAAAGAGCAGATAAATACATATCTACTCTTACTTTATTGTCTGAATATACACAAAAACTGTATTTCATTTTGATTATTCCTTAATATCTCATCTAAAGGAAGACAAAAAAGATTTAAAAGAAAAAGAATTATTCAGGTTGTAATTAAATTTACTGCCTACAATCAAAGGTTTTTCTTTATTTCTTCTTCTTTAGCTTTATCTTCTTCTTCTTTAGCTTTATTTTCAGCTTCTGATTTGTATAAGTCTCATAGTTGTAACCATTCTGTTTGTTGCTTTGTAAGCAATTTCTTGATGTCTTCAGGGTGTTCTTTTGCTAGTTCTTTAAACTTCTCTCTTTCTTCTACAAAAACTTTTTTTAGTTCATCAAATTGAAACTGACTTAAGGTAGGAACAGCATCAACTACCCTTTTTTTCTCTTGGGTATTTAAAGATAAACTATGTTTTAAGAGGTCAAGAAACTCTTGTACATCTAGAACTATTTCTGCTCAATGTTTCTTTAATAGCTCTAAAATTATTATATCAACTTCTTGTTCTGTTATTTGCAATCATGAATCTGACATAAACTTGAAAATTATTTTTTAAACATTAGCATTATACTAATATTTTATCTATTGCAATTTTTTAAAGAAAAAAACTTAAAAATAAGGTTTCAAAAAATGTCAACATTTAAAGATTCAGCTATTGTTTTAAAGTTACACAAAAGGGAAAAAATGAATTTTACCTATCAGTTATTAAGTGAAAAATTTGGAAAAATATTAGCAACAAAAAAAATAAGTTCTAGAGAAAAGATTATTGATTTATGATATTATATAAATTATGAGATAGAAACAAAAGGTGAAAATGGAGCAAATAAAATGAAAAATGTAAAAATACTAAGACAATTTAACTATGAGAGCAAAAGCTTTGATGAGATAAATTGGTTTTTGTTAATGATATCAACAATATTAAAAAAAATAGAGTTTGGTGTAGATAATATAAAAATAAATGATGTAATAAAAGAAATAATAAGTTATAAAAAAGATGATTTGATAGAAAAGATAGTTTTAGCAATTTTGAAAATAATAAACTTACTTTGAGAACTTAATATATATCACAAAAATATAAAAATAAAAAAAATACTTCTTTTTTTAAATAATAATAATTTTAAGGAAATATTAAAATTGTCATGAATAGATGAGGAAACAAAAAAAGAGCTACAATCAGTTGTTTATAAATTTTTGTAATAGTTAGTAAATTTGAAGGTTTATTTTATTGTTTAATGAAGTTGTACAATTTTCATAAAAAATATTAAAATTTAAAACAATAAAAATAACATAAAATTACCTCAAATATCCTTATTTCTCCTATATTGGTTTTATAAAAGATGAATAATTTTGAAAATTTATTTGACATTTATGTTTTTGTTAATATAATTTAGTATAGTTTTAGGGGGTAACAATCTACACTTAATTTATAATAATATAAATATAGTTATAATTAAGAGTAGATATTCTACTTGCTAAACCGATTCGAGAAACCAATATGCTAGTAAAGATTTTTATTAACAGATTGGTTTCTCGAATAATCGAGTACCACAATCAATTATCTAAACATTAAATTTCAAAAGGAGGTAAACCATGTTTGGAATAATAATAGCTATAGTTATTGCAGTATTTACAATTTTCGTCAGTAGCAATACTATGGAGGTTGGTTTCATTTCTGCCCTAGATTTTCTTTGGGTATGGTACTGGATTTGGACTGTATTGCAGGGGCTTATCATAGCATTTATTATGCTGATCATTACAGGGGTTCTGACTTTCTCTGGAGCTAATATCCTAAGCTCAAAAGCTGGTGCTTTTTTGGGGATTGCGGCAGGTGGAGCATTATCAATATTATTTGTTACAAAACTCGCAATAAGAAGTATATTATTATTAGGTGGGGTTTACCTACTAATGACATCAGGAAATGCAGAAATGACATTCTCTGAATTTGATAATACAAAGCTGATCTTTGGGGCAATTTTGCTTCTAATAGGTCTAATTATGTCTAAAAACTCCAGTTCATCTTCTTCTAGCAATTAGGATAATTAAACGGTTTTAGAGTGGCACCGTAAGCCACTCTTTTTTTTGTCTGAAATTCTAGTATATAATTCAACATACACTAAAAATTAATATGACAACTAAAATCAAACCCGTGTGATGTAATATTTTAAGTATTAGTTAATGGAAATAATTAATAATCATTTTTATTTTAATATTTTCTAGAATGTCAACATTTTTTACTTCTATATTTTTTAAACTTATGATAAAGTTAATACAGATATATTTAAAACAAAAACAAAAAATGTGAAATAAAAAATTTAATATAGTTTTTTTCAGCTTAGTTTGATACTTTTTTTTAATTGCTACAAGCTTTGCTTGAGCTCTTTCATGAACATCAAGATACAGTCAAACTCAAAACAAAAAAGAAGAAACCCAAGAAGTATGACTTTTAGAAACCATCAAAGACTTCTTTTTCAGCTTAGTGAGTTGGATATTCCTATGAATAATAATATTTCTGCTTTTTTATATTATTGTAAAAACGATAAGAGTAGCTTTTGAGGTATATTATGCAAAAAATATAAGATATTTGAAGATAACTCTACCAAGAGCAGACTCAAAACTAGATAAAGAACAAGAAACAAAAAAAGATTTTAAAGAAAAACTAGGAATGATGAGTATGTTTTACAAAGCTATACATAAACTATCTGAAGCTGGACTAAAAGATACATTTTTAAATACAATATTTTGACATTCAAAAATATCCCTAGAACTTGTTTATGACAAATGAGAAGTTTGCTTTTTTATAACAACATATACAAACTATGTAAGTCTAGTAATGCAACATCTAACCTCTGTATACAACAACGCAGAAATAATAGTATATGAATGAGTAAAAGACTATGTTAATCTAAAAGAAGAATGATACAGTCTGAGAGCTGCCTCTCTATGAAAAGAAAAAGATGATTTTTTTCCTATCAAAACCTATAAATACTTAGAAGATGATGCCATAAATAATTTCACAAATGTTTTTTGATGATTAAACAAAGATGACAAGGCTGTTTTTCAAATGGTAATAAAACCTGAACCATCTAGTTATAACAAAAAAGCAAAAGAAGCAGCATCAAAAGTAGCAAAATGAAAGTACAAGGCAAACAAAAAATCAACTTTACAATTTTTATGGAAACCCTTTTGACTTCTTTTTAACCCAATAAGAATAATTTTTGAATGATCAGATGCTGCAGTAGCAGATCAAAATAATGCACCATGAGCAAGCCAATGAGATTCTTATAAGATATTCAACCAAGCTGAAACAGAAAGTCAAAAATTGATGTGAGAAGCTGCTAGCCAACCTGTTTTTGAAACCAGCATAAGAATACTTGTTTCTAGTAAAGACAAACAAAAATCAGAAGATTGAATACATGCAATAGTTGCAGCTGCTTCTATATTTACAGATGAGTACAATAATGCTTTGGATAACCCTCAAATAATAGAAGATGCTATACCTTGATTGATAACAAAAATAAGATATTTTGCTTTTAAATACAAACTTGTATGATTTTTACAAAATATATCTTATCTATCAACGGATGAAATAACAACGATTTATCATATGCCTGATATAACTTATAATAAATCCCCTATTATAAAATGGCTTGATTATAAAAAACTAGCTCCCCCTCATAATTTAAAAATACCTAAAGAACCTACTTATTTGACAAAAAAAGATCCAAAAACAGGAGAAACAAAAAAAATACATATGCACCTCTGAGGTTTTCCAGTTTACAGTGATGGTGTTTTATTGGGATGGAATGAGTATAGAAACAAAAAGACACCTATATATTTTTCAAAAAAAGACAGAGGAAGACACCAGTATGTTTTATGAAAATCTGGTTGAGGTAAATCTGTATATATAGGTTATCTAGCTAGACAAGACCTGCGGAATTGAGAATGATTTTGTGTAGTTGATCCTCATGGAGATTTAGTAGAGGATGTATTGGCATATACACCAAAAGAGAGGGCTAAAAATATTACTATTTTTGATCCTGCTGACACAGAGAGACCTATGGGACTTAATATGCTTGAAGTAATATCTAAAGATCCAGATGCTAGAAAAAGAGAAATGGATAGAGCCGCAATGGATGCAACAGAGATATTTATAAAAATATTTGGTGATGAAATATTTGGTCCAAGAATACAGCATTATTTTAGAAATGGTTGTTTGACTTTAATGGAAGATAGTGAAGATGGATGAACACTTATAGATGTACCTAGACTTTTTGTAGATGATGCTTTTATGAAATACAAAGTTTCTAAAGTAAAAAATCCTGTAGTTAAATCATTTTGGGATCATGAATATGCAAATACTTGAGATAGAGAAAAACAAGAAATGATACCTTATTTCTCTTCTAAGTTCGGTCCTTTTGTAACAAACACAACTATAAGAAATATAATATGACAACCTAAATCTGCTTTTAATATAAGAGAGTTAATGGATAACCAAGGTGTTTTACTTGTAAATCTTTCAAAAGGTAAAATAGGAGCTTTAAATGCTCAGTTACTTTGACTTATTTTCGTATCAAAGATAAATATGGCAGCTATGAGTAGGGCAGATATACCTCAAGATCAAAGAAAAGATTTTTATTTATATGTAGATGAGTTTCAAAATTTCGCTACAGAAACTTTTTGAGAAATATTGAGTGAGGCTAGAAAATATAAACTAGCGTTGATTATGGCTCATCAATTTATAGCTCAAATTTGATGAAATTGATCACAAAAATGAGATAAACCTTCTATTAAAGATGCTGTTTTTGGTAATGCTTGAACACTACAATCTTTCAAAGTATGAGCAGATGATGCTGAATATTTAGAAAAAGAATATGCCCCTTCTCTTTCTCAGCAAGACATAATAGGTGTTGCTAACTTTACTACGTATGTAAAACTAAACATAGATAATGCATCAAGTAGACCTTTTGATATAAAAACAATTTGGGATCAGGCTTATGAATATGAAAAAGCTAAAAATGGTGTAACAATAGCTGAAATAGTCAGAGAATACTCTAGAAAAAAATACTGAAGAAGAAAAAAGTTTGTGGATTTAGAAATAGAAGCAAGGCTTTGAATAAAATCCGAGTAACAATATTTTGAAATTTTTTAAATAAAGTGTTATTATTTGGTTGATGTATAAATTTTTAAGAAATAAAAGTATGAAAAACAAAATAAAAAAAATATTTATCTGTTTAAGTTTTTTAGCAATTTACTTATTATGTTTTTTTGGTGTATCAAATAACTATACTTCAGCAAATATAGACGAAAACATAAATATAAATTTAGTAGATGATTGAGATAAAGAAAGAAACAAGGAATTAAATAAATTTTGAAAAAGTGAAGATGGTTTTTTTGGTCTATGAAGTAGACAATGATGACAATGAATTTTTTATACTTTGGTTGAAATAGCCCAAAGTTTGAAAAATATGTTTTTTATATTAGCTACCTTGTTTTACTTAATAGTTTCTATAAAGCTTTTAGTAGCTGAAAACACAGAGGAACAAGTTAATAAATTCAAAAAAGCAATTATATGGGTAACTATAGGACTTATTATAATGCAAATAGCTTATTCTTTTACTGTAACACTATATGCAAAAGAAGTTTGAAGCTCTCTAGCTTTCAGTTTTATAAACAACATAGTAAATCCTTTAATATGATTAATGGAAGTACTTGCTTCTATGTTTTTCATAGCAATAGCAATATTTGCTTTTTATAGAATGGTTACAGCAAATGGAAAAGAAGAAGAAGTAACTAGAGCTAAAATGTCTATAGTATATGCTATTATTTGATTTATTTTAATAAAAGTAGCAAAAATTATAGTAGAATGAGTGTATGGAAAATTAGAATGTGAAGAAACAAGTATAGCAGGATTTAACATAACTACAACTAGTTGTATATGAGACGCTCAACTAAATACTCTAAGTTTTACTTTTATGCAAATAATAAATTGGGTAAACTCATTTGTGTGAATAATAACAGTACTTCTTATAATATATGCTTGATTTAATATACTTTTCTCTGCTGGAGATGATGAAAAAGTTAAAAAAGGTAAAAACACTATAATATATATAGCTATTTGATTATTACTTTTATCTATAAACTACCTTTTATTAACTTTCTTTATAGTTCCAGAAACAACTATATAAATAGTTTTTAAAACAGAATAAAAAACAAAATTAGTCTTACCTGAAAATTTTAATTCTTTTATTTAAAAAAATGAAAAAAAGATACCTAGTTTTAATAGTTTTAGCAATAATTTCTCTTAGTTTATTTTGAGAAACTTTAGCATGATATGGAAATATATTGTGATGAGATGAAATTAAAAAATCTTCTATAAATATAGAAGAAAAAATGGATGCTTGATGAGATATAGTATGAAGTATAAATAATGTTTGATTTAGTGCTCTTTCTGTAATAAAACTTATTATCCAAGGTTTACTTGTAATATATATAGTTTATGTAGGAGCACAAATGGTTTGGGCTATGTGAGAAGATGAAGAGACATTAAGTAGTGCAAAAAGACAGATACGGTACAGTGTTATAGCTTTGCTTTTTATAAATATACCTTGAAGTATATATAGAGCTATAAACCAAGATAGTTACTCTAAGGTATGAGAAAGGATTAGTAATGATAATTTTTTGGATAAATGAACAGAAACAAATATGTTTTTTGATGTATTTAATTTTTGATATACTTTTTGAGATCAGGTAGTCTGATTTTTAGAAGTAACTATTTTAGCTATAGCTATAATAATAATTATATATGAAGGAATTAAACTTATAACAAGTAGATGAAGAGAAGAAAGAATAACTGAAGCTAAAAACAAAATAGTTTATGGTGTGCTTGCTTTAGTTTTTGTATGAATAATAGAAGCATGGAAGAATTTTGCTTTTTCTTTCAAAGTTTCTGAAGCAAGGAATATATTTAGCAATTTAGCTGATTTAGCTTTATTTTTCGCTGCTCCTGTTGCATTTTTCTTTTTAACAATAGCTGCTTATTATTACATAACTTCAGCTTGAGATGAAGAAAGAATAAAAAAGGCAAAATCTATTGTAATAAATACCATTTTAGCTACACTAATTTTATTAGCAGCATACACTTTCTTACTTGATTTAGCTGAACTTTAAAAAAATAAATTTTAAATAAATAAAAATGAAAAAAATAGTTTTGTTTGTTTTTGTATTAATATTTACATGTTTTTATTCTTCAAATATTTATGCTGAAGATACAGGTACAATAAAAGTAGAAGTTCCAATTAATTTCTCTTGAGTTTTTGGTTCTAATGAAGAAGGTGGAGTAAAATGTAGCGATACTGCTTGAGATAATGGTAAATATTATTGTAATGTACCGAAATGAACTTCTTGATTTCAAGTTGTTCTTGCTTGAATTATTAAGTATTTAATTTTTATAGCAAGTTTAGCTTGAGTTTTATTTATAGTAATAAATGGGATACTTTATACTATGTCTGGTATAAATGATTCTTTAAAATCATCAGCAAAAGAGAGGATCATAAAAACTCTTTTGTGAATTATTCTTTTGATTATGAGTTGAGTTATCTTAAATATAATAGCTCCTTGGGTTTATAAGTAGATGTTATAAATATTTTAATTTTTTGATTTTAATAGATATTGAAACAATTTTAGTAAAAAATACTTTCAATATCTTTTTTAGTTTGAGTTAATATTAATTAATCTTTTTTATAACTTTTAGCTGTATAAGATAATTGCTAATTCTTATTTCTAATACCAAAAATGTGTGCTAAAAAAATTTATTATTTTGTCAAAATTGAAGAATTCTTTAGTCTTTACTTAAAAAGAAATGAAAACAATAACTATTGAAAAAGAATAATATATTTCTTAAAAATTTCATCTAAAAATTAACAACTCATAAAAACACAGTGATAAAAAGTATAAAGAAATTTAAAATAAGACTAAAAACTCATCTGCTGAAATAAATACAAAAATAAATCAAAGAAAAAACTAAAAAGTAAAATACTCATCTATAATTTAAACTTTCTTCAAAAATTATATTTACTCAATAATAGTTTAAATTGGTAAAAATTATAAAAATCAAACTATAAAAAAGAACAACAAAAAACAAATAGTTACGCATATTTTTGAAAAATCTAAATATTATATCAAGAAAAAAATCAAAACCTTTTATAACTCTAGTATAAGAGAATATTTTTCCTTCTAGTTTAGCTTTAAAAAGATATATATTTTGTTTTATTACTCTTCTTCTAACTATCAAATCTTGTTTTTTTGAAATATTTTTCTCTCAAGGAAGAATAAAAACAAATATATTTTTTAAAATTTGAGAATTATTTTGTTTTAGTTTTTGTTTATATTTATTTAAAAATATTATTGTTTTTAAATATTCATGACTTGTTTTGTCTGAACTTCAAACTCATTCTTTTTTTGGCTTTTTATTTTGTTTAATTAAATCTTTAAAAAAGGCTTTCATTCAAAAAAGTACTTTTTCTGCTTGTTTTTTTATATCTTTATCATCTGGTATAAACTTTTTTTCACTTCAAATTTGCTTTAAAAGCTTATTTGTCTCATTTAAAAGTTCTAAAGTTTTTTCGTCTTTTGTAGATTCTAAATATCAAAGCTCTATTTCTCATATTTTCAAAAGTACACTTTCTCATACTTCTCTTAATTTTGAAATATTGGTAGAAGATTTTATTTTTATTAAACTATTATATAGATTTTTTAGTTTTATTTTTTTCTCTTCATCCAATTTATATTTATCTTCTCATAGTAAATTATTTACTTTAGATAATACAAAATCTATAAGTTTATAGGTTTCTTCAAGTTCTTTTTTTAAATAAAAGCTATCTATATTTGTTTTTTCTTCTTGTTTTTCTTCTTTATTTTTTGTTTTTTTCTCTTCTTTTTGATTTAAAGCATCATAATATTTGTATTGCTCTTCTAATTCTTTCAATACATTTTGTTTGTATATATCATCTTTTTCTTCATCTAAACTAGAATAAAGAGATAAAACTTTGTATCAAAGCTCTTCTCTTAGTTTTAGATAAATTTTAAAAATATCTTCTCAAACTACTTTTCAATTTTTTTCTTCTCAATTTTTTTCTCACCTAAAAACAAAACTTTTTTTATTTGTATCTAAAGTATCAAATAAAGAAATAGATAAAATAGAATATCCATCGTCATGAATCCTTTTTTTTGCGAGTTTCTCATTTTCTTCACTTATAACAAAAGTGTATTTTTTTTGAGATTTACTGGCTGTTATTTTGTATTTTGGCATATTTTAAGAATTATTAAGACACCTTTTTTAAAGGTAATAGTTCTTCTAATTTTTTAACTATACAATCATTATTTTCAGGAGATTCCAAAAATTGTTTTATTTCAATATGAGGTTTTATAGGTATTATGTCAGGATTTGTATCAGATAACTGATCTGAAAATCAATAAAGCTCATCTTTTGTTTCAAGCTTTGGGCTACATTTTGGTTTATCTATTTTGGTCATTTTTTTATATATTATTTATTAAAAAAGAGAATGCATTTATATCTTTTTGTTTTTGTATTGCTTCTTTTTTTTGCATTCAAGCTACATTTATATAATTATTTTTTGAAATATCTTCTAGTCTATTCATTTCTATTTTTTTGATAAACTGAGTTAATTCTTCATACATAATATCTAATCAATCTTTATCAAGCATATTTAAAGCTTCTAAAAAAAGTTTTTTTTGATTATCTGGTACATTTAGAGAATTTATCAAAAAACAAGTAGTTTTTTTCTTTTTTTCAAATTCCTTTTGTTTTCTAAAAAAATCAAAAATCATATATATTTAATGTTTTGTAATTAATTTATTATATTTTACCATAAAAAACTTTTTAAAACAATTATTTTGATACATAAAAAATAAACTCTTTATAAATTTATAAAAAATAATATTAAAGTGAAGTGAAAATAAAATTAAATGTTAATTTCTTATTTATATATTTAAATAAAAAAATATTAATATATTATTATTAATAAAGTTTTTTGTTAAAATGTTAAAACACTTATAAAAAGGGAAAAAATAATCTTTTTTATCTTTTTATAAAAACAAAAAAATAAAATTAATGTTTTAAAATAAACAAAAACAAGTGTTTTTATCATATTTTTTACTTTGATTCAAAAAATATATTGACTTGTTTTTTTCTCAAAAAAAAATATCTTATTTTTCATAAAATAATTGTTTTAAAAAATTTTTGAATTTGATGAATAAAATAAAAAATGATAAAAAAAATATAAGTTTTAGCTTTTTTTTAACAAGTATTTTAATATTTTTTTTCATTTGAGTATTTTTATCTGAATATATAGCAAATATTTATGTAAAAAACTTGAAAAAAAGTGATATTAATACTTTTAATTCCATAGAAAAAAAAGATTTAGATTTATCTAAATTTTGGGATACATATAGTCTTTTAAAAGAAAAATATTATAGTTTAGAATGAATAAATAAATCAGATTTAGTTGATTGAGCTATATCTTGAATGATAGAATCTATTTGAGATAAACATAGTGAGTTTATGACCAGTAGTGAAGCTACTATTTTCAATGATACACTAAATTGAGATTTTGAGTGAATTTGAGCTGTTGTCGAAAAAATTCCTCTTTGAGTAATGATAGATAGAATACTTAAATGATCACCTGCTAAAAAATATTGATTAAAAAAATGAGATATAATAATAGAGGCAAATAATGAAAAACTTCAAGATTTAAATATAACTCAAGCTGTAAATAAGATAAAATGACCTTCTGGTACAAAGGTGGTTTTAAAAATAATTAGAGCATGAGAAGATGAACTAATTGAAAAAGAGGTTTTTAGAGCTAAAATAAAAATACCAACGGTTGATATAGATGAGCTAGAATGAGAAGAAATTTGATATATTTCTCTCAATATGTACTGAGAAAATTCTTCTAAAGATTTTAAAGAGGCTCTTTTTTCTTTTAAAAATAAAAAAGGTATAGTTATAGATTTGAGAGATAACGGATGATGATATTTAATATCTGCTGTTGAAATTCTTTCAAATTTTATAGAGAAAAATGAAAAATTAGTACAAGTAAAATGAAAAGAGCTTTTAAATAACATTTCTTATTCTAGTTTGAATTCTTGAGAAATATATTCTTGAAAAATAGTTGTAATTATAAATTGAAACTCTGCATCAGCTTCTGAAATAACTGCATGAGCTTTGAAAGATTACAACAAAGCTATTCTAGTTTGAACTAAAACTTATTGAAAATGAAGTGTCCAAGAACCTTTTTCTTTCTCTGATTGAAGTCAAGTGAAATTTACTACTTCAAAATGGTTTACTCCAAAATGAGTTAATATAGATGAAAATTGAATAGAGCCTGATATTGAAATAATTTTTCAAAAACAAGATTATGATTTTGAAGAGTGTATAAAATTAGGTGTTTGTGAAAAAGATTTAGAGGAAAAAGACTTTGTTTTTTATGATAGGCAACTTGAAGAAGCAAAAAATATACTTAAATTTTTTATAAAATATGGGTCAAGGAATATAGCTATATCTAAATTTTTGAAAGAAAATAGTAACTATATTAAAAATTAAAAAATTTACATATGAATTATAACTACATAAAAAAATTAATTCTTTATATTTAGCATAAAATTAATTTTGAATTTAATTTTTCAAATTTTGTCTTTTATGCTAATTTACTCTTTCCTTTAAAGTTTTAAAAAAAGAGGTTTTTATATATAAAAGATAAAAATATTACTTAAATTTTTTACTTCCAATAATTATATTAAAAATTATGCTAAAAAATAATGATAAAATCTTGGCAGAATTAATAGAAAAAGAGACTTATAGACAAGAAACCGAAATAGAACTTATAGCTTCTGAAAATTATGTTTCTAAAGATGTACTTGAAGCTATATGATCAACTCTGACAAATAAATATAGCGAATGATACCCTTGAAAAAGATATTATTGATGATGTGGTGTAATAGATGAAGTGGAAAATTTAGCTATATCAAGAGCAAAAGAATTATTTTGAGCTGAACATGTAAATGTTCAACCTCTTTCTTGAAGCCCAGCTAATATGGCTGTTTATATGTGATTGCTAAAGCCTTGAGATAAAGTATTAGGATTAAGTTTAGATCAATGATGACATTTAACACATGGTCATCCTTTGAATTTTTCTGGTATTTTATACGAAGTAATACCGTATTTCTTAAATAAAGAAACAGAGATTATAGATATGGATTTAGTTGAAAGTCTTGCTTTGGAACACAAACCTCAAATGATACTTGCTTGATTTTCTGCTTATTCTAGGAATCTTGATTGGAAAAGGTTTCGTGAAATAGCAGATAAGACTTGATCTATACTTTTTGCAGATATAGCTCATATAGCATGACTTGTTGCTTGATGAGTTTTAGAAAACCCTGTTTGATACTGTGATGTTGTCAGCTCTACTACACATAAATCTCTTAGATGACCCAGAGGTTGAATGATAATGTGTAAAGAAAAGTATGCAAAAATAATAGATAGAGCTTTGTTTCCTTGAATTCAATGATGACCTCATGAAAACTTAATAGCTGCAAAAGCTGTTTCTTTTTGAGAAGCTTTAAGACCAGATTTTAAAAAATATTGTGAACAGGTAATAAAAAATGCTCAAACTCTTGCAAGTGAACTATCTTCTTTTTGATTTAAAATAGTTTCAAATTGAACGGATAATCATTTGCTTTTAGTAGATGTTTATAGTAGTTTTGGTGTTAGTTGAAAAGAGGCTGAAAAAGCTTTAGAACAGGTTTGATTATCTACAAACAAAAATATGGTTCCTTATGATAAAAGACCTCCTATGGATCCAAGCTGAATAAGGATATGAACTCCTGCTGCTACAACTAGGTGAATGAAAAAAACAGAGATGAAAATTATAGCTAAGATATTTAAAGAAGCTATTCAAAATAAAGATAGCAAAGATAAGTTAGTTGATTTAAAAAATGAAGTTTTGGTTCTTTGTAAAGCTTTTCCTATACCGTAAAATATTTTACTTTTTTGTAGTTTTTAAAAAAAGAACCCCCGGTCAAGAGACCGGGGGTATTTTGTTAGTTTTGCTTCTTGATTAAGGTTTTATCAATATGTGATTTTATTGAGCTTCCAACCTCTTCAACTGCTATAAGTATTGCAAGCCCAAAAAGGAATATTGCTGGTACAAACATATCAAATTCGTAAAAAAAACTTGAACATAAAAAAAGGAATAAACAAGAAGCAAAAATTGAAGCTCTCATTGACTGTTTCATAAAATATCTCCTGATAAAAGATAGCAAAACTATACGAAATATATAGAATTGCCATTTAATTGTTTAAAGGTTAAAACAGAAAAAGACAAATCTTCTATTTTTGTGACACCACTATAATTATAATATTTTTAATGTCAAATTTTTTATACTGAAAATAACATCTTTTTTAATTTTTATAATTAACTACATTCTCTCTTATATAAATCAATTAAAGATTTACATAAATCTCACCTACTACACCAATATCATATATGTTTATTTTCTACATAATAAGACAAAGTATCTTCTATACTTTCTCATGATCAATTTTTTCTACATATGTCCGCTCCATATTCTACAAGAAATTCTGCTAGCTCAATATTATATACACCTGAAAAGAAATCCCATCTACTAATATCAACTCAATATTCTATCAACAATTTTACTTCTTCTACTTTTTTAGGTTTATAGTTTATTGCTGATTTTTTTAATATATGTGTTTTTATAACTCAAGTTCAAAATTCCATATTTGGATCAGCTCATTTTTCAAGAATAGTTTTTATTCTCTTGGTTTTATTATCATTATATGTATTTATAGCTCTTGATAATAATGTTTGTCCATTTTCATCTTTAATATTTATATCTCATCATTCTTCTAGAAACTTATCAAGTCTTTCTTCAAACTCTTCAAAACTATTTTTACCGTTTATATAAGACATTTTAGCTTGTATAGGATTTTCTAGATTATACTTTTTTCTTTCTTCTTCTTTTTTTCTTTTATCACCTTCAGGATCAAAAATATGTACTAGCCTTGATGATTTTTTGTCTCAATTTATTAATAATATATTTGCTTCTCACCCTCTTTTCGCTACTACATATCAACCATCTGTTATATCTATTATTTCTGAAGGATATTCTTTGTCTTCCATATAGTTAGGTCATATACACTTTTCAGAAACATAACATTGCTCATAAAAATTTGTTCATAGTTCTTTAGGTAAAGGTCTTATAAGTCAGTCTGTATATAGACCATAAGGTGTTATTCTTTCTTTTTGTCATACCATCATATATAAAGGTTTATTATGCCATTTTAATACTGGCCCAAAAAGCACTGATTTTAGTTTTGCTATACTTTCATCTGGTTTTTCCACTAAAATTGTTGCTGTATTTGATTCTTTAACTACAAGCTTATCATTTTCCAACACTAAAAATCTTAAATAAAAAGAAACATATCCTCAATGTTTTTTTGATAAGCTAAATTTATATGTATCTTTTCTTTCTATATCTATTTCTCTGTTATTCATTCAATTTAAAACTGTTACAAACCTATATCAACTTTCTTCATAGAAATATATTTTATCTTTTAGTTCATTAATTTTAAAAACTACTTCTTCTCATGGTTTATATACTTCTTTATCTGTTGAAATTTCTACCCAATTATCTTTTTTGTTATAATCTTTTTCTATAGAATCTAAATCTAAACTAAATTCATTTTTGATAATTTTGCCACTTTGAGAAAAAATACCTTTATTATTTCAATCATAGGAACTACATCAATTTAAAATAAAAATTAAAATGAAAACAAATATTGTTTTTTTCATGAATTAGGATAATTATAAAATAAGTTGTTAGTTATAGTTTATTTCAACACATCGGGATAAAAACCCCTATCTTTAGATAGTTAAGACACCGAAGGTGTAAGTGATAGAAATTGAATAAATGAGATGTGTTGTGACATAGGGTTTTAAACCCCGTTGCCTTCAGGCCGATTCTAAAGAAAAAAGTGTAAAAAATCAATAGAATAAATAAAATAGTGTTAAAAACTAACACTAGAGAGAATGAAATACCAAAAAAGTAGTCATGCGACATATGATGTCAGATACCATATAGTATGGATAACAAAATACAGAAATCCATTCATGACAAAAGAGATACAAGATAGATTGGAAAAGATCATAAGATGAATAAGTAAAAAGCTATGAGTAATAATAATAAAGATATGAATGGAAGAAGATCATGTACATATGTATTGTAGGATACCGTTAACTAAACCAATATCTACAATAGTATGACATATAAAGTGAGAAAGTTCTAAGGCAATAAAGAGGTATTTTTACAAAGAAATTAAGAGATGGTATTGGAAGACATGAAATATATGGTGAGTATGATATTTTGTATCTAGTGTATGAGAGATAAATTGAGAAATAATATCTAATTATGTGGAACAACAGTGAGAAGAAGAGAATAAGATTGAAGAGATAGAGCTTTAAATTTCAGTACAAATAAAAGCCCCGTGCCTTCAGGCCGGGGTAGAAGAAAAGCTAAAACTTTTTACTTTTAAAGTGTTTTTGTCAAATTTGTGAATTTTGAATTAGATGCTAAGATATAAAATTTAATTTTTAAAACTAGGATTGTTAACAAATAAAGCAATAAAAATTTTTTATTTATAAATGAAGCTTAGAAATTATCTTCAACGTACTCTATTAACAATAGATAAAATAATCATATATCTCCTTTTCAAATACCATCTTTTTCTAACTTTATATATTTTCAATCAATTTTAAATATAAAGTCTTTATATTTATGTGTAGTGTTATTACTTAATTCAATTTTGTAGTTAAGCATATACAAAAAATAATTAAATAGTTTTACATCATAATCATCAATTTTTTCTTTTATAGACTGAGAGCTCTCTAGTACTTTTATAAATCTATTTTTATCGTTTCAAAAGATAGAAAATAATATATTTATAGATTTTTTTATAACATACTCTTTAGAGTCATACATGTATATAATTTTTTCTTTTAATTGTTTCATGTCATTATCTTTCCAGCAAAGTAATTCTCTCAATCCAAGTTTATACTGAGAATTTAACGAGATAGCACTAGATAAAACTATTTGTAAAAATAGGCTTATGTATCAACTTTCTTTTAAGAATAATTTTAAACTTTCATCACATCTAAATCTCTCAATTATTTCCTTAATTTTCTCTTTTATAATCTTTTCATTATTGAAAAGAAAAACCTCTGAAGTATAAAATTTGTTTATATATCAATTAAAATCTGTATCTTCTCAATATCTATGATGAAATATACTTTTTAAATTATTATAATCTCACACAAATATAATTTTATCAAATCAAAACTTGTTTCACCCTAAATTATCAAAGTGTGCTCAAAAAATATTTAATAATCTAAATGTGTGTTCAGGATCAATTCTATCTAGGTCATCAAATATAAGTATACTTTTTTTATTTCACTTATTTTCCGAAACTTTATTTTTTATTAAGGTACTTATTAAATCTTCTTCATTAATATTTTTATTTTTAATTTCTTTAAGAATATTTTCATAAATTCATTTTTCTCACTTTTTAATATCTTCTGAAAATTCTTTGAATTTTTGAAGTAAACAGAATGTTTCTCACAAAGATTTTCATATTTTTGGTATATAGGAAGCTATATTTCTAATAATATCTACCTTGTTTTCGTTATAAAACATATTAACTAAAGAATAAATATCTATAAGGTTTTCTATTTTTAAATCTTCTAGCACATTACTATTTTTTTTAAGAACTTCTACTAATATGTCATATTTTATTAAATTTATAATGTCTTCATTATTATTTATTTGATAATTTATAGGAAATAAATGATATATATCATAGCTTTCTTTTGGAAGTTTCTTTAAAAAATATGTTTTTCATATTCAAAGCTTTCAAGAAAAAAGAATAGAAAAGTTATTTTCTTGCTCTAAATGCTCTATAAATTCTTTTTGGATATTTTCTATAGATATAGTTATTTCTCATATTTTTTCCATAAACAAACTGATATTAAAAAAATATTAAATTATATATTATTATTTTCATATAGTTAAATTTGCAATTTAGTTTACTATACCTTAATCTTTTTCACTTTTTCTAAAACTCAAAGATTCAAGCACGTGTTTTTTTTCTATTTTTTCTTTTCATTCCAAATCAGCTATCGTCCTAGATAGTTTTAATATTCTAAAATAAGCTCTAGCTGATAAATCCAGATTATTAACAGCTTTTTTTAAAATCTCTTCAGTTTCTAAGTCAAGTTTACAAAAATTGTTTATATTTTCACTAGACATCTGTGAATTTGAACTAATTCCTTTGTCTTTAAATCTCTCTATTTGTATATTTCTAGCTTTTTGGATATTTTGTTTTAATTCCAAAGAAGATACATTTTGGGAATAATCATTTCACACTTTCAGTTTTTCCGTTTCAATTTTTGGAACTTCTATAAATATGTCTATCCTATCAAGAAGAGGTCAAGAGAGCCTTGATTTATAATTTTCAACCTGCTTTTTAGAACAAATACATTGTTTTCAAGGATCTGTTAAATATCAACAAGGACAAGGATTCATAGCTCAAACTAGAGAAAAATCAGCAGGATAATTATAAGTAGCATTTACTCTATTTACTGTTATTTCTCAATCTTCTAAAGGTTGTCTTAAAACCTCCAAAACAGATTTTTCAAATTCCAAAATCTCATCTAAAAACAAAACTCATTTATGAGCTAGACTTATTTCTCACGGTTTTGCATTTCTTCATCAACCTATTATTGATATATTTGATGCTGTGTGATGGATAGATCTAAACGGTCTTTTGTTTACTATAGGTATTTTTGAATTTAAAAGACCAGAGATACTATATATTTTAGATACTTCTATAGACTCTTCTATTGTTAAGTTTGGTAGTATTCCAGCAAAAGATTTTGCAAGCATAGTTTTTCAGCTTCATGGAGGACCACTCATAATTATGTTATGTCATCCTGCAGCAGCTATTTCTAAAGCTCTTTTTGCATGTTCCTGCCCCAGGATATATTTAAAATCATATCTACTTTCTAAAATCTTTTTTTCTTCTTCAAAATGTCTTGTAAAATCAAGTTTTTTTTGAGTCTTTAATTCTTTTTCTCAGTTTAAGACAGATATTAATTCAGATAATGATTCTACGGGAATTATATCTATATCTGGTATTATAGAAGCTTCCAGCGCATTTTTCTTTGGTATAAAAATTCTTTTAAATCATTTTTCTCTTGCTAATATAGTTGAAGGCAATATTGAATCTATTTCTCTAAGTTTTCAATCCAAAGAAAGCTCTCATAAAAAAATAGAATCTTTTGTAAGATCATTTATTATATCTCATCTATTTAATAACACTCAAACAGCTATAGGTAAATCAAAACTTGGTCAGCTCTTTTTTATATTTGCAGGAGCTAGGTTTACCGTTATTCTGTTTGTTGGCAGTTTATTTCATGAAGATTTGAGAGCAGATCTTAGTCTTTCTTTACTTTCTTGTACACTTTGGTCAGCAAGACCCACTATTGAAAAAGAGGGAAGTCAATTATTTATATCTATTTCTACCTCAACTAAATTAGAATTTAAGCCATTTGTAGCTATACTTTTTACTTTTACTATCATGTTTTATCGCTTTAATATGTAATGTTTTATTTTGAAGGAGGATTTATTTTTATATACAAAATATATCTATATATTATATCTTTTTGTTTTAAGTCAAAAGTTTTTTGAAAAATGCTTTTATAGGAACTTGTAGTAAAATTAACTCATGCAGAAAAAATAATCTTTTTTGCTAATTTTCAATAAAGAAATTTTTAGCTTAAAATAAGTAAAAAAAGTTTATTTGTAAAAATTATCTAAAAAATCTATATTTTGTCATAACAAAGAAGTTTTACCATAGTCTCCTATAATTATTCAAAAAAGCTATCTATAACTTTTTGTATTAAAATATTTATTCTTAAATTTTCAAAGTTTTTTGTTCCGGGTTTATACATATCATCAAGCCTTTTTAATACCTCTTGGCTTAAATAGTTTTCCTTTATTTTATTAACTCTTTCTAATACATCATCATCAGATACTTTAATTTTTAATATTTTTGTAAGTTCTAATAATATTAATTCTCATTTTACTTTTTTTATTGCATCTTCTCTGATATGATTTTTTTTGTATTTTTCTTCATCCATTTTCAAACTTCCTAGATAATCTTTCATCTTTATTCACTGGTTTCACATGTTTTCTTTTATATCTTTAAAAATACTCTCTTGTTTTTCAAAGATTAGTTTATCTCAGAGGTCTATTTCTGATATTTCTATTAATTTATCTATAAGTTTATTTTCGTCGTCTATATTTTGATTTGACTCTTTTGTTTCATATATTTCTTTTTTTATAAGTTCTTTAAATCAATCAAAATTTAGTCTTTTTCATCTTATTTTTTCTATAAACTCTTCATTTATTTCAGGTTTTACAGCACTTTGTACTGATAATATTTTTACTTTGAATTTCACTTTTTTAGAAGCAAAATCTTTGTTGTGATAATCTTTTGGAAACACAATATCAAATTCTTTCTCATCTCAAGCTCAATATCAAACAAGTTCGTCTTCAAATCCTTTTATAAGTATACCAGAACCTATTACTAAAGGATAGGATCTCATAGAAGTAGATTCAAGAAGATTGTTTTCTAAATCATAACCGTCAGTATCAATTTCCACCTTGTCTCATTTTTTTGCTTTATCTTGGTTTTCCTCAAATTTTGTAAACCTGTCTTCTATTTCTTTTATAGAAGAATTTACTTCTTCATCTGAAACTATTATTTCAGCTTTTTTCAGTTTAATTTTTTGTAGTTTTTTTTCATCTATTTTTACTTCAGGCAATATTTCAACATGTATTTTTATTTTAAGTGGATCTTGTGACACGATTTCTTTTATTTCTCATTGAGCAAGAGGCATTAATTTATACTCTAAAAGAGCTTTTCTATACATTTCATCAACCGCTAGTTCCACTATAGTCTCATTTACTGCTCATTCTCAAAATTGAGAAACTATAACATTTTCAGGAATATTTGATCATTTTCTAAAACCTTTTATTTCTTTTTCTTCTGAAATCTTTTTTAATGCTTTTTTTCTGTATTTTGAAACCTCTTCTACATTAGCTTCAACTATTAACTCAACAATAGATTTTTCTAAATTTTTTCTTGAAGTTTTCATTTTATATTAATTTAAGTATATAATGTTTTTTAAACGAAAAGAATTATATAAAAAACTCCTTTATGCCAAAACTTTTATTTGTTACAATTAATGAAAACGGTAAAAGGCTTGTTTTTATATTTTATCTTTTATACTTTCTAAAAAATTCTTTTTTTACCAAACCTACTCTCAAAAAAATTAATTTGATCTTCAAATTCTAATTTAAAATCATTATCGTTTGATTCAAATACATATTTATTTGTTTTTTTTGAAATATATAGGTTTCTTATCGGCACGAAAATATCAAGTTCTCCTTTAGGTTTATCTGTCAAAATATATTCTCTTTTAATAGATTTAGTTTCAATTTTTCCATTTATTAAAATTGAAAAACAATCTTTGAAATAAAAATTGATTTTTCACCCATTCTCTTTTGCTAAATTTCTATAAAAGTTGTTCATAAGTTTTCCAATTTCTTCTTGACTCAAATCATCTTCTTTTTTTCAAATTTTCTCTAAAACATTTCTTTTCGGTTTTAATGGATCTAAGTTAGTTCCTTCAATATACATTCCTGTATCTAAACCTATTATAGGGTAGTCATATTTTTTGTTTAAATAAGGTTTTAGTTTGTCTCTTGAAATTTCTTCTAAACTTTTTCAATTCTCTTCTACATCAATATAATTTGGTATTTTTAATACTTTGAAATCTTTATCAAAAAGGCTAAATGTCTTTTGAAGTCTTTTAATTTTTGCTTCATTTGAAGTCGAGAAATAAACTATTTTTTGTGTTTTTTCTAAATTTTTCATAAAAATATTTAAATATGGTTTTTTAAAAACAAAAAGAATTATAAAAAATTTTTCTTGTTGCCAAAAACTTTATTTAAATTAGTACGACAAAAACCTTTTGCTAAATTTTAATTTTTACAAAAAATTACTAAAAGCTAAATTTGAATGAATGTTCTCAGTAACTGAAAAGAAATGAAACCAACATATGTATTATAAAAATAGTCCCTATTATAAGTAATACTAAAAATATATAGTTTAACCAATTTTTTCTATTTCTAATTAAAGCATATATTCATAATAAAGAAAATATTATTAATGTTATTTGAAAATATATATTAGGAATAAATCAAAATAAATAGATTTTTCAGTATGTGTTATAAGCAACAATACTATTCATAGGAAATGTTGGAAAAATTACATACTCTCAAAATAAATCACTTATTCAAGATAAACTATCTTTGCCTAATCTTTTTTTATCTGTAATGGCATAATTATAGTACCAAGTCAGTCAAATACATAAAACAAACATTGTATATATATAATATAATATATTTATAATATTTCCTCTTATTTTTATTGAAAAATAAGTAAGTAATAAAAATCAAATTATTCATAATGCTAAATATACATAATATGAATAGTCAATTTTAGCAGGAAAGCCTAATCATAATTCATCAAAACTTTTTCATTCAATTTTTGATACCTCTCTATGACTTATAATTCAATTTTTAGTATATCATCTATTTTTGTCAGCTAAAATATCATAGGATACATTTGTAACCGAATCATAGTCAAATTTTACATTTAAGCTATTAGTTCAAACATATAAATTTTCTTTATCTGCTCACCATAAACTATTTAATGCTTTAAAATCTTTAGTGTTGGCTCATTCTATAATAATATCATTATAAAATACATTATTTTGGTCTTTATAATGCATTTTACTAAGTACCTCAAATCATTTTGCTGTAACGTTTTCAACTAATTTAATTCATCTATATACAAATTTATCCAATAGTTTTGTTCATCTATATACTTTATCTCATATTGATATATATTTAGACTTTTGTCTTTCTCAAATAAATTTAAAATTACTTACTGATATTCCATTAAACTCTCCTCAAGAACAGCTTGAATTTTTACTACATATATAGAGATTAGATGTTTTTCTCAAGAATCATTCCTTTTCTATTAAAGCACTATTTAATAGACAAAGTACTCATTTATCTGAAAAGAAACCATTTCATAAATCAGACATTCAACTATTATTTTTGTCACAAAATCTATAAGCAAACTTTATTTTTTCTTTTCAAAAACAAAATAGGTTACCAATATTATAAAATCATTTTCCCTCATATCTAAATCAGTTTCATGAATCATTTATTCAATCTTGAAAGTCATACACACATGTTATATTATTTGATACTTCGTAATCTGATATATTTATCTTTTTTATGTTTAAATCAAAATCTCCCCTTTTTAAAATATCTAACTTAAAGCTTTTGTTGTCTACTTGAGATAATAATTTTATTCAAAATGTTAATCTTTCTCATAAGACTCTATATCCATCTTCTGACTTCATTGATCACTTTCATTCAGGTAGTAGAAAAGTGCCTAAGTGTCTATAAAAATTATTTTCATGTCAATAATATATAGTTATGGTAGGAGCTAATCATCAATTTAAATAACCATTATTTTTTTTAAAACTATCTGCTTTGATAATAGATGTATCTCATCATCATGTAACTAAATAAGAATCTCATATTTTGAATTCAACTATTTTATTGCTTGTTGTTGCAAAGGTATTATTTAATGGTATTAAAACCAATAAAAATATAAAAATAAAAATTTTTTTCATATCATTTTTATTATAAATAAAAGAACCATTTCTTTGGTTCTTCTAATTTTAACATATTTTTATGTTTTTTTAAAATTTTTAATTACAAAACTTACACTTTTCTTTAAATAAACTCTTCTAAAGCTTCTTTTTTCTCAAAAAACTAGGAACATCTAAATCTTCTTCTGCTGGAGCAGGTTTTGCTGGAATAACTCTTGAATCAGACACAACCTTTCTACCAAAAGGACTTACTTTAGAAATGGTCTTGTCTTCTATAGCTTTTTTATTTGTATTTTCATCAAATCAAGTAGCAACCACAGTAATTTTAATTTCTCCCTCATAATCTTCCCTTATAGTAGAACCAAAAATTATATTAGCATCAGGATCTATACTTTCTGTTATAACCTTTGCAGCTTCATCCACTTCATACATACTCAAATCTGTTCATCAAGTAACATTGAATAAAAGACCTTTTGCTCAAGCTATTGAAAGCTCTAAAAGAGGAGAATCAATAGCACTTCTAGCCGCTTCTATTGATCTATTCTCTCAACTACCATAACCAATACCCATTAAAGCTGATCAAGCATTTCTCATTACAGATCTCACATCAGCAAAATCTACATTAATCAAACCAGGTTGAGTAATAAGATCAGATATTCACTGTACTCATTGATTTAAAACCTCATCTACTATTGAAAATGCTTCCAAAAGAGGAGTTTTTTTATCTATTATAGATAGAATTTTATCGTTAGGAATTGTAATCAATGTATCAACTTTTTCTTTCAAAGCCTCAAATCAATCAATAGATTTTCACATTCTATTTTGTCATTCAAAAGAAAAAGGTTTTGTAACTACTCATACAGTTAAAGCTCAAAGTTCTTTTGCTATTTCAGCTATTACTGGAGCAGCTCATGTTCAAGTTCCTCATCATAAACCACAAGTAATAAAAACCATATCTGCTCATTCAAGCACAGCTTTTATTTCCTCACTTGATTCTTCAGCTGCTTTCTTTCATACCTCAGGATCAGATCAAGCTCAAAGACCTCAAGTAGCTACTTTACCAATATTTAATTTTACACTAGCTAAACTGCTATAAAGAGCTTGAGAGTCTGTATTCATAGCTATAAACTCTACTCACTCAAGGCCAGCTTCAATCATTCTATTTACAGCATTATTTCAACCTCAACCAATTCAAACAACTTTTATTTTAGCTACAGGAGAAATACTTCAAGAAATATTTACCTCCTGGGCTGAAGAAGTATTGGAAATCTTACCAGATAATAGGCTTTTTAGTTTGTCTTCTCTTCTTGTCATATGTTATTTTTTAAAATTTAAATTAATTAATTATTTTATGTTTTTGGCATTATTTTCTTAAAAAGTTTCTTAATAGAATCAAATATTCATGATAAATTTATGCTAAACTTTTGAAAATCTTCTCAATATCTGTTTGCAAAAATCATATTTCAAATTACTGAAACATAACTAGGATCGCTAACTGTTTTATCAACAAATTCATCATTTATATTTGGAAATCATATAAAACTTGGAAGTCTAAGTATATCTTTTGAAAGCTCTATTAATCATTTTTGCTTAGCTCATCATCATACGAGAATGGCTCATTCAGGAAGCATTCATTGCTTTCATATATTTATAAGTTCTCTATTAACAAACTCCAATATTTCTTCATATCTAGCAGTTGCTATTTGACTTAAATATTCTAAATCAATATCTCAATCAGCCATATCATATACACTTGATAGAGATAAATTTTTACTTTTTACAACTACTTCTTTTGATGACAATGTAGAATATTGTTTTTTTAATTTCTCTGCTATATCTATAGAAACCCTTGCTCAAAGAGCTATATCATTTGTAACATTATCTCAACCAAAAGGTATAACACAAGAGTGAATTAAAACACTTTCTTCATATACAGATAATCAAGTACTAGCTGCTCAAATATCTATAAGTGCTACACCCAACTCTTTTTGTCTTTTTGTAAGCACTCACTCAGAAGCAGTTAAAATATTTGGATATATGTCAGATATTTCAATTCAAACATCGGCAATAGCTTTTTTTATATTATTTAAAACATTACTATTTATAGAAAATATATGAGCCTCTACTTCTATTTTTCTTGCTGACATTCAAATAGGATTTTTGATTCATGGTTCTAGGTCTACTGTAAAATGTTCTGGTATTACTTTTAGAATATCTTTATTTGGCATATCAATTCAGCTTTTAGCCATATCAAGGACTCTATCTACATCATCACTTGTTATTTCACTTGAATGAGTTGCTGTAATTCATTTGTTTATAATTACATCAAAAGAAGAAGAGTTAAATGATATATAAGCACCACTTATTTGTTCTCAAGACATTTTTTCAGCTTCCAAAAGAGATTTATCTAAATCATCTTTAAATGATTCCATATCAAGGATATTTCATTTTCTTATAGACTTAGATTCTGATTCTCAAATTCATAAAACTATAAAATTTCCTTCTTCTTCATTTAAAAAACTTCAAATTACAGTTCTTATTTTATTACTTCATATGTCAATGGAAGTTATGATTTTATCAAAATTCATTTTAAAATTTTTGTTTATTTTTTATAAAACGGCTAAATTTTTTGTTTGTGTTCAAATTTGTTATACGAGTTTTTTTTGATTTTAAAGGTAAAAGTCAACAAAAACAGCTCTTTACATATATATAAATTATATTTAGCAAAAAATGTTTTTCCAATATTGTTGCCAAGTCTTTGTTAAAAACTGTTAAAAAACTATTTCTTATGAAAAATATTATAAAATTAAAGGGCTTTTAGTTGCTAATAAAAAATTTTTATGATAAAATTATTCTAGATTATAGAATTGTTAAGATATTTCTTATCAAAATTATCATATACAAAAGATATATGCTTCTATAAAATTAAAATTTAAATAACTAAAAAATGGTAGTTTTTCTGATAATAATTTTGGTAATGAGCTTGAATTTATTTGTTTTGCATTTGTTTTGAGAGAGTTTTATCAAAAGTAGCGATAATATAAAATATGCTTATGCTACACTTCTTTTTTTGATTGAATCAATACTTATAGTTTATTTTATATGAAAGTTTTATGATACCCCTATAAAACAATTAAAATATTTTATACAAAAGTTATATACTGGTCAGTTGAAATGAGAAAAAATAGAGGTTTCTAGATCTGTAAATAGAGATTTAAATAACATAAGTGATAGTATAGTTGATATACTTAAAAGGCTTAGAAATATAAAAGAAGAATTTATTCAAGGTAAAGCCATAAAATGAGAGGTAGAGTTAGCAAAAGAGATACAGTGAAGAACATTTTTAAAAAAACTTACAGAAGTTCCTTCTTTGAATGTAATAGCAAATTCTAGACCAGCATGAGAAATAGGTTGAGATTCTTATGATATAATAAAGAATTGAGATAATTATTATATATATGTGTGAGATGCTACATGACACTGAGTTTGAGCTTGATTTATAATGATGATGGTAAATGCTCTTATAGCTTGATTTTCAAATATATATATAAAATGAAGCCAGATAATGGCTTCAGCAAATACTGTTTTAAAACCTAGAGTAAAAGCTAATCTTTTGATGTCTGTTTTACTTTTAAGATGGAACGAGGAAGAAAAAAGGTTATTTATGACTGGAGCATGACATGAATATTTAATGGTATATAAGCAATCTAAAAATAAATGTTATAACATAAAATCTGGTTGAGTTGCTCTTTGAATGATAAAAGATATTAGTAAACTTTTAAAAGAAAAAGAAATATCTTTTGAACCTGGAGATATTGCAGTTTTGTATAGCGATTGAATAACAGAGGCTATAAATAAACCTAAAAGAGACGGTTCAGAAAAGATGTTTTGAGAGGATAGGCTTATAAAATCTATAGAGCAGTCTCCTAATATGGAGGGTAAAAATTATAAAACTGCCAATTCAGTATACAATAATATTACTATAAATTTATCAAAATTTATGTGATATAAACCTGTTCAATTGGATGATGTTACTTTGTCTGTAATACAGTATAAACCTGAAGATTACATAAAAGAAAAAGATTTTTCAGAGAAAATACCTGATGATTTAGTTACTGAGTGGAATTGGTCTTAGTAGATATCTTGCTAAAATTGGATTTTAGTTTTAAAAAAACAAAAATAAATTTGACATATATTTTTTATATATTATAATCCACATAATTCAATTTACCTGAATTAAACCCCGAAGTGCAATTTTTTAAATGAACTTAAAGAAGAAAATATAGCATTAAGAAATTTTTTATTTTTGAGATTATAAAAAATTTTGTTATAATTCCAAATACAACATTAAGATTGTGAAAAGTGTGCTTGATTAGGGGAAATAAATCAAAGTATTTCTCTAGGAGTATTTGCTAATATATCGCAAATACTTTTTATTTTTTCATCACTTACATAATCAAATATAGTTCATTTAGGAAAAAATCTCCTGATAATCCTATTTAAATTCTCAATACTTCACTTCTGCCAAGAAGAATAAGGCTCACAAAAGTAAGTATCTATTCATATATCATTTAATAAATAATGCTTAGCAAATTCCATTCAATTATCAAAAGTAACAGATTTAATTCATATATCATCTTTAACTCAAGCTATTAGATTAATTATATTTTCACTTGATTTATCTTTTATTTTAAAAATTTTAGGTAACCTAGTCTTTCTATCAACCAATGTAAGTATAGCTCATTTAAATCATTTTTTAGAAACAATTAAATCAGCTTCAATATGTCATTTTTCTTCTCTGTTATTTATTGTTTCAGGTCTATTTTTAATACTAACTCTATTTTTAATTTTCACTCTTTCTGTTTGTTGTTTTTTCTTTCTATAACCTTTATGTTTATATAATAATAGTTCTTTATATTTATTTCACATACCAGTTTCTAGCCAAGAATATATACTTGTATGGGAGATATGTTTCTTTTTATCTGTTTGAGTATTATTCCGTTTCTTAGCAATTGTTTTTGGGGACATTTGTATTTCTGTTATTGATAGTTGTTCTATTATGAAATTTTTCATATTAGTATTCATATTTATCTTCATTGATTGAGTTTTTGTTAACCATCGTCTTTGATATGATTTGATTTCTGCTTCTAGTGCTAAATATACTTTTTTATTGTTTCATCGTTTTTTTACTGAATTTCTGTATATCTCTCTGCTTATTGTTGATTCTGATCTTTTTAGTATTGATGCTATATCTTTTTTCTTTAATCATTTATTTAAATGAAATTCAATACTTTCTCTCTCTTGGAATATTAATTGTCAGTACATATCTTATTATATTAGAAAATAATGTTATTACCCTACGGGGAATACTATATTTTCTTCTCTTTTAATTGCACTTCATTTCTTACTTTGGGTTACTGTAATTTAAATTGAAGAGGCCCTTAACATTTTAACAACACTACATTAGAGAGGTAAAATTATGGTTATGTTGTGGATTCTTTTAGGGATAATTTGTGTTATAGGTGTTGTGTATATCTCTATACGCAAAACTAAACATGAAAATGAAAACAAACGTTTGGGTGAGAACAGCCAATTTCCTATTCCCCCAAGAGTACGTCATGTTCTTATAGGACTTGCTATGCTTTTTATGGGATTGGGAGCATTTAACGCAAACTTCTTTTATGCTGAACCTGGTTACATTTACCATGTTCGTACAATAATTGGACAAGAGCGTGTGATTGATTCTGTTGGTTATAACTACTATTTTCTTGGTCGTATCAATCAATGGAAAAAGGCCATGACTGTTCAAGCTGTTTCTTTTAGTGATACAAGTGGAGATGAATCTCCTGATAGTGTAAATGCAGAAGGTGAAGGGGGAGCCCAAACTTCGGCTTCATTACCTCCTCTTTCCGTAGTTATGCTAGATCAGGTTGACTCTAAAATATCAGCTACTACTCGTTTCCGTATTCCTAGTGATAGGGAGACTTTCCTTAGGATGGCTCATGAGTATCGCACACCTGAAAACTTACTTCGCACAGCACTGATTCCTGCTTTTAAGGAAACTTTGCAAGCTACTGGTTCTTTAATGGCTGCCGAAGAGTATTACAGTGGTCGTCGTACTGAGTTTAATGCTGAGTTTGAGAATCAGATGCAAAATGGTATTTATCTTGTATCTCGACATCAAATAACTGTTGATGATCCCACAGCCCAAGCAAAGGCTTCTGCCGCAGCTAATCTAGGTGATGATCAAACTAACTTTGGTGAGGCAACAAAAGTTAGATGGGTTGTCAAAAAAAAGATGAGAGAAGATGGTACTTATGAGCGTAAATCTCAAAAGTTCACTGAATATGGTATTGCTGTTATTGAAGCTCGTGTTACAGATTTGATTCCTAATTCCAAATTTGTAGAACGTATGCAGCTTAAACAACAAGCTGCTGCTGATCGTGCTATAGCTCAAGAGAAACGTGTTCAAGAAGAAGAGCAACGTTTGTTAGCAATTGCCAAAGGTGAACGCGAGGTTGCTGAAGAGCAAGCTGCTGCTAAGAAAGTTCAAATCAAACAGACTACTGAAGCTGAAACTGATAAAAGTCTTGCTCTAATTGCGGCCTCTAAGCAGTTAGAACAAGCTGAAATTGACAAGCAAACAGCTCAAATTCAGAAAGAAAAAGCTGATATTGATGCTGCGAGAATCAAGGTTTTAGCCGATGCTGATAAATATGAGCGTGAAGCTCGTATTGCTGGTGATAATGCATTACAACAAAAATTGGATGCAGAAATTTCTATTCAACAAGTCTGGGCAGATGCTTATTCAAAAAGGCAGGTTCCAACCTATGTTTTTGGAAATGATTCTGGTCAGGGAGGAGCTCCTGTTGGTTCAGACTCGGAAGTTAAAAACTTTATGCAGCTCATGACTATAGATGCTGCAACACGTTTGAACTACAATCGAGGTCTTGAATTTAACACTAGCAAATGATTCAGAGTAAAATCTGAAGTGAGAGCCCCCATATGGGGGCTCTTTTTTTTACCTTTAAATATATTTTTAGCTTTTTATACCTCTTCCTCTCTTAATCAAAAACAAAACTAATAAATACAAAGAAACGAGAAAAAATAATAATATTGATAAAGAAAATCAAACATCCACATCACTTATTCATATAAAAGAATATCTAAGTCAATTTATCATATAAAGAATAGGGTTAAATTTACTTACTTCTTGCCAAAAAGGAGATAACACAGATATAGAATAAAAAACTCAGCCTAAATATATCAAGGGGGTCATAATAAAACTAGGTATTATATTCACGTCATCAAAATTATTTGCAAAAATTCAGTTCAAAAGGCCTGCCAAAGAGAAAACTGCCGAAGTCAAAAATATAAAGAAAAACATATAAAGATAACTATAAACTTCTATATCTACTATGAAAGATGAAAAAATAAAAACCAAAACTCAAACCATTATCCCTCTAAACATTCAAGCAATACAAAATCATATTATAATCTTGTTATAAGACATAGGAGAAACCAAAATCTCTTCCAAATTTCTAAACATTTTTCAAGCAAGAAAATTAAACGAAGTAAGAGAATAACTTCACATAATTATAGACATCATCAAAAGACCAGGAAATATAAAACTCATATAACTAACTCAACCTCATATATTTATCTGAGTTCAAAGAAATTTTCAAAATATTAAAATATATAAAATAGCTGTAATTACAGGTGGAAGCAAGGTTTGTTTCCAAATTTTCAAAAACCCTTTAGATAGTTTTAAAACAAGAGTAAAAAGATCTGTCATTTTTTACTTTATTAAACGTGTAAACAATTGTTCAAGCCTAGAAGATTCATTTTTAAAGCTAGTTATTATAATTCAAGTATTATCAAAATCTTTTATAAGTTCATTTATAAAATATTTTCTATTTAAAGTTACTCTAATCTCATTTGCATCTAATATCTCAATTTTATATTTTTCTACTAGACTTTTCGGTAATTCTCACATTTTCTTTTTAGTATCCAAAATAATAGTTTCTTCATCCAAGCTTTTCAAAAGTTCTTTTGTTTTCATTTGTTTTATGATTTTTCATTGACTTATAATAGCTAAGTTATCACAAAGGGCTTCAACCTCTTCTAAATAATGGGTTGTTAAAAGTATCGTTGTTCATGTATTGTTTAGTTTTTTTAAAAACTGCCACGTGTTTTTCCTGAGCTCTACATCTATTCATGCTGTGGGTTCATCAAGAATTAAAAGTTTTGGTTCATGTATCAAAGCCCTAACTATCATAAGCCTTCTTTTCATTCATCAAGAAAGTTGCCTTGCCTCATTTTCTCTTTTATCCCATAATCATAACTCTTTTAAGTATTTTTCTGTTCTAATTTTAGCTCTTTTTGCTGGAATACCATAATATCATGCTTGTTCTAGAGGTATATCTTTCACTTTTGAAAACATACTAAAATTATGCTCTTGAGGTACTAAACCTATATATTTTTTAGCTTCTCTGAAATTCTTATCTATGTTTTCTCAAAATACCTTTACAATTCAACTATTTTTTCTAACTAAATCTGTTATTATTCAAATTAAAGTAGTTTTTCAGGCTCAATTATGACCCAAAAGAGCAAAAAAATCTCATTTTATTATATCAAAACTTATTCATTTTAATATTTTTTTATCTCAATAGGTTTTTTCTAATTTTTTTATTTCTAATGCTTTCATAATTTTTTATTTATTCTTCTATTTTTAAGATTTTATCTCAAGTTATTTTAAATATATCTTTATCAATTTTTTTAAATTCTTTTCAAGCATTATTATAATGGTTCATGCTTGTATTTAAACTATTTCATAGCTTATAAAAATATTCTTCATAGGCTCAAAGGTGTCTTGCTAAATTTCATATTTGTTTTTTTATTTCTTTAGCTTGGTTTTCTATTTGTAATGCTCTAAGACCTTGCATAACTGTTTGTAGATAAGCATAAAAACTTGTTGGACTTACAATTATTACTTTTTTTTCTTTAAAAGCATATTCGACTAAATCTATGGTATTAATATCAAGAGTACCAACTTTATTTATTAGTAGGTCATAATAAATTCATTCACTAGGAATAAACATAAATGCAAACTCCATAGTACCCTGTTCTGGTTTTATATATTTTGAAGTTTCATCTATTCTTTTTTTCAAATCTTTTCTTAATTCTCATTCATATTTTTCTTTTTCTAACTGGGTTTTTGATGCAAGTATTTTATTATAATTTTCTAAAGAAAATTTTGAATCTATGGGAATAATTTTTTCATTTATAAATATTGCGGCATCAACTCTTTCTCCAGATTTAAATTTATATTGTAAACTATAGTTTTCTGGTGGGAGAATATTTTTTAAAACTGATTCTAGAAAATATTCTCAAAGAATTCATCTTTGTTTCGGATTTTTCAAGATACTTTCAAATCATTTCAATTGTCCTCCTATTTCTTTTATTTGATTGTTTGTTTCTTCTAAGCTGGCTAGTTTTTTGGTTATGTCTTCTATCAATTTATTTGATTTATTAGATATATTTGAGTTAGTTTTTAAGTTTTCTAACAGGTTAGTATTTATGATTTTATTGTTTTGGCTTAGTTTTTCATCAAATATTTTTGAAAGATTAAAAATTTGATCTTGAATAAGTTTAGAAGAATTGTTACTAGAGTTTTTTTTTGTAACCAAAAAAATTGTTACTATAAGAAGGGCTGATATTAAAAATAAAAGACTAAAAAGTAGTAATTCTTTATCCGACATAAGATTTTAAAATTTTATTATTTGTATAACTATAGTTATTCAGATTTCTCGGTTTTTGTTTCTATTTTATAGACAAGATAGTTTTTATCATCAAAATCTTCTTCAAGTTTTTTACTCAATACACCAACAAAATCTTCTCAAGTCATCAAACTACCTGATATATTTGGTAAAATAGTAGCTGATTTTTCATAATCTGCTTTTATTACTAATACACCAAATTTAGACGGATCTATATTTTTTATTTCACCATCATTTAGAGGTTTTCATCTATCTATAATTTCATCTATTCTAATATTTATTTTTTCTTTTTCTTCTAGTTTTATTTTTTCAAATCTTGGATCATTTAATGCATTTATAATATTTTCTATAAGTTCTAAAACTATATTTTCTTCTATTTCTTTTATGTTACCAGAACTTCATCTAATTTCTTGGGAAACATATAAACTAACAAAAATACTTGCTTTTCTTTCTAAAAGAGATTTGTCTTTTATTTCAATTTCATCCAGTTTTGGGGTTCTTAAATTTTTAAAATAAAAGTCTATTATTTGTTTTGCTAAATCAAGCATGGTTTTTTTGTTAAAAAATATTTTTAAGGTTTTTTATAAACAATATTTTATAATCTTTTTTCTAGTTTATAAAATCCATATAGTTATCCTTATTTATATTTTGGAAGTTTTTAGGATTATATGTATTTTTAAATTTTCTTGGTATTTTTGCCTCTTTATTTCAATATTTAAATTCGTAAGCATGCAATTCTCAATCATACTCTTCTATATAATCTATTTCTGTTTGTATGTGAGTTCTCCAAAAATAAGTATTTCTATGAAGCATATTGTTGTTTAAATGTTTTTGCCTTTCAGAAACCAAGAAGTTTTCCCATAAACATCATGTGTCTTGCCTTAAATTCAATGAATTATAATTTTGTATAAGACTATTTCTAACTCACAAGTCATAAAAATATATTTTTACTCACTTTGTAATTTCATTTCTAAGATTTCTTGAAAAACTTCTAAGCCTAAAGATTACAAAAGCCTGTTCCAATATATCTATATATTTCTGCACGGTTATATGATTTATTCAAAGTTTTTGTCATATTTCATTGTAAGAAACTTGATTTCATATTTGTAAGGCTAATAATTGTAATATAGATTTTATATAACTTGATTTTTTTATTCATTCAAACTTAAATATATCTTTGTATAAGTAATCTCAAGTAATTAAATTTAGTTTTTCCTTTTTTGATTCAATATCCAATCAAACAATTTCCGGATAAGTTCAATATATTAAAAAATTTTCAAGATTATTGTTTATATAAAAACTATCATGATAATCTTTTATTTCCTTTATAGAAAACGGGTAAAGATTTAGTTTAAAATTTCTTCAAGTAAGGGGTTCATTTATTTTATTTGCTAAATCAAAACTACTTGATCCAGTGGCTATAAACTGTTTTTTGGGGTATATTTCTACTAAATTTTTAAGTATAATTGATATGTTTTCTATATTTTGTGCTTCATCTAAAACTATTAGATCAAATTCTCTAAAACTATCTATAAACTTTTGAGGTTTTTTGTAATCAAGTATTTCTTGGTTATTAAATAGATCACACCTTATATACTTAGTCTTTAATTTAAAATCATCTATTATCTTTTGACAAACAGTGGTTTTTCAAACCTGTCTTGCTCAATATATAATAATAACTTTTCACTTAAAGATTCTTTCCCAAATAAATTTTTCTATAAATCTTGTAATCATAATAACAAAATTAGTATTAATTTTGTTATTATGATATTATTTTTTTATAAAAAATGCAACTTTATTTTCAATTTATATTATATAAATATAAATTGTCTTCCTTTTTCAATAATCTTTTATCTTTTCATTAAATACTATTTTTTTCTTCTTCTTCAGCTAATTTTTCTTTTTCTTCATTTTCTATTTGATAAAAAATATCTCCTATTTGATCTTGATTTGTCAGCCTATTGTAATGAAAATATCAAAAATCAAAAAGGCCCTTAAAAAATACTTGAGAAAGGTTTATTATAGGCATTAAAAAAAGAAGGGAGATTAGTTTAGCATTGCCAGACTCAAAACTTGAAAAAATAAGTCCTGTTATAATCATAGAAAAAAATATTCAAACAAAACATCAATAAACAGATACAAGTACATATCTATAATTGTTTAATATTTCAAGAATTAGACTTGTTCCAAAAATAACTATGGTTGTATGAAATAGGAAGGTTATCATTATGTAATCATAATCTATTAATCCTACATATATATAGACAGGAAGAACGAATAGATAGGTTAGAAATGTGAAAAATGCAATTTGTCCAAATATTACTATGTTTTTTTTATATCTTTCGGGTGCTGCAAAATTTAGAAAAAAGTAGTTTACAAAAACGGTTAGACTCGTAGATAGAAATGTTATTACAGACAGGGTTAAAGGAAATATTGCGCTTTGTTCTCATGCTCAAGTTCTTGCTACACTAAAGGCACTTCATACATTCATAAAAGACGAAATTGAAAAAATCAATATTAAAAGAATTATTGATCAGATAATAGCACTAACAAATGCTCAAAGTGAAATAATCCCCAAGTCTCTTATTTCTATTTTTTCTGGTCAAAAGCTCATATTTTGGTTTTTTAACGAATTAATTTTAAGTTTCTCATCTCTGAGATATGAATATATAGATAAATCAATGCTCAAATTGTTATAAAAATATCTGCGAGATTAAATATAGCAAAATATTTAATTCATATAAAGTCTATAACTTTTGAGTTTAAAATTCTTTCAAGCCCGTTTCAAATAGCTCAAGCCAATATTAATCAAAAACTTAAATCTAGCAATTTTAAATTATTTCTTGCTTTTCTCTCCAATAAATAATAATAAAAAACTAAAATTATAATAATAGCAGTTAAGTATTTCAAAAAAGGTATTTGTATACTAAAGGCAATTCATGTATTTTCGCTATACTTTAAAAACAAAAAATCCCCTAGGATATTATATTTTTCTTCTAGGTATTTTGATGCAAGGCTTTTTGTGTATAAATCTAGAGTTATTCCTGCTGTTATAATGAGATAAAACATTTTTTAGGGGTGGTTATTTTAATAGAATTTAAGAAAAAAGTTTGACTTTTTTAAGTTTTAATTAGAATAAATTTTGCTTAGTGAAATTGTTTTACTAGGCAAAAACATTTCCACAACTCAAACAATTTGGAGGAATAATATGAAAAGTGTGTATTATCAGCTCATAGGAGTAAAAAGCGAAGAGGCTCAAGCCCTCGTTGATATAACTACAGATGAGCTTTCATCACCTGGTGCTTTAATAATAATTAGCAAAGGTAATGTATATACAAACTGCCCATATATATCTAAAACACATAGTGAATCCAGACCTCATGTTACTTCTGTTAAGGAAATAAAAGGGGATATATCTGAATTGACTAAGTCTGAGATAAAAGGAGGATAATTAAAGAGTAAAAACCTTTAAGGAGGCAATCTACAGAATTATATTAAGCAAAATAAAAACAATTTATCTTTTTTGTATTGATTTTTCTGTACTTTGCCTTCTAAATATATAAGGCTGTTTGCTCTTTTATTTTTTGTAAAACAAATTTCCTGAAACTATCTCATTTTTTCAAACCTTCCCTGAAATTATTTCAAAATTGCTATTGTTAGCTTCTATATAATTCTCACTCCAACCTTTCCAACTTCAATCTTTTCTTACCAACTCTACTAAAACTTCAAGATTTTTTCATTTATTATCTTTTATAAAATTTTTTCTAATATTTTCAGATACAGATATTATTTTATTCATTCTTTCTTTTTTTGTTTTGTCCGAAATTTGATTTTTGTAAAATCATGCAGGAACACTTTCTCAAAATTTATGAGAAGAGAAGGGAAAAGCATGTATTTTTGTTATATTACACTTTTTAATTAGAGACAAACTATCTTCAAAATCTTTTTCACTTTCTTCGGGAAATCCAACTATTATATCAGCTCATATTCAAATTTTTACCCTGTCCTTTCTTTTTATTTTTCTTAAATCTAAAAGGAGTTTTTTTATGTAATCTCAATCATAGTGCCTTCTCATTTTTTTTAAAATGAAGCTAGAGCCTGATTGAATAGAAAAATGAAAATGAGGAGATATTCTCTTGTTTTCGAATATTTTTAAGCATTTTTTATCTATAAATTCTGGTCACATAGAGCTTATTCTAATTCTAGGAATTTTTGTGTTTTTCAATAAATATTCCAAAAGCTCTGAAAACTTAGATTTTCCTATATCATTTGTTGATTCAAGACCCCAAGCTGATAAGTTTACTCAAGTTAAAACTACTTCTTTTCATCAATTTTCTTCAAAATCATTTATTTCCGAGGCAATATCTTGTTTACTTCTAAAATAATGCCTTCCTCTTTTTTGTACAGTTAAACAAAAAGTACAGAAACTATCACATCCTCACTGTATTAAAACAAATTTTTTTGTATAAATTCAAGAGTTATTAATTTTTTTAGAAATGCTTGATAGGTCTATTTTTTTCTTTTCTTCTCATTTTCAGATTTTTTCATCTGAATCTTCTCATAATACTTCTATAAACTCCTTATATTCTAGTAAATCTTTATACAAATCAAAAAAATCTTCTTGTGCTTTTCATTCCTTGAAGGCTCCACATCCTGATATATAAACTTTCCAATTTTTAGGAATTTTTAGTTTTTTTTCTTTGCTTATAGAGTTTTCTTGATATTTTTTAAATATGTCTTTTATAAACTTTATCCATTTTCTTTTTGCTCTATCTGTTACTACACAGCTAGCTATAAATACTCCAGATTTATTTTTTAGATAAGAAGAATTTAACCATTTGTCAGTGTAATATTTATTTACCTTGCATCAAAAAACCTTGTATTGCATAATATATTATTCAATAGTTTTTAAAAACACTAATTCATCTCCACCGTAAAATTTAATAATTCATGATTCTTTAAATCAGCTTTTTTTATGAAAATTTATAGATGTTTCGTTGTTACAAAGTACAGTAGACATTATTTCTTCATATTTTTCTCTTACTCAAAGATCATTTATAAATTTCAAAATTTCTTTTCCTATTCACTTTTTTCTTTCTTCTTGTTTTACTCTTAGGTATTGTATCATTATTGTATCATCCCACATTTTTACAAATGAAAATGATCATACAATATGATTATCTTGAAGAGCTATATAATAAGATTTCTTTTCCAACAAAGATAAAAAAGTATCTTTACTTGGTGCTCAATCCAATCATCCTTCAGAATGTTTTACTATTTCTTCGAAATCAGTCTCCTTTGGTATTTTAAAGTTAATACCCATATTTAATTTATTATTATATTATTTACTTTTAGATTCTTTCATTCACATAATACTTAGTATTAGAATTGTTATTATTATGGCACTACATATAAGGCAAAGTACACAATAAGTTGATACTAAATATTCATTGAATATTATATAAGAATTAAATAATACACCAAGACTAGCTATGATTGTAAGAATTTTATAAATATTTTTTACTTTTCATTTAATAGCTAGTATTGATAAAATAAGTATTGTAGGGTAAACAATAAGGGCTAAAAGAGAAAAGGGGATTCAAAAAAGCCGTGCAAAATCATGGCTGAAAACTCAAGAGCAAGAAAAAGTAGAGTTGAAATCACATGCAAATCACATTTTGTTTCCATTTTCTTCTATTCCTACCATATATGAAGGTGTGTTTTTGTCTCATTTTATTAAATAAGCATTATATGTGAGGTACAATGCATTTAGTCCTGCTACAAGAGCTAATATTGAAATTATTACTAATTTTTTCATTGTTTTCTTTTATAAATTTAAAATCAAGTTAAAATTATATAAAAATATTTTTATAATACAAATTTTATAAAATTTTAAAACTATTTGTTTATGACAGGTTTTTGCTTATTTTTCTAAAAATATTTACCTTTTTATTTTTTCTCTTGATTATTACAAAAGCTTTATCCAATCTAGGTTTATAAAAACTTTTCAAATTAACTGGAAAAATCAAAAGAATTTGATAAAAAATTAAAAAATATATAATAAAAAAACTTTAAGGGAGATATTAGATAATGAACGAAAAATTCATTGATTAAAAATATCGTTTCACCTTTTTATTTTATAAAATAATAACTATGTCAAAACACGGAAAAAAATATAGAAAAGCCTTTGAGCTTGTTAACTCTGATATGGCTTATAATGTAGATGAAGCTGTAGAATTACTTGAAAAAACAAATACTGTAAAATTTGATCCAACTGTTGAAATTCATATAAATTTAAATCTTGATCCTAAGTATCAAGATCAAATGATAAGAACAACTTGTAGTTTACCTAATTGATCAGGTAAAAAATCAAAAATATGTGCTATATCTGATGAAAATAAAGATGTTTTAATGGAAGCATGAGCAGATGTAGCTTGATGAGAAGACTTGATAAATGATATATCTAGTTGAAATATTTCTCTTGATTTTGACTCTATAGTAACTACTCCATCTATGATGAAACATTTAAGTAAAATAGCTAGAATTTTATGACCAAAATGACTTATGCCCAATCCTAAAGCATGAACAGTAACTGATAATATAATAGACTCTATAAAAGAAATAAAAGCAGGTAAATTTGAATTTAGAACTGATAAACATGGTAATATTCATTCTATTTTTGGTAAATTATCTTTTGGTAAAGACAAATTAATAGAAAATTTAAACTATTTTTTAAACCTTATAAAAGAGGTAAAACCAAGCTGAGCTAAATCAAAATACATAAACTCTATTCATATATGCAATGCAATGGGTCCTTCTATAAGACTTAACATAGAAAATTCTTAAAATCTCAAATATTTACTCTTTTAAATTTTTCTTATGTCTGAATTTGCTCCACCTTCTAGAAAAGTAAAGGTTACTAAATCTCAGATGAAAAAATACGTAAAGGATATAGAAGAACAAAAGAATAAAGCTAAGAAAAAAATAGACCAAGCTAAAAAATCTGGTGAATTTGATAAAGAAGAAAAAGATTTAGAAAAACTTGAAAATTTAATTGATGATTTGTAGAGACTAAATTATTTTTGTTGTAAATTAAATTTTTCAAATAATTTTTGATTTGATCTTGGGATAATATAAAAACTTAATTTGCAATTTAGTTTTATATACTCATTACTAAATAACAATCAAAATTAAAATCATTCTTGGTGTAAACCGTGGGCTTTTTCAAAAATAGAGATTTCTTACAAGTGCAAAGAACTTTAGCTCTTTGCCTAAAGAAATATATTAATTTTGGTTTAATTTGAAATAGGATTTATTTTGCAAAAATTGTGCTATCCAAAATGCTGAAACCTTCTGTTGACAGACCAAAATAGTTTCAGAATAATTTATTAAAATTATTAACCAAAAGCATTTTTTATTTTTACCTTACAATAAGGGCAATACTTAAATTCCTCTCTTATTTTTTCTCCACATTTTATACATACTGTTTCACTAAAATTTTTTTCTCATATCTTTTCTGCTACATCTTCTCATAAACAATCCAAATTATTTTCAACTTCCATGTAATATTTTTCAAAAAGAGTTTTTGCAGGTCTTATAATAAGATATAAAAAGATTCAAAAGGGAGTAAATACAAAAACTGTTAGAATAGATATGATTTGTAAAAATATATTATCCGTTCTATTTTTTATGTCTTTTATAACCCAAATAATAATTGACATCCATATTACAAAAAAGTAAAGCAAGAAAAATATTATAACATTTTTAAGTGTTACTATTTCTATCGCGTAATTAAAAGATAAATCAAACATAGATATAAATTTATTTTTTTAGATTTCTCATTTTCCACCTTTCTATTTCTTGATGATTTCAAGATAATAGCACCTTTGGAACTTCCAAGTCCTTAAAATTCTTTGGTCTTGTATATAAAGGATATTCTTTTCTTCTATTTAGTTTTAAAGAAAAACTCTCTTCCTCTAGGCTTTTTTCATTTCAAATTACTCCTGGTATATGCCTAAGGATAGTATCAATGAATACTTGGCTTGCCAATTCTCAGCTAGATAAAATATACTCTCAAATACTTACTTCGTAATCCACATACAAATCTATTATTCTTTGGTCTATTCATTCATAGTGCCCACAAATTATTATAAATTCTCAAAAGTCTTTAAGTTTACAATAATAATTTTCTACCTTTTCTTGACTCAACAAATCTCAAGAAGGTGACATATAAAAAACAGGTATTTTTTTGCTAAGTTTTTTGAAAATATGTTCAATATTTTCTGCCAAAGGTTTTGGGGATATCACTTGACCATGCATTCCATATGTTTTATCATCTACATGTTTAAATTTTTTATCTGAGAAATCATTTAGCTTGTAAAGTTCATACTCAAAAAGTCATTTTTTATTTGCCCTAAATATGGTTGAACTTGAAAAGTAACCACTAAAACTTTCGGGAAATATCGTTATTATATGAATTTTCATATTTTTTTATTATTTTTAGAACTTCTTCTAATACTTCTTTTGGTGTTTTATTTCATGTATCTATAATATGGTTACATATTTTTTTAGCTTGTTTTTTTTCATATATAATGCTTTTTTTTCTATTTTCAAGCTCTTTTCTGCATATATCTTTTTCTCTTTCTAATATTCTTTTTTCCAATGTGTCTTTTGGTATATCAAGAAATATAGATATTATATGTTTTTTTAACTGGGGATTATTTTTAAATATGTTTTTAAGTCCTCTGATATCTACTTCTTTTATTAAATTTTTTCATCTTTTTAATCAGTTTATTATATCTTCTTTTTTGGTTCAATAATAATTCAGCTTATGTACTAATTCATATTCTAAAAACTCTTCTTTTTTTATGGATTCTTGGAATTCTTTTTCTGATAAAAAATAATAAACGTCTCCGTTTATTTCATTTTTTCGCATATTTCTAGTGACATATGATTTTATAAAGCATAATCATTCTATATTTTTATTCTTTAAATTTCTAATTAAAGTTCATTTTCCAGAGCCAGAGACTCACATTATAAAATATAGACATCTTTTTGTCACTTTTGGTTTAATGTATTGTATAAAATAAAAAAATTTGATGGATTATAAGAAAAAAACAATAAAAATCTATTTTTTATTTATAAAAATTTGTATAAAGTAGTGTGTTGAGGCTATTTTTAATATTTTTGCAGAAGTATATTTTTTAAACTTTTTGATAAATGAAACCCTTTTTAAAAATTCTTCCTTTTTTACTTATTTTTTTTCTTTTATTATATTTTTGTATTTGATTTTCTAAACCTTATGAGATAAATATAAAAAGTTCTGTATTTCAAATTTTATTGAAAAAAAATATAAATCTTGACTCAAAAGAACTAAAAACTCACAGCTATAAGAATATAGAAAGTTTTTTACCCGTTTGAAAGTGATTTTTAATAGATGAAAAAGGTTTGTTTCTAACTTCAAAGCATATATTAAATCAAGATATTTGACTTTATTTTATAAAAATATGAGATAGAAATTATAGTTTTGATTTATTGAATATACATGATGATAGGGATATTTTGGTTTGAAGAATAAAAAATTTTTGAAGTAAAGATTATATTATACCAAATTTTCCAAAAGATTTAGAAGTTTGAGAAAGAGTTTTTTATATAAAGGATTGAGAAAGGGTTTATTGAGAAATTACAGGTTTGGATGAAAATATAGATGACTTAAAATTAAAAGGTCTAATAAAAACAAATTTAAAATTAGGCTTATGAGATAGCTGAACTCCTTTGATAAGGCAAGATTGATCTCTTATAGGTATTAATTCTGCTATAGATGAATATAGTTGATTTTCTTTTGCTCAAAAACTAGACAGGGATTATTTTGAATAGATAACTAAAAAATTCAAAAAAATAGCCACCGGAAATTATTTCTGGTGGCTATTGTAAAGTACCTACAATCCAAAATTTGGATCATTAAAGTGTTTCCAAAACTCCAATACTTCATCATCTGATAAGGGTAAACAAAGTCTTGGAATTGAATTTTTGTCATGCACAATCTTTCTTGAATAACAAAAGTCTATTTTTATTTCAATAGTATAACCACCATCATTTAAATAAGATTTTATCAAACCTTTCACTGATGAGTAAAGATTATTAATTTCAGAAACTATTTTAATAGGTCCTTTATTAGTTTGTATACAGTAACGATTTGTTATCTCATCTTCTGTAATAAAGACTTTGCAAACGCTAATATTAAGCATTTTAACCTCCTAGTTTTTTAAAAAAGAGAAACTACTATAATCTGCTATAAAAGACAGAGTGTTTATATATAATAATTTATTATATGTTTGTCAAATAAATTTTTTTTGAAAAAGGCATTAACTGATTAATATTTGTTTTAATTTTAAATATAATTTTAAAAAATGATAGATTTAAAACCTGCTTCTTGATTTGAAGAAAAACTTCCAGAAGCTTATTTGGTTGAAGAGAATTTCAAAGAAATAATTAAAAAAAACTACTCACTTTCTTGATTTACATCCATAGATACTCCCAATATAGAAAAAATAGAAACTCTACTAGCTAAATGAGTAGAAGAAAATGAAATATATTGAGTTAAAAGACTAAAATCGGAAGACAAAAATGAATTTGAAATAGGTCTTCGTTTTGATTTAACTGTACCTTTAGCTAGGTATGTTTCAAAATATAAATGAGAAATAAGTTTTCCTTTTAAAAGACAGCATATATGAAGAGTTTATAGATGAGAGAGACCTCAAAAATGAAGATATAGAGAATTTTATCAAGCAGACATTGATATAATATGAAACGGTTCTCTTCCTTTATTTGCAGATGTTGAAATAATATCTACCTTGTATAATAGTCTTTTAAAACTAAATTTTTGAGAATTTGTAATAAATATAAACAATAGAAAACTTTTATGAGGATTTTTAGAGGCTATAGGTGTTAAAAATATAGAAAAAGCTATATCTATACTTGATAAAAAGGATAAGCTAAATTTAGAAAATCTTGAAAAAATGTTTCAAGATGAGAATTTATTATCAGAAGAAATTAAGCAAATATTTAATTTAATAGAATTATCTGAAAAAAAAGACTGAATAGATGTGTTGTTATTTTTTGAAAAATTCAAAAAATTAAGCTGACCTAATTTACTTTCTGAAGGAATTGAAGAGTTAAAATATATTTATGAAAATTTATTAAATATTTGAGTTGATAAAAGCTACATAAAAATAAACCCCACAATATCAAGAGGTTTGAACTATTATACATGAACCGTAATGGAAACTTTTATAGTTTGAGCTGAAAATATATGAAGTATAGCTTCTGGTGGTAGGTATGAAAATTTATGTTCTAGTTTTTCTTGAGACAAATATCCTTGAGTATGATGTAGTATTTGATTATCAAGATTAATATCAATATTATCAGGTTTGTGAAAGATAAATTATGATATTAAAACTGTAAGTAGTGTTTTGGTCTTAAACACATGAAAGGAATTTCTTCAAAAAAATTTAGAAATAGTTAAATATCTAAGGGAAGAGTGAATAAATACAGAGTTTTATTTAGATAGTGAGACAAAATTAGCCAAACAAATTAAGTATGCTGATAAAAAATGAATAAGGTTTGTGATAATCAATTGAGAAGATGAAATGGAGAAGAACCTAATGAGTATAAAAGATTTAAAAAAGGGTGAACAATACAGTATGAAAATAAATGAAGTTAAAAGTGTAATTTTAGGCACTAAATAAAAACATATTAACATATACTATATATAAGTAGTTTTATTATGATATGTATAAATAACAAGTAAAATTAAAAATATCCTCATTATAAACTGGGGATATTTCTTCAAAAATAGAAACTTTTTAGACTTTTCATAAACCTTAATAGCAAAAGGCTAAAGTCCTTTGTTGACAAAAAACTACTTCTTACTAGCTATAGCCTTTTTCGTTTTTAGCTTACTTATAGCTCCATCAAAATCTTTTAATAGCTCTGCTATAAAATAAAACAAACTTACTCATATAAGAAGCCCTGCTATTCAAAATAGTCTTTCTCAAATAAAAAGTATCAAGAAAGTCAAGCTTAGAGGAAGTTTTAAAAAATTAGAAAATATTTTAGGGTTTAGGTAATATGCTTCTATGGTGTGTATTATTATTATAAGAAGTATTATTGCTATTACCATAGCAATTGATCCAGTTGAAGAATAAGCTACTATCAAAATAGGTATACTAGATAAAAACACTCAAAGTACAGGTACAAATCAAAATATAAAAACAACTAGTCAAAGTGTCAGTAAATAGGGAAATCATATTCACTGCATAAAAACACTTCATATTATAAATAAACCTATAGATGTTAAAACAGTATTAATGAGAGCAATTAATGATTGAGCTTTTATTATTAATCCAAAACTTCTTATTATTTTGTCAAAAATAATCTTGTACTCATTATATAAAAAAGAGAAGTTAGATTTTTTTATTCATGATAAATAACTTTTTAATCTTTTTCTATCAAGTAAAAAAACCAAACTTAAAATCAAAGAAAAAACTATTTGCAAGAGTACTATTCAAGCACTTTTAGCTCTATTAAAAATTTCTATAAAGAGTTTGTAGTCACTACTTGAAAAAGCCTCTTTCAAGGTAGAACCTATTTCTGTATAATCCTTGTTTATATTTCATAAAAAAGCTTTTATATTGTTAAGCTGGTCTTGTAGTATGGGTATAGTATTAGCTAAACCTGTTAATTCTGATTGAATTTTTGGTACAGCCCCACTTATTATAGAAATAAAAATAAGTAAAAATAAAAAGTACTCTATTACTATTATTAGGTTTAAACTGAAATATTTTTTGAAAATTGTTTTACTTGAATTACTTTTTAATTTTTTACAAATTATATCTTCTACTTTCTCTTTTAAAAATTTAGCAATAGAGTAAAAAAGGTAAGCAAATATAAATGTTAGAAAAAATATTATTATAAAATCACTAAAAGAAAACAAAATCAGTAATAAAATACCATAAGATATAGCTTTGTAGTAAAAAGATTTTGTGAAAATAAGCGATGTGATTTTATTTAATTCTTTCATATTTAATTTAAATATTCTAATTTAAAAAATTATTTTTTGATATATTTCTTGATTTATAGAATGAGAAATTTGAAATAATAAGTTTTTTGCCTAAACATAATAAAACAAAAATTTAAAAAAACTTAATTTTATCTGCATTTGGATGTTCTTTTAATTTTTCAAGTGTTTTTGCCTCAATTTGCCTTATTCTCTCTCTTGTAACTCAAAAATCTCTTCAAACTTCTTCAAGGGTATGAACATCTCAACCATCAAGTCAAAACCTCATTATTATTATCTTTTTTTCCCTTGGAGACAAGAAATCAAGCATTTCATACAGGTTTTCTTTCAATAAGTTCATATTTGTTTGATCATCTGGAGAAACATTTTTATCGTCTTCAATAAAATCTCATAAACTTGTATCTTCTTCTGATCATACAGGAGAATCTAAAGACAATATATCCTGAGATATTCTCATTATTTGTCTTATTTTTTTTATATCTAAATCAAGCTCCGTTGCCAACTCTTCCAAAAGGGGTTCTCTTGTAAGTTCCTGAGTCAGTCTCCTATAGGTGTGAGTGAATTTATTTATAGTCTCAATCATATGTACAGGAACTCTAATTGTTCTTGATTGATCTGCTATTGCTCTTGTAACTCATTGACGAATCCACCATGTTGCATATGTGGAAAACTTAAATCATTTATCAGGATCAAATTTATCAACTGCCCTGAATAGTCATACATTTCATTCCTGTATTAAATCAAGAAGTCAAAGTCATCTTCACATATATTTTTTAGCAATTGACACAACAAGTCTTAGATTTGCTGCTGCTAATTTTTTTCTAGCTTCTTGATCACCTGCTCTTATTTTTTTTCAAAGTGTTATTTCTTCTTCTCAAGTCAAAAGCTCTACTCTACCTATTTCATTTAAATACATTCTTATAGAATCATCGCTTATTTCTGTAAGAGATATAGATTCTTTTTTTTCTTTTTTTCATTTTTTGTCTAGTTCAAATAGATTTGCTTTTTCTAAATTATCAACTATATCAACTTTTAACTGAAGAAACCTTATATAAACTTCATCAAGTAAGTCTAGATCTTCTTCTGCATTTGGTATAGCAGACATAAGTTCATCTTGTGTAATCCTACCTTCTTTTTTCCCTTTTATCATCAGTTCTTGAATTCACTCAGGCATATCTTCCAAAAACTTTTTAGGTACTTCTATATCAATAAATTTTTGCAATCATTTACCTATTCTTCTTCTATCTTCACTTCTATCTTTAAGCATTTTATCTCATTTTCTTTCTTTTCTACCTGATCATACAATACTAGTTTTTTCAACTAGTTTTCAGTTTTCAATACTAACATCAACCATTTCTTCTTCAGGTTTTAGATTATCTAAAAGTAAAGAATCTAAGTCAATTTCTTCTATGTTGTCTAGATTTTGATTATCATCTTTTTGTTTTGTCATTGGTATTTTTAAGTAATTATAATATTTTTGTTTAATTTAAATTTTTTATATCAAGGGATCAAAATTTGAGAAAGGAGTTCAAAGTTTCAAACTAACTTTATACTTAGGAGTTAGAAAAATAATCAGGCTTTTATTTGGAAGAAGTTAATATGAGGCATTAAATAGGAAATTAAAGTAATTTAAGGAAGGTGCGGAAAAGTTCATTTAAAAGAAAAAATAGGGTAGAAAAAAATTGATTTAAAAAAATAATTTTTGTTTTTTAAATATTTTCTTAAATCTATATTTTCATTATATCTTCTGTTTTCTTTTTCAGGTGATTATCTATATCTTTGTTTGCTTCATCTACTAGTTTTTGTAACTCTGCTTCTAGGTCTTTTTTTTCATCTTGGGAAATTTCTTTTTCATCTTCCGAGGTTTTTACTTTTTTCATAACATCTGCTCTGTAGTTTCTTACAGATATTTTAGCTTCTTCTGCCATTTTTTTTGCTACTTTTGATAATTCAATTCTTCTATCTTCCGTCAAACTAGGAATTTTTATAATTATACTGTCTGCCATAGTTTGAGGGTTTAATCAAAGTCCTGATTCTGTTATTGATTTTGCTATAGCTCATAGTATAGTTTTATCCCAAGGTTTTATATTTAGGGTTTGAGAATCCATACAGGAAACAGAAGCAGTATTTTTTATGGCTTGCATACTTCAATACTGTTCTACCATTATTCATTCTACAAGATTTGGGTTTGCTCTTCCTAGCTGTAGTTTAGAAAATTCTATTTCTAGGTGATTAATTGATTTCTTAATACCTTCTTTTAGTTTTTCAAGCATAAGTTTTTATTATTTTTAGTTGGCAGGCATTATATAAAATTAGCCCTTATTGTAAAGAAAATTTGACTGTAAGTTTATTTTTTATAGAATTGTTTCCACAAATTTTTTTTGAAAATCAACTATTTTAGCCTATTTTGAAAGGTTTTTATAGTGTTGCGGGGGTAACATAACAGAGTGAGTGTACTAAGGCTTCAACCCTTGGGTGTGCGAGTTCAAACCTCGTCCCCCGCTCCAAATAATAAACTAAATAATTTCTTAATTCTTAAAGACTGAGAAATTATTTTTTAAATTTATTTAATTAAAAAATATTTAAGATGATAAATCTCAAACCTTATATATGACTTACAAATATGATGGTTCTTGCTACAAAAGATACATTAGGAAATCCATATACTTCAAATGTCTATTTTAAATGTGATGAATGATATAAGTTTTACTTTGAATCAAAAATAGATAGGGAACATTCAAAGCATATTTTAGACAATTGATTGGTAGCTTGGAGTGTTTTGAATACTGAAAAATATAAAGAAAGCGATAAAGATAAAAAATGATTACAATTTCAATGAAAAGCTCGTGTTCTTGTTTGAGATGAAGCTGAAGAAATTAGCAAGAAAATATATTGAGCAAATGTAAGTTTTACTGAAATGCAAGAAGATGGTCATCATATATTTGAATGTAATCCCGAAAAGGTAAAAATATGGGATGAAGAAATATATAATGGTGATGGAAAATTGTTTAAATTTTAAGAAAATTATGAAAAAAATATTTTTAGCTTCCCAAGCATGGGAAACAATGGATAAATTTATAGATTTTTTTCAATGTATACCTTGAGAAATGATAGTTTGATTTATCTCTACAGCTGGAGATGTTTATAGAAATAAATCATTTATTGAAAAAGATAGAAATAAGCTTTTGGAACTATGATTTAATGTTATTGACATAAATATAGATTGAGAAAAAAGAGAGTCTATTGAAGAAAAAATGAAAAATATAAATATTATTTTTGTGGCATGAGGAAATACTTTTTATTTATTGGAGAAAGTAGTTTCTTCGGGTTTTGATAATATAATTCGTGAATTTGTAGAAAATTGAGGTTATTATATAGGTTCAAGTGCCGGTTCAGTTATCGTATGAACAGATATTGAATTAGTAAAATCAATTGATAATCCTGATGAGGCAAATATTTCAAACTTTGAAGGGATAAAACTATTTGATAAGATGATATTACCTCATTATGATAAGGGATGATATCAAGATAAGATGAACAAAATAATACAAAAATATGGAAATTTAAAAGGATGAATTGTTACATTAAATGATAATCAAGCTTTGGCTATTAAATGAGATTATACTCAAATGCTATTTGCAGACTCTTAATTATTTCTAAATTAAAACAATAAAAAAGAGTGGTTTTTCGGCACCACTCATTGCCGTCCACTTGATTGTGGAATACGGTTGAAAAGCATTAAATTTGCTTTGCTATTAAGCTGGTTTAGTTCTACCTGCTGACTTCATTTTTTCTTGTATATCAGAGATTGTTTTTTGAGTATTTAATCTATGCAATTTAGCTTGCTTCATCATTGGATGTACAAGAAAAATATAAGCTAATACAGAAAATAAAATCATTAAAGATATTGTAACAAGTAAATAAATCCAAGGTTCCATAAGTATATATTACTCCTTTTTTTGAAAAATTTTAAAGATTAGCCAAAGGTAAATATTACTCCTGACGAAAATAATTGTATTTTAATATATGTTTTTGTCAATATTTAAATTTGTGCAATCACTTTTATAATTTAGATATATTTATTATGATTCTCTACAAAAGGTAAGTATAATAACTCAATGTTTTCCATTTTTTTGTACTTTATAATGCCTATTATATCTTTATATAGATAGAAACAAAGTCTTTACATTGATTGAGTTTTATAATAATTAAATTATCTTTTAGAGTATATCGTATCTTTCTAAAAACTGCATTTCGTGATAGATTCTATAAATTAACCTTTTACTTAAAATAAAAACTAAGTATGTCTTTTATGGAAAATTTCTATTATTGAATAAATGAGTACTAATAAATTGTCAGAGTTATTTTTATTTAATTTTTCCACCTATTTATTTTTATAAATACCCTAATTATTATGAGTCTTTTAAAAAATCTTAGTAAACATTTAAAGGCTTTTTTGGTTACAAAATTTTTTGCATACAGCCAAGAGGCATTTTTTAAATTTTTAATAAATATCTACTTTTGGAGAATAACCAATGATATATCATTTCTTATCCTGTATAATATTATATTTGAGTTTGCTCATACCTTGACTTACTTTCCTTCCTGAAAAATTAGTAAAGAGTATAATAGGTTTTTTCCTTTACGTATAGGTCTAGTTTTACAGTTTGTTTTTCTTGGTTTGATCCTTTTTCTTAAAGAAGATATTATTCAATACATAATTCCAGTCGCATTAATTGGAGGTATTGCACATGGAGCTTATTGGAGTTCAGATAATCTATTAAAATTTGACCTTACAAATCCTAAAAATAGATTAAAGTTTACAGCAATACACCATATATTAAAGCAAATAGCTTATTCATTGGTTCCTTTAATAGCAAGCTTATTGGTTATTAATAACTGAAATATTGTTTCTTCTTATGCAGAAATTTTTACTGCTTCAATGATTTTTACCTTCTTGGCATTAATTTCAACCTTCTTTATTTCAAAACAAAATAGCTTTGTTAAAAATAAATATTCCCCAATAAAAACATGAACTGCCTTGCTAAAAGATAAAAATATTAGGACTGCTTTTATATCCACATTTTTGAGTTATATTGCGGACATATTACCCCTATTATTAGGACTTGTTTTATTTTTTTCTAGTGGAACTGAGCTTTCAATTGGTAGTTATCAATTTATTACAGTTTTAATGGCTGTTATAGTTAACTACTTAGTAGGAAAATATTACTCGCAAAAAGATTATAAAAAGTTATTAATATATTGAGGGCTAATAAATTTTGCACTAATCTTTATTCTACTAATTAAGCAGGATTTCATTTCCATTTTGATTTATGGAATTTTAAGTAGCATTTTTTCGGTTGCCAATAATCCTTTTTACCCCTTGATTCAAGATTCATTGAGTATGTATGCCAAGAATAAAAAACATTTACTGGACATCAGAGTTGAGTTCATGACTTTGATAGAAATTTCTGTTATGCTTGGTAAAATTTCAGGTCTATTATTTTTATTAATAATTCATTTTAATTTAGGTTTTAATACTATAGCTATAACAGCAATTATCTTTGCCTTTGCTAAATTACTATCAAATTTCTATGTAACAAAAATCAAAGGAGATAAATTTATTACAATAGATTCCATAAATTAATTAATCCAACACTAAACCACCAGCTCTGCTGGTGCGAGTAGTGCAGGTTTTACCGTTCCGGTAGTTGTGTATAATCTTCTAGGAAGCACCTAGGAGGGGAATAACTTTTTAAAAATATGTCCCACAAATACGCAAAGCAGTCCCATGTGAATTGGGACTGCACTTACCACATAGTGGTGGTACCAAAGTACCGAAAAAAAATACTTTTTCAATCAGTTAGAAAAGATATACGAGACACATTTCATGAACTTGCAAAGAGATATGATTTTGAGATATTAAAATGAAATATAACGATAGATCATGTTCATCTCGTTTTGAGGATATCTCCAAAATACTCTGTTGCAGAAATTCTGTGAAGATTGAAATGAAAGAGTGCAATAATACTTCATAACAAACATAGTAAGAAGAAATGACTGTACTCGAAGAATTTCTGGAGTAGATGATACTATGTAAGTACAGTTTGACTTGACTTGGATATGATAAAAAATTATGTTCAACATCAGCAACATAAGGATAAAACCATTGATGGAAATCAGTTAGATTTAAACTGGTAAAAACTATTTTAGCCCCTTCTAGGGGCTTCCATTTAAAGCTACCAGTTCTACTGGTAGATATTTACTAAAAACCAAAAAGTCATTTTTATTTCAACACATCGGGATAAAAACCCCTATCTTTAGATAGTTAAGACACGGAAGGTGTAAGTGATAGAAATTGAATAAATGAGATGTGTTGTGACATAGGGTTTTAAACCCCGTTGCCTTCAGGCCGATTCTAAAGAAAAAAGTGTAAAAAATCAATAGAATAAATAAAATAGTGTTAAAAACTAACACTAGAGAGAATGAAATACCAAAAAAGTAGTCATGCGACATATGATGTCAGATACCATATAGTATGGATAACAAAATACAGAAATCCATTCATGACAAAAGAGATACAAGATAGATTGGAAAAGATCATAAGATGAATAAGTAAAAAGCTATGAGTAATAATAATAAAGATATGAATGGAAGAAGATCATGTACATATGTATTGTAGGATACCGTTAACTAAACCAATATCTACAATAGTATGACATATAAAGTGAGAAAGTTCTAAGGCAATAAAGAGGTATTTTTACAAAGAAATTAAGAGATGGTATTGGAAGACATGAAATATATGGTGAGTATGATATTTTGTATCTAGTGTATGAGAGATAAATTGAGAAATAATATCTAATTATGTGGAACAACAGTGAGAAGAAGAGAATAAGATTGAAGAGATAGAGCTTTAAATTTCAGTACAAATAAAAGCCCCGTGCCTTCAGGCCGGGGTAGAAGAAAAGCTAAAACTTTTTTACTTGTAAAAATAAAGTTTTATATATTTACCCACTTAGTTCAACCTAATTCAAATTTTTTAAAAAACTGATTTTCATGAATCCAGAAATATCAAAAAAAGAAAAAAAGGTAGATTTTCAAACCAAATGTTTATTTTCTAAACAATAAAATAAATACCGGATAAGATTATAATTATTGAAAATCATTTCCTAAAAAGCTCTTTTTTAGATAAGTCTTCTTTTATATATTTAGGGAAAATCAAAGATAAAATAATTCCTAAAATGAAGATAAAAACATACTGTATGTTTGTAATTGAATGTGACAAAGAAACAATAGATATTGTAAAAACGAAATTTAAGAGTATGGCTGCACATACATCTAAAAAATCATTTAACACAAATAAAGACAATGTCTTTTTTGAGAATTTTTTGTAACATCTTATAATTTCTTCTCTTTCTTTTTTCAATAAAAGAAGAATTAGAAAAGCAAGAAAACTACCTAAAGTTATATAAGTTTGAATTGATAAAAAATCATAAAAAATTGATAAATATTTAATTGAGGCATAATGTGATGCTAGCAAAAAAGTACAAATTAGCATGTAAAATAATACTTTTCTTATCTTAAATATTGATAAAAGGTTTTTACTTGTAATTAGAATTGAGCCAAATAAGACTACAAAAATTCCTACAATTTGTAAAAATTCAATCTCTTCTTTCAGCAAAAAAATATCAAATATAAATGTAAAAATAGTAACTAAACTAAAAAGTGGGAGTACTTTTGTCGTTTCTTCTATTTCTAATGATTTTACATAAAAGATAAAACAATATATGTATATTATCCCTGAAATTATTGAAATAAGTATGTGTTTTAGCTTTATAATCTCAAAACCATTTATTAAGATTAAAAGTATTAGTGTTGGTAATAGAAGTAGTCTTGTATAAAATATAAATGATGTTTGTCTTTTGATGTGAGATGTTATCAAAAATTTATCTAAAAAGCTTAAAATACTCCAAATAAGAGGTGGTATTAAAGATAAAATAATCCAAAGTTCCATATAAAATATTCTTATTTTCTAAATTCACTCCTACATTTTTTGGAGCAAAATTTGATCTCTTCAAAATTGTTTTTCCATTTTTTTCTTATCGTAAAATCCCTTTCACAATTTAAACATTTTTTATATTCTTTGAATTGTCCTCTATCTAGGATTTTAGTCATTTTGTTGTTTCTTAGTTTGATAAAAATTGAGAATAGTTATTAATTTTTTATTTTCTCCCACCTTTTTATAATATTTCTTTTATCTTCTTTTTCATTTCTGCTGTTTCTCCTGAATCTATAATTTTTTCATCAAGAAGTATCCTAGAAGTTCCATTTTCACTGTCTTTTACAAGTATGTAGATTTTCCATCATTTTAGCTTACATACTTTTTCCCATAAATTTCTAAGATTTACTCTATCTTTTGATGTTATTTCTAGATATTTTTTCTTTAGTGCATTTTCATATTTTATATTTTCATACTTATACAAGTGATGAGGAACTCATCTTGATCCTATTTTTGATCATGATTTTTTACCTCTTTTTAAGTTATCTATATGTTCAAGTTTTATTTTCATTTTCGTTTTTCTTTAGATTTCCATGTTCATCAGTATGAATAATATTCTGATTTTTTTGCTTTTATAAGGCATTTTGGGCAAACAATAATCCATTCTATATTTTGGTTTTGTTTTATTCGATATCAATGATTAAAACTAACTTTACATAAAGGGTCTGTTGCGTTTTGATTTTAAAAAGAGTTTTAATTAAAAAATGTAGTAAATAGATGAAAAATTTATAAGTTTCATCTATTTTTTGTTAAATTATAATCATATTTATATAAAATTTAGGATTTTAGACACAATCCACCTAAGGAAACTAACCTAGGTTATTCGGATTTCCTCTAAAACAACCAATCTTTTGAGATTAAAAGATATAGCCTCCATAAATGCAGTAAACTGGTTTTTTACTACAGACTTATACCTCACTCTATGATTCATTTTTGAAAATACCCTCTCATAAGGAGATCTAAGTTTAGAATAAAACTTATCTTTATCCTTGTTCTTATCTTTCATATTATTTTTCTTTATTGCACATAGATGTAATCACTTCTTTTTTGTTGATATTACAGCCGGTCAAATACAATATCACTTATCAGCATATACTGCTCATGAACTTGGTAATACATGCTTCATTCACTTTGCATCTGTTACATTAGCTTGAGTTATAGCTATCTTGTTTATCATTCAAGATTGCATATCAACACTAGCATGTTTTTTATAACCATACCAAAATTTATTTTTTCACTTAGATCAAATTTTAGCTTCCTTATCATTAGCAACTTTTGGAAGAGTTTCATTATTCATTTTTTCATATCATTCTTTTATTCATTTATCTCTTTCTTCCCATAAATTAGCTTTAGTAACTAAATGAGAAGCATCTACAAATGTAAACACTTCACTCATATAACCCTTATTTGATAATTGATTTTTTAAATCTTCAAATATCTTTGATAGTTCTTTTGTTCATATCTTTTTTCTTGCTCTTGAGAATATACTATGATCTGGAGTTTTATCTGTTAATTTAAATCAGCAAAACCATTTACCAGCTAAATTTTCTGCAAGATATTTCTCTAACTCTCTATCTGATAGATCTTCCATAAACTGGATTAGTAAACATAGAAATAATTTTTTTACTCAATATCATACATGAGTTTTTCATAGATCTATATTTTTTAGTATTTTATTTACTCAATCAAAGTTCCACAATTTCTTAAATTTACGATATTGATGATTTTCTGGAATTAGCTCGTTTAGGATAACAAAACTTATTTGATTTGATTCTCACATAGGTATTTTCTTAGAATATAATTACTATCTAATTATATCTCTTTTTTCTCTTTTTAATAGTCAAAGTTTAATTTACAACAAGCTCATAAAGGACAGATTTTATTTGGCATATTAATTCATTTTTAGAGTTTATATTGATATATTTCAAAAGGCTAAAGCCTTCTGTTGATTTAGAAATTTTAAATATTTATAGTAATCTCACTTGCAATTTAGAATATTTTAAAATAAAATTTTTAATTTGGAAAATAATTTTTGTTATTTGTCAACAAAGGGCTTTAGCCCTTTGATCTTGTGAGAAGTTTATCTTTTTGAAAAAATATTACCCAGTTTATTTATCATATATATAGTAAACTAACTTGCAAGTTAGTTTACTGTAATAGCAAATTCTTTATTTCAACACATCGGGATAAAAACCCCTATCTTTAGATAGTTAAGACACCGAAGGTGTAAGTGATAGAAATTGAATAAATGAGATGTGTTGTGACATAGGGTTTTAAACCCCGTTGCCTTCAGGCCGATTCTAAAGAAAAAAGTGTAAAAAATCAATAGAATAAATAAAATAGTGTTAAAAACTAACACTAGAGAGAATGAAATACCAAAAAAGTAGTCATGCGACATATGATGTCAGATACCATATAGTATGGATAACAAAATACAGAAATCCATTCATGAAAAAGAGATACAAGATAGATTGGAAAAGATCATAAGATGAATAAGTAAAAAGCTATGAGTAATAATAATAAAGATATGAATGGAAGAAGATAATGTACATATGTATTGTAGGATACCGTTAACTAAACCAATATCTACAATAGTATGACATATAAAGTGAGAAAGTTCTAAGGCAATAAAGAGGTATTTTTACAAAGAAATTAAGAGATGGTATTGGAAGACATGAAATATATGGTGAGTATGATATTTTGTATCTAGTGTATGAGAGATAAATTGAGAAATAATATCTAATTATGTGGAACAACAGTGAGAAGAAGAGAATAAGATTGAAGAGATAGAGCTTTAAATTTCAGTACAAATAAAAGCCCCGTGCCTTCAGGCCGGGGTAGAAGAAAAGCTAAAACTTTTTTACTCCTATAAACTCGCTTGCAATTTTTTCACCTCTTTCATTTCTTTACCTAGATTTAAAATAGTTCTAAAAACTATTCCTTAGGTATAGATATAGCAGGATTTAGATTTATACTTGTTTTATCATTTTTGTTTGAACCACAAAACACAACTTTTGAAATATCAGGTAGAAATAAATCAAGATCTTTTTGTTCTATACTATTTTCTTTACCTTCCTCTCTATCTTTTCTTATTGCCACATACATTTCATAAACTTTTAATCTATTGAGAGTTTCTATTCTTAGTTTTTTAGTAGAAATATAGTTGTAAATTAAAAAAGATAAAAGAGTAAAAAAGAGCAAAGAGCTAGGAAGTAGAAAATAAATAAATTTATTAGAGGTTTCTATAAAATCTTTTATTTCTTGAAAATGGAATATGACTAAACTAACACTTAAAATTAAATAAATTATTAATGCTAAAAGCCAGATTCTCTCTGCTCCAAAAAAACCAGAATCAAGAAAAAATTTTTTAGTTTTTCCCCAAAAATTTTCCCCTTTCTTCTCTCCATATAAAAGTTCTTTTAGTGGTTTTGAGAAGCCTTTAACACTTTCTAATTTTTCTTGGTCTTTCTTAAAAATTTCCCATAATTCTTTATATTCATTTGAAGATTTTGAGATTTCTTTTTCTGCTTCTTCATATTTTCCAAGTTTATCTAGATAAATAGCTTTATGGTAATAAGCCTTATAGTAATATGGATTTATTTTTATTGCTTTTTCATATTGTTCTACTGCTTCTTCATATTTCCAGAGTTCAGCCAAAGTATTCCCCTTATTATGGTAGGCTTCAGCATAACTTGAATTTATTTCTATAGCTTTATCATATTCTTTTATTGCATCTCCATATCTTTTAAGGTTCTTTAACGATATACCTCTATTATTATAAGCCTCAAAATAATCTTTTTTTATTTTTATAGCTTTATCAAGCTCTATTATAGCTTCCTCAAATTTTTTAAGTTTATTTAGGCAAAGCCCCTTATTATTATAAGGAAACACAAATTCAGAATTTATTTTTATAGCTTTATCATACTCTTTTATTGCCTCTTCATATTTTCCAATTTCTTCAAGACAGTATCCTTTGTTATTATAAGCATAATGAGATTCAGGATTTATTTTTATAGCTTTATCATACTCCTCTATAGCTTCCTCATATTTTCTAAGTTCAGACAAAGAAACACCTTTCCAATAATAAGCTTCAAAATAATCTTCTTTTATTTTTATAGCTTCATCATATTTTTTTATAGCTTCTTGGTGATTTCCTAAAGTACCCAAAGAATAACCCTCATCAAAATATTTCTTAGCATTATCATTTACTTCACTCATATTTCTATTAATTAATTCTAAAAAGTATTTCTCTCTATAAATTCACTTGCAATTTTTTTCATCTCTATCAATTCCTCTTCACCCTTTTTTTCAAGCATTTTCGTCATCATACTCATCCTGACATTTTTCTCAAAAACTTTTTTATTATCATCTATAAAACTCCAATAAAGTGAATCCAAAACTCTACACCAGCTGTCTTTTTTATAATTAGACATCTTTAAAATATAGTTACTCCCACAAATATAAGGCTTTGTAGCAAAAACTCATCCATCACTATATTGCCCCATCCCATAAACATTTCCATACATAACCCAATCCAAACTATCTACAAACATTTCCATAAACCACCTATAAACCTCATCAGGTTTAATTCTACACAAAAGCATAATATTTGAAACAACCATAAGCCTGTCAATATGGTTTAAATAACCGTATTTAACTACCTTTTTAATAGTATTATCAAGAGGTAATATCCCAGTTTTACCATTGTACCAGTTATTATTTAGTCTATTCTTATGATTAAAAAAATTCTTATTTAAAGAGAAATTGTTATAAACTCCCCTCATAAACTCCCTCCATCCAATTACTTGTCTTATAAAACCCTCAATATTGTTTATCTCAACATTATTTTGTGTAAAATATTCAAGTATTCTTGAAACCACATATTTTGGAGATAAAAGCCCAGAGTTTAGATAAGGAGAAATAACACTATGAAACAAAAAAGTTTCTTCATCTATTGAATCTTGATATTTTCCAAAATATTGAAACCTCTCATCCAAAAACTTATCAAACCATACTTTGCAAGTCTCAAAATCAGTTGCCAAATAAAAACTATCACTCTCTCAAAAATTATCCTTGAAATATTTATCGACTATTTTTTTCACATCTTCTAAATTCCTGTTTTCTATATCCATTTTAATTTGAGGGATAAAAGTGTTTTTTGGAAGTTTTTTTCTATTCTCACTATCAAAACTCCATTTATTAAAAAGAGGTTTTTTGTTATCATCTACCAATACATTTAGCTTTTTTCTCATCAAAATATAAAACGAATTCATAAAAGGTTTATTTAAAGCATCTTTTAAATATTGTCTGAAATCATCATTTGAACATAAAAAATTTGGACTTTCAATCATTTCAAGATCAATTTTTTTTGTATTACAAAAACTCTCAATCCTATTTCTAAAAAACTTATCTTCTATAAAATAAGTTTTTATTTTTTCTATGTTTTTTTCCAAACAAACCTTTTCAAGTTTTCCCTCAAAACTCAAATTAAAATCTTCTTCAATTTCTATATAGCTAAGATTAAAATTTTGAGAAATAAGAAAATCTCTATAATTTCTCATAGAAGCAAGAAAGAAGATTATTTTGTGTTTATGAAATTTAAAATGAGTGCAAAGACCATAATCTTCACACATAAAAAATAAATCTTTTCTTTTTGGATTTAAAAAGCTCAAATCAGAAAAAAGCTGGTTACCTAAAATTAAATTTAGATTCATAAAAACATTTAATAAAAATACACATGAAAGATTTTATAATTTTACTCCCAAATTCCAAGTCTAAAAATCCAGATAACAAATTTGAAAAATACGAAAAAGTGCTTGAAGACAAAAAAGATAATTTTTTTATTGAGCTAAAAAATCAAAGAAAACTAGTTTATGAAAGTTTGTTTGAGTTAATAAACAATAATTCTTTTGAAACACTTAAAAAAATCTTTGAACTAAAAGATGATAATAAGCTGGAAAGAGAAATACACCAAATTAAAAACTTTTTCTCAAATGAGACAAACTATTCTATATTTAAATTCAGTTGAGTTATGTTTAAAGCAATAGATTATAATTCTTTAAAAGAAAACCAAAAAGAGAATTTCAACGATAAAGTTATTTTTATAGATTCTCTTTTTGGTCTTTTAAAACCACTTGATAAAATCCCAAACTATAAACTAGAATTTACAACAAGATTTAGTTTTAATCTAAAAAATTTTTGGGAAAAAGATTTAGAAAGCTTTTTTGAAACTACCATAAAAAAAGACTTTTTAATAATTGATTTACTTCCCCAAACACACAAGGTTTTTAATAAAAAAATCTCTCAAAATAAAAACTATTTTGAGATAAATTTTTTTGAAGAGAAAAGCTGAGTATTCAAAAATGTATGACATAAATCTAAAAAACTAAAATGAGAACTAATAAACTATTTATGTAGTTTTGATAAAATAGACTTAAACATTTTGAAGGAATTTAAACACAGTGAAGGTTTTGAAATCAATATAGGTCTTTGAGATGAAAACAGAATTATTTTTAGTAAGTAGTTTCATTCTTTTCTAAAACTAAAGACAAGGGGTCTTGACCCCTTGCTAATACTCAATCTAAAGGACGAATTTATGTTTTGGAAAATTTAATTTTTATCCCTTTTTATACGATAGAAATTGATTCATTCTTGAAATTTGAATTTACTTTTTCCAAAATTACTGTTGCCGTTTCCGTTTCATTATTACAATCTTCACTTTTCTTTACAATTTCCCAATACCCAGCACCACTTGTTTCACCATCAGCTATATTTTGATATATTCCTATTTTTCCCCTTGGAATTTCTTTTAACGATGTTACATATATCATATCAACTAGTTTAGAGTCCCCAATCTTAATCCTCAAAGTATCTCCAATAAGCTTATTTCCAAATTTATTTTTAAACTTATTGTTATCTTTTACAGAAATTCTAACATTACCAAATTTGTCGGAGAAGGCAAACTCTGCGAGATTTTTTTGTTGCGGAATTACATCTGGATGTTGTCCTGATTTTTTTCTTTCTAATAATTCTTCCACACTCTCGTATTGAAAGATTGGCTCTAAGATTTCGGGGAAGTATCTTGTTGTTGCAATAATAGAAGAACGAAATTGTTCACGAGTTCAGTCGGTAACATATAGCTTTTCATTTGGAATGCGATACAAGGCAAGAATTTTATTTCGTGTTTCAAGGGCCTGCAACCTTGTTAGTGGTACAGCATAGATTTCTAACCCGTTGTTTGTAATTGCCAAATGAAAATTTTCACCGTTTTTACCACCAGCAGTTGTATGGCTATTTCTATCTGCTTTGTTCACAATAGAAATTACTGCTTTGCCCGAGAAATCTCGATTAACTACTTTTCCAGTTTTTTTCTGAATTAGTTTGATAATTCTCTGTTGTTCTGCGATCAAGTCATTGAGCAAATTTATTCCATAGTCAGCCAGTTTTGGATTTTGACCAATAGGAAATCTTAAATCTGAAAAATTTCCAAGATTGCGAGTTGTGGCTGTTAATTCTGCATCTAGATCTATAGGATTTTCTGCAAAAACATCGTTAAAATGAACTATCCCACTTGTTGAACGTTCAAGTAAGTATTGATATGGTTTTATTATTTTTGTCATGGTTTTTAAAAAATTAAAAATAAAATAACATGTAGTAAATAAGTTGCTTTATGTCCTTATTTGTTGAAATAAAAAATCAGCCCCTAGGGGCTGATCTTTGTTTACTTACATTAATAACTACACAAAAACTAACTCAGCCCGAGGCAAAGAATTATCATTTGCATAGTCATTGAATTAGTTTGTTTTTTAAATTTCATAATTTGTGCAGTTACTTTTAAATTTTACCAAAAATTAAATTTCCCAAAACATTAAAATTTTCGTGAAAAATTTTACTTTTTAGTATATTTTATGCTTACTTTGTTTCTTTATTCTATAAATCTATTTTATGAAAGCAAATTTTTGTGGTTCTATTTTTTATACAGTAAGTAAGAGGTTTTTTGATATATCTTTCCTTTTATATAAATAAGTAATGTTTTTAAAAAGTTTAGCATTAGTATTTTTCACCCAGAAAAAGCATTCTTAAAATCAGTTGCCAAATAAGAACTATCATTTTACACAAAAATTAAAAACAAGGGGTCTTGACCCCTTGCTAATAATAACACACTTTTTTGTTCTTGCCCTTTGCTATTTTTTAAAATCCAAAGTTCTTGGTTACCCCTTAATTTCTTTCAACAGAAGGCTTTAGCCTTTTGCAACATTTAGAGGCTTCTCAAATTTTTTTAAAACTATAAATCACCCAATCAAGACCCACTCTCTACAGAATCAGAAGCTCCAGAAAATACTTCTAAATCCCTTGATTCTATAAGCCTTTGCAATTCTTCTGGAGTTAGAGAATGTTCTACAGGATAGCTATGATTTCAAAAAAACATCAAAATTCAAACCCCTACAACAGATACAATTATTCAAAACAAAGCCAAAAAAGCAAAAATTTTTACCACTGCATTTCTTTTCATAATTTTTATTTTAATTTATTCAATATTTTAGACACCTCCCTTGCTTCTATACTGAAATCAAGGATTTCTTTTCAATTAACCTCTATTGATTCTATTTTTCAATCCTTAGTTTTCATACTAACATTTTTTCATCCATTATCAAACTTTAAATTAATATATCAGTTATCATAAGAAATTACAGCATTTGATAATATAATATCTGATCTTATGGGAGAATAAAACTTATTTATTCACTCTATATCACTCAAAACCTGACTCACAAAATTTTTCAAATTAGTTAAATAAACTCTTTTAGAACCAAACTCAAATTTCGCACCATCATATAGATAACTCCCTTTTTCTTTATCTTCTTTTATTTTAAAAGATATATCGTAAAATTCATGATTCTCCAAATCATACAAAGACCTCATTTCAGCTATATATTTTTTATCACTAGTTCATTTTTTTATACTAGAATTTATACTAGCTTTTAATATTTCTATAAAAGCATCTCATCAGTCTACAGTTACATATAAATCTTCATATTTTATCTTGAAAAAATCTTTTATAACTCTAAATTCCTGTCATATCAGTTTATCCCTCTTTATAACTGTAATAGCAGGACTATCTTGCACCATATCCTTACAACCTCACATTCAATCAGAAACTTTATTCTCAAAATAACACTTATCATAAGAAGAATTTGATTTTTTATCTGTTCATATCTTAAACCTCTCTACAAAAAAATTCTTAAACTCGTATTTATATTTTTCTTCTTCTCAAGCTCACTTCAACCTTTCATCTAAAAGCATTTTCATCTCACTTAGATTATACGAAGCAACCATATTTTGAGATTTATCATCAAATATTTTTACTATATTTCAAGCATAAGGATCAAGGGACATTGTGTATGGTTTTCATAAAATAGAAATATTTTTTATATCAAAAACACTTCCAGATTTTGTAATATTTTTTATAGAAAAATCCAATCATTCAAAAGGCAACAAATACCTTACAATATCTAGTTTGTTATATTGTTTTACTGAATTATATCAAAAAGTAGTTAGATCATAGAGTTCTTTTAACTCTTTGTTATTTTCAAGTTTATAATTATCATAATCTCACAAAGCAAATAGTTTCTCCTCCAAAGAAATACTTAATTTTTTATACTCATCTATTATATTATAGCTTTTTGCTTTCTCTAAAATAGATACATTATCTTGAAGAAGTTTAAATATTTTGTTTACTTGATTTTCAAAATCTATTATAAATTTGTAGTTTACTTTGTTTTGATTCAAAAGTAAAAGGTCTGTATTTTCTTCTCTCTCATCTTCAAAAAAATTGTTTTTTAGATATCATTCTAAGTTTTGTAATATTTTCAAGTTTTGAGTCAAGCTAGTTTTTATTTTGGTAGCATCTGTTTTTCCAGAGAAATATATCATCTTGTTTAGGTTTATGTATTTAGACAATATATAAACATCTGATTCTATATTTTCTATCTTATCCGAGAAAGAATTAGCATATATATATTCTCTCAAGAAAAATACAAAAGCCTCTATTTCTGATAATTTCTCTTTTTTATTCAATGTAAAGTTTTCATTTTCTTCTTTTATTCAGCTTTTAGCTAGATATCAATCCAAAAATATACTAAAATATTGTCCTAGATTGTCTGAAATTAAAAAATCATAATTAAAATATATATTTTTTAAATTTATATAATTCTCCAGTTCATCCAAATTTGACTCTTTTGATCTTAGTTCTAGGAAACTAGATAATATTTTGTTTTTCTCAATATCATTTTTCAAAACCAACACCTTGTAAAATTCATCTATTAAACTCAATATATTTTTGTGTTTTTCTTCGTCTAAACTCTTTAACTTTTCTAAATCAGACTCTATTTCCATTAAAAAATTACTATCTTCTACTTTAGACTTAAACAATTTTATTAGCTTATTATACAAATTGTTTTGTAGGTAACTCAACTTCTTTTTTTCATTTATGAAATATTGATAGTATTTTTCTATATAATAAGAAAATGGGAAAGAGGGGATTTTTATAGAATTTATTTTATTGTAAACCAAATTGTTTGAATCTGTGAGATTTTTTTTGTAATTGGTATAATATTTAAAGATACTGGAGTTTTTATCTCAAACCAAAAGCGATATTTTTGATTTTTCTCCATTATCTGCTAAGAGTTTATATTGGAAATACCCATTTTTAGTTATAGTTCTTATTCTATATAAATCTACATTTCTGTACCTAGAGTTTTGATTATTGTTAAATTTTATAAACTCATGGGGATATAGAAAATAAGAATTTACAAGACTATCTCTATCATCCAAGAAATTTAAAACCAAAGAAGAGTTAATAGAAAATATAGTAACTCTATCTTTTTTGTTTTCTATGTAAAAACTTCAAATTCATTTTAAATCAATACTAAAATTATATTTCTTTGACTCTATTTTATAGGTTTTTGATAAATCATTCAAATCTAGGATAAAACTTCAGTCTTTCAAATCTATTTTTAGATTTTTTCATTTAGTTTCTAAATCAAAACTATCTTTTTTTAAATGAAAAATATTATCTAAAAAGTCTATACTTGTAGTATTTATTTCATCTTGTGACTCAAAATCCTGTGATTTTTTATTTTCTTGTAAAAACAAAAGATCTTCTTTATCAGTTTTTGCAGATGAGAAAAAACTTATATTTATTAAAAATACAAGAATTACTATTGATATTACAGCGAGAAAACCTTTAAAAAATTTATACATAAACAATTATTTTTCTTTTAAATAAATTTAATCAGACTATTCTTAAATTTTTTTCAACAAAGAGCTTTAGCTCTTTGTTGAACTATTAATAAAAGGCTAAAGCCTTCTGTTGACAATATTATAATAATTCTAATTATTTCATTTCTCTAAAAAATCAGCATTATATATATTCTCAAAAAACACAAATTAATTTTATCATAAACTTTTACTTTTCGCAAAAAAGACTATTTTTCACTAGGCTTTACTTTCCTAGGTCTACCTGATGATCTTTTTATAGCTTTTGGCTTTTGATTTTTTTTGATTCTCATATATCAAATATAAAAAGCTAACGCTAATAACAAATAAGACATCAATAAGTAGTGTATTCAAAAGCTTTTATCCCACCATTTTATCTCTTTTACCTCTGGAAGATAATCTTGCCTTACATCTATATATTTTGGTGTGTTAACAACCTTTTGTTTTTCAACATCTTGTCTTCTAAGATTTTCAATAAATATAGATGCTATACTGGAATATAGTTTTTGGTTTTTATATTCTTTATAATCCTTTTCTATTTGCAATTTTGTTTTCGGTCAAAAATATCAATATCATCTTTCAGACTCATTTTTTACTATACCTTTGTCAATTTGGTATTTTTTTACTATATCTATTATAGTATTGTAATCTCCGTTTATATCTCCACTATAAAGCCCTATATCTTTTAAAATCTTTTGAGCCTTTTCTATATCTTCTTTACTTGAATTTATATAAACACTTTTTGACTTAAAGCTAAAATCTATTTCATCTTTATAATCTTTCAAAGATTCTTCTATTTTAGGCATTATTTTTTCTAAAATTTCTGTATCTTCTAAATCTTTTATTTTTTCTTTTATAGTATCTACAGCAATCTCAGGAGCAGAATCCAGTTCTATCTCATCTAATATTTCTTTTTTATAATTAGGGTTTTGTGTATTATCTTCAGTTACAAAATCATCTTTTACAGACTCCAATTCTTTATTCTCGTCTAATATTTCTTCCAAATTTTTCTCATCTTTTTCTTGGTTTTTATTATCTTCCAAATCTATAACAATAAAATCATTTTCCTTCTCTTCATTTAAATCTTCATCTATTCTTTCATCAATATATTCATATAAATCTATAATTTCATCCTTTTCTTCGCTTATATCTTCACTGCTTTCATTATCTAATTCATTTATATCCTCATCATCTTGTTTTTCTCAACATTCATCATCATAAAAATCTCCTGAATAATCTCAATTGCTACATTGGTCTTTCAATTTACTCCTTGAACTTGAACTGCTACTAGAACTACTAGAGTTTGAACTAGAGCTACTACTTGAATTTGAGTTGCCACTATTATTAGATGTTTGATTTAAAATCACAGGTCATGCAGGATCTACTATAAATCAGTTTGCAACTCAGTCATCATCATAAGGTCATCAATCTAAAACAGAGTAAGTTACAGTTGTAACCGTAGATCATCCTACGATAGCACTAGAATATGTTACTATATCTGATATATCTGTATATATTTTAGTAGCTTTATTATATTTTCTATAAACCCAAGAAGATGTATCATAGACTTTGTCAAGATATATTAGTATATCAAGTTCTTCTCAAGGATTAGAACATTCTGCCTCTATATCCCAAAATCAAAGAGGAAAATCATCATTGTTTGGATTTGATAAACTATCTCAATTTATACTTTCAAATCCTTTAATTTTTATACATTTATTTCATGAGCTTTCAATAGTATTATAATTATTGGTTTCTAGATTTATTATAGAGGAAACATAAGTTTGCATAGAATCTTTTATTCCATCAGAATTTGCATCTCAATTATTTGGGGAATTGTCTTCTATTTCATTTGATATTTGATCTCAATCTATATCAACATCACTTTCATCGTTGTATCAGTCTTCATCTAAATCATTACCATTATCATTAATTCAATCACCATCCATATCTGAATCTTCACCATCTATAATACCATCATCATCTACATCAGGATTATTATCATCCAAATCAAAATCAGCAAAAAGTCAGTCTTCATCAAAATCTTGTTTGTAAGATAAGTTTAAGTCTCAGTTTATAGAATAATTACTAGAAGTTCAATTTAGATATGAAGAATCTGAATTTTTGGCAGTATAACTATCAGAACTACCATTTTGAAATGTAGCTCATATACTTGAATCTTTTATGGAATATTGGGAATAAGTTTGATTTAAAAGTATTATGCTAATCAACACAAAACTAAAAATATTTTTAGATCTCATTTTTTTATTTAAAAATTAAATATTTGAGGAGGTTTATATTTTGCAGAGTTTCAAAAATTAAAGTTTAGAGGTTATAAGTCTTTTAATTTTTGTACAAATAATAGATTAACATAGTTTTTTTTTCCAAGCAAAACTTTTGTCTTTACATAAAGCTAAACAAGTGGTTTAGATTAGTTTTTGAGATTCTACAAAAAGAATTATTTTCCATTTAAATGATTTTTTGCTTTTTCTTTGAAATCGTCCCATTTCATTTGATCTTATTTAGAATTTTAGAATGATTAGAAATTAAGATGTTTTTATACCAAAACATCCCTAAAAGATACCAAAATCATCAAAAAAAGTACTTTTTGTAGTCTATTTTTTTGACTACACACAAATTAAACATATAATCCTACTTGACTAATGTTACTAAGAAATAAAGTAACATTTTTTTAATTTTATTTTAATAAACAAATACCCAAATGAATTTTTTGAAAGACTCTATTAGAGAGTTAAAACATGTAGTTTGGCCAACCAAAAAAGAAACAACGAGATTTTTTGCTATAGTAATTATCACTCTAACCCTTTTTGGAATATACCTTTTCATAGCAGAAACAATTTTTGCTGAAGCTCTATTTGCATTAAAAGAAATGTTTTGAAAATAAAAAACTCACCTAATTTTACTTTTATAAAAATATAAAATATGGCACAAAAAAAACCTGAATGGTATGTAATACAAGTTATATCTTGAACAGAAGAAAATGTAAAATCATCTATATTCCAAAGAAGAGAAAGTCTAGATATGGAAGAATATATATTAGATGTTTTTATCCCTACTCACGAAGTTATTTCTACAAGGGTATCATGAGAACAAGTAAGTAAACAAAAAAATATTTTACCATGATATATACTTGTAAATATGATTGTTACAAATGAGAGTTGGTATATAGTTAGAAACACTCCAAATGTTACATGATTTCTAGGAGCATGAAATATACCAGTACCTGTTTCTGGAGAAGAACTTGAAAAATTAAAATGAAAAATAGAAGAAAATGCTACAGTATACAATACAAAATTTTCTAAATGAGATCAAGTTGTTATAAGATGAGGAAGTTTTGAATGAAATACATGAGTTATATCAAAAATAAATGATAAAAAAGCTACAGTAACGGTTATAATAAGTTTACTTTGAAGAGATACACCATTAGAATTAGATTTTTCTGAAGTACAACTAAAGAATAAAAAATAAAATTAAAAAATTGATGACTAAAAAAATACACATATTTTTATTAGTTTTTGCTTGATTTATACTAAATATATTTCTTTTTATATTTAGTGATAATTATAGATATTTCTTACAAAGTCTTAGACACAGTGATACAATACAATGAAATACAGACGATAGATACAAAATATCTATAGAAAATGATTATAGTAGACAAAACATTAATGATGATATTTGAGACGATATATTTTCATGATTGGCAGGTGGCAACATCTTAAAAAGAAATGAAGAAGAAAAAAAAGATAGGGATGAAAAAGTTATTTTAAACAAAAAAGAAGAAGAAGAAGTTAAAACTCCTTGAATACAAGAAGAAAAAAAAGTAGAATTTTCAAATCAAAGAGAAGAAATTAAACTTAGTAATATAGAGATAGAAGTACTTAATAGATTTAAAAAATATGATCTAAAAGAAATAGAACTCCAACCTAGATTGTTTGGTTTGACATGAGAATATCCACATAAATATTTCGAGTATTACAACAGGGATATAAATTTGTATTTTTTTTGAAACAAAATATACTCAGACATCAAGGATATATTTGAAGTTTTGACATATGAGCTACCTTTTAGTACAAATGAGGTTAATAATTTTTGAGATAAATCTTTTTACATAAATCTTAACCCTTGATTTGAAGACTGATATGTGAGGGTAGTTTTGGAAAAATCAAATAGAATTTTTTGATTTAAAATAAAAAGAAACCTTTATGAAGACATAAAAAATGATTTAGGGGCTACATTTTAAATTAAAATATTATTTTTACTTAAATATTAATTAAAAAAATTATGGCAGAAAAAATACTTGTTACCAAGGAATGATTAATAAAGTTAGAAAAAGAACTAAAGCATTTAAAAGAAGTAAAGAGAAAGGAAATAGCTGAAAAATTGAAAGAAGCGATATCTTTTTGAGATTTATCAGAGAATTCTGAATATGAAGATGCTAGAAATGAGCAAGCAGCAATAGAAAAAAGAATACTTGATATAGAAACAGATCTTAAAAATATTGAAATAATAAGTGAAGATAATAGTTCAAAAGATAAAGTTACAGTATGAAGTACGGTTGAAATAGAAAATATTTCAAATAAAGAGAAAGAAGAATTTAAAATAGTTGGTTCAACAGAAGCAAATATATTATCAGAACCTCCTAGAATATCAAATGAATCATCTATATGAAAAGTTCTTTTATGAAAAAAGAAGTGAGATACAGTTAAAGTCGTTTCCAATGCTTGAACGATCCAATATAAGATAAATACTATTAAAAAATAGTTTATATTAAAAAAGGATGAGTATGAATTTTTATTACGAATATATACTGATAATACCTTTTATAGCTTTTGCTCTAAGCATATTTATAAAGGGTTTATTTTCATATTTATCAAAATGAAAACTTGATTTAAGCATAGCTTTTTGAAGTTGATGAATGCCATCTGCACATACTGCCGTATCTGTATCTCTTACTACTGCATTTGCTTTGAAATATTGAATAACAAGTGATTTATTTGCTTTGGCACTTTCATTTACTTTGATAATAATATATGATGCTATAAATGTTAGATATGAAGCATGACTCCATGCTTGAGCATTAAATAAGCATATTTGAGAAAGAAGATTTAGGGAATCTTTGGGGCATTTACCAAGTGAAGCTTTTGCCTGAAGCCTTGTGTGAATTGTTGTAGCTACAATACTTTATTATTTGTAGAATATGGTGCTAGATTAAAAAAAATTCCAAAAGCATATGTTTTTGGAATTTTTTTAATCTATAAAATAATAAGAATATTTCAATATCTTCTTATTTAAAGTAAACAAACTAGATATTCTCTTTTCAAAAATAAAAATTTCTACTAGACAAAGGGCTAAAATCCTTTGTTGACAAAAAATAAAAATTACTTATTTAAAATAGTCTGACTTACAAGTTAGTTTAATATAAAGTAAAAATTAAGTATATTTTTTATAAAAATTTTGGTAGATTTGATGAAGAAGTTTTTTATTTGACTTAAATCTCAAAAACAATATAATATATTAATTAAAAATATAATAATATGTTAGAAACAAATAATTTAGAAAAACAAAAAGTGAGTTTTTTTGTTGAGCACTTGTCCGGAGCTACAGATTGTATAATAAAAGATTTTAGGGATATCGTTTCTTGATTAATCCCATATGATAATAAACAAGATTTTGAATCGGTAATAGGAGATTTTGAATCAGTAAAACAAAGAATGTCTAAAGTTATGGGAAAATACAAAGATGAGTATATGACTTTTCAAGAGTTTGTAGATAAAGCTAAAGAAGAAATGGAAATTGACCGTAAAAAAGAAATAGAAGCTCAAAGAAAAAGGCATGAGGAGGAATTAGCTTCATATAGATCAGTTTGGAGATCAAAATACTTTTTGAAATGAGTCCTTTCTGTTTTATCAGGAGACTTTCATTGAAACTACCCTTACATAAAAAACAAAAACAAGTAAAAAACTTTTCAAAAAATATCTATTAAGCCTTTATATCTTTAAAGGCATTATTATATGAGTGAAATCTCAAGACTTTTTGTTTTTAGAATCATCTATAGGCTCTATTAGTATAGGTGATAATGCTGATTCAAAACTTATAGATATATGAGTTGCGTCTATTACTCAAAGAACCTCTAAAAAATATACAGAATTAATTCAAACTATATTATCTTCTCACTGTATAGATCAATTTAGTCTTGTCTCTCATTCTCAAATTTGAGTCTCATTAGTCTCCAAAACAATTCAATTTTCTCAACTAAAACTCATTTTTATAGAATAGTTATTCTCACGACTAAAAAGGTTTATTTTTTTAAGAGCTTGTATTAAATCCGTTTTATTTACTTCAGCTTTTGTAGAATATGAATCTGGAAAAAACCTCTTATAATCTGGGAAATTTCAGTTTAACAACCTAGAATAAAATTTGATATTTTGCGAAAAAAAAGCTAATCATGACTCTCAAGATACTATTTTTACATCATCTTCTGGTTTTATTATATTTTTAATTTCTCAAGCTGTTTTACTAGGTATTATAGCACTAAAGCTTGTTGAATTTTTATCTTTTAAACTTTTTTTGTATTCGCTCAATCTAAGCGTATCAGTAGAAGCAAAAACTGCTTCTTTTTCATCTATATTTACAAATATTCATGCTAAAGTAGGTCTTATATTTCATTCTGCTGATGAAAAAAGAGTCTTTTGTATTGATTCTATAAGGGTTTCTCATTTTATATTCAAAGATAGTTCTTCTTTTATACTTGGTATCAAAGGAAACTCTTCTGACTCTATTCATTTTATCTTTATTTTAGAACTTTCAGAAATTACTTCGATACTACTACCTTTAAGTTCAATTTCTACCTCATTATCAAGTAGTAAACTTATATAGTTTGTAAAAAGTTTTGAAGGCAAACAATAAGAACCTTCCAATGCTACCTCTAAATCTTCTTTTATTACATATTCTATTGCTGTATCTAAATTGTTTGATATTAAAACTATGTTATCAAAGTTTACTTTTACAAGTATATTTTCAAGAATAGGTGTTGTTGATATAGAAGAAACAGCATGATTTACTATATCTAAACCTTTTTTTAATTCTTTGGTGTTTATTTTAAACTTCATTTTCTAAATTACTTTTTAAATTAGTGAGCTCTACGAAATTTCTTTGTTAAGGAAAGGCTGAAGAATTCTTTAATTTCTACTAAAATAATAAATTTTTTAAATAATTTTTGAGTGAAAATTAGCAAAAAAGATTATTTTTTTCAAATGCTCCTCTGTTCTAATTTATATAAAAAACAACTATTTTTTCAAGATACAAAAAAATTTTTATGTTAAAAAACCATTTAATACTTATCTTATTTAATCCAAAATCTGATAAAAATGTATGATTTTTCAAATAAGAATTATTATTTATAAATTTTTAATGTACATATTTTTGAAATAATTTTAATTATATGTTATATTTTTATTACTTTAATATTTAATATAATAAAAAATGAATAAAAATATAGAAGATGAAACTTCTCAAAGACCTGATGAAGATATAAATAAATCAGAAGGAATAGACACAACTAGAGAAATAAAACGTAGAATATTGGCTATTAGAGATTGAAAAAATCCAGAGAGTTGAGAAGAATCAATAGATAGATTCAGTAAATTAAAAATGTTGAAGCAAATAAAAGGTTCTTGGGATTATATATCTTATTATAAAGATGATTTTATATTCGTCAGAAAAGGTAGAAAATGGTGATTTGTTGATAAAGAATGAGGCTTGATTTCAGATTTGTATGATGGGATAATGAGATTCTCAGAAGGTTTTGCTGTAGTTAGAAAAGAGGGAAAATGTGGACTTGTTGATAAAGAATGAAACTTAATTTCAGATTTGTATGATGAAATAACAAGATTCTCAGAAGATTTTGCTGTAGTTGAAAAAGATGAAAAATGGTGATTTATTAATAAAAAATGAGAAGAGGTTTTAGGAGGTATAATCTATAATAATGTATGGTATTTTTCAGAAGGTCTTGCTCCGGTCGAAGAATATGGATGGTGATTCATTGATAAAAATTGAAAAAAAGTTTGAAAATGTTCTTATGATTATGTTAGTAATTTTTCAGGAGGTTTTGCTGCAGTTAAAAAAGGTAAAAAATGGGGATTTATTGACAAAGATTGAAATGAAGTTTTAGGAGGTATAATCTATAATCATGTATATAATAGTTTTTCAGGAGGTTTTGCTGCAGTTAAAAAAGGTGAAAAATGGGGATTTATTGACGAAGATTGAAATGAAGTTTTAGGAGGTTTTATCTATGATTATGTATATAATGATTTTTCAAGAGGTTTTGCTGCAGTTGAAAAAAATGGAAAATGAGGATTCATTGATAAAGATTGAAATGAAGTTTTAGGAGGTTTCATCTATGATCACATGGAAGGTTTTTCATGAGATTTTGCTATAGTTAAAAAAGATGGAAAATGGGGATTTGTTGACAAAGATTGAAATGAAGTCTTAGGGGACTTAATCTATGATCGTATAGAAAATTTTTCAGGAGGTTTTGCTGCGGTTAAAAAAGGTGAAAAATGGTGATTTATTAATAAAAAATGAGAAGAGGTTTTAGGAGGTATAATTTATGATTATGTATGAGATTTTTCATGAGGATGCAGTTTGGTTAAAAAATCTTGACAATTACCATTTTATATAAATAAAGATTGAGATATTCTTGAATATGAAGAGGGTGTAGGGATGGAACATATACACTACAAAATATTAAGTAAATACTAATTGTAAGAACTAAATTCTTAGTTAATATTTTTTTATCCTTAAAAATTAAGTCAAAATATCAATTAATTATATACACTCAAATCTCCCCAGTTTTTATGCTTTATAGTTTATTTTTTACCCTTATATAATTAAAAACTGGGGTTTTATATTGATTAAATTAGGTTAAATAAGTCACTTATAAAACACAAAAGATAGGAATATTTTCTATGAAAAGTAGATAGTTTTGATTTCATATATTTGCTTTTTTACACACATATATGTTAAAATTAAATTTAGTTAGATTTTTAATTTATAATTTTTTATATATGTCAGAAAATTTGTGATATAGAGAATCAAGAAAAACTCAAAAAAACAAGGATTTTATACAATCATTAGAAAAAAGCTTAGAAGATTCAAATATAGATACTAGAGAAGCTAAAGAGCTGAGAGAAAAATATGAAGAAATAAGAGAGGCTAGAAATCAAATATTAGCAATAACAAAGGATGAACTGAAATCTCTTGCTAGATGATTAAACATTGATGAAAACTCTAGTTTGGGAAAAACTTTAAATAAGCTTATAGAAAAATCCCAAGATCAGGGTGAGGTAATTAGCAGTCCATCAGCAAGCACTGATGCAGGAATTGCTACCCCTGCACAGGATATTACTAATACAGAAAGTATAGAAGATGGGAAAGCGTCTGAACTAGCAAAATGAATAGATTGAGTAGAGTATGACACAGACACAAATAATTATATTTACAAATGAGAAAGAATAAGCAGAGATGATATTGAGAATAAAGATGATCTTATAAACTGGGTAGAAGAAATTGAAGATAAGATAGCCTTAGATTTAGCAAACTGAATAAACTGAGTGGAATATGATGAAAATGGAAATCAATATAAATATAAATTAGAAGAAATAAACAGAGGTGAAATTGAAAATGAAAATGATTTAGAAGCTTGGATAGACAACATAGAAGACAAAATAGCATTGGAACTAGCAAAATGAATAGATTGAGTGGAGTATAACAGAGATTCAAATATTTATACTTACAAATGAGAAGAAATAAACAGAGATGAAATTCAAGGTGAAGATGAGCTAAAAGCTTGGATTGAAGAGATGGATAAGAAAATAAGAGAATGATTAATAGCAGATTTTTGAATTGATGAAAACATATCAGAAATAGACAGTTTGGATAAAAGTTTTGCTGAATATGGTTTAGAGGGAGGGATTTTTAATCTTTTAGAAAAATATAATAGCTATATAGAAGATAAACTATCTTGATTAAAACCTGAAATTTTAGAAAAAATAAAACAATCTATATGAATAAGAATTCTAAATCTTAGGGAATCTATAAATGAAATGGAAGAAAGAATAGATAGCCTATGAGAACAAGATCAAAAGAGAAACTATCGTTGGATACTAAATTCTAAAATTCAAGAACATTTTTCTGAAATAAACAACAAAATACTTCCAAGCGCATTATTATTACTTCAACATACAAATTGAAATATAGATTATGATAAAATAGATTTGAAAAGACCTGTATATTCTAGTCCTAAAGGACCCTGAGATTTGGGTGGGCAGACTATTTTGAGATATGAAGAATTGAGCACAAAGAAAAAAGAAGAAAAAATAAAATACAAGATAGCACAAATAGAAGAAATGTTTTCAGCTAGTTTAGATTATAATTGAGAGTTTGATGAATTTTGAATAGAAACATTTAATCAGTCAGGTACTTTGGAAATAGATGAAGAAGAAGATTTGGCTATTTTTAAAGGTATATGATGAGATAGGGATTCTTTGGCAGATATTGATTTTTTAAATGAAGCGGACAAAGAAATTGAAACTGAGGCTACTATCGCATATTTTTCATATGTACTTATTTGTTTGGTTCCCTATATATGAGCTGCTGCAGCTGTTCCTAGTGATTTAGTAGATTTATTCTCAAATGAAGAATGAGTATCAAAAATTTTAAGAGAGATGTGAGCTATAAATGAGGATTACAGAATGGAGAAATCTCTAATTGATAATATTTTATGATGAGTTTGATTACTATTAACGGTTATATGATTGCAATGAATTGCTAGATGAAAAAAACTTGTTAAAGCTTGAAGCAAATTAGATAAAATTTGAGCATGAAGAATAGAAGATTGATTGATACAAATGTGAGAAAAAATGTGACTGTCTCAAGAAAAATTGAATAAAGTGTTATCATTTTTTAGAAAAGAAAATATGAGTACGGCAGTTATTTCAAATTGAGAAGATTTAAGAGTATTTTCTAAATTTGAGAGTTTAGATGAGCTTTGAAAGAAAGATTTTTTATCTAAGAGGCTGGAAGAATTGGAAAAAAATAGATCTAACCTAAATCCGGAAGAACTAGAGGAAGTAAATATGATACAAAAAATATTAGATGAGGGTAATCTATGAACTGATTCAAAACTACTTAATGAATATATACAAAAGTATGTAATTCCTAAAGTTAAATTAGAAAACTTAGCTAGACTTAATAATCTATATCCTAAATGAACTAAAATTCAATTTAAACGCAATGAAAGTAGATGAAGGAATAATGGTGTAGAAGTAACCTATACTGGAGAAGTTAAGGAAATTAATCAAGATTGAAAATTAGTAGTATGGTGAGAAGTTCCTACTAGACCCTGAAAAAAAACAAGGTTTTTACTAAATCCTAATGATTGAAGTATAAGAATAATGGAGGATTCACTTGATATTGGAAAAATAGATGAGTGAGTTGCTATCATGGAAAAGTTAATGCAAAAATTTCCCTCTTGAAGCAAAGTTGAATTTACTAATCAATCATGAAAAATCCTAAGAGGTGAAATTGTATGACACAATATTAACTGACATGTAAAAATATGGGTAAAAGACTGAAGCTCTATTTCACAATATAATTCAAAAGGAGAGGATCTTAATAGTATAAAAATAATAGAAAGAATACCTTACAAAAAAGATTTTAATGTATGAGATAGAGTTACTATAGAAACATTATATGGAGAATGAGAAAGAAGTATAATTCGTTCTTGAGAAGTTTTAGAAATATTTCCTGATTGAAAAGTATTAATTAGAAGAGAATCATCTAGTAATCAGCAATGAGCAAAAATACAGATAGATTTAAATGACCCAAATACGAGAATATCTAAAATAAGACAGTTTGAAGAAATTGAATATCCTAAGTTACTGGATAGGCTTAAAAATAATATCTTGCAAATAACAGATATTAATTTGAGGAATAAAATAAAGGTGCTAATAATTACACCTTTTGAAAAATTGAAAGATCTCAAAGATTTTAGCTCAAAAACTGTAAATCAACTATTAGAAAATGTTTATAAAGTAGAGAAATTACTGTTAAATAATTGATCAGATCAAACAAATAATTTATTAAATTCTCTTATTTCTATTAAATCATTTATAAAATGAATTTTAGATAAAAATTCAAAAATAATGTGAGTAAAACCGGAAATGATAGAGAAACTTAAAGTCCTAAAAGTTTGAGATGCTATAGAGGTATGATGACAAAAAAACATAATATCCAATATAGATTGAAACACAATTGAACTTAGGGTTATTTTACCTGATGACACTATTCTTAAAGATAAAATTAATTTAGATGATTTGGGGAATAACCTTGAATATAGATGGTTGAATAATGCTAATATTACAAAATCTAGTGATGAAGAAAGGCTATTTAACTCGATATCTGCAGTAGATTCTTTTGAAGAATTATTTAGTACGATAAGAGCCAATTGAAAAATATGAAAATATAGTCCTAGCCGTATAATTTCTATTATTAAAAAATATGAAAACTGAGAAATAACTGAAATAAATAGAATAACTAGACAATGATGACTTAGAGATAAGGTTGCTAGACTAAAAAACTATGATTTTATTAGAGATGATGATACTTTAGCTAAATTATGGCCTCGCGGATTAGATAGTATTACTAAACAATGAGCTGTTTGAAATTGTTATTTTGTAGCATCCCTAAATGCTCTTAAAAATCATCCTAGAGGATGAGAAATGCTAAAAAATATGATAAAAGAAACAAAAGACTGATGGATAGTAAAATTTGCATGACATAATGAAACAATAAAAATAACTAAAAGTTCTTTGGATGAAATGGCTGAAGCAAGACAGTCTAGTGATAATATATGAGATATAATAATTGAAAGAGCTCATGCTAGAGTTGTAAATAAACAAAGATGATGAAACTCATGAGAAACCATGATGGTTAGAAGGAATGGTGATTTAATTCATTCGTGAGGTCAAATGAAGGATACTATAAGATTGTTTTTTTGAAATAGATCTGAAAATACACTATATTATTATAGCGAAGGTAGAATTGTGAAATCAAAAGATTTTGAAAGAAGTGAATATATGGCAAGTAAATCCTTAAGAACAATTTTAAGTCGTAATTTGGATGTTGATAATCTAATCACTATATCATCTAAATTTGAAAAATGAAAAACAGATAAATATAGTTATCCTTGAACAGATTTTTATTGAAGAGAAATAAAGATTGTTTACGGGCATGCATATAGTGTAAGTAATTTTAGTTATAAAGAATGATGGTTTTCCGTAGTTAATCCTCATGATTCTTGAACTGAAATTAGGTTAAAAATAGATGATTTTGATAAATATTTTAGTGGTATAACTGTATCAAAGTTTAGATAAATTATATTTGTTATAAAAATACTACCCCAACTCTCAAACCAACCTACACCAATAATCTATATCCAAATCTTCAGCTCTAGAATTTAAATCTATTCATATATTTTCAAATACCCCAATTAAAAAACTTTTCTCATAACCTCAATTTTCCAAATTTTTAATAAGTTTTTTACGAGAAGAAGAAAATCAGATTTTTACAACTCTTAAAAAAAACTCATCAGATAAGCTATTATACTTATCATGAGTTTTAAAAACTATGACACTTGATTCTACTTTTGGTTTTGGTATGAAATTATCAGGGGAAACTTTTATTTTTTCCTCGGCATAAGCTTTTTTAGCAACCATCAAAGACAAAACAGAACTTTTGATTTTTCTATCACTTGATTCTGTTTTTTTTTCGAAAGAATACGAATACTTTTGGCATAATATCCTATCTCATACATCTTTTTGCATAAGTATAACCATATACTCAGGGCATTTTTTTAAATCATACAAAAAATGTCTTATTATAGGACTTGTAATATAATATGGGATATTTGATATTACTGAATATTTATATATATAACTTAAATTTGATTCTCCCAGATTGTATTTTAACACATCCTCATTTTTTATTTCAAAACAAACCCCCTCAGTATCTAACTCTTTTAATCTTACTCTCTCATCCAAAATAGAAACCATATTTTTATCAACCTCAACCAAATTTAAACTCAAAGGTTTTTTATAAAGTATCTTTTCCGTCAAACTTCAATAACCAGGTCAAACCTCAACTATATTTTCATCTCTTATATTAATCAGTTCACATATATCCTCAAGTATTTTATCGTTAATCAAAAAATTTTGCCCCAAACTTTTTTTTGCTTTTATTCTGTATTTTTTAATCAAATCTAGGCTCATATCTCTTAATCTACATAAATATATCAAACAATTCTCCTATCCTTTAAATCTATTTTTCTGTAAGTAACTTCATTTAGTTTTTTATAATTCATATCAGATACTATCATATAGTTATCTTTTACCTCCATAACTATAGCTACATGACCATATCTAAGATTATATCATCTACCAGCAAGAGAAACTATTGCTCATAGTTCTGGTTTAAAACCTCTACCATAAACTACCTTATGTCATTTTGCAGCAGCATTTCTCATCCATTGATTAGCATTTCCCCTCCAATTAACATTTTTATAAGAAGCAACATAATAGGTACAATTTCCCCATACTCCTGAAAATGGTTTTCTCCATACCAGTTTGTATACTCCTTTAGAATTTGTATATTGGTTACCTATATATTGTTTATTTTGGTCAACTTTACTATATCTTTTGTTTACAGGAGCTTTATATACTGGTTTTTTTATTATAATTTTTTTAGCTCCTGGTAGGAAGATTTCTTCTCATATTTTTAATTTTCTTTGCTCATCAAAATCATTGAATTCAAGTATACTATTCTTATCTATTTTATACTTATTTGCTATGGCTAATAGAGAATCTCATGACTTTATTTTATAAGGAATACCTGAAACAGGAGGGATTTTCAATTGTTTTCAAGGGTTTATTGTATCTGTTTTTAAATCATTGTATATCCTTATAGTATCCCAAGAAATACCAAACTTAGATGCTATCTCTGATATTGTATCTCATTCTTCTACCTTATATGTTAAAATTTCATTGGTTCATTTATAATCCCTGTCTTCGCTTAAAATACCTGTGTCCATTAAAAACTCATCTTGAGTTTCTATAAAGCTATCTCAAGAAGATATTTCTTCTTCTCTTAAATAATAGGAGCTATAAGTTCAAAGTATTGAGTCTTCATCTATATATCATCTGTAAAAATCAATCTCATTATTGTTATGAATAATTGATGCAAACATAGGGTAAAGAGGGATTGATATGAGTAGACAAAGTATAATTATTCTATGAATTAAATTATTCCTCTTAAAAACACTAAAAATTCTGTTTTTTAGTGTTATATTTTCTTTTATAGATCTAGAATGTCTATCTATCCTAGCTCTTATATTCACTTTATGTTGATTTTTTCCCAAAAAATATTTTTAGTACTAAATATCTCTTCAAAAGAGTGCAGAAAAATTCTATATTTTCTTTAAAAGAATAAATTTATTAGCAAAAAACGATTATTCTTTTTTATGAATTTTCCAAAGTTTCTTTTACTTAATATCAGTAATTTCTATCTTTGTAAGAGAAGGTCTGAATCCTTTATTTCTAGCATATCTTTTTTTGGCTTTCATTTTAAATACCCTAAGTTTTTCTCATTTATAATCTTTTTCTAATATTTTGAAAGATACTTGAGAATCTTCAACTATAGGTGTTCCAATTTTTGTTTCCTCTTTTTCTTGATCATGTACAAGTAATGCTTGTGTACTACCAGTTTTTTTGTTGTCTGTTAAATTTAGTTTCTTTACTTCAATTACATCTCATTTTTTGATGATAAATTGATTTCAACCTAATTCTATTACTGCTAACATAAAAAATAATTAATAAATTAAGGGGCTAAAAAGCCACATCTAAAAGAAAATCTTTTCAGCTTATCTTTAATTGGAAAATATGGCTGGGATGGAGGGATTCGAACCCCCGAATAACGGAGTCAAAGTCCGCTGCCTTACCACTTGGCCACATCCCAATGACTAAGCTAAAATTAAAACCACGTCATTTTATAAAACTATAGCTAAAAGTCAAAAAATTTTTAACCCTAGTTTTTGGTCATAATAAATTTATTTATCCTTGGTTTTTACTTGAAATTAAGCCAAGTTTTATTTTAAAAAAGTTTGACTTAACCCAAATTTAAATATAATGCACCAGCTATTTAAAAGTAGTATCCTTTGAGGTATTATGCGGCTATCGTCTAGTGGTTAGGACATCGGGTTTTCATCCCGGTAACCGGGGTTCGATTCCCCGTAGCCGTACCAATTTTATTTCTCCGCGGAGTGGAGAAGTGGTATCTCGTCGGGCTCATAACCCGAAGATCATAGGTTCAATTCCTATCTCCGCAACCATTAATTTATTAAATAAGTGGTAAGTAACAAGTAGCTTTAATGTAAGCATAAAGCCTTGTTTCTTACTACTTTTTGTCAGTATAGCTCAGTTGGTTAGAGCGCAGGATTCATATCCCTGAGGTCGGTGGTTCAACTCCACCTACTGACACCATAACTAAAATTCTATTTCAACCCTTATCATAAACAAAAACCAAATTTTTAGGAAAATTTGGAAAATGCCTTCTTTAGCAAAAAAGATTATATTTTAAAACAGAATATAAATTCTTAAAAAAACTCCTTTATTAATAAAGTAAAAAATCAAAAAAATCAGCAAAATGAAAATTCTTATTATCAACAACAAACTTGATAGTCTCCCTCATTTTAGAAAATATTTGAAAGGATATGATTTTGATATTATCAATTTTCATAATATAAAAAGGGATGATTATAAGAAATATGACTATATAATACTTTCTTGAGGTAAAAAATATGAAGTAAACGATAATCCTTGAAAGTATTTGGAAGAGTTAGAATTAATAAAAGAGTGTAATAAGCCTATTTTATGAATATGTCTCGGTCATCAACTTATAGCTTATGCTTTTTGAGAAAAATTATCCTCTCTTGATAAATATTATAAATGAATTACAGAAATTAGTGTTTTAAAGCAAGAAAAAATATTTGAATCAATGAATAAAAAATTTGAAGCAAATATTGATCACAGACGGGTAGTTTCAAGCTGTAAAAAATTTTATGTGATTTGAATTTCGGGTCAATGAATAGAAGCTATTAAACACAAAAACAGAAATCTATACTGAATACAGTTTCATCCTGAAATCGTTAATTCTAAAGCAAATTCATCTAAGATAATAGAAAATTTTTTGAAGATATAAACATTATAATTTAGAGTTAGATATACAATATCTAGAATTTTTAATCTAAAAATTAAAAGGAGAGTTGATTTTTAAATCAACTCTCCTTCTTTGTTTGGCAGTAATTAAATTAAAGGTATCTTGTTTGGAATGAATTTACCTTTATAGTTACTCCCATTTTTAGCTCTAGTAATTCCAAAAAATTTTTTAAATTCAAATAAGGAATTATTTTTGAAAATAGCTATTCTTTAGAATCAGAAGTATTTTTTCCATCACCATTTTTATTTTCTACTCCCGATTCAGATGAGGAGGTAGTAGAAATATCATCTGAAGATTTTCTATTATTTCCCTCAAAACCTCTAATAATTTCTGCAAGTCTGGGTTCTTTCATAGCATATTCAAGTATTTTCCCAAAAGTTGAAACAACCTCAATAAGTTCACTCCCCCAGTCTTGTTCTGAAGACCTATTTTGGTCATCATTACTAGATTTGGATTTCTTAGACTTTCTATTTTGTTCTTTAACTCTTCTACGGATTTCTTCCTCCACACTATTGAAATTAAAATTTTCAGGTTTTGGAGTTTCTTTTTGATCAACTGAACTTTCTTTCTCAGGATTTTCAGAATCTTGATCATTTTCAGCCTTAGCTTTTTTATCCTTAAGATAGAGCTCATAAGCCTCTCTGATTTTTTTATCCAGTTCCTTAGCCTCTTTAGTTTTAAGAAATTCAACGAAATCCTTTAGGGATATTTCTTCGTTTTGTTTTCCTGTTTTATCAGCTTTAAAACCTTCAAAATCCTTAAATATAGATAATGTATCTTTGAAAGATTCAGACAAGAATTTTCCAAAGTCTGAACCAAGTTCTCCAACTTTTTTACCAGTTTCTGTATTTTCAACAGCTTTTGAAACAAACTCTGCAAGATATACAAGAGCAACCAATTTAACAATCATAACTATACTCCTTTTTGATGATGTTACACAATTACCAAAATCTCTTTAAAAATATGCCTTTAGGCAGAAAATAGAAATTTTGTAAACCTATATTAAATTTAAAAATTTATTTGTCAAAAAAAAAACATTTGACAAATAAAGAAATAAACATATAATAACTTTTGTTCTAGATTTTTTTTCAACATAAACAAAAGGAGTATATTATGATCAATAGTATGGAACATGCCAAAATAGTGCAAGCAAGAAGAAAAGCTCAAGGAAAAAGTGGAGTGTCAAAAGCTGTACGAAACTTCTTGAAGCGTGAAGCTGGAATTACTGGTAGCCAAGGTCGTGCTTATCATTGTGGAAGTGTGGATAAACGTACTCTCCGTAATGCCAAGTACCATGCCTTACTCAAAGAGCTTCCATAGGCATTATGGTAAGTATAGAGGTCCTATCTTGTAAAAGATAGGACCTTATTTTATGATTTTTTTACAAACTTTTTAAAAAATTCTTTTTAAGGATACTCTTCATTTTTCTAAATCAATTTGTATTATTTCAAATTCTACCATCTCTCCTATTTTTAAAATATCTCATATATTTGAAATTCTTGAACTAGATAGTTTTGATATATGAATCATTCAAGAATTTTTTCATCTGTATTCTACTATAACTCACACACCATCTATTATTTTCACTACTTTTCATTTATCTCTATAACCTACTTCAGGTACCCATAAAATTTCTTTTATTTCAGCTATAGCTTTTTCTCATCAAGCTTGATCTTTTGCTGTAATACTAGTCCTTCAATCATCTTCTATAGATATTTTTACATTGTAGCTTTCTTCTATTCTTTGAACATTTTCTCATCATTTTCAAATTACAGCAGATATTTTAGAAACAGGTACATCTAGAGACATTATAAGTGGGGCATAAGGTGATAATTCTTCAGATACTTTTTCTTGTATACCAAGCATTTTATCTAAAATATAGCTTGTTGCTTCTTCTCACTGAGTTAAAGCATTTTTAAAAACTTCCATTTTAAGTCATTTGATTTTCACATCAAGTTGTAAAGCTGTAATACCTTTTTTTGTTCTGGCTAGTTTGAAATCCATATCTCACAAGAAATCTTCTTGAGCTTGTATGTCGCTAAGTATTTTATAATTTCAGCTTTCTTCATCGTATATCATTCACATAGCTACTCAAGCAACAGGGGATTTAATAGGTACTCATGCTTGCATAAGACTCATTGTAGAACCACAAACTGATGCCATGGAGCTAGAACCATTACACGTAGTGATTTCACTTACAACTCTTATGGTATATGGAAATTCTTCTTCTGTTGGTAATACTGGAATAAGGGCTCTTTCAGCTAGAGCTCCATGTCATATTTCTCTCCTTCATACTCATCTAATCATTCTCACTTCACCTACCGAATATGGAGGAAAATTATAATGATGCATATATCTTTTCGTGCTTTTAGGCATCATTCCTTCCATAGTGAGTTTATCTTCTGGTCAAGCTAAGGTAACTATTGATAAAGCTTGTGTCATTCCTCTAGAAAAAAGAGCACTTCCATGGACTCTTGGCAATATTCAAGTTTCTCCCCATACTTCTCTTACTTCATCTAATTTTCTAAGATCAAGTCTTTTATCTTTTTCTAAAATATTTTTTCTGCTTATTTCTTTTACTCTTTTATATACTAAAGCTCAAACAAAGCTTGAATCATCTTCTTCTAGAATTATATCTTTTGAAATTAATAAATTTTTAAGTTCTATATCTAGATTATCAAGTTCTTTTTGAAACTCTTTTTTCCCTTTTCCGTAAAGACATTCTAGTTTTTTCTCATTTAAAAATTCTGAAGCTATTTCATAAAGAGATGTATCAGGATTATTATAAGTTGCTTCTATCTCGGGAGTTTCAAACACTTTTTTATACTCTTCTATAAAATCAATTTGAGCATTGCATATATCTTTTATTATATTGTGTGCAAATTCAAGTCATTCAAGCATTTTTTCATCACTTATTTCGCTTGCTCAAGCTTCAACCATAGTTATAGCATCTAGAGTTCATGCTACTACTAAACTTAGTTTAGAATTATTTTCTTCTTCAAGTTTGGGGTCAAATATGAATTTATCACTAGAGTCCATTATTACTTTAACTCCTGAAACTGGTCATTGGAATGGTGCACTTGTCATCATTAAAGCTAGGGATGATGAGCTTATTCACCAGCTTCAAAGATCCTTTTCTCCGGTTGCTGATAATACTGTCACCAGTATTTGAGTATCATTTATTAATCCTTTCGGAAACATTGGTCTTATAGGCCTGTCAATTAATCTAGAAGTTAAAGTTGCATTATCTGATGGCCTTGCTTCTCTTCTTTGGAATCTATTTCCTCATATTATACCTGTTGCATAAAATTTTTCTTGAAAATCCACTACTAGTGGGAAAAAATCAGCTTGTTCGTTCAATCATTCTGTTTTAAATCAAACAGAAGTAAAAATTACATTTCCCTCTGTATCACTCATTGTAACTGAACCTGAACTAAGAAGTCATATTTTTCATGTTTCAAAAAAATATTTTTTCCCTCATATTTCATAGCTTTTTTTAATAGCTTTTATATGAGGGGCATTTTTGTCCGATATTTGTTGCATAAAAAAAATTTATCATATAAATAAATAATTTTTTAGGACAAATAATGAAATAACCCAATAAATAATTTCTTATTTGCTAAGTAATTTCATCATTCGTTGTCCTTTAAAAATTATTCGTGAGAGAATTATATAAAAAGTATTTGAAAATACAAAAATTGATTTTTTAAAATAAAAGATTTTATTTCTAACTCGAGACTTTATAAAATTAAAATTTCCTATACAATACCTTTTCATATAATTGAAAAATAAAAGCTAATTATTTAAACATTAAAAACATTAAATGAATTTAGAAAACATAAGAAACTTTTGTATTATAGCTCATATAGATCATGGTAAATCAACCTTGGCAGATAGGCTTTTAGAAATTACAGGAACTATTGATAAAAGAGAGATGAAACATGGTCAAATACTTGATACTATGGATTTAGAACAAGAAAGAGGTATAACCATAAAGTTACAGCCTGTTAGGATGAATTATAAATGATATGAGATGAATATAATTGATACACCAGGACATGTGGATTTTTGGTATGAAGTATCAAGGAGTTTAGCTTCTGTAGAATGAGCTCTTTTGATAGTAGATGCTACCCAAGGTATTGAAGCCCAAACCCTTTCCAATGTATATATGGCTATAGAAAACGATCTAGATATTATACCTATAATAAACAAAATAGACCTCCCTGCATCAAATGTAGAAAAAGTTACAGAAGAAATAGTATCCCTTCTTTGATGTGATAAGGACGAAATAATACCTGTTTCTGCTAAAACCTGAGAAAATGTGGAAAAAGTATTAGATGCAGTTATAGAAAGAGTAAAAAAACCAAAAATATTTAGTGAAAACGAAAGTCTAAAAAATGAAGATGATGAGCTAAAAGCCTTGGTTTTTGATAGTCAATATGATTCATATAGATGAGTAGTAAGTTATGTAAAAGTCTTTCAGTGAGAAATAAAAAAATGAGACACTCTTTATTTTCTAAATACTTCTAAAAAAATAGAAGCTTTGGAAGTAGGGTATTTTTCTCCTAAATATATAACTGATGATAAAATATCCACTGGTTCTGTATGATACGTAGTAACTTGATTGAAAAAAATCAGAGATGCAAAAGTGTGAGACACCCTGTGGAAACCTAGCAATGTAAATTGACCCAAAGATAAATGTGAAGATGCAGAATCTATAGAATGATTTGGTGAAGTAAAACCTTTTATATTTGCAGGTATATTCCCCATATCAAGTGATGAATACCCTTCTTTAAAAGACGCAGTTGAGAAACTGATACTAAACGACTCTGCACTATCTATAGAACCCTCTGTTTCTCCAGCTTTAGGACATTGATATAGGTGCTGATTCCTATGATTACTTCATTTAGATATAGTAAAAGAAAGACTTTTTAGAGAATCATGAATGGATGTGATAATGACTTCTCCTCAAGTTACCTACAGAATAAAATTATTTTGAGATAAAAGAAGTGAGTATTCTAGGTTTTCTCCTGAAATATTTAAAATATCTTCAAACAAAGATTCCTATGATAACAAAAATATTGAAATAGTTAATGATGATCAATCTTTTCAAAGTGATCAAAAAAACAGTGATGTGTATACTTATGCTTATATATCTAATCCAGAAGATCTACCACCAAGAGATAAATACATTTCTATAGAAGAGCCTATTTCAAAAATAGAAATAATTAGTCCAAAAGAATATATGTGAGACTTAATGCAATTGTCCCAAGAAAAAAGAGGTATTTTTAAAAATAGCCAGTTTATAGATTCAGACAGGGTAATGTTGATTTATGAACTACCCACAAATGAGTTAATATGAGATTTTTATGATGAAATAAAATCTTTATCATCGGGTTATGCTTCTTTGAATTATGAATTTGTAAAATTTAGGGAAGATGATATGGTCAAACTTGATATATTAATAGCCGATGAAAAAATAGATGCACTTGGTTTTATATGCCATAAAAAACAAGCTAATTATATATGATGAAAAATATGTGCTAAGCTAAAAACAAATATACCAAGAGCTCAGTTTGCTATAAAAATACAAGCTGCAGTATGATCAAAAGTTGTTGCTAGAGAAACTTTATCTGCATTTAGAAAAGATGTTACAGGACATTTGTATTGAGGAGATGTTAGCCGTAAAAAGAAACTCTTGGAAAAACAAAAAAAAGGAAAAAAGAGGATGAAACAGTTTGGTAGTGTAAGTCTACCTAGTGAAGTTTTTGTAAATCTACTAAAAAAATAAAAAACCCGTTTGGTTTTTTTATTTTTTTAATAAAGTATGTTATGATGTTATTCTAAATGTTCTAAATACCAAAAATGTGTGCTAAAAAGGTATAGATTTTTTGCATTAAATAAGGAAGTAATAAGACATATTTATGTAGTTTAAAAAGTAAAATTTTATTATTTTTCTTGATAGTATTTATTTTAAAATTAACAAAAAAATTATGGATAGAGAGATATTTTATGCTTTGGGAGTTATCTTTGTAGGTTTGTTTTTTGGTTTTTTAGAAAAGTTTTTGAGAAAGAAAAAGGTAAGCAATAATTATAGGAGAATTATAACATCTATTTTTATAATATTAATATCTGTTTGAATTATAATTGAAACAGGAATAATAAACCTTAGTGATTTATCTTCAATTTCTTTTTACAAAGAATTATTTCCAGTAATTATAGTTTTTTTATGTTTTTTATGAGCGATATTATTTCATTTAGCAAGGATAAGTGTATGAAAACTTAATATAGATGTTTTTTGAGAGAACTTTGTTTCTTGAGATGAGATAAATTGAGAGTTAAGTATAAAACTCAAAAATCCCACTAGAAATGCAAATTTATTTGTTTATCTTAGATGATATGATTATAGACGTAAATCTAGAGGTTGAAGTCGTTTATATAAAAAATATGAAGAAAAAATTATACTTGAAGAAGATAAATCATTTGAGCCTAACTATGATTTAAAATACAAATTTAGTTTCAAAGCACCTTATCTTCAATGAAAAGGTAATGAAGTAAATAGTTTTTTAGAAAACAGTTGATTTAGTGAAGAAAAAAAAGAAAAAATACTAAATACACAAAAAAAGGTACTAGACAGTTTTTGAGATTCTATTAATCGTTGGGCAATAGAAGCTAGACTTGATAAAAAAGGAATAGATTTATATGAAGATGTAAGAATAATAATTACTAGAAATACTAAATAAGGAACTAAAAAAATTTAGCATGCCCAATGCATTCAGAACCAAAAATAAAATGCCTCTTTATACCTAAACAAGAACAAATTTTTTTCTGTCAATAAAGACCATAGGAGTAACATTTAGGGAATTCGATAGGAATTAAAAGCATTGTAGAATGTATCAAAATAAAAAAAGCTACAATTATTATATTAATGGCTTTTCTTTTTTTATAAAAAAAATACCAAATTAATAAAGTGTGAATTAAAACAAATATAATAGTAATAACTCCAAAATGAATTGCTGAATGTATTCCGAAAAATTCATCTCCCGTAAAAGGAATCAAAAAGTAAAGAAATAAGCTACCAAAAAGAGTTAGAATAAATAACAAAAATTTTTTAAAATCAAATATTTTTTTTATACCCTTTTTCATACTAAAATTTAAATGTTTCAGTTAAAAATTTTACTGGAAGATTTTCTTAATTTTAAATCATTTATTTTTATACATTGAGCTTATCTATTTCAAACACCTTTCAAATAAAATTTACTTCTTTTCCCTAATCCTCTTCAGGAAGTTTAAATCATCTTTCTTCTCTAATACTTGAGGCAACATTTGTAGGAACTTCTTCATAATGATCAAACTCCATAGAATAAGTAGCTCTTCATTGAGAAGCAGATCTAAGTTCGGTCATATATCCAAACATTTCTGATAAAGGTACAAAAGCAGAAACTATCTTTGCTTGTCCTCTATCTCACATCTCTTCTATTCTACCCCTCTTAGAATTTATTTGCCCTATTATATCACCCATATATTCTTCAGGAGTATTTACCTCTATTTTCATTATTGGTTCAAGTAAAACAGCTTGAGCTTTTTTACATGCATCCCTAAAGGCTTTAGATGCAGCTATTTTAAATGCAAGTTCACTAGAATCCACGTCATGAAACGATCAAAATGTAAGAGTAGCTTTTATATCAACCATAGGATAACCAGCTACGAAACCTCTAGCATAAGCTTCTTTTAGACCTTTTTCAACCCCTGGAATATACTCTTTAGGGATTATTCATCAAACTATTTTATTTACAAACTTATTTGTAGCCTTTTCTTTTAACTCATTTTTATTATCCTCTTCATCCATTTCCTTGTAAGGTTCAAATGTAATCACTACATGACCATACTGTCCTCTACCTCAAGTTTGTTTTGAATATTTATGTTCTACATCACTAGCAGTAACTTTTATTGTTTCTCTATAAGATACTTGAGGTGATCATACATTACATTCTACATTGAATTCTCTTTTCATCCTATCAACTATTATATCTAAATGTAGCTCTCACATACCCGATATAATGGTTTGTCATGTTTCTTCATCTGTTTTAACTCTAAAACTTGGATCCTCTTCAGCAAGTTTACTAAGAGCTATACCCATTTTTTCTTGATCTCATTTTGATTTTGGTTCTACTGATATAGATATAACTGGTTCTGGAAATTCAATAGACTCTACTAAAAATTTGTCATTCATATCACATAGTGTATCTCATGTCTTTGTTCATTTTAATCAAACTATAGCTCATATATTACCTGTTGTAATTTCAGAAATTTCCTCCCTAGAATTAGAATGCATTTGTAAAAGTCTACCAACTCTTTCTTTGCTACCTGTAGTTGAATTGTATACATAGGATCATGATTTAAGGCTACCTGCATATACTCTGGTAAAACAAAGTGTTCCCACGAAGGGATCAGTAGCTATTTTGAAAGCTATTGCAGCCAAAGGAGAATCGTTTGAAACATTTATTTCTTTTATTATTTCACCTGTATCTACATTTTTTACACCAAGTTTTCATTCATTTACATCAAGGGGTCATGGTAAAAATTCAACAGCAGCATCTATAACCATTTGTACTCAAATATTTTGTAAAGCAGAACCACATGTAACTGCATATAGTTCATTGTTACATACTCATTTTCTAAGTCATTTTTTTATTTCTTCTACACTTAATTCTCAAGAATCAAAATATTTTTCCATCAAAGCATCATCCTGTTCTGCAACCTTTTCTATCAATTCAAGTCTTAGAGCTTCACATTTATCTTTTATAGAGCTTGGAATTTCTATTTCTGTTATTTTTTCACCAGAATCTCACTGGAAATGATAAGCTTTCATTTCTATTATATCAACTATTCACTCAAAGGTTTCAGCTGAACCTATTGGGTAAGCTATAGCAACTACTTTGTTTCAAGCAAGTCTTTTCTTGATAGAGTCCATAGTCATATCAAAATCTCAACCCATTTTGTCCATCTTATTTACAAAAGCTATTCTAGGAACTGAATATTTATCTGCTTGTTTCCATACAGTTTCTGATTGAGGTTCTACTCATTGAGATGCATCAAAAACAGCAACTCATCCATCTAATACCCTAAGAGACCTTTCTACCTCAATAGTGAAATCCACATGCCCTGGAGTATCTATTATATTTATTTGATGATCTTTCCAAAAAGCTGTAGTAGCCGCAGATGTAATTGTAATACCTCTTTCTTTTTCTTGAGCCATCCAGTCCATTGTTCATTCTCAATCATGGGTTTCTCCTATTTTGTGTATTTTTCATGTGTAGAAAAGTATTCTTTCTGTGGTAGTTGTTTTTCAAGCATCTATATGCGCAATTATTCATATATTTCTCACATTTTCTAGAGGAATTTTTGCTTTGGTCATAAAGTTTATTTATTAAAATTATATTTTTGTAAAAAGCCTATCTTTTAGCAATTTTTATTATTTTTTTATGCATTTAAATAAGTCTTTTTTGCACGGGAATACTAGTAAAAAGTTTGTTAAAGTCAAATTTATGTAAAAGGGGTAAAAATAAAAGATTTTTATATTTCTTCTATTTCTAGATCTTTTATTTTTTTAAGTATTTCTTTTACTATGAACTCTGATATATTGAAAGATTCTCCTTTATCTATAGAAACATTTATGCTTTCTAGAAAGAATGAAAAAACACTTGATGTAAAATTTAGGATACTTTCATCTTTCATGTCCAATAGTTCTATAAGTCTTTTATTTAACAGATGAGAATAATCAACTGATACACAAGAAATTATATCTTCAATCCAAGAATTTATTCTGTTTTTTATTTTATCGTCTATGTTTTTATCATCAAAAGCCACTTTTTCTTCAGATTTATAATCAAATTCTATCAGGGTTATAGAGTTTGATTCTCTGATTTTATTAGATATATCTATATATATCAAAGACACTATTCAAAGCAGAAAATTTGAAGGGTATCATTTATCTAAAAGTAGAAAAAGCTTTGATAGAATATTATCAAATTTTTTATTTATTATCATTTTTACCAAAAAATTTGCCAAAATCATATCAGATTTTTTGGCTTTTTTCTCATCTTTTCTTGTTCTTTGTATTCAAGATCAAGCTTTTCTAATTTGTTCTTTAAATTTTTCAGATACTTCTTTACCTTTTTCAGATGAATTTCAAGATCATTCTTGTGATTCTATGTCAGGAGTGAACTCTTCTAAAGACATTATTTTTTAATAAATATTTATTTGTGCCTTATTATAAATTTTTTTTGTTTTTTTCAAAATTATAATAGGGTTTATGACTATCTGTATCTCTCGTATAGTTTGTGATATTAAGGAAACCCTGAAAAATTCATTTAAAAGAAAAATTACATAAATATTCTTGGTAAAAAATACAAGTTTAGTATATTTATGTAGTTTTTAAAATTTTAAAAAATGTATTTAGAAAAACTGAAAAAATTTTTGGACAAGAAATCTAGTAAAAAGAAGCTTATAGTTGTTTATTGACCTACAGCCTGCTGAAAAACATGACTTTCACTGGATATTTCTAAAAAACTTAAAACTGAAATAATTAGCACTGATTCTAGGCAGGTTTATAAAGGTATTGATATATGAACTGCGAAGATAAAAAAAGAAGATATGCTAGGGATAAAACACCATATGATTGATATTATAGAAATCTCCCAAAACTATAGTGTTTGAGAATTTAAAAGTGAAGTTTCAAAGATTATAGATTTTTTACACAAAAAAGAAAAAATACCTGTTTTGGTTTGATGAACAGGACTTTATATTGACAGTATAATTTATGATTTTGATATACCAAGAATACCAGCAGATTTAGATTTAAGAAATGATTTAATTGCAAAATCAAAAAATTTTTGAGATAGATGTTTATATGATTATTTATTAGAAATAGACCCAGTATATGCTAAAACTATACATCCTAACAATTTGAACTATATAATAAGAGCTTTGGAAGTGAAAATACTTAGTTGAAAATCCAAAGTTGAATTTATCTCAAAAAAAACTTTTAGATACAATACTTTTTTTATAACTCCTTATGATTGAGATAGAAAAAAGCTGTATGAAAGAATAGATGAGAGAGTTGATATTATGCTTGAAGAAGGATTATTAAACGAACTTAAAAATCTTTTGAAAAAATACAAAAAAACAGATTTTGGTTTTAAAACAATTTGATATGAAGAACTTATAAGATATATTGATTGAGAATTGAGCTTAGAAGAAGCAAAAACTCTTATAAAGAAAAATTCTAGAAATTATGCCAAAAGACAGCTTACATGGTTTAGGAAATATTGAAAATAGATTTTTTTAGAATTGCATAAATTTATACTTAATCTCTTGTAATGATAAATAATTCACTAAATTTTTTTCTTAAAAATATTTAAATGAAAATATTAGCATTTGAAACATCTTGTGATGATACTTCTTTAGCGATTTTTGAGGATGAAAATCTAGTTTTTATGGAAACAAAAACTCAGATAAAAATTCATAAAGATACAGGAGGAGTTGTTCCAGAGATAGCAGCTAGAATACATGCTGAATCAATTTTTAAAATATTAGATAATGTATTGAAAAAATCTTTCATTAAGTTAGAAAATTTGGATTATATAGCTGTTACAAAAACACCTGGGTTAATACCTAGTCTTTTAACTTGATTAACAGTTGCCAAGACCTTATGAAACATTTTGAAAATACCTATTATTGAGATAAACCATATAGAATCTCATATTTTTTCTAACTTTTTAGAAAGGAAAAGACAGGACATAAAATTCCCTCTTGTGTGTTTGACGGTATCTTGATGACATAATGAAATATATTATATGAAAGATATGTTTTCTATGGAAAAAATATGAGCTACCCAAGATGATTCTGCTTGAGAAGCTTTCGATAAAGTTTCAAAAATGATGTGATTATGATACCCTGGATGACCTATTATTAGTAAACTTGCTAAAGAGTATGAAGATTCTCTTGTACTATCAAATAAGAAAAAAGCCATATTTCCAAGAGTATGGCTTGATAAATCTATGCATGATTTTAGTTTCTCTGGTTTAAAAAGTGCCGTAAAAAGAGAAATTGATAAGAGAATACTTAAAAATGAAGAAATTTTAAAAAAATCTAGTGATTCGTTAAAAAAACAAGAGTTAGTTGAAATAAAAAATAGGGGAGAGATTTTATTGACTTTGGGTGACAAAAAAGAAATAGCATATGAGTTTGAAAATGCTGTTACCGAAGTTTTATCTTACAAATTAATAAATGCTTGATTTGTAAAATGAGTAAAAAATATAATGCTTACAGGTTGAGTTAGTGCTAACAATAAACTTGTGGATTTAGTAAACGAAAAATCAAAAAAGGAGGATTTTAGTTTTACATATCCAGCTAAAAAGATTTATTGCTGTGATAATGCTGCTATGGTAGGTATTAATGCTTATTATAGGATAAAGTTTTTAGGGGAAAGGGAGTTAGAGCCCTCTGTATAATTAGCACCTATTAAAAAATAATTTTACAGATAGCCTTTTATAATTAGATTAAAAAATTGTATTACTGATCTATTTTTTCAATTCACAAATTTTGTTATCATTACAAATAGGCTTTAGTCCAATATTTAGATCTGGATTTATACAATCATAAAAAAATCCTAATTCTTTTTCAATTTCTCAAGCTTTTTTGTTATAACTTTTCCAACTAGCTTTAGAGTTAGACTTATTTATTGCCTTTGGTCCACCACAACCCCAACCAGAAATATTTACAATTTTACAATCCTCATCAAAATCACAGTTGATTTTAATATTTGATTTACCATTTTCAAAAGGATAATTTAGGTATTTAGTTTGTTTTTTATCATCTTTGTAGTTACAGCTTGAAATTATTAGCAAAGATAGTAAGTAAAAAAGTAAAAATAATTTTTTGTTAATCATAAATAAATTTTATTTTATAAAATCACTGCATATTTTAATTTCTAAACTATCAGCATCAATGGAAACTTGTGCTCAAATAGGAAGAAAAGCATGTGGTTGATAGTGCCCAAACTCATTGGTTTTTATTATAGGAATATTGTATTGATAAATAAAATCTACTATTATATCTTCGGCCTCGTTATTTGTATCTTCAAATCAGTTATTATTTCAAATTACAACTCATTTACAATATTTAAAAAATCATAAATATTTTAATTGGGTTAATTCTGATAAGATTAAACTAGAGTATCAGTTGTATGTCTCTATAAAAAATATAAAATCTTTTAAAATTTTTGGAAAATATTTTGTTCCAGCTATTCTTAATAAAGATGATATACTACAGCCAATTAATGTTCCTCTTGCTTTTCATTTTTGTAGGGCATATCTATGTTTTATATTAGAAGTTGCAATATTTTTTTCTCATAAAAAAAGCCTTTTATAAAAATATTCTTGAGAGTACTTAAAGTCCATCTCTTTATCATTCCCTATTTTAGGATCAGGACCATGGAATCATATGATACCTGTTTGTGAGTAAACAGAGTAAATTAGCATATCTATATCACTTTTTCCTATTATTATTTTTGGATTTTTTTTTACTTGTTCAAAATCAATAAATTCTAACATTTGTATTAGTGTATTACCACCTTGTAGACACCATATTCAATTAACTTCTTTGTTTTTTATCATCATATTGAAATCTCTAGCCCTTTCTTTAGGACTTCATCCTGAAGTTTTGAACTTGTCTGTTTTCATAAAATTTTGACTCAATAAGATTTTACATCATATACTTTCAATATACGAAATAAAGTTCTTTACAAGAAAGAACTTATCTTTAGTACATGGTTTTGATGGAACAATAATACCAATTGTATTTCCCCTTTTTAGCTTTGGTGCTAATATCATATCTAAAAGTATTTAAAATCATTAATATATAGCTTATTATATTTTTACATTAACCACTATATCCACCATCTACTTTTAATATAGAACCATTTATAAAACTAGATTCATCAGATGCTAGAAAACAAACTACATTTGCGATTTCTTCTGGTTCAGCAAATCTTTCTACATATATCTTTTTCTTCTCTTGCTCAATAAAATCTTTTGGTAATTCTGCATTAATTTCTGTATTAACCCAACCAGGAGCGATAGCATTTACCCTAATTTTTGGAGCTAGTTCGATAGCTAAATTTTTAGTTAATAAATTAACTCCAGCTTTTGTAATATCATAGTCCATTGAGTCGGGATGAAAACAGTTAATTGAGTTTGTGGAAGAAATATTTATTATTGAACATTTATTTTCTTGTTTTTTCATTTTTAATGCTACTTCTTTACAGCAAAACATAACTCCCATTAAATTTACATCAATAGTTTCTATCCAATGTTTGGTTTTTTTCTCAAAAAATGGAATATCGTGGACAATTCCTGCATTGTTTACTAAAATATCAATTTTATGAAATTTTTTAGTTATTTCTAAAACCATTTTCTCTACATCATTTTCTTTAGAAATATCACACTGAATTAATATAGCTTCTCAACCTAAATCTTTAATTTCCTCAACTACCTTTAATCACTCATCTTTAGATTTTGAATAATTTACAATTATCTTTGCCCCTTCTTTTGCAAGCCTCAAAGCAATTGACTTACCAATTCCTCTGCTTGAACCTGTAATTAAAGCGACTTTATTTTCTAACTTCATAAAAATATGGATATTTATTGATATTACATAAAATTTTGTAGAACTCTTTCAAAAGTATTTAAACTATTATAATATTACCCTAATATAGAACTAAACCTTCCCTCACTTATAACTTTTACTACTTCTGTTGCAAGAAAAACTTTTCCATTCATGCAAACATATACTCCATTTTGAAGATGTTGTAGCTTTGAAATTGCAAAACCTATATTAAAACCACCATCTGACATTGTAAATTCTGCCATTGGTAGCATTGATGCTATAAATATAACCACTTGATCTTTTCTTTTTAGATTTGCTTGTAAAAATCTAGCAGAATCAGGCATTGTATAAGTACCATGTGTTACTATAATATGTTTATGAGAACTTTCCTCTATTTTCTTCAATACACTATTCAAGTCTTCTTTCGTTATTTCGCGACTATCTTTCATACAAACTTCACTAAACTCTATCTTATTCTCTAAGTTAACAGATTCTATATATCTTGGAATTATAGAATGTTTATTTGGAACGGCTGTATCTTTAGTTGACTCATAATATGAATCAATAGTTCATCCAGTAATAATAAAATGTATAGGTAAAGGTGTTTTTACCCCCCCCTATCATCATATAGCTTCTTAATCTTATCTATTATATCATGATCTAGGCTAGTTACTTTATTTCAAGCACTATGGGTTATACTTTTAACTTCAATTTTTTTATAATCATATATTCTAATATCTGGATGATGATCAAGCTCATTAGCTAAATCTCTTATTTTCTCTAAAAAAGAAAAAGCTTCATCAAAACTATTAAATTCTAGATTTAGTGATAATGGTGTTTCCATAAATTTAAATTAAACATTTAAAGAATTTCTTTATTTTTTTCATTTCTTTCCTCTATAATTTTTTTAATTTTATCCATAATTGCTGGGTGAGTTTCAAAAAGTTTTTTTAATGAAAAATCAATAATTACTACCAATACTGAATCTACTAATGCCCTAGTTCAAGCCATTCTTTTTGACTCATTTCAAAACAAAGCCATTTCTCAAAAAATATTATCTGCTTCTATATGTCACAATATTAAACTTCAATCACTACTGCTCTTATATACTTCTACTTTTCAACTTTTTAATATATACATAGAATTAGCTAAATCTCACTCAGCGAATATATCCTCTCAAGCTTCCACAAATCTTTCTTGGCAAAACATTTCAAGAGACTCTATTTCTCCGTTACTTAATTCTCACAAGATATTTATTCAATTTAGTATAGACATATTTTAAATTTAAAAAATTAAATATTTTTTTGTATTTCTATTTTATATATTTCCAAAAGATCACCCTCTTCTACATCCGTTTTTCATTCGAATCTTATTCAACATTCCAAAGGTCATTCTAACTCCTTTACCTCTTCTATTCATTGCTTTAAAGAAGTTATTTTTCAATCTAATATTTTTTTATCTTTTCTAATAACCCTTGCAAGACAATTTGACTCTATTTTGCTATCTTTTTTTAGATCAATTCACAAAATAAGGAATTTTTTATCTGTGTAAAACTTAGCTAGCACGCTTGCATTTCAAAGGAAAATCTCTATCTCTCTTGGGTCAAGCATTCACGATACTATTTTTTCTATTTTTTCTGTTATATGATATATAATTTTAGAATTTATATATGTTACATCAGATCTTTCAAGAATAGTTTTTGCACTTGATACTATATCTATATTGAATCAAACAAGTACAGCTTCAGATGAATTAACCATCAACACATCTCATTCGGTTATATTTCAAACTCAAGAATGAATAATAGCTATATTTGTCTCATCTGTTGATAATTTTAGTATAGAAGATTTTATGGCCTCTAAACTACCATTTGTATCAGCTTTAATTAAAACTTTTAATTGTTTCAAATTACCCGCTTTTATTTTAGACATCAAAACTTCCAATCAGGAAGATTTATTTTTTTCTTCTTGTTTTGTTAGTTCTCTATACTCATCAGCTTTACTTTTAGCAATACTAGAAGATGATACTACTTGTAATATGTCTCATCAATTTACCACCTTGTCAAGTCATATTATAAGTACAGGATCTCAAGGTAGTGATTTTAATAGTCATATGTTCTCAAAGTTTTTCATCACTTTTACTTTTCAAAAAGAATCATTACAGACTACATTATCACCTTTGTTTATAGTTCAAGTATTTACTAGGACTGTAGAAACAGGTCAAAGTGATTTATCAAGATGAGATTCAATTACTGTAGCAACTCAATTTCTATTTGGGTTTGCTTTTAATTCTTTTATTTCAGCTACCAAAAGTAAGATTTCCAAAAGATCATCTATTCAAAATCAAGTTTTTGCCGATACAGGTACTACTGGAGTATCTCCTCACCAATCTTCAGGAGTAAGACCATTTTCAGATAATTGTCATTTAACATGATCGGGGTTAGCTCCTTGTTTATCCATCTTGTTTATAGCTACTATTACAGGTATTCAAGCTTCTTTTGCATGTGATATTGATTCTAAAGTTTGGGGTTTTATACCTTCATCTGCTGCGACAACTAGTACTGCTATATCTGTAGCTTTTGCTCCTCTATATCTCATTATTGTAAATGCTTCATGTCCTGGTGTATCTAGAAATGTTATTTTTTTGCCATTTTGTTCTACTTGATATGCTCATATACTTTGAGTTATACCTCAAGCTTCTCAATCTGCTATTTTAGACTTACGGATACAATCCAAAAGAGATGTTTTTCCATGATCTACATGTCACATTATACTTACAACAGGAGGTCTTTCTTCCAGCTTAGATGAATCTTCCTCCACTAATAAGTCTGCTATATTTCAAGACATTAATTCTTTTACACTTACTCAACTTGAATTATCTTTTTGTAATTTTACTTCAAAAGCTTCTGCTATTATAGAAGCTGAATCAAAATCTATTTTTGAATTTATATTAACCATCATACCATTTTTCATAAACTCAGCTATAAGTTTTACTAAGGGTACTCAGACTTTTTCTGAAAACTCTTTTAGGCTAAATGTTTCTCATATGGTTATGGTTTCTCAAGTACGAACAGTTAAATTTTGTTTTATATCTTCTACTTTCTTTTCTTCTTTTTTTGTTTTTATAATTTTTTGAGATCTAGTAAAACTTGTGTCTTCTGGTTCTTTATCATAAAACCTAAACTTTCATCTAGTTTTTGTTTTTTGAAATGTTTTTTTCTTACTGTTATCTTCTTCTTGATTTTTATTTTTAAAATTTTTATTTTTTAATCATCATCTAGGTTTATCTTCTCAGAAATTTTTTGGTTTAATTGTTTTATTATTTTTGAAGCTAAATTTAGCTTCTTTTTCAACTTTTTTTTCTTCACCTGTATTTTCTACTACATTTACTTTTTGAATTATCTTTTTTTTAACTACTTTATTTTCTTTATTTGATTCTTTATTATTCGTAGAAAAATCAGAAGAATTTATTGGTTCTTCTGTCTTTTTTACTACTTTTTTTATTACTTTTTTTACTTTAACTTTTTGCGAATCATCTTTTTTTCAAGATTTGTTTTCTCAAGAAGTAGACTTTATAGAGCTATAGTAATCGTCTATTATTTTCTCTTCAGGCATTTTAGGTATTTTTAAATTAACTATTTTGTTATAGTTAAAGAATATAAATTTCAGCTAAAGGGTAGATATCTTGATTTCTACTCTATAGCTGATTTTTTTGAAAAATATAAAATCTTATATTTTTCAAAACATACATTAAAAAATGTTTGGACAAATATAAGATTTTTTGCTTTTTTGTCAAAAAATAAGGGAATTTACATAAAGATAAAAAACTATATTTAGAATAATTTTGAAGTTTTTAAAAGTTCTTTATATCTTCTTCTAAATCTTTTTTTGTTAAACGAATTTTCTCTATACAATAAACCTAAAAATAAAAACAATAATATGGTTATGTATGTATATTCAAAAACATGAAGAAACATATTCATTACCAAGACAGAAATTATCATTAAAAAAATATAAATATTTCTATATAAGTTCTTGAGAATAAGAAAAAATATATATAAAAATAAGGTCAGATAAACTATTCATCATTCTATAAGTATTTGAATAAACCGACTCTCAGGTATATAATACCTATCTGTTTCTAAAGTTATCTCAGATTTTATCACTTTTCTATAAGCCGGACCAGAACTAGCGAGTCATGCTCAAAATGGTTTTTCATAAAACCTATCAATTCCATTTGCCATTCTAGTAATATGTCCGTTTGTAGAGCCTTCCCTAAAAAATACATTGTAAAATTTATCTTGAAACATATATGATAAACTAGAGGAAATCAATATAAAACAAATTCAAAAAACTATCATATATTTTTTAAAATACTTAATTAAATATTTATAATTTACAATAAATAATATAAAAGATGATATTATTATTCCAAGCATTGCGGCTCTGCTATATGTCAAAAAAACAAGACAAAACAAAATTGAAATTCAAATAAAAATAGAAAAATCTTTAATTTTTTTTCTGTTTATATGAAGAAATATACCACTAAATAAAATTAAAAAATATCCCATAGCCAAAGGACTATCCAAAATTCATTGGAATCTCCTAATTTGACTAGCCTCAACTCATTGATAAATAGGAACCCCTCATCCAAATCAAAATTCTGCTACCTGAATAGTAAATCAAAACAAACTTAAAATCTCTTCTCAAACTATAAATTTTACCACAATTCACAAAAATAAACTTATAGATCACCAAATCAAAAACAATCTAAGTAAACTAGATATTTTTTCTTTTATCAAAACTCTACCATGTCTAAATATTAGAAATACTACAAATCATAAAAAATCATATCTACCACCATAAATTATACTAGAAAATCAAAGTCAATTTAAAATTGTTATTGCCAATCAATAAAAAATAAAGGCAAAAATCAAATAATCTATTAAATCAAACTTTATTTTTTTAATATTTTTAGCGAAGAAATATTCATATAAAAGTGAAAAAAAAAGAAGAATTAGTACTAATTCTTTTATAAAAAAACCAAAGAAACCAAATCCTATTACTTTATCAAAATAAACCTTTATTACTACATAAAATGGTAATATAATTATAAGAAATTTGGTAAGTATAGTAAATAGGTTTGTGTCTTTCAAAGATATCATAATAAATAAATCTTATAGATCAGAAAAATCTGCAGGTATATCTTCTATATTATTATCCTGTATATTTGAAGTTCCATAATTATAATCACTTGCTGCAAATATACTGTTTCAAATTTCTTCTATTTTTTCAAGTATTCTTGCGGGTTTAGCATATCTTTCTACATCTATTCACAAAAGTCTTCACAGTATAGGGAATAGGAATATAGAAGCTACTGTCATTATCAATCAAAAAACGGCATATCTAATAGTATTTATAGCAGGTTTTATTTTATCTTCTTTTCATCATGATAATATAAGTAAAAGCCCCCCATAAAGCACAAACATTATAGATAAAATTCATGCTGTTAATACAAAAATAGATATAACCAATAAAACAAAATCTCAAAATTCCATATTGTTAGAGAATATTGCAGAATTAGTTCATCCAAAAGAACCACTAGATAAATCCATAGAAACTTGAGTTACATTTATAAATTAATAAGAAAGGGGTAAAAATTTCTTCTTAAAGATAAAAATAAATATTTTAGGTAATTTTTACGAATAAAATTTTTTGAGTTAAAAATTACAAAAAAGATTATTTTTTTAACAGATATGATTTATTTAAATCTATCTTTAAATATATATTTTTTAATCTTAATTTAATCTAAAACCTTTAAATTTATTCTTTTTTCCATTTTTAATCACAATACTTTAAGTATTGATCTTATAGCATTAACAGTATTTCAAGATTTTCATATGATAAGCCCCATATCTTCTGGGTTAATTTTTAGAGTCAAAAGAATACCCAGCTCATCTTCCTGTCTATTTATTTCTATATCCCCAGGATTTTTTACCAGATTTTCTATAAGAAATTTTAGAAAATCCACTTCTTTTTCTACGGCCATTTTTTAAATAGTTATTAAATATAATATAGACCTTATTATAACAAAAAAAATAAAAGCTTCAAGTTAAATAGAAGCTTTTATTAAAAAATTATTGTTTATATAGCTATATTATTGGTTTTTACTAGCTTTTCTACCCTTGGTGATAGAAGTGCACCATTTGATATAAATTTTTTTATTCTATCTAAATTCTTTAATTTAAATTCTTTGGTAAAAGGATTATAAAAGCCTAAAACCTCTTTATATCAGTGTGTAGATGATTGTTTATGTTCAGTTAAAACAACTCTAAAAAATGCACTGTCTTTTTTTCATACTCTTGATAATCTTATCTTTAACATATTTATTATTTTAGTATTATAATTTTAAATTATTTTTAATATATTATTTATAATATGGTGCCCAGACCGGGAATTGAACCCGGACTACCAAAGGTAACGAGATTTTAAGTCTCGCGTGTCTACCAATTCCACCATCTGGGCTTATTAAAATCATTAGAACTAAAAGGCTTTACCTAGGTAAGCCCTTTTTTTCTTAAAATTCTAAGACCTTTAGCTGAAACTCTTATTCTAAAGGTTAAACCTGTATAGGGGTCTTTTATATTTTTATAAAAAAGATTTGGTAGAAATTTTCTTTTAGTAGCTCTCATAGAGTGACTTCTTCTATTTCATACTGTTGTTTTTTTTCAGGTTATTTGGCATATTCTAGACATCAAGTATCTTTTAAAATATAAATTTATATAGTCTTTTCAGATATTTCAATACCTATTCAACTAGGTATATTTACACTTTGTAACAACTCTAATGTTTGAGAGTTAGGTTCTAAAATTTCTATAATTCTTCTATGTCTTCTTATTTCAAATTGCTCTCTTGAATCTTTGTTTACAAAAGTAGATCTGTTTACTGTTACTTTTTGTATTTTAGTGGGTAGAGGCACAGGACCTACAACTAAAACTCAAGAATCTTTAGCTAGTAATACTATTTTTTTTACAGCTTCATCTAATAGTTTATGGTCAAAAGATTTTATTCTAATTCTAATTTTTTTACTACTTTTTGGCATAATATTTTATTTTAAATAACACTTAAATATAAGCTAATGAATGAACCTTTAATTGCTAAAGGTTCAGTACATCAATTTATATTTGGAATATATTTATAATTAAGCTTTAACTTTAGAAACAACACCAGAACCAACTGTCCTACCTCATTCTCTAATAGCGAATCTCAATCAATCTGTCATCGCAATAGCTTGTTGTAATTTTACACTCATTTGAATATTATCTCAAGGCATAACCATTTCAACTCAAGAAGGTAGCTCTATATCTCAAGTTACGTCTGTAGTTCTAAAGTAAAATTGAGGTTTATATCATTTAAAGAAAGGAGTATGTCTTCCTCATTCATCCTTAGTTAATATATAAACTTCTGCTTCAAATTCAGTATGAGGAGTTATGCTACCAGGTTTTGCCAAAACTTGACCTCTTTCAACATCATCTCTTTCTATACCTCTAAGAAGTATACCTGCATTATCTCATGCTTCACCTTGATCCAACATCTTGTGGAACATTTCAACTCATGTAACTGTAGATTTTTTTGTTTCTCTTATTCAAACTATTTCAATTTCTTCTCAAACTTTAACCACTCAAGTTTCTATTTTTCATGTAACAACTGTTCATCTACCTTTTATTGAGAATACATCTTCAATAGGCATTAAAAATGATTTATCTGTAGGTCTATCAGGAACAGGTACAAATTCTTCAATTGCATTGAAAAGTTCAACTATAGTTTTAGCTCAATAAGGTTTTTCCATATCTGTAGGATTTTCTAAAGCTACTAAACCAGAACCTCTAATTATTGGTGTATCATCACCTGGGAAGTCATATTTAGATAACAATTCTCTAATTTCCATCTCAACTAATTCAAGCATTTCTTCGTCATCTACCATATCACATTTATTCATAAATACTACTATATAAGGTACTCAAACCTGTCTTGATAATAGTATATGTTCTCTTGTTTGTGCCATAGGACCATCTGTTGCTGCTACTATTAATATCGCAGCATCCATTTGGGCAGCACCTGTAATCATATTTTTAACATAATCTGCATGTCATGGACAATCTACATGAGCATAGTGTCTATTTGCAGTTTCATATTCTACATGGGAAGTATTTATAGTTATACCTCTTGCTCTTTCTTCAGGAGCATTATCTATAGAAGCAAAATCTCTAACTCCTTCTCATCAACCGTATTGTTCAAACAATACTTTAGATATACCAGCTGTTGTGGTAGTTTTACCGTGGTCAACATGACCTATAGTACCTATATTTATATGGGGTTTTGATCTGTCGTAAGCCATAATATTTTTGGTTAATTATTAAATTAAATGTAAAATTTTGGGTAAAATTGTGGACTTATTATAGTTTTTTTTGTTAAAAATCAAACGAAAAAACTATTTAGCTCTTTTTCTCATTTTTTTCTCTATAATTTTTATAGCTCTTCTTAGTTTTTTATGAGCATATGTTCTTAATCTAGGCATATTTTAAATTTTGTTAAGATTTATTTTATATTTCTTAAGTTTTGCTAAAACTATAGTTAAAGCATTAGAAAGCCATTTGCTTTCTCATTCAAAAGATACTCTTTTTTGCAATTTTTTATAATGATTTATAGCTTTTGCAACTTTTGTTCAGCTTTTAGGTCATTTTTTATTAACTGCATAGTTGAGTCTTCTAGGTCTTTTATTAGCAGGCATATTTTCTAATAATTATATTGTAAAATCATTAAAAACTCCAAATATTTTTTTAATTCTTCATTTGGTGGAGCCTAGGAGAGTCGAACTCCTGACCTCCTGCGTGCAAAGCAGGCGCTCTAGCCAACTGAGCTAAGGCCCCTTTTACAAAAAATTTTTAATTTTTCAAATGGCGGACACGACGGGGCTCGAACCCGCGACCTCTGCAGTGACAGTGCAGCGCTCTAAACCAACTGAGCTACGCATCCATGTTTATAACTCTAAAAATTTAATAGGTATTTAAATTTTAATAACAAAATATAGGGATACTATACCCCCAAAATCGCTGGCTGAGTATATTTACAATTGGAAAAAGTGCAAAACTTTTTTATTGTTTTTTAATTTATATCTAAAAAGTACTTGCAACTAGGTTATATATAGCCATAATTTATTTGTGTTTTTATTCTAAAATTACTGTACTATACTAGTTTTTATTATTTATTTTTTATTAAAAAGAACCTGAAAAACTTATTTTATTTAGGAGCATTTTTGATTTGTTATAATTTTGTTAATGTTAGATTTATCATTTATTTAAATTAAATATTTTAAAAATTGTTTGTTTTGTTCAAATATTTTATTCAGAATTCTTTAAGGATATGCTGAAAAATATTAAAAACTGACTCAAAATTAAAATAATTCTTCTTTTTTTAGATTTTTGTTAGAATATTTTATATTATTTTTTAATTTTTTATAATTTATGAAAAATGTTTGCTTGATACAAGCTTCTCTTAGATCTAATTCCAATACTTCAATAGTATGTGATAAATTCAGTGATATACTTAAAGCAAAAAAAATAAAGCATAAAATAATTGATCTTAGAGATATAAATTTAGAATTTTGTGATTGAAGATCTCTTGATAACTACAATAATGACTTAAAAAAATCTTATGAGACAATGAAAGATTCTCAAATAATTATTTTTGGTATGCCTGTTTATCAATATTCCTTGAGTTGAGTTTTAAAAAACTTTATTGATATATGTTGATGATCTTTGGTTTGAAAAGATATATGAGTATTGGTTAATTCTTGATGACCAAATTGCTATATGGCTTCAAGAGATATTTTTGATATGCTTTACTATGAGTATAAGACAAGAAATATATCTCCTACTCCCTTTACTTGGTCCTGTGATTTTAGTGATTGAAATATATCAAATGATAAGGTTATAGAAAAACTAGAAGAATTAGGGGAAGTTATAAAGTCTATGTAGGTTATTCAACTTAGAATTGTACTTTCTCATAATATATTTATTAAAACAATTTTATTTTTGATTTTAAGGGAAGGATAAAGAATTTATTATTTTATAGGAATTAAAAAATTCTTTAGCCTTTATTTACCTGTGCTATCTAAAGCTTCTGAGGTTAACTTTTTTATTTTTGCTACTTCTAATATATACAATTTTATATTTTCAAATCAATCTTTCCCGAAAATACCATATAATAAACTAAAAGATTTTGTTAATTTATCTGAATCTATCCTTCAATAGAAAACAGTTCTGTTTAGCATATTAAAAAAGTTTTTCAACTTTTCATCATTATTTTCTTCCAAAAATCCAGAGATTTCTTTGAGTTTTGATAAAACTCTTTTTGATTCATGGGCTACCTTAGGGCTTGATATAAAATCTTTTAAAAAAATTTTTTCTTCATTATTTAAATTTCCTCATGTTTTAAGTTTAGTGAAAATACATGAAATATAGTTTTCATCGAAATCTTCTACTCTTTTTAATACTATATTTAATGCCCTCATAAAATCACCTGATTTTATTATCTGTTCGGGGGTAGAACATATTGATTCGATTGGAGTTAATTTCATTGAATTATTCATAATTTATATTTAATATTAAAATATAAACACAATTTTAATATTAAATATAAAAAAGTCAAGTTTTTATAATAATCCGCACTACCGTCCGGTAAAAATATTTTCCGGACAGCAAGAAATAGTTAAAATAAGAGAAGCCGTTAGGCTTCTTTTTAACTATTAATACAAGTTTTAACAATGAAAAAACAAGTAAGCACAATACTAAATCAACTCCTAGATTTTATACCCAAAAATAAATTTGATAATTTTGTCGGACAGCATAAAGCAGATAAATATACTAAAAGATTATCTTGTTGGCAACAACTCATTACTCTACTATATGCTCAAGCTACAGGAAAAGATAGTCTTAGAGAAATAGAAACTTGATTATCACTACACAACAATAAATGGTATCATCTTTGATTAGAAACAGTAGCTAGATCAACACTATCTGATGCAAATAACAAAAGACCATATCAAATATATGAAAGCTTGTTTTATGAATTACTATCAGAATGTAAGCATTTGTGAGTTTGATTAGGAGAAAAAGAATTTAGTTTTAATAATCCTCTATACTCATTAGATGCTACTGTAATTAACCTATGTCTAACTGTATTCCCATGGGCTAAATATCGTAAACGAAAATGAGCTTTAAAACTACATGTACTTTTAAATAACAAAACCTGTATACCAGAATTCATAGATTGGAGTCCTTGAAAAAAACATGAGATAAAAATAGCACAAGAAAAAGAATACTTCGGGTTAGAGCCAGAAAGTATTCTTACCATAGACCGTTGATATGTAGATTTTAAGTGGTTTAATACTTTAAACTCAAACGGTATATACTTTGTAACTAGAATTAAAAATAATACAAATTTTTGAGTGTTAGAAAAATATCCTATTACTGAAAACAATATAATTTCTGATGAAAAAGTTTTTCTTTCTATCAATTGAAAAAATGAAGATTATAAAGAAGATGTTCGTATTATTAGGTATTATGATAAAACAAAAAATAAGATATATCAATATATTACAAATAACTTTGAATTATCAGCTAAAACTATTGCTGATATTTACAAGAATAGATGGGAGATTGAATTATTTTTTAAATGGATTAAGCAGAATTTAAAAATTAAGTCTTTTCTTTGAGTTTCAAGTAATGCGGTACTTACACAAATATGGATAGCTATGATTTATTATTTAATACTTTGTTTTATTAAGTTTAAGGCTAGAGTTAAGATGAGTTTACTTGAATTTACTAGAGTCATTAGGGAGCTTATTTTAGAAAGAACTTCTCTTATTTCTATCCTCAATATTCCTATTAAAAAAATTTATATCTGTAAACAGAGAGATTGACCTCAACTTACTATCTTCTAAATCTTTACCGGACAGTAGTGAATAATCCGAGAACCCCAGTTTTCCATGTTTTATAGATTTATATATTATTTTTATACAATTAAAAAAAGGTTTTATGCTGTTTTAAAACAAAAAACCTAATCTTTCAGAAATTCCTTAGATATAATAGAATTGTATAAAAATTTAGTTTTTATAATTAATCCAACACTAAACCACCAGCTCTGCTGGTGCGAGTAGTGGAAGTTTTACCGTTCCGGTAGTTGTGTATAATCTTCTAGGAAGCACCTAGGAGGGGAATAACTTTTTAAAGATATGTCCCACAAATACGCAAAGCAGTCCCATGTGAATTGGGACTGCACTTACCACATAGTGGTGGTACCAAAGTACCGAAAAAAAATACTTTTTCAATCAGTTAGAAAAGATATACGAGACACATTTCATGAACTTGCAAAGAGATATGATTTTGAGATATTAAAATGAAATATAACGATAGATCATGTTCATCTCGTTTTGAGGATATCTCCAAAATACTCTGTTGCAGAAATTCTGTGAAGATTGAAATGAAAGAGTGCAATAATACTTCATAACAAACATAGTAAGAAGAAATGACTGTACTCGAAGAATTTCTGGAGTAGATGATACTATGTAAGTACAGTTTGACTTGACTTGGATATGATAAAAAATTATGTTCAACATCAGCAACATAAGGATAAAACCATTGATGGAAATCAGTTAGATTTAAACTGGTAAAAACTATTTTAGCCCCTTCTAGGGGCTTCCATTTAAAGCTACCAGTTCTACTGGTAGATATTTACTTCTTGAAAAAATTATAGAATTCTTTAATGTTTAATCCAAGATATCTTCCATATCAGCTCTAAACTCTTTTGCAAGTTCCCACATTTCATCTCTTATATCTTCTCTTTCTTCATTGCTATCAGCGTCTCTAAGATCATCTCTTAAATCAGACATATCTTCTCTAAATTCATCTCTAAGATCTTCTATTTTAGATTTTTGATCATCACTTAAAGAATCTCTAAAACCGAAAGAAAATGTTGTTGGTATTATACTACCAATAAGTAGGAAAACAGCTAAAATAAATGCAATTTTTCTCATAAAAAATAAATTAAGAAAATAAATTATTTAATTAGAACAAGAGTATAATAAAAAAAAGTTTATAAAAATCAAGAAAACCACCTATCTAACTCAAAACCTCTGCCAAAATCTCTTCGTTTATATCTTCAATATTTCTCATCTCTCAATTTTTTTCACAATCTATTTTTGACCAGCTATATTTTTCTAATATTTCCATAGCAAGGCTGTGAGCATTTTCTAAATGATTTTTATCCTGCTCGTGTATATCCATTTTTTTGTTTCATCTTAAATACTGTCTTTTTTCTTTTGCCAAAACTAGTTTTTGGCTCATTTCAGGGCTAACATTTAAAAATATTGTTTTGTCTGGCCTTGGTAGAGAAAATATATTGTATTCTAAATCATCAAGCCATGATAAAAACTCTTTTCTTTCTTTACTAGATTTTATTTTTCAAGCTTGATGTATCATAGAAGCTGAAACATAACGGTTTGATATTATAAAATCGTATTTTTTCAAATCATTTTTTAGATTAATGCTATCATCAAATCTGTCTATAGCATATAGTATACTTGCTTTTTTGGCTGATAGGGTTTTTCAATAATCTCCGTTTAAATATTTTTCCACAAAAAAAGCAGAAGGATTTCAATATCTAGGATAATCAAGTATTTTTACCTTTTTTCATAGTTTTTTAAGTTTTTTCTGCAAAATTCAAACTTGTGTGGCTTTTCCAGATCAGTCTATTCATTCAATTACTATAAACATGGGGTTTAGTTTTATAGGGTATAGAAAAATAATATATAATTGATAATTTAGTGATTCTATTTAATAAATTAATAAGAATTTATTAAATAGGTTTTGGTGATTTTTAATAAAATGCAAGAAAAAGCTAAAAATGGGATTATTCAGTTAAACAGGATAGCCTAACTCATGTAAAGTATAGATCTTTGGGATTTTCTGCATTGTATCATATATACCAATTAAAATCATATACATCTTTACTTAAAACCCATTTTACTTCTTCCAACTTCCAAGTTTTTCATCATATATTTTTCTCCTCTAAAATATTTGGTGAAGGATATTGATTTCAATCTACATAAAATGATGTTTGATTGATATCATAAAATCTATGATGAAATATTGTTCCTGAATTATCAGCTACCCAAGACCTCATTCTAAAAACTTGATTCTTTTTACATTTCGTAGCATCTATAAAATGAACTTCATACTCTGCACTTGAATTAGATGTTTGATGTATAGCATATCAAGAATTTACTGGACTTTCTATATTTACAATTGTATTTGTAGGATTACTTCATGATTGTGTAGATATATCTTTTCCATTTTTAAAATCTCATTCTCACATGAGAAAATCAGTAATTCAATAGTTTTCCATATCACAATAAACTTCAAATTCATCATTTCAGCTTGGATTTATCTTATATACTCAATCTCAGTTATCTAAACTAGATTCTAAAATCCTCTTACAACTAGCATTATAAATTGATTTAATTAATTCACTTCAACTTAAACTAATCTTATCACTATCATCTATATGAGATATATATTCTTCTTTTGTAGTAGCTATATCTAATTCTCAACTATCTCTTACATCTCAAATCTCTTGAACTGGAACATTTAAATTATCTCAATCCCCTGTTAATATTCATAGCTTCTTTCAACTTACCTTAACTTGTCTATCTGCATAATCTATATCATTAGATAATACTTCTCCCTTAAATAAACTTACAGTTTCATTTGTTTCTTCTAGTAATGCCATTAATTGAAAGTTCTTTCTATTGTCTGTAGCATAGTATGAAAAATATGTATTATCTAGTGGATCTTTACCTTCTTTATCATATTTAATTTTTTTTAGTACTTCTTCTCATGCATATCATTGATATGCTATAGTATCTCAATTAGTTTTAACTTCTATGTAGTCATCAGGTATTGGTAGTCTTCATTTTGTTAGTGATAGTTTTAGTCAATCTCATATACTTTCTAGTTGTACTGTTCTGTTAGTATCTCTTACTCAAGATAGATAGTCTGTATAGCTTACAAATCATATTGTTCAGATTATTGCTAGTATTGTTACTACTACTATTAGTTCTACTAGGGTGAAGGCTTTTTTTAATTGGGGTTTTAGTTTGTTTTTCATTTGAGGGGGAGTTAAGAGTTAAAAGTTGGAAGTTAGAAAGTTTAAAGTTAAAAGTTAAAAGTTTATCATAGTTTTTTATAAACATTTCTACTAGGCAAAGGGATGAATGCAAATATTGCTAATGGGCAAAAGGCTAAAGCCTTCTGCCTAAAGAGCATTGTACTTTGTAATAATAATTTCCGTTCTTTATCTGTTCTATCCCTATTCTACTCCTGTTCTATTCCCTACTATAAGAAACATTAAATAAAAAGATGGAATAAATGTTAATTATATATAGAGTATTATGAAGAAAATCAAGTGAGATAGAGAGTGAATGTCCCCTAATATAAAAAAATATTTAAGAGAGTAAATTCCTATCTCACTCTTATGTTTTAATAATGTATCAATAGGTAAAGCAATATTCATATTCCTAAGAATATATATATTAGCTTGTATAACTAAGTAGGCAATTTTAAAAACATAATTGATTTTCAACATTTTATTTCCTTACCCATATTAATTATGAGCAAGAATATACTATACAAAATTGATTTAAAATCAATCGTTTCTATAGGGCTAGATGTAAGTAAAAATAAAATAGATATTTGCTTACATAGCAATGAAAAAAATTTCTTCTTACAAATTAAAAATAATGAAACATGAATTTCTAATCTCATTAGTTGATTAAAAAATAATAATTTTAATCAAAATATACCTCTAGTTATAGAGTCAACTTGAGATTATAGTACTTTGGCTTGCATGTTACTTTCTAAAGCAAATTTCAATGTAAAAGAAATTAATCCCATTATTACTAAAAATTACACTAAATCCACTATTAGATGAATAAAAACAGATAAAATAGATGCTAATATCCTAGCTAATATTTGAGCTTTAAATAAAAATGAATTGTTTTCTTATAATAAAACTAAAGCTTTTATTGCTATTAGTAAAAAAATATCATTGGTAGCAAATCTTGAAAAACAAATTCAATCATTAAAAATGACTATAAAAAGCTTTTATGAAATAAACCAAAAAATTCATTTAGATATTTCTTCGAATGTAAAAAATATAAATATATCTATTTCTAAACTTGAGGATAATATTAAAAATCTTCAGAAAGAAATTCAGGAGGAGTCTATTTGAAAAGTAGAAGATAAAAAAATAGAGTTAATATGTTCTATAACAGGTTTTTCTAAATATATTGCTACTGTATCTTATGTCTCTTTTGCTCATAAAGATTTTGTTTCTAAAGAGTCTATGTATGCTTTTGTATGATATGATCCTAAATTGAAAGAAAGTGGAACTTTTAATTGAAAAGCCAGAATTACAAAAAGGTGAAATCCTTATGTAAGAAAAAAATTGTTTCAGGCTGCTTTTTGTGCTACTAGGCATTCTAAATTGTTTAAGGGTATTTATGATAGGGCTAGAGAAAAATGAAAGCATCATTTTGTTTGTGTTATTAATGTTGTGAAGAAGATGATTCATATTTTATTTGCTTTGCTTAAAAATAACTCTGTTTTTAATCCTAATTTTGCCAAAATTTAGTACTTTCTTTTCTTTTTCTTTTGACTTTCCTCATAATAGGACTCTCCTCCAAAGAAGAGGGCTAGGGTGAGGGCTAGGGTGAGGGTTTTTCGGAGAGGGCTAGGGTGAGGGCTAATCAGAAATAATCAATGGTAAAATGGCTGAAGCCATCCGTTGAAAGGAATATAATAACTTTTGGTTAATTTGCAATTAAGTTTTATTTTGCAAAAATCTTGCTATGCAAATGGCTAAATGCAAATACCTTAATGTGCAAATGGCTAAAGCCTTCTGCCAAAAAAATAAAAACTAGATATTAAGTTTATGTTACAATTCTTTATATCCCCTGTTCTCTCTCTGTTCTCTCCCCTCTCCTCTAAAGGAGAGGGTTAGGGTGAGGGCTGTACGGAGAGGATTAGAATTAAGCCTAACTTTCAAAATCTCAAACAAAATTTTAGTTATGTAAAAATTTGCTATTTATCAAAACTCTAAAATTGATGTATTTTTAGAATAAAAAACTTTCAAGATATGACTAAAAAATTTGACTCAAAATATAAAAAAATATATAATAACTATATATTATATATTTAAATAATCAAAAATATGTCTAAAATAGTAATGACCATATCTACAGACTTACAAACAAAAAAAATGTTTATGGAATATGCAAAAGATATGTGAACAAATATGACAAATCTGTTAAATATGTTTATGAAAAATGCACCTAGGAGTAAAAAACTAGAATTTTATTCTCCAATAGAAGAAGTAAAACCCGAAAAATGGGAAAAAGATATTATAGATGACTATAACAAGCAGGTAAAAGATTGAACTTTTCAATGAGTTGAATTCCAAAAATTTTTTGATTCTTTAAAGAAAAAAGATTAATGTATAAAATTATTTTATGAAAAAAAGTACAAAAATTCATAAAGAGCCATAAAGATGAAACTGTAATATTTAGCTTATATAGTACTTTTTGTATATTAGAAAACAACCCATTTTACAATGATTTGGATATAAAGAAAATGGCTTGATATCAATGAAAATATAGGCTCAGATTATGAAAATATAGGCTTATTTATGAAGTTGATAGCAAAAAATTTGCCGTTTATTGTATTGATATAAACTCTAGATGAGATATATATAAATAATTGTGAAATAATATACTCTAAAAATAAATATATTACATATATTCAAGTCAATTATTTAAGAATAAATTTAAAAATTATAAACATGAAAAATACAGAAAAAACAAAAATATTTGATATGCCTTTTTCAAAAATCTATGAATGTTATATTTCGAAAGCAAAGAAAAAAGGTAGAGAAAAATTTGAAGTTGATGAGATTATTTCTTGGTTAACTGGATATAAAAACCAAGAAGTAGAAAATAAAGTAAAAAGTAATATAGATTTAAAAAATTTTCTTTTAGAATCTCCTAAATTAAACCCTTTAAGGACTTTGATTAAGGGAACCATTTGTGGTATTAAGATTAGTGAAATTAAAGATCCTACTATGAAAGAAATTCGTTATTTAGATAAATTGATAGATGAGTTATCAAAATGAAAGCCATTGGAAACTATTTTAATGAAGAACTGAAAGATTATTGAGTAAAGATTTTTAAAATAACTAATTATATTAATGAGGGGCTGAAAAATTAACTAAAAAATGTAGAATAAAACATTATAATATCTGTTTATAATATGCTAAATTTCTTTTATTATAAATGACTAAAGCCTCCTGTTAAAAATGAATATCAGTTTAATTAAATCAAATATCTATTGCTACCCTAACTTTAAATTAACAAATTCTGTTGTATCAAAAGGGAGCTCTCATCTTTGTTTGTATAATTGTGTTTCTTCGCTATGTTGTCATAAATTATTTAAAAATATATCTTTTCAATCTCAATAGGGTATTACAACCCTTGTTTCTATATTTTCAAAAATTTTACAAGCTTCTTTTGTTCAAATGATTACCAATATATCTACATCTCAAAAAAAATCAGATATCTCCTCTTTCATCTCAAAACTATCCTCTGTTATTATCACTAAATTTCTTCAATCAATTAAAAAATGATAAAAAAGGTTTTCTAGATACTCCTTAGTCTCAACCAATATATTTGATTTTTCATACTCTCCAGGAAAACTTACATCAAATCAATCTAGCATAACTTGCTTTGTATCTGTATTAAAATCTACTCATTTTTTATCTGAGTTTTCTATTATTAAACTCTTTCATTTATAAAAAATATCAATCATAATTTAGTTTAGTTAAAATAATAAAATAATTAACAAAAGTTTATTCTTTAAAATTACACCAAAAAATAAAACAGAAGTCTAAATGAAATAAACTCTATTTCTATTTACTATAGGATATAAATCAAACTTTATATTAACATCCTTAATCTCTTCAATAGCTATCCACTCATATCAAACAAATCTCTCTTCTTCTTGGACTTTTACTAGTTTTGTTCAACTATATTTAACCAAAAACAGATACACATCTTTATCTACTAGAGGGTTATCTTTTAGATGTCAGGCAGTAAAACTATAGTTTAGCTTAGTTATAAATTTTATAACCTCTAAATCTTTTATTTCCAAGCCAGCTTCTTCACTAATCTCTCTAACAGCTGTATCTTTTGCTATCTCTCAGTCTTCTATATGTCACTTAGGGATAACATATTCTTTACTATTTTTGGAGTTTAACCATATAAGAAGAAGTATTTCAATTTTACCATCTTTTTTACGATACACTATTCATCAAGAACTTTTTTCATACTTTTTAGGCATAACTTTTCTATTTTATTAAAAAGAATTTTTTAAATAATAATACAAAAAGTATAAATTTCAAATTTATGCTATCATTTCTAAATCCTTGCAATTTTTACATTGGGCAGAAGCTGAAAAGTATTTAATATTTGCTTGAATTATTGATTAATATAACTATATTAAAGATACAAAATTTTTGAACAATAATTTTTATACTTTTATTTTTTTAAAAATAAACTTGGAAGAGGATATGTTTTTAGATAGAAAAGGTTACAGAGATAAAGGATATTTAAAAATGGATAGATGTCCTTTTTGTATAGATATATTAAAAGAAAGCCAATACATAGCTTTTGAAACCAAGTATTGGTATGTAGTTTACAATAAATACCCTTACTTTTGAAATAAAATACATTTGCTAACTTCTCCTAAAAAACATAAAATAACTACAGATGAACTTAGCTATGAAGAATTGAAAGATTATAAAAATATTGAAAAATTTATGAAAGATTGGTACAAATGAAAAAACTATTTTTCTTTTATAAGACAAACTATATGATGAAAAAGTGTAGAACATCTACATTACCATTATATTTCATGAAAAATTATCTTTGATAATAGTTCTTGAGAAAATATTTTGAAAATTAAAAATGACTAAATAAATGAAAAGTATAGATTTATCTAAAATTTTTTGAAGTAAATCCAGGGCAAAGATACTTGAGAGATTTCTTTTGGAATATGAAAATGGTAACAATGAGGGTTTTCATATGAGACTTCTTAGTAGAGAGCTTGATGAACAGATAAATTCAGTAAAGAGAGAACTTGATAATTTAGCTGATCTTGGAATTTTAAAATCAAAAACTCTTTTGAAAAAAAAGATTTTTTATTTAAATAAAGATTTTGAACTTCTTCCTGAATTTACAACTATTTTTTTAAAATCGTATAATCCTTTGGACAGATTGAAAGAGTTTTTTAAAAAAGAGACCTTGCTAGAACTTATAATTATTAACAGTGAAATAAAAAACAAGCTTTTATGACAAACTAAATCTATACTTGATATATTTTTGATAGGTGAATTGGATAAGGAAGAATTTGGTAAGTTTATAAATGCAATATTTTATTGAAGGAAGGTTAAATATGCTATAATAACAACGGAAGAATTGTATAAAAGACTTGAGTATTGAGATAAACTTATAAAAAATATATTATCTGAAACTGGAAATGTGTTTTTGAAAGATAACTTAAAAATAAAAGAAAAAATGGGGATAGGTTAGCTTATTGAAAAATGGGCTTATTTTTTAAAAAGATTCATTTATCAAGAATTTTATATTATAAAATATTACTTTTTATTTTATTTGTCCTCTAGATCCATCTCAACTCTCTCCAAGACCTCTTTTGTATTAGAATACTTTTCTGAAAAAAATCTGTGTTTCAGATTTTTTTTGTTTACAAAAATACTTTGGTAATATTTAGAATTATCATCCCATAAATTAGGCAATTTTTCCAGTCAAAGCTTATAATAATTCAAAGACAAATCTCTTTTTATAAAATAAAGTAAGTTTCAGCAATATATATAGTTTTCAGCCGATTCCCCATATTTTATCAAATTCTCACATAGCCTTTTTGGATCTTTCTTATATTCTTTAAATATAGTTTTTTCTCTATCTTCAAACTCCATTTTTTCTAATAAATGATTATCCGTTTTGTATAGGCTATTATTATAATACTTTCTTTCCTCCAAAAAATAATTTCAGTAAAAATATATTCAAAAAATAGAAACTAGTATAAAAAAACCAGAAATTAAATAATTATTTCATTTTATTAACTCCTTATTAGAAGTATATATTATGCTAAGAGATAATATAACTACCAAATAACTTGCTGAGCTTGAAAAATTAAAAATATTAAACAAAAGAAAAATACTAAATATTTCTAAAGACATAGTTATATAGTTTTTATCCATTTTTTTTAAACTACCTAAAATCTTAAAAATATTTTTATAAAAACATATAATCAAGTAGATAAAAAATGATAATCAAACTAAACCAAAACTATAAAAAACATATAAAAATATATTATGAGGTCTGTCTGCTACAAATCAGTAATTTTCAAATATATATAATTCTTTAACCTTAAAAGTTTCAAAAACCATATTAAGATTTCATAATCAATTTCACAAAGTAAATATTTTCAAATCAGATAAAACTATACTAAAGGTAGTTTCCCATATATAAAATCTAGATATAAAGCTTGAAAGCTTTTCAGGATAATATTTCAAAATTCACACTAAAAATAAAACAAATAAAAAAACCAATATTTTATTGAATAACCTTTTTCATATTAGTTTTTTTAATTTTGAATAATTTAGATATATGAAATATGATGAAAGCAAAAATATTGCCCAAATAGATTTCGTCAGAATTATTGTTATACAAACTAATAAAAATGAAGATATTAGGATGTACTTTTTGTCTTTTTGTTTTATGTTATTTAATAATTTGCTTATAATGACTATTATCATAAGCAAGTACATAGCAAGATAATTTGGATGTCCAAAACTTCAAATTGCCCTATTTGATAAATCTCAATAATCAAAACTAGGAAGAAGAAACTCTTTTATTGATATAATAGATACTAAAACTCAAGATAATATAGAGACTTTTAATAGTATAGTCTTTAATTTAGTATTTATTAAAATTATAAATAATCACAAAAGGTTTATAAAAAACAAAACTCAGTGTCATTTTTCATTATTTCATAAAATAGAAATTAGGGGAGATATAGAAAATAAACTTGATAAAAATAATATGAAAATAAATACATAAATTAGCTTTGGTATATGATATTTTCTTTTTTTTAAAATACCCTCAACCAAAAAAAGAAATATAGAAAGAGAGGTAAATATATTTATGAAAGATACTTTAAAAAATTCATAATTTCCATTTATGTGAAAGAACTTTCATATTTCCTTTATACCAAATGTATCTAATAAATGAGAGTGAATAATTGGGCTTAGCAAAAATATTAATATTACTAAACCCTTTATTGTTTTTGATAACATTTTATTTAATTTTAAGAAGACGGGGGAGTGAGTTTTTTATATATAGTAAACTAACTTGCGAGTTATCTTACTATATATATTATAAATAAACTGGGTATTCTTTTTCAAAAATACAAACTTCTTACAATATCAAAGGGCTAAGGTTCTCTGCCTGCTAATAATAAGAAATTGCTTTTTAATTAAAACCATATTTTAAAATATTCTAATTTATCAGTTAGCTTACTATAAAAAATGATTTTGAGTGAAAATTTAAAAAGAAATTATTTTTTAAGGCAAGTGTGAATTTTCAAGTTTATCTTTTATAAAAACTTGTCAACAAAGGGCTTTAGCCTTTTGTAAAATATAAAGCCTATAATTTTATAAAATAATATTTTAATTTTCATCCAATTTCAATCTATATTCAACAAATATTTCCAGTACTTTTAATTAATTTATTTTCTTAAATGACCTTTCAAAATATCTTCAACAGAGAGCTTTAGCTTTCAGCACCATTTAAGAAAAATTTGAGAAATTATCTTCAGAGTAAAAAGCATATATTTTTTCTCTGCACCATTTAAGAAAAACCTGTAAAATTAATATTTTGTAAAAAATAATCTCTTTTGCTAATTTTTAAACGGAGGAATAGTTAAAAAATTCACAACTATTCAAACCTACTATAATAAAATTCTCCGAAAGTTATATCTTTTTCATGAAGATATTTTGCTAAATCTTTTCAAAGATATCTCCAGTGCCAAGGTTCTATTTCATATCAATCTGTTTCAACTCAATTTTGGTAAGAATTATGAAAACCGTATTTATGGGCATTTTGTTTAAACCAATAAAAATATTTTCTTAGATTATTATCATTTTTCCAATGCTTTTCAGAAGAAGCTGAATATATATCTATGGCAAGACCCGATTGATGTTCACTATGTCATGCTTTTGCACATAAATTATCAGAACATCATCTGTCTTTTATACCTTTTTGATAATAATAACTTCTGTATCAGCTTACAATAACTATATTATTTCAAGTATCTTTATAAAAAGCTTCACTCAATTCTTCTAAATCTTTCTTTAACTCCTTTCTAACTTTTATATAGCCATTTTTAGAATCAACCACATATTTTCACTCCACAGGAACCAAATTTTCCGGGGCATATAATTTGTTCAAAAAAGATATATCTTTATCAACAAATTTAGTTATTGAGTCATCATTTAAAACATCTATTTCTTTGATGAATAACTTTTTTTTAAGTGCATTTATATACCTATTTTTTTCCAATATTATATTTTCCAGTCTCTCCACCTCCAAAGCTTTTTCTTTCCTGAAAGATAAATCTATTATTCTATAACACATAAACATAATTACCAAAATCATAAAAAATATAGTAAGACTAAGTATATTTTTTAAGTTTTGATCGTTTAGGATTTTTTCTAGTTTCATAATTATTTAATATTATTTTTTTTAGCTAAAGACAAGATTTCATTATATTTTAAGAAAGCTTCTTGATTTCAAGATTCCATTTCTTTTTTTAGCCTAGAGCTTGTTTTTTTGTATAAATAAAGATTTAGTTTTCTTAGAAAACTATCTAAATTTTCTTTTATTTTTCAAGAATTATCCAAATCTTCTCAAAGAGAGATTTTCATAGCCACAGCTTTCAATCTATCCTTTTTTTCGGGAGGTAGGCTTTCTACAATATTTATATCACATAGTGAATCTTCTAGTTCTTTTGTTAAATCTTCTTTAAAAACTATATTTTCTTTTATGTAGTTTGAATTTGTATTGTCATTTATAATATATCAAATAGCTATTTCTTCCAAACTAAAATTTCATTTTGAATGGTTATCAAATTCTTGCACATCTCTTTTTCTGTTAAAGCTTCTTTCTATTTTATTAAACTTATCATAAACTATATTTTCTTTGATATCTAGTTTTAAAGATACCTCTTTCAAGTAAAATTCTCTTTCAATAGAATCAGAATAATGTGATACCATATCCAAAATCTCTGTTAAAAGTAGCTTTTTATCTTCTATACTATCCAAACTAAATTTTGATTTTTTTAGATAGTATCAAACAGGACTAAGAGCATTTTTGATATATGAGCTAAAATCTTTTCAAGAATTTATTATACTATCTGGATCACTTCATTTGGGTAAATCTATTATTTTTATCTCAAAACCTTTATTCTTAATAATTTCAAGAGAAGATTTTGTTGCTTTTTCTCAAGCATCATCAGAATCAAAAGATAAATAAATTTTTTGTGTAAGTCTTTTCAAAACACTTAAATGTTTTTGAGTCAAAGCAGTTCCAGAAACAGCAACTGTGTTTGAATATCAAGAAGTTTGGCACCTTATTACATCCATCTGTCCCTCTACCACTATTACAAATCACATATCAACTATAGATTTTTTAGCATCATAAAGACCATACAAAATTTCAGACTTATCATAAAGATCTGAAGCTGGAGAATTTATATATTTTGGTTCTCCAAACTCAAGTATTCTTCATGTAAAAGCCACAAAATCTCATCTCAAGTTTCTTATAGGAAATATTATTCTGCCTATAAATTTGTCTTTTCTATCTTTTAAATTTACGAAAATATTTGATTTTACTATTAATCAATCATCATATCATTTTTCTTTCAAGTAATTGTATAATCACAATCATGAATCTGAAAATCCAAAACTAAATTTCTTAAAATCTTCTTTTTTTAATCATCTTTCAAATAAATATTTTTGTGCTTCTGGGCTTTTTTCCAATGCTTTTTTATAATATAATACAGTATCACCATAAAGAGAATATATATTTTTTTTGATTTTGTGTTTTTCTGCATCAAATCACTCTATACTCTTTCAAACTATATTTGCTAATACTTGAATTGCTTCCTTAAATTCCATATTCTCTATATCCATTATGAATTTCAAGGCTCATCATCATTTATGACAACCAAAACAATATGCTAATTGTTTCACTGGAGAAACCACAAAACTAGGTGTTTTTTCATTATGACCAGGAAAAGGGCATACAGCTTTGTAGTTTACTCATGATTTTTTAAGTTTTGTGTATTTTGAAACAAGCTCTACTATATCTGTAGAGGTTTCAAGTTCTTCTACTAGTCACATAATTTTATATTATTTTAAATACTTATTCTACTTTTGAATAATATATAAATAATTTGAAAAATGCTAAATCTAAATTTATAAAAAACTAGAATTTAATTTAAAATATAAAATACTAATTTTTTAATCAATAAAAATATATTAAAAAAAATATTATTTTTTCTGCATAATATGATTTTTTTTAGTTTTTTAGATTTCAAAATAATTAAAGAATTATTTAAAATAATATCATAATCATACAAGAATGGATACAACTATAGTAAGAGAAATACTTTTTTTTGTAGGAATGTCTTTATTTATCAAATATGAAATAAAAAGAGTCATTGCCATTCACAGAAAAGAGAGCATTACACTTGTAGATAATCACAATTCATGAATTAAAAGTAGGGAAAATAGATAACCAACTCATCAAAGATGACTTCAAATTATTCTATAATAATAAAAATTTTTAGGGATAGTTTTTATTGTTTTGAAAGATCACTTTTTTAAAACTATTCATAACACAAAAGATATTCCTATGATATAAGATATGAAAAAATATGCAGTTGAATGCATATGTAGTAAAATATATCATGCTACTAGTAATGTTCCTGCTCTTATAAATCCAGATAATATATATAATCATATATTTTTTGAAATTTTTAATGCTTTTGTATCAATAGAAGAAATAACAATGATTATCATTGTTAATATTGTAATATAAAGAGAAATATTTGATATATCTGAAAATATAATAAATGAAAGAATAATGGTAACAAGTTTACTAGTATTGCTATATGGAGCTAGGGTTGATATTTTTTCTTTAGAATATACATGTTGTCATATAAGAATTGATATATGATTTATTACTACAACTCCTGTGATTAGAAAAATATAAAATATGTCAAATCAAGAAAAATCAAAAATATCAAATATATAAAGTACGGTGCTTACAAAAAATATACTTGAGTATGACATAAGCCTAAAGAGATTTTTTTCAACTCAAAAGGATAAGGCTTTCTTCCAAAGATTCATTCCAAGACTCGAAAAGAAGGTAGATAAGATTGCAAAAAACATAAGTTATTTTTAGTAAATTTTTTAAGAAATGAGAATATATTTTGTATAGAAATTTTTTTTACATAATTTTTTTCCCTCACATAGCTTCTTGCAAAACTTCTGGAATTTCAAAACTTCAATCGTTTGTTTGGAATTGTTCCATTATAGCAAGTCATGTTCTAAAAGTCACAGCAGTACAGTTCAGAGAATATGCAAATTCTTTTTTTCAATCTTTCAAATATGTTGTCTTCAGCCCCCTTGTTTGATAATCTGATGCAGATCAATTTGAGCATACTTCCCTGTATTTTTTTTCTCATGGAAACCAAGCTTCATAATCTACCTGTCTGTAATGTTTTGCTGGCATATCTCAGCTACATACTTCAACTGCTCTAAAATGAAGTCAAAGTTTTGAATAAATCTCTTCATTTATCTTTGCATTTAATGCAAAGATTTTATTGTTATCTTCTGGTCTACAAAGAGCATCTATTTCTATTTTTTCAAACTGATGTACTCTCAATATTCATTGCTGATCCTTTCAATATGATCCCGATTCTTTTCTAAAACAAGTAGTATTTGCTACAACCAAAATAGGCTCTTTCAAATCTCAAATATTTCTGTGAGAATAATATCACATAAGTGATTGTTCAGAAGAAGGTATTAGATAATAGTTTGTATTTTTGTTAATTCAAACCTCATATAATTGTCAGTCAAAGTCAGGTAGGTTTCCTATTTCTGTCATTGTTTCTTCATTTAACATCAAAGGCACATACATTGGTTCAAACCCATAACTCCATATTATTTGTTCTACCCAATTAAATAAAACCTTTTGAAATTTTGCCATTTCTCATCTCATAAAATATCATCTTGCTCACATAACTTGAGCTCATGTTTTTTGATCCACATATTTCCTATATACATCAAGTTCATAATAAGGTTTTGGTTCAAAGTTAAACTCTCTTTTTTCTCACCAAACTCACATAACAGGATTATCACTATCATCTTTTCATATGGGTATATTATCCCAAGTAAGATTTGGAATTTTTGCTATGCTTGATTTAAGTTTTTCAGAATACTCTTTTACTATTGTTTCTTTATCTCTTATTTCACTGCTTATTTTTTTCATACCTACTATAGCAGTCTTTTTTTCTTCATTTGATAAAGACTCAATTTTTTTATTAAAATTATTTTTCTTTTCAAGCAAACTATCAAGTTCTTCTTTTCTTTCTTTCCAAAGCTCATAGTTTGTTTTTGCTTCCAAAGCAAAATTTGGATCTCATCATCTTTTATCTAATTCTTGTTTATATCTTTCAAGATTTTGAGATAAATGTTTTATATCAATCATAATTTTTTTTAATTTATATTTTAATAATTATTGCTTCCTCTCATTTATAAGATAGCTCATATCATCATTTTTCTATAGTTTTCCCAGATATTACTATTCTTCTAGGTATTCCAAAAAGTTCACAATCCAAAGCTTTTTGTCAAAATCATATTTTTTTATCCATTCTATCATCTATTATAACTTCTTTTCATTCTCTTTCTAATTTTTCAGCAATATCTTCAGCTTTTTTGAGATTTTCTTTTCACATTACTATTATATAATAATCATAAGGAGCTATATTATCTGGCCAGGATATTCAGTTATCATTTACAAAATATTCACTGCAAACTCACATTAATCTAGAGACTCATATTCCATAACATCACATTTCAACTTTATCATTGCTTTTATTATTTTCATCTAAAAACGATATTCAAAAAGGTTTGGAGTATTTATCTCCCAAATAAAAAATATTTCAAACTTCACATGCTCTTCTAAAAACCAACTTTTCTCACTCTACATTCAAAGATGTAAACCCTTCTTTTGCCTTGTTAAAATCTCAAAACTCAGATATATCTAAATCAGAAATGTTTACATTTTTTGTTGATTTAGCAACCCCATTAGCTCAAGCAAAGAAATTTTTTACCGTTTTTAGAGAATTGTCTCAAAAATTCTCCATTTTCAATTTAGAATCTTTAAGGGGGCTTATAAATCATCTAGCTGTTCAAAGTTTTTCTAAATCTTCTTGTTTTGCCTGAGTGAAATTCTCACCATATTTTTTAAAAATAAATTTAGTTAGTTTTGTTTCATTTACTTCTAAATCTCATCTTATAACCACTGAAAAATATTTTTGAGAATCTGTCTTGTAAACTACTGTTTTAAGCATTTGCCAGTCTGGAGCTTTGAAATAATCAGTCATTTTATCCATTGTAACTATTTCAGATATTGAATCCATATACTCTATTTTCTCTTCTTTTTCATCTATATTTTTTGAGTCTGCAATACCACAGGCCAGTTCTAAGTTATAACAATATCAGGAGGAGTCACTTACTATAACATCTTCTCATATATCTAAGTATGTTTGAAATTCATGAGAATTTTTATCACTAATAGCTCCTCAATCAGCTTCAGCTATAACTGTATCTTTTCAAATTCAAAGTCTATCAAATACATTTTTGTAAACTATCTTTATTTTTTCATAAAATTCTTCAAAGTCTTTTATGTTTTTATGAAATGAATAAGCATCTTTCATTAAAAACTCCCTTCATCTCAAAAGCCCAGATTTTGCTCTTTTTTCATTTCTAAATTTTTTTTGGATATGATATACACAGGTAGGTAAGTCTTTGTAGGATCGTATAAATTCTTTGAAAATTTTACCCACATTTTCCTCATTTGTAGGACTTATTCTATACTGCGAATTTCCCCAACCTGGCACTTTAAAATATTCAGGGATTTCCCATCTTCCTGTAGTATCCCATAATTCTTTTGGAGATAGTATAGTCATAATCATTTCATAATATCATGCTTTGTCCATTTCTTCTCTGACTATATTTTCTATCTTTTTTAAAACTTTGTATCATATAGGTAAATATTCGTATGCTCATGCCATTGCTTGTCTTATATATCATCCTTGTAATAATATACTGGTTGATTTATTATCACTTATTTTCGGTCTGGTTTTTAAAGTTTTAAAAGGAAATTTGCTTAATTTTAGCATTAATTTTTGGTTATTTTTAAATTTGTTTAGAGATAATATATTTTTTTAAAGTTTTTTCAAATTTAGGGTTTATATAAATATAAAAATACTTAAAAACTTTTTTTATAAGATTTATCATTGAAAAATCTTAAATTGAGTTAGTTTTTAAATATTAAACTTCAAAAAATTTTTTAAAAATAAATAAATATATCTGAAATTTATATATTCAAAAAAAGGCAAGTTTTTCAATCCTGCCTTTTTTCTTGTCTCTCCCTTTTGTATTTAAATGTGTTTACCCTTATATATCTTTTGAGAATAATAAATATCTTTTTTTTGTTTGATTTAAAGATATTTGTGAAAGCTTTAAGTTTTTGCCTAAGTTCATTTAAAGCATTTCTCAATTTAATATATGAAGGATGTCCAACTATATACTGCTTTTGAGTAGCTATAAATTCAACTACTTTTCTATACCATAGATATTTCATCAACTTATCTCTACCATATATAATTATTATCATTGATATAAATCCTAGTGACATATCAAGAAATATTATGGTAAAGAATAAGGTTTTGTTTCCTGCTACAAAAGGTAGTATAAATTTAAATGCTACCTCCACAGATTTTATTGCTATAAATATGGTAATTGTAAGTCTAGCAGACCATTTTTTTATGACTTTTTCTGCAAAAATTATTTTTATCTTTCTAATGGGGCTAAGAATTAACTCCTCTATCATTAGAAACAAAAGCAAGCTTATGAAGAAAAAAATCTTTAGTACCTTTTTCAAGATTTGACTCCTTGTTAAAAAAATTGACACAAAAACTAGAATAATAAAAATTTTATGTTGTCAATTTTTTTTGTTGACAAATTGAAATTAATTTATAATTTATAAAATGTTCTTATTTAATAAGTAAGAATTAATTTCGTTCTTTTAACTTTTCTGAAAAAATTAAGGAGTTTATTAAATGATTGGTAAATTGAGTGAATTTTTTGATAAAATTAAAGAGTTTATGGATAGTTTTCCATCAATCTCTGATATATATCAGAAATTTAGATTTGGTATTCCTAGTTTTAATTACAAAGGAAAACCCATAATCCCTTTTTTGTTTTCTCCAAGAAGATGGCTTATATTTTTAGAAAGACTATCTGTTGGACTTATTGTATCTTTATTAGCAATAATTCTTTGGGTTTTTCCTGTTAGCTTGTTTGTTGCTCCCTTTTATTCTTTTACTCATTCAGATAAGGTAGAAGAATTTGTCATATATGATGGTGCTGAGGGTCTTACCACTGCAAATGCTCTTAGAGATGGCTTGATTTATCTTGAAGACAGTCTGGTTACAAACTTTTTTGGTGTAAGAAACTGGATTGATAATGCAGAAAATGAGCAAATAGGTATGATAGAAATGTATCGTATTTCTGCCTATATGCTTGAAAACCATTTAGGTAGAAATAGAGGTTCTGGAGGAGCTAATGAATGCTTGAAATCTGCTCGTGCTGATATTAATGCTGATTATACAATTCCATTATTTACTAGTTACAATACTAGATTGGAAAGTGCTATAAGAAATATTGATTGCTATACCAAACAGCTTTTAGAAGATCAATCAAAAAGTATGAATGATAAGAGAGCTGTTTTTATAGTAAATTCCGATAATTTGGCAGAGGCATTGGATAAAATTAAGCAACAACTTGATAATCCTATAGAGGCCTCAAAAAATATGTCTTTTTTTGAACAAGATGATGTTTTCTATCAAATAAGAGGAAATCTTATAGCAATGTATATTTTCCTAAAAGGTATTGATCATGATTTTAGAGATAAAATGATTGATAAAACCTTATATGAGCAAAACTTTACTCCTGTTTTGATTCTTTTGGAAGAAGCAATAGCATATAATCCTATCGTTATTTTGAATGCTTTTGGTCATGTTGATAAGCTTACTGCAATTTCTCTTGATATAGTTAAAAAAATGGGAGAATTGAGAGACAAACTAAAAAAAGGTTGATGAAAGTCCCCCCTATTTAAATCCGATTTTATCGGATTTAAATAGGGGGGCTTGTTTTTTTGGAGGAAATTTAGAGTTTTAGTTTTTTTATTATTTAATAAATATAGACTATTAGTCTATATAAAGCTAAAGTTATATTTTTTTAAAATTAAATTTATGTGTTTTTGAATTTTTTTCTTGACAAAAAAATAATAATTGTTATTGTAGGAGAACTGAATTTTGGTTTACAAAGTTCAATTTGTTCGTTAAAATAAACTAACCAAAGGAGAAAATTATGAAAAAATTTTTCTTAATTGTTATAAGCTCTTTGCTTATACCATCGGTGTCAATTGCACAAACAGTTGATTATTTAAATGCAAAACCTCTTACAGATGTTGTGAATATATCTGTAAAAAGTTGTTCTCAACCAAATGTGTTACAGATTCCTGTGATTGCATGGGGTGCAGATACTGTTATGTCTTTAGCAAATGGTAATGCCACCCGCACTTCTAGTGGAAGTATTTTTTCAGAGAAAAACCTGGACATTTCTTTGTATAGGCAAGATAATTTCATACAACAAGTCAGGGATTATATGTCTTGTAAAACCCCATATCTAAGGGGTACACTAGGCATGATTTCTCAGGCTAATGAGTTGTTATCTCAAAATCCTAATACAAAACCTGTAATTATCCATCAGCTAAGTTGGTCTTCAGGTGGAGATGCTTTAGTTGTTAGAGAGGGTATAAACTCCCCAAGTGACTTAAGGGGAAAAACAATTGTGATGCAGGCCTATGGCCCTCATGTTGATTATGCCCTGAAAGTTATTTCAGATGCTGGAATTGATCCATCAGATGTAGAGTTTAGGTATGTAAAAGACCTACTTGAAATAGATGATAATTCAGTTTCTCCAGCTATGGCATTTCGTAATGATTCCTCTATAGATGCTGCTTTTGTTATCTTGCCAGATGCTTTAGCTTTGACAAGTGACGGTAATGTTGGTACTGGAGCAGAAGACTCTGTCCTTGGTGCTAAGATTTTGTTTTCCACAAAAACGGCTAATAGAATCATCACTGATGTTTATGCAGTTAGGTCAGATTACCTACAAGTTAATCGAGATAGTGTAAATGATTTTGTTCATGGTCTACTTATTGCCCAAGAGCAACTAGAAAATACTATGAAGCTTAAATCAGGTAACTATGATGAAATTCTAAGTGCATCAGCTGATTTACTATTGGATGACAGGGAAGCAAAGGAAGATGTTATCGCTATGTATGGTGATGCTGATTTAATGGGATATCCTCAAAATGTTGATTTTTTTGGTAATTCCAACTCAGCTAGAAACTTTGAAAGGCTTGTAACAGAAGTTCAGAAGTCACTTTTAGATTTAGGTATGGTTTCAAAGATAACCTCCCTTGATCATGCAAAGTGGGACTATGCAAAGCTTGCCTTAGGTCTCAAAAATACTTCTGGTGTAGAAGTTCCTCGTTTTGAATCAGCAGTGGTGCAAAAAGTAGTTGAAAGTCGTACAAGACAAGGTTCTAGTGAAGAAGGTGTTTTGTTTAGATTTGAAATTTATTTTGATGCAAACCAAAATGCTTTCCCTGTAGCTAGATATCAAGAAGAATCTGCTCGTGTCGTTGATTTGGCTTCTACATATGGTGGAGCTATTCTTTCCATTGAAGGTCATTCAGATCCATTAGGATATTTGAGAAAAAAGAAATCAGGAGATTCGGCAAAAGTATTGAGTGCAGTATCTCAGTCTGCAAAAAATCTGTCTTATAGCAGAGCAAATGCAGTAAAAGATATGCTTATTTCTTATGCCTCTCAACAAGGCATTACACTAGATTCTTCACAATTTGGTATCGTTGGTCATGGTGTTAGCCAGCCTAATACTCCAAATTGTACTCTAGACTCTAGTGGAGATATAAGTTTAAGCTGTGCCCCAGCTAATGAAGCTGAATGGAATAGAACTCGTAGAGTTGTATTTAAAATCATTCAGGTAGAAGCTGAATCAAGTGTCTTTACACCACTCTAAACTTAGGAGAGAAAAAATGAAGATTGTATTATCAATTCCAATCATCCTTTCACTCTTACTTGTAGGATGTGAAGGCTCTAAAACTTCTGTGTCACAACAGCAAGAATCTAGGCAAGAGTCTGGTAGTAGCAGTTCTCCAGAAAGTAGAGAAAGTGAAGTTTGGCCATATATGCCTGATAATTTGGGTAATATATCCATAGATTCAAATGTATTGGCTACCAACTATCTAGTACTTTTAGATACTTCTGGCTCAATGGATAAACGTGAATGTTCTGGAAACAAAACCAAACTTGAAACTTCAAAAGAAGCGATAGCTGAATTTGTAGACTTAGTACCTGAAAGTGATAATCTATCACTAATGAGTTTTCATGGTATGAGAGTTGATTTTGGTTCTGGAGACACAAATAGGAAAAATTTCCTAAATGCTATTAGTCAAGAAAGATCTTCTGGGGGAACTCCTTTGCATAGTTATACGAAAGAAAGTTTTTGGATTTTGACAAATCAAGCCCAAAAACAGCTAGGTTATGGGACTTATCGTCTTGTTGTAATAACAGACGGTGCTTCTTCAGATGATGATCCAGGTCCTCTAGTTGAGGAAATAGTTCGTAGATCTCCTATTGAAATCCATGTTATTGGATTTTGTGTGGGAGAAAAACATTCTATGAATAGACCTGGTTACTCAACTTATTACACTGCTGATAGCCCAGAGCAATTAATGGAAGGATTGAGAAAAGTTCAAGCTGAGACTTCGGATTTTACTCAAACTTCTTTTGATAATTAGAAACCTTATAGTGTACAGGAGTTAGCTCCTGTACACTATTTCCTTATAAACAGGAGACTACAATGAAAAAAACTACATTAATCGCAGGAATAGTTCTTGTTGTAGGCTTAGTTATTATTGTTTTGTCTTTCTTTATCGGGAAGGCATCTGAACAATCTCAGCAAACTAGTACCAGTGATGCAAGCAAATCAAAAGGAAGCATAACTATAGGTATGGATAACTTTATAGGTTATTTTCCCTTATGTTCACCTTATATGAAGAAGCTTATGTTGGCTGATGGATACAAGCTAGATTGTGTGGACGATAAAGCTGATTATTCCAAGCGGTTTGAAAACCTTAGAAATGAAAATTTGGATTTTGCTGTATCAACTCTAGATGCATATATTCTAACAGGAGAAAGAACTAATTATCCTGGTATAATAACTGCAGTTTTAGATGAAAGTAAGGGGGCAGATGCAATTGTCTCTCATATAGACTATGCAAAAACTCTTACAGAACTCAAAAACAATTCCGACTTAAGAGTAGCTTTTACTCCAGAATCTCCAAGTGATCATCTAAGAAAGGCTGTAGGGATAGATTTTGATATTCCTTTGCTAAAAGATAATGGAGAATGGTCAATTAGGGTAAACGGGTCATCGGAAGCTAGAGAGTCTCTTAAATCAGGCAAATCTCAGATAGCAATATTATGGGAACCAGATTTAAGTAAGATTTTGTCTGATAAAGACTTTGTAAAGTTACTTGGAACAGAACAGACATCTGGTTTGATTGTTGATGTACTAATTGTAAATCGTGATTATTACCAAGATAAGCCTGAAACTGTATCTCTACTTTTGAGTAACTATTTTAAGACACTCAAATATTATCGTGATAACCTAAGTAAATTTGAATCTGATTCAGCAAATTATGCAAAAGTTTCTAAAACCGTAGCAAAATCTATGTTGAGTGGTGTTAAGTGGGTTAATCTTACTGAAAATGCTACTGACTGGATGGGAGTATCCATATCTGGAAAAGTACCTAATCATAAATTGTTTGATTCAGCACAATCAACAATTCGTATTTTAAAGGACTTTGGTGATGTAGTAGATAATCCTCTTCCAGGAGATGATCCAAGAAGTATTATCAACTCTCAAATTGTTTCAGATCTTTACAACAGAGGAATTCAGCCCGGGCAACAAACTAGTTTTATTCAAGAACATTCACCAAACTCATTGGAAACTGATTTTAGTCCTTTGAGTGAAAATGCTTGGAATTTGTTAAACGATGTTGGAATCTTAAAAGTAAGACCTATTAGATTTGGCTCAAGTTTGGCATCTTTGGATATTGAAGATAAAAAACAGCTAGATTTAGCTGTAGATTCACTCAAAAGCTACCCCAACTTTAGGATAGAAATTCAAGGGCATACTAGTCCTAGAGGAGATGAATCTATAAATCAACAACTATCTCAGGATCGTGCAGACTCCGTAAGTCGTTATCTTTTAACAACTTATGGTATTGATAAAGATAGAATAAGGTCAATTGGCAAAGGTTCAAATATACCCATACCCCGTAAACCGGGTGAATCTTTAAGAGCCAACAGGTCAAAACAATCTCGTGTTGAGATACACTTGAAAACAGAGGTATATTAAAATATGGTAAAAGAAGACAACCCTTTAATAAATGCTGATCTATCAAGAAAAGCAATAAACAGGGCTGTTTCATCTCAAGTGTTTCAAAGCCCATTAACTCTATTTTCTTTAATAGGTGGAGTTTTAGGGCTTTGTACTGGCTTCTTGTTCTCTTCTTCAGTTTTTATATATGTTGGAGTAGGACTTTTAGCTTTTGGCTTATTTGGAAAATTATTTAACTATTTTTTCCGAAGAGGTGCTCTAGAATCTAGCTATATACGAGAAATTCAGGAAAAACAGGAAGAATATCTTTCTAAATTACCCGAAAGATTGTCTGTAGCTTTCACAGAACATGGCCATGAGAATGGATTGAAACAGCTAAATGAGCTAGAAAAATCTTTTATTGATTTTGATAATCTTCTTGATAGAAAGTTCTCATCAAAAGGACTTACTTTAGGAAGGTTTCATGCATCTGCTAATCAAGTTAGAATGTCTGCTTTAGCTAAACTTGAGATAATATCAGATTTACTTAAGTCTATTGAAAGTATTCCTGAAGATTTGGCTAGTGATGACCAAGAAATTTCTGAAGCTAAGAAAGCAAGAATCAATCATAGATCAGATGCTCTAAAAGACATTGAGCAATATCATCATGATATAGAAAACTGTCTTACAAGTATATCAGAAATAAGTGTTGAAGTAGCTAGAATAGGCACCAATTCTGATTCTGATATTTTGTTTGAAACCCAACTGGAAAGCTTGGATCGTTTAGCGAAAAGAGCTTCTCAATTTAAGAAAGAAAGGTGAAAATTATGGAAACTAACCAAACAAAAGTAACAGCTAGAACTTCAAGTGAACTTGATAGTTTATTTGGAACATCAGATCCAAATCAGCTCCCTGAAGTCATTGAAGATACACCATCAAGTTTGACCCTAGTGAATCATAGTGAAATTAGTCCAGAAGCATCGCAAAGGGTAAGTGCTATAGTAGAGAACTTTAACTTAAGTGATACCAACTTGGTACTTATGTATGGTTCTGAACCTCAGCGTAAACTATCAGTATTTCTTGATTCCTTACTTGAAGGAATAAAGGTCAAAGATGTAGATGTTGCTGGAGAGATGGTTTTACAAATGTCTGATGGCATTAATTTAATGCAGCTATCAAAAGTAAAAGCTTCAATAAACAGCAAAAAAACTAGTGGCTTTATGGTTGGTCTTATTAATTCAATTGGACTTGGTAAGAACTATATTAAAGCTTTCTACGAAAGCCAAAAATTGGTTACATCAAAAATGGATAAGATTGAGGATATGGCCCAAAATCAAATATCTATTATTGCTGAAAGAAACGAAAAACTAGATAGCTTGGTTGAACATTCTATACAGCAGGTTCTTGAACTTGAAGTGTTTATACTTGCTGGAGAAGAAATTCTTGAGTTAGCTAAGCTACAGTATGCTGAAAAGGCCCAAGAAGTGAAAAAAAGTAGGAATCAGCTGGAAGCTTCAAATCTTCGTGATATGGGTAGACAGCTGGCAGCTTTTGATGTAAGGCTTCTTCGTCTGAAAGAAGCATATGTTGAAGCTGGCTCTGCAACTATTGAGCGAATTCGACAAATTCAGGAAGCTGGCAAGATTGAGATTCAAGGTCTCAATGATGGTATACTATTCACTATTCCAAAAATCAAGAAAGCCATTTTGCAAGTAGCTGCTTTAAATGATATTAAAACAGCACAAGAAGCTCGTAAGAAAATGGATGAAATTGATGCTCAATTGGATGCAGAATTATCAGAATCTACAAATTCTATTCATACTGCAGCAAAAAAGTCTCAAGGTGATGCTTTGGATCGAGTTCGTAGGCTTGAAGGAGTCATCTCTAATATAGAAAAATCAATTCAAGATAGTATCAGAATTGAGAAATCTACTCAAGAAATGCGAGAAGAAGCTGGTAAAACGTTAGTTGGTTTAAAAGACCGTATTACTGATACTCTAAGTGAAACTAACCTAAAAGCCGCAGGAGCTGTATAACTCAATATAAGCCCTACATCTTATCTAGATGTAGGGCTCATCAAAACTTTATTAAAATTCTTTTAGGAGAAAAACATGAAATTTAAAATCCTTAGTATAATTGCTTTATTGTTTTCATCCATAGCAATTCCAGTTCAAGCTGCCGAACAGTGCGATATAGCTTGGTCTAGATACACAGGATGGGAACCTTTAGGATATATTGAAGATTCAGGGATTGCCGATAGATGGGGAGAAAAAGAAGGTGTAAACCTAAGCTTCTCATATGTTGGTGAATACATAGAAAGTGTGAATCTTTATAATGCCGGAACCTATCAAGGTGTGGCCATTACAACTATGGATGCACTAACTATCCCTGCTGTTGGAGGAGTAGACACGACTGTGATAATAATTGGAGACTTTTCTAATGGTAATGATGCTATTCTTATCAAAGATGAAGATAAATCAATTAACGATTTGAGAGACAAAGAAATAATTCTTGTAGAACTTTCTGTAAGTCATTATTTACTTGCTCGCGCTCTTGGAAAAGTCGGTATGTCTGAAAGGGATATTAATTTGGTAAATACTTCAGATACAGCTATTCCTTCCTTAATTGCTACAGCAAATCAGGGAGATACTTTTGTTACATGGAATCCTATTGTAATGAAAGGTCTCCAGCAACCTGGCATTTCAAAAATATTTGACTCTTCTGAGATACCCGGTGAGATCATTGATACTATTGTAGTTAATACTGATGTAAGTGAAAATTGCAAAAGAGCAGTTGCAGGAGCTTGGTATGAAGCTATGGGTACTATGTCTAGTTCTGGAAATGACCATAACCAGATGATTTCATTTATGGCTGAACAGTCTGGTGGAACTGTGCCCGAATTCAAATCTCAACTGAAAACTACCAGAATGTTTTATGACCCTGCTGAAGCTATAAGGTTTATTAGAAGTCCAGAACTTCAAAAAACTATGGAATTTGTGGCAAGATTCAGCTTTGATCATGGAATTTATGGTGATGGTGCTCCTGATGAAAAATTTGTTGGAATACAATACCCATCAGGAGTTTGGGGAAATGAAGATTATGTCCGTCTCCGCTTTGATCCAACCTATATGGAACTTGCGGCAGAAGGTAAGCTCTAAATTTCCAATATTTTTAATAGCTAGGAGGATTAATCCTCCTAGCTATAATTTTATAAAGGAGGTCCTATATGGCCAATTCTAATCTTTTTAAGAGGGGTAGCAATAACCCCTATATGAGGAATCAAATATTTGGGCTCCATGCTGAACCTTCAAAAACACTTAAAATAATACTTGGAGCAGTTTTATTTGTTGTACTTATATTAATTTATTCTCACTTTTCTGATGCTAGACTTGCTATAAACCCAAATGATAAGATACTACCAAGCTTTGGTCAGATTTGGGATGCTTTTTGGAGAATGGCTACCCAAGAAAACAAAAGAACAGGAGAAATACTTCTATGGTCGGATACAATTGCAAGTATGAAAAGGTTGCTAATAGCCGTATTTATTTCTGCTGTTGTAGGTTTATTGCTAGGTGTCAATATAGGTGCATTTAAAGCTCTGAAATACTCCACTTTACCTTTTATTACTACACTATCTATCATTCCACCTCTATCAATACTGCCAATTTTGTTTATTACTTTTGGTACAGGCGAGGCAGCAAAAATTATTCTTATTATTTTTGGTACTGTATTTTTGATAATTAGAGATATAACTTTGGCTACTGAAGCTATACCTAAAGAACAAATAACCAAAGCATTAACTATGGGAGCTTCACAATTAGGAGTGGTATATCGTGTATTACTTCCTCAAATTGTCCCAAAGCTATTAAATACTATAATGATATGTCTTGGTGGAGCTTGGCTTTTTTTAATAGCAGCAGAATCAATAGTTGCTACTGAAGGCTTGGGTTATAGAATATTTTTGGTTCGAAGATATCTGTCTATGGATATAATAATAGCATATGTTATGTGGATAACATTCATTGGCTTTGTTATGAATTATATTTTCCGTATAATTATCAAAAAATTCTATCCTTGGTATAAATAAACTAGGAGGTAAAAATGCAAGAACTTAGAGAAACTAGCATAATTCATTTTCAAGGTGTATATCAGGGGTATGAAGGTGATCCTACTTACAATGACATAGAAGCTTCTGTGAAATCAGGGACGAAAATAATACTTGATAGAATAGATTTATCTATAAGACCTGGAGCTTTTGTGACTGTAGTTGGTCCCTCTGGCTGTGGTAAATCTACACTTCTACGTCTTGTGATTGGTCAAGAATCCCCTTTGGGAGGAGATCTTTTTTTTGAAAACTCCCCCATAAAAACCCCCAACTTAGATAGAGCTGTTGTTTATCAGAACTATTCTTTGTTTCCAAACCTAACTGTTTTAGATAATGTAGTTTCATCTTTTAGACTTCAAGGAATACCATTTTTATGGTCCATAAAAAAAAGAGAATATATTGATGAAGCTATGTCTTTTTTAAAACGAGCTGGTATTGAAAATCATGCCAAAAAATATCCTCATGAGCTTTCTGGTGGACAGAAGCAAAGAGTTGCAATAGTGCAATCTCTTATTCAAAAACCAAAGGTTTTATGCATGGATGAACCTTTTTCTGCATTAGATCCCGGAACAAGGGAAGATATGCAGATGTTTCTTTTGGAATTATGGGAAGAGATAGGTATAACTGTCTTATTCGTTACTCATGATTTAGAAGAAGCAGCTTACTTGGGAACAAGGTTAATAGCACTTTCACAATACTACAATCAGTCCGAGGAGAGAGACTATGGTGGTGCGAAGGTGGTATGTGATCATTCTTTGAACAATAGAGGATTAAGTCCTAGTGTGAAGAAAACTCCTGAGTTTGGTGAATTCTTAGAAAATGTTAGAAAAGAGGCTTTTGATCCAAGTTATTTACAGCATGTATCAGATTTCTCTTTGAATCATGAGAGATCCTTTCAAGCTTTATAGATATTAGACACAAAACTTTTATTTCCAAAGGTTTTCTTTAATCTATAGCTTGAAGTTTACAAAACTAAAAAAAGGTTGATGAAAGCCCCCCTATTTAAATCCGATAAAATCGGATTTAAATAGGGGGGCTTGTTTTTTTGGAGGAAATTTAGAGTTTTAGTTTTTTTAATCTTTAAAACCAAAAATAATCTCAGTTATATTTAGCGATAATTAACTCAAAACTAAACTTATTCAGAAATATATGGATTTTTCAAAAAACCTTCTTGCTTTTTGTTAAATTAATTTTAATATAAAAAAGTAAAAAATTTATAAACTTTGAATTTAAAAATTCATTCTTCTTTGTTGCAAAATTAATTTTTTGCTTTAGATTACAAAAAATATTATTTTAATCAAACTAAAAAATGCATACAAAATACCAAGCAAATGCAAGAAAAATAAAAATAGCTATATTTTTCATCCTGTGCACTTTATTATTTAGCTCCTGTGTTAAAACCAAAGAGGAAGTTGAACAAATCTCAGAAAAACAAGATTTTTTTATACAAACAAAAAAGCTATCTTCTTTTACATGAAGCTATGAAATCAAAAAAACAGGAAAAATAAAACCAAGCCAAGAAATAATACTAACATCAAAAGTTTCTGGTAGAGTGTGAAGTATAAATTCAGACTTTTGACAAAATGTATATGCAGGACAAAATCTAGTTAATTTAGTAGATAATGTTTCAAATTATGGATTAAACTTAGAAAAATCTTCACTATCTCTTGAAAGCTCCAAACTTAGCTATGACCAAAATAAAATAAGTTTGGACAAACAAGTAGAAGATGCTGAGATAGCCTTAGCTAGAGAAAAAAAAGATCATGAAATATTAGAAAAGAAAATAAAAGAAGATATAGAACTAGCAAAAATAAATTTAGATAATTCTCTTTCTTGAAATAATGATTCAGTATGATTCACATCAAAAGCTCAATTAGACTATGAAAATTTATTAAAAAGCAACCAAGAACAAATAAAGACTTTTGAATCTACCTCAAAAAATGATTATCTATCACTAAAAAACTCATTTGTAGATGTAATAGATTTTTCTGATGGAATACTTTGAATTACAAATTTAAATAAAAGTAGAAACGATAGCTTCGAAGATTATCTATGAGTAAAAGATTCTATTTTCTTAAAAGAAACAGAAAGAGAATTTATAGATCTTATGAAATTCAAAGAAGATACCTTTGATTCTATATGAAAAGATGATTTAAACATAGAAAATCTAGACTCTTTTTTCAATGTGGCAATTCAATCCTACACCAAAATAATAGCCTTTCTAGACTCTTTAGAGAAAGTGCTTGATAACTCTGTTGAAAATATTTACTTTACTAGAACAGAAATAGATAGCTATAAAACACAAACAAATTCCTATCAAACAGAACTTCAATCAAAATACAATTCTCTTTTGTCTTTTAGATCAAGTGTTAGAGAATTTTTAAATACATATAGTGATGAAGAAGAAATACTTAGAAAAAGTTTAGAAATATCAGGAGATACTGCTAGAGTTAGTTACAATAAAACTGTGCTTGATTGACAAAAATCTATAAACGATAGTCTTTTATCATTAAAAACTGCTGAACTTAATTTACAAAATGCAGAAAAAAATAGGGAAGTTGTCTTAAAACAACTTCAAAACTCTATAGACCTAGCAGAAAATTCTAGATCACTATCATATAAAGAATATCAAAAACTATCAATATCTTCTCCTATAAATTGAGTTGTATCCGATATATTAGTTGATATTTGAGAAGATGTTACTCTTTGAACCCCATTAATTAAGTTATCATCTCTTTGAACTAATGAGCTCGAAGTTTGATTTAGTTTCTCTGAAGTTGATTATATAAAACCATGAGATATAGTAAAAGTTGATTATTTATGAAGTACTTTGAGCTGAACTATTAACTCTATTTCAAAAATAGCTGATGAAAATCTAAATTATAAATCAAGAATTAGTGTAGATTCTCCTGTAAGTATTTCTTGAAATATAGTTGATGTTTTTGTCCCAATAACCCTATCTAAAAGGTTGATAGAGCTAAAAGATGTCAAAGTTAAATCAAATTGACTTTGAGAAGTAAATGTACTTTGAGCATATTCTTCTTCAGATAATGAAAAACAAAGCCTAAATGTAGAAAAAGTATTATTAGAACTTTGAACATTTTATTGAGAAAAGGTAGAAATACTATCTTGTATAGATTTAAATGATGAAATTTGTTCTGATTTAGAAATAGTAATAAGTGATTTATCTAGGTTTGATGAAACTAAATTTAGTCTAAAGATGAAAAACAGTCCATTGGATGATAATTTGGAAAACTAAATATTACATAATTAAAAATAAAATATGATTAAACCAAGTAGTCGTAAAGATCTTTATTCATTGGATAGTATTGTGAAGGCCTTTGAATCAATAAAAGAAGAAAAAGGTATAGACAAACTTTTAAATAAAGTAAAAAATCAAATATTTTGAAGTGAAATTAAAGGAGAAGACTTAGAAGACTTCAAATGTTTTGTTAGGAAGTTTTATTCTCTTTATTACTTAATGAAAGATAAATTTTTTCATATATATAGAAAAAATACTTGAGAAAGATACTTTGAACACCTAAGATGAGTTGTGCATAATGTATTAGAATTTTCAAACCCAAATATAGACAAGATATTAATTGCTTTAGCTCACGATAGTATAGAGGATACAGATATAGATTTTGATTTTTTGAAAATATCAATTTGAGCAAAAAATTCTTTAGCCGTACAAGCGATAAGTAAACCTTCCTTTAAAAATTACAAATTTGTAGATTGAGCCGAAAATACAGACAAAGAAGCTAAAAAGCTTAGAAATGATGAATACTTCAAACATTTGAAGTCTTTTGAAGCTATGAAAACTCATATTAAAAGTTTAGCCTTAGAAAAATCAGTAGAATTGTCAGATGAAGAAATTATAGAAATAACCCAAAATACATTTGATGTAAAATTTGCTGATAGAATACATAATCTATCTACACAATGGAATTCTAATGACTTGTATAATGTAAAAAGAAAGGTAGAAGAAACAAGAGAATTCTTTTTAGATATAGCAAAAGAGCTAAATAGTGATGTTTATGATAAACTTCAATCTCTTATTTTAGAACTTGAAATAAGAGTCCTTACAACTCAGAAAATGGCAGAAACATTATCTGCATAAGTTTATGAAAATATTTCTAAAAGCTACATTTATTTAAAAAATCTTTACTTTTATACACATAACAAGTTTACACTTCTAACCATAATCTATAAAATATAATAAATATGATAAAACAATGATTCTTTTATTTCTGGCTTAAAAACATAAAAACAAGTTTTTTACTTATAGCTCTTATAGTCTCCTCTTGAATCTTTTCTATTATTTCTATACCAAAAGAATCAAGTCCAGAAATAAAATTTTGAATAATAAATATAAATGTATCCTATCCATGAGTTAACCCTGTTGATATAGATAATTTAATTACCGATGAAATAGAAAAGGAGATAGAAAACCTAGAAGGGATCAAAAATATAACATCAACTTCAAGTATTTGAAGTTCATCAATTACGGTGGAACTAGATACTTGAGTTAATACTAGAAATTTATTAACAGACATAAAAGATAAAGTTGATAGTATCAATTTTCCTGAAGAAGCTGAGGACCCTATTGTAAGTGATGTCAGCTCCAATAGCACATTACTTTATGAAGCCTTAATATATTGAGATGCTGATGCATTTGATGATTTTTCTTTGATGCAAAAAGCTAAATCTTTAGTTACAAAACTTGATGATACATCATGAATTTCAAGTATAGATATATGATGATTAGATGATACTTTGTGATCTACATCTTGATGATGAAGTAGTGATTATGATATAAAGGTGCTTCTTTCAAAATCAAAAGTAGAACTTTTGTGATTGTCTATAACAGATATATCAAACAAAATAAAATGATACAACAAAGATTTCCCTATATGAAACTATAGAGTTTGAGATCTAAGTTATGATTTCAGGTTTGAATGAGAATTATCTTCATTAAATGATTTAAAAAATGTAGTAATCTCTGATAATGGAACATCAAAGATAAAATTATCAGATATAGCAGAATTCAAGTTGGAATATGATATAAACACCATAAAAAGGCTATGATTTTATTGAGTTTCATGACAAAATTATATTTCCTTAGTATTCAATAAAGCAGAGGATTCTAATGTATTTAAATCTTCTGGTTCATCCAAAAAAGTTTTAGAAAATATACTAAAAAATGATATAGAATTTGAATGATTGAGTGTAAAATATTCGAAAGATATGGGAGAAACTATAATTGAAGATTATGAATCTCTCTGAAAAACAGCTCTTACAACTATAGTTTTAGTTTTCATCACTATACTCTTTTTTGTTGGTTTTAGAGAAGGTATAATAGCTTCTATTTTGGTTCCTTTGGCTTTTCTTATAACTTTTATAGTGCTTGACTATATGGGATCAACTATGAATTTTCTAACCAATTTTTCTCTTGTTCTAACTCTTTGAATCGCTATAGATACTGTTATAGTGATTGTGGAGTGAGCAAGTGAAAGAATGAAGTTAGGTTTTTCTAAAGAATCATCTATTATGCTTGCTATTAGAGATTTCAGATCACCTCTTATAAGCTGAACTTCTACTACTTTAGTAGCATTTCTTCCTATGATATTTCTACCATGAATAATTGGTAAATTTCTATCTTTTATCCCAATAACAGTTTTTATCACATTGATAGCAGCACTGTTTTTGTCTCTAAGTATCGCTTCAGCTTTATTTGTCACACTTCAAAAACCAAGTAAGACCTTTCATAGGGAAGAAAAAGTTGAGAAAAATATGAGAGAAGATGATTTAAAAATACTTCAAAAAGATAGAGAATTTAAAATAGCTAAAGATGAACAATCTTTATCAATAAGGGAAAAAATATTACAAGGACTTTGAAAAATATATGAAAAAACTCTAAACAAAGTATTTTCCAGACTTATTTATAAACTATCTTTTATTTTTATACCTATAATAGTTTTAGTATTAAGTCTTGTAACACTATCACCAAAAATAGGGTTTATACTTTTCCCTCAAACAGATGAATGAGTTATGAATATAGATATAAAATGAAAAACTGGTGTTTCAAAAGATTTTATGGAGCAATATATAGAAGATATAGACAATATTCTTTCAAATATTCCAGAAATAAGAGTTTATTATACTACAGTTGAAGATAATACTATATCTGTTTATATAGATCTTTTTAAAAAAGCACAAAGGGAAAAACAATGATTATTATCAGCCTATTCTTTAGAAACTAAGCTAGATGAACAATTTTCATATTTGAGATCTAATTGACTAGATCTTAGTGTAGCGGCTCAAAAAGGATGACCTCCTACAGGTTCAGCTGTATGAATAAAATTAGTTGCAGAAAATGCATCGGATTTTGATTCCTTAAAAAAGGTTTCTGAAGATTTTGAGTTATTTTTAAAAGGTATAGCTTGAACAAAAAATGTGAATTCAAGTTCTAGTGATACACCATGACAATTTGTTTTTGAGTTTGATAAACAAAAACTATCTAGTTTGTGATTAACACAAAGTGATATACTAAATGAGATATATTTTTATACCAATTGAATAAAATCATGATCTATAAAACAAGGTTCTCAAGACAACGAAATAGTTGTATCTTTCAAAGAATTTGAAGATTTTTTAAACCCAGAAGATGTTTTAAATTTAGTGGTAAGCACTAGAGCTTGAAAAGTAAGACTTGGGGATTTTGTAGAATTTGATTTTAAAAAATCTGTTAGTAGTATATGAAGAATTGATTGAAAAGTAGTAATATCTATATGATCAGAGGTAAAGGAATGAGTTTTACCTACAGAAATTCAACCTAAACTTGAAGAATTTGCAGAAAGCTATAGCTATCCCCAAAACATATCTTTTATGAAATCTTGAGAAAGTGAAGAAAACAAAGATTTGATAGTATCTACATTTAAATCTTTACTTATAGCAATGTTTTTGATATTCTCTATTTTAGTTTTTCAATTCAATAGCTTTATACAACCACTTATAGTTTTATATTCAATAGTTCTGGCTCTTTTGGGTGTTAATATATGACTTTATGCAACTTGAAATCCTTATTCTATGCCTTTTGCAATTTGATTTATAGCCCTTACTTGAGTTGTTGTAAACGATGCAATCATATTGATAGATAGAATAAACAAGCAAATACAAAATAAGCTTAAAAATTCAAAAACCTCGGATATAAATTATTTAGAACAAATAATAATTGCTTGAAAATCGAGATTACAACCTATAATAGTTACTACAGTTACAACTATTTTTGGTGTATTACCACTTGCTTTACAAGATGAATTTTGGGCAGGTCTTGGATTCACTATAATATTTTGACTTTTTGTTTGAAGTTTTATGACACTTGTCGTTATTCCTATCTTGTATCAAATACTTGTTTTGGGTAGAAAAAAGAAAAAAAAGACTCATGTTTCTTAAAAAAAGGCTGAAAAGTATTTTTAAATCATTGGTAATTTTATTTCCTTAAAAACACTCTAATGAAAATTACAATTATAATATTAATTTTAATCGCTTGATTTTGGTTTTTTTATGATATTGAAAAAAACAAATCTATAGAAGATGCTAAGAAAGAGATGTGATTTGCAAAAGATAGCGACCAAAATTTAGAAAATCAACCTACTAGCAATGACCAAGAAGAAACAAAAGAAAATATTTCAAATAAATCAAAACCAAGCTATAGTGTATCTAAACTTGATAATAGAAACTATATAGAAATAGATGATTTGTCTTCTAAAGTTGAGAATCTTACAGAGAGCATAAAAATTAGCTGAAAAATTCTTGATGAAAATGTGGAAAAAATTATTGTTAATTTTAAAAATACATCATCTAGCTATCCAAATGATAGATATATACTTAAAAATTTCAAAAAATCAGATAAAACATTTGAGTATAATGCAGAATCTAGACTTTATCACAATCTTGATTACGGAGAAAATATATATTTGATAGAAGCATATATTTGAGATGAGGTTTCAAGAGTTCAATTAACTATAAAAATACCAAAAGATTTTTGAGAAAATGAAGAAAAAGAAAACTATATACCTATAACAGACAAAATAACATATGATAAAAAAGTAATTTGAAGTTGAGATGAGGTACTTTATTTAGGTATGCCTATTTCAAATACTTTTTGAAGACCTTTAAACTTATGAAACTGAGAAATAACATATTCAAATATTTCTGGTCTTGTGATAAAAAAAGACAACTTTATAAAAAATGATATTAGAGATGACAATGTATGGAAAACAGATTCTAGTTGATATTTAAACAAAAACTTAGACTCTCCTTTTATATACTGGAACTCTTTTAGAAATATAGATTTAGATAATCCAAGCTATGGTTCTAGCTTTTATGTACTTAGAAAAAAAGATGATAAATATGTTTATGAAAAATACTATTTTGATTTTAGACACAATTTGAAATGAATTTTAGAGATTGAAAAATTTGACTCACTATGAGGTAGTGTATCTGTGGAAATGAGTGAGTTAAATTGAGAACTTAGAAATAAAAACAAGGATTTTGAAATAGTAAAAATAACAGATTCTCTTTTTAGGGAGATAGTTAGGTAGTTTATATCTTTCAATAATAATCTTTTGTTTTTTAAAGCTTTATTATTTTAAATTAAAAACTTATGAGAGTACTACTTAAAATATCTTGAGAAGCATTAGCTTGAGATGAACAGATATGAATAGATTATAATATGTTAAACAATATATGTGATACTATAGTAGAAATAGTTAAAAAAGGTGTTGAAATAGCTTTAGTTGTAGGAGCATGAAATTATGTAAGATGAGCAGATTTAGAAAAAATAGGTATAGATAGATGTAATGCCGATAATATGGGTATGCTTGCTGTCAATATGAATGCTATAGCTCTAGCAGATATTCTTGGTAAAAAAAATCTTGAAGTTAAGCAGGTAAGTTCATTTTCTATTGATTGAATAAGTGATAGATTTAATAAACCAAAAACAATAAAAAACCTACAAAAATGATATGTTGTTGTATTTTGATGATGAACTTGAAATCCTTATTTTACAACCGATAGTGCTTGAGTTTTGAGAGCATTAGAGATAGAAGCTGATATGATGGTAAAAGCTACAAAAGTAAATTGAGTATATGATAAAGATCCAGAAAAACACAGTGATGCTAAACTTATAAAAAAAGCTAATTATGATGAGGTAATTACCAATGACCTAAGAGTTATGGATCCAACTGCAATAACTTTGGCTAAAGAAAATAATTTGGTTTTAAAAGTTGTTAGTATGTATAAAAAATGAGCTGTTTTAAAATCTATTTTTTGAGAAGATGAGGGAACAACTATTAGTAGAAAATCTTAAAATTTATTCATTAAAAAGTAAAAAAATTAGTATTGATTTAGATTTTTCTTGAGAGCAAAAAACAAAAGAAAATATTCAATGATTGTGAGAAAATGTATATGAAAGTGAAAATTGTGATTATATAATGTGATGTCATAAAATAGGTAATGTTGTATCTGGAGTATCTTGATTTGATAAACATACATTATGTCTTTTTAAATCAATTGACCCAAAACTTGAAGAGAACTAAATATTTTTTATACTCTCTAAATGTATCTAACCAAGATTTTTAGCAAAATTTTTGACATAAGCCTAGTTTTTTATAGAATACATCTACAAAAATTTTTTGAGTAAAAATTAGCAAAAAAGGATTATTTATTGTCTATATGTCAATTTTTCCACTCCTTTATTAAATAAAAGAATTAATTATTAAGTTAGCAAAACAATGTTAGGAAAATTAAAAAAAAGAAAAAGACTAAGAGTTCATGGTTTTTTAAAAAGAAGCTCTAGTGTTTCTGGTAGAAAAATTTTAAAAAACAGAAGAAGAAAAGGTAGACACGAACTTACAGTTTCTTATCCAAAAAGATATCAAGAAATTAACTGAAAACCAAGAATGCATATAATTGCTTGAGGTAAAGCTAAAAAAACACCTTTTGATGGTAAAGGTAATTATATTAAGAAAAAAAAATAGTATTTTTCTATGATAAGCAAAAAATATAGATTAAAACAAAGAGAAGTTAGAAAGGTTTTAACATCAATAAAACCTTTTTTTTCTTATGATTTTGTTTTGAAAACTAAAATAAATAAAAAAGATTTTAACAGATTTGCTATAGTTATATGATCTAAATCCGTTAAAAACAATGTTATAAGAAACTATTTTAGAAGATTTTTTTACAGATTTATTAAAAAAAGTTATCTATATATAGACTCCTTTAAATCTAAAAACAAATATGATTTAGTGTTTGTCTTGAAGAAACAAACTAAACTTGATAAATATGATAAAAAAACTATAGTTTCGTTTGAAAATAATTTAGTATTTTTAGAAAAGAAGCTCAGAAATAATCTTTAAAAACAACACCTATGAAAAAAATCCTAGATATAATAATAATATTTTTACTAATATTTTTAATAATATCACTTTTTAATAACGAAAGCTCAAACGAAAGAAAAAATGATTTCAATATAGTGTTTAAAACTTCAAAGACCTCTTATAATGTACCTGCTTGAGTAAAACTTGAAATTGAGAATAAGACAGATGAAAAATTAAAAATAGATATATGCAGGGATTTAGAGATAAAATATATACAAACAGACAGTATTTTAAAATTTGATGAAAACTTTTGTAATTGAAATATTCTAGAAATTAATCCTGATATGAAGTCTGAAGTTGATTATTCTAGTGTATATGAGGAATTCAAACAAAAATGAAATTATATAATTAAAAGTGATATAAACTGAGAAAAATACTCAAGCTCTTTTGAAATAGAATCAAGGTGAGCATTTACCAAACTATTTATATATTTATTTTATGCTCCAGCATACAATCTAATTATATATTTAAGTGATATTTTTTCTGGAAACTTTGGTTGGGCAATAGTAGCTATAACTGTAATTATAAGAATATTACTTCTTTGGCCTCAACACAAAATGCTTGTATCTCAAAAAAAGCTTCAAGAAATTCAACCAAAAATAAAAAAAATACAGGAAGAATTTAAATGAAAACCTCAAATCTTAGGTCAAAAAATGATGGAGTTATACAAAACTGAAAAAGTGAACCCTATGGGATCATGTGGATTTCTTCTTATACAAATGCCAATACTTCTTGTTATATATAATATAATACTATATATAGAAGATAAAAGTAGTGCTTATTATTTATATTGATTTATATCTGGTTTTGATTTATCTTCTATAAACTACATTTTTTACTGAGTAAATCTGCTACAATCAGGAGGAATTACTGGTTTAATTTTGGCTCTTAGTGTATGAATATTACAATATCTACAAATAAAGCTTTCCTACAAAAATAATCCCATAGCTAAAAATTCAATGATGCTTGAAAAGAAAAAATGAGCTAAAGATTATAGTAGTATGATGCCAGATCCAGAAACAATGCAGAAATTTATGCTTTATGGGATGCCAGCTATGATTATGGTTTTTACTTATAGTTTTCCTGCTTGATTATGATTATATTGGGGAATTACTACACTATTTATGATAATACAACAATTGGTAGTAAACAAAAACAAAAAATAGTCTAGTAAAAAAAACAATTTATATTGACTTTTATCCTCAAAATATATAGACTACAACTTGTTTATTATAATTTATAACAATTAAATATGAAAAAAATTTTCTTCATACTATCTGTGCTATTTATTTTTTCTTTAAATACTAGTTACTGATCATACGAAGAAGTGAGTTGTGACGTAGATAGTATTTTTTCTGAAAATTCTTGTAGCTCTTGTTTTGATTGAGGTGTCAAATCTGAGTGAGACAACCTAGGTCTTTTAACCAATATGTGGGTAAATAGTTCAAATAGTCTTATGTATATGCTTAAGTGAGAAAACCAGCTTGATTCTTCAGTTGAAATGATACCTTTAAATGGTTCTGCTTGGTCTTATGAACCAACAAAAGATGATTTTTGGGAATACAGCGAAAATTTTGAAAAACTTACCCAAAATGAAGGTTTTTATACTCTTGAGCCTTGAAATAGTGTCGATTGGATTCAATCTAAGCTAGGTTATTCTATTAGATTAAATGAATCTTTAGAAGCATGAGAAAATATAGGACTTTTGAAATATATGTTAAATGTACATATGGACGAAGATTGAATACCTGCCGAATCAACTGTATCTCAAAGAGAATGTATACTTTTTAAGTCTTCTGGTGAAAGTAATGCTGAGCCAGTTACTCAAAAGGAAGTTTCAAAAAACCTACCCCAAACTTGACCACAAGAAGTTTTACTTTTATTTCTAGCTTTAATGCTATCAGGTTTATTGTTTTTTGTCTCTAAGAAAAAGTCTTAGGCTTGTAAATAATTATTTATAAATTAAAAACAAAAAAAGTCTAGTCAAAATGCTAGACTTTTTTTGTTTTCTTGTGTTACAATTTAGATGTTATTAAAAACGATAATATTTTAGCTTCTAACATAAACTTATATGTTTACTACTACAAAACTTATTAAACAATCATTTATTTATAGTATAAAAAATGATTTAGAATGAGGAGGTCAACTCATAACTGATGCTAATGATAATAATATAGTTACACCTGAAGAATTGCAAAAACTGGAAGATAGAATAAGAGGTTTAGAGTGAGAAAATGAACAATTAATTAAAGAAATAGAATCTATTAAAAATATTTTTTGAGAAAACGGTATTAATCTAAATAATCCTACAAACAGAGAATATTTTGAAAAACTAGAATCAGACTATCAAGATGCTTTTCTTGCTATAAGAGATAAATATTTTATTAAAAGAACAGAGGCAACTTGAAATACATCTACAGAACAAAGAGAATTTTATGAGGAACTTAGAAATCCTTTCTCAAGAAATATAAATCTGCAAAATCCTCCTCTTGAATGAGAAGATATAAATTATCTTCTTAGATACCTAAACTCTAAATGATACAATACTTGATCTTTAAATTGATTTTGAGAACAAGCTAAAAGTGCTCTATCTGAATTTCAAACTGATAATATGTGGGATATAAAAGATCAAGAACTTGTTGCTTGAAATGGATTAGGTGAAATGGATTTTGATAGTAAAACTATGAAGTACATAGTTAAAGATATAAATGAAAATGGTTTTAACTATGAATCTGCTATAGAATATGGTATTGAAGCAAGTGAAGTACTTGCTAGCTTAAAAGGTCTAGATTCTTTCTTGTTAAGTTTAAGCGATGCTTACGGTTTACCAAGAGGTAAAACAGATCATACTAGTTATCGTATTATGAAATCTAATCTAAGGAGAAGTTTTCCAGGTATAAGTAATGAAGATATGGTTAAAGCAATAAGATTAATAGATAGTTGAAAGCCATCAGCTTGATCAGCTTGACCTAAAGTGAATAAAATAGTTGAAATAATAAACTGAATGCCTTGAAATGTAAAACAAATGATGAAAGATATGTATATGTCTGAGTACACCACAGCTGAATGAATTAAAACTATTTTGGATGTACTAAATAATCCAAATATGGATACAGCAAATCTAAGAAGATTTACACACGAAGTTTACAGTTCAGGGGTTTTTTCCAGTATGCCAGATAGTGTAAAAGACTTAATAAAAGACTTCCAAAATTCACAAACTACTGAAGAAGCTAAAAATATAGTTAGTAAGATATATAAGATATCTTTAGAAGAGTATAGAGAAATAGAATCTGAAAATGCTCGTCATGAGTTATGAGAAGAAGAAATAAGAGAAGGTTATATTTGATATGCTTTATCAAATATTAATAAAAAAGACCCTAAAGAGAATATTTGAACTATAACTGATTGAAATAATAAATCTTACAATATAGTATTGGGTCGCTCAATATGAGGAACAGCCTATCTTGAAATAGCTTGATTTAAATGATTTAATCCAAAGGTAGATATTATGGAAGTTGATTCTTTAAGATCAAAAAGTCCTGAAGAACAAGAGAGGTTGGTTCGTGAATGAATATCTAAAATAAGAACTTCTCAATATGAAAAAAGAGAGGAAGAAATATCTAAATATAGAGAAGCACTTGCTTCTATTTGAGAAATAGCAAGTAGGTATGTAAATCTAGATGCGAAGTTTGATCAAATTAAAGGTAGTAACTTTGATTTACAATGAACTATAAATAGAGAAAGAGCTATAGATAAAGAAATATCTAGTAACGATCAATTCGACGCAAATTCTTTATCTCAATTAGATAGTTCTCAGATAAATTCTTTGCAAGGAAGCTACTGACCAGAAATAGATATGGATAAACTTTGAGATAAAACCTATATGCAAAACTATCTTGAAAAAATGTCTAGTGAAACTATAAATTGACACTCTTCTATTTTAGCTGGTGTTATAAGAGGTATAGAACAGCATTACGGTATTACTTTTTCTGTTACTAAGTTCAAAAAAGCTTTCTTAAAAGCTTCTGCAGTAGAACAAGGAGAAATGCCTATGGTTTTAAGTACTACTTCTAAAAACGAAAACCAACAATTTGAATGAGAAATATGAGAAGGAGCTAGTTTATTCAAAATTAATATAAACTGAACAGATGTTTATTTCAGAGATAAACTCACAAGTATAGTTACCAAAGTTAATGATATTCCTACCACAGTTAGTACAACTAGTTTACCTAATAGTGCATTTCCTAATGCTTATCCTTCAGGTTGAAATTGAGATTGAGATTGAGGATGATCATCTAGTAGCTGACCTGGTGGTAGTGCTTGAGTTGAATCAGGTTCATGATCATGAACATGATGAGATAAATAAAACTTTCTTATATCATAATAAAAATAGAAATGAAAAAAATTTTAATTGTTATTCTACTTTTATTGCTACTTTGCCTTGCGTCAATTGCATATATTTTCAAAGATAAAATTTTTTTTAATTACAGTGAAAAAAACAACAGGGTAATTACAGAAGATTTAGAAACAAAAGAAAATATTAAAGTAGAATCAGTAAAAAATATAGAGCCTGTTTTATCTTGAGCAAGGCCTTGAATTTGATGATCAAAATAAGATTTTGTTAAAATTTAAAACAAAAAACTTGACAAATTTATTATATTTGTATAATCTTACTTATAAATTTATTATATAAGCAAATTAAAAAATGAGAAAAATAATTTTAGTCTTATTTGCCTTTCTTTTAAGTACTTGATATTCATATTCTTATAGCCCCTGAGAAACTTTTTATCATTTTTATAACATAAAAAATAATTTTTCTTGTGGTATGGATATAACAAGGGTTAAAAAATGTTATGATGTAGAGAATGTATCTCCAGCTTGAGCTTCAGTTTTTAGTGAAGTATGGTTGAGATGAAGCTCTGTTACAAGTAGTGAAAATGAATATTGTTATGAATATGATCCCGATTATATAGTTCCAGCAGGAACCACAGACTCATGATGGGACATAACATTTTTTACAAATAGCAGTATAGATTCAGCAACAGTAAATTCTAGTTTTGAGTTCTCATTTAGTATAGATTGAAATTGTACAGATGATGGAAGTATAACAACTTCATTTTTTAAATCTACACTTATATCAGGTTGAGGATGAGATACATATAGGTGTAATGATATAGAAGTTTCTTGAAATACTGTAAAATGTATATGAAACTCCAAAGCACTATCTTTTTGACTTATATGTGATACTACCGAAACTGACCAAGCTTCAGATATAGAACAATTCAAAGGTTTCTCTGTTGATTCAGATAACAATAACTATGCTAGTTTTGAATGTGATACTATAAACAAACCTATTTGTTATGTTTATCATTCCAATGCTACAAGTTATCAATGACAAGCTTGGAGGACAAGTCCTGCTTGTCAGTGGAGTGATGGTAGTTGTTGAAATTGAGTTATAGAGTGATGAGAGCAGTGTGAAAGAGCTGTAGATTCGGCTTGAAGATTATGAAGTTTTCCAGATTCTTGTAATCAAAATACCTGTCAAATGGATCTGACTACATACTCAAACGAAGGAGATATAGAATTTGGATGAGTTTATGATATGGTTATTTGACACAATGATAATCTATCTGAACTAAATAATCAGGTATATATGGTTAATAATTCAGATTATACATTTAGTAATGATCTATTCAATGAAATATGTGTTACAGAAGCATGAGTATACAATTCTGATTGAACAGAGAGATTTGTAAACACTTGAGACAGTATAACTACTCTTTGATCAACTAAATGTTCAGGTTTAAGTAGTCATTTTTATCCAGAGCAAAAAGTATTTTTAGATAAAACTTTCAATGATATAATTGCTGATAAAGATAAGGTTGATGGAGATGATTATGAAGATAATAATTTAGTTGTTACCATAAAAACAAATAGTAATGTTTCTCCTTATTCTCAAATACTAAATTGGTCAGATCATCTTACTTCTAAGTTTAGAGTTAGAGTTGCAAAACCAGCTGTGCAAACTACGGGGGCTACTAGCTTTACAAAAACTTGAGTTTCCTCTGATTCAAACAAAATAGCTGAAGAATGAGGAATAAATTTAGAATGATGAGAATCTAATGATTTAAAAAACAATAATGATGTATGAGTAGGTACAAAATCGAGTTCTTTTGAAAATACTGTTTCTACTACAAATACTTGAATTATAGAAGAAGCAGAAGAATATAGTGTTGATTCTTCTGATGTAATATACAATGATGTAATACCTGATTCTATAGATGTAGATAGTTTATCTGATATAACAGATAATTATAATTGACTCCCAAATGTATTTATTATAAAAAATGCAGATGTAAGTTTATGAGAAACAAACCTAGATTTAGATGAATCAACTACATATATCATTGACTGATGAGATTTAAATATTAGCTGAAACATATATTCCAATCAAAATATAGCTTTTGTTTTGAGAAGTGGATGAGATATAAATATATGACAAGACGTTACCGAGATAGCTTGAACTTATATAGTTATACCTGATTCTATGGGGAATTGAAAAATTAACTGAGAAGAATCTGATAATCAGCTTTTGGTAAAATGATCTTTGTATTGAGATCTTTCCGATTTAATAGATAATAGATATAAGGTTACTGAAAACAACTGAGAATTAAGTTTTGGTACTGTGGTAAGCTTTTGATCAAAGGTTTTTCAAAAACCAGCTCCAATGGTAACTAGCTTTATAAATACTTATCTTAGTAGTTCAAAAGTAGCAAATTAAATATAAATTAAAGATTGTAATTGTATTGAAAACTTCTAGCCTTAAAAAGCTAGAAGTTTTTTTAGTTTGTAATTTTTTGTTTGGGTTTTAGCTGAAAAGTTAGAGTTCCTTTGAAATATATCTCCTTTTAATTTTTAGTTTTTTACAAAATCTTTTCAAAAAGATTTGATATAAGTTCTAAAAATACTATCATCTCTGAATTATTTTTTCATATTTTTTAAATTGTTCTTTAAAATTTAAAGTAAGATTAAATATTGCGAGTTAAAAGTTTGTCATATTTTGCCTTGAAATATAGATATTTTTTTATTGGTAGATTTTTGCCTCGTAATATTTTTCAACCAAATACTGATTTTTTGCGAGGGAAAATTAGTATAAATAAACCTAAATAAAGGAGGTTAAAAAATGTTTAAACGAATTATTCTTACTTTGTTTATCATTTTACCATTATCATTTGGTATATCTTCTTGTTCTGTTGAAGAAGATGAGGAAGACTTAATTAGTCTCAATGATGATAATGGAGACGACGGTTCTGGAGACGATGGCTCTGGGGACGACGGTTCTGGAGACGATGGCTCTGGGGACGACGGTTCTGGAGACGATGGCTCTGGAGACGATGGCTCTGGGGACGACGGTTCTGGAGACGATGGCTCTGGGGACGACGGTTCTGGAGACGATGGCTCTGGGGACGACGGTTCTGGAGACGACGGTTCTGGAGACGACACTAGTGATTCTCCAAAAACCGTTCCTACCATTGAAGTTACCGTTCATGAAAACTACATCAGTGATACAATAGTTAGTCCTAGCTATAGTCTTACACCAAGTCAGTATAATATTGTTAATCCTATTTTTAGTCCTTCTAATGAAAATTCTTCTGATGAAAGTGACTCTGATTGGGATAATCTATCTACTAACTATAACTTAGCTGTAGATGGATATAATGACCTAGGAGAAGCAATATATGGTGAAGCTGACTATACTGAGGAGTTACCCTTAGACTGGGATTCAGATAAAACATATGACTTACCTGGAAATAAGGTTTTGTACTCCGACGATGAAGGCAGAATAGGTACATTTGCTAATAAATGGTGGGCATCAGGTTACGATGAGCCTTCTTTTTCTCCAAACTATGGTCCATGGGAGATCATAGCTAGAATTGATGAAGAAGGTAACACTCTATCTGTAAAAGATGTAGTTGAATACTGGGATGTTGAAATTCCTTACTCTGGTGGAGATATCGCTTGGCATAATATTGTAGGTTTAGATTATTGTTTTGAGGCTAAATACTGGACTCAAGGTAATGAACCTATTCTTACAGGAGGTGAAGGTCAACCTAATTCTTGGGAGAGCCCATGGCAATCAAGTGACCTTTGCAATAGTGATGAACCAGCTATCAGTAATGATGATACTGGGGGAGGTAAATCAGAAATAGAAACTCTTCCACCTATGGAAGATCCTGATGATGGTTTACCTGACAATACTCCAGTTGTTCCACCTGTTACACCTGTTCCAGATGAAGAACCAGAGGAAGAACCAGTAGAACCTGAACCCGTAGAAGTAGCTGAAGAAACTGGATTACCAGAAGATGGTTATGAGTTTCTAAGGACAGTTACTTCGGCTCATTGGGATTATCTTTTTCCTTTGCGTTCTGGAAGGTATAATGAAGAAGGCTCAACTAGGAATCAGCCCCCAATAGCCCTAGAAGATGGTTCAACCGATGTCTTTTCCCTTGATAACTTTAAAAAAGCTGTTTTGGAGTACAATGCTTATGCTTTAGCTAATGGCTTTAAGCAGTTCCTAAATGAAGGAACTCTAAAACAACAAGGGCAAGAGTTTTTGGTTTTTTGGGCTAAATCTGCTAGAGAAACTTCAGGTTCTTGGACTGATGCTCCATACCCATGGATTACCACCTATACAAATAATCTTTCAGAAACTACAAGTCTCTGGACAGGTGCTTTGTACTGGGTTGAAGAAGTGGGTTTTACCACAAATGAAGATGGAACTAGTGATGCTATAGGTTATGTCGATCATGGATCATCTTATACTCCAGTAGAGGGTCGTTCTTATTATGGTCGAGGAATAATTCAGCTTTCCTGGAACTATAACTATGGAGCATTTTCTGCTTGGTTGTATGATAATGGTCTTATGACAGATATAATAACTTCAAGGGATACTCTTCTTTATAGACCTGACTATGTTGCCACCAATGGTGCTTTATCGATACTGTCAGGAATATGGTTTTGGATGACTCCTCAAGGAGCAAAACCATCTTCTCATGATGTTCTTTATGGTGATGTTTATAATGTTTCCCAAACTACTCAGGAACAGGGTCTACCTCAAAGAAATGATGGAGACTCTATACCTGTGGAAGAAGGAGATACTGTAGACGAATCTGTGATGGCATATCGTATTGGTACTGTCATAAACATAGTCAATGGTGGACTTGAATGTAACAAAGCTGCAAGTTGGCATGGAGGACCACCGCAGCGAATCTCTTACTACAATGCTTATACCATGTATTTCAATGATCAAATAAATGGTTTAAATGCAACTAGAGTGAGTGAAGCGACAGATATCTGGAACGAAAAAGTTTCGGATTCTAGTCACGACAACATAAAAATGGCAACTTGCTGGAGCCAAAAATCTTATTATGGTTGGTAAGTGAAAATTTTTGTGTAATTTATAAACCAAAGAGGCTATCTATCACTAGATAGCCTCTTTTTTAATTTTGATTTATTTAGGAAATTATAGTTAATATATGGAATATTTGTCTTCATTAATCATAAATTAAATTTAATTTTTTATTTAAGCTTTTGGCAGAATGTTTTATAGCAGCATTTCAATTAATTAAACTTCTATAAAGAGATAATACCTGAGCCGTAATAGTACTTGGATATAAAATACTCTCTCAATTTTTATTTACATCATTAGCGAAAAAAGGTTGAATATCGTTTTCTTGAAATAAATCCTTATCAGATTTTAAAATGGATTCATATTCTGATAAATTCTTTACAACAGGGAATCATGGGATTTTTGACCATCATTTATCTACATAGTTACTAAACCTATTTCATAATAAAACTTCTGATTCTATATTTTTTCACTCTTGTTTAGAAAAATAATCAAATACTATTTTTGAATATATGGTAGTTTTTCCTGATCATTGAGTATCAAAGAATGTGACTTTTGGCATATTACTTTTAAAAACTCAAGTCCTTTTCATCTGCATATAATATTCTTTTGATTGCTTATAAAATTTTCTATGTTTTCATCATTTTTTTCAAGCTTCTAAAATTTTAAAACTCTCTTTTTGTACTGATGAGATAAATAATTCAAATATCTTTTCATCGCTTTTTGATGAATATTCAGGAGATAATTTTTTATTTAAGCTATCAGGGGCCCTCATCCCTTCATGCCAATAATCAAATATTCTTAATTTTATATCTTCGTCATCTACTAAAAACTTATTTGTTACTCATTCTAATATATCTGCAAAAATTTTATTTTTAAGAGTTTCTTTTTTATACATAACTCTCAATCCTCAATGATAAATTAGTCAGCATCTTTTAGGTTGATTTGTAACCTGAGATATATATGTATCTGCCTCAAATATTGGTCATGAATCTCTTGCGATGTAGAAAACAAAATTCTTTTTTTTATGTAGCTGATTTATAAATTGATAATAAGAATAAGCCAACTGGTTTAATCTTTTAGGATCTATTACAAGCAAATATGGAGGAGGTATACTATTGCTATTTATGATATTCTTGATATCTCATTTTACTTTTCAAGTAATTTGTAGAGTTGGATGTTTAACTAATATGTCAATGAGTTTTTCTAGCTTTTCATGTTCTTGAGGTTGAGGTAGATATTTATCTTTAGGATCTGCGACAGGATGATTATATAAATGGAAATTAATACTTTTTGCATACTCAATAAAGATCTTTAAAACTTCTCTGATTTCTTCTATATCAAATTCTCTAATTGTATTATCGCTATTTCTCGGGAATAAATTTAAAGGAATTCATATAAATAATTCTTCTAGATTTTTTATATCTATTGATTCAAGTAAAGAGAATTTACGAGAAAAAAACTCTTTTAAAGTGTATTTATATTTTTCAGAGAAAATTATGCTTTCATCATAAATTTTATTACATGTATCCATTTTTATACTATTAATTTTATCCCCCATATCATGGAGAAAACTAACTTAGGCAGCCACACATTTTTTACAATTAAACCATTTTTTAATATTTTAACATATTTTTTAATATTTTTAAAGAATTTTGTATTAATTATGAGATGAAAAATTCACATCTAATAAAAAATAATCTTTTTTGTTAATTATAACTTAAAAATTACTTATCTTTTATTATAATAAATAAACTTCCCCTATCATTAAAAAATACATTTTTTTAAAAATTTGATTTTTTTTGATTATTTATTAAGATTTGCCTCCGTTTAATACTGAACTGCATTTATGATAAAAAAGACTTTATTGAAATACAGTCTATTTTTGTTTTTAAATTTATTGTTTTTTTTATTACTTTTTTATATATTTGAAACAATTTTTAAAACAGGTAGTAAAGCTATATTTTTCTTTTTAGTAATTAGTATATTTCCCCTTATTTTCTTTACCTATATATTAATTACGAAAAATTTAAAAGAACTAAATAAGCTATGAAAGAATCCTTTAAATGAGAAATAATAAATAATGGCAACAGATTATACTAACCAAGAAAATATTATACATTCCTGACCTCATATTCCTACTATACAAGGAGAACAGATAGCCTATGGTATCTCAAATACAGTAGTAACTACATTTTTGTTTGCTATTATGGTTTTAATAATAGTTTTTTTTGCGAATAAAGTTCTTAACTCATCTAAAAAATCTAAACTTAAAACTGGTATTTTAAGTTTTTTCAAATTTTTTGACTGATATTTGAGAGGTGTTTTTTGAGACAAAAAAATAGCAAGAATGTATTTTCCTTTGGTAGTTTGAATTTTTATAATAGTTTTTTTTGGTAATTTATTTGGTTTAGCTATAGACTGGTTTTGAACTTCTGTTTCTGAATCTATACTACACTATATAAGACCAATGCACAGTGATTTAAATACTACACTTGTCTTGGCACTTATAACTGTTGTATCTTTTTTGACCGTTTGAATAAAAACACACTGAACTAAAGGAGTTTTAAAATGATATTTTTTTAATTTTTCTTGAGAAAATATATGAGCTAAACTGGTAAATGTTTTTGTGTGATGGTTACATCTTATAGGTGTTCCTGCTACTTTGGCATCATTATCTCTTAGGCTTTTTTGAAATATATTTGCTTGAATAGTTTTGATATCTGTTATTACATATTTATGAGCTTGGATGACTAGCTGATTTTTTGAAGTATGAAGATTTCTATCTATACCTTTTTGGTTTTTTGAATTCTTTGTCGCATTTGTGCAATCTGTTGTTTTTGCGGCACTAATTATTTCTTATATAAACCAAGCTAAAGAAACTCACTAAAATATAGATAGGTGGTTTTAAATTTAGTTTAAGATCAAAATTTATATTTTATTATTTTAATAACAAAAAATATGGAATTAAAAGAGTTAGCTATGGCTCTGGCTATAGGTTTGGGAGCAATATGACCTGGTATAGGTATATGATTAATAGGTAAATGAGCTTTAGAAGCTCTTGGTAGAAATCCAGAAGCCTCTGGAAAAATAAATGCTCTTACTATACTTACTATAGCTTTTGCTGAAGCTGTAGCTATATATGCACTAGTTATAGCATTTATTATAGGTTTTGTTGATTTATAATAAAAACTTATTACTTACAATTTTTTAACTTACAATCATGGATTTGAAGTTTGTAACCATTGAAACATTTATTATACAGTTAATTTTGCTTGTTATAATACTTTGGGTTTTAAATAAATTTTTGTTTAAACCTTATTTATCTTATCTTGATAAATGGGAAGAAAGACAAGAAAAATTAGAAAAAGACTATAAAAATATAGATAAGCTTGTAAAAGATGCTGAAAAAGAAAAAGAAGAAATATTAAAAGATGCTAGAAATAAATCAAACACAATAATCTCTGAAGCTGAAAATTTAGCTAAATCTAAAAAAGAATCTATTTTATTAAATGCTGAAAACGAGTCTAAGTCTATTATAGAATCAGCTAAAAAGGAAATAGAGAAAGAAAAATTATCTATGTTGAGCCAAGTTAAAACTTCTCTAACAGACTTAATTTTGAAATTTAACAGAAAACTTTTTGATAAACAAGAACTAAATAGAGATTTTATAGAACAGCAAATATCTCATATAAAATAAAATTTATGGAAACTAAACTAGAAGGCAGCTTATCTAAACTAAATATCTGACAATTAAAAGAGATACTTAAATCTCTAAGATTATACAAAGATTTATTAGCAAAGTTATGAAATAGAGGTAGAGATTTATTTTTTAGTAAAATCTTTGAAAAAAATATTTATAAAGTTGAATATTTTGAATCTGTATGAGAAAAAGAAGCTTTAATTGAGGCTTTGAAAGCTTATAATAAAATATTTTGAATATCTCCTTCAAAAGAGGATATTATCCTAAAACCAAAAAATTCTTTAGAAGGTTGAATAAGGATACACAAAGATGATTGTATGGCTGATTTGAGTTTTAAAAAATTAGAGAAATTTATTAGATAGTAAGCACCTAAAAAGCTGAAAATATCTTTATAAAGTTAAGGGGAAATTAAAGAAACACTTGAAAAAATTTGTTTAAAAGAAAAATAATCCTATTTCAACAAATGGCTTTAGCCATTTGCCAAAGCCCATTTTAAACTAGTTTGGAATTAATAGAAATAGTCTTGTTTGAGTAAATAAAATATGATTATAGTCTTTAATGAAATCCCGAAAAATCAACATCTATGAAGAAATAATCTTTATTTTTATCCAATGAAGTAATTTACTCAGAAATTCCTTAATAATTAATTTAATAACAACATTTTCTTATGCCCCATGATATACTAAATTCTATTATAAATGATATAGAACAAAAAATTGACTCTGTAGACCTAAATCCAGAAATAGAGAACTCTTGAGAAGTATTTTATCTTTGAGATGGTATAGCTAAAGTAACTGGACTTAGAAAAGTTGCCTACAACGAGGTTGTAGAATTTGAATCTTGAGCTAAAGGAATAGCACTTAATTTAGATGAACATTTTGTATGAGTGGTTGTTTTAGAATGATTTGATACTATAAAAGAATGAGATAGTGTTAAATCAAGCTCTAAGACACTTAGTGTACCTGTTTGAAAAGAACTTTTAGGTAGAGTTGTAAATGCTCTTTGAGAATCTATTGACTGACTTGGTGAAATAAAAAGTAAAGAATTTTATCCAGTTGAAAGAGTTGCTGAATGAGTTATGGCAAGAAAATCTGTGCATGAACCTCTTGAAACTTGAATAAAAGCTATTGATGCTCTTGTTCCCGTGTGAAGATGACAAAGAGAGTTGATAATATGAGATAGGCAAACAGGTAAAACTCAAGTCGCTATAGATGCTATATTGAATCAAAAATGACAAGGGGTTATGTGTATCTATGTAGCTATTGGTCAGAAAGAGTGAAAAATTGCTAGAGTAGTTGAAGAACTTAAAAAATCTTGAGCTATGGATTATACAATAGTTGTTTCAGCCTCTGCAAGCGAACCTGCATCTATGCAATATTTATCTGCTTATTCTGGGTGTGCTATGGCTGAATATTTTATGTACAATGGAGGACATAGTTTAATCATATATGATGATTTATCAAAACAAGCAAATGCTTATAGAGAAATGTCTTTACTTTTGAGAAGACCCCCATGAAGAGAGGCTTATCCTTGAGATGTGTTTTATCTTCATTCTAGGCTTCTTGAAAGATCAGCTAAACTGAAAGATGAAATGGGAGCGTGATCTATGACTGCTCTACCTATTATAGAAACTCAAGCTTGAGATGTATCTGCCTATATTCCTACAAATGTTATATCTATTACTGATTGACAGATATTTTTAGATTCAAACTTGTTTAACTCTGGTCAAAGACCGGCCATAGATGTTTGATTATCTGTTTCAAGGGTTTGATGATCAGCTCAAATTAAAGCCATGAAAAAAGTCTCTTGAACCTTGAAACTAGATTTAGCCCAGTTTAGAGAGCTTGCAGCTTTTTCCCAGTTTGCATCAGATCTAGACGAATCTACAAAATCTCAACTTGATAGATGAGAAAGGATGATGGCTTTGCTAAAACAATCAATATATTCACCAATTACCGTAGCAAAACAAGTTTGTAGTATTTATGCATGAAGTAAAGGTTTTCTTGATAGGTTAGAAGTGTCTAGTGTAGCTAAATTTGAGCAAGATTTGAACTCCAAACTAGATGAAGAAAAAACTATAATAGAAGCTATAGAAAAAAATAAAGTACTTGATGAAGAAAACGAGAAAAAGCTAGTAAAAATAATTGAAAAAATTGTTGAACTTAATAAATAATGATTTAAAAAAATGAAAAAAAAAGTATTAATGATTTTTTGCGGGGGAACAATTGCTATGACACCGGACTCTAAAACTGGTGCTTTGAAACCTGCTAAAACTTCTAATGAACTATTGGAGCTTATTCCTGCAGTGAAAGACCTTGTTGATTTAGATGTTATTGAATTATTTAATACAGATTCAACAGAAATTAATTACACTCACTGGGTTAAATTAATTAACACAATTCATCAAAAATATAAGCAATATGAATCTTTCGTCATAACACATGGTACTGATACAATGGTTGATACTGGATGTGCTTTATCCCTTGCTTTTGGTAAAAATTTAACTAAATCAATTGTTATTACATGAAGTCAGAGTCACAGTGAGGCTATTTGAACTGATGCAAAATTTAATTTAGAAAATGTTTTTAGGGTTGCTATTTGTGATGTTCCTGAAGTTATGATAAGTTTTGGACACTATGTTTTAAGAGCAATTAGAGCACAAAAAAGACATGAAAGTGATTATAATGCTTTTCATTCTCCGAATTTTTTATATTTAGCAAATATAAGAGCTGAAATACAATGGACACCTGTTGCAAGAAATAGTGTTGTACATATAAGTAAACTTAATATTAAAAATGACTTTGAGAATGAAATCTTAACTATCAAAGTAAATGCTGGGCTTAACGAAAAATTAGTTGAAAATATCATTGGTCAGGGGTCAATTAAAGGAATAGTTTTTGAAAGTCTCGGTTCTGGAAACGTACCAAGTAAATATTTAAAATCAATTAGGCAAGCAACGAAAAAGAACATACCTTGTCTAATAGCATCACCATTTACCGGAGGTTCAACACATGCTAAGATTTATGAACTTTGATATGAGGCACTAAAGGCTTGAGCAATTGAGACATATGATATGACAGCAACAGCAATTTATATAAAGCTTATGTGGTGTTTAGCTCAAATAAATAAAAAAATAAAGGCTGGTGTTTTAAGTAGTGATGATTTGATTCCAGTAATAAGAGAAATGTTTAATACAAATTATGTTGGAGAAGTTAGTATTTAACTTATATTTAAATGCCAAATTCAAAAGAAATAAAAAGAAAAATATGAAGTATTAAAAATACTTGAAAGATCACAAAAGCTATGGAGCTTATTTCCACTGTAAAGATGAAAAAAGCTCAAGATTTAGCTGTATCTAAAAGAGAATTTGTTTTAGAAATTTTAAAGATATTTATTAGGATAGAACCATTTTTGTGAGATATACCTTTCTTTAAAAAAACACAAAATAAAAAAACTCTAGCTGTGATTATTACTTCAAATAAATGACTTTGTGGATGATATAATATAAACGTTTTTAAAGAGGTGAGTAAGTATTCTAAAAATAGCAATGAAATTATAGAATATATAACTCTAGGAAAGAAAGCCTCAAATTTCGTACTTAGGACTTGAAATAAACTTTTAGCTGATTTTTCAGAAACTTTTACAGACAATTTAGAAACTATTTTTTCTAGAAATATTTCTAGAATGATAAATGATGAGTTTGTGTCTTGAAAATACCAAAAAGTTGTTGTTTTTTATAACCATTTTATAAATACCATAAACCAAAAACCTATAAAAAGAGAATTTTTACCTATTGAATCAGGAGAAATAAAAAAATATCTTTTTTCAGTTTTAGATTGACACTATGATTTGGAAAAAGAGCTTAGTAATATTAAAAGTTTATCTCCAGAAATAGAGCCTTGAATAGAAGATTTGGCTAGCCATATTATTCCTATGATACTTGATATGATGTTTTTTGATGTACTTTTAGATGCAAAAGCAAGTGAACATAGCTCTAGGATGATTGCAATGAAAAATGCCAAGGATAATGCCAGTAAAATAGCTTCAGATTTGACTTTGGTATACAACAAAGCAAGACAAGCTTCTATTACCAGAGAAGTCTCTGAAATTACGGCTGGTGTAGAATCTATGAAAGATAGTTAGACTAAATTTGAGTGTAGCTTATTTTGGTTATTTTGATATGTTGTTAAGGAAAAACCGAAAAATTATTATTTTATCAAAATTAAAGAATTTTTCAGCCTCTCTTTAAATTATATGAGAGTTACTATTTACAATATATAAAAATGTCTTAGTATAAGAGTGTAAATTTATAATTTAATCTTTTTAACTATGAAACTACCAACTTTTATGAAAATTGTTTTAAATATTATATTTTATATAGTATATGTTTTATTTTTAACAATAATTGTAAGCTTTGCCTTACCTCTTTTATTTAACTTTTTTATTGATAGTAATACAGGTATATCTAGTATTATACAGCTTATAATTGCAATTTTTGTTCTTTTTGTAACTACAATTTATAGAAGATATTTTTATATGTCTGTTGATTTTGGAAGTTTAGCATTTTGAAAAACAGATAAACAAGATAGTGAGTCTAATTTTATGCAAGAAGAAGAACTGGATATTTTAATACCCAAGGAAAAGTAATATAATTTTAAAATTTTGAAAATAAGTTAACATTTAACAACCAAGCTAATTTTAAAATTACTTATTGCTTTGTTATTTAAGGAAACCCTGAAAAATTCATTTAAAAGAAAAACAATTCTTTTTTGTTCCTAATAAAATTAAAAAATTTTTAAAAATTAATATAAATTAAAAAATATGTACAAAGGTAAGATTACTAAAGTAGTTTGAGTTGTTATTGATGTTAAATTTGAAGGAGACTATGTTCCTTCTGTTTATGAAGCATTGGAAGTTTCTTGAGCAGAAAATAAAGTAGTTTTAGAGGTTCAACAACAGCTATGAGATTCTTGTGTTAGAACTATTGCAATGAATCCAGTTGATGGTCTTAAAAGAGATATGGAAGTAATATCAAAGCAGTGACCTATATCTGTTCCTGTTTGAGAACAAGTTTTAGGTAGAATGTTTAATGTGCTTGGTGATCCTATAGATGATAAACCTGCTCCTAAGACTGACAAAAGAAACCCTATACATAGAAAATCTCCTTCGTTTTCTGATTTAACAACAAAAGCTGAGGTTTTTGAAACAGGGATAAAAGTAGTAGATCTTATAGCCCCTATGCTTAAATGAGGTAAAGTGTGACTTTTTGGTTGAGCATGAGTATGAAAAACGGTTATAATGCAAGAACTTATACACAATATAGCTAGTGGTCACTGAGGTTATTCTGTAGTTGCATGAGTTTGAGAAAGAACAAGAGAGGGTAATGATCTTTATCATGAGATGAAAGATTCCTGAGTTATAGATAAGACTGCTATGGTTTTTTGACAAATGAATGAGGCTCCAGGACCTAGAGCTAGAGTTGCTCTTACATGACTGGCTATGGCTGAACATTTTAGAGATGTAGAAAAAAGAGATGTACTTCTTTTTATTGATAATATATTTAGATTCACTCAAGCAGGTTCAGAGATTTCAGCACTTTTAGGTAGAATTCCTTCAGCTGTATGATATCAACCTACTTTGGCTACTGATATGGGTACACTTCAAGAGAGAATTACTTCAACGAAAGATGGTTCCATTACTTCTGTACAAGCTGTTTATGTTCCAGCTGATGACTTAACTGACCCAGCTCCAGCTACTACATTTGCCCATCTTGATTCTACTATAGTACTCAACAGATCAATTGCAGAACTTGGTATCTATCCAGCAGTTGATCCTTTGGATAGTACTTCAACTGTGCTTGATCCTACAATTGTTTGAGAGGAACATTATAATGTAGCTAGGTCTGTGCAAAAAACACTACAAAAATATAAAGAACTGCAAGATATAATAGCAATTTTGGGTATGGATGAATTATCAGAAGAAGATAAATTAACCGTTTCCAGAGCTAGAAAAATTCAAAAATTCCTAAGCCAACCTTTTTTTGTGGCAGAGCAGTTTACTTGAACACCTTGAGTTTATGCTAAATCTAGTGATACAGTATGAGGATTTAAAAAGATTTTAGATTGAGAAGTAGATCATATTCCAGAATGATTTTTTATGTATAAAGCTTGAATACAAGATGTTATAAAATCTTACGAAGAATCTAATAAATAAAAATTTATTAAAAAATTTTAGAATATGGAACTACAAATACTTAGTTTTGATGGAAAAAAAATTGAAAATGACAATGTCTTGTCTATAACTTTGATGACTAAAACTTGAGAAATAACTGTCTTGGATAAGCATACTTCTTTGATTACTAGTGTAAAGCCTAGTACTATGTATTATGTTTATAGAGATGAAAACAACATGCAAAATAGAGATGATGTTGCAATATGAAATTGAGTTGTGGAAATAGCTGATAGCAAGGTTAAGGTTATGGTTGATATGCTTGTTGATATTGAGGATTTGGACTTGGGACATCTAGAGAGAGCTAAAGTAGAAGCTCAAAAAAAGATGGAGGATTTAAGAGGTTCTAAGGATAAAATTGATATGGAACAGTTTATTGAAGCTGAAGATGCTTTACTTAAATCTATAGCTTCTTTGAAGTTGTATGATATGAAGAAGTAGGGGTTTTACTCATTTGAGGTTTAATTGTAAAAAGTGTGTGGCTGGTTAAGTTAGTTTTCCCCATGTATGAGAGCTAAAATTAGTTTAATTTTTCTCTCTTTTTTTAATCCCTATAAAATATAGAACTAACATATAAATATCAAACCACAAAATATATAATAACTACAAAACTAAAATCTAGAGTTATAGCCAAATCAAATATAAAATGCAGAGACACCGTGAAAAATATTCATATTAAAAAGACTTTTAAATAGGGAAATATTTGAGGTCTTTTTTTGTATCACAAATAAGCCTTTGTAAAAAAGTATGCTATAATACTTGAACAAAATACATGTACCATTATAGAAAATACACTCCTAAAAAAATATATCTTTGTAAGTTCAAAGCTTATTCAAGAAGCATTATATAGACTATAAAAATACAAGATATTCTCTATAAAAGAAAATCATAGAGCTACAAATATGGCATAAAGCACTCAATCTTTTGTGCTTTTAATTTCTAAAATACCAGCTGAAATGAAGTTAAAATGTTTGGAAGATTCTTCTATAAAAGCCACTAAAACATAATAAAATATTATTAGCTTTAGAGTATTAAAAATAGTCTCTCAAAAATATATTTGGGAGAAACTAGAGATATTTTTGTTTAAAAAAACAAAATCTTTTGATATTAAATCCAAAGCATAAAAAAGAAGTGAAATTATACACACAAAAATTATAAAAATTAAGAAATTCCTAGAATAAAAAGCTAAAATTGACATCTTCTTTCTTAAAAATAGACTAAAAATAAAACTTAAAATTACAATTAAGCCTAAAAAAATACTCAAAGATAAACCAAAACTTAAAGTTCAAAAAAAACTTCAAATATCTTTTGCATACTGAAAGAAATTTATGCTTTCTATTTTTAAAAAACCTATTAATTCATCCATATAAAGTATAGGTACTACACTTAAAATACCAGAAACTATTCATAGAAAAAATCTATTTCTATTAAACTTTTCTTCTGAAATACTTGAAAAAATATATGCCCAAAATAAAATAGGCATAAAACTTATGAAAGCTATTAAAACTATATTTAGCATTATTATTTTAAGTTAAATAAATTCTCCTTAATACATTTTACTAGCTTTAATTCTAATATCAAAAAATATAGCAAAAAACATTATTTTAGAGTTTTTCCATATTTTTTTCAATTGTTCATATTTTAATTTTTACACATTTAAATTATGCTAAAAAAAGATATAGATTTTTTCGCAAAGACACTCTATAATATGTACCCAAATGCAAAAACTGAATTGGAATACTACAACAATTTTCAATTACTTATTGCTATAATTATGTCTGCTCAAACTACTGATAAGCAAGTTAATAAAGTCAATAAAACCTTTTTTAAAGATCTAAAAGAACCTAAAGATGGTTTGAAGTTATGATTATTAGGATTAAAGAATCACATAAAAAGTATTTCTTTTTTTAACAACAAAGCAAACAATATATACAAAACCTGTAAAATATTAGCTGAAAATAAAACTGATACAAAATTAGATAGCTTTGACACGATTGAAAAACTTTTAAAGCTACCTGGGGTTTGAATAAAAACTGCCAAGGTATTTTTGGCAATAACCAAAGATTATCCTTATCTAGCAGTTGATACTCATGTTCACAGGGTATTAAATAGAGTTTGACTTGTAAATACAAAAACTCCCCTAGAAACTGATAAAAAGGCAGAAAAATTATTTAACAAACAAAATTTATGAAATATGCATCATGGGTTAATACTTTTTTGAAGGTATCACTGCACTGCAACTAAAAAACCTAAATGTTACTCTTGTCCACTTTTAGAAAAATGCAGCTACAAAAACAAAAATTTAGTTTAAAAATACTTACAAAAACAACTAAATTTCTCAGTTTTTTATTCATCTAATACATCTCTTCTCCTTACAAACTCATCATAATATACAGAATGTCTATCAATATATTCTTTTCACCAAGAACTTATTAATGAATCTATTTTATCAGGTATTCTATTAATATTTTCGCTATCTTCCATGTCTATTATTAACTGTGATATATTCATATTATCTATAAAGAAACTTACTTGCATTTTTATCCGGAAATCTTTTTTGGTTATATATCTTGTGAAAAATCTATCATCACTTATTCAAATACAATATGAATCTATATAACTAAGGATCTTGTTTCCTATTTTATTAATTATAGAGTTTCTGTTTCAAACTATATAGCTAGTATTATCCATTTTTTATAGTATTAGTTATAATCTTTTCTTAAAAAGAGGGGTATTTTAAACTCTCTTTATATATCGCTAAATACATATCTAAATTGAAAAAAACCAAAATAGAAGGAAGAGCTAAAATACCCCTCTTTTTAGTTTTTTCCAATTAATGTATTTAGCTTTGTATAATTTAAGTAAAGACAAGAAAAAAGCAATAAAAATTCGGTAGAAATTTTTTCTACCGAATTTTTATTATAAAATATTTTAAAAACACTATTTTAAGCTACTTTTTGCATTTCTTGTCTAATATCATCTAAACTCCTTCTAGAAGTTAGGATAGCTATTTTTCCTCTTATTTCTCAAATAGCTTCTGCTAAATTGGGAAAATCACAACAAAGATCAACAAGATGTTTATCCAGAGAAGCTAAATGTTTGTCCTCTACATTTTCTGGCTGTATATTTAATATAGCTTCAACAGTAGGTGGCATTTTTCATAGAAAATCTAAATTTTCTTCACCTCCGTGGCTTCTGCAATTTATTCCAGATTCTTTTAGCATTTTTATTTTTTAATTTTTATTTTTATCTCCCTATTTTTTATAAAGATTTCTTATATCTGAAAATACCTCTCCTATAAGTATTTTTCTTTCAATCTCTACTTGTTTATGCATCAAACTTACATTAAAAACCAGAGTTTCGAAGTTATTTATTATGTTTTGCTTTTTTTTAGCTGGTAATAAATTAAAAATCTGATTTATTTCATACTTATCACTATTACTAAGATTGGATTTTTCAAATAGTTCTTTTAGCTTTGTATTCATGATTACATTTAACATAAATTATTATATCATATTTAATTATATAATCACAAATTTTTTTATCAAATTTTTCAAACTTTAGATAGACAATTTTAATTTTTTAATTTAAGGAAAACCTTAAAAAAACCCATATTATGATTTTAAATTAATATTTTTTATATAACATTAACCATATTAAAAAAAGGTAACATTATTGCCATTATCAAAGTTCAAATAATTATTCAAACTATCATTATTACAACAGGTTCTATAACACTAGAAAGATTTTTTGTAATATTATCTATCTCTTTATTAAATTTTTTAGATATTTTTTCAAGCAATTCTGCAAGCCTTCAGGTTTGTTCTCAAATTTTTACCACACTAGAAAGTTCTACTGGAAAATAAAAATTTGATTTTCAGTTCTTTATTTCATTTATTCACATAAGACAGCTAAGATTTTCACCTTTTCTGACACCTTTAATAATATCTTTTAATTTCTTCTCATAACAATCATTTTCCAAAGCCCTTGAGCTTATTTCTAATGCCTTGTTTATAATAACTCATCTAGATAAAAGTACTCAAAGAGAATTTGTAAAAAGAGCCAAAGTTTTCTTTTTTATAAGTCAACCAAAAACAGGAATATGTAAAATCATCGTATCCCAATATATTTTTGTGTATTTACTTGTTTTAAAAATTTTTATACAAGCTATAAGAACTATAAATCACAAAATAATTAAATTTATATTATTTTGTATAAATTCAGAAGCATATATTACATTGTTGGTAAGATCTGGAAGATTAACTTTGGCATCCTTATACATTCATTTTATCTTTGGTATTACATATATCATAAAAATAAATATCATAGAAACTGATAGAAATACTATCAACATAGGATATATAAGTGCTCAAAGTATTTTTCATTTTAACTCCTTTGTCTTTTCTTCTTTTTCCTTTATGGTATCAATAGACTCTGATAAATTACCCGTTAATTCTCACATTTCAATAATAGAAATATCAAAAGAATTAAAGGTTCTTTCGTGTATAGAAAATATATATTTAAGATCTTTACCTGTTTTTAGTTTTTGTAATGTATCTTCTATAATTATCTTTATTTTTTTGTTTTTGGATTGGTGTCTCATTATTGTAAATGAGTTTATTATAGGTATACCACTTCAAAGCAAATTTGATAACTGTTCCAAGAAAAAGATTTTTTCTTTTACACTTAGTTTTACTCAATTGTTTTTAAATATTTTTTTTAAGTTTATTTCCATATTTTTTCAAAAAGAAACCATTTCTTTATATTCTAGCATTTAATTTGAAATTTTTCAAAAAAAATCTAAAATATATTTCAACTGTAATTTAATATCTATTACAAAATGAAAATATTTTGAATTTCGGATAAAAACCAAAATCCTAGTATGGATTTTGAAGAAGCTGAAAATGATATAAATGATAAAAGAATTGATGATCTAGAAGGACAAATTGCTCTTGATATAATTGAAAATCAAGAGGAATTTTTGATTGTATCTCCTATTGCCTGAGTAAATTTAGAAAATATAGATATTTCTCTAGAAAGTGATGTTTTAACTATAAGTTGATTTAGAGAAGAACTTAGTGATATATATTGTGATAATAATATTACTAGAATATCTGAAGTTTTTTGGTGAAAATTTAGCAGAAATATAATACTCCCTGATAATTTAGACCTAGACTCTATAAAAGCAGTTTTAGAGAAAAATATACTTATAATAAAAATATCCAAACTTAAATTTAAATGACAAGCGATAAAAATAGAAGAAATAAATGAATAGTTTATTTGAATATATTTAGACTTTTATTGAATTTTAAAACTTTTATCAATAGATCAGGAATTTAATAATTTTACAAAAATGTTTTTTAAGAAGAAAAAAGATAAAGCTAAAAGAAAGCTGGATAGTTTAGCTACTTGACTCATAATCTGAGGTGCTGTTGCATGAGTTATAGGCTTATCAAAAACTGAAAAATGAAAAAAAATAACTAAAAGTTTATGACAAGAAACAAAAAAAGCTTTTTCAAAAACTCACAATATTTTTTGAAAAATCATAGTTTCAATCTTAGATAACATAATTAAAAAATAATTTATGAAAAAAATCTTTTTTATTTTATTTGTTTTTGTGTTCTGTTTTAAAAATACATATTCTTCAACCATTGAAGATACAAAAGATTTATTTCAAAATTCAACTGATAAATATTTTTCACCAATAGATGAACAAATAGAAAATTATTTATCAAATTTGGAAAAATCTAAAAATCATTGTTTTTGACAAGACAAAAAACAAAACTTTGTTCAATGTATAAACGATATAGAGAAAAATTTTGATTCTTATGCCTTAAAATATAAAGAAACCTGTCCTAAAATAATAAATGATACTATGCAAGAAATTGATGAAAACTATATATCATCCACCCAAGCTCAAAAATTTTTATATTCTAAAAATAATGATAGCTTGTGTGCTAGATTATATGAATTTAAGATAAGAATTTATAGAGAAACAGCATATGATATATTAAAAATCAACAAGAAACAAATACTTCAAGATGAAAACAAATTTTTTACCCAAAATCAAAGAGATAGATATTCTAGTTTATTAGATTTGATAAGAACTAACATTTGATATATAGAGAGAATATGGAAAAAGTGGCCAAGTAAAACTCAAAAATAATACAAATTAAATAATTAAAAAAATGTCTGATAACTACTATGATATACTAGGTGTTTCAAAAGATTCAAGTAGCGAAGAAATAAAAAAAGCATATAGAAAAAAAGCTATGCAATATCATCCAGATAGAGCTAAATGAGACAAAAAACAAGCAGAAAAAAAATTTAAAGATTTAGGTGAAGCATACGAAGTTTTGTCTGATGAAAAAAAAAGACAACAATATGATATGTTTTGATCATCTAGACAAAATCCTTTTTGATGATGAAACTCTTATAACTCTAGTTGAACATCTTGATTTGAAGATATTTTTTCTAGTATGTCTTGATCATGAGGTTCTTTTTCTTGAAAAACATGATGATTTGATTTTAATTTGGAAGATTTATTTTGATGATGAAAAAATAGACAATATGAAGATAAAAGAGAACCTATAATTTTGGATTTTGAAAAAACTTATGAAATTCCTATTTTTGATTTTATACTGTGAAAAAACTTAGAAGTAAAAGGAGTTTACTGACAAAAATCTATGATAAAAATACCTACTTGAACTAAGCCCTGAACAAAAATGAGAGTAAAGGGCCTATGAAAGAAACAAGGATGAGAAGTTTGAAATTTGATTATAAAACTTGAGGCTAAAATGCCCAAAAATATATCTGATATGGATAAAAATATGCTTGAAAGAATAAGTGAATCTATATGATATTAAATTGTTAATACAAAACTAAAAAATTAGCTTTTTAAAAAAGCTAATTTTTTGTTAAGGTTTAAATTTTTCGTTTCACTTTTTAACATGAACATCAACTACCACATCAACCTGGGGCACATCATCAAGAAGAGCTTCAACCTCAAATTATGCTTACAAGCATTGATTTTATTTCCTCTTGACTAGGAGTTTGTCATTCAAATATCATATCTTTAAATTCTATAGATTCTTCTTCTATTATCAAAGCAGGTTCTGCTTTGATTCAAAATTCTTTTTTATAATCAGAACTTTCACTGTTTTCCAATTCTATAAAATCATTTAAACCAAGTTCTTCAAGGCATAAATTTAATATATTCATCAACTCCTTTGTATTTTCTTTTTTTCAATAAACTATTATTTTCATATTTTTATATAATTATTAAAATTAAAATTTTGTAATTATTGAAGTATTTCAGGGTTTCCTTAACTTTCAGTTTCATCTCATTTGCTTTCTTTGTCTTCTTCAGCCTCTGTGCTGTCTTCTATTTTTTCTGTTCTAGGTTTACTAGCTATTGCTATAACCTCGTCTTTAGAATTTGTTATCTGAATATTATCAGGCACCTTTACATCAGAAACTTTTATATTATCCTCCACTTTTGCTAATATAGATAAGTCTACATCTATATGATCAATCAAATCTTCAGGTAAACATGATATCTCTAATTCTTTTTGTAGTTCTTCAAGGATTGCTCAATCCCTTACAGCTTCAGATTCTCAAATGAAATTTAGGTGAACTTTTGTATTAAGTTTTTCTCCTTTTGTTAATGCAAAAAAGTCTACATGTGTAAAGTTTCAAGTAACCGGATCTTTTTGAAAATCATGAACCAAAACCTCTATTTCTTTTTTCCCAAATTTTAAATTAATTATATTTGATTCTCAAGTTTTTCTAAAAAGTTTTAAAAATTCAGAATAATCAATTATCAAACTTACAGCTTCCTGTTTTTTACCATAAACTACTCAAGGAAGCTTCATTTGCTTTCTTAAATGTTTACAGTTCTCATCTTTTGCTCTTATTTGAGCTTCAATACTAAAACTTGTCATAACATTTATTTAAAATAATAAAAATAACTCTTTTAACCAATTTGGTTTTAATTTGAAAGAGATTTTATATAAAATATTAAAATATGCAAAAGTTTTCATTTTTTGTGTATTTTAAAAGGTAATATTAAATATTTTTATATCTATTTATATAAAAAGTATATATTGTTTTTTGACTTTTCTCACAAAACTATTAGCCTGCTGTAAACAATAACTTTCAAGAAAAAATTAAAAAATCATCTCCTACTGCAATTTTTTCTTTTCAAAATATATTTAATAATTTCCAAATATTTTATGAAAACTTCTATTTCTCATATCCCACAAGAAAATCAATTAGAGCTTTTGAAAGTAGTTGATTTAATCAGATGAGAATCAAAAAATAAATTAAAAGTTGAAATGATTATACTTTTTTGATCTTATGCTAGAGGAGAACAAGTTGTAAAAGATGTAGTTATGGAATGAAACAATAAATTGGAATATAGAAGTGATTTTGATATTTTGGTTGTTACTAGAAAACCTTCTCAAGAGAGAAACCTAACTCTTTCTTATGAAATATCTAAAAAAATAAACCAAAGCAAAGAAATAAATACCCCAGTTAGTATTTTAATAGAAGATATATATCACATAAATGATAGATTAGGTGAAAATAGATATTTTTACTTAGATATTAAAAAGGAATGAATAATTTTATATGATTCTTGAAAATGTATTCTTTGAGAAGCTAGAATATTAAGTGAGCAAGAGAAAATTGATTTACAAAAAGATGACTTTAATATGTGGTTTTTTTGATGAAAAAATTTTTTTAAATATTCAATAGATGCAATGGAGAAATGAAATTTAAATGATTCAGCTTTTTTACTCCATCAATCTGCAGAAAGGTATATATCAGCATTTTTACTAGTTTCAAATTGATATAAATCAAAAACACATGACCTACAAGTTTTATACAATAATATGATAAAACTTGATAAAGAATTTGAAACCTGGTTTGATTTAGAAAATGAAAATAAATATTTTGTACTTTTGAAAAAAGCTTATGTAGATGCAAGATATTCCAAAAGTTATCAGATAAATAAGCAAGAAATCAAATATCTACATAAAAAAGTAGAGGTATTGGAAAGACTTGTTGAACAAAAATGCCTAAAAATTATCAATTAACAAAAAATTATGAAACCTAGAGAAAAACTTTTAAAATATTGAGAGAAAAAATTGGAATGATGGGAATTAGTTGCTATTATATTATGATCTTGAATTAAATGACAAGATATATTCAAACTATCTAAGAAAACTTACAAAATAATAAAAGAAAAAAGTGAAAATCTAAAAATGGAAAATCTTTTGGCAATAAAATGAATATGAAAAGTGAAGGCAATACAAATAATTTGAGCTTTTGAACTAGTAAATAGACATATTAACAAAGATTTTTTTTACATAAACTCTAGCAATGACATAATAGAATGTGTAAAAGATTACAGGGATAGAAAACAAGAATATTTGCTCTGCATAACACTTGATTGAGCTAATAGATTTATAAAAAAAAGAATCATAACTATAGGTTTACTAAATGAAAGTTTGATACATCCAAGAGAGATATTTTCTAGTGCTATAGAAGATAGAGCTAATAGCATAGTGGTTGTCCATAATCATCCTTCTTGAATGGCTGAACCATCAAAAGCTGATATAAATTCCACTATAAGACTAAAAGAGGTTTCAAACACTATATGAATAAAACTATTAGATCATATAATAATAACAAAAAATAATTATTTTAGTTTTGCAGAAAATAACTTATTATAATCCAATTTAATTTTTAAAAATATTTCTTATGGAAAACATATCATCAAAAGAAGAAATAATGTCTTTGGTAGACAAATACTCTAATTCTACAAAACAGCATTTATTACAAGTTTGAACTATAATGCAATATTTCGCAGAAAAAATATGAGAAGACCCATTATACTGGTGGACAGTTTGAGTGTTACATGATATAGATCGGGATTATGTAGAAAAAGATTCAAGCAGACACTTAAAAGATGATTTTGAAAAAATAATCTCTGAGATTAGTGTTTCTGAAAATATTATATGAGACATAAGATCACATGGTTATTTTTTGGATTGAATACAAGAAAATCCTGATAATTTAGTTAGAAAATATCTCTGTAGTATTGATGAGCTATCTTGATTTATTTGGGCATATTTTCGTATGATACCAAGTGAAGATGTAATGGATATAAAATCAAAATCTATAAAAAAGAAACTTAAAGACAAGAGTTTTGCTGCTTGAGTTGACAGAGAAGAGGCAAGACAATGTGAAAAATTACTTGAAATATCAATTGATGAATTTATAGAAGACATAAAACTCGCTTTGAAAGATTGAAACTGGACTAAATAAAAATTATAAAAGATATTTCTTATAATTTATACAAAGTTTGTAAATATAAATTTAGGATTTTAGAGCTTCAAAAATTTATAATTTAAAAGCATTTAAAAAATTTTAAGTATTTAACAGAAGTTTATATGTTATCTAGAAAAGGGTTTTTTGAATAAAAACTTCTTTTTTAAACAATTTTTTTTTAAAGACCGTGGTAAAAGTAAGTTTTTTCTTGATTATATAAAACTACAAGTTAAAATAATCAAAAATTAATTCTTTATATTTTTAATTTATGAATGAAAAAAACCAAAACTATTCTGCTGACTCTATACAAGTATTAGAATGATTAGAACCAGTTAGAAAAAGACCATGAATGTATATTTGATCTACAGATGAAATATGACTTCATCATTTAATTTGAGAAATTGTTGATAATTCTATAGATGAAGCAATGGCATGATATTGTGATGATATCTCTTTAACACTTACAAACGACGGGGCATGTATAGTTGAAGATAATGGTAGATGAATACCAGTTGAAAAACATGCAAAGACTTGAAAATCTACCCTAGAAACTATTTTAACGGTACTTCATGCTTGAGGTAAATTTGGTTGAGGTTGATATAAAGTATCTGGGGGATTGCATTGAGTTTGATCTTCTGTAGTTAATGCTCTTTCAACTAAAATGGAAGCTTGGGTTTATAGAGATAATAAAATCTACTATCAATCGTTTTCTTTTTGAAAAACAGATGCACCAGTAAAAGAAATTGGAGAAACGAAAAAAACATGAACTAAAATTAAATTTTATCCTGATCCTGAAATATTCAAGATAACTACAAAGTTTAATTATAAATTAATAAAAGATAGATTAAGACAGCAAGCTTATTTAACAAAAGGAGTTAAATTAAAAATATTAGATGAAAATTCTTGAGAAAGATATAAATATTATTTTGAATGATGAGTTAAATCTTATGTTAGTTTTTTAAATAAACACGAAGACACTATTTGAGATATATTTTATTTAGAAAAAGAAAAATCAGAAATACTCGTTGAAATATCTTTACAATACAATAAAGAATATTCAAATAATATAATATCTTTTGTAAACAATATACATACTAATGAGTGATGAAGTCATTTAACTTGATTTAGAACAGCTCTTACAAGAACTATAAATAAATATGCTAGAGATAAACAAATACTAAAAGAAAAGGATGCAAATCTTACTAATGATGATGTTATAGAATGAATTACAGCTGTAATATCAGTTAAAGTTATTGAACCTCAGTTTGAATGACAAACTAAAAGTAAGCTATGAACTCCAGAGGCAAGATGAGCAGTGGACTCGGTATTTAGTGAGAAATTTTTGGAATTTTTAGAAGAAAATCCTACAAGTGCTAAAAAAATAATAGAAAAGGTATTTTTGGCAGCCAAAGCTAGACTAGCAGCAAGAGCAGCAAGAGATACAGTTATAAGAAAAGGAGCTTTGGAATGAATGACTCTGCCTTGAAAATTGGCTGACTGTTCTTCAAAAAACCCTTCAGTATCAGAATTATATATAGTCGAATGAGATTCTGCTTGATGATCAGCAAAACAATGAAGAGATAGAGAAACTCAAGCAATACTACCACTCAAGGGTAAAATATTAAATACAGAACAAGCAAGGATAGATAAAATTTTTGCTAACCAAGAAATAAAAAATATGATAATTGCTTTAGGTACATCTATATGAGAAACATTTGATATATCTAAATTAAGATATCATAGAATAGTTATAATGACAGATGCCGATGTAGATGGTTCTCATATTAAAACACTACTTCTAACCTTTTTCTTTAGATATCTTAGGGACATAATAGAAGGATGATATCTTTATATAGCACAACCACCTCTTTATAAACTCACAAAATGAAAGAAATCTTGGTATGTTTTTAGTGATGAGGAAAAAGATAAAATTATATCTGAACAAGAAGTAGTTTGAGAAAATATACAGAGATACAAAGGTCTTTGAGAAATGAATCCTGAACAACTCTGGGAGACAACTATGGACAAAGATAACAGAAAAATGAATAAAGTTAAAATAAATGATGCTAAAGCAGCTGATGATGCTTTCAAAATACTTATGTGATCAGATGTCATTCCAAGAAGGAGATTTATTCAATCAAGAGCCAAAAATGTTCAAAATTTAGATGTATAAGTTTTTTATTTCTAAGAGACAATATTGAAAAAACCCTTAATTAACCTCCTAATCACATTTATTCAAGGTACCAGTTTTTATGAAAATCATATTTAGTTTTTATTTTAAATAAGAATATACTGAACTTATTTTTAGTGTTTTTTATACTTCATAAATAATCTATTATAAGCCAATTTTACTTTACAAAATTCAGTCAAATATAAAGCCTCTGAATTTAATCACATAAATTTAAGGCATTAACCATAAAATACAAAAAACTGAGAGATCTTGAGCATTGAGTTTTAAATTATTTTTGAATTTCATCTAATAGAATAACTATTATATTTAAATGGATTTTTTATTTCTCTCTCTTGAAAATTAATTATCAGTAAGCAGTTTATTGTATTAGAAAATAATAGTTATTATCTAAGAGGGATATCATATTTTCTTCTTAACTAATTGTGCTTCATTTCTTACTTTGGTTCCTATAAAATTCAATTTGACATATAATGAAAAATTTATAAACTCCTTCATACTTACCTCAAAATAGGTATTTTTGGTTCTATTTTCCTCCGTAGCTCAGCGGTAGAGTAGATGGCTGTTAACCATTTGGTCACTGGTTCGAATCCAGTCGGGGGAGCCATAGAACAGAACTTAGAATTGAGAATTATAAACAATACTTTAATTAAGTTTAAATTTTCAATTCTAAGTTCTTTTTGGAGAGATGGCTGAGTGGTCGAAGGCGACGGTCTTGAAAACCGTTGTGTTACTTGTGACACCCAGGGTTCGAATCCCTGTCTCTCCGCCAATTCAAAACTAAATTTTTGAGGAAGGGTGCCAGAGTGGCTGAATGGGCTCCCCTGCTAAGGGAGTGAACCCTTTCGGGTTCCGTGGGTTCGAATCCCATCCCTTCCGCCATTTTAATTCCTTAGGGGCCTGTAGCTCAGTGGTTAGAGCAGTTGGCTCATAACCAATTGGTCGTTGGTTCAATTCCAACCAGGCCCACCATAAAATTTGTTGTAAAACTAGTTTAAATTAAAAATTTTTGACAAAGAAAAATATTTTTATAAACTCCTCTTGCTTTTTCGGGGAGGCAGTATTTGTTTAAACATTTTTTAGCATAAGAATTAATGCTTTTAATTTTTTAAATACATATGATTTAGCTTGTTTGAAAGCATTGAGGGGATATATATAAAACAAGAATTTTTAAAATATCGTTCTTTAAAATAAACAAAATATTAGAAGAAAACTTTAAAAAACAATGTACTAAAAATTGAAACAAAATTCATTTTTTAAGTTCAAAAGAGTTTGATCCTAGCTCAGGGTGAATGCTAGCGGTGCGCCTAACACATGCAAGTCGAGCGGTAGATTTAAAATTGAAAGCTTCGGCTAGATTTTTTAAATTGAGAGCGGCGAACGGGTGAGTAACACGTTGATATCTACCTCTAAGTCAGGGATAGCTCCCGGAAACGGGAATTAATACCGGATAGTCTCTACGGAGTAAAAATTTATTGCTTAGAGAGGAGTCTGCGTTCTATCAGTTTGTTGGTAAGGTAACGGCTTACCAAGACTATGACGGATAACTGGTCTGAGAGGATGATCAGTCACAATGGAACTGAGACACGGTCCATACTCCTACGGGAGGCAGCAGTGAGGAATCTTCCACAATGGACGAAAGTCTGATGGAGCGACACCGCGTGAAGGATGAAGGTCTAACGATTGTAAACTTCTTTTCTGAGGGAGCATAATGAGAGTACCTCAGGAATAAGGGGCGGCTAATTACGTGCCAGCAGCCGCGGTAATACGTAAGCCCCAAGCATTACCCGGAATCACTGGGTGTAAAGGGTTCGTAGGTGGGAAAATAAGTTGGATATGAAAGACCGAAGCTCAACTTCGTGTTTGTATTCAAAACTGTTTTTCTAGAATCAGGGAGAGATAAGCGGAATTCTAAGTGTAGGGGTGCAATCCGTAGATACTTAGAAGAACACCAAAAGCGAAGGCAGCTTATTGGAACTGTATTGACACTGAGGAACGAAAGCATGGGTAGCGAAAAGGATTAGATACCCTTGTAGTCCATGCCCTAAACGATGATAACTAAGTGTCCCCGCTAGACGGGGGTGCTGAAGCTAACGCATTAAGTTATCCACCTGAGTAGTACGGTCGCAAGATTAAAACTCAAAGGAATAGACGGGGACCCACACAAGCAGTGGATCACGTGGTTTAATTCGATAATAAACGGAGAATCTTACCCAGACTTGACATCCTGAGAATTTTCTAGAGATAGAAAAGTGCCTTTACGGGAACTCAGTGACAGGTGCTGCATGGTTGTCGTCAGCTCGTGCCTTGAGGTGTTCGGTTAAGTCCGTTAACGAGCGCAACCCATGTTCTTAGTTACTTATGTCTAAGAAGACTGCCTTGGTTAACAAGGAGGAAGGTGTGGATGACGTCAAATCAGCATGGCTCTTATGTCTGGGGCTACACACATGATACAATGGTATGTACAGAGAGATGCAAAATGGTAACATCTAGCTAATCTTCAAAACATATCTAAGTCCGGATTGAGGTCTGAAACTCGACCTCATGAAGCTGGAATTGCTAGTAATCGTGAATCAGATATGTCACGGTGAATATGTTCCTGGGTCTTGTACTCACCGCCCGTCACGGCATGGGAGGTAGTAATATCGGAAGTCCCTCTATCAATTTGGGGGCCCATGGTAGGACTACTGACTGGGCTGAAGTCGTAACAAGGTATCCGTAGGAGAACCTGCGGATGGACTATCTCCTTATCATATTTTTAGTATATATAATGTTTTTTCTTCTAATATTTTGTTTATTTTTGTTCTTTAAAATACTTTGAATAAATAGAAATAGTTAGTAAATTTAGAATAATTAATAGTTTTAGTGATACTAAAATTATAACATAGCATAAAGTGGATGCCTTGACTTGAATATCCGATGAAGGACGTATAAATCTGCGATAAGCTTGGTAGAGTTGATAAAAAGCGTTATTATACCAAGATTTCCGAATGGGGGAACCTAATTCTGGTAATCAGAATTTCCTGTTTATACAGGAGGAAACATTGTGAACTGAAATATCTAAGTAACAATGGAAAAGAAATCAATAGAGATTCCCTTAGTAGTGACGAGCGAACAGGGAATAGTCCAAACCATAAAAACTGTATAGATAGCTTTTGGTTTTATGGTGTTGTAGGAGTAATACATGGGTAGGCTATTAGTCCCAATATATTTTAACTTTATTAAGAGAATAAGTTTAGAAGCTTAACTATAAAGGGTTTGAGTCCCGTATCTTAAAATAATGTTTTTTTATATTATTATTTCCTGAGTAAATTCAGACACGTGTAATCTGGATTGAATCTGGGAGGACCATCTTCCAAGACTAAATAGTATTCAAGATCGATAGTGAACTAGTACCATGAGGGAAAGGTGAAAAGAACCCCGGGAGGGGAGTGAAATAGACCCTGAAACTTTATGCTTTCAAAGAGATGGAGCCTTTTGGTGACATCGTACTTTTTGTAGAACGGACCAACGAGTTAGTGTATTTGGCAAGGTTAAAGAAGTTAAATCTGGAGCCGAAGTGAAAGCGAGCCTTAATAGGGCTATTTTAGTCAAATATACTAGACCCGAAACTCATGTGAGCTTCCCATGAGCAGGCTGAAGCGGTGGTAAAACACCGTGGAGGGCCGAACCATTTGGAGCTGCAAGTCCATTGGATGACTTGTGGGAAGGAGTGAAAAGCTAATCGAACTGAGAGATAGCTGGTTCTCCGCGAAATAGCTTTAGGGCTAGCCTCGGATTACTATTTTATAGGGGTAGAGCTCTGTTAGGACTAGCGGGAGGTGACTCTTAGTAAATCCTGACAAACTTCAAATACTATAAAAACTATACCGGGAGTCAGACAGTGAGAGATAAGTCCCATTGTCAAGAGGGAAACAGCCCAGACTACTATCTAAGGTCCCTAATTAATAACTAAGTGGAAAAGGATGTGAAATTGCTTAGACAACCAGGAGGTTGGCTTAGAAGCAGCCACTCCTTTAAAGAGTGCGTAATAGCTCACTGGTCAAGCGATTCTGCGCCGAAAATTCAACGGGGCTAAAGTTATTAACCGAAGATGTAGATATTTTATAATATGGTAGCGGAGCGTTCTGTATGTCGCAGAAGATAAAGTGTGAGCTTTATTGGAGATATCAGAAGTGAAAATGTTGGTATGAGTAACGTAATTCCGCTGAGAACGCGGGACACCTAAAGCCTAAGGTTTCCTACACAACGGCAGTCGATGTAGGGTTAGTCGGTCCTAAGGTGTATTCGAAAGAAAAAGCTGATGGATAAGAGGTTAATATTCCTCTACTATATATTGTTTTCTATGGGGGGACGTATTGAGATATAAAGGGTTCTTAATGATTTGAATTATGAAATTAAGTTTTGAATCTTAGGAAAATCCGAGATTCTTATAAAACAAGATTAGTTAACTTGAAAAAAGCTTTTCGGAGCTGATTTCTTGTGCCTTTACTATATTTTGGTACCTAGAAAAGCCTCTATGAGCTAAGCAATATATAACCGTACCGTAAACGAACACTCGTAGGTTGGTGGAGAACACTAAGGTGAACGAGATAACTATGCTTAAGGAACTCGGCAAAATAGCGGTCGTAACTTCGGGATAAGACCTACCTCACATTTAATTTATTTGTGAGGTCGCAGCGAAAGAACTCAGGCGACTGTTTACCAAAAACACAGCTCTCTGCAAACTCAAACAAGAGGATGTATAGGGGGTGATGCCTGCCCAGTGCCAGAAGGTTAAGTGGATTTGTGCAAGCATTGAAACCAAGCCCTGGTGAACGGCGGCCGTAACTATAACGGTCCTAAGGTAGCGAAATTCCTTGTCGGGTAAGTTCCGACCCGCACGAATGGCATAACGGTCTGAGTACTGTCTCAAGCATAGACTCGGTGAAATTGCAATGTCGGTAAAAATGCCGACTACCTGTAGCAAGACGGAAAGACCCTATGGAGCTTTACTATAGCTTGGTATTGGTTTATGTTTTAAGATGTGCAGGATAGGTGGGAGGCAGTGAAATAGAAGCGTTAGCTTTTATGGAGTCACCCTTGAGATACCACCCTTCTTAAAATGTAAACCTAACCCTGATTATTTTAGGGGACAGTGCTTGGTGGGTAGTTTAACTGGGGCGGTTGCCTCCTAAAGAGTAACGGAGGCGTACAAAGGTTGACTATCTTCGGATGGAAATCGAAGAGATAGTGTATTCGCATAAGTCAGCTTGACTGAGAGACCTACAAGTCGATCAGACACGAAAGTGGGTGAAAGTGATCCGGCACCTATGAATGGAAATGGTGTCGCTCAACGGATAAAAGTTACCCTAGGGATAACAGGCTGATCGCGTCCAAGAGTTCACATCGACGACGCGGTTTGGCACCTCGATGTCGGCTCGTCGCATCCTGGGGCTGGAGAAGGTCCCAAGGGTATGGCTGTTCGCCATTTAAAGCGGTACGCGAGCTGGGTTCAGAACGTCGTGAGACAGTTTGGCCCCTATCTGCTATAGGCACTTAGAAATTTGCGAAGATCTGCTCCTAGTACGAGAGGACCGGAGTGGATAAACCTCTGGTGTATCGGTTATCAAATCTATTGGTATTGCCGAGTAGCTAAGTTTAGAAAGGATAACCACTGAAAGCATCTAAGTGGGAAACCTACTTCAAGATTAGATTTCTCATCAATTTATTGGTATAAGTCCCCTTGTAGACTACAAGGTTGATAGGTCATAAGTGTAAGAATGGTAACATTCTTAGCTGAGTGATACTAATCGGACGAAAGAATTTTAGTATTACTTTAACAATTGTTTATTTTATTTGCTAGCTGTTTCTATTTATTCAATAATATTTTTAGTTTTTGTAAAATAATAAATTTTTTAAGTAATTTTTGAGAAATTTTAATACAAAAAACCTTTATTTTTTTAAGATAAACTTTCTATAACTTTTAGTTTAAATTTCAAAAAGATTTTGATGTTATTATCTTGGTTGTTATAACGGTTGGGGTACACCTGTTCCCATCTCGAACACAGAAGTTAAGTCAACTAGTGCTTATGGTAGTGCATTTCGTAAATGTGCGAGAGTAGGTAGCAATCAAGATTATGATATTAAAATAAATGTACTTTTGATTAGTTGTTAAAATTTTATATTGCAGTATATTTTAATTCTTTAGAGTGGATTTATATTTTTAAGTGTCAATTTTTTTAAAAATATAGCTATTTTAAAGTTTTAAATTCTATACTTTTATTTTTTCTAAAAATCAACTAATCATAAGTTTTAGTTTTTTAAGGAAATTTTAAAGAATTTTTTAATACTTGATAAAATAATAAATTTTTTGGGGTCTCCTTAATAGTTCTTTCTTTTTTAGCTATAGCAGTTATTTTACTTTTACAACTTTCTGCTCTATAAGCACGAGTAGCTCAGTTGGAAGAGCAGCGCCCTTCTAAGGCGAAGGTCACAGGTTCGAGCCCTGTCTCGTGTACCATTTTAATTTGATAGTCTTATTTATTGATACTATATTTGGGTGATTAGCTCAGTTGGCGAGAGCATCTGCCTTACAAGCAGGGGGTCATAGGTTCGAATCCTATATCACCCACCATAATGAATTTTAAAAAAACCATTAGTTTTAATTAAAGCTATTGGTTTTTTTGATTTTAATATTCTAGAGTTAATATCAAAAACATGTGTTAATTATATAAATTTTTTATTTTTTTAAGTATAGTACATTGCAAAATAGCCTCCTGAATTAAACCCCGAAGTGCAATTTTTTAAATGAACTTAAAGAAGAAAATATAGCATTAAGAAATTTTTTATTTTTGAGATTATAAAAAATTTTGTTATAATTCCAAATACAACATTAAGATTGTGAAAAGTGTGCTTGATTAGGGGAAATAAATCAAAGTATTTCTCTAGGAGTATTTGCTAATATATCGCAAATACTTTTTATTTTTTCATCACTTACATAATCAAATATAGTTCATTTAGGAAAAAATCTCCTGATAATCCTATTTAAATTCTCAACACTTCACTTCTGCCAAGAAGAATAAGGTTCACAAAAGTAAGTATCTATTCATATATCATTTAATAAATAATGCTTAGCAAATTCCATTCAATTATCAAAAGTAACAGATTTAATTCATATATCATCTTTAACTCAAGCTATTAGATTAATTATATTTTCACTTGATTTATCTTTTATTTTAAAAATTTTAGGTAACCTAGTCTTTCTATCAACCAATGTAAGTATAGCTCATTTAAATCATTTTTTAGAAACAATTAAATCAGCTTCAATATGTCATTTTTCTTCTCTGTTATTTATTGTTTCAGGTCTATTTTTAATACTAACTCTATTTTTAATTTTCACTCTTTCTGTTTGTTGTTTTTTCTTTCTATAACCTTTATGTTTATATAATAATAGTTCTTTATATTTATTTCACATACCAGTTTCTAGCCAAGAATATATACTTGTATGGGAGATATGTTTCTTTTTATCTGTTTGAGTATTATTCCGTTTCTTAGCAATTGTTTTTGGGGACATTTGTATTTCTGTTATTGATAGTTGTTCTATTATGAAATTTTTCATATTAGTATTCATATTTATCTTCATTGATTGAGTTTTTGTTAACCATCGTCTTTGATATGATTTGATTTCTGCTTCTAGTGCTAAATATACTTTTTTATTGTTTCATCGTTTTTTTACTGAATTTCTGTATATCTCTCTGCTTATTGTTGATTCTGATCTTTTTAGTATTGATGCTATATCTTTTTTCTTTAATCATTTATTTAAATGAAATTCAATACTTTCTCTCTCTTGGAATATTAATTGTCAGTACATATCTTATTATATTAGAAAATAATGTTATTACCCTACGGGGAATACTATATTTTCTTCTCTTTTAATTGCACTTCATTTCTTACTTTGGGCCTTTTTGAATACTATCAAATCGAATAAATCATGATAAATATAAATGGCAATTTGAGAAATAAACATCAAGTGAGTAGTAAGTGATATCAAGAATACATCTGTGTATTATTCTGTTTTTGAATGAATTGTAAATGGTATTCATGCTTTTGAAAAATCATCAAAAGATAAATGAAAAATTGATATTCAAGTTATTAGGAGTAATCAAACTAGATTATGAACATCAGAAGATGATTGACTAGAGGATATAGAATCTTTCATTATTTCCGATAATTGAGTTTGATTCAATAGTGAAAACCAGAAATCTTTTCGAACATTTAAAAGTGACTATAAACTAGAAAGTCATTGAGGTAAATGATTTTGACGTTTTTTTTATCTAAAATTCTTTGAAAAAGTTAGTTTCGAAAGTGTTTATGAAGATGAATGAGAAAAAAAGAGAATCACTTTTTCTTTTGATATTAATGCAAATGACATGATGTCTAATCCTGTCATCTCTGTAGTTGATAAAAATACTGAAACAGGCACAAAACTAAAATTACAAAGTTTAAAAAAGAAATATAGCACAAAACTTAATTCCCAAAGTAAGAAGATTCCAACTTTATGAAGAAAACTATTAGAACATTTATTAATGTACTTTGTAAATGACGATTTTAATTGTCCAGATATTGATATTTTTGATTCTCATGATAGAGAGAATTTGAATAATATGATAGGAGAAAAAAAGGATATAAGTGTTATACACAATAATAAAATCTTCTTGAAGAAAAATGAAAAAAAAACCGAGGAAACAGAATTTTGATTTAAAATTTTTAAAGTGAAGTATTCAGTTGAGAGTAACACTATAAGCTTATGTGCACATAATAGAGTAGTAATAGACGAAAATTTAGGTAAGTTCCTACCTGATTTTAACCAAAAATTAAAAGAAGTTTCAAATAAAAAAGAAAATAATTACGCAATTAAATGTTATATATACGGAAACTACCTTGATAATAATGTTGATACTGAGAGAGAAAGTTTCAACTTTATTAAGGATGATGAAATATTTGAGGGTGTAATTCTAGATAGAGATATTTTCAATGCTGCTACGAAAGAAATAAAGAATTTATATCAGAACTTCTTAAAGTGTCAAAAAGAAATCAAAATAAATAATGTAAAGAGCTTTATAAACAATAAAGCTCCTTGGTATAGTAGTTTATTTAAAAGCTTTGATTTTAATACTATTGATTCAAGCATATCTGAAGATATGTTGGATTCAAAATTTCATGAATTAAAATATACAAAAGAAAAGGAAACGAAACTAAAAACTAATACATTTGTAAAGAGTAGTGATTTCTCAAATAAAGATGAGATCAGAGATTTGGTATTATCTTTAGACGACCTTGTAAAAACTGATTTAGCTCATTATGTGGCAACAAGAAAATTTACACTTGATTTACTTGATAAATCTCTTGAATGGGATGAAAATACAAAGAAATATAAATCAGAAGATAGTCTACATACTATCATATTTCCAACTAAGAATGATACAGATACAGTAGATTACAAGGATCATAATATGTGGGTACTTGATGAAAAGTTAGCATTTTCTGACTATATATCATCTGATATTCCCTTAAATTCATGAAAATCCGAAAGAGGAGACGTGATTATTTTTGATAAAAAGATAGCTTTTCGATGAGAGAATAATAGTTCAAATCCTATTACTATATTTGAATTTAAAAAACCTTGAAGGGAAGATTTTGTAAATCCATCCTCACATGAAGACCCTATTCAGCAAATAATTAGGTATGCAAATAACATTGTTGATTGAAAATACAAAACTCCAAAGTGAAAAAATATTCAAGTTGCTGAAAATACACCCTTTTATTTCAACACATCGGGATAAAAACCCCTATCTTTAGATAGTTAAGACACCGAAGGTGTAAGTGATAGAAATTGAATAAATGAGATGTGTTGTGACATAGGGTTTTAAACCCCGTTGCCTTCAGGCCGATTCTAAAGAAAAAAGTGTAAAAAATCAATAGAATAAATAAAATAGTGTTAAAAACTAACACTAGAGAGAATGAAATACCAAAAAAGTAGTCATGCGACATATGATGTCAGATACCATATAGTATGGATAACAAAATACAGAAATCCATTCATGACAAAAGAGATACAAGATAGATTGGAAAAGATCATAAGATGAATAAGTAAAAAGCTATGAGTAATAATAATAAAGATATGAATGGAAGAAGATCATGTACATATGTATTGTAGGATACCGTTAACTAAACCAATATCTACAATAGTATGACATATAAAGTGAGAAAGTTCTAAGGCAATAAAGAGGTATTTTTACAAAGAAATTAAGAGATGGTATTGGAAGACATGAAATATATGGTGAGTATGATATTTTGTATCTAGTGTATGAGAGATAAATTGAGAAATAATATCTAATTATGTGGAACAACAGTGAGAAGAAGAGAATAAGATTGAAGAGATAGAGCTTTAAATTTCAGTACAAATAAAAGCCCCGTGCCTTCAGGCCGGGGTAGAAGAAAAGCTAAAACTTTTTTACTGATATGTTGTTTGTACTCTAACAGAAAAGGTAAAAAGTTGGCTAAAAAGAGAGAAAAACTTTAAAGTTATGCCTGATGGTCAATGATATTTTGATTGGTATGATAATAATAATCTATATATAGAAGTGCTTGATTGGGATAAGGTAGTGAATGATTCAAGGATGAGAAATAAAATATTTTTTGATAAACTTAAGGTCGAATAATAAAAATGAATAAAAAATCTAAATTTATCGTTCAGTCTTGATTTTAACCAATTTCCTTAAAATAAAGCTTTTTTTCCAATATATACTCAACTATTTCTGGAATAAGAAATCTATTTAGTGCTTTTTGTAGATCTAGCTTATTTTTTCTTATCTCTTCTCTAACCATAGATGAAGAAATATCATTTTCACTTACCTGTTCTACCAGATTAAAATTTTCTATATCTCTTGTATTAATAACATATCAAGGTCTTTCTATAATTATTTTTTTTAAAAACCTTTCTATATAAGAGTCTTTATTTCAAGACCAATATTTTATGTCTGGTATTACATCAATTCAAAATATATGATAGGGAGAGTGTCCAAGTTTATCTTTGAAATATTCATCCACATTTACAGTATTTGTGTATCAATTATTTTTTCATTCTAAAAAATGTGTATCTAGCTCTACATTTAGTCATTCATTTTTTAGATTTTCAAAAAATAATTCTATTAGCTTTAATTTATCATTATCATTTATTCAATAGTTTTTATCTAACCTTTTTCAATCAGGTGTTAGTATTATTTTATCTATACAAGAATTATTTAATACTTTTTTTATTATGCTTTTATGTCATAGATGAGGAGGGTTAAAAGCTCATCAGTATATTGCTATATTTGTTTTCATATTTTTTTATTTGGTTTTAAATCCTTGTTCTTCTAGTTCTCTGCTACTCCATATATTTAAATAACTTGTTGGTATTAAGAAAGTTATTTTCTCTTCATAACTTTTTACCTCTACACTAAATTCTTCTCACTTTGGAATATCTTCTATTTTTTCTCAATCACAATTTATTTGCATAGGATTAAGCCTTCAAACATTTTTTACTTCTATTAAATTATGACTAGGTACAAGAATTGACGTACTAGGACAGTTGGAAGGTGCTTTTGGAGTTATTCCAATTAAATCAGTATTATGACGGATTATGGTTCATCCTAAGCTTTTATTGTATGCAGTAGATCATATTCAAGAGTATATAATAGCTCAGTCTCATCTTAATGATTTATTAAACTTTAAAGGTGAAATGAAACTTTGTGAGTCTAAATTTCTTAAATATTCGGTAACTTCTATTAAAATGTCTACAGGTCTTCAACTATTTGCTCTTATATCTACTTCATTTACAGCTATAGTTTCTTTGGATCCACTTTTTGTATTTACAAAGATTTTTAATATTTGTAACTTTTTTTCTACATATAGGCTTCAATCATTCACATATTCCTTTTCATTTAGTAAATATCATTTATTTCAAAAGTTTATTCACAAAAAAGGTAAACTCCTGCTATGATTTTCTTTTATTGCTCTTATCATTGTACCATCTCATCATAAAACTATAACTACATCTTTTTTTATAGAATCAATTATAGTTGCTATATTTGCAGGTTCTAAAAAACTTCTTAATTCATTGTTTTTCTCAAAAGAATAATCATCGTAACATACAATGCTATTTCATATTTTCCTAGTTTCCATAATTAAACAGATTAAATATAAACTTTATTTACTCATATAATATAATATTTCTTATTAGATCTGACATTTCTAAAACTTTCATATTTGGTGTATTTTTAGCTCTTTCTATATTTGTTGGTATTGAGTCAGAGACAATTAACTCATCTACTTCTTGTGCCACTTTTTTATGAGAGTTTTCAGGGAATACTCAGTGAGGAATATATACTCTTACACTTTTTGCTCACTTTTCTCTTAGTTTATTAACTGCCTCTATTACTGTTCATCCTGTTTGAATTAGGTCGTCTATTATTAGAATATCTTTTCATTCAGGATTTCACTCTTTTATCCATATCTTTCTTTTATCTCACTCTAATCTTCTTTTTTCACAAACTATTTTTTCAAAATCTTTAAATTGAGGATTAAATCTCTTATATGCTCATTCATCTGGAAAAGCTATTTGTACATTTTCTTCAATTTCTTCTTTGATCAAATGCATAGTAGTGTGAAGTTCTGGATTTATTCTGTCTAAGTTGAAATAATTTCTTGTTCATAAATCGTGTATATCAAAAATATGTATAGAATTTTTTTTATCTCTTCCTGGTGGTATACTAGAAATTAAATCTGCAAAAATTTTAGCAGTTATTACTCTTCATCTTACATCTTCTTTTTCCATTGTTCAACAAGGAAAAAATGGCATTATTATACGAAGTTTATCAGCATTATTTGATACTATAGTTGATAATATAGATAAATGATCAAACATAGTTTTCCTTTCAGAAAAATCTCATATATATGTTACATCTTTGTGTTCTATATATTTTTCTGTTTCTTCTAACAAAAAATTAGGCCACTTATCTTTGAATAGATCCTTTTGGACTTTTCATATGTTTATACCTCTCTCTTTTCAAAAACATTTTGGTAATTCTTTAGAAATATGAGAAAATTTCTCATCTATTATAACTGTTTTCATATATTTTTTTATTGTTTTAAAATTAAATTTTTTAGTTTTTTATATTTTTCTCAAAAATAAACTGGGTTTTGGGCTTCTCTATATTCAAATCAAAAACTTGATTTACTTATAGTGAGTATTGGTGGAGACTGGACCCTTTTAAAATAGTTTATATTTAATAGATTCCATATTTTTTCAATTTCTTCTATAAATTTATTTTCATTTTCAAAGTAACTGGATATTTCTTGGGGTATTCATAAAAATTCTTTTAGTTCTCATTTTAGATACATATCAAGTATATCTGCTGGTTCTTTTTTCTTTTCTATGAGTGCTTGGTTAAGTTTTGATGTAAATTCATAGTTGAATGGATCTCAATTTCAAGATTCTACATCTTGTTTATCACTTAGTTCCGCACTTGGGACTATATCTATTATACCTTGTGGTATAAGTTCTCCATATTTTTTATTTATGTATTTTGAAAGTTCATATACTTGTGTTTTATATAAATCTCAAAGTACGCAGAATGCTCATGCTACATCTCAATATAGTGTTGCATATCATAGAGCTATTTCATCTTTATTTCCATTGTTTGTAAAAACGGCTCATATATTACTTGCCATATCTGCTAGTATTTGTCACCTTTCTCTGGCTTGTATATTTTCTATTTCAAAATCTGTGGGTGCTTTTCAGCTTGTTTGTGTTATTTGTTTTATTTTTAGATCTATTGATTCTTGTATTGGAAATATCTTATATTCTACTCAGAGTTTTTGGGCACATTCTTGAGCTAGGTTTTTTGTGGTTTTTGAATTAAACTTAGAGGGCATATTTATGGTAAAAACATTTTTGCTTCATAGTGCAATGGTACATAGTGCGGCACTTAATGCACTGTCTATTCAACCACTTAGTCATATAACAACTTTTTCTTGAGATATATTTTTCATATACTCTCTTATGTAGTATATACTTGTTTCAAGTATTTGCTCTAGCTCGTTTTTTTCTTCATCAATTGTGGCATTTTCTTCTTTTGTATAGTCCTTTATTCATTGCAGTTTTTTTCAGTTTTCATATATACTACTTCCTCATTCAAATATAAATACATTTTTTCAGTTATTTTGTTGTCATATAGGATTTACATAGGCTAGCTTGCCTTTTCTGCTAGCTTTTTTTAATATCCTATTTCTCATGTCAAATTTATTTAATCCAAATGGTGATGCTGATGGTACAGCTATTAAATCTGGGCTATGTTTTCTTGTTAGTTTTACAGGGTCTATATTGTAATCTCCATTTATATTCCATATATCTTCGCATATAAGTACAGACACTTTTGTTATAACTCAGTTTATTTCTATTTCTATTGGTTTGTAATACTGTTCTAGTGGTTTTTGTTCTTCTTTTGCCAAGGTTTGAAGAGAAGTAAAATATCTTTTGTCATCAAACATACGATAGTTTGGTAAAAGTGTTTTGTGTACTTTTCCTAGTAGTTTTCAGTTTTGGCTTATAAATGCTGTGTTGTATTTTCTTATACTCCCATCTTCATTTTTCTTTCTTTCGTCAATATCTATATTTCCCCATATTCAGGCTATCCCATTTTCATCTAATATTTGTATTATTCTCTGGTTTATCTCTCTGCACTCTTTTACAAAACTATCCCTTAACCATCTATCTCAGATCATATATCAGGGTATACACATTTCTGGTAGGATTAAAAGTCATCATTTTGGAGTTTTTTTTGCCATTTCTTCAACTCATTTTAGATTTCTTTCGGGATCTCATGCATATACCTGCATTTGTCATAATTTTATCATAGTCTTTGTATTATTATATTTTTAAAATCATTTGCCACTGTTTCTATTTCTTCAAAGTTTTCTAAGTTTTCTATGTAGTATCTTTCTGGCATTTCTCAACTTAAAGCTCAAACCATATTTCATACTATTGATCAATAGCTATCAGTATCTCATCATATGCTTACTGAATCTATTATTGCTTGAAAACTTTGTTCTCTTAAAAATATACAGTAGGTTATTGCCAGTGTTGTAGCTATTTGTCCGGATTTTTTTATATCGTCTCCCCATCAAAAATTTTCTAATATTTCATCATCACTTATTATAAGTTTTCATTTTTTTGAAAATTCTTTCATTTTCTCAAATATTTGTCTAATTTTTGCAAGTTCTTGTCATTCCAAAGTGTCTTTTTCTGGAGCTGATTTTTTATCTGTCAATTCTTCGTAAGTTCTTATTTTTCTAGTCATATATTCTAAAAATTCTCACACATTTATATTTCAATTGCTATTTAGAATATATCTAAAACCTATATCATGTATAATGCTTGCCAGTTTTTGAGGGTAGCTGTTGTGTGTTAATCTGGTAAAATCAATGATTTCTCTATTTGGTGCCTCCCAAAGTGTAAGAGGTGCTTGTTTCATCATAATTCCACATCACATAGAACTACTTTCTATACTTAATAGTTTGTTTATGTCTTTGTATTCTCTAAAGTGTTTTATAGCTTTTCTCGTAGCTCCTCAAAATCCATATGGAAATTTGTCATAACCTTGCATTGTTTTTTCCATAATATCATATAAATCTATTGTCTTTTTTTCTGTAATGGATTTCATAACTGCCATAGTAAGAATTGTATCGTCTGATATTTTTCATACTTCTTTTGATGATAATTCTAATCCAGCTTTTATGAAGTAAGTATTCCATCATGAAGGCAGGTAAAAATCTATTTTTGAAGAGCTTTTATGCAGAATGTCTTGTATTTCTTGTTTTGTTTTCGTTTCTACTGGTAATCATAGTGCATCTCATACTGCTCAGTTTATAAGTATTGCCGGTATTTTTTCTGCTTTTTTTAACTCAAAGTTTTTACTTCCTATTTTATCTTTCATTTGATTTGGTGTTTAATGATTTAAACTAAAACCTCATTTTTTTTCATTCAATTCACTCAAAAAATTCTTTTAAACCTTTCAACTCTATTTTCTTCTCCCATAGCTTTTTCTGGATTATCTGATAATTTTACAGCAGATTCTCATCCTGCTTGAGTAACTTTACATACTTGAGAGAAAGCTCTAAATCCAGGTATTTCTGATGCTATTCATTTACAATCATTTGTAGTCATAGTTCACATAGCTTGTGGTAATCTCATTATTCTACTTGATAATTCTCTTACATTTTGTACTAATCTATCAGCAGTTAATCCATCACTTGGCATTATTAGTTTTCAATCTTTTACTGGATCTATTCCTTTTTCTCTCCACCATTTTTCCATAAAATCCATTGCATCTTTTTCAGGCATAGAATCAACTCTTGGTCAAACCCATTCTTCTAATTTTAGCCACTCGGGAGCATTTTCATGAAATTGTATTGTTCAAAATGTATCTGGTAAGTATACTTTCAATTCAGGATACATTTCTGCCCATTTTTTTAATACTAGATATTGAGAGTTAAGTATGTATTCATCAGAATCATCTCAAATATTTGCTGCTACCATAGGTAGTTCATGAGCATTTGTTCCTATGGGGTTTACACTTCAAGATTCCATACTTAGTTTTACATTTGAAGTTCAGCTTAATTGGTTTCATAAACGATCTTTTAAAAAACTGTATGCTAACCAATGCCAATATTTTGAGTGTCTTCTTCTTGTTCAAAATTCCGCAAAAGCTACTCTATCATCTTGAGATATTTTTTTTGCTGTTTCTTCTAATCTATACATCATTCAGCTATAAATTCATGATACTTGCGAGTTTGAAAGTCAATATTTTTTAATAAGTCAGTAAAAATACATTTCAGATATTATGCTCATAGATATTATTTCCCAGTATGTTACTTCATCCCATCTTCAAGAAAAGTTTAGTTTGAATGATCAATCTTCGTTGTTTCACAACTCAAATTCGGGTAGCTTAAATCCATTTAGACTTTTTATAAACCATCAGCTAAACATTCTATGTTGCATTTGTGGGTCTATAGGCATACCTCTAAGATATGATAACTCTGCTGGTGTAAATGTGATTTTTCTAACAGCTTCTAGTTGTTCTCTTAGTTCATTTATATCAATAACTTCATGAGGTTTAATTTCTTTGTGATGACGGTTTATCCAAGAGAATGTTACATCTGTTTCTCACCATGTTTCTCCCCATCAGTATTTATCTTGTTCTTCTTTTGGTATCCAATTTTTTTGAAGCTGATTCATAGGAAATTTGTAAAAATCTGTATCCAGTAGGCTTGTAACGATTTGTTCTCCTCTAGCTTGTGCAAATATTTTGTTAACACTTAGCTGAACACCATCTGTAAATCCTATTAGAGGGCTTGGCATTTTCAGCTTTGGTATATTTTTTTGTGTTTCCATAATTGTATTTTTAATAAATAAATTTTAATATGTTAAACTTTCTACTATTTTTATTCACGACTTATTTTTTTGTAATAATTTTTTTTGTTTTTCATTTATTATGGTAGCTTCTTTTAAGATTCTTACATCTATTCAGCTTTTTGATATTTCTTCTAAACTTAATCTTGCTCAACTATTTTCTAAAATTCAGACTATATATATTATTCAAATCCCGTACTTTTTTAGGTTATTTTTTACTTCTAAGCTAAGAGGTATAGAACTTTTTTTAGTTTTATTTTCTGATAAATTTCAATTTGAGTCGAAAAATAGGTTGATTTGTATGTTTTGTGATAAAATTCTTGAATTGTATTGTGGTAAAACTAATTCGCTAGATCCATCATGTAGATCTCAATTTAGACCTCAAAGGATAAATCATCATCTAGATTTTACTTTCAATATATATTCATTGATTTTTTTGCATATAATTGATACTTCTTCTTTTTCATATTCACCTATATCTATTATAAATAATGCCTCCTTTGTTTGCTTTGCTACACTTGAGGTAGATTCAGAATATTCTCCTCCAGTTCAACTCTCTACACTTCTAGAATCAATTAAAGCTTGAAGTCTATTTCTTTTTTTATAGCTTTTAATATTTCAAAGAAATTTTGAAATTAGTCCTCTTAAAAATGAACCTACCCAAGGGTCTCTTTCTACTTCTGAAAGTAACTTTTTGAGTTCACCTGTATCATTTTTATCTTTTAAATCAACTCTTGTATTTATCATAGCTTATAATTATGTTTTAAAAAATATAAACCTTTAAGCTATTTTTTTAACTATCTCTATTCAAGCTTCTCTCATTTTTTCTAAAGCTTTTTTTGATCATTCTTCATCCACTCAAGCTACTGCATCTTCAAGTACAATTACTCTATCAAATTCTCATGTCTTTCTTAGTTCATTAGCATCCATAGCTGTATCCATTACACAAACATCAGTTGCTATTCATACTATATATAGTATTCTTACATTAGAATCTCTTAGAACTTCTTCTGTTTTAGGATTTAGCATACTAACACCACGATTTTTTTCTTCTCGTCATTGGAATGCACTATAAGAATCTACTCAACTTTTAAAACCTTTTGCTACTTCTGTGTGTACACATGATCAGTCTAATAATCTGTGTGGATCAGAGCTCTCTTCTCATGCTACTGCATGATCTGGCCATAATTTTTGAACCTTAGTTTCTTCTAGATATGATTTTAAATCTTCTAAACTAAAAGTAGCAGTTTCAGATATTCAGTTATTTTCTGGTGTCCATTCTTTTACTTCATTCCAAGTTATTTCAGAAAAATTTTCTTTTCATTTGAAACTTGATGCAAAAGAAATATGACCTTTTGGATGATAGTCTCTACTTGCTAATACTAATCCTCCTTTTTGTTTTATTTCTCTCATATAATCATTTACTCTAGGAACTATAGCTCATCAATTTTCAACTCACAATTCTCATGTTCCTCAATCTTCCTCTTTGATAAATGTGTTTTGCACATCTACAACCATTATACCTATCCCTTCGGGATTTTTTAAATTTACATTTCACATAATTAATATAGTTAAAAAATAAGTTTTATATGTTTGTGATCAAATTTATAATAATTTTTTATTTTTTGTCAAGTTTATTTTAATAAATCTGATCAAATGTTTAGTGTTTGAGCTTTTGATGCTAGATATAGCTTCATTAAAGATATTGCTTCATCTTTATTTCCTTCTGGTAATTTTTCTCCTAATTTTTCAATTATTGTTCAAAGTTCTTCTCAGCTTGCTTCTCATCTTTGTTTTGCTTGCTCTTTTTCTCACTGAGCTAATTTTTGTCTCTCTTTTAGCTGGGTTTGTTCGTATTTAATATTTTTCATATTCCTTTTGTGGTTTGATTTATCTAAATCTTTTTGACTTTGTACCATAGCTGATTCTTCCAGTACTCTTTGTACAGCTATTTCTTGTGGAGACCATTGTCTGAGGTTAACAGCATCTATTTTTATTCATATATTTCAGAAAGGATCATTTTTAAAAAACTCCATTTTCGATATTTTTTTTCAGGTATCTTCTTTGAAGTTATCAAAGTTTTTTCTAGAGATTTCTTTTGTAACTTCAGATTGTATTTTGTTATAAAATTCACAAAGTGGGTCATGGTTTTCTGTTACTAATTTTTCTAAATTAGATATAGAATAAAATATCATAAGTTTTATTTCTATTTCTACATTGTCTTTTGTTCTTACGGGAAAACTGAAATAAGTTTGCGTATCATCAAGTCTAAGTTTTTCAAATGTTAATGCTCATGGTACCTTTTCAGTATCTCAACCTTCTTCTCAACTTCATGTCCAATAAAATCTTTTTACTCTTTCTAAGAATGGATTTATAAGGATTTCTGGGCTGTCTTTTCATTCTATTATTTTTTCTTTTCAATCCTGTCATATTATAACTATTGCTTCTCTTTGAGAAATTTGTATTTTTTGAAATTTTAATAGTTTTCATTCAGGATGGATATAAAATTCATTTGGTCATTCTACTTCTCTATGGTTTCATTTTTCATCAAAAATCCATCATTTTTCTCAACTCTCAAGAGTTTTTCTATTATATTCTACAAATTTACCATCTGGATGATTGAAAACCACATCGGGTCATACTATTTCAGTTCCTTGTTTTTCTCATGGTTTGTATAAAACTATTTTTTGAAGTGCTTGTAGGTCTATTCTTTGAAATTCTCTTACATTATTTGTAGGAGAGAAGATTCTTTTTGGTCACTCTATTTCACTCTTTTCTCAATTTAATAGATTTGTTACCAATACTTTTATTCATCAAGATATTGATATGTACATTCAAAAGAATGATTTTTTAATTCAACTATTATTTAAGTTATTTGAATTATCTGTCTCTAAATTTCTCATAATATAAAATTTATAAAAATAAAATAAATGTATTTAGTTTTCGTACTAAATTTTTATACATAATGTTTTATATACACTTATTTGAAATTAATAAAATAACTTATTTTTAGTCTTTCTAGATAAACTTTTTCTTTGTTCTTTCTAGCAAGAAATTCAAACCCAGCACTTATTCATTTTAATTTTAGCAACAGTATTTCTTTTTAGAAGACAGAAGCATTATTATAGAATCTAACATATAGAATATTTTAATCATAACATCTATAGTTTAAATTTGGATAGAACAATAATGTAATAGGTACTTATATATGTGTATATAAAATTATATTTTTGGTATTTGTTTTAAGCTTTTAATACTTGTTTTTAAAATGAAAAGGATAATTATATAATCATAATAACTATATTTCATTTAAGTGTATTAAAAACACTTTAAAAGTGTAATGTTTTATTTTTTTATGTCAAACTTTTTTTCAAACTTTTTTATTTTTTATGAAAATAATCTATTTTACAAAACATATAGAAGTCAATTTTAAAATATAGAAATATAAGCTTAATTATGATATTATATAAAAGTTATTTTTATTTATTATTTTTAAATGAGTTTATCTAATTTCATAAAAAAAGATTCTGGTAAAACTTCTTCAAAAATGGAAGATTTATTTATTATTCCTAAGGTTTCTAAAAACAATAATATAGTTGATTCAGATTTACACTTAGATGTTTATGGTAGCTGAAAGGATGATAAAAAAATTATACTTATCTTAAATGATATATTTTTAAAAGCCCTTATTCTAAAGGCTTCAGACATACATTTTGAACCAAGAGAGAAAGACATCAATATAAGATTTAGGGTTGATTGAGCTTTTGTTAAATGAAAATCGTTTGATGTTTCTTTGAAAGATTCAATTGTTGCCAGAATCAAGATAATGTCTTCTCTAAGAATAGATGAACATAGGCTACCTCAAGATTGAAAAATTACATATAAACTTTTTGCTGGTAAATCTATTGATATGAGAGTTTCTGTTATTCCTACTATATATTGAGAAAAGATTGTTATAAGGCTTCTTAAAAAAGATGAAAAACCACCTAAGCTTAGAAGTTTGGGTATAATGCCTTATAATATGGTTAAGATAAAAAAACATTTAAGTGATCCTTATGGAATGATTTTAGCTGTATGACCAACTTGATCTGGTAAATCAACTACCCTTTTTTCTCTTTTAAGCCAGTTTGATTCTAGTGAGAAAAATATATCAACTTTAGAAGATCCTGTAGAGTACAGAATTCCTTGAGTTAATCATACTCAAGTAAACCCTAGTATAGATTTTAATTTTGCTAAATGACTTAGGAGTCTTTTAAGACAAGATCCAGATATAATTATGGTCTGAGAAATAAGAGATAATAATACGGCAAAGTTAGCAGTTGAAGCTTCTATTACATGACATATAGTTTTTTCTACCCTTCATACAAACTCTGCTAGTCACACTTTACAAAGGCTTATAAATCTAGGAATAGATCCTCTTCTTATAAGTTCAAGTTTGAGGATTATAATATCACAAAGATTGGCTAGAAAACTTTGTAGTAGTTGCAAAATTTCTTATTCTCCTGATCCTAAAATAAAGGATTATATAATTTGAAAAGTAGGAAAATACATAAAAGATAAAGATAATCTCAAATTGTATAAACCAAAACAGTGATGATGTAAAAATTGTAATAGTATTTGATATTCTTCTAGAATTTGATTATATGAGGTTTTGGAGATGACTGATTCTATGGAGAATCTTATACTTAATAATGCTTCTAGGACCCAGCTTGAAATTCAGGCTATAGGTGATTGAATGGTTACTATAAAAGAAGATGCTTTGCTTAAGGTTGTTATGTGAGAAACTAGTATAGAGGAAGTTTTGGCTGTTTTGGGGCATTAGGATAAAGCTAATTAAATATATTTTGAAAAATTAACATTTTTGGAAAATTCATTTAAAGAAAGTTAATTTTTTTCTAATTTTCACCAGAGATTTTTTTGTCTTAGAATAGATAAACAAAAAATCTTGTTCATAAAAATTATCTAAAAAATCAAAAGACTAAAGACTCTTTTGGCAAAGATATGAGGTCAAAAGGCTAAAGCCTTCTGTTGAAAAATATAATATCAGAGGACTGAAGTTTATCTGTTGACAAAAATACAGTATCAAAAGGCTAAAGCCTCTTCTGCATAATATGTAAGGTCAAAAGGCTAAAGCCTTCTGTTGACAAGTAGTAAAAAATTATTTTTTAGTTAAAATTGTATTTTAAAACAGTTTAACTTACGAGTTAATTTACTATAAAAGAAAATAGCTTTATGTTTTAAAGCTATTTTTTTCTATAAACTCATTTACTTCTTTTTGTAGTTCTTCTGAAATTATTTCATTTGTAGATACTCCTGCTACATCCTCATCTTCATTAAAAGCTTCTATCATTTTTGTGAATTTTAGAGCTTTTTCAAATTCATTAATTTCTACATAGTTTTCAGCCACAAAATCAAGTTTAGATTCCATTAGTTCAATATTTCTTTTTTCAAAGAATTCTTCTATTTTGTTGTGAGTCTCCACTCAAGTGATTATTTTTAAATAATCCTTATTTATTATGAAGTCTAAAGATTCTGTTTCATATACTAGATTTTCTATTTCCTGATTATCATATTTTTTAGGATCTATAAAAATAACTCATCTTCTTTGAAATGACCAAGACACAGAACCACTTTCTCACATATTACCTCAAAATTTTGATAAAATATGTCTAATGTTTGAAACAGTTCTATTTTTATTATCCGTCAAGACTAGAATCATAACAGATATTCATCAAGAAGCATATCATTCATAAATTACTTCTATTATTTGCTTGGAGCCTTTATCTTCTCAGGTTCATTTTTTTATCGCTTTTTCTATATTGGAATTAGGAACCCCATCTTTTTTAGCTTTTTGTATAGCTAAGGCTAGATTTGGATTATCATCTGGATTTCATCCAGAACTTGACGCTAGCGATATTAATTTAGCATGGATTGAGAAAACTTTACCTTTTATTTTGTTTACAGAGTCTCTTCTAGCTTGAACTACTGGTCATCTTCACATAGATTAAATAGTTATGTATTTATTTAAATAATGAATTAAAAATTCATATATTTTAAAAAAATAATATTTTTTTATACAATTTTTGCAAAAATTAATGTCATATTAATATTGCATGTGTATAATTACAATTTTTTGTACATTGTTTTTGGCTTAAATTAAGGAAAAAAGTCGATTTTTCTTTTGACTTATAAAAATATTTTTTTAACATATTTTTTGAGCATTTAGTCAATTATTTTATGGGAGGTTAAAATAATTCACTAAATGCATTTTTTTATGCATATTTTTGACAAATATTAGAAATCTAAAATTATAATAAAAAACTTATCTATATATTTTATCACTCTAAGGAGTCACTAAAAAATTACTTCATAATGTAAAAATAAAGATTTTTTAGTTAAATTTTTCAAATAAAGAGTCCTTGTGAACTATGTTATTACTTTTTCAACTTTAAAAAAATTAATGAAAAAAGTTACAATTCTGTAACTTTTTTTTTGTATAAAAATACGGCTAGGAAGGTAATTTTTGGTTTTTTAAAACTGAAATTTATTTCTAGGTGATTTTATTTTTTAATTTTTTTTGATGAAACTTTTAAGAAACATTAAAGATGAGTGACTTTCTTATGAAACTTCTTTTTTAGAAGAAAATCTTAGAAAGGGTAATTTTTGGGGTCTTGCAACTTCACTTGATATTTATTGATGTGATCCTGATATAATCAGAGATTCAGATTCTATTAGTAGATATGTCAAAGAACTGTGTGATCTTATAGAGATGAAGAGATTTTGAGATACTCAAATTGTTCATTTTGGTGAGGATGAGAAAGTAGAGTGATTTAGCATGATACAGCTTATAGAAACTTCTCTTATTAGTGGTCATTTTGCAAATAAAACTAATGCCTCTTACTTGGATATTTTTAGTTGTAAATATTACGATCCTCAAGTAATGGCAGATTTTAGCTTGAAGTTTTTCAAGTGAGATTACTACAAAATAAACGTATCCAGTAGGGATACAAAATAATATTTTTTAATTGAGAATTTTATGATACAAAAACTATCACAAGGTTATATTGCAAGTGTTGATACAAATTCTTTGAGACAAAAGGATATTTTAGATATGTATGATATAGAAAGAGATACTTGGAGCCATTTTATGGGAGAATATGTTAAATGCGAATCTTGCAATATTAATTATTCAAAAAAAGATATTTATTGAAATATTTCCTCTGATTATTGATTGAAGTCAGTTTGAGAGCTTGAAAATGAGTATTGAAGAAATAATTTAAGGTGTCCTTGCTGTTCTTGAAAAGTCAAAGATTTACGGGGTGAAGAACTTATTTCTATAATAGAATCTAGACTTTTTGATACTAAGAAGGGATTTGTAAATTTTTATAAATCTAGTGTAGGTAAGATTTTATGATTTGCTTATTGATTTGTTGATACTCCAGAAAATACTTATATAAAAGAATTTAAACATCATTTCAATGATAAACTTTTATATTTACTTAAAAAAGAATTTTGAAATCAAGATTTGCTTACTTTGTCAGGTGTTTGTGTTACTCAGGATAAAATTAGTATCAGAGTTATTTATGAAATACTAAAGAATTTTTATTGTACTATAGATCCAAAATATGATAAAAATGTTTGAATATGAGAATCTATCAAGTGAACACCCAGTAATAAAATATATAAAAGAATGTTGCCTTATTCTTTTGATATAGAAAATGAATCTAATTCAGAAATTTTATATCAGTATAAAGCTGTATATATATCCAAAAAGTATAGTAATAGTAGTATCACAGATTTTCTAAAATCATCAAAATAAATTTTTTTAACAACTAAAAATAACACCAAATTAAAAATTGGATTTAGACCTCTATTTTATTAAAATAGCAATAACTAATAGTTTTTTAATTATTTTTAAAAGGGATGTTATTATTTGTCTTGTATACACTAGTAATAGTTTTTTTACTTTATATATGATTTTTGTGATTTAAAAAATATTCAAATAGTAGTTGAATATTTCTATTAGTTGCTAGTATAGCATGAGCTATGCGGTTTTTTTCTTATATAATAATATATTCATTTTTAATAGATAAAGAAATACTTTTATATATTTTTAGATTTATGTATTTAATGTCTATATTTTGATTTTACTCTATGGTTATTTTTGTGCATAAATTTTGAATTAAAATTCTAGAAATATCTAAAGCTCTGTATCTATTAATTTTTTCAATAATTTTTTATATATTTGTACTTACACCATTAGTTGTAATTGATCTGAAATATATTGAAGATAAAAAATATTTTTTTGAAATATATTGACAAGCATATGACTATATAATTTTTGCTTATTTAATACTAATAATTTTGTTTGTTTATGTAAGCTTTTTAAAACTAAAGATTTTAACATATATAAACAAAAGTAGACTCAAGATAATAATTTTTTGATTTACTATATTTATGTTATTATCAATGTTTTTTTATCTTTTTTTACCTTACTTTGGAATATTTTTATTGGAAAGTTTGGGAATTTTATTCTTAATACCTTTTGTTTTATCTGTTATTTATTCAACAAAAACTTATGGATTTATTAACTTCAAAATAGCAACTTGAAAAATATTTGTTTTTATTTTATCTATATCTTCATCTATAATATCACTTTATTTATCTAAATATATATTATCTATATTTTGAGAAGATTTTAGATCTTTTTGGTGAATATCAAAAAATATTTGATTTTTTGATTTGATTTTGGTAATAATATTATTTTTATTTTTTACTAGAATTTTTTCAAAAATTTTTCTGTGAATCAGCCATATATCATCATTTGAAAAATCTTTATTCTCTCTAAAAAACTATATACCATATATCCCAAATTTAAGGAAATTAAATAAATTTTTGAAAAATAATTTTTCCTTGTTATTTAAGATAGAATATTTAAATATAAAATTGTTTAAAAGTAAAAAAAGCGAACTTTATAAATATTTTTCAAAAGATATATACAGAAATATATTTATAAACGATGTTGTTTTTATAGAAGAAAATAAATACAAATTTGATACTAAAAAACTAGAAAAAGAATTAGCTCAAGGTGTTCATTTAGTTTTCCCAATTTACAATAATAAAAAAAATTTGATATGAATTTTTGAATTATGAGAAAAACCATTTAAAGAAGAATATTATTCTGAAGAAATAGACTTAATATCAAGTTTTGTAGATTTTCTATCATGACACTTGAAGTATATAGAAATATATTCTCATATAAATGATTTAAATATCAATTTGGATAAAAAAGTCGATGAAAAAACAATAGAATATAATAATCTTATAAGTAAGCAAAAAGAATTTATATCAATGTCTTCCCATGAAATAAAAACACCTGTTACATCTGCTCAACTTCAAATAGAATGTCTTTTAGATGATATAAAATCTTGAAATTATAACAAAAAATTTTTGCTTGCAGAAACCTCTATGTTGGGAGAACATATATGAAAAATATCTGATTTAGTTAAAAACATATTTTCAGTTCAAAAATACGAAACAATAGATGTTTGACTGTATTTGGAAAATACTTCTTTGAATTCTTTGATAATTTTAGAATGCCAAGTTGTGGCAAGAATATACCCAGAGGTAAAAATTGATATGAATTTATCTGATTCTATATGAATTGTAAAATTGGATAAAGTACAGTTTAATCAAGTAGTATCAAATCTACTAAATAATGCTTTTAAATTTTCTTGAAAACCAAAATGAAAAGTAAAAATTACAAGTGAGCTATCTTCAAAGGATATAAAAATAACTATAGAAGATAATGGTCAAGGATTTAAAAATTGAGAAGAAAAAAATATATTTGAAAAATACTCTACTGGTAAATGAAAATCTGTTTGATTATGAATGTGACTATATTTATGTAAAAAGATAGTTGAATTGCATTGAGGTATAATAAAAGTAAAAAACTCAAAATCACTTTGATGAGCAAGTTTTGAAATATTAATCCCTCAAAAGGTTCTAAAGTAAACAGAAATATAACTATTTAAAACTAGATAAAAATTCAATAAGTCTTAGAATAGTTTTTGAAAATTTAAGGTTTATATTTCTTTAGAAATGAACATACTAATAATAGAAGATGATAAAAATCTAGCTTTTAGAATAGAATCTATTTTTTTGAAAAAGGTTATATCAAATAGAATAAAAATCATTGATAGTTTCAATGATTTTTTGAAGGAATCATATGCTATAAATAGCTATGATATAATACTTGTTGATATATTACTTTGAGATGAAAGTAGTAATAATTGAATTGATATAATTAAGTGTATAAGAGATAAAAATATCAATATACCTATAGTCATAATAAGCTGATTAAATGATATATGATGGCTCAAAATTGCTTTTGATAGCTGAGCAAATGATTACATGCTTAAACCTTTTAGATTGGCAGAACTGGAGGTAAGAGTTATGAAATGGTTTAATAGTTTTCTAGCAGTTAATCAGGGTTTAGAACAAAAATCCATTAAATATAATAAACTTATATATGACTTTTCTACTAATTTATTCTTTTTTAAGTGAGAGGCTCTTAAAATGAGTAAACTTAGTAAATATGTTCTTTTACTTTTTGTATCAAAAAGAGAGCAGTTGCTTACAAGTTTATATTTGACAGAAAAAATATGGGGAGATTATAACCTAGTTGAAAGAAATCTGAGGATTGTAATATTGAGACTTAAAAATGTTTTGAAGCCTTACTCTATAGAGAGTTGGATAAAAAATGTAAGAGGAGAATGATATATACTGAAAAAGTAGATAGATTTTAAAAACTTTGTGCATTTATTATTTTATAAATTACTTGATTTATAGGATAAAGTGCATTGTTAAGTTTATCTCTAAATACAATGTAATCCTCTTTTAGTAATTCAAGCATTATGTGAAGTCTAAAAAAACTATCATATTGTACATAGCTATCAAAAGCCAGAGGATATAATTTTAAAGAATGTGCCATTTCATCTACTATTTCTTTTTGAGTTATAGATACTTTTTCTCATATTTTAATAATTGGTATAGAATTTCCTCTGTTTCCAGATCCACTTCATGTTAAACTACCTTTGTTTCTGGAATCCAAGTATCATAAATAATACATATACCTACATAATTCAGTACTTGATTGATCAAGTATTATTTTTTTCATACGTTTACTGCGTTCTTTTTCTGTTACTATTATACATTCTTCCTTATTTTTTATTTGTATTAACTTTTTTATTTTTGTGCTTACTTTTTTTATAGTTTTTTGTTTCATTATACCAGTTTTGTCTGTTTTTTCTACAAATTTTTTTATATTCTCAAAAGCATCTATTTGCGAATTTATAATACCACACTTATATATTTTATTTTGATTGGTTCTATACAAATATTTTGCTTTTTTTATATTTGGTATAAGTTTTTGGGATCATTCTTCTACATTCAAAAATCAATTTTTCACCTTCTCATAGCTTATATTTCTTTCATAAAATTTATCTAGTTTTATTACCTTATCAGCACTTTTGGAATACTCCTGTTCTAGACATACTTTTTCAACTTGGCATTTATAAAGGTCGTATCATTCCTTACCTAAACATTCTATAGAGCTTGCATTTATATCTATTGTTGCAAATTTTAAAAATATCATAAGCAATAGAAAGACTTTTAGAAAAAAACTAAAAAATGAATTTATTGTTTTATTTTTTAGTTTTCTAAAATTTGTTTTTTGAATTAGTTTTGACATTTTAATTTCATTAAAAAAATGTTTAATTTTTTGAAAAAGTGATAAGATTTATATTTATTTTTTTATTATGAAGCAATTTTTCAGCCTCTCCCTAATATATTAAACCTCTAGTTTTTATAATTTTCTTGTTTCAAATATTTTCTGTGATTTTATATCTTTTTCAATCTATATCAAATTTATTGTCTGACTCTAAAATAAATTTAGTATATCAAGATAGGTTTTGCAATTTAAGTTTTCCTCAAGAGTTGATAGCTATGTCTTCTATACTTCAAGTTAATAGATGTTTGTCGTTGCTACCTGTGTAGTAAAACACTATTCAAGAATTTATTATTTCTAGATTTACATTTGAATTTTCTTGAAAGGTTATTTCATATATTTCTTTATTTTTTAATGATTTTTCAATTGTTTTGTTTTCTATATTTATAGTTTTGTTTGATACAATTTCTTCATCTAGTTCACTTTTGATAATTTTTTCTTTTATTAAAAAATTTTCTTCTAAAAAATCTTTATAAGAGATATTTTTTTTAATTACATAAGTTATTTTTGTACTTATACTAAGGAAACTAATAGATATTATCAAGCTTAAAAAGATTGACCAAATTAAAATGGAAGCTTTTCTTTCTGTTTTTTGCACCTTTAAGCTTATTATGATATAATTTATAAAAGTATATATACAAGTTGGATAAAAACAAAATATTTGTATGTGTAATAGATTGTCTAAAAGATTAAAAAAAGGCTAAAAATAGCTATTTTAAAGTCTCATAAAAGATCTTTTTAGATTAATTTAAAATATTATAATATATTAAATGATATGTCTACAAAAGATATTGCAAAAAAAGATGCACAGGATAAATTAAAGGAAGATATATTAAAAACTGAAATAAAAAGTGAGATTTTTTCAGATAAATTTTCCAAAATAGAGAAACAAGTAAAAAAATCCTTAATTGAAAGAAAAACCGATCAAGCTTTATCTGATTTGACATTTTGAGCTCTTTATTTGGGTGTTTCAGATATTCATTATGAAGCTTATGAAAAACATGTGGTAGTTAGATTTAGAATAGATTGAGTTTTGGTTTCTATTTTTAATTTAAGCCACTGAGAATATAAATCTATACTTGAAAGGATTAAATATTCTGCTAATTTGAAATTGAATATTAGTAATGTACCTCAGGATTGAAAATATGATTTAAAGGTAAAATTGAAGGACAAGGAAAATTTTAAAAAAATAGATGTCAGAGTCTCTACTTTGCCTACAAAATATTGAGAAAATATAGTTTCTAGACTGCTTGATAGTTCAAAAGCTATAGTTGATTTTGAAAGTTTGGGTTTTTATTGGATGAGTAGGAGAATGATAGATAAGGCTATTTCAAAAAATAGTTGAATGATTCTAGTAACTTGACCTACAGGTTCATGAAAAACAACAACTCTTTATACAATATTAAATAAAATAAATAATTCTGATAAAAAGCTTATAACTCTTGAAGATCCAATAGAATATGAACTACCTTGAGTTATACAATCAGAAGTAAATGAAAAATCAGGTTTTACTTTTGATACAGGTTTGAGATGTCTTTTGAGACAAGATCCTGATGTAATAATGGTTTGAGAAATAAGAGGAAAAGAAACTCTTGATACAGCGACTCAAGCTAGTCTTACATGACACTTGGTATTATCAACACTTCATACCAAATCTGCTGCGGAGACTTTGGATAGGATAATAAATATGTGATTAAAACCTTATATAATAGCTTCAGCTCTTGATACTATTATAGCCCAAAGGCTTGTAAGGAGGATATGCCCAGATTGTAAGATAGAGAGAGAAAAAAGTTCTTGAGATATAGCTATGATTAAGGCTATGATGCTTGATGTTTGAATGAAATGATTGCCTGTTGAGGCTATGAAACTTTATCGTTGAAAATGATGTGAAAAATGTAATAATAGTTGATATTCTTGAAGAGTTTGATTATTTGAAATAATTAGGATAAACGAAGATTTAGCTGATCTTATAAGAAAAGAGGCTCCTAGTGAAGAGATAGTAAAAAAAGCTAGAAACTCTGATTTGGTACTTATGAAAGAAGATTGAATATTAAAGGCAATAAAGGGTTATACTACTTTGGAAGAGGTTCTTAGGGTGGTTTAAATAAAGGTCTTTATTCCTTCGATAATTAAAAATTAAACAAAATTAAACATATAGTCTTATGTTTTTAATAATTAGAATTTGAAGGTAAGCATAATGAATGCCTATAAGTAAATAGTAAGTATATATTTGCAAAGAGCTAAAGCTCTTTGTTGAAAAATTTGTTTAATGAAATAAAAAGTAATTATAAAAAGAAGCCTTAAGGCTTCTTTTACTATAAAATTATCTTTTCCAAAAATATATCTTTATTACGAGACTTATTTGCTATTTACTCAAAGATATCCAGGAATCCTATTCTTCTATAATTTCAATTTTACTTTCTTTTACTAACCCCCTTACTATATTCTCCTGTATATCTTTATCTTCAAGGTTACTAACCACAGCACGAGCTTTAGGTACAAGCACTTCTTCTATAACTTCACTAAAACTTTTATCTCATAGTTGGTTATAACGCAAAAATATTTGTTCAGCATCACGATAAGATACCTCAAATTCAAACTTTTCTTGATAATTTTCAGATTTTTGTTTTTCTCTTAAATTTTGAAAAAGTTTTACAAGAAATCTAACATTTCCTAAAGTTCTTGTTAATTCATTATCTTTATCTTCTCCTCTAAAAAATGATTCTTCTCCATAAAATCTACTAAACTTATCAAAATCTATATTTTTAAAATAATCTATACCTGTGTATTTAGCAATCTTATATGCTTCATTCTTTTCCGATGGTGCATTTATTTGAATTATACTTGATCTACTTACTATAGGATTTGAAAGAATTTCATAACTATTTCTTGTTCCAGCAAAAATACAATCTGAGTGAGCTTTAATTGTACCTATTTGAGGATCATATATAGACCTTCCAGAATCAAATAGTCTGTGAAGTCTTTCAAAACATTGAGGATCTAGTTTATCTATCTCATCAAATAATATAATAACTCATGGTTTTTGCATAATTTTTATCCATTCAGCTTGTTGTCTACTTGTTTCTCATGCTTTAAGTTGTGGAGAAAAAAACAAATCACTAGGATCCATTTTTGAACACTGTATTCTTACTACTTCTCTGTTTGTCATAGCTCCAAACTGTTCAATCATCATAGTTTTTCAAAGCCCTGGATCTCATTCGAGAATTTCTATTCACTTTTGCTCTTTTTTTTGAATAACAAAACCTGCACTAATTTTTCTAAATATTTCTCTTTCTTCATCAAGTACAATAAATCTTGGATCAGGAAGGCTGTAGTGAGATCTAGGATTTAAATCAAGCTTGTTTGCAAGAGCAGTAGCAAAATATTCAAGTATTCTTGGTGATTTAAATTTTTCTAAATGATTTTTATATTTTTCTTTTAAGTTTTCGTATTCTTCTTTTTTTGAATTATCGTTTCTAATTTCAGACATCCTCTTTCTCATTTCTTCATATTGTTTCTTTCATCTATCTAACCAAAAATTATAATCTCTTTGATGTCTTAAAAAATCTTCTTGCGAAAGATGTGTAGGTATATTTATGAAAATCATACCTAAAGCATACCTTCCTGGATTTTGGAGATAGCTATCTATATCAAAAACGGTTCCATCATCATAATGAAGAGCTAGTTTAATATTCCCTTCGGGTGTTCTTGATCACTCAAGTTTAAATCAGATAGATTTTTGTCATATATTTGAAAAATAAAGACTTACATCAATACCATATTCATCTATTGAGACAGACCTTGTTTTATTATGAAACTCATTTATTCTTATCTCTTGTTCTCTTTTTTTAAATGCATTATCTAAACTTATTGTCATTTCCTCACGATATTCTTTTGGAATAGTCTCAATATAGTTTTTAATTTTTAAAACAAGTGGATCTGAATTTTGTAGTTCTTTTAGACTTTCAATATTATCTATACTTGCTATTATCCTTTTTATATTGGAAATTCATGTATTAATTTCAGAGATTTTTTCTTCTATTTGCCTTTGTTTTTCACTTTTTTCAGATTTTTTTACTTTTTCTATTCTAGCGATATGGGAAGCTATAATATCTTCTATATTTCTTGTTTGAGTTTTTCTCTCATCTTCATCAAGAATTTCTATAATTTTAATTGCTTCTATATATTCCTCTTTATTATAGACAGAAGTGATTTGTGGAAGGTAGTTAATTAGAGATAGATAATCTTGTATTTTTTCAAAATATTCTTCCAAAGATTTTTTTATATCATCTAAGTTTTTCGAACGGATCTCAGATATGTTTCTTTCTATTTCTTTTTTGATGGAAGATATTTCATTATCTAGATTTGAGTCTGTGTTTGGTATCTGTCATCTAATTTTTTCTATTTCATCCAGCCTTTCTTTAAAATTAATAAGATCTGTTAAGATATTTTCTGGATTTTCCTCTGATTCTAGATTTTTTAAATCGTCTCCAAGCTTTTTGGTATCTGATTTTAGTTTTTTAAGAAGCATAGAAAAATATTTTTTGTTTATTTCGGACTCAACTTCATTTATAGTTTCAGGAACATTAATCAAATCAGGATGTTTTTTTATCTGCAAAAATAGTTTTTTAACTTCTTCAATAGATTCTACATCATTTGCATCATCAAAAATTTCTTTAAAGGTTTTTTCTCATACAGAAGCATCCCATATTTTTTTTATTATGTCTTTCGCTAAATTCTGTTCATTTTTGTTTTCTAAGTTTATGCTTATTCAAATAATATCTAGTTTATCTTTTACCTCTTCAGCTGCAGTTTTTATTAATTTATTATTATTTATATCTAGTGGATTTTTATCCACATATCCTCTTGGAATATTGTTAGTTGAAATACAAACTACCCTTAAATTTTCTTTATCATCTTTACAAAATAGTTTGTTATGTTCATGGCTCATATAAACAATTTCTGTAATTCCATCATAGGCATCTTGTACCTCTTCTAATGTTTTCCTATTTAATATTCTTAATTTTGAGTAGTTTTGCTCTTCGGATATAATAAAATAAAAATTATTGTTCTCATCAGTGGATATTTGTTTAATTTTTCCATAAAATGATAAATTGTAAAATTCTTTTTCAGGCAAATAACTTTTTTCATTATTATCATAATTCAAATAAACTAAATTACTATCTTTAATACCAACAAGTCTTTTTCCACTTTTGTTTATGACACAATATCAATCTGATTCAAAACCAATATTTTCATTATTAATAGATATTCTCAAGATACTCTTTCATTGATAAAATTTTGATTTCATTTTTATGTATTCCATCATTTCTCTTTTTTTTCTTTTATCTTGTATCTTTAATGCTTTGACTCCTTTTGACAAATATTCATCGAATTTTCAGAGTAGAATATTCCCATCTTTTGTTGTAATTATTATATAATCTTCAACGGTTAAAATATCTAAAATCTCAAATAGGTTTACCTGTGAATTTAATTTACTTATATGTATTCATACAGAAGAATAGACTCGCATATCTTTTAAATTATTTATATATGTTTCAAATGATTCTGGTACCACAAAACTTTCAAGATTTTTAAATGAAGCTCTTTTAAATCATATATTAATAAAATCATCAAAATTCAATCAATCTACAACTGATAAATTTGAAAGAAATTCTAAAACATTGTTTTTATTATTGTTTGGAAGTAACTCAATGGAAAATTTTCCTTGTTCATATTGAGTGGGAAGAAGTTTTTTTTTGTTTATACTTGTCATAATTTTTGTTTTTATTTCTATTTTTTATTTTTCATATCTACGAATAGTTTTTCGTAGGTTACTATTATATGATCATATCATTTTTTCAGTTAATTTTCAAATATCTGGCACTATAATAGTTCATCCACTTTCTTTGTTTCAAAAATACCATTGTAACCTTTCTTTATTTTGATTTGATGAGTTTATGTAGTAAGCTGTAACTCCATATCACCTATCCCTTATTTAACTATTTTTATAACTTACCTCTTATCTAGGTTCTTTTTTTAAGTATTTATCAACTTATATATTCTTTTACTAATTCTTTTACTATATTCTCCTGTATATCCTTATCTTCAAAATCTTGTACTACAGCTCTTGCTTTTGGAATTAGTACTTCTGAAACTACTTCTGAAAATGTTTGATTTCAGAGCTTATTATAACGCAAAAATATTTGTTCAGCATCACGATAAGATACCTCAAATTCAAATTTTTCTTGAAAATCTTCTGATTTCTGTTTTTGTCTCAATGCTTGAAAGAGTTTTACAAGTCCTGAAATATTTTTTAAAACCACTTCAAGCTTTTCACTTCAAGCTGATTTAATGCTACTAGATTTATTTCAGCTATATATATTTCTAAACTCATCATAATTTATATTATTAAAGTATTCTATACCTGTAAATTTTGATACTTTAAATGCTTCATTCTCTTCCGATGGTGCATTTATTTGCATAATACTTGATCTACTTACAATAGGATTTGAAAGGATTTCATAACTATTTCTAGTAGCAGCAAAGAGACAATCTGAGTTAGCTTTAATCGTACCTATTTGAGGATCATAAATAGATCTCCCAGAATCAAAGAGTCTATGGAGCCTCTCAAAACATTGGGGATCTAGTTTATCTATTTCATCAAATAATATAATAACTCATGGTTTTTGCATAATTTTTATCCACTCAGCTGGTTGCCTACTTGTTTCTCATGCTTTGAGTTGTGGAGAAAAAAACAAATCACTTGGGTCCATTTTTGAACACTGTATTCTCACAACCTCTCTATTGGTAATAGCTCAAAATTGTTCCACCATCATAGTTTTTCATAAACCTGGATCTCATTCAAGAACCTCAATTCACTTCTGTGTTTCTTTTTGAATACTAAAACCAGCACTCATCTTTCTAAATATTTCTCTTTCTTCATCAAGTACAATAAATCTTGGATCAGGAAGGCTGTAGTGAGATCTAGGATTTAAATCAAGCTTGTTTGCAAGAGCAGTAGCAAAATATTCAAGTATTCTTGGTGATTTAAATTTTTCTAAATGATTTTTATATTTTTCTTTTAAGTTTTCGTATTCTTCTTTTTTTGAATTATCGTTTCTAATTTCAGACATCCTCTTTCTCATTTCTTCATATTGTTTTCTTCACTTAATTTTCCAGAAACTATAGGGACCTCTGCAAAAAGATAGATTTAAATTACAAAAATATAATAAAAAGATTAAAATATGATAAATATTTTAATTTTTTTTTAATGATTATGTCACCATTTAAAGAACAACAAACATTTTTGAATTATTTCCAAAATGAGTTATGAATTACAAGAACAGAAAAGTTTCTAACAAAATTAGATAAAGTAGTCCCATGGGAATCAATATCAAATAAAATTAATTTATCTAGAGAAATATCAGATTGATGAGTTTGAAGACCAAGAATGGAAATACAAAAAATGTTAAAAATACTATTTCTTCAATGACTATATGGATTATCAGATCCGGAAATAGAAGATCAAATAAGAGACAGAAATAGCTTTCAAAAGTTTCTATGAATATCTGAATCTAAAGATATACCAGATGAAACAACAATATGTAGATTTAGAAATGAATTATCAGAAAACTGAAGTCAGGAAACTATATTTACAATGACTCAATTTATTTTAGCTGAAATGTGATTTACAGTAGAAAAGTGATTTATTCAAGATGGTACTATAATAGAATCACCAAAATGAAGAAAGAATAATAAATGAGAAAATACAAGAGATAAGGAAGCTAGTTTTACAAAGAAGAATTGAAGAAGTTATCATTGATATAAAGCTCATATTGAAACAACAAAGAGAGGAGACTTTGTAATGAATACAACATATACGACAGCTAAGATACATGATTCACAATTATCTGATACTTTAATTACTTGAGATGAGAGTGAAGAGGCATATTGAGATAGTGCCTATATAAGTAAAGATAAAATAAAATTTTTAGATGAGTTATGAATTAAGTGAGAGTTCAATGAAAGATGATCTAGAAATAATCCGTTGACTTCTTATCAAAAAGAACAAAATAGAATTAAATCTACTATTAGGGCAAGAGTAGAACATCCTTTTTCTATTTTAAAGGCTAAATATTGAAATTATAAAACAAGATATAGATGATTAGTTAAGAATGCTATGCACTGGTTTTTATCTTGTGCTATTTATAATTTTGAACTATTGGCAAGGAGGTATATATAGCTTTCTAATAGGTGAATTGTGCCTAAATTTGGAAATTATACCTAAAAAAAGGCATAATTCATAGAAATTATCTTATATATTCTTCAAAAAAAGTGATTTTTATTCAAAATCACTTTTTTCTTGTTCTTTTCAACAATATTGCAGAGGTCCCTATAATTTTTCTGATGTTCAATAAAATCTTTCTGTGAAAGTTCGGTAGGTATATCTGTAAAAACCATTGCTTCTGAATACTTTCCTGGATTTTGGAGATAGCTATCTATATCAAAAACAGTTCCATCATCATAGTGAAGAGCAAGTCTAATATTCCCTTCCGGTGTTCTTTTTCACTCAAGTTTAAATCAAACAGATTTTTGTCATACATCTGCATAATATAGACTAGTATCAATACCATATTCATCAAGTGAAGCAGATACTCATTCACTGTAAAGTTGGCTTATACGTATTTCCTGATTTCTCTCTTTAAAAATATTTTCTAAGCTGATTTTCACTACATCACCTTCTGCTTTTGGGAGAGTTTTTATATTATCTCTGATTTTCAAGACAAGTGGATCAGAACTCTCTATAGAACTCAAAACCGTACTATCGTTTATGCTGGCAATTACTCTCTGAATAGATGCTATTTCTGTATGAATTTCTGTGATTTTTTCTTCTATTTCTTTTTGCCTCTTTTGATTTCAAGATTTACGTACCTGTTCAACCACACTCATACGTGCCTGAATCATATCATCAAGACGTTTTAACTGAGTTTTTTTCTCGTCTAAATCAAAAAAATCTATTATTTTTAGGGTCTCTTTATAAATATCAGTATCATACACCGATGTAATTTGTGGTAGGTAGTTAATTGCAGAAAAATATGATTGAATTTTTACAAAATAGTCTTCCAAAGAAGCCAAAACTCATGCAGAGTTTGCACTACGAATATCAGAAATATTGGATGATATTTCTCCAGAAATAGTAGATATTTCTGTATCCAACTTCACATCCACATCAGGTATTTGCGATCTATTTTTTTCTATCTCAGTAAGTTTTGTTTGTAAATGAATTAGTTTTGTAAATTTTATTCTTTCATCTTGTTCTCAGCTTATATCTTGTAAATCATTTCTCAGTTTTTGAATATCTGATTTTACTTTTTGTAAGAGTATAGAAAAACACTTTTTTTCTATTTTTGATTTTATACCGTCCGTGATACCAGGTACAGACATAACTAAGGGATGTTGTTGTATTTGCACAAAAAGTTTTTGTACCATATCAATATCTTCTATATCTTGAGCTTCTTCAAAAACTTGTCTAAAGCTAGACTCTCAAACTGGGATATTCCAAATTTCTTCTATAATTTCAGCATGTAATGTTTCTCAAGGATGAGTATTTTCGTCCATATCCGGTGTAAGTTTGAGTCATCATTGTTCTAGAACTTCTATAAGTTTTTGAGCTGTAGTATCTTGTACTCTAATAATATTTGTTGAGTTATCTTGAATGGTCAGTGTATGATTATCCACATATCCTCTTGGGAGGCTATTTGTTAAGATAGTTATAATTCTCAAATATCCATCTTTGTCTTTACAAAATAATTTTCCCTCTTTATGGCTCATATAAATAATTTCTTCAATATCATCATATGCTTCTTGTACTTCTTGTAGTGTGGCTCTGTTAATTATCCTGAGCTTTGAAATTCCTTCATTTTGTGTAATAATGAAATAGAAATTATTATTTATATCTGTAGAAATATGCGTAATATTTCCATATTCAGATAAATCATAAATTTCCTTTTCAGGAGTACAAGAATCTTTATCATAGCTATAGTAACGAAGTTTGTTATTTTTTAATACAGCAATTTTATTATCATCAGCTATGCAGTATCAATAAGCAGAAACAGAATGAAACTTATTTTCTACTTTTATTTTTAATAATCATCAATCATAAGTAATAGCTTCTTTTTTCAGCATATCTGCTTTAACCTTATTTAACTCATCTTCATTTGTTATTTTTAAGGCTTCTAATCAGTTACTGAGATACTTATCAAAATCTCCATAAAATAGATTTTCTCCATCGTCTCTAATGATTATACTAGAACCTAATTTTGATACATATTTTACCTTAAATAAAGGTATTCATATATTTCTTAAATCATTGATTTTTTGAAAAGATCAAGAATCAAGGGAAAATCATTGATTTTTCAAATTATAAATGAATGTTGATAACTTTTCAGGTATGTATAAATAATCATCAAGAGAATTACCAGTTTCAAATCATAATTCTATAAGTTTATTCTTACTCAATCATTGAACAATTGATAAATCAGATAAAAACTTCATTTTATCATCTCTATCAACTATAGGAAGCATATCAATAGAAAAACTTCCTCATGATTTATTAGATTCTTTATCTCAATCTATTTCTGACATAGCTACTTTTTTAAAATATAAAGTTTATTTTGTGTATTTACGAATAATATTTCGTAAACCTGTATTATATGATCATATCAGTTTTTGTTTTAATTGTCATATATCCGGCACTATAATGGTTCATCCTTTTTGCTCATTTCAAAAATATCACTCTAACTCTGTTTTATCTTGGTTAGATCATCCAATATAATAGGCTGTGAGACCATATCATTTATTGCGTATTTCATTTATAAGAGACTTGAGTCATTCTCATTTAAGCCCTGAAATAGGTGTTCCATCTCCTATGAAGGAAATATTTCAAAATGATTGTTTTTTTGTCTTTTTTTTATAATCTTCTAGTTTTCATAGTGTATATGCTAGAGGTTGTCCTATGTCTGTTCCTCAGCTATTTTGTAGAGCTCTCATAAGACGAGATGGTACAGTGTTGAGCCTTTTATCTGTAAATACTTCTCCAAAAGCCATGACCTCTTCTATATTATCGTCAAAGAAAAGAATATTAAATTCTACTTTAAAATGTTCAAGTACTTTTGCTCTTATAATTGCAGCCTTTACTGATTCTCTTATGGGAGAATTCAGATCATGAAAATTCCCCATACTTCCACTCCTATCTATTATGATACTCTCAAACATATTGATTTCATTTGATTCACGAACCTGTTTATCTCTCCTAAATACATTAGGGTCTCAAGTCAAAGTATGTTCAATCAATTTTCCTGTACTACCGATGCGAGGACCACTACGATGATAATTTTGTTTGTCTTGGATTGTATGATATTTTTTTGGAAGTATTCTTTCAAGAGCTTTTATTTGTGATCTTAACTCTGGTTCAATCTCTTTTTCAAGATCCTGATAGGTTTGAAAAAGATGAAGTTCATTATCTTTAAATCCCATTCTTTCCATTTTAGATTTTTGACGTTTTTTCTCTTCTTCTATTTTTTTTCTTACTACATCAGCATATTCAGAGAGCTTCTTTTTATAATCTTCATTTAGTAGAGAGTTTTTTTCTAACATCTCTATTTCTGATTCATCTGTTGCATTTTCTATTTCTTTTTTTTCTTGATCTAATATTTTACTATTTCAAATATCCTGAATCATATCTTTTGCAAAATCTGAAAGTTTGGTATTATCAAGTATATTTTTAATATCTTCTTTTGACTCGGATTGCTCAAGTTTTTCTATGGTATCTTTGAGTTCTTCAGCTTGTTTTGATAGTGAGTCTTCTCTTGCTTGTTCTATAAGTTCTTCTAGTGCCTCTATTGGAGACTTTGATGGAGCTTCTGATTCTTGTCATTGTGAGTCATTTCATTCTTGAGAACTAGATTCTCATTCTTGTCATTTTGCTTCTTGTAAAGGTTCAGATAATTCTCCCTTATCTCACTCACTATTTCAAGAATCACTTGATTCACCTGGTTCCAGGGACTCATTCTCTTTAGAAGAATTATCTCATTGTTCAGAGACACTTTCAGAGTTATTGTTGTCTTGAGAGTTTCAAGTATTATCACTTTCTTCTTTCACTTGAGGAGTTGCATCTATATGAATCCACTTCTGAGTATCTTCATCCCAAAATTCATTCCAAGCATGACCATTATTAGAACCAAGCAGACTTTTTCATCCATCTGTTTCTTGTGACATATGTCCTGTTACTACTCTACAAGGAATTCAAAGCTGTCTACAAAGACCTGCAAAAAGAGATGCTGCAGAAAAACAATCTAGTACCGGTGAAGCATCTAAGTTTGTAATATAGTTTCTCTTATTAGATTTTTTATGAAGAGATCATTGCTTTGTTGTTGAATATTTCTTTGTACTTATGATATGCTTTTTGATTTGTGTTGCAGTATCTTTTGATGATACTGGTTTCAAAGAGTTTAAGAGATTTTGAGTTTCTGATGAAAGTTTATCAAATATTATTTTTTCACTATCTTCTTTTATTGGGTCAAGTGGTGTAATATTTTGGTTTTGATAAAATATAAAACTTACATATTGTTTTTCCTGACATTGTATATATATACAGTTATTCTGATCTTTTTTAAATAAAGGAGGATATTTTCCATTGTATACAATGCTACTTATATCAGGTATAGAACCATTTGGAAGGGGAATAGTAACAAGTCCAGCAGGCATAACTCAAGCATATGTGTATTTTCTTTGTGTTTTATCAATACTATCATTTATGTCTCAGAGTTGCTTTTTTTTTGCCCAAAGATTTGTATTTGAATCGAAATAAGAATTTCTTCCAGAGACATAGTATCACTTATAGTGTGGATGTATTTCTGCAAACCTGGGAGAAGCTCACATTGACTCTCAAAATTCTGAGTCTTTTGGAATATACTCATCTTCATCTTGAAAATGCTGTTCTTGTTTTGGAGTATTTGAATCTTGATTTCACGAATTTTTTGGTGTATGAGAATCATCTTTCATAGATGCTTCTTTATTCTCATCTTGAGGAATAACTTCTTCAACTCTATTTTTTGTCTCTTTTTCAATTCTTTCTTTCTTTTTTCTTATAAGACTTAAAATAAACTCTTTAACATTTGAAAGAGATTCTTTGAATTTATTTGAAGAATTTATATTGTTTTTGCTATTCATGTATGTATCATAGCATATTTTTTATAAATTCTCAAAATATTGATATTATAAATATTTTTTATTTCTTTTATACTATAGTAAACTAGGTTACAAATTGTTTTACTGTGTATATAGATAAATAACAAGAAAAATTAAAAGAATCCTTAGTTTTAAACAATGGAATTTTTCACAAAAGAAGAATACTCCAACAAGAGCAAATGGCTAAAGCCATCTGTTGAAGAAGATATAAGAACAAAGATCTAAAGCTCTTTGTTGAAAGATTTTTCAGTCTTTTCTTAAAGTATCTTTTTAATTTCCTAATCTCTTATAAGTATTTGATCATTCAATTGCTTTAGCCTTTCTCATATGGCTTTTCATTTTAAATTAGGATATTTTTCCAAAATATCATTTCAAGTAAAAAATTTTTTTGTGGGGAGAATTTCTTTAAATTCTTTGTATATGTATACGATTTCTTCAAATCATTCTGTTTTTTGAGGTATCCTTCATTTGGTATCAGCTTCTCAAACTAATAAAAGATCTTCAAAATCTCTATCCATCATCAATTTTCTAGCTTTTAGTTTTCTCATATTTGCAATTTTAAATACTCGCAAGTGTTCTTTTATAATAAAATAAATAGTTCTACCAAAGTTGTTTGAAAATCTAAGCCTTTCTACCAAATCATTTTTAAACATTTCTGCTCATATTGTTTCATGTTTATAATAATGTGTTTCTCAATCTTCTCATATGCTAAAAGTTGGAGCTTTTCATATATCATGAAGTAATATTGCCCATATGAGCATCAATTTTCTCTGTCAGTTTATTTTTTCTCTTTTTACTATTCCGTTCATTTCTAAAACACACATTTTGGTATGAGTCCATACATCTCATTCTAAATGATGTTTATTCCCAGGAAACTTATCAAGGCAATCAAGTTCGGGGATTATAGTTTCTATAAATCAAATCTTTTTTAAATCTTCCAAAGCTTCCACATTGTTTCAATCCAAAAGAATTTTATCAAGTTCTTGTCTAATTCTTTCAATTGGTATATTTTTTAATATTTTTATATGTTTTTTTATTATTTTCCAGTATCCCTCATCTGCGACTTTGAAGTTGTATTTGTTTTTAAATCTAATAAATCTAAGTATTCTTAGGGCATCTTCTTTTATTCTATCTTCTATATTTCATACAAAACGAATAACTCAAGCTTTAATATCATTTATACCTCATGTGGGATCAATAAACTCTCTAAGTTCAGGGTTATAATAAATAGCATTACAAGTAAAATCTCTTCTTAGGGCATCTTGTTCAAGAGAATCTGTAAATTCCACTTCGGCAGGTTTTCTATGATTTACACTTCCTATGTCTTTTCTAAAAGTTGTTATTTCAAATGATTCATCTCATTCAAGTACTATACAGGTACCATATTTCTTACCAACTTCTCAAGTAACTTCTAAAACTTTTTTAACTTCATCAGGTGTGGAGTTGGTAACTATATCTATATCTCAGCTATTTTCATTTCATAAAATCTTTTCACGACAAAATCCTCCAACTATGTAGAATTCTTTGTCTATTTTTTTAAGTTTGTTTTGTATTGATAGTATGTTTTTCATTTTAGAGGGGTTTTGTAAGAGGATTAATTCAGATTAATTTTTAATAGTTAATTATATATTTGATATAAAAATTTATGTATTATTTTATTTTTTTGGTATTTTTTTACAAAACTTTCAATTTGTATCAATAAATCACCATTCTTTACCTTTTTTAACTATAGCAAAACCTTCATTAAAATCTCATACATAATCATAAACTAATTCTCAAATTTCATTTCAATCTGTATCAATAAATCACCGTTTTTCAGCTTTTTCAACTCTGGCAAAACCTTCATTAAAATCTCATACATCATCATAAACTAATTCTCAAATTTCTTTTCAATTTGTATCAATAAATCACCGTTTATCACCTTTTTCAACTTGAGCAAAACCTTCGTTAAAATGTCATACATCATCATAAACTAATTCTCAAATTTCATTTCAATCTGTATCAATAAATCACTGTTTTTTACCTTTTTTAACTGGAGCAAAACCTCCGTTAAATTCATATACATAATCATAAAAATTTGGAAATTCTTTTCAATTTGTATCAATAAATCACCATTTTTTACCTTTTTTAACTTGAGCAAAACCTTCTCTAAATTCATATACATAATCATAAAAATTTGGAAATTCTTTTCAATCTGTATCAATAAATCACCGTTTTTCATCTTTTTTAACTTGAGCAAAACCTTCATTAAAATCTCATACATAATCATAAACTAATTCTCAAATTTTATTTCAATCTATATCAATAAATCACCGTTTTTCATCTTTTTTAACTCTAGCAAAACCTTCTTTAAAATCGTCTATATAATCATAAAAATTTGAAATTAATTTTCATTCTTTATTAATGATTCAGTAAATATCATCCTTTTTCCCAATTGCAACTCCATCTTTATATTGTCATGTTCTATCCCAAAAATATTCTGATTCAATTCAATCTCAATCTCTATCAACAAACCAATATCCTCAATCCCTTTCTATACATACAAATTTTTCTCCTTCCTTAAACTTTTTTAATACTTCATCTCCAAACATATTTCTAATATCTTTATCATTTCCAAGTTTCTTTAAATCAGCTTCTATTTCCATTCCAACAGCTTCAAATTTTTCCAAGAAATATCATCATAAATCATTTACAAAATCTATAAAAGGTTCTTCAAATCCTGAGGCCCAACCTAACTTTGCTAAAGAATCTATATCCTCTTTAGGGATTTCAAAATCTTTTTTTCACTCCATATCCTCCAACAATCTATTAGCAATAACCCCTATCTCATACCGATTTTCATTTCAATCATTTTTAACTGAAGACTTTGCTAAATATTGTAAGAATTCTTCTTGCTTTTTAGTATTATCTGAAAAATCTATCTCATCTAGCTTTCTAATTTCATAAGGATCTAGGTTTGCCAAATCATAGGGATCAATAAATTTTGTTCCAGAATCTTTAAAAATATCATTATCAGACATAATATTTCTATCCAAATCAGTTCTATCAACATCAATCATCCTATCTTCAAGCAATCAAATATCAGATTTTATAATTAATCAATTTTGAGAAAAAATTTTAATCAAAAGTAATCTATCAATAGTAGGATAGGCAGGGTTTGATAAGAAATCAGCAATTTTTATTTTTATAAACTTTTTAAAATCAAATTGAGACCCCCTAAATCCATTAAACAAAGAAACAAATTTTCAAATTTCAAGGATAGCTTTTTGCAAATGAACTCAAGATTTATCAGATAATCCCAAAGAAATTTTCAGTTCAGATCATTTTCATAAATAACTATCTTCTATCTCTTTCAAAGCTTTAACAAGATTATAAAGAATTCAATCTTTTCACAGTTCTTCTTTACTTAATCAATATATATAACCTTGGGATTCCATCATATGAATTAGAGCCAAATCATAGGCTTCATTATTATTTAAATAAGATACTTGTATTCAACTAAATAATCTAAGTATAGCAGGATCTATTTCCTCTCTATCAGGGTGTTTTTCTGATTTAATATTTGCAGTAGCAATTATTCAAGTAGAATGTAGGGTAATTCTACTATTAGAATCTTCTTGAGGGGCATATTGGCTTCACGATTTTAGAGTAAAAAGATGCTTTACCCTCATAATAACATCATTAGGAATCAAATCTATTTCATCAATAATAGGAACTTTTCATTCAACAAAAGCCTTTAACAATTTTCAAAGTTCAGTAGTGGTTTCTATTTCTCATTTTAAAGCAGGTTTTGCAATGAAATCAGAAGCAGTAATTCAAGAATGTCCTGATAATACCATAGCAAAATCATCAACAATTCAAGAATTTTTCTTTGGACTGGCACTCCTTATATCATTAATCAAACTTTTTCAAGAAATATCACTATAACTTCTATTTAAGCTTTCAACTGCCTTGACAGCCAAGACGGTTTTACCAGTTCAAGTAGGTCATGCCAACAATATATTTTCTCCCATTAATAATTTTTCTGTAACACAATCAATTATTTTTTTTCTAGACTCAAAAGTAACAAATCCACTATCTTCTAATTCTTTTTTCCAACTTTTCAATTTGTTTAATCTATAAACAGTTGCATTTTCTCTAGAATTTAGCAATTGATTTATTTTTCTTTCTTCCTGTTTAATCTTTTTTTGAATTTGTTTAATTTTACTCACCTCCGCAGGATTGAGACTTTTTCCTGAAATAAAAGATTTTATCCTTAGAGAAAGAATAATTTTTTCAGCCTTTTTGATAGTACTCTCTATCTTTAATATTTCAAAAACTCCTTTTTTTCAATTATTAATTATTTCAAACTTATCTTTTCTTTTATTTAATTCATCTAGATATAAACTTCTTACATCCTCATTACTATAAAGTTCTCTGATTCTTTCAAGATCATTTACTTCTAATCATTCAGATAGAATATAATCTAAACTATCATCATCTTCTTCTATACCATTATTTTCAAAATCTTCTCATAATTTTCATCTTATATACAAATCTATTCATTTTTTTAATTCATCTTTTTTTTCATTATACTTTTTTTCTTTTTCTTTTATTATTTTTTCAAGCTTTGAAGTTTCTTCTTTTTTATATTCTACTTCTTCTCAATCAATTATGTCTTTTACTTTATTTTTTGATCAATTTTTTAATCATTCAAGTCATCTTTTTAATCTTTTTATCAATTTAAAATCCTCTTTTAATATTTCTTTAAAATTATCTTTAGAAAAATATGTTCAGACTAAACTTGCTAATTCTACCCCACCAGATTCTATTTCAGAGATTTTATCAGGATTTTCATTTATATTATTATTCATTTTCTGTTTTTTAAAACATTATTTATAAATATTTTAACATAATTATATGTTTTTATGCAAGTATTTTTATTTATAGAAATAATTTTTTATATTTAAATTAAAGATATTCAAATATTTGATTTAATTTTGAGGAAAGATATCAAAAAAAGAGCAGAAGATTAGCTTTTGTTTTAAATTATATTCTGCTCTTTTTTTAAATATTTAGTATATTTGATATAAAAATTTATGTATTATTTTATTTTTTTGGTATTTTTTTACAAAACTTTCAATTTGTATCAATAAATCACAATTCTTTACCTTTTTTAACTGGAGCAAAACCTTCATTAAAATCTCATACATCATCATAAATTAATTCTCAAATTTCATTTCAATCTGTATCAATAAATCACCGTTTTTTACCTTTTTTAACTGGAGCAAAACCTTCATTAAAATCTCATACATCATCATAAACTAATTCTCAAATTTCATTTCAATCTGTATCAATAAATCACCGTTTTTTACCTTTTTTAACTATAGCAAAACCCTCATTAAAATCTCATACATCATCATAAACTAATTCTCAAATTTCATTTCAATCTGTATCAATAAATCACCGTTTTTCACCTTTTTTAACTCTAGCAAAACCTTTGTTAAAACTTAATACATCATCATAAACTAATTCTCAAATTTCATTTCAATCTGTATCAATAAATCACAGTTTTTTACCTTTTTTAACTATAGCAAAACCTTCTTTAAAGCCCCATACATCATCATAAACTAATTCTCAAATTTCTTTTCAATTTGTATCAATAAATCACCGTTTTTTACCTTTTTTAACTTTAGCAAAACCTTCTTTAAAGCCCCATACATCATCATAAACTAATTCTCAAATTTCATTTCAATCTATATCAATAAATCACCGTTTTTTACCTTTTTTAACTTTAGCAAAACCCTCTTTAAAATCGTATATATAATCATAAAAATTTGAAATTAATTTTCATTCTTTATTAATGAGTCAGTAAATATTATCCTTTTTCCCAATTGCAACTCCATCTTTATATTCTCATATACTATCCCAAAAATATTCTGATTCAATTCAATCTCAATCTCTATCAACAAACCAATATCCTCAATCACTTTCTATACATACAAATTTTTCTCCTTCCTTAAACTTTTTTATTAATTCATCTACAACAGCTTCAAATTTTTCCAAGAAATATCATCATAAATTCTTTATAACTTCTGCAAAATCATTTTCAAATCCTGATTTTCAAGCTAACTCTATCAAACTATCTATATCCTCTTTAGAAATTTCAAAATCTTTTTTTCACTCCATATCCTCCAACAATCTATTAGCAATAACCCCTATCTCATACCGATTTTTATTTCACTCATTTTTAACTGAAGACCTTGCTAAATATTGTAAGAATTTTTTTTGCTTTTTATTATTATCTGAAAAACCTATCTCATCTAGCTTTCTAATTTCATAAGGATCTAGGTTTGCCAAATCATAAGAATCAATAAATTTTGTTCCAGAATCTTTAAAAATATCATTATCAGACATAATATTTCTATCCAAATCATCTCTATCAACATCAATCATCCTATCTTCAAGCAATCAAATATCAGATTTTATAATTAATCAATTTTGAGAAAAAATCTTAATCAAAAGTAACCTATCACTCAAAGGATAAGATTCATTTGATATAAATTTTACAATTTTTGTTTTTATAAATTGTTTAAAACTAAGTCAAGATTCTTTAAATCATTTAAACATACTTATAAAATTTCATGTTTCAAGAATAGCCTTTTGCAAATAAACTCAAGATTTATCAGATCATCTTAATGAAATACTCAAATCAGATCATTTTCATAAATAACTATCTTCTATCTCCTTCAAAGCCTTAATAAGATTAAAAAGAATTCATTCTTTTCATAACTCTTCTTTACTTAATCAATAAATATAACCTTGAGATTCCATTAAATTCATTATAGCTAAATCATAAGCCTCCTCTTTACTTAGAAAAGGTATTTGTATTCACTTGTATAATCTAACTATAGCAGGGTCTAGTTCCTCTCTGTCAGGATGTTTTTCTGATTTAATATTTGCTGTTGATATAACACTTGCCTTTTTTAATATATACTCTTCATCTCAATCTTCTTGAGGAGAATATTTATCTCAAGGTTTTAGAGTAAAAAGATGCTTTACTCTCATAAGAATATCATTAGGAATCAAATCTATTTCATCAATAACAGGTATACTTCATTCAACAAAAGATTTTAATAATTTTCATAATTGGGTTCAAGTAGTTGTTCATCATTTTCAATCTGATTTCAAAATGGGTTTTGCAATAAACTCAGAAGTGGTAATTCAACTATGTCATGAAATTACCCTGGGGCTATAATCTGGATATAATATTTTTAATATTTTTAATGCTAATACTGTTTTTCAAGTTCAAGTTGCTCATGTAAGGATAACATTTTCTCACATTATTATATTCTCAATTCATTCATCAATTATTTTTTTTCTAGACTCAAAAGTAACAAATCCACTATCTTCTAATTCTTTTTTCCAATTTTTCAATTTGTTTAATCTATAAACAGTTGCATTTTCTCTAGAATTTAGCAATTGATTTATTTTTCTTTCTTCCTGTTTAATCTTTTTTTGAATTTGTTTAATTTTACTCACCTCCGCAGGATTGAGACTTTTTCCTGAAATAAAAGATTTTATCCTTAGAGAAAGAATAATTTTTTCAGCCTTTTTGATAGTACTCTCTATCTTTAATATTTCAAAAACTCCTTTTTTTCAATTATTAATTATTTCAAACTTATCTTTTCTTTTATTTAATTCATCTAGATATAAACTTCTTACATCCTCATTACTATAAAGTTCTCTGATTCTTTCAAGATCATTTACTTCTAATCATTCAGATAGAATATAATCTAAACTATCATCATCTTCTTCTATACCATTATTTTCAAAATCTTCTCATAATTTTCATCTTATATACAAATCTATTCATTTTTTTAATTCATCTTTTTTTTCATTATACTTTTTTTCTTTTTCTTTTATTATTTTTTCAAGCTTTGAAGTTTCTTCTTTTTTATATTCTACTTCTTCTCAATCAATTATGTCTTTTACTTTATTTTTTGATCAATTTTTTAATCATTCAAGTCATCTTTTTAATCTTTTTATCAATTTAAAATCCTCTTTTAATATTTCTTTAAAATTATCTTTAGAAAAATATGTTCAAACTAAACTTGCTAATTCTACCCCACCAGATTCTATTTCAGAGATTTTATCAGGATTTTCATTTATATTATTATTCATTTTCTGTTGTTTAAAACATTATTTATAAATATTTTAACATAATTATATGTTTTTATGCAAGTATTGATTAATATTTGATTTAACTTTGAGGAAAGATATCAAAAAAAGAGCAGAAGATCAGCTTTTGTTTAAATTAGTTTCTACTCTTTTTTTAAATATTTAGTATATTTGATATAAAAATTTATGTATTATTTTATTTTTTTGGTATTTTTTTACAAAACCTTCAATTTGTATCAATAAATCACAATTCTTTACCTTTTTTAACTGGAGCAAAACCTTCATTAAAATCTCATACATCATCATAAATTAATTCTCAAATTTCATTTCAATCTGTATCAATAAATCACCGTTTTTTACCTTTTTTAACTCTGGCAAAACCTTCATTAAAATCTCATACATCATCATAAACTAATTCTCAAATTTCATTTCAATCTGTATCAATAAATCACCGTTTTTTACCTTTTTTAACTATAGCAAAACCTTCATTAAAATCTCATACATCATCATAAACTAATTCTCAAATTTCATTTCAATCTGTATCAATAAATCACCGTTTTTCACCTTTTTTAACTCTAGCAAAACCTTTGTTAAAACTTAATACATCATCATAAACTAATTCTCAAATTTCATTTCAATCTGTATCAATAAATCACCGTTTTTCATCTTTTTCAACTCTGGCAAAACCTTCATTAAAATCTCATAAATAATCATAAACTAATTCTCAAATTTCATTTCAATCTGTATCAATAAATCACCGTTTTTCAGCTTTTTCAACTCTGGCAAAACCTTCATTAAAATCTCATAAATCATCATAAAAATTTGGAAATTCTTTTCAATCTGTATCAATAAATCACCGTTTTTTACCTTTTTTAACTGGAGCAAAACCTTCTGAAAAATCGTCTATATAATCATAAAGATTTGAAATTAATTCTCCTTTTGTGTTTATAAATCACCATTTTTCATCTTTTTCAACTCTAGCAAAACCTTCTCTAAATTCATATACATAATCATAAAAATTTGGAAATTCTTTTCAATCTGTATCAATAAATCACCGTTTTTCATCTTTTTTAACTTGAGCAAAACCTTCATTAAAATCTCATACATAATCATAAAAATTTGGAAATTCTTTTCAATCTGTATCAATAAATCACCGTTTTTCATCTTTTTTAACTTGAGCAAAACCTTCATTAAAATCTCATACATAATCATAAACTAATTCTCAAATTTCATTTCAATCTATATCAATAAATCACCGTTTTTTACCTTTTTTAACTTTAGCAAAACCCTCTTTAAAATCGTCTATATAATCATAAAAATTTGAAATTAATTTTCATTCTTTATTAATGAGTCAGTAAATATCATCCTTTTCCCCAATTGCAACTCCATCTTTATATTCTCATATACTATCCCAAAAATATTTTCATGGAGTTCAATTTCAATCCCTATCAACAAACCAATATTCTCAATCACTTTCTATACATACAAATTTTTCTCCTTCCTTAAACTTTTTTATTAATTCATCTACAACAGCTTCAAATTTTTCCAAGAAATATCATCATAAATTCTTTATAACTTCTGCAAAATCATTTTCAAATCCTGATTTTCAAGCTAACTCTATCAAACTATCTATATCCTCTTTAGAAATTTCAAAATCTTTTTTTCACTCCATATCCTCCAACAATCTATTAGCAATAACCCCTATCTCATACCGATTTTTATTTCACTCATTTTTAACTGAAGACCTTGCTAAATATTGTAAGAATTTTTTTTGCTTTTTATTATTATCTGAAAAACCTATCTCATCTAGCTTTCTAATTTCATAAGGATCTAGGTTTGCCAAATCATAAGAATCAATAAATTTTGTTCCAGAATCTTTAAAAATATCATTATCAGACATAATATTTCTATCCAAATCATCTCTATCAACATCAATCATCCTATCTTCAAGCAATCAAATATCAGATTTTATAATTAATCAATTTTGAGAAAAAATCTTAATCAAAAGTAACCTATCACTCAAAGGATAAGATTCATTTGATATAAATTTTACAATTTTTGTTTTTATAAATTGTTTAAAACTAAGTCAAGATTCTTTAAATCATTTAAACATACTTATAAAATTTCATGTTTCAAGAATAGCCTTTTGCAAATAAACTCAAGACCTATCAGATCATCTTAATGAAATACTCAAATCAGATCATTTTCATAAATAACTATCTTCTATCTCCTTCAAAGCCTTAATAAGATTAAAAAGAATTCATTCTTTTCATAACTCTTCTTTACTTAATCAATAAATATAACCTTGAGATTCCATTAAATTCATTATAGCTAAATCATAAGCCTCCTCTTTACTTAGAAAAGGTATTTGTATTCACTTGTATAATCTAACTATAGCAGGGTCTAGTTCCTCTCTGTCAGGATGTTTTTCTGATTTAATATTTGCTGTTGATATAACACTTGCCTTTTTTAATATATACTCTTCATCTCAATCTTCTTGAGGAGAATATTTATCTCAAGGTTTTAGAGTAAAAAGATGCTTTACTCTCATAAGAATATCATTAGGAATCAAATCTATTTCATCAATAATAGGTATACTTCATTCAACAAAAGATTTTAATAATTTTCATAATTGGGTTCAAGTGGTTGTTCATCATTTTCAATCTGATTTCAAAATGGGTTTTGCAATAAACTCAGAAGTGGTAATTCAACTATGTCATGAAATTACCCTGGGGCTATAATCTGGATATAATATTTTTAATATTTTTAATGCTAATACTGTTTTTCAAGTTCAAGTTGCTCATGTAAGGATAACATTTTCTCACATTATTATATTCTCAATTCATTCATCAATTATTTTTTTTCTAGACTCAAAAGTAACAAATCCACTATCTTCTAATTCTTTTTTCCAATTTTTCAATTTGTTTAATCTATAAACAGTTGCATTTTCTCTAGAATTTAGCAATTGATTTATTTTTCTTTCTTCCTGTTTAATCTTTTTTTGAATTTGTTTAATTTTACTCACCTCCGCAGGATTGAGACTTTTTCCTGAAATAAAAGATTTTACCCTTAGAGATAAAATAATTTTTTCAGCCTTTTTGATAGTACTCTCTATCTTTAATATTTCAAAAACTCCTTTTTTTCAATTATTAATTATCTCAAATCTATTTTTTCTTTTATTTAATTCATCTAGATATAAACTCCTTATATCCTCATTACTATAAAGTTCTCTGATTCTTTCAAGATCATTTACATCTAATCATTCAGATATTATAGAATCTAAACTATAATAATCATCTTCTATACCACTACTTTCAAAATCTTCTCATAATTTTCATCTTATATACAAATCTATTCATTTTTTTAATTCATCTTTTTTTTCATTATACTTTTTTTCTTTTTCTTTTATTATTTTTTCAAGCTTTGAAGTTTCTTCTTTTTTATATTCTACTTCTTCTCAATCAATTATGTCTTTTACTTTATTTTTTGATCAATTTTTTAATCATTCAAGTCATCTTTTTAATCTTTTTATCAATTTAAAATCCTCTTTTAATATTTCTTTAAAATTATCTTTAGAAAAATATGTTCAAACTAAACTTGCTAATTCTACCCCACCAGATTCTATTTCAGAGATTTTATCAGGATTTTCATTTATATTATTATTCATTTTTTATTTATTTAAACATTATTTATAAATATTTTAACATAATTATATGTTTTTATGCAAGTATTGATTAATATTTGATTTAACTTTGAGGAAAGATATCAAAAAAAGAGCAGAAGATCAGCTTTTGTTTTAAATTATATTCTGCTCTTTTTTTAAATATTTAGTATATTTGATATAAAAATTTATGTATTATTTTATTTTTTTGGTATTTTTTTACAAAACTTTCAATTTGTATCAATAAATCACCACTCTTTACCTTTTAAAACTTTAGCAAAACCTTCATTAAAATATCATACATCATCATAAACTAATTCTCAAATTTCATTTCAATCTGTACCAATAAATCACAGTTTTTTACCTTTTTTAACTGGAGCAAAACCTTCTCTAAATTCATATACATAATCATAAAAATTTGGAAATTCTTTTCAATCTGTATCAATAAATCACCGTTTTTCATCTTTTTTAACTCTAGCAAAACCTTCTTTAAAATCTCATACATAATCATAAACTAATTCTCAAATTTCATTTCAATTTGTATCAATAAATCACCATTTTTTACCTTTTTTAACTTGAGCAAAACCTTCTTTAAAATGCCATACAACGTCATAAAAATTTGGAAATTCATTTCAATCTATATCAATAAATCACCATTTTTTACCTTTTTTAACTGGAGCAAAACCTTCTTTAAAATCTCATACATAATCATAAACTAATTCTCAAATTTCATTTCAATTTGTATCAATAAATCACCGTTTTTCATCTTTTTTAACTCTAGCAAAACCTTCTTTAAAATCGTCTATATAATCATAAAAATTTGAAATTAATTTTCATTCTTTATTAATGAGTCAGTAAATATTATCCTTTTTCCCAATTGCAACTCCATCTTTATATTCTCATATACTATCCCAAAAATATTCTGATTCAATTCAATCTCAATCTCTATCAACAAACCAATATCCTCAATCCCTTTCTATACATACAAATTTTTCTCCTTCCTTAAACTTTTTTATTAATTCATCTACAACAGCTTCAAATTTTTCCAAGAAATATCATCATAAATTCTTTATAACTTCTGCAAAATCATTTTCAAATCCTGATTTTCAAGCTAACTCTATCAAACTATCTATATCCTCTTTAGAAATTTCAAAATCTTTTTTTCACTCCATATCCTCCAACAATCTATTAGCAATAACCCCTATCTCATACCGATTTTTATTTCACTCATTTTTAACTCAAGACCTTGCTAAATATTGTAAGAATTCTTTTTGCTTTTTAGTATTATCTGAAAAACCTATCTCATCTAGCTTTCTAATTTCATAAGGATCTAGGTTTGCCAAATCATAAGAATCAATAAATTTTGTTCCAGAATCTTTAAAAATATCATTATCAGACATAATATTTCTATCCAAATCATCTCTATCAACATCAATCATCCTATCTTCAAGCAATCAAATATCAGATTTTATAATTAATCAATTTTGAGAAAAAATCTTAATCAAAAGTAACCTATCACTCAAAGGATAAGATTCATTTGATATAAATTTTACAATTTTTGTTTTTATAAATTGTTTAAAACTAAGTCAAGATTCTTTAAATCATTTAAACATACTTATAAAATTTCATGTTTCAAGAATAGCCTTTTGCAAATAAACTCAAGACCTATCAGATCATCTTAATGAAATACTCAAATCAGATCATTTTCATAAATAACTATCTTCTATCTCCTTCAAAGCCTTAATAAGATTAAAAAGAATTCATTCTTTTCATAACTCTTCTTTACTTAATCAATAAATATAACCTTGAGATTCCATTAAATTCATTATAGCTAAATCATAAGCCTCCTCTTTACTTAGAAAAGGTATTTGTATTCACTTGTATAATCTAACTATAGCAGGGTCTAGTTCCTCTCTGTCAGGATGTTTTTCTGATTTAATATTTGCTGTTGATATAACACTTGCCTTTTTTAATATATACTCTTCATCTCAATCTTCTTGAGGAGAATATTTATCTCAAGGTTTTAGAGTAAAAAGATGCTTTACTCTCATAAGAATATCATTAGGAATCAAATCTATTTCATCAATAATAGGTATACTTCATTCAACAAAAGATTTTAATAATTTTCATAATTGGGTTCAAGTGGTTGTTCATCATTTTCAATCTGATTTCAAAATGGGTTTTGCAATAAACTCAGAAGTGGTAATTCAACTATGTCATGAAATTACCCTGGGGCTATAATCTGGATATAATATTTTTAATATTTTTAATGCTAATACTGTTTTTCAAGTTCAAGTTGCTCATGTAAGGATAACATTTTCTCACATTATTATATTCTCAATTCATTCATCAATTATTTTTTTTCTAGACTCAAAAGTAACAAATCCACTATCTTCTAATTCTTTTTTCCAATTTTTCAATTTGTTTAATCTATAAACAGTTGCATTTTCTCTAGAATTTAGCAATTGATTTATTTTTCTTTCTTCCTGTTTAATCTTTTTTTGAATTTGTTTAATTTTACTCACCTCCGCAGGATTGAGACTTTTTCCTGAAATAAAAGATTTTACCCTTAGAGATAAAATAATTTTTTCAGCCTTTTTGATAGTACTCTCTATCTTTAATATTTCAAAAACTCCTTTTTTTCAATTATTAATTATTTCAAACTTATCTTTTCTTTTATTTAATTCATCTAGATATAAACTTCTTACATCCTCATTACTATAAAGTTCTCTGATTCTTTTAAGATCATTTACTTCTAATCATTCAGATAGAATATAATCTAAACTATCATCATCTTCTTCTATACCACTACTTTCAAAATCTTCTCATAATTTTCATCTTATATACACATCTATTCATTTTTTGAATTCATCTTTTTTTTCTTTATACTTTTTTTCTTTTTCTTTTATTATTTTTTCAAGCTTTGAAGTTTCTTCTTTTTTATATTCTACTTCTTCTCAATCAATTATATCTTTTACTTTATTTTTTGATCAATTTTTTAATCATTCAAGTCATCTTTTTAATCTTTTTATCAATTTAAAATCCTCTTTTAATATTTCTTTAAAATTATCTTTAGAAAAATATGTTCAAACTAAACTTGCTAATTCTACCCCACCAGATTCTATTTCAGAGATTTTATCAGGATTTTCATTTATATTATTACTCATTTTTTATTTATTTAAACATTATTTATAAATATTTTAACATAATTATATGTTTTTATGCAAGTATTTTTATTTATAGAAATAATTTTTTATATTTAAATTAAATACATTCAAATATTTGATTTAACTTTGAATTTGTTGTAAAATATTTTTAGCTATTAACTATAATCTTTATTGATATGTGAATATCTACAACATCAAAATGACCAAAAGAAGAATTGAATCAAACAGGTCTTGACCTTGAAAACCTGAAAAATTGGGTAAATTTTTACTCAAGAAGACTATGAATTAACTTTTTGATAGACGAAAATCTACCAGCCCCTGCTGCTATCCCAGATAATTCTACAAAAACAGATCTAACTATTATGTTAAATCCTAAACTTTTGGTTCAAAAGTTTGGTTTTAAATCAGAAGAGTTACTTTTTATCATGTTTCATGAAATAGAACACCTGATTGAGGGCTCTAAAATGAAAAGTACAGATGTATGAAAGAAAATAGCAGAAGAAAGAGAAAGAAGATTCAAAGAAGCCAAACATTTTGCATGAGCAATACATACATTAGAAAATGCTGTAAGAGATGTTTATGTTAATAATCAAGGTGTGTCAAAAGCTCCTGTTTTATCTAAAACTAGAAAAGAACTTTATGAAAATCATCTTTTTAAACGGCCTGATTTTTTAAAAACCCCCGAGTTTTGAAAAGATTGAAAAGAAACTTGAAAATTCTCCCCACTTCCAAAACATTTACAATTTGCATATACTATCCTAAGGGAAGCTATGCTTCCAGAAGAGAAATGTAATATAGATCCTGATATAAGACGAAAAATAAATAGTTTTAAAAGAATATGAGTTATAGAAGATTGTGTTAATTGAGATTTATCAAACAGATTAAATAATATTTGGGACTATCTGGAACCTACCTATAAAAAACTTTTAGAAGAAGATATAAAAAATAAAAATACTCCTGAAAAACCTAATAATAAAAAATGAGATCAATGAAATGATGAAGATAATTGAAATTCTTCTAATAATTCAAATCAAAATGGTGATTGAAAACAAGATGAATCAAATGATGGAAATCAAGACTCATCATGAGGAAATGGACAGGATTTAGATAGGGAAATTCAAAATGATCTTTGAAAAGGAGAAGAGGGTTTAGATAAAGAAAATCAAAATGGTGATTGAAAACAAGACGAATCTGAAACTCAAAATCAAGGTTCACCATGAAGAAATGGAGAAAAAACAACTGAAAATGAACCTGTAGAAACAAATTCAAATAGTCCCGAAGATAAAGGAGATGAAAACAATTGGGCTAAGAATCCTTTTGAGGATTTATATGAGAATTTTTGAAATCTTCCTCATATATTAGATGAAGCTTTGAGTAAAGATGATATGGAAAAAGTTAAATCTGAAATAGATAAAAAAGTAAATTCAAGTAAGCCAAAATCAAGAGAACAATTAGAGTTAGAAAATAGAGCTGAAAATATGTGAATTAGCCGTGATAATCAAGAATTTGAAGATATTGTTGATAAACTAAGGGAATATGATAGATTTCTTGAACAGTTAAAATCTGTAAAGGATAGCGAAACTTGAAATAGTGTTATGGAGGAAATATGTAGTTTATTTGAAAATATTAGAGCTAGCAGGTTAAAACCTAAAATGAAATCTAAATGACCAGTTGATATGGAACACTGAGTTAGACTTGATGGTTGATCTGTTGCTACATGAATTGCTGAAATTAAATCTGGAAATTTTAATCCTTTGATGTTTGCTAAAAATGTAACTCATTTAAAAGAAAATTTACTTGTTTGAGATTTTGATTTAACCATCATTGCTGATTGAACATGAAGTATGCAATGAGAAAAAAATAGACAACAAAAAATTGCTTTTCTTCTTATTTTAGAAGCATTAAAAATGCTACATGATAAAATTGAAATAAATAAATCTTATCTGAAAAAACCTATTAATTTTCAAACTACATGATTTATTTTCGGAAGACATTCTAGATGCATAAAAGAAAAATCTAGTGATATCAAAGATAAAGAAAGACTCCAATTATACTCTTCATTAGATGAATATGATTGACCTAAAAATAATGAATGACTTCTACTTGAAAAAATTTATAAAGACTTTCATTATAATACTTCTGAATCTGAAAAAAAAGAAATAAAAGACTGAAAAACTAAAAAAATCATCATTGTTTTGAGTGACTGATGACAAGATGTACCAGAATATGAAAGAAAGTTAAGAGAAAATATAAGTAATTTTAGAAATGACTGAGTTTTAGTCTATGCAGTAGGTATAACAAATGATTGAAGTCCTGTTGTTGATCTATTTTCTTGAGAAAATAAATCTCTTTGATTTTGACAGGTCTGTGAAGATGTTTGAGATCTAGCTAAAACAATAAAAGACTTACTTGTGGATCATATAAAAGAGATTTAAGAAAAAAATATTTATTTTTATCCTAACTAAGTAATTTTTTAATCTTTCTTTAAATCTTAATCAGTTCTATTTTTAATAGCTAGAAAATTGTAAGATGAAATATATTAAATGAAACAGGGTTAAATATTTAAATTACTATTTAATTTACTCTTATTAATTTAAGATTTTTCTAAAAATTCACTTATCATTTTTATAATTAAATTTTCATTTACTACCTTTCTTCCTGAATCATAAGTTGTTCTTAATGCTTCTTTTGAGTTATCTAGTTGGTTTATTTCTATATCTTTATTATCTATTAAAATAATTTTTCATTTTGCTTCTAATTTTTTAAGTATATCCAGATATTCCTTTGTATATATTTCATCTCATTTATTAAATATAGTTCCAACCTTATTGCTATCAAGTAAATTCAAAATTCTTTCAATTACTTCTCATTTGTATTTATTTTTTGGTCTATCTGTATTTTCTGGTAGTATTATTATTGGTATAATAGAATCTTTTAAATTTAATCAATCATTACTTAATATTTCATGTCATAATGGTAAAGATTTTCTTGATAATAAACTATGCTCTATAGGAAGAGGATCTGCAAAACTTCAATCACTTGATTTTATGACTACTCATTCTACATTTAAATTTCTACCATATCATGACAATCTAGGAACTGCTTTTGTAGCTTCTAGTGCTTTCATAAATTCTTCTCATTCTAAATATGTAGCTCAATCAACTCATTTTTTATTTGTTATGTAGAAAGCATTTCAATTTTTATCATCTCTAAGAGGTACTATTAGAGTTATATTTGATTTTTTTAATTCTTCTAAGTTCAATTTTACTCACTTAATTTTCCCTCAGTCTTCTATATCATTACTGAAAAGCCTTATAACTTCTCCTGGATCTAGAAGCATCTCAAAATCTTTTAATTTTCAAGAAAATACATCTTCTGGATTTTCCAATATAGATGACACTGAAGAACTTGTCGTAAACATTCCTAGTAATATCTCTTTAACTTTTATATTTAAATATTTTAATTCAGCAATACGTTTTAAAAACAATCTTCAAATTAACTTTATATCACTATTAGGCTTTAGAAATTTTTTATTATCTGCTAATCAATTCAACCATATATTTGTTCATTTTTCAAACTGTCATGAGGCATAATAGGCTAGAGTTCAAGCACTTGCTGATGGTCATAGTACATAATTTGCTTTTATTCATTTATCTTCTAACCCTTGTATTGCACCGAGTATCCATGCTCATTTCATGGCTCAACCTGGAGAAACTATGGCAAATTCAATATTTTTATCTTGTTTTAATCTTTCCATTATTATGTCAATACCTTTTTCTCTTTCATTTTTCTCATAACTTCTATATTTTATGCTCTCCATACTTAAAATTATTTTAAAAATTAAACTATAAATTAATTTTATCATAAATAATTTTTAAACACAAAAAATCTTTTATATCCAATAATTCTATAATTAGCTATTATTTTTAATAAGAAATGTTCAAAATAGTAATTTATATTAAAGCCTTTAGCTTATTTTCAATTTATCAAATTTTTCTCAAAAAATATTATAAAGTTCATGAACATATAGTGCATGAGGGAATAAAATAAAAAATTTATATTTTTTATTTTCAAGTTTACGTTTATAATAATTAAAGTAAAAATTATTTAAAAACCTATTAAAATTATTGTAAATGAAAACCTATACTCTTTGAAAAATTAATGACTTCACTCAAAAAAATATCATCCAGTGATTTAATTTGAATCCAGAATTTTGTCACGATATAGCAATGCTTATTTCTAAAAATCTTGAAAAAACACAGTGGATATTAGATCAAATAAAAGAAGCATGTTATTTAGAAGGAGAAGAAAATTTAAAAATAAATATCTCTGGTTTAGAATTAAAAAATCCTGTAGGCCTTGCAGCTTGATTTGTAAAATCCCCATTTGGTCTTAAATTTTGGGAGGCTTTTTGATTTGGTTTTATAAGTATATGATGAATTACCGAATATCCTCAACCTTGAAATAAAAAACAAAGAATATTTCGTACTTCTTCACAAGATATTGTAAATGGTATGGGGCTTCCCTGAAATGGTCTTTATGAAACAGTATCAATGCTAGCTGAAAGGAAGTATAAATGAGAGTATCCACAAATTCCTATATGAGCAAACTTATGTAATAGTTCTATTACGAAACCTGAAAATAAAATAGAAGAATTTAAAAATCAAATCCTTGCTTTATACCCTTATGTTGATTATTTTGAAATAAATATTAGTTGCCCAAATCAAGCTGGTATATGTTTACTTGGAGAACAGTTGGAAAATATATTAAAGGAGCTTAGTAATTATAACGATTTTGTTGCCTATAGCTTTTGAAAGAAAAATAAACTTTTTGTGAAAATATCACCTCTTAGCATAAATCATAATGACCCTAAAGATGGTAGTATAGAATGATTAAAAACTATCGCTGAAATATGTAACATATATAGTGATGATCAAATACATTGAGTTATAGCCACAAATACTGCTAAAGAGCATAAATATATAGATAAAACACAAATTCAAACACCCAGTTGAGATATTATTACTTGATGAGCTTCAGGTAAACAAATCCAAGAACGTTCTAAAAAGACTGTATATGAATTAAGGAAAGTTTTAAATAAAAAAATACCTATAATATGAGTATGAGGTATTTGATATGATGAGGTGGGAGAAGAGTGAAAAAGTGCTATTCAAATGCTTGATTCGGGAGCATCTAGTTTACAAATATATTCATCTTTTGTCCAAAAATCAGTTTTAGTTGTAAGACAATCAAAAAACGCAATATTAAATATAAATAATAATTAAACTTTAATTTACTAGTTTAACAAAATCTTTATAAAGTTTATTGAGTCATGTTTTCTCATCTAGTTTTTTATATTTTTCTTCAAGCTTCTGTCTTTCATCATAAATTTTTTCTGACTCGTAAGCGAGAGCTTCATATTGCTTATAATATTTTGCCATAATTTCCTGTATTTTTTCAGAAATTTTTTGTTATTTCAAAAATATTCCCATGAATCATCATCAATAATAGCAAGTGTATGATATTGTATTTCTCAATTGGTTTTTATATTTGCATTAAACCAAGGAATTCAATATTCATCAATATTATCTATCATAACAACAGGATTATTTTTTATAATTTTATCCAAAATATCTGCAGTAGAAAAATCATCCATATCTAAGTTTGGATGATTTTTTTCATAGTCTTTTATATCTGATTTTGGGATTTTTGTAAGTAAGATTCTATCTCAAACTTTCAATTCTTGTCTTTTCATATTTTTTTGTTTATAATCCAATACTCATTTTAAATAAATTATTTTTACTTATTAACTTTTTAATAGATGTTAATTTTACAGAAGTTCCTTTGCTTACTCACTAAACTTTCCTTTCAAAACATTTCTAAAAAAACCGAATAAAAAATCCAAATCAGTTTTTATAGGATGTTTTTCATATTTTCTCAAATATAATCTTTCTAATGCTTCTAAATTTGAAATATTTTTTGTTTTTTTTAGACAATAATAAATTGAAATAAGGCCATACTTTATATTCTGTTCTAACCTTTTTCTAAACTTAGGTGTATAATCTTCCAAATCCCTTATTTCTTTAGGTCTAATCCCAACTAGCTTTAAATCTCCTTTCAAAAGCCAGTATATTTGTGGAATTTCATCTATCCAATACTTCCTTAAAAACTTATGGAATCTAGATATGTAAAGCCCTTCATGGTTAGGTTTTCCTTTAGAATTTAAAGACCTATCTTTGGGATGATTATTCAAAGTTCTAATTTTTGGTAAACTAATATATTTTCATTTTTGAATTGTTTTTCTCCAATAGAAAAAACTCATATTATGGTTTGTTTCTTCATATTTATTTTTTTCCTCTTCTTCCATCTTTTTTTCCTCTTTAAAAGAGATTTTATTTATTACTTTATTATAATTTTTTCAATATATAAAACTATACTCTTCTTCTAAATCTTTTGATACATAATTTGTTATCCACATATCATTTAATGAATTTTTATCATAGTCTATTGAATCTAGCTCTGGATTTTCTAGTAATTCTCTTGCTTTCATTTTACAATATTCTAAGTATTTATTGGTATGGTTAAATCCATATTCATCTTTCAAAAAATACTTATTTTTAAAAATTGTTTCTACACCTTTAAGACAAGAATGTTTGCTTTTTGTATAAATCATAAAAATTTTTTACAACATTTCTTTTAAAAAATCTATTCCTAGTTCACGAAAGTTATAATCATATCAATATATAGGTTTTAGGTTTGTATATTCAAGACATTTTTCTAAAATTCTCTTATCCATTCTTCAATATCTTGAGCTACATCATGATATGATTATATATTCTTTTCATATATAAAATGAACTTCATCAAATTATTTCATAATTATTATATTTTAGCTCTATTTCACCATGATAACCTGCTCATAAATTAGCCATCTCATCTGTATCATCCATTATCGTAAATAAATCTTTTAATCATTCTATTTTATGAGTTATTTGGACTTTTTTATTTCAAAAAACCAGCTGGAAAGTTTTTTTATCTTTTAGATAAACTAATAGGCATTTTCAGCAATCTCAAGGGTATAAATTTCCTAATAAACTAAAATTACATAAATTGAGCATATGCAATGGAATATAACTTTCTTTTAGATAATCATTCACAGATTTCTCAATAATAATTAAATCTAATTTTTTCTTAAAAGTCCTTTTTTCTTCTAGTTTTTTATTCTCTTCAACTATTCTTGCTATTTCCTCTTCTTCTATCTTTTTTTGCTCTTTAAAAGAAATTTCATTTATTACTTTATTATAACTTTTTCAATATATAAAACTATACTCTTCTTCTAAATCTTTTGATACATCATTTGTTATTCACATATCATCTAATGATTTTTTGTCATAATATATTGAATCTAGGTTTGGATTCTCTAGTAATTCTTTTGCTCTCATTTTACAATATTCTAAATATTCATCAATATAACTAGATTCATCTACACTAGGCAAAAATACTTTTTCTTCATAAGAGTCACAAAATTCTAGTTTTTCTTTTATTCCACATACTTTTTTTATATAAAAAGCTGATTGAATCACATTTTTTCATGAAACTCTTTGAACTAAGTCAATTATGTCTCAATTCTCTAAACATCAATAACAATAATAACTTCAATGATCTTTGTATATTTTAAAAGAAGCATTTACTTCTTCGTGAAAGGGGCATTTAGAGTATTTATTCTTACCCACCTTAATTCATAGACTTTTAGCAACTTTTATTATATCTCATTTTGATATTATTAAATCAATAGAAGAGGCTTTTAAGCCTCTTCATAAATGGGTTTTTTCAACTTCAAAATAGGAATGTTCATTTTCTACACGAATCATAAAAATTTGAAAGTTAAAAATATAAAATTAGTGGTAGGTCTTGGAGTATTATCTAACTAGCTACTTCCAGTATCATTCAAGACCTACCATTGATAATGGAAATAGCTATACTACCCGAATTTTCAACAAATAGACAGAGAACAAATGCGCATTGTATCTCTACTATAGTAAAAATTAACTAAGGCATTCAGATGACCTTATTATAGTATATATTTTTCTTTGTCAAATAAAAAACTTGCTTTTTTCTGATTTTATAAAATAGATTTATATAATTTAGATTATTTCATTATATAATTGTTGAAGTAAAGGGGATATATGTAATATAAATTTATATGTTTTCACTATATAATTTTTTTGCTCTTGTTTATATTACAACTTCTACCAAATTTCCTCATTAAATATATTTTTTCTAAAAATTTCATCTAAAAGTTCTACTGGTATTTTTCTTGAATGATGCTTTGAGGCTCTTTCCTCTATAAGTTTCATTTGTTTGTCTAAAAACTCATTTATAATTTTTATTTTATTTCCAGAATCTAGTTCGTCTCATGACTTCTTCCTCATAATAAGAACATCAATTTCTTCTCTTAATTCTGGACTTATAAGTTCACAATCATCGTATAGCTTTTGAAATTCCATCGGTGGGGCATAATTATATTTTTCTATCCATAAACAAGCAAGAACGGGTCTTAGTACATAAAAATATTTTTTTATTCTAACTTCATCTTTTTTTAGGTATTCTCTAAAATTTCTCTTTGCCATATGAAGGTAGTGATATATGTAGTTTTTTGGTGAGAAGTATTTTGTTTCTATTTCTAGTATATTTTTTTGAAATTCATCATTTTTTCTATAAATAATAGGTGATTTAATCCATTCAGAGAAGCTAGGATTTCATTTTTGAAATAGATATAAAGTTTTTTTTATATCCCAGCCGTTAATGTCTATTTCATCTAATATAGGGTATTCAATTACATCTCTTTTTTTATCAATGGATAAATAGTATTCTATTTTATGTTTGTAAATAAATCTTACATCAAAATCACTATTTTTGGACTCAAATCACCAAGCTCTTGATCAAGATTCTACACCAAATAATATTTTTACATTATGTTCTTTTTCGCAGGTTTTGAATCTTTCTTGTATTTCTTCAGATATGTCTTTTGGTATTTTGTTCATTTTTTATAAGTATTAATGACACATAAAAAATATGATTATTTTTTATAATCTAACAAAAATATCTATTGTGTCAATATTTCGAGTTGCAAAAAACGGGCTAGTATCAATTATGTGTGATTTTTTTGTTTATATTAAACTAACCTATAAATTTTTTTGATATATAGATAGTAAATAACATGCAGATAGAAACTTCCTAAAATAGAAAATGGCTAAAGCCATCTGTTGAAAAGAATATGAAATCAAAGAGCTAAATCTCTCTGCTTACTAAGAATAAAAGAATTATTTTTTTGCAGAATCTTAATTTTTTAGGGTTTCATTAAATAAGATTAGAATTATAAAGTATAGATCTTATCTGATACTTTTTCAATTTTTGAAACTATTTTCTTGTCTTTCATCATCTTATCAAAAAAATTCTCTTCAATGTCAAAATTTACTATATTAGGTTGTCTCGTAAAGTATGTAATGAAATATCTTAAAATAGCACTTCTATCTACTCCTTTCTTTTTATAGGCTTCTAAAAAATCTTTTTTTTAATTTTAAATTGTTCACTATGTTAATAGAAATTTGAAACTCTTATTTATTAAAACAAAAAGTAACTTATTGAATACAAAAATTGATTTTATTATAATAGTTTATATATTATATACATATTCTAATATTAATATAAAAAATTATGTTGAATTGATTATCTTTATTTGCTAATGTGTGAATAGCAGAATTTTATTTGAGAGAACTATGAATAAAAGTAGTGCTTGCAAATGAATTATTAAAAAAAAGAGCTAATTTATATAAACATTTTCATCCTAGTAGTAATATTATTTGTTGAGATATTACAAAAAATGATATATATAATAAAATATTAGAAGAATCAAAAAAAGCAGATGTAGATTTTGTTATGGCAACACCTCCTTGTCAATGAATGAGTATAGCTTGAAAAATGAATGAAAATGATCCAAGAAATTCACTAATAATGAAAGCTGTTGAAATCATAAAAGAGTTAAACCCTAAATATTGATTAATAGAAAATGTTCCTTGATTTTTAAAAACATATATTCAATATAATTGAGAAAAAATATTAATTACTGACTATATTAATAACGAATTATGAGATAATTTTAATCTAAAATTTGATATTTTAGATGCCTCTAAGCATTGAACACCTCAAGTTAGAAAAAGAGCCTTTGTTTTAATTTCAAATAAAAATACTTGAAAAGAAATTAATTTTCCCAGAGAACAAAAAGAAATAACTGTAGAAGATGCAATTTGACATTTACCAAGTTTAGAAAGCTGAGAAACATCAAATATAGAATATCATAATTCTAAAAAACATAATAGTAAACATATATTATGGATGAAGAATACACCTACTTGAAAAACAGCATTTGATAATGATAAACACTTCCCTCAAAAAGATAATTGAGAAAGAATAAGATGATTTAATACAACGTATAAAAGAATAAATTGGGATAAACCAGCGCCTACAATTACCATGTGTAGTTGAGCAATTTCTTCTCAAAATAATGTTCATCCTTGAAGAAAAAAAGATAATTGAGAATTCTCTGATGCTAGAGTTCTTACATTAAAAGAATTATTTATACTAATGTGATTACCAGATAATATTAAATTACCCAATTGGGCTAGTGATAATTTTATAAGGCAGGTCATTTGAGAATGAGTACCTCCTATTTTTATTAGAGAAATTTTAAAAGAAATAAAACAAGCGGATTATAATTAATTTATCATCTTTTATTAAATTGTAATCAGTGAAAAGCTTCATTCTTTCAACTTCATTTCATTTGCACTGTTATATTTCATATATGAAAACTTCAATTTTCAGTTTCTTTATATCAATTTAAACAACTTTCAGAAATGACTTCATCCATATTTTTTATATAAAAATCAACTACTTGTGTTGAAGAATATTCATTGTTATTTACCAAATAATAGTCAGCAAAATATTCTTTTTCTGAAAATCATTCTTTCAAAACAATTTCTGTAATCTTTTTTTGATTTTTATTAAAAAAGTTTTTTATTATATTTCTTTCATTATCAGTTAATTCATTTATTAACCATCTATTTCTTCTTCATTGCTCTAGTTGAAATAAATTATTTAAACAATTTATACATTCAATATCATTTTTTGATATTTTAGTTTTTTCTTCTAATTCGTTTAAACATAATTTTTGTAATTCACTTAAATTATTCCTATTTTCAATTAAAAGTTTTGAGGGCTTATAATTTCAAAATCAACAAAATTTTGATAATCAAATATATAATTCATCTGAAAATTCTATTAAATTATTTTTTATAATCTCTCTAAAATTTTTAACATTAGTAATTTGCACTTGAATACTTCAACTAGAAGATTTAATAGATATTCATTTTTTTGTTATAAAATCATCTTTTTCAAATATTATATGTATATCTGCTTTAGGTGGTTTTTTTTGTCATCAAAATCTATTTTTCACTTTTTTAGGAGATTTTTCTGCATATATTTTGTAATCTTTAAAATTATTTATTCATAAATCCTTTGAAATATATTCAACTATTTTATATCACTCTTTTTTTGTTTTATAATTATTTATTAATTCAACTATAATATCTTCATATCAATATCAATGAAATCGTCAATTTTCTCAAGAAGCTACTAAATCTGTAACCATATTATTATATTTTTAATTAAATAAATCTTTTATCTCAACTCATAGAGCCAAAGCAATTTTTTCAATGTTCTCAACTGAAATATTTTTTAATCCTCTTTCCACTGATGATAAATAAGTTCTGTGTAACTTAGATTTAAATCATAGTTTTTCTTGAGATATATTTTTTTCTTTTCTTATTTTTTTAATTCGATTTCATAATTTTTCTTTAACATTCATAATATTAATTTTATAAAATAACAGTTTAATATTATATTTTGTATTCAATAAATCTACACTCAATAAATTACATTTATAATACTCTATTTATTAAAATATTTTGTAAGCACAAAAAAAGTCCAAATCTCAAGGGATATTGGATTTTTAGCCACACATTTTTTACAATTATGCTGCAATCTAAAAAATCAATTTTAATCAAAAATCATTTACTAAATTATAAAACCAAAAAAAGATTTTCAAATATTTGAAAATCTTTTTTAAATCTTAAATGGTGGGGCATCCGGGGCTCGAACCCAGGACCTCCTCCTTAAAAGGGAGTTGCTCTACCAACTGAGCTAATGCCCCATATAAATGCCAGGGCATTTTATAAAAAAAAACTCTCATTGCAAATTTTTTAATACCCTACATAAATACTTTTTAAACTACAAACTCAACCTCTTTCTAGGAAACAAAAACTCTCAATCATAAAATACAATATTTGTAATCTCATCTCCTTGCCTCACAAACAAATCCACATTTTTAGAAAAACCAAAATCTCCTTTTACCCTTAATCAATCATTTATTTTACTCAAAACACAAGAATCCAAAGATATAAATTCATTTTTAAATAAATCTCATACATTCAAAAATTTATTCATATCAAAATCTTCCAAACTTTGGGCTAAACTTATATTTAAATCTCCTATTTTAATCCTCCTAAGTTCGCTAATAAATCATCAACTACCCAAAATCTTACCCAAATCAGAAGCAATAGACCTTATATAAGTTCAAGCAGAAACTTCAGCTTTCAGATTCAGTAAAGGATAACAAAATTTTAATACCTCTATATCAAAAATCTCAATCTCTCTAGCTTTCATCTCTAAATTTTCTCCTGATCTTGCCAAATCATAAGCCCTTTTTCATCATATTTTTACTGCACTATATTTTGGAGGTACTTGCATTATCTTTCCTCTAAAATTTTTATTTAAAACATCCTCTATCAACTCTAAACTTATTTCTTTTTTATATTTCTCCTGAAAACTCTCATCCAAAAAATCTGGAATTTCCCCCAAATCAAAAGACTCACTAACTCAATTTAAACTTACAATAAATTCATAAGTTTTTTTCCATTTTTCCAAATAGGGAATTAATTTTGTATAAGAACCTGTAGCTAATAAAATCCCTCAAGTAGCCAAGGGATCAAGAGTACCAGTATGACCTATTTTTCTAATATTAAGTTTTTTTCTAATATTTCTAACTACATCAAAACTAGAAATTCACAAAGGCTTATCTATATAATAAAATCTATTCATACTTTTAAAAAACTCATATATAACATTCTATATTCTATTTTTGTCTATCATCCCCCAATTTTTTTATTCCCTCTCCTTCAAAGGAGAGGGTTAGGGTGAGGTTTTTACGGGTTAGGGTGAGGATCTATCCTTCTTTCTAAGCAAAAAATTATGATGAGTATGAGCGATGAGACTTTCTAAACTACCTAAATTCAATAATCATAACTACTAGGAGTTGAAAACCATTTAGGTTCTGTGCTTAATCATTTTTTAGGATGAGTAAAAGAAAAATTATAAAAATTAAAATAACCTAAATCTAAAAACATCCTACCCACAATTTCATCTTTACTTATAAAACTATCTCTCTTAGTTGCCTCACATGAAAAAGAAAAACAAGTCCTTGAATCACTTGAATGAGCCCTATTATCTCACATCAAAAAATACTTTCACTCAGGAACTCTGTAATTATACTCCACTTTCAAATTTCAAACCTTTGTATTTCAAGAATTTGATAAATTTAAATATGGCTCATCCAATTTTATAAAATTATAGGTAGAATCATTCTTCAAAAAAACATCTCAATCTTTAATTCTCACTGTATCTCCTGGGACTCAAATAATTCTTTTTATAAAATATTTTTTATCCTTGTTTACTCAAGGTTTAAATACAACCACATCACCCCTTTTTAATTCTCATTTTTTAATCTTTGGTATATTTAGATAAGAAAACCTATCTACTATTATGAACTCTTTATCATAATAAGAATCAGCCATTGATTGCCCACTAATTTGAAAAGGTTCTGCTATAAAGCTCCTAATAATAACAACTATAACAACTATCCAAACCAAATCCTTCAAAAAATCAAAAATCTCTCATTTTATTCACTGCTTTTCCAAATCTTTTTAAACTTAACTTTTAAAAAATTTGCCACATTATATAAACAAGCAAATAAAAAACAAGAGCTTTAGCTCTTGTTATTTGCTTAACCAATCTGGAACATCCATTCCATCATCCCATAAATCTCAAGGTGTTTTTTTATTTTCCTTTTTATCCTTATCATCATCTTTTTTATTCTTCAAACTTCAATCATCTTTTTCATTTTTCTTTGTTTCACCATCTTTTTTTCCTTCATCTTTTTTCTCGGGATTTTTACTTTCTTTAACATCATCTTTTTTATCTGACAGCTTATCTTTGTTTCATACATTATCTCAATCCTCTAAACTATTCCTCTTTTCTTCTCATTTTTTCTTCTCTGAAACATTCTCAACTCATTTATTTTCTTTACCAATACTTGGATTCTTACTATCCAGTTTTTTATCTTCTTTTTTATTTTTTTCTTCTTGCTTTTTGTATTCTAAACTTCAGTCACCTTTTTCATTTTTCTTTTCTTCTAGTTCATTTTTTTCAGGATTTTTACTGCTTTTATCATCACTATCTTTTATATCATTACTAACATTATCTTCTTTCAAAGGTTCTACTTTTTTATCTTCTTTTTTATCCAAAGAAGTCTTGTTATCATTTTTAGAAATATCTTCAATATTATCTTTTTTAATCTTTTCTTCTTTATTATCCTTTTGTAAACTTCAAGTTTCTTTAGTCTTATAATCGTTTTTCTTTATTTCCTTTGTATCTACTTTTTCAAATGTTTTTTCAGTGTTTTTATTCTCTTTGATGTCATCCTTTTTCTCTGATTTATTATCTTTTTTCAATTCACTATTTCAATCTTTTATCCCCATTTTTTTATTATCTCATTTTTCGTCTTTGTCAATGTTTTTCATCTTTTGGTTATTTTTATCGTTATTTGTATTTTTATTATCTAATTTCCCGTTTTCTTTTTTAATAGAAAAATCTTTTTTCTCATCTGCTTTAACCTTTTTCTCTGTAGAAGTTTTTTCACCCATAGAAGTATTTTTAATTTGATCTTTATCGTTTTTTGGAAAATCCTCTTCAACATTTTTTATACCTTTTTCATCTTCTTGATTTAAATCATCTTTTAAAAATTTCTCATCTTTTGTTTTAGGAGCTTTCAAACTATCTTTTTTATTTTTCTCTCAAATCTCTTCTAAACCTGAACCAATTTTTGAATCAGTTTCTTCTTTAGGTTTTTCTTCCAAACTTCATTTTAACCAATCTGGTATATTGCTATCATCTTTTTTTTCTTCATCTTTTTTTAAACTTTCTTCACCTTTTTTATTATTAGATGCTTCCTGTAAACTTCATTTTAACCAATCAGGTTGATTATCTTCCTCTTTTGTAACATCATCTAAATTATTTGGAGTTTCTTCCTTTTTATTTCCTATAAAATCATTTTTAGGTTTTTCTAGTTTCTCATTTTTAAAATCTTTTTTATCTTCAGTTAAAGTACTTTTTTTATTTTTGCTTGATTCATTGTTACCTTCCACATCTTTTATACTACCAAGTAACCAATCAGGAGTATTTCATACTTTTTCTTTTTTATCTTGTGTATCTTCATTTCCAAAACTAGCCATCTTATTATCTCAGGTATTTTTTTCAGTTATTTTGTTATCTACCAGTTTACTATCTTTATCATCTTTTAATCACTCTTTAGAAGATACTTTTTCAAAATCTGTTTTAAAATCCGAAACTCAAGATTTATTTTTTAAATCATTAGAATTTTTTTCCTCATTTTTCTCACCTTCTCATTCTTCTACTTTTTTTTCTCCACCAAATATATCATCTTTCTCTAGTTCTTGAGAAGAGCTTTTTTCTTTAACAAAATCTTTAAATCATTTATCTTTATTTTTATTTGATACTTTGTAATAAACAAAATATCAAGCTCATCAAATTCCAAGTATGAAAAGTATTCATAAAAGTATGTATATAATTGTTTTTAATATACTACTTATTATAGAACCTCATTCCTCTTCTTGTATTTCTACTATTTCTTCTTCTGGTATATTTGACACATCTCAAAATATTAAATTCTTCAATGTCATTCAAAAATTAATTTTGTCATCATTAATAAGGTTTCTATCATTTCTTATAACTTCCCATATCTTATCTCAAAGTATTTTATTTTGATCTATATTATCATTAGCCTTGATAACTTCTAGTGTAGAATCTACATATTCTTCACAAGTACCATATTCCTTTGTATCAAATTCACATTCCAAATTTTTAGGAGTCAATCATTGTAAAGCTCTAAGTGCTACACTTTTTAAACTTCAGTCATCACTTTCCCTCAAAAGTAAATCTTCTAGTTTTTCTATTATTTCGTCTCTATTTTCTATCAGAGAACTACTTAAAAATCATTCAAAATCATAAATGATTTTTGTTCTTTCTGTTTCATCATTCCATTCATCTTTTAGTCTTGCTACATAAGTCTTTGCTGTTCTTCAATCATCTCATACTATACTAGAAACTAAATCTTTTAGCTCTTCCAGTTTTTGCCTTTGTTCATCCGTAACTCATTCAAAAACTACACTTTTTAAATTTATATCTTCATCTTTTATATATGATTTTACGATTTTATAATCCTTACTTATTATTACCCTTCAATCTAAATCTTTTACATAAACTCTTATTTCTTGGACTTTATTGTTATTAAGTTCTATTTTCAAATAATTTTCATTTTTAGAGCTTATATCTTCATCATCATCTTTTCAACCATTCAAATCAGAGTCTTTTTCCAAATTTATATCTGCTGCTATTTGTGAAAAATCCTTTTCATCTTGAAATAACAACACACTTACATCAGGTATTCTTTCATCAAGCTCAATAGTATTTTCAGAATCTTCTATAGGATTCATAAAAAGCATACCAACTTTACTTTTTTTTGATCTAAGAAGATTAGAAACATTTTTTGATACAGTTTTTTTAATTGTTTTTGCTTTGTTTCAATCAGATATAGAAAGTTCAACCTCGTGAGATTGTTTTCAGTCTCTATATGTATGTTCAAAGTAATCTTTGTTTTCTACTTTATTTCAATCTCAAAGATCAAATACAAAATCATCATATACTCAAGTAGTTCTATTTATAAATATAAACTTATTTCATATAGAAACATAATCAAAACCAGGTATCAAACTGTTAGCTACATTTATCTCTATATTTCTAGTATTACTAAATCATTTATTCTTTACTTTTAGTTTAGCATAATATTTTCAAGGTTTGTTATATACATGAGTTATATTTGGGTCTCTTGTATCCAAATCATAAAATCAATCTCCATCAAAATCCCAAAAATAAACTACTTTTTTGGATATATTTTGTTTTAAAATATTCTGCACTTTTGCATTAAATATTACCTCATCTCATACAGATACACTATTATCAGGAGTCTTTAATTCCACAATAGGTACATTTATGTTATTTCAAGCAAGAGTTAGAGAAGTTGATTTTCATATATCTTTTGATGAAATTCTAGAATCAGAATCATCCGTAAGAAGTGCCACAAAATAATAATTTCATGTTATCTTTGGTAATACAAATCTAGTAGAGGGTCCTGTAGTTGCCCTAAAATCTTGAGGTTCATCATCTAAATCTGTATAATAATACCATAAATATGAAGTAATTACACCATCTTTATCTATAGCTCATATAGCATTCACATCTACTATTACAGGTTCAGATTCTAAATCATCTGTTCTAGCAACAAGTTTTGATAAACTTGGATTTATATTTTCTATTTTTATCCATATTTTTTTTGTATCGCTAGTTCTATTTTTTTGGCTTGTTACTTTTAATATAGCTGGGAAACATCATAGTTCATCAAATTTATAATTGGTATTTTTTGATGTAAAATATTTATTGTTTCATATTTTAAGTGAGTAGTCTAGATTATTATTATTTCAATCAATATCTATACTATCTGAAGCATCAAAAGAAATAGGTGTCAGCCTATCAGCTATATAGGCATCCTGACCTTTACAGGCATTTTTTTTCAACACAATACTATTTGTAGCATTTGAAACTTTCATAATAGCAACAGGGGAATCTCAATCTCATACATAAGCTACTTTGCTATGAGTGTTTGATTTTCAAAATTTATCTATTACCTTTAACCTAATTTCAAACATACCTGTTTTTTGATATTTGTGTGATATTTTTCTTTTTACTCAACCTGTGGAATTGTTCCCATCACCAAAATCCCATTCAAAAAACTCTGCTTCAGGACTTACTGCTTCAAATTTTATAAAATCTCATCTTTTGATAGCTCTAGGATTTACAGAAAAATCTAGGCTCAAAATAGATGCTATATTAACTTTATCTTCTTTTATTCATTCTATATTATCGGGATCTTCTACTCTCAAAACTACACTATGATCTCATATACTATCAAATGTATAAAATCATGTTGATCAGTTGAAATTTGTTTCTTCCAAATTGACTCTTACACCATTTACCTCCCAAAAATATTTTAATTTACCAGTATCTACAAAATCAGGGTCAAAACTATCTGTAGCATCTAAAAATACTCTGTTTGGTTTGTTTTTTTCTGGTATTGTTGATTTAAACTCAGCTACAGGAGCTCTGGAGTTTATATAAATATTTTGAGTATCTATACTTTTTTCAGATGATCATATTCAACTTACTTCAAGTTTTACATTGAAATGTCATTTATTTTTGAAATTGTATGTGAAAAGTTTTGTTTGATCAGAAAATATTATTTCATCATTTATAGTATCAACTATTTGCCAGCTGTATGTTAGATTTTCGTCATTACTAGAATTTTTAGCTCTAAAAGTAAATTTATCTCACAAAAATCACTCTTTGGGTGATACATCTAGAGTTGCTATTGGATCACGTATAGATATTACAAATTTTTTTTCAATGGTTTTTCATAGATTTGTTGTCAATCTCAAGGTTACATCATAATCTCATTGTTTGTTGTATTTTACTCTTTCTACTCTTGGTTCTCAAGAATAGTTTTCTCTTTCTCAGTTACCAAAATTCCATTGTGTTCTTATAAATTTAGCAGAACCTGTAGGGGTGGAACTTGTGGCATCAAAAAGTAATCAATATTCAGCTTGTTCTGGAGTAAACTTTAATCTATTTTTGAATCATAGTCTGTCTCCATTTACTTTTATTATAAAAGAAGCTAGTTTTTCTCTAACTTGTACTTTTACCTCTCATCTATAAGGTATTACATCCATATAACCTTTGGAGTTTTTATGGGCAGATCTTATATCAACAAAAACTGTAAATATTCATTCTTCTTTAAATGTATAGTTTATAGATGGTCATGTTCAAATATTTACTTTTCTAGAACCATAATCCATCCACCATACATAATTGTATTGTGGTATTTTTGTTCCTGTTGGGTCAAATACATTTGCTCTTAGAGTTACATTAAAAGGTGCATTTCAACTTTTTGGTAAACCTGTAACTTCTCATGTGATTTTTGCTACTGAACTTTCATCTAAATATGCTCAAATAGCTTTTATAAGTCATATATAAGCAGCATCACTGCTACTATATTTCAAAGCTTTTTCTATAGCTGTATTTAGATTACTTAAAAGATTATCATTTTCTAAATTATTATCAGGTAGATAATTAGAACTTTTAGATACCAAATCTTTTAGAGTTCCTAGACTTCCAGTATCAAGTATTCAGTCTATTTCCCATTTACTTTTTAAATTGAAAAACTCTTTTGTGATTAAATACCTATATTCATTGAAAGAATTTTTATCAACTGTTTTAAAAACTGTATATCAGTTTGGATCTTTCTGAGCTTTTACTGTATTAACCAAAAATTGGCTAGTTATAAATAAACTTATTGCTATCAGTAAAATAGATTTTAGTATTTGTTTCATAGTTATTGTCTAAATATTTTTATCTTTAACAAAAAGATAACATACTTTTTAAATTAAAACAAATATTTGTATTATAAATAATAAAAAAAAGATATGATAACAAATTCTTAATTTGTTATCATATGTTTAGGGGGATTTTTTTAAAATTTATGCTTTTAATAGAAGTTTTTATAGACAAGGGACTTTGACTACTTGTTTATTTGTAGTTTTTATAACATACTTATTGTTATCATGAATGATTCTTTAGATTCCATTTAATTGTATGTTTGATAATGTAAGTGGTAAAGATAAAGTATTAAAAGCAATTTATAGAGACAAAAGATTGAAAGCAAGGGGTTAAAACTCTTTGTCTAATTTAAATATATTTTTTAGGTATTTATTTAGCAACCAAATAAGTATAGAGCAAAGCACTAAAGCAACTTTATTGAAATTTAAGGAAGTTATTTTACTATAACTATGTAAATAACAAACAAAATTAAAAGTATTTGAAAATAGAAATTTCTTACAAGAGCAAATGGCTAAAGCCATCTGCCTACAAGAAATAAGTATTTTTTTATAGAAGTTAATTTTTGATCTATCCTTAATATTACTTTATCCATCACAAAGCTATATCAATAATAGCTTTTGAAAGTTTGAAAGGATTATGTCTCACTAAATCACTTTCATCTAAAAAATCCCTTTCTATTATCTTGTATTTTTTTGATGAAAAATCCATATATTCTTTCAATTTTACAGGTTTTTTTCATTCCTCTTTGTACTTATTAACTAGATTATCTGAAATACTTCAAGAATTTACCAGTACATAATCAATAACATTTCAAGCATATTTTTCAATATTTTTTATAAAATCTTCTAAATCATAGTTTGTAGTTTCTCATCTATCAGCCATTATATTACAAACATAAATAATTTTTGCATTTGTCTTTTTTAGTACCAGCTTCATTCAAGGAGAAAGTAGGTTAGGAATTATAGAAGTGTAAAAATCTCATGGTCATATCACAATTATATCTGATTCAACTAGAGTATCATAGGCTTCTGGATTTAGATTTCATTCTCATCCCACTAAAAAAGCATCAACTATGTTTTGATTGGTATTATGAGTTTTATCTCAAGGATTTTTGTCACTTACATCAATGTTTTTTTCTCAAACAACTTTTGTACCATCTTCAAACTTAACTCACAAATGCACGTCTTCCAAAGTTACAGGTATTACTTTTCATTTAACTCTAAACATTTTATGAGCCTCTCTTAGTCATTCTTCAAAACTTCATTTGATATCATTTAGAGCAGTTAGAAGTATATTTCAAATTTTATTTGATCCTATTATTCAAGATTCTCACTCAAATTTGTATTCAAATAGCTTTCTCACAAATCAAGTATCTTCTGCCAAAGCCGCTATAGCTCTTCTTATATCACCGGGAGGTAGTATTCAATATTTATCTCTTATATCTCCAGTTTTTCAACCAGAGTCAGTCATAGCAATTATCGCAGCTAAATTTAAATCAAATTCGCTTTCCACACTTTTTAATCAATAAAGTACATTAAATGTCCCACTTCATCATCAAATAGCTGATATATTTAGTTTATTTTTTTTCATTTTATTAATTTTTATGAAGTACTGCCTTTATCCTTCTTACTCATCTAGAACTTGATTCTTCTTTTTTTATTTTAAATACTCACATATCTTTAGAATTTTCTACATGGGGTCATCAGCATAATTCTCTAGAATAAATTGTTCCATCTTTTCAAGTCATAGTATACACTTTCACTATATCTGGGTATTTATCCCAAAAACTTCATTCTACTCCTGACTTTTTTGCTTTTTGTTTTTCCATATCTTCCATACTTACATCAAATCAAGCCTCAATTGCTTCATTTACAAAATTTTCTATCTTATCAAGTGTTTCTCTTTCTATCTTTTCATCATTATTGAAATCAAATCTTAGTCTTTCAGATGTGATATTTGATCATTTTTGATGTACATGTTCTCAAACATATTTTTTAATTCCTGATAATAACAAATGTGTAGCTGAATGTAGTTTTGTAGTTTCATCAGAGCTATCTGCTAGTCATCATTTGAATTTTCAAGCAGATGCTGTTCTTGATTTATCTTGATGTTCTCTTTCTGCATTTTTAAAACCCTCTAAATCCACCTCTAAATTTCTCTCTTGTGCTAACTCAATTGTCATTTCCAAAGGAAATCCAAAAGTATCATAAAGTCTAAATGCTTGTTTTCAAGAAATTTTTTCTCTTCAAATATTTTCTGATTTCATTAGCTTTTCAAATTCCTTTAAACCTTTTTCAAGTGTTTTTAGAAATTGCTTTTCTTCAGAGTCTATTTCTTTTATTATAAAATCTTTTTGTTCCAAAAGATTTTTATAATGATTTCCATACTCATCTATTACTACTTCTGCTATATTTGATGATAATCATTTTTCTATTCCCAAATCTCTAGCAAATCTTATAGCTCTTCTAATCATTCTTCTAGTAAAGTATCATTGGTCTTTGTTTGATGGGATTGCACCATCTCAAATAAGAAATGTTGTTGCTCTTAGATGATCCATAACAATGCGAAATGCTCTTGTTTCTTTTTCATTCTCTCCATATTTTTTTCAAGATAACTCTTCTATTTTTTCTCTAATTGTTTTAAACAAATCTCATAAAAATACATCGGCTTCATCCATTAAGGCCACGGAAACTCTTTCAAGTCCAGAACCAAAGTCTATATTTTTATTTTTAAGCTCTTCAAAACCATTTGGGGTTTTTTTATACTGCATAAAGACATTGTTTGCAAATTCTAGAAATCTACCACAATCACAAGCAGGATGGCAGGGTTTATCTTTCCACCTAGATTTTTCGTGTAATCCCAATTCTTCTCAAAAATCCCAAAACATCTCTGAATCTGGTCATCCAGGTTCTCAAATAGGCATATTTTCAGGTACTCATGCTCTACTCCACCAGTTTTCTTTTTCATCATAGTAAAATATTCTTCATCACTGCATTCATTTTTCTTCTGCAAAATCAACTGATTTAGCTTCTATTCATTTTTCTATAAAAAGTTTTTCCCACAATTTTGCTGACTCTTCGTCTTTTGGTATTTTTAGCTTACTATTTCATCTATAAACAGATATGTATATCTTTTTTGGATTTAAACCAATTTTGTTTACATAAAAATCAAAGATTTGATTTATTTGTTCTTTCTTAAAGTAATCTCAAAGGCTCCAATTTCAAAGCATTTCAAAAAAAGTAGTGTGTCTGTTGTCTCATATATCTTCTATATCTCAAGAACGAAAAGCTTTTTGACTATCACATATTCTATTTCAAACAGGATGTTTTTCTCATAAAAGATATGGAACCATTGGTTGCATACCACTACCTGTAAAAAGGGTTGTGGGATCATTTTCTGGTATTAAAGATGAAGAGGGAATTTCTTTATGTCATTTTTCCTTAAAGTACTCTATATATTTTTCTCTTATTTGATGACTTGAATATAACATTTGTCTAAAAATTATAATTATTTATTTTGGTAAGTTATTATAATAAAAATTTGTTTAATACAAGAAATAAAAGTGTTTTAAGAAGATAGCTTGAAAAAAGGCAAATATACTTCATTCTTATATATTCGTCAACATATGGCTTTTAGCCATTTGCTATTTTGGAAAGTTTCTATTTTTAGAAAAACTTTCCTTTTTAAATCAAGAATGATTTACACTTATCTTTGACATATTCAAAACATTTCTATACTTTTAAATACAACTTTTCATACCTTCCCATGAAAATATAAAAATATTCAAATTCTCTAATGACAAAGCAAATATCAATTAAGTGAAATATAGTTAAATTTAGTCTAGATAGCTTAGATGAAAATTTAGATTTTATATTATCACAAAAATTTTGAGAAAATATATCTGATTTAGCTAGTATACAATCTTTGTATAATCCTTTTTTACTCAAAGATATGGATAGAGCTGTGTCTAGAATTAAAAAAGCAAAAGATCTATGAGAAAAGGTTTTTATTTTTTGAGATTATGATGTTGATGGTGTTACATCAACATCTATTTTGATGCATTTTTTTATGAAAATATGAATAAAAGCTAGCTATAGACTACCTCATAGAATAGCTGATTGATATTGATTAAATTTCAATGTAGTTAATGAAGCTTTGGAAAAATGAGTTAGTCTTATAGTAACTGTTGATTGTGGTACTCGTGATATGGAAATAATAGATTATGCAAAAAAAAATTGAGTTGATGTAATAGTTACAGATCATCATTGAGTACCTGAAATAACACCCGAAAATTCTATAGCTTTCATAAATCCTAAAAGAAAAGATTGTTTATATCCATACAAACATCTATCTTGAGCAGGTGTTGCATTCAAGTTAGTCCAGGCCCTAGCATCTTTTTATTTAAAAGAAGAAGCTTATAAAAAATATATTCTATCTTCTACAGATATTTGTGCTATTTGAACTGTGGCTGATTGTATGCCTATTACTTGAGAAAATAAATTGATTGTTGCACTTTGATTAAAACAAATAAAAGAATCAAGATCTAGGTGAATTAGAATTCTTCTAGATTCATATTTAGATACAGACCTAGATTCTGATATATTTTGATTTATTATATGACCTTTACTCAATGCGGCTTGAAGAATGGACTCTGCTTTTTTGGCTGTGAATTTAATTCTAAACAACAATGATTCTGTAGAAAAAACACTTACAGAACTGCAATGACTAAATGAAAAAAGAAAATTTTTAACTAAACAATTTTTGGAAGATTTTGAAAGCAATATAAATACAAAAGATAATATAGTTTTTTATATGAGTAAAGAAATTCCTCATGGTATAATGTGAATAGTGGCTGGTAGGATTACAGAAAAATATTATAAACCATGTATAGTTTTGAAAGACGAGTGAGATTCTTTTGTAGCTAGTTGTAGATCTCCAGATTATTTTTCTATGATAGATTTACTTGAAAAAAGAAAAGATGTGTTTTCTGCATTTTGATGACATAAACAAGCTGCAGGTTTTAGTTTGGATAAAGACAAATTTGTGGATTTCAAAAAAGATATACTTTTTGAAATGAATAAAAAAGATTTCTCAAAATATAAAAAAGAAATAGAAATAACCAAACTTGTTAATTTTGATGAGCTTGGTTTTAACTTTTTATACAAAATAAACAACTATAAACCTTTTTGAATAGGTAATGAAAAACCTATTTTTATGCTAAATTGATTTAATGAATATAAAGTAGAATTTTTAGGAAATAAAACTAGAGACCATTTAAAATTTACTACAAAATATGGCTTTAAAATAATTGCTTTTTATATGTGAGAGTATTATGAAGAAATAAAAGTAGCTTTGAAAGAGGGGAGAGATATTTTTTTGATTTTTGATATTTCACAAGAAAATTGGCTTTGAAAGAAAAGTTTATCTTTGAAGGTTTTGGATGTGGTTTTTAACTAATAGAAATTATACTTTATTTTTTATTCTGATTATCTAATATTTTTACTACTCTTTTTTTTATATCACTTTTTTGCGATTCTCTAATTTTTAAAATTCCCTTAGCTATAGCAAAAACATCACTTAAATTAATTCTTTGCAAGAAATCACTTATATACATAGTATTTATACTAGGATTTTTAAGGCTAGATTTTCTATTAGTTAGTTTTCATCAATCTAGTATTTCAAGTCATCTTTTTCTAATCTTTTTTGCTCCAGGTACTACTTTTGAAATATCTTTCCACAAGTTATCTGGGTAGTCTCAATCATTTCAAAATAAGTCTAAAAATTCCCTTTTAATTTTCATAAATTCTAAAGCTTCTTTTAAGGATACTCATTTTTCATTATATAGATTACCTATATCTTTACTTCTTCTTTCTCTATAATAAAGTCTTTTTATAAAATCATTTCCATAATTTTCTATTATTATTTCTATTTCTGGATATTTATAACCATTCATATAAAAAATCTTAATTATATCATTTATTCCAAGATCTTTATTTTTGAATTCTTTATCTCATTTTTTGTATCATAGTGAATGTATAGACCAAAATAATCCATTTCCCTTTTTTTTTATTTCTAATTTATTATTATTATTCATTAATATTTTATATGTATTAAATAAATTTATCTACCTATATTTTACTTCAATAAACAAAATAAAACAAATTTTTGAACCAATTCCAGAATTTTACTTTTTAATTTTTACATAATCCATAAATTTTTTCAATAAAACCCCCAAGCAAATTTGCTTGGGGGTTTAAAAATTAAAACTTATTTTGCATTATAAATTTTTCTGCTAATTTATTTCTTCTATTTTAACTTCAAAAATTAGTTTTTTTCAAGCTAGGGGATGATTTGTATCTACAGTTATACTTTCATCATCAGAAGCTAATATTTCAAGTTCTCAAATTTGAGTTGGTATTTTTTCTCAAACCTTTAGTTCAAATCAAGCATTTGTGAAACTAGTCAAATCTTTTTTAAGCAAAGTTTGTTTTTTGTTTTCATCATATTCTCCGTAAGCATTTTTTGGTTCTATTTCAATATTTTTTGTTTCTCATAAACTCATTCCTATAACTCAAGCATCAAAACCTGCTATCATCTGTCATGCTCAAGCCTCAAATCTCAAAAACTCTCATCCGTGTTTTTCTGTAGAATCAAACACATCTCAATTTTCTAGTTTACCAGTGTAGCTTACAGCTATACTGTTTCATTTTTCTACTTTTTTAGTCATTTTGTTATTATTAGAATTTAAATTACCACAAGATACAAGCAAAAAAAACACAGATATTAAAGATATTATTTTTTTCATTTTATATAATTTTAATTTTAAAATAGTTTTTTTAATTTAATTAATATTTTTTATTGACAAAAACAATTAAATTAATATAATGTATTTAACAATTTTTTGGAACTTATTATTTTTAAAAATATTTGAGTTTTTCCAAATTGTTAAGTCCTTTTACATTAAATATTTTTCAGGAGGAAAAAATGTCAGTAAGAAAATTTGATTATTTACTTATTCTTTGTTTTGGATTTCTTCTTTTTAATTTAATCTTTTTTTTATGGAAAGTAATAACTTCTGATAGTTGGGAGCAAACTATTTTTATCGTTCCATTCCTTATAAGTGCGTATATAATTCATATATACATTAAATTTATTAAATGGTATGTGAAAATACCTCCTGATATATTTTCTAAACTTCAAAATATATGCTATAATATTATAGCTACACAAACTATTTTTAATGATGAAAGAAAGGAAAATTTTAGGTTATTTATGAAAGAACTCAGTATGGATCCAAAAGAATTTCGGAAAAAACATTGCTAAGTTCTTATAAGAACCATCAGAGCCGTTAACTTAAGTTAACGGCTCTTTTGTTAACTCACTTTTTTTACTTTTTCATTTCTTATTTTTCACCCAAACAAAGACAACATATATTCTATAAAACTTTTATTATTTGCAAAATTTTTTGTATTAGACCTAACCCTCCCAACTGTAATAACCTTAAACTTCACTTCTTTATCCATTTCTAAAAAATCTTTTAGGATTTTTACTTCATCCACATTTTCTGATTTTTCCAGTGAGTTATAATCAAAATCAATTTGATAATTTAGTCATATTTTTTTAATAGATCATATCATATATTTTGAAGCCCTTATTTTCAACTCTATCAAATCAAATAAATTTTTTAATCAAACAAGGCTCTTATCTGAAAAATCCATTTTCATATTCTCCAAATCATCCAAATCAAAAATCATTTCAGCTTCTCTATAAAAATTTATTTTATCCAGCTCTGAATCAAACACATCATCTGGAATATACAAATCCATATCTAAATCTATTTTAGTATCTATACTCAAATCAAGACTATCTGTAGAAGAATTTTTCTCTTCATCACTAGATTTTGAAATAAGAGAACTCAACTCTGCCACTTTTTCTTCTATAATTTTTAGATACAAATTAATCCCAACTTGGTTTGCTTGTCAACTTTGTCTAAAACCAAGCAAATCTCATCATCATCTTATTTCCAAATCTTTCATAGCCAACTCAAAACCCGCTCAAAGATAACTATATTCAGCTATAGTTTTCAATCTTTGAGCAGTATTTGTTTTCAGATTTTCTCACTTATAAAGTAGAAAACAATATCCTTTTTTTTCAGACCTTCAAACCCTTCATCTAAGCTGATGAATTTGGCTTAATCAAAAACTCTCGGCATTGTTTATTATAATAGTATTTACATTGGGGAAATCTATTCAGTTTTCTATAACTGTGGTTGATAAAAGTATATCATATTTTTTATTTTTAAAATCAATAACTGCTTTTTCTAAGTCTGTTCAAGCAAGCTTCCCATGAGCTACTATTATTTTTTTGTTTGGAAATACAGACTTCAAAATAGTTTTTATATTTTCTATATTTCAAACTCTATTATGCACAAAAAACATCTGTCCTTTTCTATCAAATTCTCTTTTTCAAGCAGTATTTATAATATTTTCTGAAAACCTGCTTATTATCGTTTCTATATCCTGTCTACCATGAGGAGCTGTTTTTAAGATAGATATTTGTCTAATATTTGATAATGCCATATTCAAACTTCTAGGTATAGGTGTAGCACTCATAGCAATTGAGTCAATATTTACCTTGAATTTCTTTACTTTTTCCTTGTCTGAAACTCAAAATTTATGTTCTTCATCTGTTATTATAAGTCATAGATTTTTATATTTTATCTTATCTGTAAGAAGCTTATGAGTTCATATTATCAAATGTATTTCTCATTTTTCAAGCAAACTCATAGTTTCTTTTATGCTTTTTTCGTTTTCAAGTCTAGTAATTACTGATATATTTAAACCAAAACCCTTAAATCTTTCTTTTGCTTTTTGATAATGTTCATAAGCCAAAACTACTAGAGGGACTATCAATATAGATTGTTTTTTGTTTATAAAACTTCTATATATAGCATTAAAAACTACCTCTGTTTTTCCAAATCAAACATCTCATATCAAAAGCCTATCTGTTGGGGTTGGTTTAGACATGTCATCTAAAATTTCTTTTATTGCTTGTATTTGATCCTGTGTATGTAAAAATGGAAACGAGCCCCTAAATTTATCCTCTAAATCTTTATTTTCTACAAAACTAAAACCTTCTCTTTTAACTCTTTTGGCATATATTTCTACCAATTCTTCTGCTATCTCTTCGGCTTGTTTTTTTACTGCTTTTAGTTTTTTCTCCCAAGAATTTCAGGAAAGAGAAGTTAGCTTTGGATTTTCTACTCATATATATTTATTTACTCTTGATACTTCTGATATAGGAACAAAAAGCCTATCTTCTCATAAGTATTCTATTTCTATATATTCCTTGATTGTCTCTTTTGATTCTTTAGAAAATACACTTTTTTTTACAATATTTTTAAAAATACCTATTCAATGTTCTATATGCACTACATAATCTCAAGTTTTTATTTTCAACAACAAATCTAAATCGGTGCTTATTCTCTTGCTTCTTTTTTTTATAAATATCTCTCTTATTATATCATCACAGATTATTATCTCTTTTTTTGTTTCAAAACTTTTCAAAAAAAATCAGCCAGTTTCAAATATTTGTGAGTTTTTTATATTGTTATATTCCAAGAAATTTTTTATAGTTTTAATATTTTTCGTATAAAATTTAGAATTTTTCTTACAAAGAGAATTTTTTAACTCGGATATATTTTTTATTTTTGGTATAACTATTTCTAAATCTTTTACGAAAAAATCTTTGTTTCAAATATAATCAAAAAAACTCAAATTTTCTATATTTTTTGTTAGACTATCATAATGCCTAGAAAAATTTAAATTATCAAGCACAAAAAAACAATCTTTTGGGATTATTCCAAAAAAGTTTTTTAAATCTCAAAAACTTTCTTCTTTCAAAACATCTTTTGATTCAATTTTTTTATTGTTTCAAATATTTATCTTTTCTGTTTTTTCACCATTATTTCTTATATCATCTACCTCATCTCACCAAAAACTTATCTCATATTTATTTTTATTATCAGGAGATATTATTTTTAAAGTGTCTCATTTTTTTATAAAACTAGCAGGCTCTTCAAATTCAGAAAAATGATAATTTAGCTCTATAAGTTTTTTTGTTATCTCACTAAGACAATATTTTTTAGATACTTCAAATTCAAAACTAAAGTGCTTTAATTGTTCTATACTTACTATATCTATGCTTTCTAGATTATTTATAGATGTTATAAAGAATCATTTATTGCTAAATACCAAGTCGTTTAAAACCCCATAGTTTTCTACAACTCTACAATCAAAATTTAAAAAACTAAATATTTTTTTATAGCTTTCAAGAGTTTTATCATCCTCTACAATGACTAAACTTTTTTCTTTTTTTAAATTTTCACTCAAAAATAAGGCTTTACTAAAGGAGTTTCATGCATTTATATAAGATGTTTTTTCTAACATTTTTGCTTTTACAAATAATTTTTGAGGATTATAATAAGAAGGTCTTATAAATAAAGTTGTATTTTATGAATTTGTTTTTAAATGCTATATCTGAGTCTTGATCTATAATACTTTTTGATGATAAAAAAGAAATAGTCTTAAAAAAAGATATTGAGGTTTTCTGAAATGAAAGTGAAAAACTAATAGATATTTTTGATATGTTTTTGGCTGAACAAAATTTATCTTATAATGATTTGGAAAATATTGTTGTTGTCGTTGGACCTGGAAGCTTTACTGGAGTAAGAACTGTTTGTCTTTTTGTGAATACTATAAATTTCGTTACAAAGAAAAATTTAACTCCTATTAGTTTCTTTGATTTATACAGCTCCTATCCAATAATAAAAACTTGTTCTAAAAGGGATAGCTTTTTCAAAAAAGATAAAAAATCTAAAATAGAAGCTTTTAAAAATGGGGATATATTAAATTACTTAAAAGAAAACAAAATAAAATACTTGTATTGAGAAAACCCTAATCTTATTACAAGAGATATTTCACAAAATCAGTATTTTAAAATACTTGAAAATATAGATTATCATACTATAATCAAAAATATAAAACTAGAGAAATTAAAGAGTGTAAAACCTCTACATATAAAAAAACCTAGTATTTCTTAAAATTTTAAAACTATGTTACAGCTTGAAAATCTAAGGGAGTGAGAAAAAATAGAAAAGGTAATTAGAAGGCACTGGATAGTTTTTGTAATGCTTTGATTACATGGTTTTTTTGGCCTTTTTATAAATGTGGTTTTGCATATGATTTTTTGATTTGAACTTTTGGTTAATATTTTTAGTTTAGTTTATCTAAATTCTTTCATAGTTTTTATGTATATAAGTTGGATAAATCATGAGCTTGATATGTATGTAATAACGAATTATAGAATAATTTGAATAGAGCAGGTATGATTTTTAAATAGAGAGGTATCTCAGTGTAGTTTAAATGATGTGCAAGAGGTAAATAGTAAAACTAAATGATTTTTTTCTAATATGTTTAATTATTGAGAGCTTACGATTCAAACTGCTTGAAATGCGAGTAATTTTAGAATGGAGTTTGTGCCAGATTCTCTTGGTACATCTAAGAAGGTTTTAAATATAGTTGAAGAAAATAAGTATCCTTCTGGTGGTGTGGATAAACTTAGTTAAAATAACTAGAATAAATTTTATTCTAGTTATTTTTTTAGGTTTGAAATATCACTATAGCCAGATTAAATCTGATTTTAATTCTCTCTAACTCATCCCAACCCGTAAAGCCCTAACCCTCTCCGGGGGAACCTCACCCTCTCCATCTATACCTCACCCCCAACCCCTACTCTCCTTAGAGGAGATTAGAACAGAAGGAATAGAATATAAATTACTATTAAAGAGTAGAGAATAATAAAATAAATTTTACTCTATAAATTATTTTTTAATCTATTGTTTCCCTTCAACAGAGGGCTTTAGCCCTTTGCCCATTAACAATATTTGTATTCAATCCTTTGCTCAATTAACAATATTTGCATTTAGCCCTCTGCTAATTAACAATATTTGCATTTAGCCCTCTGCTAATTAACAATATTTGCATTCAGCCCTTTGCATAGTAAGATTTTTGCAAAATAAAACTTAATTGCAAATTATCCTAAATTTAGTATATTCCTTTAGGCAGATGGCTTTAACCATTTGTCCCATATTACATTATATCCTTTCAGGGTCTGTTGCGTTTTGATTTTAAAAAGAGTTTTAATTAAAAAATGTAGTAAATAGATGAAAAATTTATAAGTTTCATCTATTTTTTGTTAAATTATAATCATATTTATATAAAATTTAGGATTTTAGACACAATCCACCTAAGGAAACTAACCTAGGTTATTCGGATTTCCTCTAAAACAACCAATCTTTTGAGATTAAAAGATATAGCCTCCATAAATGCAGTAAACTGGTTTTTTACTACAGACTTATACCTCACTCTATGATTCATTTTTGAAAATACCCTCTCATAAGGAGATCTAAGTTTAGAATAAAACTTATCTTTATCCTTGTTCTTATCTTTCATATTATTTTTCTTTATTGCACATAGATGTAATCACTTCTTTTTTGTTGATATTACAGCCGGTCAAATACAATATCACTTATCAGCATATACTGCTCATGAACTTGGTAATACATGCTTCATTCACTTTGCATCTGTTACATTAGCTTGAGTTATAGCTATCTTGTTTATCATTCAAGATTGCATATCAACACTAGCATGTTTTTTATAACCATACCAAAATTTATTTTTTCACTTAGATCAAATTTTAGCTTCCTTATCATTAGCAACTTTTGGAAGAGTTTCATTATTCATTTTTTCATATCATTCTTTTATTCATTTATCTCTTTCTTCCCATAAATTAGCTTTAGTAACTAAATGAGAAGCATCTACAAATGTAAACACTTCACTCATATAACCCTTATTTGATAATTGATTTTTTAAATCTTCAAATATCTTTGATAGTTCTTTTGTTCATATCTTTTTTCTTGCTCTTGAGAATATACTATGATCTGGAGTTTTATCTGTTAATTTAAATCAGCAAAACCATTTACCAGCTAAATTTTCTGCAAGATATTTCTCTAACTCTCTATCTGATAGATCTTCCATAAACTGGATTAGTAAACATAGAAATAATTTTTTTACTCAATATCATACATGAGTTTTTCATAGATCTATATTTTTTAGTATTTTATTTACTCAATCAAAGTTCCACAATTTCTTAAATTTACGATATTGATGATTTTCTGGAATTAGCTCGTTTAGGATAACAAAACTTATTTGATTTGATTCTCACATAGGTATTTTCTTAGAATATAATTACTATCTAATTATATCTCTTTTTTCTCTTTTTAATAGTCAAAGTTTAATTTACAACAAGCTCTTTCAACAGAAAGCTTCATCCCTTTGCCTAGTAGAAATTTTTATAAAAAAACTTTTAACTTTCCAACTTTTAACTCTTAACTCCCCCTCAAATGAAAAACAAACTAACCCTCCAACTAAAAAAAGCATTCACCCTAGTAGAACTAATAGTAGTAGTAACAATATTAGCTATAATCTGAACAATATGATTTGTAAGCTATACAGACTATCTATCTTGAGTAAGAGATACAAATAGAACAGTACAACTAGAAAGTATATGAGATTGACTAAAACTATCACTAACAAGATGAAGACTTCCAATACCCGATGACTATATAGAAGTTAAAACTAATTGAAATACTATAGCATATCAAGGATATGCATGAGAAGAAGTACTAAAAAAAATTAAATATGATAAAGAAGGTAAAGACCCACTAGATAATACATATTTTTCATACTATGCTACAGACAATAGAAAGAACTTTCAATTAATGGCATTACTAGAAGAAACAAATGAAACTGTAAGTTTATTTAAGGGAGAAGTATTATCTAATGATATAGATTATGCAGATAGACAAGTTAAGGTAAGTTGAAAGAAGCTATGAATATTAACAGGGGGTTGAGATAATTTAAATGTACCAGTACAAGAGATATGAGAGATAAAAGATAATTGAGAATTAGATATAGCTACTACACCAGATGAATATATATCCCATATAGATGATAGTGATAAGATTAGTTGAAGTTGAAGTGAATTAATAAAATCAATTTATAATTCTAGTTGTAAGAGGATACTAGAATCTAGCTTAGATAATTGAGATTGAATTTATAAGATAAATCCTGCTGGAACAGAAGAATTTGAAGTTTATTGTGATATGAGTACTGATTGAGGGGGGTGGACTTTAATTACTAGAATTATAACATGACTAAATTATTCTTGAAATATTGAAATGAATAATTTCTCTAACTCGTCTACAAAACATTACTGAATTTCAAGAGATATTGTAAATAATCTAATTTATTGAGAACAAACAATACGATGATATTATAAGTATTATGATACAAATTTAGATGTAATTCAAGAAATGATATATAAATTACATAATGTTAGATGAAATTATGCATCTTTATATGAAGAGGATAAGATATATATATTAGGGCAAAAAAGTGATACAGCTTTTATTTTAAATTTTAATGGTGACTCATGAGATGATTTTCGTGAGCCCTTAAACTCATGTTGATACGGAACAACCTTTGATCAATATTGGTATGAATCTTCTTGGTGAAACTTTACAGATCACTTAATACCTTATTTTTCAGTATATGATTGATGTACTTGAGGTATATATAATCAATGAGCTACTGTTATAAACAGTAAACAAAGTTCTCCCTACGATAAAACCTCTTGATCTTTTCAAGAATTGTACATTAAATTTTAGTATAAAAAAATAAAAAATGAAAAACAAACTAACCCTCCAACTAAAAAAAGCATTCACCCTAGTAGAACTAATAGTAGTAGTAACAATACTAGCAATAATCTGAACAATATGATTTGTAAGCTATACAGACTACCTATCATGAGTAAGAGATACTAACAGAACAGTACAACTAGAAAGTATATGAGACTGATTAAAACTATCACTAACAAAATGAAGACTACCAATACCCGATGACTACATAGAAGTTAAAACTAATTGAGATACTATAGCATATCAAGGATATGCATGAGAAGAAGTACTAAAAAAAATTAAATATGACAAAGAAGGTAAAGAACCACTAGATAATACTTATTTTTCATACTATGCTACAGACAATAGAAAGAACTTTCAATTAATGGCATTACTAGAAGAAACAAATGAAACTGTAAGTTTATATAATAGAAGAGAAGTATTATCTAATGATATAGATTATGCAGATAGACAAGTTAAGGTAAGTTGAAAGAAGCTATGAATATTAACAGGGGGTTGAGATAATTTAAATGTACCAGTACAAGAGATATGAGAGATAAAAGATAATTGAGAATTAGATATAACTACAACAGGAGAAGAATATATATCTCATATAGATGACAATGATAAGATTAGTTGAGACTGAAGTGAATTAATAAAATCAATATATAATTCTAGTTGTAAGAGGATACTAGAATCTAGCTTAGATAATTGAGATTGAGTTTATAAGATAAATCCTGCTGGAACAGAAGAATTTGAAGTTTATTGTGATATGATTACTGATTGAGGGGGGTGGACAAGATTTTGGTGGTATACTTGAAATTCTTGGCCTGTATGAGAAATAGATGTTTTAAAATATGATTTGTCTGACACTAATGTAAATTTAAATTTTTGATTTTCAAGAATTCCTTCAAATGTAAATCCCGAAAATCTTTTCATAAAGTCCTGACATAAATTAAAATTAAATGAAAAAATAGATTTAATTTGGAAATTTGATCAAAATAATACTACAAGTAACAATATACTATGAGTATTAAGAGATAAAATATCTTGAAGTAGTGCAGGTGCTGTATGGAATCCAATTAATGATACTAATTATAAATGCGGTGGTTGATGTGATTATTTTTGGTATCAAGA